>JBCCXD010000006.1:0-317809 GCA_039192165.1 Pseudomonadota bacterium | reverse complement strand
TGTCACGCTTTTCACGCGGGCGTGACGTTACGGGAGCCTGCATACATACGCATACAAACCTCGCGCCCTTCACATCTTTCGTGAGCCCGAAAAAAACAAAAAATAATCCAAAACAGGAAAAAAAGGGGCAGGAAAAGGCGGAGGCCAGAGAGAGTGGAACGCGCCAGAGTCCCAAGAGTAGCCAAACGCCGAGCGCTTCTTCAGGCGCGATGTGCTCCCGCTGCCAGGTCCGCGACGTAGGCATGAATTTCGGGTACCGGTCGCCCCTCTTCGATCAGCTTTACGATCGCAGACCCCACCACAGTGCCGTCCGCAACCCCTGCAATCGCCTCCGCGGCATCAGGGGTCTTGATCCCGAAGCCTACGATGACGGGCAACTCAGTCGCAGACTTTATACGGGCAACTTCCGGGCCGACATCGGTCGCCTGCGCCTCAGCCGCTCCCGTGATCCCCGTGATGGAGACATAGTATACGAACCCCGATGTGTTCTGGAGCACTGCGGGCAGGCGCGCGTCGTCCGTAGTCGGCGTTGCCAAGCGTATAAAGTTCAAACCGGCGTTTTGCGCTGGAATACAAAGCTCGTTGTCTTCTTCCGGAGGCAGATCCACAATGATCAGCCCGTCTATGCCTGCGTCCTTAGCCTGGGTAAGAAACGTGTCCACTCCACGCGCGTAGATAGGATTGTAGTAGCCCATCATAACAATCGGTGTTGTATCGTTTTCGGCCCGTAAGGCCCGGGCAATATCGAGCGTCTTGTCCAGGGTCTGACCGGCTTCAAGTGCACGTTGGCCTGCGAGCTGGATCGTGGGGCCATCTGCCATCGGGTCGGTGAACGGCATCCCAAGCTCGATAATATCCACCCCTGCGGCCGGCAGACCTTTCACGATTTCCAACGAGGTTGCAAAATCCGGATCTCCGCCCATGACATAGGCCACGAAAGCCTTTTTCCCGTCTGCCCGAAGGCGCGCAAACGTGTCGTCGATCCGTGTCATCATTGTCCTCACATTCAGCTCGTCGGGGGTTTGCTGGAAAGCAAGAGGAAAATCAATGCCCGTTCGGTCTGGTTATGCGGAACGCCGACATGCACACTATCTCGGTGCCCTCAAAAATCGAAATGAAACCGCAAGTGAACCGCATTTGCCCCCGGATTTACCGAGCTGAGGCGGGCGTTCGAAATATGGGAGACGGCCAGCGACACAGCACGCCCTTCGCCAATCGTGCGGCCTATGCCTGCCATTGAGCGAAACTCAATTTCATGTCCAAGATCGTTTTCCGGCCGGCCCTCGTCGTAGTATCCCGGCATCAGACTGAGTTCGACAAACCAGTCTTCTGCGAAATCGCGTTTGCCAAGCAGGCCCGCCCCAATATAGGCGCCATCTTCTGAATCGAACCGTCCAAGAACATTCCAGCCGGTTTCGAAATCGAACAGCGACCAGCTCGGTGCGGCGACATATTCCAGTTCGAAGACTGCGGCATCCTCTGCTTTCTCGAGAGAGAAATCGATAAAGCCCGCACTGGCAATCAAGCTTTGAGCCTCGGCAACAGAGACGGTGACGAGGCATAGCGAGGCAGCGCAAAGGGTCATCTTCATGGAGGAGGGTGCCTGTTTCTATTCTAAGCTGCTGTTTTGCATCATACATTCAACCTCCCTTGATCCTGGTCAAGAGGTTTTGTCCGAAGAAACTCAACCTGTGGGATTCTTGGCGCTAATGCAGCCGCAGCTTGGCAGGCAGCTTGCGCCTGCAGCCGTGGCTGATAGAAGCGGCGGACCAGTAAGGGAAAGCATCATGGGCTTCAAAATGGGGATTGTGGGTCTGCCGAATGTGGGTAAATCGACCCTGTTCAACGCGCTGACAAAGACGGCTGCGGCGCAGGCCGCCAACTTTCCATTCTGCACGATTGAACCGAATGTGGGCGAAGTCGCCGTTCCGGATGAGCGCCTGGACAAACTCGCCAGACTTGCCCAATCCAAGGAGATCATTCCGGCCCGTATGACCTTCGTTGATATCGCCGGGCTTGTGAAAGGTGCTTCGAAGGGAGAGGGCCTGGGAAACCAGTTTCTCGCTAATATTCGCGAAACGGATGCGATTGCACAGGTTGTCCGGTGTTTTGAGGATGGTGACGTCACCCATGTGGATGGACGCGTCGACCCGATTGCGGATGCCGAGACAATCGAAACCGAACTGATGCTGGCCGACCTGGAGAGCATCGAAAAGCGCTTGCAGACGATTGTACGCAAGGTGCGCGGTGGCGACAAAGAAGCGGTTCAGCAGGAACGCCTGCTCAGGGCAGCGCAGGACGCTCTTGAAGACGGCAGGCCCGCACGAACCGTCGACGTGGACGCGGACGATGCGCGCGCCTGGAAAAATCTTCAACTTCTGACGACGAAACCAATCCTTTACGTCTGCAATGTTGATGAAGGTTCTGCTGGAACCGGAAACGCGCACTCGCAGGCGGTGGAGAAAATGGCAACCGAGCAGGGGGCCGCTGTGGTGGTGATTTCCGCTCAGATCGAAGAAGAGATCGCCCAGCTTGATGCAGAAGAAGCCGAGATGTTTCTGTCGGAGATGGGGCTTGAAGAAGCAGGGCTCGACCGGTTGATCCGTGCAGGATATGCGCTGTTGTCGCTCGAGACGTATTTCACGGCCGGCCCCAAGGAAGCGCGTGCCTGGACCGTTCGAAAGGGCACCTTGGCTCCGCAGGCGGCAGGTGTAATCCACGGGGATTTCGAGCGAGGATTTATTCGCGCCGAGACAATCTCCTACTCTGACTACATTTCGCTTGGCGGCGAAAGCGCGGCGAAAGAAGCGGGCAAAATGCGTGTTGAAGGCAAGGCCTACACTGTTCAGGATGGCGACGTTCTGCATTTCCTTTTCAACGCATGACAGATCTGGCGGACTGGCAAGGCTGCGCAGCGCCGGCACCTATCGTTCATCAAGGCCAATATGCCCGGCTAGAACCGCTTGATTGGAACGCGCATTTGACCGGGCTTTCTGCGGCTCTGATCGGTAAAGGGCGAGAGGAGCTTTGGACGTATCTCCCCTCTGGTCCTTTTTCAGAGCCACAAGACTTTCAGAATTGGCTTGAAAGTGCCCGTACAACTCTGGAAGACCCATGGTTGACCTTTGTTGTGCGGTCAGAGAGCGGCGCGGCGGATGGCATCCTATCGTTTATGCGCCAGCGCCCCGCCCACGGCAGCGTCGAGGTCGGTTGTGTCATCTACGGGTCTGCACTTGCGCGGACACGGGCAGCGACCGAGGCTGTTTTCCTTCTTGCGCGACATCTTTTTGATGATCTGGGCTACCGGCGGTTTGAATGGAAGTGCAACGCACGGAACGCTGCTTCGCGCAGAGCTGCTGAGCGGTTCGGGTTTGTCTATGAGGGCACTTTCCGACACGATCTGGTCGTCAAGGGGGCCAACCGCGATACGTCCTGGTACGCTATGACCGACGATGATTGGCCAGCCATAAAACACCGGTTTGAGCTATGGCTGTCTCCGGAGAATTTTGATGACACAGGGCAGCAGCGCTGCAAATTGCGCTGAGACAACGTTGACCTTTGCGCGGGGCGTTGTAGGCATGACACTGAGTTGATGCGACCAGACTATTGAGAGGGCCTCCAATGTCCGACGGAGCCACCGCTGACCCCGCCGCAGGTCTTCCTTTTTACATGACACCCATCGGTCAGACCGACACATTGATGATCGCTATGGTCGTTATGGTTGGGGCCTTTCTACTCCTCGGAGGTGTTTTCTACCTTCATCTTCATTCCGTGCCAGACCGGATGGCGCACCAAGCGAACCATACGCAGCTTCAGTTGATAGGCATCCTGACCCTGATTGCTCTGCTCACGCATAACAATATTTTCTGGATAGCGGCGATTATCATCGCCGCACTGAACCCGCCCGATTTTGTCACGCCACTGCAATCGATCGCACGCTCGCTGCAGCGCATGGCCGGTGGGGGCGCTGCGCGCAGCCGGGGTAAGATCGCAGACGTGGAGGCGTCGGACGCCGAGAGCGAAGACGATATTCCGTCGGCCCGGGCAGAGGACACAGAGGTGTCGCGCCTTGCTTGAATTTACAGTCTGTTCACTTCTTACGATCCTGCCGGACTACCTCTACCGATCGCGTGTTCAAGGCAAACGCATCGGGCATGAGATCACTCTCTACTCGGTTTGGTTTGAGCTGCGCTGGGGCATAACCGGCTGCGTGCTGCTGACGACGTCACTGATCACGTTGGTGTTTTATTTTCATCCCTCGACGGCGCAGATCGTGTCTGTTTTCCGCACCGTGACCATTTTGCCGGAAGGCGGTGGACGAGTGGCGGAAGTTCTCGTGTCGAACAACGAGCAGGTGGAGGAAGGGCAGTTACTGTTCAGATTGGACGATTCAGAAGCGCGCGCTGCTGTAGAAACTGCTGAAGCGCGGCTGGGGGAACTGGACGCAGCACAAACCGTAGCTGAAGCTCAGCTTCTGGCCGCGCAAGGCTCGGTCGATCAGGCACAAGGGAACCTGACTGAGGCCGAAGAAGAGTTTGCTGCGCAGTCCGAGTTGTTGGCACGAGGGTCAGGCGCGGTCAGCGTGCGCCAGGTCGAAGAGCTGGAAAACGCTGTAGATGCAGCGCAGGGGGCGCTCCAGGCTGCGGAGGCGAGCCGTGACGCCGTATTGGCGCAGATTGACGAGGAGATCCCGGCCCAACGCGTGACCGCGGAAGCGGCATTGGAGGAAGCTCAGGTCTCTTTGGACCAGATGGATGTTGTTGCCGGTGTCGCGGGGCGGGTCGAGCAATTCGCGCTGAAAGTGGGAGATGTGGTCAATCCCATCCTTCGGCCAGCAGGTATTCTTGTGCCGGATAATATCGAAGAACGGCACTTTACGGCGACGTATGACCAGATATCTGCTGGCGTGGTAAAAGTTGGTTCCTTCGCGGAGATGACCTGCTTTGCCAAGCCTTTTGCCATTATCCCCATGAAAGTCACGGATGTGCAGCCAGAGATACCCTCCGGCCAGTTCCGACCAACGGACAATCTTGTTGATGGCACCTTGCAACGTGCGCCGGGCCGTTTCCTCGTTCAGCTGACACCGATCTGGCCGGAACAGGTAGAGGGTATCCCGCGGGGTGCAAACTGTTTTGGTAATGTCTACACGGTGCCCCCGCACGACGCCGGCGTTTTCTGGCACGTGGTTGGCACAACCGGCGTTGTTCACGCGGCCGGGTTGAGGTTGCGCGCGCTTCTATTGCCGGTGCGGACGTTGGTTCTAACCGGCGGTCACTAGGACCAGGAGGGAAGTTTTCAACTTGCTCCTACCCGACACTCCCGCTACACCGGCCAGCGGAGACGTGGCCGAGTGGTCGAAGGCGCTCCCCTGCTAAGGGAGTAGGCGGGAAACCGTCTCGAGGGTTCGAATCCCTTCGTCTCCGCCACAAATTCTAAAGCCAATTGCACCAGGCTCGTATCTCCGTTTCGGCCCAGACAACATGGGTCGGCCCGCGCCCCGGGTATAGCTGGACTTTCGCCCTGTATGCAGAGGACGGACTGCGCAGGTTGTCCCGGCTTTTGCGTGCGTTTTAGCACGAAGTTGGATCGACTGTGGATAACGCATTTTTGTAGTAGTGCGATCTGTTGCGCGCTTCTATGCGACGTAAGGGCATCATAAATTGCCGTCCATGCAGCATTGGAATGAACTACGAACAGCCTTGATCGTCGCCCGCTCTGGGACGGTGCAGGCAGCCGCGTCTGAACTGGGTGTCCACCGGGCGACCGTGCACCGCCACATTGACCTTCTCGAAGCGGCACTTGGAACCAAGCTCTTCCTGCGCCATGCGAAGGGGTATGTGCTGACCGAGGACGGCGGCACGATGCTGGACATTGCCAATCGGGCCGATGAGATGTTCCTCGATCTTGAAGGCAGTGTTCGCAAACGCTCTGCGGCATATTCCGGAGAGCTGATTGTGGCTATTTTCCATGGGCTTGGAAGTATCCTGATGCCAGCCATTAAAGAAATGAGCGAACAGCATCCCAATGTAAGGATTGAGCTCGTCGCTGGTGAAACCATAAGTCGTCTGGAGTATGGAGAGGCGCATGTCGCCTTCCGTGCAGGGGCCAAGCCAGACACACCAGATTATGTGGTGAGGCCATTCCTGCACCTTCCCTTTGGTCTTTATGCAAGCCAAGACTACTTTGCCAAGCACGGGGAACCCTCTCTGAGTAAGCTGAGGGAGCACAGATTTGTCGGTCCTTCTCAAAGCGCATTTAAAAGACCCTACACGCGGTGGTTGTTGGAACATACTAAGCCAGAACAATTCGCTCTCTATACCAGTTCGCGTGTCTGTATTCACCAAGCGATAATTGCGGGGCTCGGTCTGGGGTTCATGGCGCGATTTGAAGCACGGCAATATCCCAACCTTGTTGAAGTGATCCCCGAAAGCCATAAAATCAGCCTGCAGGTTTGGTCCGTCACGCATATGGACTTGCACAGAACAGACAAAATTCAGGAATTTCTCGGCATCGTGAAATCCACGACATCGCACCTGGAGCGTGTGCCTGAACCAACGTCATAGTCGAACGGCTCCAAACGCAACCCTCGGCTCTAGCCACCCAAATCGATTACTTTTGACAATCGAATGCCAATCCGGCGGCTTCTCGCATTCTGCGCACGCAGAAACTCGTGGGCCACCGCTAAAGAGACCCCGTTGCCGAACCGGTAATCAAGAGATGTTTGAAGGCTGTAGTCGTCAAACCTGCCTCCGCCCGATATGTCGCGCCTTCTGTAGGTGCCCGACAGGACGCTGGTCCAGGGCCCGCTTTCATAGACCAGCCCACCGCTGGCGTAGAGGACATCGTCTGCGGACCCCTCGAAATTCCAAATGGGAGCCGCTTCCGCGATCCAGGTGAACTTTCTATCGTTGTCCAAGGCGATCGATTGCGCAGCAGCAACGAGAAACCCATTTTCATCCGAGCTGTCGCCTTCCCCGCGCGCTTCGTGGAGCAGAGCGACCTTGAAGGTGAAACCAGGGAGCTGGCTTAAATCGGTGCCCAGAAGCGAGAAAGCAAATGACTCAAGGCTGCCTGTATTGCTTGCCCCTCCATCTTCGCGCGATTTTGGTCCTCGGCTTGAGCCCAGGGAATCTGACAGGAAGCTCGTGTCGTCAAAGAAAGTCGCAGCGCTCAGGGTGAAGGTTCCGCCTCCGTTTCCGGAAAACGTGTAGTCTGCGCCGAACCCCACGCGCTCAATCAACTCGATTTCCTTGTTGTAGTTGTTGCCATACATGCCCGGCGTCACCAGAGAAGCAAAACTAAAGGACGGGGTGAACTTGCCTGCTTGCACTACCAGCTGGTCTGAAACCTGAAACTCAGCGAACAGCTTTCGAACAAAAAGCCCCTCATCTTCAAAAAACCTGTCTTCAGTTGGGGGACGCACATCCTCGAAACGTATCTCGGATTTGACAGAAAAAAGCGGGCTGAAGCGCAGCTCTGGTGAGGCGATCATTATACCAAGAAAATCATTGGTTTCCGGCAGGCTGCTGTCTGCCTCGTAAACGCCGTTGTAACCCAACCGAAAGATGGCGTCTCCACCGAGTTCCGGCCCGGCACTTTCGGCGCTGGCTTCTGAACTGAAATGGGCAGCCACCAACGCAAAAGCCCAGGCATGGGCGAGGCTGCGGCACATGATGTACCCTCTCATCGCGGATTTTTTTGTTTGGTCTTCAGGTTCGGCTGCTACGCCAGCCTGAGCGCTTGGCTCTCAATCAGCGATCCTAGCGAGCGCTGAAGCGGCCCCTCAAGTAGAACCAGCGCTCACAGTATGTGCGCCAGTTCGCCTTGGTGGAGGTGCCTAGCTGCGCTAGCGTCGACGCGACTTCTGGAACTGAGAACATCGGAAACTATAAGCTAACCCATTGCTTACAGTAGTTTTTAAGCATTGGCGAGCGCAATTGCGACGCGTCTTTCCAAGCTCAGATGCGGACGAGGCGACATCAGAGGAGAACTAAGACTTTCCCCGGCGAGCTCCTCTTATCCCGTTGAAGTGCTTCAACCCACAAGGACGACTTGATGATTACCAAATTTGCAGAACTGATGAACAAGTCGACGCTAGCCGTTGTTGCGCTCACGATGGGCGCTGCAGCGCAGCAAGACCCCTTCGCTCCGCCGGAACGAGCCTGGCAGCAGGGCGCGATCTACAAAAACACAATTCCCACGGGATGGGAGACACTGATCCTCGCCGATACCGAGGAAGAGCATGAGATCGCCCGTAAGGTGATCGAAATCTACCGCCTCTTCGAAGAGGGTCCGACCGAGGAAAATCTCGCGCCGCTTGTTTCGGAAAGGTACATTCAACACAGCGTCTTCCTCCCCAACGGGCGGGCGCCTCTAGTTGAGCTTTTTGGCCAGTCTGCAGAAGAGTACGGAGACTTCATCAACATTGATGTTCACCGCGTCATTGTTCAGGACAATTATGCCTTCGCGCATGTGAACTTTCGAAATCTCGACACCGATAACCCCAACGATTTGGGCATTGCTGCAGTCGATATTTATCGCTTCAACGATGAAGGCCTTCTCGAAGAACACTGGGACGTGCTGCAAAACGTCCCGGCCTTCTCCCCCAACCCGAACGGCATGTTCCTCTTGGCCGAATGAAGGACAACTCGAAAATGCTATCAAAATCACTTCTCGCCAGCACCGCGCTGACTGGCTTGCTTTGGCTAGCGCCTGCGTTTGCCGCGGACGCCCCTCCGGCCCCTGCTGAAGATCAGGCGATGGGCTACTACGATCGGCATCTTATCGACATCACGAATTTGCGTGACTTCTACGAGGGCATGCTGATCGCCGACGCGATGATTCACGCTGACAGTACGTTTGATGCAGAAACGAAGTGGCGCCTTACGCTGCGCCAGATGATCCTTGCGGGGAGTGGGCATCACACTGCACGGTCGGCCTATCAATTGTCGCTGCTCGGCGTGCCGCTCGAGGAAATCCATGCAGTCTTCGATCCCAATTACGTTGACACACTCGAAGACGCGGGTCTGCAGGCGGCCTTTCGCTACATTGATGTCGTTGGCAGCTACCCGATCACGGTCTCTGCCGACATTCATGCGCTCCTTCGGAGCCACTACATCGACCGGCAGATTGCGGAACTGATGCAGCTCGGGGCAATCAACCTTACAAAGGCCACACACGACGCCGTCTTGCCCATCGTCACAGATCAGGAAACCGTGGATTGGGCGTCAGAAAACCTTGCGGCGGTCGGCTGGGAGCTCGGGCACAATGCTCCCACCTCTCCTGAGGAACAGCGCGCCAATCCTCTTGTGGGTGACGCTCTCACCTCGGCTGTCGCCGAGATCAACGCCACGTGGGTGCGCGATGACCTTGGCGCTGTCGATCCTGTTTTCTCCAGTGATTGGGTAAATTTCATCACCGGCTATGGCGTGTCCCCGATCACATTCGATGGCGACCAGGATGGCATCGAGGAACCTTTCGACGCTTTTCCCAGCACCTACCTTGAGTGGGAAGCGCCTGGCGCTCGTGATGCAAATCTTCCCCCTGAGAGCACACCGCCTTTCAACGCAGCCGCGTATGACTACGATTACTACACGGGTCCCATCGAGCCGGAGGCGTCCGTCCCGTACAGCGACCGCAGTCAATTCGACACCTATTGGCACCGCGGGGCCGCCTTCGGGACGCTGGATATGGACGAGTACATCCTCCAGGCAGAACGCACGATGACGTATACGGAAATCTGGTCGATGTTCTTTGTCTACCAGCTCACCAGCGGTTGCGTGCATTGCCAGGCCCATGGCGCGTTTGGCATCTGGGACTACACCGAAGCGGATTCTTTTCACGAAGAAATCCCTCTGGAGGACCGCGAACCGCTCATTGCCTATATCCGCTCGCTCATGGATTTTGAGCGCGCGGAGGGGCTTAGTGCTGCAGACCTCGCACGCCTGAGGTTTGCCCGCGACGCGGCGAGGCTGCCCTCTCGTGTCACGTCCGCGCATATTGAGGAGCTTCGCCGGCACTTCAGCGACCGCCAGGTTCAAGAGATCGTTGCGATCCCCGTTCTGTTGGCGTGGCTGTCCGGCTCTATGCAGTCGATGGCAACTGTCACCGACCAGATCAGCATGTCCTGGGCGCTTCGGCATCTGGGTTCAGAAGGGTGGCGCCCGGGCGTGCACCTTGGCTTGCCCAGCGAGCAGCGGCCAAACCACATGAGCCAGCTCTTCGACCTGCTCATCTATGAGATCAACATCGGTAAAATCCCCGACGACGCCACGGACTGGACAGGCCACTTCGTTCCCAAGGCAGTCGATGCCGATATGGATGGCGTCGAGGACTTCTTCGATGGGTTTCCGGATGATCCTGCGCGTTGGGCCGACACCGACCGCGATGGTATCGAGGACGCCGCCGACGATGACATCGATGGCGACGGTATCCCCAACGCGACCGAACTCGCCAACGGGACTTTCCCTTACAAGGCAGACTCAGACGCAGACGGCCGCGATGATCCAAGCGAACTAGCGGCAGGCACCGATCCACTGGATCCCCTGAGCTAAAGGAACCTGCTTGTCGCGTAGCCCTACGGTGTGGAGCAGGTCCAGGCCGTGTCTCGGCGCGCAAGCCGCATCTCAGCTGTTGCGACAAGTCAGAGTTCTAGAGGAAAAAGCGATGATACTTCGCACTACTCCTATCACACTCGGTGTCGTGGTCGCGGTGCTCACAAGCGCTTCTTTCGCCCTGGCTCAGGAGGAAGACGCTTTGTGCGATGCGCAGTGCCAGGCCACACGCGCAGCGCAAGACCCGACCGCAGAAGTTAACGGAATCTTCTTCGACAACACGCTTAGTTTCAGAACGGCCAGCGACGAAACCCTGTATAATAATGAAGTTCAGGGGGTTCTGACGTTGCTGTCAGAGGATTGGGGCGCTCTTGTATTGAGAGGCATCGTGCCGATATTGGGCGTGCCTGTGCCGGATGTCCCTTCCGGCGAACTAGACACTGAATTCGGCGTTTCAGACAGTATCGTGCAACTCTTTTACGTCCCAAATTCAACAATCGGCCCTTTCAGGTACGGGTTCGGCCCGCAAGTCTCTTTGAGCACTCATCAAGATGACGAACAGCAAGCGGCCGGGAATGGAGGCGGGATTGTAGGAGGGGCCTTTGGTTTCTTCGGTCCATGGGCCGTCGGCGGGCTCGCCAACCACCTGTGGGGCGAGGATGATTACAGCACGACAACGATTCAACCGATCATCTATTACAACCTGACAAGCCCGGGGATCGGCGACTGGTTTATCGGCTACAATGCGCAAATCAGCTACGACTGGTCTGCCGATAGCTCTGATGACGCCTGGACTGTCCCGCTCGGTCTCACTGCAGGTAAGACATTGCTTCGGCCCTCGGGTCTGGCGGTTACATTTAACTTGGGGGCCTACGCTCTTCTGGAGTCCCCCAACGATGCATTCGACTGGCAGTTGAGATTCGCGTTGAATATCCTGTCGCAGTGACCCCTCACGCGCGCGCCCTGACGAGGCGCGGTCTGCTCCAGGCCTGTCACAAATGAGCTTCGACCCTTGGGCAGGGCGGTTGCAGCGAAGAGAAGAGCGCCCTCTTGCCAGATATAAAAGTCCCCGCCGCAAATCTGGCTCTATTGGCTATCTCGGACAGTAGCAGCCAAGTCTCTGACGCCCCACCCTCGAAGTGACAGTGCCCCCCTCGGAGGAACCCTAGATGGTGCAGTTCAGAAAGTTCTCGCGGCGAATATGAACAGATCTGGGAAGAGCCGCTAAGGCTATCAGTATTTCGCGATATCGGAGTGCGCTTGGACCCGGGGCATTAGGCTCAGGCGCAGATCCTGGCGCGCGCTGCGGACTCAAATGGCACTGCAACTGGATCATTGCGGTCTTCTTATCTTTGCCAGGCTTGCTTGGAATGGGGCTTGTTCGAGGAGAAATTGACCGCCACAGTCGCACGCATAGACTGAAGCTGTCCGAAAAGCCTTATGAGCAAGGGGGCAACTGTTCATGTCCGTGCGAGAGCCGGTCGACCCGAAGAGAACTGAAGATTCAGATGCTCTGACTTTGGATGCATCGGCATCCCTTATTGCATGCCCAGAATGCGACGCGTTGCACTATGACAGGGATCTTCCTGATGACTGCACCGGGCGCTGCCAGCGCTGCGGAACAGTCTTGGCGGCGCACCACACCGGTGCAATGACCCGTATCACTATGCTGGCCTTGGCGGCGCTGGTTTTGATGGTGGGGGCGATCTTCTTTCCATTTCTTGATCTGCATTCGCATGGTCTTGAACACAAGGCATCAATACTCGATGCGATCCTTGCGTTTTCGAAAGGGCCCATGGTTCTGCTTTCGCTTGCAGTTGCAATATTGATTGTTGCGTTGCCGGTTCTGAGACTGGCTGCGCTTGTCTACGTGTTCGCGCCGATGGCTCTTGGATGGCATCCGGCACAGCATGCCAGAACCGCGTTCAGGATCGCCGAAAAGGTCAAGCCCTGGTCAATGGCGGAGATTTTCATCATCGGGGTTGCCGTTGCGCTGGTTAAGGTTGCCGGGATTGCCCGGGTCGAAATCGGGCCGGCGTTCTGGGCCCTGGCGGCCCTGGTGCTGATCACGGTCCTGAAGGACACTTTCATGTGCAGGTTCACGGTTTGGAAGACTCTGGCGCAACGCAACACAGAATCCTGACAGCGCGCGAGGCTGGGTACGTGGGCTGCCGCATGTGTGGTCGCGCCAACCCGGTGGGCTCGACGGTCTGCGCACGCTGTGGCACGACGCTCCCAACCAGGGGCAGGGCAGGGTTGCAGCCGGTCTGGGCCTGGCTCATTGCCGGTCTGATTGCCTATATTCCCGCGAATATCTGGCCAATGCTGCGAACAAGCGTATTCGGCAGAACCCAGGAGAGCACCATTGTCGGCGGTGTGATCGAACTTGTTGAGTATGGCTCTTACGGCGTGGCTTTTGTTGTTTTTGTAGCCTCGGTCATGATCCCGATTTCAAAGTTCATTGCGATTGCCTATCTCGCCATCACCCTCGAAGGGCGCACGCGGCTGTCCAACCATGACAGGATGAAGCTTTATGAAGTTGTTGAGTTCATAGGCCGCTGGTCAATGATCGACGTGTTCGTCGTGGCAATCCTCACGGCGCTTGTCCAGCTCGACTTTGCCGTTGCCATCAACCCGGGAATAGCGGCAGCAAGTTTTGCCTTGTCCGTTGCCTTCACGATGCTGGCAGCGCAGAGTTTTGATCCACGCCTCATCTGGGATGCGGCGCAAAACACTGGACAAGCCGACAAAGCCAGCGAAAAGAACACAAGCAGATGAGCGACTCCGAAGACCCAGCACCGCGTCCGGCCGAGATGCAGGTATCTCCTCCGTCAAAATCGGCGTGGCGGAATTTGTCTCTCGTATGGCTCGTTCCCATTGCAGCGCTCATTATTTCACTCGCGCTGGCGTGGCAGTCGTGGTCGCAACGTGGTGTGCAAATCGAGATCCTGTTTGCCAGCGCCGAAGGTGTGAATGCGGGCGAGACATCGTTGCGCTTTCGCGATGTCGTCATCGGAACGGTTGAGCGGGTCAATTTCACGGATGATCTGGTAAACGTTGTTGTCACCGCGCGCGTAAACAACGAGATTGCACCCTTTCTCGACGAAAGCGCCACGTTCTGGGTGGTTCGCCCCGAAGTCTCCGCCCGCGGCATCACCGGCCTGGGTACTGTCTTAAGCGGTGTCTACATCGCCGGTGCATGGGACGAAGAGCGCGGGATACCACGCACCCGCTTCGAGGGCCTTGAGCGCCCGCCTCTAGCTGTTCCTGGGCGTGCCGGACGCAGCATTACACTGCGTGCACCGGATGGTGCCGGCCTTGGTGAAGGAGCTCCGATACTGTTTCGCGGTGTCGAGGTGGGGCGCCTGGAAACACCTCGTCTTACGCGAGCGGGCGATGCGGTCTTGATCGATGCCTTCATCGAGAGCCCTCACGACCAGAGGATCTCTTCGGCTACCAGGTTTTGGGACACATCCGGGTTCTCTGTCGCCATCGGCACGCAGGGTATTTCGCTTGAAGTTGATAGTGTTGCAGCTTTGCTCGCTGGTGGTGTCGCCTTTGACAACGTCTTCGAGGATGGTCAGCCGGTCCCGCCAGACCGTATTTTTGATGTATTCCCCGACGAACCAGCAGCTCGTCGTGCGCGTCTTTCGTCCAGGGGATATGGCGGCGTCAGGCTTTCGGTCGCATTCGGGGATACAATCGCGGGACTCCGACCCGGCGCGGCGGTTCAGTTCGGTGGCCTCGAGGTTGGGGAGGTCACATCACTGTCGGCGGTGGTGACTGATCCGGAGGCTGCGACCGGAGATCTTGAGCTGATCGCAAACATTTCCCTAGATCCCGTTCTGCTCGGCCTTCCTAGTGATGCGGATACTGCGGCCACTCTCGATTTCCTTGAAACCGCCATTGCATCCGGTCTGCGAGCTCGACTGGCCACATCTGGTTTTTTGAGCGACAGGCTGACTGTAGAGCTGGCGTCCGTTCCTGATGCGCCGGACGCGACGCTTGACCGGGACGCGCAACCAGCACCGCGTATTCCCTCTGTCGAGGTTGACCTGCCTGATTTTTCTGCCACGGCCGAAGGCGTCCTGACCCGAATTACTGAATTGCCGATTGAAGCTCTGATGGAGCAGGCAATCAGAACCTTGGCGAGCATCGAGGGGTTTGCTGCAGATCCGGCCTTGCGCGATGCTCCGGCCGCCGCCGTCGATCTGTTTGAGGCAGCACGCGACGTTGTGAGTGGTCCGGACTCAATTGCGCTCCCGGGCGAGTTGCGCGCCATCGCCACTGACATTCGCGAAGTCATTTCAGATTTGCGTCAGGATCAGGCGCTTGCAAATCTCTCCATAGTTCTTGCGAATGCCGCGGAAGCGAGCGCTGATCTTGCCGCTGCGGCCGAGCAGACACCCGCTTTGGTCGACGATCTGCGCGATCTTGCGGCGCAGGCAGAGGCCCTGGAAGCGGATGAATTGATCCGGGCGGCGCGAGAATTCCTCGACAGTGCGGAAGCGATTGTCGGAGCGTCCGAAGCTCAGGATCTTGTGCCCAACCTGAACACAACCCTTCAAGAGTTGCGCGCTACACTTGAAGATCTGCGCGCCGGAGGGTTGATCGCCAACGCCAACGAGGCCATGCAGTCGGCTGCGGAGGCCGCAGACTCCATAGCCGATGCTGCCGATACTCTTCCGTCGGTCACGCAACGCATCGACGACTTAGTGCGTGAGGCGGAGGCTCTCGTGGCCGCCTATGGCGCCCAGTCCGACGTCAATACCGAAACGCTGACTGCATTGCGCGAAATCACAGCCGCGGCACGTGCGATGTCACAGCTTGCCCGTGAAATCCAACGTTCCCCCAATTCTCTGATATTTGGACGCTGAGATGATCAAAACACACAGACGTACATTCCTGTTGTCTGTCCTGGCTGGCGCCATCGCGACGGCGGGATGTTCCACGAGCCCGAGGCCGCGCTACCCTCTTAACCCCATAACTGGAACGGGAACGAAAACCCGTGTTTCGGCGCGAACGGTTGAGGTGCGCCGTGTCAGCCTGCCTTCTTACGCAGCCGGACCCGGCATTTTGAGCGGCGGGATTACGGGTGCGCTGGTTCCAACAGCCGGCGAATGGGCCGACGATCCCGATCGGGCAATAACTGCGGCGCTCGCAGCCGGTGTTGAGGCGCGAAGCACAGCGCGGACTTCGACGGAACCCTGGCCGTTGTCCGATCCTCCGGATGCAAGAGTGGAAGTGCGTTTCGATCAGCTGGTCGCTCGGGCAGATGGGGTCTTCGTTCTTGCGGGACAGATTGCAGTCTCCTCGCCGAATGGTCAGGTCCGCGATACTCTCAAACGCGTTTCGCTGACGGTGCCAATCACAGGCACTGATCCGCAGGCAATCGCCTCAGCGCAGTCTTCGGCTTTGGCTCTTTTGGCGGACGAGATCATTGCAGCCTTGCGCTAAACCTTCGGAAAAAAATCAAAATCGAGTTTGCAGACCTACTCAAGTCTCCCCGGCGACCGTCTGCCCGAGCACTCCCTAGGTCCCAACTTGTACGCCCTTGGCCGATGTTGTATCTGCAAGGTCCGTTGTGACGGATCCTGCCCAGTTGCGTTGGGGTCAAGCTGACACTGGAAACGCGTCTGGCACCCGTGCTCTACGCAGGGTTGCGTCAGTGGCTTTTCTGGAAATCCAGACTAACTCGAGCAGGGCGAAAGCGCGTCACAGCCTTCGGAGTTCGTGAAATTACGCACGATCAGGGGCTTAGCCACCTCGCTATTTGATGTTCGCGCCGCGCTTGCCGGCGTGGTTGAGCAATACAGAACAGCACGCCGTGCACGGAACGAACCAGCCATGCAAAATCTCCATCTATCTCAGGCAGCAGCGAAAAAATTCAAAGCGATCTTGCTCTGTGTGGTCTTTATCCCGCTCTCAAGTTCGTTTGCTCACGCAGCGGAACCAACGGGAGCTTTTGGGCTAACCTCTCTCGAGGTGAGCTTCATGGAAGCACTCGCCTTGATTGCGCTTGCGTGCCTGTTCGTCCCTTTGGCCAACAGGCTGAATCTTGGCACTGTTATTGGATACCTCGGTGCGGGCGTCGCTGCCGGAGTGGCGCTGAACCTGTCATACTCCAAAAACCCAGAAGCCTTGCTGCATTTTGCGGAGTTTGGTGTCGTCTTGTTCCTGTTCGTGATCGGGCTGGAATTCCGCCCCCAACGCTTGTGGGATCTGCGGGGGGTCATATTCGGTCGAGGTCTGGTGCAGGTTCTAGCCTGCGCCGCCGTGCTGGGTGGAGCAGCCTACGCGTTTGGGCTTGACTGGCGCGCTGCGCTGATCGTTGGTCTCGGGCTTGCACTCTCCTCGACAGCGCTGGTTATGCGTGAGATTGACGAAGGCGGAGAACGCAAGACCCCGTTTGGGGAAACCGCGATTGCAGTTTTGCTCTTTGAAGACCTCGCGATTGTACCTTTGTTGCTGCTTGTGACTCTCATTGCACCGACAACGGGCGATGCCACCATGGGCGAGAACGTTGCCGCCGTTGCAACAGGCGTTGGTGCGATAGTCTTCCTTATTCTGGTCGGCCGTTATGGTTTGGACCCGATGTTCCGGGTGATTGCCCGTACGCGGACACCTGAACTGATGACTGCAGCAAGCCTGGGTGTAGTAATATTTGCCTCGCTTGTCATGGCATTGGCAGGTCTCTCCTATGCAATGGGAGCTTTCATTGCAGGTGTTATGCTCGCAGACTCAGCCTTCCGTCATGAAGTAGAGGCGGATATTGAACCGTTCCGTGGCCTGTTCCTCGGCCTGTTTTTCATTGCAGTTGGCTTGCTTCTGGATCTCGATGCCGTGGCTGATAACTGGCTGCTGATCGTGCTCGCCGTACCTCTGCTTATGGTCCTCAAAGGCCTCGCCATCTATGCCGTGTCCCGGGTTTTCGGATCCGGCAAACAGTTGTCGCTGCGAATTTCGCTGGCGATGGCGCAACATGGCGAGTTTGGCTTTGTGCTTTTTGCCGCGGCCAGTGCTGCGGTGATCCTTGATGTGGAAACCACGTCTGTCGTTGTGTCGATCGTGACCCTGTCCATGGCGCTTTCGTCTCAGTCCGATCGGCTTTACCGCCGGATCATAGGTGAGCCGTCCAGAGAGCATATAGACGAGACGTATGATGATGCCGGGGGCGCTGTCCTGGTCATCGGATTTGGACGCGTCGGTCAGCTGGTTGGACAGTCCTTGCTTGCCGAGGATACCCGGGTGACATTCCTCGATCACGATGCGGAACGGATTCGAGAAGCTGAACGGTTCGGTGCTCGGGTTCATTTCGGAGATGGTACAAGGCGGGATGTTCTGCAGGCTGCAGGCGCCGCGGAGGCGCTTGTGATCATTGTGGCCACCGATGACCCTGAGGCGACCCTCGCGATCGCCAAGCTGGTCAGGAAAGAGTTTCCGGCAGCAAAGCTGCTCTTGCGAGCGTATGACCGTATCCAGGCCGTGCGCCTTGCCGACGGCGGCGCAGATGTCATTATCCGCGAAACCTACAGCGCTGCGCTGGAACTTGGGGCCAAGGGACTGATGGCACTTGGATATGCGGAACAAGACGCTGCCGAAGTCGTTTCCCGTGTGCGTCAGCTTGACGAACAGCGTCTCCACGAGCAAACCACGCTGGCGCGTGGCGAGGAAGACCGCTCGGCCATAGTCGCGGCAATTGCGCCGGAGCCACTTTCAAAGGCGCAAGCGAGCTAGGTTGCCTCGCGCGACCGCGAAAGGCGCTGTTTCTCTGAAGGAATAGGAACAGACGGCATCTTTTCTTTAGGCTCAAACATCAGATACGGGGAATAGCCTTGTGCGGGATTGACCCAGATCGAAACAGAACGTAGACGGTCTTTCACTGCCAAAGTCGAAGGTCTGGTCGCACCACACTTGATCTGTTTCGGCAGCGGATGGCGAGTTGGCGGAGTGGTGACGCAGCGGATTGCAAATCCGTGTACACCGGTTCGATTCCGGTACTCGCCTCCAATAAAATTAGTAGCTTACGAATATTGCATCTGCGGTATGTGGCCCAGAAAGCGCGTTCTATTGGTGGGCGCGGGGCTGCACTGCGTCGCTAAACGCGCGTTCCAAAGCCTGTTTCTATTTATGGCGCGGAAGGCCTGCTCCGCCTGGCATTCCGGGCGTGCCGTATCGAACACGAGGCAATTGACGCGCCAAAGGATCTCTCCCGAAGGTTTCTTGATCACGGAAATGCCGGGCAGGGGAGATTGGCAAGGCATGCCCGAATGCTTCGGGCAGATCGTGCGGGGCGCGTCTCAGGGTCTGCGGGAAATCGTGCACCCTCCCGACATCTGCTCGGTCTTGCCTCAGATCGGGGTCAGGGTACACTCATTCGAAGTAGCTTCTGTAAGTTAATTCCGCCAACTGATGCAGTATTCACCGTGGTCTGGGCCTTCCCTGAAATCGACCTGCAGTGGACGGACCAAAGCGTAGGCGGATCCAGGCAAGGCAAAAGAGGTCAACATCGTGCTCCGCTTCCAAGACAAGACAATCGTTGTTACCGGAGGTACCTCGGGCATCGGCCTGGCGACCGCCAAGCGCCTTCTTCGTGAGGGCGCAGCAGTCATTGTTACCCACTCTCGTGAAACATCGCGCGAGCGCGCAGAGCCAGAGTTGCCGGGCGCGGAGTTCATTCTGAACGATTTGAGTGATCCGGCTCGCGCCACCGCCGAGTTGGAAAGCGCGATTGGTGGCAGGCGAATTGACGGGCTGTTCCTGAACGCAGGCCAGGCAACTTTTGCGCCCCTCGGTCAGATCACGTCGGAGGAGTTCGACCGCCAATTGGCAATCCTCGTCAAAGCGCCTTTGTTACAGGTTCAGGCGCTGGTGCCGGCTCTTCGCGATGGGGCATCGGTAGTGTTCACTACGTCGACTGCCAATCAGATGGGCGCGCCTGGCAGCACGATCTATGCCGCGGCCAAGGGCGCAGCACGGTCGCTCATCCGCGTGCTGGCTCGCGAGTTGGCGCCGCGCCAAATCACTGTGACCGGCCTTAGCCCCGGCCCGATCGCGACAGGCTTCGCCGCGAGGACCGGAATGGATGCGGAAGCGGAAGAGGGCTTTCGCGCGCAAATAGCTGCGAAAGTTCCACTTGGGCGGATGGGCACGGCAGAGGAGGCCGCAGCTGTCGCGACTTTCCTGCTGTCGGGCGAAGCGAGCTTCGTGACAGGTTCCGAGTATGTCGTCGATGGTGGCATTACCGAGCTGTGACCGGGCGTGTCCTATCGCCCGAAGCAAGCTGAAACAGATTGCAAAACCAAGTGACGCAGACCGCCGCCGGGAGCATCGCATCCATTGTCGGCAATTTTCGTTTCGCCTTACTGGCGTGGATCGTTGAAGAGGCCGGCTTTCAGCGTAGTTTCGACGAGCTCGGCGACCGTTCCCACTTCCATCTTTTCAAGGATACGTGCGCGGTGGTGGTCCACAGTGCGCGGGCTGATATCAAGTTGGCGGGCGATTTCCTTAGATGAATTGCGACCCGGATTGGTCGTCAGGATAGAAGCAATCTCTCGCTCGCGATCTGTCAAAGTCTGATACCTGGCCAAAACGCCGGAGGTCTGCAGGGTAGCCGCCCGTCGTCGCGCATCGGTTTTGAGTGCGGCCTCTATCCTTTCGATAAGAACGGATTGCTTGAACGGTTTCTCCAGGAAGTCGACAGCCCCCATTTTCATTGCTTCGACAGACTCTGGAATACCGCCATGGCCTGTAATGAAGATAATTGGAAGACGGGATCCGGAGTCGCGCAAGTGCTTTTGGAGCTGAAGGCCATTCATTTCCGGCATGCCGTAGTCGAGGATCAAGCAGCCCGAAAGGCCTGGATCAAAAGTGTCCAGAAACTCCCGTGCGGATCCGAAAGACCTCACGGTATAGCCTCGCAGACCCAGGGCGCGCGACAGCGAGCCACGAATGTCCCCGTCATCATCCACCAGAAAAATGAAGGGACCTTCATCCATGGTCTGTGCCCTTAAGTGGGAGAGTGAAACTGAAACGTGTCCCCTGTGCCAATTGATCGTGCCATATTTCGCCGCCATTGGCTTCAATCAGGCTTTTGCTGATGGACAACCCGAGCCCCATGCCGTCACGTTTTGTGGTTTCAAAGGGAGTAAAGAGCTGCAGGCTTTCCGCTATGCCTGGTCCTCCATCCACAACACTTACGCGGACAAAATTCTTATCCTGCTCAGCCGTAATCGAAATCCTGCGGTCCGCGCAATCACTCTCTGCAACAGACTCAATTGCGTTGCGCAGAAGGTTTACAACGACCTGAGCGATTTGAACGCGTACAGCTCGAACCTCTAGCTCCTGTCCCTCAACCAACACGATGTCGATCGCGTGCTGTCGCGCCTCAGAGCGGGCAAGGCGCCGCGCCTGTTTGATCAACTCGCGAATTCCGAAAACATCGGGAATATTCTCATCTTTGCGCACCAAAGTCCGCAGTGCACGAATGATATCTGCGGCCTGGTGCGCCTGTTGATCAATGTCGCCGAGCAATCCTCTCACCTCAGATGTCTTCTCGGGCGATGCGCTGAGAATATACGAGGCCGCATCTACGTTTTGCGTGATCGCGGTCAGTGGTTGATTGAGTTCGTGCGCCAGACCCGTCGCAAGTTCACCCATAGTCTCTTGTCTTGAGAAATGAGCAATCTCGCGGTTCAAGATCTCGATTTTTTCCTCAGAAGCGCGTGCCTGCGTAATGTCATCTATTGTTGCGACAATGTAAGTATCCCCTTCGGCGTTGGCCTGAAAGAAGACACCGTTAAGGCTGATCCAAACGGGGCTTCCGTCTTTTTTGATCGCTTTGGCTTCAAATCCAAAAGCGGAGTGCTCTGCGATCTTCTCCAGGAACTCGTTCAACGCACCTCGGTCGTCTACGGAAAGCAGGGATTGGAACGCCGCGCCCTCCAGGTCTTCTTCTGTAAAACCCAGAAGTCTGGCAAAGCTCTCGTTCACACGAAGCAGTCTGCCCGTTGCGCTTTCAATATGGACCATACCCCGTGACGCTTTCTCAAACGTCAGTCTGTACTCTGCTTCGGTTTTCTTGCGCTGCGAGATCTCATTGACCAGGGCGCTGTTTGCATTTTCCAATTCCTTATAGGTGCTTGGCATGGGTTCTTTCGGATCCACTTCCCCCTGCGAAATCAACGAGGATCGTACTGCAAAAGCGCGCACAGGGGCGTGGATTTTATTCGCAAGCGCCAGGCCAAGCAGCGCCGTCATCATAGCCACTGCAATCGCGATCAGAGTATTTTGTGTTCTGTTTTCTTTGATGGTCCCGATAAAATCATTCTCAGGGGCGTAGAGAACAATCGTCCAAGGGATATCGTCCAGCCCAAATGGCATGATCAACGACACAAACTGTTGTCCTTGATGTTCAAAGTCCGTCTGAACCAGCCCATCTATGACCACGCCCTCTTCTGAGAGTCTGTCGCCAAACGCCGCGCGGGCGATGGGGTCTTCAATCGTTTCAATAGACGGAAACCTGAGCCCGCCTTCTTCCGTCTGCGTTGTCAGAAGTTCAGGGTTTGGATGCGCTATTACATCCCCATTTCGGTTCAGAACGAATGCTGCACCGTTCTTGCCAACCCTTAGCTGTGACAGGAAGTTTGACAGCTCATTAATCTCGATATCGACGCCCACGACGCCTTGCACATGGTTGTCAAAACCAATCACTGGTGTGGCTGCGGTTATTCCCGGGGACTGTGACGTGAAGAAGATATACGGGTCGGTCCATATACTTCCGCGATATGCTTTCGCTTCTTTATACCACGGGCGGCTCCGCGGATCATATCGGTCTTCCGGATCGAAACGCCGGCCCATAGACACAAAATCCTCGCGGCGCTTGATTAACAAAGTACGTTCACCAGCACCTACAGCTACATCCACGATTTTCGTCAGGTAGTCCTGGCCTCCCTCCCTTTTCACGTAGACGAAGTTTCCGTCTTCATCACCATAGTAAGCCCCGGCAAACTGTGGGGCAGATCTCAGTTGTTGGAACAGAAGGCCCTCAAGATGCTCACGCTCTTCTCGGCGGACAATTTGGTTCGATGCGAGCGCCGTAGACAATTCCGCCGCACTGCGCGCCGGAGACATGAACCATTTGGTGTGCTGGATGACGTTCGTTCCGACATCAACCATTTGAGTTCTGGCGTGTTCCAGGAGTGTGCGCTCGGACGTGAAATAGGAGGAAGACACGACAACTGCGATCGCAACCAGTTGCAGCCCGGCGAGCGCAAGCGCGAGAATTGCACCAAGAGACTTCATTTTTCAGTGACCCGCCGTGCTTTTCGGTTTCCGGCCAAGAGCCTAGGGACTTAGATAACAAAAAGAAATTGCGAAGATCAAAACTGAAAAAGCGCTCTGCCCCTTAGGACAGAGCGCGCCGGTCCAAGCCACTCACTCTTGGACAAGCTTCGACACTCGGAAAGCACTGCTTAATAGGATGATCTCCACGACAATATGTATGTGGGACCGAGTCCTAAGGTACGCGTGTGCCGCGTTGCGGGCTATTGGCGTTATTGCCTAGGTACTTTTGCCTATACGCCAAAGCACTTCATACCGCTTCGGCGTCCTGTCTTGCGGCGAAAGTGTTAGGGATAGAAGACCGTAATTTCCTGAAAAGCTGGTTGAAAAGACTTGTTGGCACGCGTTGTGTCGAGGGGCTCCGCTTCGAATTCCCTCATTAGGTTTCTCGGTTCTGTCGTCAAAAAATACGACAGTTCGCATAATCAACAAGCGAAAAAAGCTGGCGGTGCAAGCTTCAGATGCGCTTTTAATCCCCTCAGTAAATTGCGATCCAGTTGCGTCTGACGTCAGTCGCTGGGGTCTCGGGCCGGGCGAGACCCCAGCCCGCGCTCGGTATATCAGGCGCGCGGTGCTCCAATCACGCCGGTGCCTCGCCGGGAAAGGATATACCCACAGATCAACAGGACGATCGCGGCGGGGACACCTGCGCTCGCTGGTGGGAAAGCGATATGGTAGTAGATCGCTCCAATCATCACCAATGAGATGCCCAGGGCTGCCCAGAATGATGTGGATCGCAGCCAGAGGCCTACCGCTCCGGCCAATTCGGCCACGCCGACAAAGGTTCCGAACCAGCTAGGTAAGCCAAGGTCGCTGAACGATTTCAGTACTGTCGGGTCACCAGAAAGTTTCAAAACCCCGCCCATGACCATCACTGCCGACACCAGAGCCATGCCAAGCCAGACTACATATTTCATCATGTTCTCCTTAGATTGGCGCCTTTTTGCAACGCTTTGATGCGTCTCACCAAATAGCCACCGTTTCTTGTAACACACCCTTGGTGTTCAACGCACCGCAGAGGGTGGATGTCAAAAAAAGCAAGGATAATCCAGATGATCTTGGTTTCCGCAAATGCAACTTCCCTCCGGAGACCAAGCATTTCCTTAGCGGCGACCCTCCTACGCTCTTTGTCTGCTACATTCTGGATTGAAATCGGCGTCTTTAGTGTTGAAATAACGCGCATGTGATGCGCGTAATTCTGCGTATCGGAGTAGTTATTTGTGTGTGAGTGAAGAATAGGGATGCGGGTCGATCAGCTCGCGGCGGACCACGCCGTCGCCAATAGGAGATTTCGTTCTCTTGATGCTAGCAGGATCACTGCATGAGTGGCATTTTCGCGCCGCCCGCCGCAAGCCCAAAAAAACACTAGAACCCACTGGTTTTCCTGGAGGTTTCTGGTGTCTTCACATGCTTAGCTTGCAGTCAGGTCCGGCCAGAACCTTAGGATCAGCTCAATTGATGCTCATATGACCACCAAGACTTCTATATCTCCGGTTTCTGTGTTGATCTTGCTGTTGAGCCTTGGCCTTAGCGCCTGCGCGCCAAGGGGAACACTGGAAGTCGCGGCGCCTGCGCCGGAGGCAACCGTGCGTAACGTGTACGTGGCTCAGTTTCGTCAAAAGTCAGGACAGGTTGGCAATTTTGGAGAACCTCGACCGAGCGAGTTGGCATTTGAAAAGTTCGAAGTGTCGATTCCTCCGACACATGAAGTGGGCAAAATCGAATGGCCCCGTGGCACACCAGATGCATCAAAAGACTTTGTGACAATCGGTGGCCGCACATTCCCTGATATGCGCAGTTTTGCGAGGTCTGTAGCCGCATCCGACAGGTCCGGAAACCAGGAAACCGTAATCCACGTGCATGGGTATAACACAACGCATGCCGAGGCGATTTACGGTTCTGCACAGGTTGCCCACGATATAGAAGTACCGGTCCCGACAGTTGTTTTTTCGTGGCCATCTGCCGCTCAAGCAAGAGGCTATGTCTATGATCGGGACAGTGCACTCATCTCGCGCGACATGTTGGAAGAACTGATCATTGCTTTTGCAGAATATCCCGGGCGCGATCTGTTTTTGACCGCGCATTCCATGGGAAGTTATCTTCTCATGGAGACACTCAGGCAGATCGCGATCTCTGGGCGGCTGGACTTATCCCGCGACATAAACGGCGTCCTTTTGCTTTCACCCGATATCGATACGGAGCTGTTTCGGGAGCAAGCCGAGCGCATAGGTACATTGCCGAACCCGTTTATGATTATGGTCGCCGAACAAGACAAAGCCCTTGGTCTATCCGGGTTTCTGACCGGTCGGGGTGTGCGGCTTGGTACATTGACTGACCCAGAAGAACTTTCAGGCCTCAAGGTCACCTTGGTTGATGTCAGCTCGCTTTCGGATGGATCTCGTTTTGATCACAACATTGCAACGACATCTCCATCTGCGATCGCAATCAGCAAGCGCCTGAACGAGATTTCGCCTCCTGGGGAGCGCCACATAACTGAGGCTATTGTGAAAGCGGACCAGGTGGACCGCATTTTCGCTCGATGAATTGCCTTAGACCACTGACCGAGCTCTCTAGACGAACGGTCGTGTTTTGCGTGGCAGTGTTCTTCGCGCCAGTGTTCGCATTTGGTCAGAATAGTATGAGCCTGACGGTTCATACAGAAAGCCCCCGCGCAACCTTTGAGAGTTTGACAAATCTCGGCACTGAAATCGCTAATCGCTTTCAGAAATACTCTGAAACTCGAAACCGCGCGGATTTCTCCACCCTGAAAATACTGATTGCGTCTGCTGCAGACGCCTTCGATCTCTCGGAGGTCCCGCCAACGCTCCGCGCGCATATTGGCGCGCAAAGCGTCGTTACAACGTTGGATCTTATAACGCAGCTGCCTGAGATAGATCCGCAAAGTTTGCCGGTTCAGGAAGAGCTGCCCAATTCAGGATCCTACAGCTATCAAATTGACGGAACTCCGCTGCGCTTTCATCGGGTCGTCGATGGAGAGCGCCAGGGCGAAGTGCTTTTTGATGGGCGAACAGCGCTGCGGGTCGCACGGTTTACTTTCTTGGATGAAGTCAGAGCTGTTCCCGAGCAAGCCCCAGCGAATGTCAGCCTTGCGCAGGGTCTCCAGGAGATGACCAGTCCCGCGGTTCCCTTGTGGGTTCCGCAGGTCTTCTCTTTTGTGCCCGGGGACAAGATCTTTGATACCTTGACGTGGAAAGCCGCATTCGGGCTTTGCGTAGCCCTGTTGGCTGCTGGATTGGCGTGGGCAATTGGCCGTGCCCTGCGAAAGATCACAAAGCTCCCGCCGTCCTGGCGCAATGCTTTCAGACCGGTACTGCTGATTGTCTTTTCTCTGGTGGTCACATGGTATCTCAATACAGAACTGCAATTGACGGGCCGCCTGGCAATTGCCGTTGAAGCGGTTAACATTTTCAATCTTCACGCCGGCGCAGCATGGTTGATCTGGATCGCTGTGCATGGGGTTTTTTCGCGGGGCATCACCCGTTACTCCGACCAATCCAGCAGCATAGACGTTCATTTGATGCGCCTTGTTGGCCAGATCCTTGCCGCCTTCGCTGCTTTGACCGTCGGAATTATGGGAGCTCAAGCTCTTGGCCTGCCAGTGCTGAGTATCTTGGCGGGATTTGGCCTGGGCGGCTTGGCCATTGCGTTGGCCATCCGTCCAACATTTGAAAACTTGATCGGGGGCTTCATTTTATATTTGGACCGGCCGGTCCGTGTCGGTGATTTTTGTTCCTTTGGCGATCAATTCGGCACGGTCGAGAAAATTGGCATCAGGTCGACACAGATCCGAGCGCTAGACCGTACAATCATCAGCGTGCCGAATGCGCAATTTGCCGATATGTCCCTGATTAACTGGGCGGCCTGCGATATGATGCAAATCAAAGGGACGCTGGGCCTGCGCTATGAGACTAAGATGGACACCTTGCGTCTGGCACTCGCAGAAATCCGAAAAATGTTGCACGCACATCCAAGAATAGACAACGAGACGATCCGTGTTCGCTTTGCAGGTTTCGGAGACTACGCGCTGTTGATCGATCTGAGGGTCTGCGCCCTAACGCGTGAGTGGAACGATTTCTTCGCGATACGCGAAGATGTTTTTTTTCGCATCAGCGAAGTCATAAGGTCTGCAGGAGCAGACTTCGCATTCCCGTCACAGACCCTCTATCTTGGCCGCGACGGGGCGCAAGACCCGCAAAAGGCGGAAACTGCGCGGCATCGCATGGACGAGTTGCGTAGATCTGGAAGGTTTCCGTTCCCACGCTTTAAATCCGAAGACCTCGCAATTCTCGACGGCACTCTGGCGTATCCGCCGCCGGGTTCGCCCGACTATCTTAACACCCACGATGACTTGTTTGAAGGTGCTGAGAAACTTTCGCAGGAAGAACTCGACGAAGACGAGGAGCTCGAAGAGCCAGAGCGGAAAGAGTAGGGTTTTCGGTACCGCCCGAGAGAGAGTATTGCCGACCACAGCTCGGAACAAAGCGGTTGCCAGACGATTGCGCGAAAGCAGCTGGGTGTCAGCAATCCAGAGCGGAGCGTCCTGCGTTTTCCTGTAGTGTATTCAGACAGCTGGCATTTGCTGTGTTGCGCAGTGAATGCCCCCGCCGAGTTCGCCCAACAGATCAACGTTGAGTGTGACAATTTCCCGATTTGGATAGTGACGTGAAAGCGCTTCTCTCGCGAGCTTATCAGCCACTGCGTCCCCGAACTCGGCGGCGATCACGGCGCCATTGCAAACATAGTAATTTGCATAGGATGCAACAAAATCAATGTGGTCGACGCGGCGAAAATCGGGTTCGGGAATGACCTCGATATCCAGGCCAGCGGCCATCAGAGCCTCGTGGGTTTCTAAAGCTGCGACATGAAAAGGATCGCCCATGTCTGGTTCCTGTGGGAGGTTGATCAACACGCGTCCCGGTCCGGAAAAGCGTGCGAGACTATCAATATGATAGTCTGTGATATCTCGGCCTTTCACGCCTTTTGACCAAATCAAACGCTCAGCTCCGTAAGCGCGCAGCAGCTTCGCCTCGATACGGTCCCGCGACAGCCCGGGGTTCCTGTTTTCAGCAACCCAACTGCTTTCGTGCGCCATTAAAAGACCGTGACCGTCCTGTTCGATCCCGCCGCCTTCACCGCGAAGACCGCTTGCAAGAAGTTTCAATCCAAGACGTTCCGCGACGCGCCGGGCAATTTGACTGTCTTTTTCGTTAATCTGCTTTTCGCCCCAGCCATTGAACTGGATATGACTGACGGACAGAGCCCCGTCGCCATTCACTACAAAAATTGGGCCAGCGTCACGGCACCAAAGATCTTCTGTTGCGATATCCCAAAGCTCAACAGCGCCGGAGAGCTTTCTCCGGGCGCTGTTATGGTGTTCCTTGGCTGCAAGCATTGTCACCGGTTCAAACGCGGCAATGGTGTTGGCAATCTGCGCAATCGTCGTCTGTACCATCTCAAGAAAAACCGGGTCCCGGTAAACCTTACGGCTTGCCGGCCATTGCATAAAAGTCCTTTGGTGTGGTTCTTCTTCGGCGGGCACATAGAACGCTGATCCGGACGTTGCAGACCGGCCTGCTACAAGGCCTGCCAGTGCCAGGGTTCCTCCTCCTACCACCATGTTCCGGCGCCGCATCAGGCTTCCTCGTTATTCGGTGTTGCGGTTGTTGAAAGACAAGCAGCAAAGGCGAGTCTCGTAAACGCGTTCCTTGTGACATTATTGGAAACTTCGGCGTCTGAGGAATGCAAAAAATTCGTTGCTCGTGTGTTGGAGTTGAGTGACAAAATAGCGCGGCCCAAGTATAACAAGTGGCCGCGTATGCTGCACAAAGGGGCAACTTCTAGCCTACGCCAGATTGCTTACTCGAAAGGCTCCGTGCAAATGGACCAGTTCGCGCCAGTTCAGTACAAGCGTCGCGACCCGTCGCTTCCAAAGGGCCGTCAGGTCAGTGACGGTCATGTTGCACACGTTGCCCGGCTTATCGGGGATCTGCCTCGCCGCCGAGATATGGTGATTGAGGCGCTGCATATTTTTCAAGATACGCAAGGCTACATGACTGCGGCCGATCTTACTGCGCTTGCGGAGCTGTTCCGCATGGCTCCTGTTGAGATCTTTGAGGTTGCAAGCTTTTACCATCATTTCGATGTCGTAAAAGAAAACGAGACGCCACCGCCGCCTGTTACCATCCGTGTTGCGACAGGGGTCACGGAACAAATGTTCGGGGCTTTTGAGCTCATCGACGCATTGCGAGCTCAGGTCGACCCAGCGCAAGTGCGGATTGTCGAAGCGCCGTGTATCGGTCAATGCGATGGCGCGCCTGCAGCCTCGATTGGTAAGCGTATTATTCGCAACGCGACTGTCGAGAAGCTGTTGCAAGCCACCATTCAGGATAACTCGTACCCTGAACTGCCGGAGTACGAAAACCTTGAAGCGTTCCGTGCTGGGGGTGGTTATGGGGTGCTCGCAAAGATCATTTCAGGTGAAATCTCTTCTGATCAGGCGATCGAGCAGATGTCTGCGGGAGGTTTGCGCGGCTTGGGTGGGGCGGGTTTTCCAGCGGGTAAAAAGTGGGGCTTTGTTCGTGGTTATGCCGGACCTCGGCTGATGACCGTTAACGGCGATGAAGGCGAGCCGGGCACTTTCAAAGACCGGTGGTGGCTCGAGAAGCATCCGCACCGGATGCTTGAAGGTGCGCAGATTGCTGCGCACGTGGTCGGATGCGAGCGGATTTATATCTATATGCGCGATGAGTATCCGCACATCCTCGAAATCCTACGTCGCGAGATTGAAGCCCTAGAGCGTGCCGATCTTTGCCCTGTGCCTTTCGAACTGCGCCGCGGGGCGGGCGCCTACATATGCGGCGAAGAAAGTGCAATGATCGAGTCGATCGAAGGGAAGCGCGGCCTGCCAAGACACCGCCCGCCTTACATTGCCGAGGTCGGCCTATTTGGTCGTCCAACACTCAATCATAACGTTGAAACGCTGCTCTGGGTTCCGCAAATCATTGAACACGGGTCTGAGTGGTTTGCGAGCCAAGGTTGGACGGACGAAAACAAGGGAGTGCGGTCTTTTTCGGTCTCAGGTCGCGTCAAGCAACCCGGGGTCAAAATCGCGCCTGCCGGCATTCCGCTGAACCGGCTAATCGAGGACTATTGCGGCGGAATGGAGGATGGCCACGAGCTTTATGCATTTCTGCCAGGCGGCGCATCGGGGGGTATATTTCCGGCCCACATGGCGGATCGTATGATGGACTTTGGGACATGGGAGCAAGAGGGCGGCTTTATCGGATCGCATGCTGTTGTTGTCCTTTCGCAGCATGACAGCGCAAGACAGGCAGTGCTGAATACAATGCGGTTTTTCAAACATGAAAGCTGTGGCCAGTGCACGCCGTGCAGATCTGGGACCGAGAAGATTGTCGGTTTGCTCGAAGTGCGTGAGCAAAATCCGGAGCTGTTCGATGACCTTCTCACGGTGATGCGGGATAGTTCTATCTGTGGGCTCGGACAGGCGGCAGGCAACTGTGTGGCGCACCTCATGAAGCACTTTCCCGAGGAGTTCGCATCATGAGCCTTGACGCGACACATCTCGGAACGGTGTCTTTTACCCTGGATGGTAAGCAAGTGACGGCGTTCGCCGGCGAGACGATCTGGGAGGTCGCCAGGCGTCACAACAAACACATTCCTCATCTCTGTCACAAGGACGAACCGGACTTACGGTCCGACGGGAACTGCCGCGCCTGTGTGGTCGAGGTGGAAGGCGAACGTACCCTTGCGGCATCCTGTCTGCGCAAACCAAGCGAAGGAATGGTGGTCACCACGACCAATGAGCGCGTGCAAAAGAACCGCAAAATGGTTTTTGAACTCCTTGCGTCGGATATGCCGGCACGGAGCGAAAGCCCCGACCCGGACAGTCATTTCTGGAAACAGTTTGACCTTGTGGCGATGAAAGAAGGGTCGCATTTAGGCGCGTCCGATGGGTCCCGCTATCCCAGCCAACGACCTGGCGCGCAGTCTGAGATTCCAGTCGACAGTATCTTCCACGACGCGTCTCACCCGTCTATCGCGGTTAATCTTGACGCTTGCATTTCCTGCGGATTGTGCGTGCGCGCGTGCCGTGACGTGCAGGTGAACGATGTTCTTGGGATGGCGGGCCGTGGTACGGCCACACGTCCGGTTTTCGACATCGACGATCCCATGGGCGTATCGACCTGTGTCGGCTGCGGAGAATGCGTGCAGGCATGTCCGACTGGCGCGTTGATGGAGAAAACCCTTCTCGACCAGACTGCCCGCAAACGTGCGGTCTACGCCGAAGAGGTAAAACCATCGGTTTGCCCATTTTGCGGTGTTGGTTGCCAGACCGAGGTCAGCATCAAAGACAACGACATTATAAAGGTCGATGGCCGCGATGGGCCCGGAAATCGTGGTAAGCTTTGCGTCAAAGGACGGTTCGGCATGGACTATGTCATGTCGCCCGAGCGGCTCACGAGACCCCTCATTCGTCGCGAAGGCGTTCCCAAGGATCCCAGCGTCCGAATGACCTTTTCCGACATCCCAGATGTGTTCCGAGATGCAAGCTGGGAGGAGGCGATGGCCTTTGCCGCTGGCGGCCTGACCAAAGTACGGGATGAATTGGGCGGACACCGAGTAGCGGGCTTTGGCTCGGCCAAGGGCACCAATGAAGAGGCTTATCTCTTTCAGAAGTACATTCGTCAGGGATTTGGCACCAACAATGTCGATCACTGCACGCGGCTTTGCCACGCTTCGTCCGTGGCGGCACTTATGGAAGGCGTGGGGTCTGGCGCGGTGTCCGCACCATTTACAGCTGCCGATGACAGCGACTGTATCTTAACTATTGGCTGCCGCCCGGAGCAGAACCATCCGGTGGCTGCGACCTATTTGAAACAGGCAGCCAAGCGTGGCGCAAAGCTCATGGTTTTTGACCCGAGAAAGCAGGAGCTGATGCGACACGCCAGCCACCCTGTTGTCTTTGCGCCCGGGCGTGATGTCCCGATGCTCAACGCGATGATCCACACGATCATTAAAGAGAAGCTCTATGACGAGCAGTACATCCAAGCCAATGTCGAAGGTTTCGAAGCTCTGCGCGAGAAGGTCAAAGACTTCTCACCTGAAGCAATGTCTGAGATCTGCGGTGTGGAAGCGGAGTATCTCAAGGAGCTTGCGCGGACCTTTGCGCGGGCAGAGCGGTCCATCATTTTTTGGGGCATGGGGGTGAGCCAGCACGTACATGGCACCGACAACGTGCGCTGTCTGATCGCGCTGAGCTTGATCACAGGTCATATCGGACGTCCGGGCACTGGTATTCATCCGTTGCGCGGGCAAAACAATGTACAAGGTGCATCTGACGCCGGTCTTATCCCAATCTGCTATCCGAACTATAAGTCGGTGGAAGATGCCAACGTTCGCGAGCACTATGAGGATTTCTGGGGCCGCGCTCTCGACCCGGCCAATGGCCTGACAGTCGTCGAAACTATGAACGCGGTTTCATCGGGTCAGGTAAAGGCGATGTTTGTGCAGGGCGAAAACCCGGCTATGTCGGATCCCGACCAGCACCATGCGCGTCTTGCGTTGTCTATGCTCGACCATTTGGTTGTGCAGGACATCTTCCTTACCGAAACTGCCTGGTTTGCCGATGTGATCCTTCCTGCGTCAGCTCAGCCTGAAAAGCCCGGCACCTACACAAATTCCAACCGCCAAGTCCAGATCGCCATGCCTGTTCGCAAACCACCGGGTGAGGCGCGCCAGGATTGGAAACTTCTGGTAGAAATGGGACAGCGTTCCGGGCTCGACTGGAACTACACAGATGTCGGAGAGATTTTTACGGAGATGGCCAGTGTCATGCCGTCGCTCGACAACATTTCCTGGGAGCGACTGATGCGAGAGGGCGCGGTCTGCTATCCGGTCAAATCGGAAGATGGCCCCGGAGAGGAGATTATCTTCTACGATGGTTTCCCAACCGCAAGCGGCAAGGCTCAGGTGGTCCCAACCGATCTGGTGCCTCCCGATGAGCTTCCCGACGATGACTTTCCTTTCGTTTTGACGACAGGGCGGATGCTGGAACACTGGCACACCGGCGCGATGACCCGCAGAGCCACACAGCTCAACGCTCAGGAAGGGGAACCTGTGGTTTCCATGCACCCGAAAGATATTGGCCGAATGGGCTTTTACCGCGGTCAGCAGGTGACGGTTGAGACGCGCCGCGGCGCTATCACGCTGACGCTCAGGGCGGATCGCGAGGTAACCCCTGGGATGCTGTTTATGCCCTTCTGTTTTGTGGAAGCACCCGCCAATTTCCTGACCAATCCGCAACTTGATCCGTTCGGAAAAATTCCGGAGTTCAAGTTCTGCGCGGCGAGAATTGTACCCTCCGCAGATCACCTTGCCGCGCAATAGAAAGGTCTTAGAGCAAGACTTCGATTGCAAGGCAGGTCTTCCATCAGCATTTTTGTAGAGCCACCCAGGTTGGGGCGGTTTCTAGTCTTTAAAAAATATTATATCTCAATATCTTAAAATATGTAATTCATGTTGATCAATTGCGCGTAACACTGAAAATTGGCTCGTAAATTGCCAAGACGAGCGAAGGTTCGTAGCAGAATCTGGCACAAGAAGACCACCAATTTCCAGCAATGCAGACGTCGAACTGAGGTGCGCACCTCAGAAATTCATTGACATGAGGTGCGTACCTCAAATATCGTTTTTGCAGGGCCGCTATGACAGCGTCGCCTACTGGGAGGAAATCATGAACACACTTAAAACGACCGCCGTTGGAGCGGTGCTTTTGACATCCGTAAGCCTGCCCGTAGCGGCAATTGCAGAGGATTTGACTTTGTGCTGGGCAGCCTGGGACCCGGCAAACGCACTTGTCGAACTGTCCAAGGAATTTGAAGCCCAGTCCGGCCACACAATGAATTTCGAATTTGTGCCTTGGCCCAACTTCGCGGATCGCATGCTGAATGAGCTGAACTCCGGCGGTAAGCTCTGCGATCTTCTGATCGGAGATAGCCAGTGGATCGGTGGTGGGGCGGAGAATGGCCACTACGTGAAGCTGAATGATTTCTTTGATGCCGAAGGGATCAGCATGGACGATTTCGCACCGGCGACCGTTTATGCTTACTCTACATGGCCGAAGGGGACCCCGAATTACTATGCGCTGCCCGCAATGGGTGACGCCAACGGTTGGTTCTATCGTGCCGACTGGTTTGCCGACCCTGAAATTCAGGCCGCCTACAAAGCCGAGACCGGGCAGGAACTTGGCGAGCCGCAATCCCAAAAAGAGCTGCTGCAGATCGCGCAGTTTTTCCAGGAGCGTGAAATTGACGGAAAAACCGTTTATGGAGCCGCAATTTTTACCGAGCGTGGTTCCGAGGGCATCACCATGGGCGTCACGGGAGCGCTTTATCCCTGGGGCTTTAAATACGAGAACACCCCAGGATCTTATGACATGGAAGGTGCTGTAAACTCCGCCGAGGCGGTTGAAGCCCTGGAGTTTTACAAAGAGTTTTACGAGACTGCGACACCCCCCGGCTACACAAACTCCTACATGGGCGAAAGCCTGGACGCGTTTAAGTCCGGTCAGGTTGCCATGGCAATGAACTGGTTCGCTTTCTTTCCGGGTCTGTATGCTGATCCGGCGACAGGCGGAGACAAGATCGACTTCTTCGTCAACCCACCACAAAATCAGGCCGGCTCTACACTGGGAGGGCAGGGCATTTCGGTTGTCTCTTACTCTGATAAGCAGGACGCGGCGCTTGAGTACATCAAGTGGTTTGCCGATCCGGAAGTTCAGGCCAAATGGTGGGAGCTTGGAGGATACTCGGCCCACAATTCGGTGCTGAACGACCCTGGCTTTGTCGACAGTCAGCCATTTGCGGGAGATTTCCTGGAGGCCATGAATGACGTGCAGGACTTCTGGCAGGAGCCGGCTTATGCCGAACTTCTTCTCGCCATGCAGAAGCGCGTACATGACTACGTCGTTGCAGATCAGGGCACAGCAAAAGAGGCGCTGGACAAGCTGATCGAAGACTGGACAGAAACCTTCGAAGACGAAGGAAAGCTCTAGAATCCGCGACCGGGGCGCGCTGCGCGCGCCCCGGTTACCTGTCCCGCCGCAAAGCGGGGGTGCCGGACAAATCCTCCGGAAACCGTGTGGAGCAAGCACATGTCACTGTCGCAGATGGATCGCGTTGCGCAGGCAACGCCCAGGAAAGTTGCGCGCCGAATTCGCGGCCTGTCTGATCGCGCGATCGCGTGGATTTTCGTGGCTCCAACTATTTTCCTGCTTCTGGCAATTAATATCTTTCCGTTGATCTGGACAATACAACTGAGCTTCACGAATTTTCGGGCAAATCGACTGAACCGGGAAGTCGAGAACATCGGGCTGCGCAACTATGAGCGAATCCTGACCGATAGCGACATCTGGCTGAACATGCAGGCCACTGCGCATTTTCTGTTCTGGACGATTTTCTTCCAGGTTCTGATCGGGTTCGCGTTGGCCTGGTTGATTCACCGCAACTTCAAAGGAAACGCCTTTTGGACCACAGTGATTGTTCTTCCAATGATGCTTTCTCCGGCGGTTGTCGGGAACTTCTGGAAGTTCCTCTATCAGCCGCAGATCGGGCTTTTTAACTACATCGTCTCATTTTTCACAGGAAAAGACCCGTCGAGCTTTGAGATGCTTGGCTCAGTGGATTTAGCACCCTGGTCCATTGTTATTGTCGACACGTGGATGTGGACACCTTTTGTCATGCTGATCTGCCTTGCGGGGCTGAGATCCATTCCCGATTACATTTACGAGGCCGCAGCGATCGACCGCGCCTCCAAGGCCCGTCAGTTTTTTACAATCACGATCCCGATGGTGTTGCCGTTTCTGATGCTTGCGGTGCTGTTTCGCGGGATCGAGAACTTCAAGATGTTCGATCTCGTGGTTCAGCTGACCGGCGGCGGCCCAGGCTCGACCACAGAATTGACGTCCATCAACCTCAAACGCGAGGCCTTTGAGAAATGGCGCACAGGGTACGCCAGTGCCTACGCGATAATTCTCTTTGTGACCGTTTTCGGCCTGGCCTCGATTTACGTGAAGGCCCTCAACAAGGTGAAAGAGAGATGAGCGCTCATTCCATCACTGAACCTTCGGATCGCGCAAAGTGGGTCGCTGGTACCCTGGTTGTCTTCTATGCACTTGTCACGATGATCCCACTTGCCTGGATCATGTTGACGGGCTTCAAATCGCCGGCGGATGCGATCAGCTATCCTCCGAAAGTGGTCTTTGAACCGACCCTTGAAGGCTATGTGAACCTGTTCACAACGCGGACACGGCAGACGCAGGAGTTTCTGGACGCAAACCCGCCGGAGAACTGGGCTGACGAAATCGTTCGCCAGTACGATATGGTCATCGTCGGGCCATCAAAATTCGGCGAAAGGTTTTTGAACTCTGTCATTATAGGGTTCGGCTCAACGTTCCTTTCTGTATTTCTCGGAACACTCGCTGCATATGCATTCAGCCGGTTCCGAATACCTTTTTCCGATGATCTGCTGTTCTTCATCCTCAGTACGCGGATGATGCCACCGATCGCTGTCGCGATCCCGATCTTCCTGATGTACCGGAGTCTCGGGCTTTCTGACACGCACCTTGGGATGATCCTCCTCTACACAGCGGTGAATATCAGTCTGGCCGTCTGGTTGCTCAAAGGGTTCATTGACGAAATACCGCGAGAATACGAAGAAGCTGCACTGATCGACGGCTACACCCGCTTCCAGGCGTTCTATAAAGTGGTTCTTCCACAGGCAGCGACAGGGATCGCGTCCACGGCGATTTTCTGTCTGATTTTTGCTTGGAACGAATATGCTTTTGCCGTTTTGCTGACGTCAGCAACCGCGCAAACGGCACCACCCTTCATTCCGACAATTATCGGCATCGGTGGCCTCGATTGGCCAGCCGTCGCAGCGGGTGCAACCATATTCCTGCTGCCCGTGATGTTTTTCACCATTGTTCTGCGCAAGCACCTGCTGCGCGGGATCACCTTCGGAGCCGTACGCAAATGACCGAGTTCATCAATGGGTTGCTGCGGTTCCGACGCGGACCATGGGAAATGCTCGCCACCATCATCATCGCGCTGGGCGTCTTTATGCTGATGCAGCCCTTCGTGATGTGGGCTTTCACCTACTCCTTCATCACCACGTTGGTGGGCACCGTGATGTTCATCATTGTCTCGCATTTCCCGGAGTAACCATGGCTGAGATCATCGTCAGAAATGTGCGCAAGGAGTTTGGTGATTTTGTCGCCGTGAAAGAGAGCTCCTTTACCATCGAGGATGGCGAATTCTTTATGCTTCTTGGGCCGTCAGGTTGTGGAAAAACGACCACTTTGCGCATGATTGCAGGGCTGGACTTGCCGACCTCGGGTGAGATTATTCTGGACGGGGAAGAAATAAGTCAGAAACCGCCTTCGGAACGCGACATCGCTTTTGTTTTTCAGATGTTTGCGCTCTATCCGCACATGAATGTACGTCGAAACATCAGCTACCCGCTGGTCTCGCAAGGCATGCCGCGCGCGCAGGTCAAAGCAAAGGTCGATGAAGTTGCCCGTATTCTGGGCATAGAAGACATCCTGAAACGGCCAGTTGGCGGCCTGTCAGGCGGAGACCGGCAACGCGTCGCTCTGGGCCGCGCGATTGTGCGTGAGCCAAAGGCATTCATGATGGACGAGCCATTGGGTGCCCTGGACGCCGAGTTTCGCGAGCGCATGGCGGAAGAGCTGCGCGCGCTCCACGATCGCATGGGGGCCACAACGGTTTACGTCACGCATGATCAACTCGAAGCCATGCAGATGGGCGACAAAATCGTTGTGATGAACAACGCAGTTGTCGAGCAATTTGGCACGCCGCAGGAGATCTATGATGCGCCTGCGACTATGTTTGTGGCAGATTTCATCGGCTCTCCCTCCATGAACTTCCTGCGATTTGAGGGGCAAGTTTCGGAAGGCGCAAACAGCGTGACGCTGTTCGGACACGAAACGTCCGTGCCGGCGCTCCGCGAAGCCGCGCGGGGTGATCTTGTTTTTGGTGTGCGCCCCGAACACATCCGCCTTACCTCTGATGGCGACTACCGGGCCGAAGTTCTGGCAACTGAATACCTTGGCACAACCCAGATAGTAACGCTGAACACACCAAATGGCGAAGTCAAAGCGCGGATCGCATCTGATCAACGCGCAACGATGGGCGAGAAGGTCGGGCTGGAATTCAACAGCCGCACGATTTCGCTTTTTGATGAAACCTCAGGGCGCGCCCTCAGATCTGAACTTAACGAGGGGGTGTTGGGCCATGGCTGAAGTTGAGCTTCAGAGCGTCTCTAAATCGTTCAAATCGACCAAGGCTGTGGTGGATATGGACCTGACGGTGCCGGACGGTGCGTTCGTGGTTCTTTTAGGCCCAACTGGTGCTGGTAAGACCACTACTCTCAGGCTCATTGCCGGGCTTGAGAAGGCAGAGTCTGGCAACATTCTGATCGGCGGCGAGACCGTCAATATGCTGACGCCCGCACAGCGCGATGTGGCGATGGTCTTCCAGCAATACTCGCTTTATCCTCACATGTCCGTCCGGGAAAACCTGGCCTTTCCGCTGCGGTCCCCCATCCTGAAAACACCCGAGGATGAAATCGTCGAGAAAGTGCAGCGCGTCGCGGAAGTGCTTCATATTCCACATAAATTGGACAATAAGGCTACCGAGCTTTCTGGCGGCGAAATGCAGCGTGTCTCCATCGGTCGCGCTCTGGTGCGCGACCCGTCGATTTACTTGATGGACGAACCTCTGAGTTCTCTGGATGCGAAGTTGCGCGCGGATCTGCGCGTCGAACTGAAACGTATTCACGCAGAGCTCGCGGCAACTTTGCTCTACGTGACGCACGATCAGATCGAAGCCATGACGATGGCCAGTCATGTGGGTGTTCTTGACGAGGGTCGGTTGGTGCAGTTTGGCACCCCGAGGGACATCTACCAGAACCCGCGCACGGCCTATGTTGCTGCCCGTTTGGGCCAGCCTCGGATCAATCTGCTTCCGGTTGGTCTTTTGGATGACGGCGCGCCTGCCGGCGCGCGTCAGGTTGGATTGCGACCCGAGAATATTCGCCAAGGACAAGGCAAAGACGCCGTTGTTGTGAGAGTTGAGCATCTGGGCGATCAGACGCGTCTGCACCTCAAGGTGGCAGAACATGATGTGGTCACTCTTACCGATCCGCACAGCAGTCTTGTTCCGGGTCAAACCATTCAAATTTCACCGGACAACCCGGTGTTTTTCGACGCCGACGGCGCACGTATTAGCTGAGGGAGGAGGGTGTCTTGGTTCAATTTGTGAACGCGAAAGAGGACCTCGTAAAAGAGGCAATCGATGGGCTTCTGGCCTGTTCAGGAGGGGCGCTGGCCCGTTTGGATGGGTATCCTCACATCAAAGTGGTGTACCGATCCGATTGGGATATGTCGCGGGTCGCGCTGATCTCAGGCGGGGGGTCGGGGCACGAACCCGCGCATGCAGGCTTTGTGGGCCCCGGCATGTTAACGGCTGCAATCTGCGGAGAGGTCTTTGCGTCTCCTTCGGTGGAAGCAGTTCTGGCTGGGATACTGGCTGTGACCGGCGAGGCCGGTTGTTTGCTTATTGTAAAAAACTACACCGGTGATCGGCTGAATTTCGGGCTGGCAGCGGAACGTGCTCGTGCCCTGGGCCGAAATGTTGAGATGGTCGTGGTAGATGACGATGTTGCGCTGCCGGATCTTCCGCAGCCGCGCGGTGTCGCAGGAACCCTGTTTGTACACAAGATTGCAGGCGCTCTGGCGGAAGCCGGGAAACCGCTGGACGAAATTGCAGACGCCGCGCGCCGCGTGATCCGGAATGTCGCTTCAATCGGCAAAAGCCTGGACACTTGTACCATTCCGGGATCCCCCAAGGAGAGTCGAATTCCGAAAGGAAAGGCCGAGCTTGGTCTGGGGATTCATGGGGAACCGGGCGTTGAACAAGTCGACTTTTCAGGGGCGGCTGAAGCCATGGACGTCGTGCTCAGTAAGCTACGGCCACATCTTGGCGACGGCCCGAGGGTCGCCCTGATGAACAATCTGGGGTCCACAACGCCCCTAGAAATGTCGGTGCTTTGTAACAGCCTTGCCGAGGCTGCAATCGCAACGCATGTCATTGGCCCGGCTCCCATGATGACCTCGCTCGACATGCACGGGTTTTCGGTTTCTGTCTTACCGGTAAACGATGTTGAACTCGATGCGCTTCTGGCCCCTGTTCCTATGGTTGCCTGGCCCGGGACAAAAGAGATCAGTGCACCGCGCGTCGAGCCTTTGCCGGATGGACTCTCGCCGATTGAGCCCATTGCGTCTGCGAATTCGAGAACAGAAGCAACCATCCGACACGTCGCAAATCTTCTGATTGAAGCAGAAGGCGCGTTGAACGAGCTTGATGCCAAGTCGGGCGACGGGGACACGGGCAGCACCTTAGCGACCGCCGCTCACGCATTAAATGCGCGTCTCGATAAGCTTCCACTCGCTGATTTGACCCAGCTTTTTCCGGCGCTGGGCAATGAGTTGAGCCAGACGATGGGTGGCTCATCTGGGGTCATTCTGGCGATCTACTTTAACGCCGCAGGTGATGCTTGTGCGAACGGTGCCCCTGTGGAGCAAGCTTTGTTGGCCGGGCTGCGCAGGGTGAGTGATGTCGGTGGGGCAAGCGTAGGGGATCGCACCATGATCGATGCGCTTGATCCCGCGCTCGAGGCCCTGAAGGGAGGATTGGCGGCTGCGGCCACGGCGGCCCGGTCTGGCGCGAACCGAACAGCATCGATTCATAAGGCCAAAGCCGGACGTGCTGCGTATGTTCCGGCGGACAATCTGAAGGGGCATAACGACCCAGGCGCCGAAGCCGTTGCCCTTGTTTTTGAAGGTCTTGCCCGGTCACTTGAAGGGTAGCAAAGATTGACGACGGACGACACCAAGGCTGGACCAAAACCCACGGTCAACGACATTGCCCGCGTTGCGGGCGTGTCCTTGGCAACTGTGGATCGCGTGTTGAATGCGCGTCCGGGGGTCCGCGAGGTGACGGTCGAAAAGGTAAACAATGCGATCGCCGAACTTGGATACGTGCGCGATGCAGCCGCCGCCAATTTAGCGCGGCGACGTTTCTTTGAATTACTGTTCGTGTTGCCTGACTCGAAGAATGAGTTTGTGGCCGCGTTGGAAGAGCAGGTCGCCCAACAAGGCGCGAAGCTCCTGCACGAAAGGGTCCTGGTCAGCAAGGTAAAGGTGGCGCCATTTGACCCCCAGGCCATTGTCAAAACCCTTGACGGGCTGGACGCGGGACGCACGGATGGCGTCGCTGTTTTTGGTCCGGAAACACCAGCCATTCGGGACGCAGTCAAGCGGGCAAGGTCGCGCGGGATTGCGGTTGTCGCTCTGGTCGCCGATCTGCCCAGTTCAGAACGCGATCACTTTGTGGGCATCGACAACGTTGCTGCCGGTCGGACGGCTGCCCAGCTCATGGGGCGTTTTGTGCAAAAGCCCGGCCGCGTACTGGTGATCACGGGATCCAGGCTGGCGCGCGACCACCTTGAGCGCAGAAAAGGCTTCGATGCGGTGATGGCAGACTCCTTTCCTGAGCTAAACGTGGTCGCCTCTGTCGAAGGACGCGACGATCCCGAACTTGTCAGAAAGATGCTGCCCGATGTCTTCGATGCGTATCCTGACCTGGTGGGCGTCTACTCGTCGGCAGCCGGCAACCCGGGCTTGATCAGTTTCCTGGAAGAGAAAGAGGGACAAAACGATCTTGTCGTTATAGCGCATGAGCTGACGGCCAGTTCGCGGGCGGCCCTGCGCAGCGGTGTTTTTGACGCGATCATCTCGCAGGATACCGGTCACATCGTGCGATCAGCCATTCGGCTTTTGCGCGCCACCACGGACCGCCTGCCGTTCGATGATACGCAAGAGCGGATACGCATAGATATCTACTTGCTGGAGAATATGCCCGCAGAAAAATGGGTTTAAGGGAGGAGACCTTATGAAAACGATTAAAGGACCGGCGCTTTTTTTGGCGCAGTTCGCCGGAGATGAGGCGCCTTTTAACTCTTGGGATTCAATAACAAAATGGGCAGCAGATTGCGGTTACGCCGGGGTGCAGGTGCCAAGTTGGGATGGACGTCTGTTTGATCTGACCACCGCCTCGGAGAGCAAAGACTACTGCGACGCGTTTAAAGGCCAGGCCAGTGAGAACGGCGTTGAGGTAACAGAGTTATCGACCCACCTGCAGGGACAACTGGTTGCCGTACATCCAGCCTATGACGCGGCCTTTGACGGGTTTGCTGACCCCAGCGTTCACGGCAATCCGAAAGCGCGCCAGGAATGGGCCGTGGATCAGGTGAAAAAAGCCATCTCTGCGTCAGAGAACCTGGGGATAAAGGATCATGTGACCTTCTCCGGCGCGCTTGCGTGGCCCTATGTTTATCCGTGGCCGCAAAGGCCGGCCGGGCTGGTTGAAACCGCGTTCGACGAGCTCGCGGCCCGTTGGCGGCCGATCCTGGACCATGCGGAAGATCATGGTGTAAACGTATGCTACGAGATCCATCCGGGTGAAGATCTGCATGACGGTGTCACGTTCGAGATGTTTCTGGAGCGGCTCGACGGGCATTCACGCTGCAATATGCTCTACGATCCAAGCCACTACATCCTTCAATGCCTCGATTATCTCGACAACATCGACATCTACAAAGACCGGATCAAGATGTTCCACGTCAAAGACGCCGAGTTTAACCCGACCGGCCGTCAGGGTGTGTACTCAGGTTATCAAAGCTGGGTCGACAGGGCAGGGCGCTTTCGTTCTCTGGGTGATGGCCAGGTCGATTTTGGCGCGGTCTTTTCAAAGATGGCAGCAAACGATTTCGACGGCTGGGCCGTTGTCGAATGGGAGTGCTGTTTGAAACATCCTGAGGATGGCGCACGCGAAGGGGCCGCGCTTGTGCGCGACCATATCATTCGCGTGACCGAAAAAGCCTTCGACGACTTTGCTGATGGCGGCACTGACGACGAAGCCAATCGGCGCATGTTGGGCATTTGAGGAGGGGCATCGATGCCAATAGACGGAACATCAGAACAACGACCTCCACGCATCAGGCTCGGCATGGTCGGTGGTGGGCGGGACGCTTTCATCGGAGCGGTGCACCGGATCGCATCCCGTATAGACGACAGATTTGACCTGGTTGCTGGCGCTTTCAGCTCAACGCCAGAGAAATCGCGCGCCTCCGCCGCTGACCTTGGAGTTCAGCCGGATCGTGCGTACGGCGATTTCGTCGCAATGGCCAAGCGCGAGGCGCGTCTGAAAACGGGTATCGAGGCCGTTTCGATCGTCACGCCGAACCATATGCACTTTCCCGTTGCGCGGGAGTTTCTTAAACGCGGGATCCACGTCATTTGCGACAAGCCGCTCACCTCAACCCTTGCAGACGCCAAAAAGATGGTCAAAGCGGCCGAAGCCTCGGGCGCGCTGTTTGTCCTTACGCACAATTACACCGGCTACCCGATGATCCGGCATGCGCAAGAGATGATTGCCAAGGGCCTGTTGGGAGAAATCCGTGTCGTGCAGGTTGAGTATGTGCAGGACTGGCTGACAGAAGAGGTGCATTTCAAGCAGGCCGATTGGCGGACCGATCCGGCACAATCGGGCGCAGGGGGATCCACGGGCGATATCGGTACACACGCCATGAACCTTGCAGCTTTCACAACCGGGCTCGAGTTGGAGGCTCTGGCAGCGGACCTGCAGGCTTTTGTGCCGGGGCGGCAGGTCGATGATAACGGCCATGTCCTTCTGCGCTTCAAAGGTGGCGCATGCGGGATGCTGTGGTGCTCGCAAGTTGCGCCGGGCAATGAGAACGCGCTGAAGCTTCGTGTGTATGGCACCAAAGGAGGCCTCGAATGGGCGCAGGAAGACCCGAATTATCTTTGGTACACCCCGTTCGGAGAACCAAAGCGTTTGATTACCAGAAGCGGCGCGGGTGCTGGAGAGGCCGCAAACAGGTTGTCACGCACGCCTCCAGGACATCCTGAGGGCTATCTGGAGGGTTTTGCCAATATCTATAGTGAAGCAGCAGACGCTATAGCAGCGCATCAAGCGGGCGTTCCGTTGTCTGATGCGGTCACCTATCCCGGTGTTCTTGATGGTCTGGCAGGTGTGCGATTTGTCGATGCCTGCGTGCGCTCCTCTGCGCGTAACGCAGCCTGGGTCAACTTGGACAACTGATGTTTGTTGGGCTTGATCTTGCCTGTTCAGACGTGGCCGAACCTCCGACCAACAAGGAAAAATCGGTCTTTGGTTCTGGCAACCCGGATCTGAGGTATTCACGCGTCGCGCTAGGGTGGTTCCATCAAGCGCGGCAAGTCTCGATCTCTGCAAGGATTGCAGCGCTCGGCTGCGCTTTTGGCCGTGTCCTACGCCTCACACGCTTTGGCGTGGCCCATCATGACATATCGGTGTCCATGAAATTGCAATTGGCCAGCGACTTCTTCCAGTCGCTTTGCCGTCCTCTTAAGGAGCTGTCATGACAAGTTTTTTCGACGGGATTGAAAAAGTGGAGTTTCAAGGCGAAGACGGCGGCCCTCTGTCCTATCGCCATTACAATCCAGATGAAATCGTGCTGGGCAAACGCATGGAGGATCACCTGCGTTTCGCGGTGGCGTGGTGGCATAGCTTTGCCTGGCCTGGCGGAGACCCGTTTGGCGGACAGACATTCGAACGCCCTTGGTTCGGAGATACAATCGACCTTGCCCGCATGAAAGCAGATGTCGCCTTCGAGCTTTTTGACCTTCTGGGACAGCCCTATTTCTGTTTCCATGACGCGGATATCCGGCCTGAAGGAGCGGATTTCGCGGAGACTACGCGCAATTTGGAAGTCATCGTCGACTACATTGGTGACAAGATGAGCCAAGCGGGCCCAAGGCTGCTTTGGGGAACGGCCAATCTGTTCACACACAGACGATATATGTCGGGCGCAGCAACCAACCCGGACCCGGACGTTTTTGCCTACGCCGCCGCCACAGTGAAAACCTGCCTTGATGCCACCCACAAACTTGGAGGCGAAAACTATGTGCTCTGGGGCGGGCGTGAGGGGTACGAAACGCTCCTGAACACCGATCTAAAACGAGAGCGCGACAACGCAGGACGGTTTCTGCACATGGTTGTCGAGTACAAACATAAGATCGGATTCGAAGGCACAATCCTCGTCGAACCCAAGCCACAAGAACCCTCTAAGCATCAGTATGATTTTGATGTCGCGACAGTGTACGGGTTTCTCAAAGACTTTGGGCTGGAGCATGAGGTGAAACTGAATGTCGAGCAGGGCCACGCAATTCTCGCGGGCCACTCGTTCGAACATGAGATCGCGCTCGCGTCATCGCTGGGCGTTTTCGGCTCGATTGATATGAACAGAAATGACTATCAGTCTGGTTGGGATACCGACCAGTTCCCGAATAACGTGCCGGAGGTTGCACTCGCATACTATGAGATTCTCAAGGCCGGTGGATTCACCACCGGGGGCACGAATTTCGATGCCAAGCTGCGGCGGCAGTCACTTGATCCTGAAGACCTGGTAGCTGCGCATGTGGGCGCGATGGATGTCTGCGCGCGCGGACTAAAAGCTGCGGCTGCGCTTCTCGAAGACGGAAGACTGGAAGACGCCCGATCGAAGCGATACGGCGACTGGGCGGGAGACCCGGCGAAAGATATGCTGCGAGGCGGGCTTCAGGCTTGTTTTGACCGAGTAACGGCTGAGAACCTTTCTCCGTCACCCCGCTCTGGCGGACAGGAACGGCTCGAAAACCTGGTGAACCGCTTCGTGTGATCGGAGTGCGCAATCCGCTTTCAAGTGCCGATCAATCGGGTCATTGGGCTTGGGCCTGTTCTGTCCTGCCACCCGAGCTCGCGCGCAAAAAAGAGCTTTCCCAAAAAGGTCGCTGTAAGGCCACTTGAACGCACTCTTCGATAAAGCGAAAATTGCGTGAAAATGCATTGCTCGGGAAAGCTCATTGCAAATCATGTGTCTGAACGGTTGGGGTGGGAAGCTCCATCAAGAGTGTGTTGCCTACATGGAGACCAGCTCACCTGATATTCTGTGCCTTCAGGAAGTTGTGCACAGTCCCGAGACCCAAAAAGACTGGTTGACCTACAGGGATGGGGACCACGTCCTCGACCAGCGAGCGAATTTTTTCCGCGACGTCTCGGCTGCTTTGCCGGAGCATGTCGCTATTTTCTGCCCAGCCGCTCTGGGTGTCCTTTGGGATGATGACGCGGCAATCCCCTCGCAATGGGGGCTGGCGACTTTTGTGCATCGATCACTGCCGATTATCGGACAGGCGCAAGGGTTTGTGCACAAGGATTTCTCGCCGGTAGGGTATGGAGACCATCCGCGGTCGCGCAGCGCACACGGGGTTCGTGTTTATGATTATCGCGCTGGCCGATCCGTCAGCGTGACGCACATGCACGGGCTGCGCGACTTGAACGGAAAAATGGATACGCCGGAGCGTGCCGCGCAAGCGCAAAAACTGCTCGACCTTGCGCGGCAAGTGTCTCGGCCTGGGGACGTCACAGTCGTCTGCGGTGACTTCAATGTCGAACCTGACAGTGAAACGCTCAAGCTTCTCGAAAACGCAGGGTTGTCGGAGTTGGTGACAGGACGAGGTTTCGACGGCACCAGAAACTCGCTTTACAAAAAGCCGGGGCGTTTTGCGGACTACATGCTGATCGATCAGGAGCAGGCCGTGAAGCATTTTGAAGTGGTCTATGATCCGGAGGTTTCGGATCACTGTCCTTTGCTTCTTGAGCTGATGCAGAAACCTTAGGTCACTAAGGTGCCGCGTCGCCTGAGTTGTAGAAACAGCTTTGTTCAGCTCGTTTGAAGCTCTCCCAGTACATCCATTACGGTTTGAATTTGGCGCGGATCGGAAGCGGCGTCATGTGGTGCGGTGAAACGTCCCGCATCGTTATCCCAGTACTTTCCCGTGTCGTTGGCATGCGTTTCGTCCAGCGCCAGACGGCAAAGAATATCTGCACCAATACTAAGATCGCTTCCTTCAATGCCGAACCCTTCTTTGACCATTTTCGAGGCCAGTAAAGAACCTGGGTTGACCGCAATAACAACCGGGCCGTCAGGCAAGGTTTTGGCCATCTCTTGCGACCAGATTGTAATCGCCAGTTTACTTTGCGCGTAGGCATCCATGTCTGACATCGTGATCCCACCGCGCATGGCTTGCGCGTTGACCGGCGCTTGAGCCGCTGAGGATAGGTTGATGACACGGCCATCGCTTGGGATGATCGGAAGAAGCGCTTTGGTCAGGACGTAGGGGGCAAAGGTGTTCACCACGAAGCGGATATCCTGACCGCTCGGCAGACGCGGGCTGGCGGTTTTCAGAACACCGGCATTGTTGATCAGAACATCAATCTGAGAGTGATCGGCCGCAACCGCGTCGGAAAAGGACAGGGTGTCGGAAATAGAAGACAAATCCGCCCTGTAGGTTTGAGAGGTGCCGCCGACTGCATGTTTTGCCGCGTCCAGTTTTGCCGCGCTTCGGCCATGCAGCAGAACCACATGGCCCTGAGCCGCTAGCTTTTGCGCAGTGAGCAGACCAATACCGTCCGTCGCGCCCGTTACGAGAATGGTTTTGGTCATGCGGTCAGCCCTCTTGTCGGAAAATCGGGCAGAAGATCATCTGCCAGGCGGTTCATTGTATCCTCGGTACCTGCGCCGTTGAACCGGAGGTTCAGGGCAACGTGGTTGATACCAAGGTCCTCAAGTTGACGAAGATAGGAGCGCAGGAACTTCATCCCGGACCGAAAGCCCAGATGTATCGGCGAAGGCGCCGCGTCAGGGTCATCCACGAGGTCGATGTACAAAGACTGCATCACTGGTTTGACGCCGACATCAGAAGCCGTCGAAAGATCTCGGTAGTCTTTAACGACACGGGACTGCGCCATCACATCGCGCGGATAGGTCATCCATCCGTCGCCATGTGTCGCCACCCATTCCGGGCTCTGCTGACTGCCGCCGGTGATCAGGACCGGAAGCCGTTCCGCGACAGGTTTCGGGAGCATGTCGATATTTCCAGCCATACTTCCGTAAGCACTTGAATGTTCTGGATAATCACCCGCGACACTTCGGATGTAGCTCAGGCTTTCACGAAAGCGGTTTCCCCGGTCTTGGAACGACATATTCAGAGCCGGATACTCTTCTGGCCGATCTCCTGAAGCGACGCCAAGAAGAACGCGCCCACCCGAAAGCTGATCAGCAGAGGTCGCCGCTTTGGCCACATGCGCTGGATGGCGAAGTGGCAGGATGATGCTTGCGACGCCCAGTCCGATGTTTTGCGTCACTGCGGACAATACCCCGAGATACACAAAAGGATCGAACATCTGGCCAGTATCGCCAAAACTCGGCACGTTAAACGGCACATCTCTGAGCCAGAGCGCGGCAAAACCAAGCCTGTCGGCCAGTTCTGCCCGTTCGATATGCCGGTCCATAGTGGGTGCTGGACTGTTTGGATAAGCCTCGAGTGGAACCACGAGGCCGAGGCTCAATCGCTCCGGCTGGAAAGCCCTGTTGTAGGCGCGATTGAGCCTGGGGAATTGTGTGTGTGCAACGCCGTCTGGCATGAAGGATATCCTCAGTTTTCTACTGTGCCCTGTGACAATCAGCAGGCGCTTTCAGGTTGATCGATGCCGACCCCCAAATTAAACAAGGTCGTCCTTGCCTTCGATGAGATAGTGAAGGCTGATCGATCCAGCGGTGCGAGCCTCCAGATGAGGCCGGTAGGCAGGGTCCTGCATGAAGTTCATCGCGGCCTCTTTAGATGGCCACTCAAGGATAATCCGCAGCGCAGCGGCATCCGCGTCACCTTCGACTTGTTCATGAGATGCCGTTCGCGCGAGGTACTTTCCACCATGCTTGGCAACAAGGGCGTTTGCCGTTGGCAGGTAGTCGGGGATCCATGTGTCTGTACTGGGGGTTACTGCCAGTACCGAGTAGTACGCCATCGGTAAGGTCCTTTCGGTGATCGGGTGCGAGTGCTTGGTCCCGCTTGACTTGATACATCTTTCTTTCAAAATAAAGGCGGTAAAATTTTTATCAGAATTCGGATTTTCTATATAATATGGATACAAATACGCTCCGTCTTTTCGTGCGTGCTGCGGAAAAGCTGAATATAAGCGCGGCGGGCAGAGAGCTCGGTCTCGCCCCCGCCGTGGCAAGTGCCTGGATGGCAAAGCTGGAAAAAAGCATCGGCGCTGATCTTTTGCACAGATCGACACGCCGGGTTTCGCTTTCGGTTGAAGGACAGGAGTTTCTGCCGTTTGCGCGCGATATTATCGCCCGAGAAGACGCCGCAAGAGCCGCACTCGGTCAGGGCGAGGCGCATATATCCGGCACGCTCAGGTTCACCGCCCCAAGCACATTTGCCCAACAGTATATCGCCCCGATACTACCGGAATTCAGGTCGCGACATCCGGACCTGACCCTCGACATGCGTTTGTCAGACAGGCAGTTGAACCTAATCGATGGCAGTTTTGATCTGGCTTTGCGGAACGCCCGGCTCGAGGATTCAAGCCTTCAGGGCCGCAAACTTGCAGATGATACGCGTATTCTTTGCGCCTCTCCGCAGTATCTCTCTGAAAACGGAGTGCCAGAGACCCCGGACGATCTTGTCCATCATCAACTGATCGCTTTTGGAGACACCGGTGCAAAGGACCTGATCTCCGGTTCGGGTCATCGGGCGAAGTACAATCCAGCCAGTGCAAACTGCAACCTGATTTTCGATGATGGACAAAGCCAGAAAATTGCAACTTTGGCGGGCGCCGGCATTTCGGCAAATTCAGTGTGGAGTGTTCATAAGGAAATTGCGTCGGGCAGGCTTACCCGTGTTTTACCGGACTACCGAATGGCTGAAGAGACGGCGCTATGGCTTATCTATCCACGATCCAATGTACTCTCCGCAAAGGTGCGCGTTTTCATTGACTTTTTGTTGGACCGGATCGGACGAGCGCCCCCTTGGCTCTAGCCCGGGCGCTGTCCAGCTCAATAAGAGAACGAGAGTAACGGTAGGTAAGTGCGGTTCTCGATCGCGTGCGGGACGATACTTGACCGGTTTCAGCGACTTAGGCGAGCTGGTGCCTGACGTTATCTATGAAAACACTGAGTACCGGCGCCCGTTCTCGGCCAGTCTCAAGAGTTGTCCGTTTTTTTTCAAGGTGTTGGTCTGTGACGTCAAGAAGCGGCGCCAGCAATTGGAGACTTTTCACACTGTGTTTTTTTACTTGGTCAGAATTCAAATTCCCTGCTTTGGCGAGCCTTAATCGGGCACGGATTATGACGACCACGGGCATCCTGATGGTGTTTCTCATGGCAACTGGGGCAAAGAGGAATTGCAATCAAATGGCGTTCACCACTTGTGGGTTCGCATGAGAATTCTTCGACGCAGACTTGCAGCATCTCGCCCCGTTGAATCAGGTTCGCGCTTTGCACGCCACAGTGTTCGCACCGCCCCTCTGATAAGGCTTCGGCATATTCGCTTGTGGGAATTTTCTTCTGATATTTGCAAAACTCATCACACACTCAATCACTCCTTACAACAAATCGGGCACCACGAGATGCTAAAAACACGTGCACCTCAGAGTTGCACCATAACGTGATGATCCGAATTGAGTACAGCAAATTTGCCAGGAAAACTGGTCAATAGGCTATAAGTCTGAAAGAGCTTTGGTCAATAAATTATTGTTATATATAGATTTTACTCTACCCAGATAAAAGTTTCAGAAAATGCTATTAACAGACCGTTTCTAAAGCGGAAACAATCTCGTAGCTGAAACGCTAAATCCAAACGATTTGGTGGGGCGCGCTGTCGGGTTTCAGCATCCAGACCCGCTACACGCCTCGACGCTGTCAGCGAGCAGGATCAATGCTACCAGCCCAAGCACGGCAATAACCGCGGCAACGTTTTCTCCGCTCTGGCCGGAAGGCGTTGCCTCAGAGGATGACCCTGTGCTGGGCGTGTCGAAGGCAGTTGAAAAGCCGGGTCCTTGGTTGCCCTCGCTGAAATTGGGTTCTGGTCCCGTCGCACACGCAGAACATGTCAAAACGCAAAGTACTCTTACGGAATTGCGGAAGTACGCCATTCAGACAAACAGTCCTGTAGCATCGCTGGTGCGCATTTCTGAGTTTGGCTCTTTGAAGTCTTCTGAATATCCCTTTGGTTAGCATAATTTTTTTGAAGTTCTGAAGGCAATAGCTTCGCAACTCCGCCCACATCTCCCGATGCGCATTGGTCTTTTCGAGCAATGAGTGTGTGTCGAGCGCGCGCGCAGTTGAGCACAGAATTCTGTTGGATGATTGAAGATCTGTGCAGGCACTGTGCAGACCAGTCACACCCCACTCACCACGCCACTGATGAGTTGGTAGGCCAGCAGGTCAGACATCTTCCGCGGGTCTCGCACAAGCGGAGCAAGCGCGTCAGGCAGTGCACGCCGCGCCGCGCCTGCCCGCGCTTCTATCTCGACGGCTTGCTCTAGCGGAACGAATTTGAACCGAAGAGGCGCAGCCGTAGGTGCCTGTGCGACTTTCGGTAAATCCGAAGGCAAAACACAGCCAATCCGTGGGTAGCCACCCACGGTTTGGCATTCATTCAAGAGCACGAAAGGTGTTCCGTCGCCTGTGATCTGGATGTCGCCTGGAACAATCACCTCAGAAAGGATGCTGAGACCGGAATCGCTTGAAAAGCCTGGTCCGTCGAATGCCAACCGCGCACCCATCCTGTTCGAGCGGACATCACGTTTGAAAACCGTTTCTTCAAAGCGCGAGATCTCTGCGCTGTCGAAGAGTTCGGTCTGCAGGCTCGGCACCACTCTTACGGGTCCGCCCTCAAGACGCAGTTCGGGCGTGAGTGTCCATCCCACGTCTTTGCCTGAATCGGGCCCTACCGACAGCGCAGTGCCGGTCTCGACGATCCCTCCGATCCCTGCTGCCAGATGGGCGCTTTGCGCTCCCATGATCTTCGGCAACGCAAGGCCCCCTCCGACAGACAGGTAGCCGTAATTGCCGTTTGTGGCGGCTTCGATGGCAAGTCTTGCGCCCGCGGGCAGAACATGGCTGGCGTTCCACCGCAGCGGTTTGCCGTCTATCTTTGCGTGCATCGTTGCTCCGGTGAGCGCGATGCGCATATCCTCGTTCGCCTCAAAAACACCGCCGACAGCAGCCATTTCGATCCCAGCATGTTTCGGATCCTGTCCAAGCAGCGCTGCACCTTCGGCGAGGGCGAGGGGGTCGGCTGCCCCGCCTCGAGAGACGCCATAACTGAGATAGCCGGTCCGCCCCAGGTCCTGAACCGTTATTCCAGGCGCGGATCTCTTTACGTACAGGGCACGGGTCATGACAGCGCCTCGCATATAGCGCCGCCCATCGGATCGTCTTCATAGGCATTCAGTTCATCCGGCGAGACGGGTTCAAATTTAACCTCATCGCCCGGCTTAAGCAGGAACGGCATGTCGTTGGCGGGACGGAACAGGTTCACGCGTGTTTGTGCAATATGGCGCCAGCCTGTGGGTGTCGGGTTTGGAAAGAGGACGAGCTGTCGAATAGCGACGCATAGTCCACCCCTTGGCACCTGCGCCGTGAGTTTGGTTTGTCTGGGAAGGTCCCAATTGGCAGGCAGCTCGCCCAAGTAGGGCATCCCGGGAGCAAAACCGATGGTCTGCACACGGACAGGATGGCGGGTCAGCGCGGCAACGGCGGCGGCCTCTGTTATGCCGGCCATCGCGGATGCCTCAGCCAGTTGTGGGCCGAGATCGCCCCCGAAGGCTGCGGGTATCCGCCAGAGGCTGCGACCTTCGGGCGGCGGCGCGGAACACCAGTCGCGGCTTGCAAGCATTTCTGACAGTGTCTGACGCATGTTCGCGTGCGAAACATGGTTTGGATCGAACCTCAGGTACACGGAAACCAGAGAGGTCGATGTTTCGACCGCGCCACTGAGCTGCGCTTCAACGAGTGTTTCATGAAACGCGAGCGCCGCCCTATTGGACGTGTCGCTAAGCCGCTCACCGAAAGTGATAAGTAGTCCATCATAGCCCAGTGTTCTGATTGTCGGCGCATCCATGGGGTGGCTCAGGCGACGATCGGCAGGGTGCGGACGGAATAGGCAAGCGAGATGGTGCGATCCAGAACAGGATCGATCAGTGACATTTGATACGAAGGCGCGGGGCGCACCCCACCAATAGCGCCGAGGGTTCCGCACAGCATGGCGGTACCATCCTCAAAGCCCACGCCGGCGATCAGCTCGGCCAAAGGCCGGATACTGGCCAAAGTCCCGTCCTGATATCTGACACTTCTGCCATCCTCTTGAATGTCACAGCGCAGTATCAACTTTTCCAGATGGGGTTCGACCTCGCTCCACGGCCAGACCTTCCTTGCAACCGGTTTAGGGCAAACTTGCTTTGAAGCTGCCACCGAGACCGTCTCCAGCGCGCGGTCGGTATGGTCAGATCCCAGCCCAAGCCAGAGTTGCCCCTCGCTCCGAACAATAAGCGGCTCGACTTCTCCGGACGTATCGGGTCCCAGAACATCGATGGTTGTCTCCTGGCTCAAAAGCCCACGCGAAACGCGATAGTAGAGTGGCACTGTGGAAGGCGGCGCAACGCCGAGCGCCGCCAACTCTGAGATATGGTGGTCGACCGCCACGCGATCGCGACCCGTCCAGCCTGCAACGATCAGGTCTGTGAGTTCCACTGCCAAGGTTCTTTGTGGGGTTTCAAACTCCATATATCACACCTCGCTCAGGACCGACGGGAGATAGAGTGCGATTGCCGGAAATGCGATCAGGAGTGCGACCATGATCAGCATCGCAATCACGTAAGGAATGGCACCGACCATTACTTCGCTCATCTTGCCGGTTTTGCGCGCGCCCTGCACCACGTAAAGGTTTAGCCCAACAGGCGGTGTGATGAGCGCCATTTCGATCAGCACGATCATCAGGATACCGAACCAGATCGGGTCAAAGCCTTGTGCGACGACCAGCGGGACAATGATCGGGATGGTTACCACCATCAGAGACAGGGTTTCGATGAAAAAGCCCAGCACGATGTAGATCAGAACAACAACGAAAATCAGTCCCATTGGCGTCAGGCCCAATCCGTCCAGAAGGCCTTGCAGTTCCCGTCCGAGCCCTGCGGAGGCAAGTGTGAAGTTCAGGAACGACGCACCGATGACAACCAACATGATCATGGACATGATCTTGACGGTGCCAAGAATGCTCTGAGCAAACATGCTTATGCTTACGCCACCAAAAGCCGCCGCGATTAAAACGGCTCCCGCGACGCCGACAGCCGCCGCTTCGGTTGGGGTGGCCCATCCTTTGTAAATCGTGCCGATGATGATTGCGAACAAAAGCACGATGGGGATGAGGTGGATCAGGGCGCGCAGCATCTCAGCCAGCGCGAATGTGCGCCGCGTGCCGCCAAGTTCCGGGCGCATCAGGCAGATAACCACGGTGATTGCCATGAAGCCCAAAGCAAGCGCGATTCCGGGAATAAGCCCGGCCAGAAAGAGCTGCGGGATCGATGTCTGCGTGAGAAACCCATACACGATCAGGTTAATGGAGGGAGGGATCATGATCCCCAGCGTTCCACCAGCGGCGATGGCTCCTGAGAAGAGCCTTGGATCATATCCCAGCTTCTCGGCCTGCGGCATGGCTACTGTCGCAACGGTCGCCGCCGTCGCCACAGAAGATCCGGATGTCGCCGAAAACATGGTCGCTGTAGCGACATTTGCGTGAACCAGTCCTCCAGGCAGCCAGCTTACCCATCGATCAAGCGCGGCGTAGGTTCGGGCGGCGATGCCCGATCGCACGAGGATTTCGCCGAGAAGAACAAAGAAAGGTATTGCGATCAGTGTCGCATTGTTGGAAGTCGACCAAACAAGATTGCCGAGCCCGCGGATTAATGGAAATGCGCTGAAGAACGCGTCGACCCCAAAGCCGAGAAGGAAAAGAACAATTCCAACGGGGATCGACATGGCCAGAAGCCCCAAAAGGCCCGCTGAAATGGCCCAGATCATTTGACGAGATCCTCTTCGCCAAAACAGCCGATCGCCTCTTCAGCTCTGTCAAAGCGCCCTTTCGCAATCATGAGTGCGGCGGCTATGAAGGTCAGCCATGCCATCACGGCGAACCAGATCCACCCGGCGAACCAAGGTGCCTGGACCCAGGCGAGCGGGGTCTCAAGCGGCGTATTCGCGCGCGAGGAGTTGGCCAGTGATCGTTCCAGCACCGGCCAGCACTTGTAGGCGATTAACGATACCGTCCCGGTCAGAACGAGCATCGCAAACAGGTCGAAAAAGGCGCGTCCGCGCGGGCCTGAGCGCCCCCTCAGAATGTCGATGCGAACATGCCCGAGCTCGAGCAAAGTGAAGGCCATGCCCCAGGAAGTGGCTATGGCCATCACGTAGCCCGAGATCTCGTCCGTCCCTCCGAACGAAGACCCGATTTGACGCAGGACGATATCGATCAGCACAATCGCGGCGCACCCGAGCAGCAATATGCCGGTGAGCAACGCAATGGCGTGGTTCAAGCGCCGCAAGCGATGAAGAAGCAAGTCTTCCATGGGTCCTCAGGGGGTCAGATCGTCAGCTGCCGATCTGAACACCAACAACGGTGCCGACACTTGCATTCCAACGGTCGGCCCAGTCGCCACCGGCGCGTTCGGCCCAGTCGGGCAGTACCTGGTTCACCAGGACACCACGCGCTTTATCGAAATCAGCATCCGACACTTCGACCAAGGTCATGTTGCGCGGCTCTCCGGCAGGGCAGTCGCCATTTCCTGTCAGGCAGGCGATGTCATTGACAAGCGCGTCCTGCGCACTTGCCCAGGCCGGGCCTTCAAACTCTGCTGCCACCTGCGTCATGATCAGCTCCTGCGTACCCGCATCAAGGCTGTTCCACTTATCCATGTTCATCGCGGTTACAACGCTGTCCCAGCCGCCCAGAGGGATTGGCATCAGGTGCGTGGACACTTCCCACCATCCGGCGGAATAGCCCGAGCCCGCTCCGGTGACGGCGCAATCCACCACGCCCTTCTGGAGTGCGCCGGGAACTTCGGAAAACCCGACATTCACGCCTTCGGCGCCCAGTGCTTCAAGGAATTTCGCAGTCATACGGCCCGATGCACGAACCTTCAGGCCCTCGAGGTCGGCCAGTTCGGAAACCTCGGCATTGCAAAAGACGACCTGCGGTGGATAAGGCGCAATTGCCAATACCTTGCTGTTAAAGCGCGCGGCATAGATATCCTCAACCATCGGGCGCGCCGCATCCACCATGGCGCGGGCTTCATCGGCTGTAAGTGCAAGAAGAGGAACGTCCAGGCCTTCGAGTTCCGGGGCGTCGGCCACAGCATAATCTGCGACGGTCATGGCGACGTCGTAAACTCCATCGCCGAGCAGGCGAAAGACATCTCCCACGCCAAGGTTCATCTGGTTATGCGTCGTCAGTGCGACGTCGATACTTCCGTCCGAGGCTGCGGGAAGGGTCTCGCCCCAGAATGGCGCTTCGTATTCCTTGTGAAGCGGCAAACCGGACCAGCTGCCGACAACAGACAGTTCGTCGCCGAGCGAAGGTGTGGCCAGCGCGGTACTGGCAATCAGGATGCTCAGGGCATGTTTCATGGGACTCTCCTTATTGGACCTATTGGAATTCTTCGATTTTCGGGGTTAGCACCGGAACTTCGGCGTCTTCTGCAACGTCGGTAATCAGCATGTGTCCTGGCTTGTGAGTAATGCAAATCGGCATCTGCGCGGCTTCCAGAGCGACTTGTGGCGTAACCCCGCAGGCCCAGAACACAGGAACATGGTTTGCGGGAACGGGCGCCGCATCCCCCCAGTCCGGGCGCATGATATCGCGGATGCCAATTTCTGCCGGATTGCCCCAATGCACCGGTCCGCCATGGGCCAGCGGAAAACGCCGTGAAATCTGCACGGCTTCTTCGACGCGGTGTGTCGGAATCGCCCGCATCGAGACCACCATTTCCCCCCGAAACGGTCCGGCCTGGACTGTTTCGATGCTTGACCGGAACATGGGGACAGTCTTGTCGTTTTCGATATGCCAAAGACTGAGGCCGGCCTTTTGCAGGGCGTGCTCAAATGTGAAAGAACACCCAAGTGCGAACGCCACGAAGTCATCACGCCAGATATCCCGAATGTCTTCGACAGTATCTGAGAGATGCCCATCGCGGTACAGATTGTAGGCTGGCACATCGGTGCGAATGTCGATGTCTTGGCCCAGTGTGAACATCCGCGGATTGCCGGTATCGGAGACTCCGGTCAGCGGACAGGGCTTCGGGTTGCGCTGACAGTAGCGCATGAAATCAAGCGCGTATTTTTCCGGCATTATCGCCAGGTTCGCCTGAAGGTACCCGCGTCCCAGCCCGGCCGTGTGGGAATGGTAAGCGCCGCTGCGGATCGCGGCTCGCACGTCCTTCAAAAGACTTGTCTTGAGAGCTTCGTACAAAACCACGCATCCTCTGTTTTACCAGAGGGTGAGGTAACAAGGCTATAAAATCAAATCGATTAAATTTACCAAAATCGATAGATTATTTTGATGCTTTTTCAAGTTCTGCATGTCTTTCGGCAACCTTAAGCGCAAGCCTGGCCGCGGTTTCATTCAGATGGCTTTTAGGTTCCCTCAGAAATGAAGCTGTGAACAGAAGTGGGCCAGGCACCCATCCCGGATCAAATTCGCGTATGCGACCGGCCCGGACGTATTCCTGCCCCAGCGCCTTCGGCAATGCTGCAACGCCCATATCTGCCTCAACCAACCGGAAGCATGCTGACAACGAAGAGGATGGAAAAAGCGCTGCATCTGGTCCCAGCCGCTCAAACAATTGCTCCTTCAGCTCCCGAAACGGTCGCGTGTTTCGCGCGTAGCTCAAGACCGGCCGCCGCAACAGGTCCCCTGCGCAGAGATCGGGGTCGCTCTGCGCTGACGTGTACCAGGCGAGATCAAACCCGGGCAAAACGATATTGTCGGTTGAGTACTCGGAAATAGGGCCAAGCAAAATCGCAAGATCAATCTCTCGGTTCAGCAAAGCCGCTCGCAGATCAAGAGATACATCGACTTTCAATTCGATTTCGACCCGGGGGTAAACCGCGTGGAGTTGCGAGACCAATTCAGGCAACCAGCATTGCGCCACTGTTTCTGACGCGCCGACCCGCAATCGTCCTTCCACGCCGGCCGGATCGACCACATCGCGCTCGACCAGTTCGACCAGGTGTTCGAACTTTTCCGCATGGGCAAGCAACAGCTCGCCGCGTTTTGTGAGTTTCAAGCCACCCGATGTGCGTTCGAACAAGTCACAGGCCAGAGCCCCCTCCAAGTTCTTGATCCGGGCAGTGATGGCAGGCTGGGTCAGCCCCAACGCTGCCGACGCGCGGCGCAGACCGCCCAATCGTACCACGGTCAGAAATGTTCTCATTTGATCGAGTGTGAATCGCGCCATAGGTGCTTGGTCGCACGTATTAACCTCGTTTTGGTAGGTTAACTGTGATTTTCAGGAATTTTTGCCAGTTGCGTTCAAGCGTTGGTCGGGGCCATTGCCATCGTGCAGAGCTGTACTGAAACCGGATCTACGCAGACGCCAAACTGAAAATCGGCACATGGCCAGCCGCAAACAGTTTCAGGCCAATCTGGCCAATTCCTGGTCCAGGAATTAGTAACTCCGGATGGGTCAGATAACGTCTCTCTTCGCGCGCAAGATGGTTGCTGCCGCAACCGAAGCGGTGGATGCCCACGCGGCTTTGTCGTCTGTAGGCCTCGATCCGGATGGACCCTGGGACCCAAAAGAGATGATTTCGTCAGACGCTTATTACGCGATGGTCGAAAGTCTGGCTGAGCAAATGGACGTTACGGCGCTTCCGGTGAAGGTCGGTGCGTCCATGCGGTGTAACGAGTATGGCGCGCTTGGACTTGCCTGGAAGGCCGCTCCGGATTTGCTGGGATCGTTCTCCAGAGTAGAGCGTTATGCACGGCTGTGGACTTCCGTTGTAGCTTATGAACTGCGCCCTGTTCCGGAAGGCATGCTCTATCTCGTTCACCGTGATGGCCCAAAACGCCTGGGTATGCGCCTTTCTAACGAGACCACCCTGATCGCCACGGTGTCCCTTGCCCGGCAGGTTTGCCCAGTGCCGTTTTCCCCGCTGAAAGCCTTCATCCAGCATTCAAAGCCCAAAACGGTCTCGCATCACCAAGAGTTTTTTGACTGTCAGGTCGAATTCGACGCGCGGTATGATGGTCTACTTTTATCTCGTGCATCTCTGGAACAACCCAACAAGCTCGGTGACGACGGCATTTCAAGATACCTTGTCTCCCAACTTGATGCTGAGCTTTCGGCCTTGCCGGATGACGTGACGGTTGTCGGACAAGCGAAGAATGCGATAGCGCAGTCGCTCAGCGCGGGAGCCCCAAATATGGCCGACATCGCCCGCGACCTTGGCTTCAGTGTCCGGTCTTTCCACCGTCGCCTATCGGATCACGGCGTCAGTTTCCAAACGCTGACGGAGGAGACCCGTCGCGAACTTGCCGAGGGTCTGCTTCGCGATGAAGCGCATTCCCTGGCGGAAATAGCGTTTCTCACCGGGTTCTCGGAGCAAAGTTCTTTTACAAGGGCCTTCAAGCGCTGGATGGGCACCACGCCCGCAAGCTACCGAAAATCCACCAACGCCCCCTGATCAAACTTGGCCAGATTGGTCAAAACTCTGACCGGCGCGGTCAAGCGCTCTCCCTGCGCACCTGCGAAAACGATTGTGCATATCGAAACATCTCAGGTCGCAATGGAGGTTCCAATGACCGCATTTCTTATCGCAAACTTCACCATTCTGGACGCAGAACGCATGCAAGACTATGCCGAAGCTGCGGGCCCAACTCTTACTGCGCATGGGGGCGAGTTTGTGTTCAAAGGCGCGCTTGCCGAAACCCTTCTGGGCCAACGGTCCGGCCCGAATGTGGCGGTTGTGCGCTTTCCCAGTCTCGACGCTGCGCAAAGCTGGTACCATTCGCCCGAGTACAAGGCGCTCACCGATCTCCGAGCATCCGCCGCGCAGATGGAGTTTGCACTCTTTGAGGCGGCCTGAACCAAAACCACAGTCTTAGCCGCAAGAGGCGCTGGGAGGACCAGCGCCTCTTTATTGTTTGGCGCAGACACTTGTTGCTGGCCGCGTCGGTCAAAGCTCTGGCAGCGACTGTCAAGACCGAAGACGGCCTGCTTGGCTACTCCGTGCACATCGACACATCGCAATAAACGCAAGGAGATCCAAAATGTTCAGCACACCCATTCTTGTCATAGGGGCAACCGGAAAGACTGGCTCACGCGTCGCCGCCCGTCTCGAGGCCAAGGGCCACGCCGTACGTCATGGCACACGGCATGCCCCAATTCCTTTTGACTGGGACGATCCGAAAACCTGGGCACCGGCCGTGCACGGGACCGAGCGTGCGTATGTCACCTACTTCCCGGATCTCGCTTTTCCCGGCGCTGTGGAGAAGGTCGCAGCATTCTGTTCTGTCGCGAAAAACGAAGGGCTGAAACACATCGTTCTTTTGTCAGGCCGCGGAGAACATCATGCGCGACTTGGCGAAGAAGCGGTGCGCGCGTCTGGCATAGATTTCACGCTTGTGCGCGCATCCTGGTTTGCGCAGAACTATTCTGAGGGGTATCTGCGGGATCCGATCCTGGCCGGTGTTCTGCCCATGCCAGGCGGCATGATTAAAGAACCGATCATTGATATCGACGATATCGCGGATGTGGTCGTCGCCGCGTTGACAGAAAATAATCACAAAGGTCGCCTTTATGAGGTGACCGGCCCGCGTTTGATGAGCTTTGCCGAAATGGCAGAAACGCTGAGCGCCGCAATTGGTCGGCCGATCCAGCATATTCCGATTACGTTCGAGGACTTTCACGCCAACGTAGCAGCTGCCGGTGGCGAATTTGTTGCTGATGTGTTCACGGCGATCGCGCGTGAGACACTCGATGGGCGCAACGCTCAAGTCTGCGATGGTGTTGTGCAGGCGCTCGGTCGCCCAGCAAGAGACTTTGCAGACTACGCCGCAACCGCAGCCGCCTCCGGCGCGTGGTCTACCGCGGCCTGACCCCAAAGGCGGGCCGCCTCGGCGCCCGCCGCAACTTTCGCCAAAGGACTTATCAGATGTCTAACCTTCTCTTCCTTCTTGTGCAGTTCTCGGTTCTTGCCTACGCGCTTGTGGCCGGTGTATTCCTTGCTTTTTCTGATTTCATCATGCGGTCGCTGGCCTCTACGGAGGGCAACGGCGGGGCAGAAGCTATGCAGATCATCAACCGAGAGGTCTTTCGCTGGATATTTATGGCGCTCTTTCTGGGAATGTCCGGAGTTTCTGTCTTTCTGGCGGGATACGCCTGGGTCGCACTAGAGGGACAAGAAGGCGCCTTGGTCCTGCTTGCCGCGTTGGTCTACCTTGTTGGCTGCTTTGGCGTCACGATCGTGTTCAATGTCCCGATGAACGAGGCATTCGCCGGTATGGAGCTCAATTCAAAAGAGACCCGCTCATACTGGTTTGAAACCTATCTTCCACGCTGGACATTCTGGAACTCTGTGCGGAGCGGCGCCGCGGCGTTGTCCGCCGCTCTGCTGCTTTTTGTTTGATCGTATTCCGATCCAGCCGAGCGCTCCAGGTGCCCAGCAATGCTGTGCATGCGGCGGCGCAGAATAGAACGACCAAGCGTTTGCTGATCTGCACTACGGCTTTTAGCCACTGTCCCGGTGGTTGGCTTGGAGGTCCCCTATAGTGGAAAGATCAGCGGTGTGATCAGCACGGTAACTACCCCGATTAAGAACGTGAGGGGCAGTCCGATTTTCAGAAAGTCTGCAAACCTGTAGCCACCCGGTGCAACTACGAGTGTAACCACGGGCGTGGACACAGGCGTAGAGAAAGCGGCGGACGCTGAGATTAGAACGCAGATAGCGAAGGGATAGGGGGAGTAGCCCAGAGTTTCTGCCGCGGTAATCGCAATTGGCGCAACCAACACAGCTGAGGCTGTATTGGACAAAACCAATCCAAGCGCTGCGGTTACAAGAAAGAGCGTCGCCATCATCACACTCGGACCGGAGTCGCCCACGATGGAAAGCATGGCATCGACAACCACATCTGCGCCCCCTGTGCTTTGGAGAGCATCTGCGAGGGGCAACATTCCGGCGACAAGGACAATGCTGCTCCAGTGAATAGCTCGATAGGCCCTTTCCGCGGAAATAGTCCCAAAAAGAATAGCCGCAGTTGCCGCAACGAGAACCGCCACAACCACCGGCACAAGGCCCGATATGCTGAGCAGGACCATCCCCGTCAGAATCGCGAGCGATGTCAAATATTTTCCCGGTTCGAGTGGCGCATCCGCCCGCTCTTTCGGGATGTTAAGGAGAACGAAATCATGGTTTCGCGCGCTGAGACTGTCGATTTCCTTCAGCGGACCGGCCACCATCAGCCTGTCTCCCGCGCGCAGCGCGGTATCAAACGGCTCTTCAAGTGGGTGTTCGCCGCGCAAAACGCTCAACACGTCGACACCGTATCGGCTGCGAAAGCCAAAATCTCGGACCGTTTCACCGATGATGCGCGCTTCCGGATGGATAAGAATATCTGCGATCCCGATTGAACCATCCCAGTCAGACGTGCGTTCCCGGACTTGGCCAACGACCCGGAAAGCTGCAAGTTCGGCGAGTTTTTCCATCTCGTCTGCATCGCCCACAACCAGCAACTGGTCGCCGGGCACGAGCTCCATTTCCGGAACAAAGGCATCGGCCTTCGTTCGGGGTTTCGAGGGACGCCTGCGTGCGAGGATGCGTGCGTTGATGTCTTTGAAGACCGTCTCGAGGCTGGTCTGCGTGCGCTGCGTGACTTCCAAAAGGTGGAATTTCTCGATCAGCCCAAAAGGCTCCAAGAGCTTAACGGCTGGAAGGTTTCGATCGTCTGTCTGCGCGGTATTGCCATTCGCCTGCTCTTCAGTTGCACCCCCGGAGAGCAGACGCAGACCAAACACAAGCATGTAGACGATTGCAACGACCAGAGCGACCAGACCGATGGGAAAGAAGCTGAAGAATCCTAGCGGCTCATAGCCATTTTCACTCAGGCTATCACTGACCACGAGGTTAGGCGGTGTCGCGATGAGGGTGAGCATGCCACTGATCAGCGCTGCATAGGACATTGGCAACAGCAAACGGGATTGCGAGAGACCTGTATTTGCAGCAATCCGCAGAATTATCGGGATAAAAATAGCGACAATTGCGGTTGAGCTCATCACACAGCCGAGCAATGCCGCACCGACCATGAGATACACCAATAGTCTGGTCTCGCTATTGCCACCGTAGCGAAGGATCTGATTTCCGATACTGTGTGCAATACCAGTTCGGTCCAGCATTTCACCAACGATCAGCAATGCGGCCACCATGATAACGACCGGACTCCCGAACCCGGCCAGCGCCTGATCGCTGCTCAAAATGCCAGAAACGATAAGCGCGACGACCACGATGATCGCAACGAGATCATATCGCACCCGGTTGCTGGCCATCATGGCTCCTGCAATTCCGATCAATGCAAAGACAAAAGCCGCATCTTCAGTCATCTATGGGGCCTTTGTACTCTCGTGCGGTCGCGCAGGACTAAGCAGGCGATCCGGACCATCAGGTGGTTTATCTTTCGGTTTGGCATGTTGTTACAGCGCATGCCCGCTTTGGTACGGTATAGCTAAAGTCCAAGAGAGCCGCCATATCTTGGGGATGGAGCAGATCGCTCAGCGTGGAGCGAGAGCTTTGGAAGTGACCTGGAACACGTTCCAATTCATTTTGCGCTGCTTGATCCGAAAGCCACCAGCCCAATTGCTAATCAAACGCAGCGGGGCTCGGTGCGCGCGCCGTCTTTTTTTCGGGTTCGGGCAGTTTGTCGCAACAGCATCGCTTGAAGTTTCGCGAAGAGTGTATACAAAAGTATACAAGAGTGTCTTGCAGCTGTTTGACACGTTTTCGAGATATCCCAGCCCTTGCCAGATGCGGAGGAATACCATGAGCCTCTATTCAGACTACTTGACCGAGATCGAAACCCGCAAAGCACAGGGCCTCAGCCCCAAGCCTATCGACGATCGAGACCTGACCAAGGAGATTATTTCTCATGTTCAAGACAGCGGAAGCCCGCACCATGAGGACTGCCTGCATTTTTTCATCTACAACACTTTGCCTGGCACCACGGGCGCGGCTGCAGAAAAGGCTCACTTTCTGAAAGCGATTATTCTGGGCGAGGCTCAGGTTGAAGAAATCACGCCGGCGTTTGCGTTTGAGCTTTTGAGCCATATGAAGGGTGGTCCTTCGGTTGAAGTGTTGCTTGATCTTGCACTTGGAGGTGACGAAGCCATCGCGCAGGACGCGGCGGCAGTGCTGAAAACACAGGTGTTTCTCTACGAGGCAGATACCGACCGGATCAAAGAAGCCTATGAAGCAGGAAATACGATCGCGGCAGACCTCCTGGACAGTTATGCCAAGGCAGAGTTTTTCACCAAGCTTCCCGAAATCGACGAAGAGATAGAAATCGTCACATATATTGCGGCGGAAGGTGATATTTCTACGGACCTTTTGAGCCCTGGAAACCAAGCACATTCCCGCGCCGACCGTGAACTTCACGGCAAGTGCATGATTTCCGAGGATGCGCAAAAGGAAATTGAGGCGCTTAAGCTAAAGCATCCAGAAGCGCGCGTTATGCTGATTGCTGAGAAAGGCACGATGGGTGTCGGCTCCTCTCGGATGTCCGGGGTCAACAATGTGGCGCTTTGGACCGGCAAGCAGGCGAGCCCGTACGTGCCTTTCGTCAACGTGGCCCCTGTGGTGGCAGGGACAAATGGTATTTCACCGATTTTCTTGACCACCGTCGGTGTTACAGGCGGCATTGGTGTCGATCTCAAGAACTGGGTGAAGAAACTTGGGGAGGACGGAAAGCCAATCCTGAACAACGATGGCAACCCGATCCTCGAACAGAAATACTCCGTTGAGACCGGGACAGTTCTGAAGATCAATACCAAAGACAAGAAGCTTTATAGTGAGGACGGCTCGGAAGAGCTCGTTGACATGGCAGGGTCTTTCACGCCGCAGAAGCTGGAATTCATGAAGGCGGGTGGCTCTTACGCGATTGTCTTCGGAAAGAAACTCCAGACATTTGCGGCAGAGACACTTGGTATCGAAGCGCCGATGGTCTTCGCACCTTCGAAAGAGATCAGCCATGAAGGCCAGGGGCTGACGGCCGTAGAAAAGATTTTCAACGCCAATGCGCGCGGCGTAACGCCGGGCAAGGTGCTCCATGCGGGATCTGATGTGCGCGTGCGGGTCAACATTGTGGGTTCGCAGGACACAACCGGTCCGATGACGGCTCAGGAGCTCGAGGCCATGGCGGCGACAGTGCTGTCCCCTTCGGTTGACGGCGCGTATCAGTCTGGTTGCCACACGGCGTCGGTCTGGGATGCCAAGGCGCAAGCAAACACGCCGAAACTCATGGCCTTTATGAACAAGTTCGGTCTGGTCACCGGCCGCGACCCCAAAGGCATCTATCACTCGATGACCGATGTGATTCATAAAGTTCTGAACGACATTACCGTCGATGACTGGGCGATCATCATCGGCGGCGACAGCCATACACGGATGTCAAAAGGTGTTGCGTTTGGGGCGGACTCAGGCACCGTTGCGCTTGCGCTCGCAACCGGAGAAGCGTCCATGCCGATCCCGGAGTCGGTCAAGGTGACCTTCAAAGGTTCGATGGCCGATCATATGGACTTCCGCGACGTTGTTCACGCAACGCAAGCGCAGATGCTGGCGCAGCATGGGGACAATGTCTTCCAGGGTCGGATCATCGAGGTGCATATCGGGACGTTGCTTGCCGATCAGGCGTTTACCTTCACCGACTGGACTGCGGAGATGAAGGCGAAGGCTTCGATCTGCATCTCGAACGACGACACGCTGATCAAGTCGCTGGAGCTCGCCAAGCACCGCATCCAGATCATGATTGACAAGGGCATGGAGCATGAAAATGGCATGCTCCAGAAACTGATAGAAATTGCCGAGAAGCGCATCGGTGAAATCAAATCGGGCGAAAAGCCAGCGCTCGCGCCCGATGAGACTGCAAAGTACTTCGCAGAAGTTGTCGTCGATCTGGATGAAATCGTGGAACCGATGATTGCCGATCCGGATGTCAACAATATCGATGTTTCCAAGCGCTACACGCACGACACGATCCGGCCGATCTCTTTCTATGGGGCAGAGAAGAAAGTAGATCTTGGATTTGTCGGCTCCTGCATGGTTCACAAAGGGGACATCAAGATTGTCGCTCAAATGTTGCGCAACCTCGAAACTGCTCACGGCGAAGTATCCTTCAATGCGCCTTTGGTCGTTGCGGCCCCCACCTATAACATCATCGATGAGTTAAAGGAGGAAGGTGATTGGGAAATCCTGCAGAAGTACTGCGGGTTTGAGTTCGATGACGCGGCACCGAAGGTCACGGCCCGCACCGAGTATGAGAACATTCTCTATCTGGAGCGCCCGGGCTGTAACCTCTGCATGGGCAATCAGGAAAAAGCGGCCAAAGGCGACACGGTTCTGGCCACGTCGACGCGGCTCTTCCAGGGGCGGGTCGTTGCGGATTCTGAAACCAAAAAGGGCGAGTCTTTGCTGGGATCAACGCCGGTTGTGGTTCTCTCTGCAATACTCGGTCGTACTCCGACGCTCGATGAATACAAAGTGGCCGTTGAGGGCATCGATCTGACCAAGTTTGCGCCCCCTGTTCAGAAACCTCTGGACAGCTTGTCGGTTCATTTCTGAGACTGCAGTCTCGCTGGCATCGGCCTTTGCGGAGGATGCTTGTCGGCCACTGCAAGGCGGTGCTTCTATGAGGGGCGGGGGTCTTCGCCCTCGGCCTTCTCAGAACATCGCGCAATCCGCACCTGGCGGCAGGGCTTCATGGTCGTCGGGCAGGGTCGGATTGTAGTCGAAACTGGCAATGCTTGCTCCACCGTCAAAGGCGATGAAAAGCTGGTTCGACCCGGGTCGGATCGCTATGCCTTCCGGATCCATGCCGTAGGCCGCAAGCGGCGCCGTGGCCAACAGGCGGCCACTCTCGTCGAACTCGTAGAGGCTGTTGGTGCCTTCGAAGTCATCAACAATCAGCAAGTGTCCAGTTCTAGGATCGCGTGCGATGCCCTGGGCCTCGCTTAGTGGCGGATCCAGGGTCATTGTGTCGATCCGCCTTATGATATCGCCGTTTGGCGTGAGCCATGTCAGATACTCGGGATCGTCCTCAACGGTGATCAGATTACCGTCTCCGTCAATTGTAATGCCTTCGGTGTCGGCCCATCCGCCTTGGATGCTGAACGGAGGGCCAAGTGGTTCGCCATTTTTCGACAGCCTTTGGAACGCGCCTGCGCCATCCCCCACGATCAGGGCATCGCCTTCAAGCGAGATCGCCTTGATCCGAAAAAGATCAGATCCAATACGGCGCAGCTCGAGGCCATCGAGGGTCACAAGAATTGCTTCGGGCCCCTCATTTGCGATCCACAGCCCACAAAACGCCGGGTCATAGTCCAAGCTCGCGGGCCTGTTCAAGTCATAGCGATCGGTCAAAACCAACTCGAGCGCCTGCGCATCGGCGGCCGCCAAGAAACTGAAGACAAAGAGTAGTTTTCGGATCATTCAGACATAATCTCCAATGCCGGAAAAATTGGCCCGGAACTCGGACAAATCAAATTATTGTTTTGCCGGGGTCTCTCGAATGACTGCCCGTGCCGAGGTCGCGAGCCCTCAGAAAGAGTGCATCTTCCACACGCTATGAGACATCCCACCACATGTGACGATTTTACTGAGTATTTTGATCAAGATTTCGTTGAGTTTCGCGCCTGCTTCAGTACGAGTGTGTTTGTATCAGCCACGTTTCTTACGCAGCTCGAGCCTCCGGGACGCAACAAAGGAAACACAATGGCAAATGATTTTCAGTGGCTGCTCGCAATGCACGATACTGCTGCACGGTTCGGCGACGGCCTGAAGCCCGAACTCGAAGCCCTGCTACGCCGAGACATGACACGGTTTGGACCCGGCGTTCAGGATATGAACATTGTCCCGGTGTCATCCGGCCCGGTCCAACAAACCGCGACCAAAGCGCAATTGGCGGATGCCGGAATTCCGTCTATCGGTCCTGGTGCATCGCCGCGCTCAGATGCATCACAAGCGCGGGATCGCAGCACACGCAGCGCATCTGACACCACAGAAGGGTCGCAGGCGCCACGCAAAAAACAGAGTTGAACTGTTCATCGCGTGGGAGGAGCTGATGACACCTTCATTTGAGCGGCACGTGGAGCGCGTGATCGCAGCCGTGGCGGATCCATCTGCAGGCGCCAAGTCCCGTCTTACAGCGTCCTGGTGCCGATCTTTTCAGACCCACAGTCTTGACCCGTCCTGGAAACGGCGACCGGACCGGATCACCGCTTCAGAATTACAGTATCTGAAAGGAAAGAACGAAGCGCTGATCCGCGCCGCGAGCCCGACGGTTGACCATCTTTTTGACGTGCTACGCCTGTCGGGCTGCGCCGTATTTCTTGCTGATCGGGACGGTTGCGTGCTGCTCGGCCGGTCGTCGGTCGCGGATGCTGGCGATTTCGAAAGCTGCAATCTCGCGCCGGGTGCAGATTGGAGCGAAGCGGCGGAGGGAACCAATGGTATCGGCACGTGTTTGGGTGAGGTTTGCCCTGTAACAATCAGACAAGAAGAGCATTTCTCGGCGCGCAATATCAGTATGACCTGTATCGGCGCACCAGTTTTTGGGCCGACTGGCGAACTGGTTGGTGTGCTCGATATCTCTTCGGCACGCCGCGACCATTCGGCTTGCCTAAACGGATTGATGGCAGAAACGGTCGCGCAGGCCGCACGCAATATCGAAACGACCTTATTTCGACACGCCTATCCAAATGCGCGCATCACGGTGTCGGAGACTTCGGCCACCGGACAGGTTGGCTTGCTGGCGATTGATCAGGATGACGTAATTACCGGGGCGACGCGCGGGGCCAGGCGCGCCCTCGGATTTTCGCAGGAGCAGGCCTTCGCCCCCGTGCCGGCCGGCGACATTCTTGGGGGCGATGCCGCGCGTACTGGATTTGACCGGGCTGAATACGCTGCGCTTAAACGCGCTCTTCTGCGCGCGAATGGCAATGCGAGCCAGGCGGCGCGTGCGCTTGGGATTGGGCGTGCGACCCTGTATCGGCGAATGAAGCGGGTGGGATTGTACGGATCGGATGGAAAGGTGTCTCAGCACTGAGACAGGTCAGCGAACCGCTCGATCGCTCCCGGTAGCCCGGAAAACGCGTCTTCCTAGAATGACCTCACCACTCGGACATAGGTCCTGAGGGATTTAGGAGGAGACAGGTCATGAACGACATGACAATGATGGACGCAGACACCCACGTATCGCCGTTCGCCAAGCGCTACGAAAACTATATCGGGGGTCAATTCAAAGCCCCCAACGCCGGGCGGTACTTTGACAATCTCAGCCCGATTACCGGTGGCGTTATAGGTGAAGTCGCGCGCTCAGATGCATCGGACGTCGAGGACGCGCTCGATGCAGCCCATGCTGCAAAAGACGCCTGGGGCCGTATGTCGGTCGGCGAGCGTTCGGCGATTTTGATGAAGATCGCGCAGCGGCTGGAGGACAATCTGGAGCTGCTGGCCATATGCGAATGCTGGGACAACGGAAAGGCGATCCGAGAAACCCGCGCCGCGGACCTGCCGTTGGCGATCGATCATTTTCGTTATTTTGCGGGTGTGATCCGGGCCCAGGAAGGCACCATGGGCGAACTGGACGACGACACCGTTGCTTACCACTTCCACGAGCCGCTGGGTGTTGTCGGCCAGATTATTCCGTGGAACTTCCCTTTATTGATGGCGGCATGGAAGTTGGCGCCGGCGCTGGCCGCCGGCAACTGTGTGGTTCTAAAGCCGGCCGAGCAGACCCCGGCAACAATTATGGTTTTCGCCGAACTCGTTGCAGATCTTCTGCCTCCGGGTGTTCTGAACATCGTGAACGGATTTGGCGTGGAGGCTGGAAAGCCACTCGCTCAGTCGCCTCGAATCTCCAAGGTCGCGTTCACGGGGGAAACCTCGACCGGACGCCTGATCATGCAGTACGCGACCGAAAGCATCATACCAGTGACCCTCGAGCTTGGGGGAAAGTCTCCGAACATCTTCCATAAGGATGTGGCCAACGAAGATGACGCCTTTTTCGACAAGGCCATCGAGGGGTTTGTGATGTTCGCGCTGAACCAGGGTGAGGTGTGCACCTGTCCATCTCGGGCAATTGTGCACGAGGATATCTATGACCAGTTCATGGAACGGGCCATTGCCCGGACAGAGGCAATCAACCTTGGCGACCCGCGTGACGGTGACACCATGATGGGTGCGCAGGCGTCTTCGGAGCAGAAAGAGAAGATCCTGAGCTACTTCGATATCGGGCGTCAGGAGGGGGCCGAGTTTCTGACCGGCGGCTCCGAGCGGTCTATGTCCGGAGATATGGAGGGCGGCTATTACATCCAGCCCACCATTCTGAAGGGCAACAACAAGATGCGTGTTTTTCAGGAGGAAATCTTTGGACCCGTTGTGTCGGTTACCACATTCAAGGATGAAAACGAGGCGCTCGAGATCGCCAATGACACGCTCTATGGCCTTGGCGCAGGCGTGTGGTCCCGGGACGCGAACACGTGCTACCGGTTCGGGCGCGCAATTAAGGCGGGCCGGGTCTGGACCAATTGCTATCACCTGTATCCGGCACATGCTGCGTTCGGGGGCTACAAGCAATCGGGCATTGGACGCGAGACCCATAAAATGATGCTCAACCATTACCAGCAGACCAAGAACATGCTGGTCAGCTACAGCCCGAACAAGCTGGGCTTTTTCTGAGCGCCGGAGGTCAGAGGAGAGGCGCGGGGCCCTTTGCGGCCCCGCGTTTTCATTCCGAAAGGGAGGATCAGGACATGAATGATGCAAAGGTGAGCTGTGCCACAGATGACCTGGTGGCTGATACGGATCGCAAGACACGCGTTACGGCCACACCTGCGGCGCTCGCGCTTCTCAACGAGATCCGCGAGAGCCATGGCGCAGTGATGTTCCACCAGTCCGGCGGCTGTTGCGACGGGTCGTCGCCGATGTGCTTTGCCGAGGGGGAGTTTCCATTAGGCCAGACCGACGTTTGTCTCGGACGGGTCGATGGCGCGGAGGTGTGGATTTCGGGTCCGCAGTTCGAGGCTTGGCAACATACGCAGCTTATTTTGGATGTCGTGCCAGGCCGCGGCGGCATGTTCAGCCTCGACAACGGGACGGGATCCCGTTTCCTGACCCGCTCGCGTCTGTTCACCGAAGAGGAATTGGCTGGCCTGCCGCCGATACAGCGTGGCAGGGGGAGAGCCGAGTAGCACTATGTCGCGCACCTGCGGCAAAAGACTTCATGGACCTTTCTGATTAAATTACTCAGGTATATTGTACCAAGCCGAGCGCGTCCGCGTTTATGCAAGGTTCGAATGCGAATTTAAACGCGCCGACGAGGGCGCGTCTCCGAAGGACCCGAGAGCCTGGCACATGAAGACATCAGATCCAACAACACACCCACCTGCGAGTGCGCCGCCTGAGCCAGCGGTGTCTTTACCGCGAGTTGAATTCGATGATTTCGAAAGAGATGTCCTGGTAGTCACCCGCGAGCTTTTTGCGACCTTTGCCACGCCCGCGCTCCAGTCCTGGGGTAAGGCCTTTTCGATTGCCGAGGATATCTGGGGAGAAACAGCAGGCCTTGTGGTTGCTCAGAAACTTCAGAAATTGGTGCGCGCAACTTTGGAAAGCCGCCGCTATGACTTCGACTTTCACGATCCTTTTTCGTCCAGCGCGCATGGCGGAATGACCCGTGACGAGACCAATTTCTTGCAAATGCTGCACTATATGCGCCGCGATAATATCTCGGAGGCGCGCAAGGCTGCCGAGGCCGTATCGCTTGGAAAGATGGATCCGTATGTCCTGCGCGCGAGCCTCGCCTTCGCCGACCGCTTCATGTGTCCGAAACAAGAGGAAGCGCCGATCGAGCGCGGCGCACATCTCCGGCTGGTTCAGTGAACGTTTGCGGCTTTGGTGGTGCGAGAGTTTCTGGCGATAGCAACAACCGCAGTGTCCGACGCATCCCGACCCGCATCTATTTTTTGATGTGAGGCGGCATTTTTAGCCCGTTGCGCTCTAGCTCTGCCTGATCCCAATAAGCGATATAAATGCCTTCGGGTTCCTGTGCGGCCGCCATGCGGTCGATAATTTCAGGCGATCTTGTAATCCGCGTATGGTGTTGGCGTGCCCACTCGAAGTGGCGCGCCTGAAGCCTTAGAACGATGTCCCGATGTTCCGCACTGTCGCCGAGGTCGTGCAGCTCATTCGGGTCAGTTTCCAGGTCAAAGAGCATGGGACGCATTTTTTCGACATGAACGTACTTCCAGCGTCCATCAAAGACCATCACCAATCGCGCATCGCTTTGATCGATGTCCAGCGATTGCCGCGCGTCTCGGGTCGCATAGTCATATTCCGAAATACAGCAATCCCGCCAATCGGTATGTGTGCCGTGCAACAACGGCTGCAAGGATCTGCCTTCGAAGACATGGGGCTTTGATGGTCCGCCGAAGAATTCCTGAAATGTCGGCGCGAGATCGATCCCTTCCACCAGAAGGTCAGAGACCATGCCGCGCTGCGCGTCTGCGTCGGAGCGCGGATCGTAGACGATAAGAGGAATGCGCGCTGAGCAGTCATAGAAGAGGTCTTTTTCGCCAAGCCAGTGATCACCCATGTTGTCGCCGTGGTCCGAGCAGAAAACGACCATCGTGTCCTGCATCCGCCCGCTGCTGTCGAGGTAGTCGAAAAGGCGCCCCATATTGTCATCGAGCTCTTTGATCAGGCCCATATAGACCGGCGCGACCAGCTCCCGAACGTTGTCGCGTGCAAAACTCTTGCAGATACGCGTGTTGGCCCAGGACTGCATGAGAGGATGGCTATGCTCGCCCTCGCGACGGTTCACCGGCGGCACATCATTGGCGCCATACATGTCATTGTAAGGGGCCGGGGCGAGGTAGGGCCAGTGCGGCTTGATGTAACTTAGATGACAGAGCCAAGGCGCATCACCCTGTGCGTCCATGAACTCGATCCCGCGGGTGGTCAGCCAGGCTGTTTCCGAGTGCTCCTTTGGAACGCGCGCGGGCAGGGGGGCTGTCTCCAGCAACCAGCCGGATTTCTTTTCTCCATCCGGGCCGATGGCAGTGTTGGCCCACTCTTCCCAAGGGGTGTCTCCGCCCATACCATGGTCGCGCAGATACTGCTCGTAGTCCTCGCCGTGACGGTTTTTATCAGTTGCTGCGTTGGTCCCGTCATCGCGTACGAATACCTCGAACCCGCATTCGCTGACCAGCGCGCCGATTGTGCTCTCTGGCTCGATGCCGAGGCGCTTCATGCCTTCCTCGTCGGCACGCATATGTGTTTTGCCGACAAGGGTGCTTGTGACGCCAATCTCACGAAGGTGGTCCCCCAAGGTGGGTTCGCCGACCCGCAGGGGAAACCCGTTCCAGGTCGCGCCATGGCTGCGCACGTAGCGACCCGTGTAAAAGCTCATACGACTTGGCCCGCAAATCGGCGACTGTACATACGCGCGATTGAAGCGCATCCCCTTTGCCGCAAGACGGTCGAGATTGGGCGTATCGATATGGGTGGCCCCGAAGCAGCTCAGGTAGTCCCAGCGCAACTGGTCCGCCATGATCCATAATACGTTCATCGGTTCCTCCTCCGTCCCGGACGTGCGCGCGCATACTCAGCGAGGCGCGTTGTAGAGCCCCTCTGACTTCAGGATCTCGATGTTCTTTTCTTCGCGAGCCATGGCGCGTTGCACAGCCGGGCGATCTTGACTCAGGGCATGGTGCCTGCGGATGTTTGGATAGGCGTCGGGCGGAAAACCAACCCCTGTAATCCGACCCCAGACCCAGAAGAGATACCCATCCAAGACCGACCAGCGCTCACCGTACCACCACGGGCCATCTGCCAGCCGGGCGTCAATCATTTCCATGATCTTGTGCATATCCTCGACGCCTACGGGTCTGACAATTTCGAATGACAGTTGTTTATCCGCGATGAATTTGAGCGGCATCGCCACGCGTGTGACGATCGGGTGAACCGTTCCTGAGAAGAATGACAGGTCTGCGATTTGTTTAAGCCTCTCCAAATCGCTTGAGGTCTTTGGCAAGAGCTCTGCGTCGGGAAAGGCCAGATTGATCCAGCTCAGAATGGCGACGTTTTCGGTCAGAGGCGCCCCATCGATCAAAAGCGTTGGCACCTTGCCTTTAGGATTGAGTTTCAAAAACTCTGGTGAATGCTGTTGCTTCGCCAACATGCGCACCAAGGAGGTGTCAAAAGTAGCCTCCGCCTCTTCAAGGGCGATTGTCGGGACCCGGGCGCACGTGTTTGGCGCCACAAAAAGCTTTAGTTCAGGCATTGAAACCTTCCATAATCTAGCTAATAGTTAGTTAGCAAGAATAAAATCGATATTTCCGCGACTCAGGGGGACACCTTGGTGTTTGGGGCCGCGGAAAAGCGTCATATCTGGGAGGAACATGATGTCACGGACGATTATTGCAGGGCTGTCCGCAGCTCTTTGTGTCGCGTCTAGCCTGCAGGCACAGACCATTCTGACTGCCGAGACCTCCAGTCCGAATACGGCACCGGGGATCTCTATCATCTCACTATCGGAGGCGGCCGCCAAAGCAGGTGTTGCAGATATTCAGGTCACGTCAGGTCAAACACTCACAAACTCGGTTCAGAACGTTGCAGAAGGCAACAGCGACATTGCCGCCGCTCCGTTCATCCTGCCGTTCTTGCTGTCGCGCGGGGTAGGGCCTTACGCCGGGCTCGGTGCCGAAGCCGGAGCAGAGCTCGCCAGCCAACTCGCGGTCCTCTACACCTATCGGATTTCCGCGCAGGGGCTCTTTGCCTATGACAGTGCAAATATCGATGGCTGGAATGGGCTCGAGGGAAAAACCCTGCTCAACGGCCCGCCACGCGGCGCTGCGCTGACAAATGCGCGGCTTCTGGTTCAGACAGTGACTGGTCTTGAAGATGGCACTGGATACTCGGGCATTCAGGTGAACTGGGGCCAGATGCAATCGACCATTCAAGATGGTTCGGCCGATGCGTTTGTTGTACCTCTGGATTTTCCCGACCCGCGGGTCTCTGCCGCGCTCTCTGCCGGAGACATGACCATCTTCTCGATGCCGCGTGACGTGTTCGAAGGGGAGGGTTTCCAGAAAATCACGGGCCTGCCTGGGACCGTGGCCTTCTCGATGCCCATTGCGGATATGGGGTACAGCGGCGGTGTGACGGTTGTCTCTGAGGATGAGACCTACCGAAGCCCTGGCACAGTGGGCGGTGACATCGTCAATGTGAATATGGATTTCGATCTCGCGAAAGCCCTGACTGCCGCGTTTATCGACAATATTGAGTCGATCTACTTTGCGAAGGCTCCGTTCATGCCGGCTGTCTGGCACGGAGAGACCGATATCGCATTAACGGATATGTGCGGACCAAACCCGATCAAATACCACCCTGGCGCAGTCGCGGCGTGGGAAGAGGCCGGATACACTCTGCCAGACTGTGCCAAGTAAACGCGCGCGGCAGGTCCCGGACAGACACGTGTTCGGGGTCGTCGCATCAAAACGAGCCAGTCCATGACCGATGTGGCACCTTCTGTAAAAGGTGAAAGGAGCTTCGCTATGAAGCTCCTTTATGCGTTGTCAGTGGGTATGGTTCTGGTTGGACTGGTTAATTCAACGCCCGGTATTCCGGGCTATGACAGATGGGCTGCGGATCTGCTGGGTCAGGATGGCGCCCAATTTCGAAAGTTCCCGTTCGAGTGGTTTTATCCGACATTTTTTGCGGTGATGATGCTCATTGTCGGGTTGAAGCACTCCATCTGGCGCCACTGGAAACACAAATCTCCGACCAGGCGAGCGTTTGGTCTTGTCCTGGATATCGCCTTTGTTGCAATGGCATTTACCATCTCGGTGACCTACCTGGTCGAGATGGAGTCGATCTGTCTGATCGACAGGATGACCGGAGACCGCGCACGGCTGATAGAAGAGAGCCTTGCCGCAGCCGCAGCGTTCAACGAAAGCCTCGGGCTGCCAGCGCCGACCACTGTCGAGGATCCGCAATGCGTGAACACAACAGGTGGCTGGCTGGTCCTTATCGTCGGTCTCGCGGTCGTGGTGTTCCTTTCATATAACATCAAGGTCTGGGGGCTACCCCTTGTTCTTGTGGCAATTTTTATCTCAGCCTACACCATACTGACTGTCCTTGTCTGGTACTTCTACGGTGTCGACGACATCAACAAGTACTTTGTGACCAAACTCGCTGGGGAGCCACGTATGCTGGCGGATGGGCGGCCTCGGGTACACGATGTTCTGGTGAATAATTCCTCCGGTCTTCTCGGGAGGTTCATGGATATCGTGCTCAATACGATCTTCCCTTACCTTGTACTTGGCTCGCTGTTTGGAAGTTCTGCGGGCGGTCGGTCGCTGATCAAGCTGGCCTTCCGTTGGACGCGGCATCTGCGCGGAGGCCCTGCCCACGCCGCCATTGTATCTTCTGCGATGTTCGGCACGATTTCTGGCGGGCCGATCGTGAACGTTCTGTCAACCGGCGTCCTGACCATCCCGATGATGCTGAAACGCGGGTTCTCGAAGGTATTTGCAGGAGGCGTGGAGGCTGCCGCCTCCTCTGGCGGTTCTATTATGCCACCGGTCATGGGGGTGGCCGCCTTCATCCTGGCGTCGCTCACCGCAATTCCCTATTCCAGTGTCATTGTTGCAGCCATTATCCCTGCGGTTGCCTATTTTCTCTGTCTGTTTTTGTCCGCAGTGTTCCAGTCGCGCAAGCAAGGCATTACGGCCATTGGAAAGATTACAGATGACATGGTTCTTCAGCGCCAGGACTACCTGAACCTGATGATGATATTTGGGCCAATTCTGCTCATTTTGGCGCTCTTGTTGACCCAAAAGGACGCCGTGGGGTGCGGACTTCTTGGCGGGCTGTTCGGAGCGGAGCGAATAGTCAGCGACGCAGGGTGCCAGGTGCAAAGCCTTAGCTGGTTTCAGCAGACGATACAGAACTCCGCCGGCTCGGCAGGCGCCGCGGGATGGTGGGCCGTTATGTTGCTTCTTGTCCTTTTATTTCTGGACCCAGAGGTGCGCGCGCGCCCCCTGAAGATCATTGACGCGCTTTCTGAGGCAGGGGTTCTGATCTCAACACTTTATTTGATGTTCCTCGCCGTCTCGATCATCGATTTCTGCCTGTCGTTTACGGGGCTTCCGGTTTTCCTATCGCTCGATGTTCTGGCATGGCTGAACAGCCTGGATCTCGGGGGGAGCGGGTCCGCCTTCTTCCAGTTTGCTGCGCTATTGCTGACCATGCTGCTGGCGGTACTTTTGGGGATGGGGATGCCCGCCGTACCGGCTTATATAAACGCTGCTCTTCTGATGGGGCCGGTACTTGCGGGTCTGGGACTGTCGCTGTTCACCGCGCATATGTTTATTTTCTATTTTGCCGTGGCCAGCGCGATCACGCCCCCGGTGGCCCTTGCGGCCTTTGCGGCAGCGACCATCACCAACGTCGATCCGATGCGAACCGCATTTTCTGCCGTGAAATCCGGTATCGTGATGTTCGTGGTTCCATTCATCTTCGCGTTCCATCCGGAGCTTCTGTTGATCGACGAAGCCGTCCTCGATCCTCAATCTGCGGGAGGAAACGGGTACCTGGACGGATACGGGGAAGACCGCGCTCTGGGGCCATTTCTGTTTTTGTTAGGCCGATTGGTGCTCGCTCTTTATCTGTTGTCTTCGGCCTTGGCGGGCTTTGATCGTCGCCGCCTCAGCGGTTGGGAAATTGTCTGCCGCCTCGCGCTTGCAGCGCTCTTGATGTTCAAGATGGAAGCGATCTGGCTGCTGGCGGGCGGGGCCGCACTTGTGCTGGTGATAGTTCACAATTGGCAAGGTGAACAAGCCCAGCCCCTCGAAAGTCCGCCCGTGGAAGAGCGATAGTCGCGGCATTGGTGGGCTAATTGCGAAACAGATGAGAAAAACATCGATTTTTCAGGTTATAAAGGTATATATATCGTTATAAAGGCGAGGAAGGGCGCGCATGAATGTAATTGAGATCGATACGGTATCGAATGAAGGCTCCGCGACGCAGAGAGCCTACCAATTGTTGAGGCATATGATCGTTACCGGCGACCTCAAACCAGGAGAAAAGCTGAAGATTGATGGGCTGCGCCAGAGGCTCGATATTGGCGCTTCGCCAATCCGGGAGGCGCTGAGCCTACTGACGTCCGACAATCTTGTAGAACGCATCGACCAACGCGGGTTTCGCACCGCCGAGATCAGCTCAGATAACTTTGAGGAGATCCTGATGCTGCGCTGCACGCTGGAGGATCTGGCCTTGCGCGAAAGTATCGAAAAGTCGGACGAAGCCTGGGAAGAGAAAATCGTGCTGTCCCATCACAGGATGCAGCGCGCCAAAGACAGCAAAAGCGATACGTTCGAACAGCTCCATAAAGACTTCCACATGGCACTTTTGGCAAACGCGGCCTCGCCAATCCTGTTGAAGTTCTGTTCTCAGCTTTACGATTTAAACATCCGCTACCGCTTTCTGGCTGGCAACGCGCTGAACTATCAGCGCCGCGATGTCGGGGATGAACACAAGGGCATTCTGGATGCTGCCATCGCCCGTGATGTGGATACTGCAAGCGAGCGCTTGCTCAACCACTACAAAATGACAGGCGCGTTTCTCGCCGGGTTATTGGGGAGTGGATCGCTGACTTAGTCTGCAGGCACAAGCGTAAGGTCAAATTCAACCTTGAGCCACGGTCCATCGACTTTGCCGGACAAATCAAATCCTTCCGCCGGGAATGATCCTGAAGGTTGCTCTTCGTAGCGCATGATCAAGTCCGAGCGCACACCGAACACTGCATCCTGGTCGAGATACGGGTCGTCTTCGGCAAAAACCTCGCTCACCAGGCTCCGGTGTCCTGGAGCCTTTGCGATAAAGTGGAGGTGCGACGGTCGCCATGCATGACGCCCGGCTGCATTCAATATGTCTCCCACTGGGCCATCTGTAGGCACTTCGTAGCTGACAGGTTTGACCGTTGTGAACCCGTACCGCCCATCTGCGTCCGTGTATTGGATGCCGTGAAAGGAATATGTGTCCTGCTCTTCATCCTGACTTGAGTAGAGACCATTGGGCGCTGTTTGCCAGATATCCAGTTCTGCGCCTTCGATTGGCGTTCCGTCCATACTGCGGACGATACCCGTGGCAAGCAAAACCTGCCCTGGGTAGTGCCGCTTCATATCATAGCCTATTGGGATAGTCGGCGATCCGGACACATGGAAGGGCCCTAGCACTGAAGAGCTGGTTCCGCCTGGCACGGAATTGATCATGTCGACGAGCGAAGACAGCCCCATCACATCAGATAGAAGCACGAACTCGTGCCGCTCCTTTGACGTGAACTCTGTCATCCGCTCGAGAAACTGTATCCCGCGATCCCACTCCGCATGTGTCAAATGCACTTCCTTGGCAAATGCGTGAAGGTGCCGTGCGAGAGCATTCATGATCTCTTTAAAGCGCGGATCGGTATTAGGTCCGAAATAGCTATCGAAAACCTCGGTCAGATTGTCTTTGGTGACATTCCGCATGTGGCTCTCCTTAGTTTAGGATGGCAAGGCTGAGTGCCGGAAAGCGGATCAGCAGGATCAGCACCAGCAGCATGACAAAGGCAAAGGGCAGGGCGCCGAGGAAAACATCTTTCAATTTGATCCGGTCATCATCCAACGTGGCTTTGATGACAAAGCAACTCAGGCCAAGGGGCGGGGTCAATAGCCCTATCTCAGCGGCAACGACCGCGACTATGCCGAACCACACAAGGCTCAGCCCCATGGTGTCAATGAGCGGAAGAAACAAAGGAACGACGATCAGAATGATAGACGCTGTGTCCAGGATCGTTCCGAGAAACAGCATCAACACAACAAGCAACACCATGATCCAGAAGAAGTCGAATTCATTTGCAGCAAGAATGTTCTGTAACTCGTTGGGCAGGCCCGCCAAACCGAGCATACGCGCATACATCGAAGCTGCGGTGATCAGAAACAGGATCGCGGCTGTAATATGGCCTGTCTCGATAACCGTTTCCCAAAATGATTTCAGGTTGATACGCCCGCGTGCCGCGGCAATCAGGATACCGAGCAACGAGCCGGCCGCGCCGGCTTCCACCGGAGTTGTCCAGCCCGCATAGATACCGCCCAGTACGACAACGATGAGTGCGATGATCGGCAGTGTTTTGATCGCGATCTCGGACCAGGGCATGAGTTCGCCATCTTCGACCCTGCTACCGCCTACAAAGGCCGGGGTGAAGCGGCCCATAAACCAGATCGCCAAAACGTAAGCCGCCGCCAGCAAAAGCCCCGGCACAACACCGGCCAGAAACATCTCGCCTACAGACTGTTCGGCGACAAAGGAGTAGATGATCAGCATAGCCGAGGGTGGAATGATCATGCCCAGAACAGAGCTGCCTGCTACGACACCCACCGCAAAACGGGGGTTGTAATCGTGATGAAGCATCTCCGGAACGGACATCTTGGAGAAGACCGAGGCCGAGGCGATCGACGAGCCGGTAACAGCCGCAAATACAGCGTTCGCACCCACGGTCGCCATTCCGATCCCGCCGGTTATCCGCCGGAACCCCTGATTCATGACCGAGTAAATATCGGCACCAAGGCCAGCTTTCGAAACGATCAGGCCCATGAAGGTGAACAGCGGGATTGTGGCGAATGTGTATTCCATGGCGCTGTCGCCGATCGCAATCTTTAGCAGCGCAAAGGACAGATCCATGCTGTCGCGCATGATCCAAATGGCGACGAAGCTCACCAGTCCCAAAGCTATGGGGATGTATACGCCCAGATAGATCAACGTGATGATTGCGACGATCGAAACGAGCCCAATTTCAACAGGCGTCATGAGCCACTTTCCTCATGCGCGATTGCATCGCCTGTCTGGGTAAAGATGTGCAGTAGAAAGTGAACGGTGCACAGGCAAGCGCTAAGGAAGATCACAAGCTTCACGGGCCACCACGGCGCGGTAAAAACACCCGGAACGCCGAAGAAGTCTTTGCTTTCCCACATTTCCAGGAACTCCGGCCATATCGCGACAGCCACAAGCACCATGAAGACTGCGCTCACCAAGTCGATCACCTGGCTCAGTTTGCGCCCAAACGCCGGGCGGCGCGCCCGCATCAGGCCGAGGAATCCGTCGGAGCGTGTGAGGCGTCCGACGCGGATCACGTCTGGCAACTGCAAGAACACAATAAGTACCATCGAGAACTGAACCACCTCCACGGCGCCAAGAAAGGGCTTATTGAAGAGCCCCCGCGCCACGATGTCGTAGTTTACGACTGCGATAAGCGCGATGACGACGAAGGTACCAGCGGCATTAGCTGCCATAGCGATGCCGCTGGCGAGTTTGGCAAAAGAGACCATTGGGGCGTGTGACGTGTCTTAGTTCGTCATTTCCTCGCCTGCCCAGTCACGGACGGGCTCGTAGCCGGACTCCTTGAGCTTGGCCATGTATGACGCGAGCATTTCCGAGCCGGGCTGACCTGCGCTGTCCAAGCCTTCGGCCCATTCCGCTGCGATGTTGGGCATGGCCTGCGCCCAGGCTTCGCGATCCGCGGCGCTCATTTCTACGACCGTGCCGCCGTCCGCAACATAGGCTTCGCGGCTTGCTTCCGCGCGGTCCATAGCAATACCTGCCACGTGGTCACGATAGGCCACGGCCACGTCCTGCAGCACATCTTTCACTTCGTCAGGCAGCTTTTCCCAGTAGTCCTTGTTTACGGTAATGGTCTTGGAGTTCACCGCACCGAGGTCGGCTTTGAGCATGTAGGGCGCCACCTCAGCAATCTTGAAGGTTTTTGCGGCTTCCGGCCACAGCATCGCGTGGTCGACCAGTCCCGTCTGAACCATATTGTAGAAATCGGTGAGACCGCCACGCACCCCGGCTGCACCCTCGATGCCTTCAAGATACCGCAGGTTCATCCCGGCTCCGGCAATCTTCTGGCCTTCGAGGTCAGATATGCTCTCAATCTTTTCCCGTGAGAAAACCTGGTAGGTGTCGAGAACGACGCCAGTGGCCAAGTAGACCTGATTTTGCGCATCAAATTCGGCCTGCATTGCCGGGTATTCCTTGGCAATTTCATCAACCGCCTTTGCCACGGCACGTGCATCTGCGGCGACGAATGGCGTCACGGCTGAAATCGCCTGGCTTGGCAGTTTAGAGCTGTGAAAAATCGTGGTGACGATCCCGATATCGCCAAGCCCCAGCTTGACGCCTTCGAGAACACCTTTGGGTTTCACGATGGTGCCGCCGTAGCTTTCCTGCCAATCCATCTTGAAGTTGCCCGTTTCTGCCAGGCGCTTGTCCACTTCCGGGATAAAGAAGTTTGTGAATTCCTTTACCCAAAGCGCGCGTGCAGGGTAGCCATCGATCACGACCGCTTTGATCGTTTCGGTGGCCGCAGCCGGAAGCGCGGTTGCTCCGGCCAGAAGCGCCGCCAGTACCGTGCGGCGGGTCATCAGTCCAATCATCTGTCTTCCTCCCATAGAATTGCCCGTTTCGTCAGGCTTTGGTCCAGGTTGTTCTCAGCTGCGTGCCGGACCCAACAAACAGCTTGGCCAACGGGCAGTACTTCTCAACCTCTGCCGATAGGGCCTGGATTTCCGCCTCGCTCGCCTCTCCCGACCAGATCACCGTCTGGTCGATCGCGACAAAAGGCGTGTCTATTTCATGCGTGAGTGTGACACCTCTCCTGTCAAACTCGCAAGACAGTTTGATCTGTAGGTTGCCAATATCTATGCCAAGTTTTTTGGCGCACTTATGGCCGATCACATTGGTGCAACCTGCAAGTGCTGCCAGTGCTGTGTCGGTAGGCGTTGGCCCATGATTAGTGCCGCCCCGTTCGATTGGTTCGTCGATGTCAAAGGTCAGATTTCTGACAGAGATTTCGGCCCGTGAATGGGAGGTACACTGAGCCTCAGCCTTAAGACGTACGGTGGTTTTTTCGCGAACCGCCATGCGTCCTCACACTATCTCGCAGACATCGTCAAAATCGAATCGGGGCAGCTTCTGGAAGAGCGCGGTCTCATCGGCGTAGCCGATATTGCACAGGAAGTTTGACTTCCATCCGTTCTCTCCAAAGAATTCTTCATCCACAACCTGATTGGAAAACCCGGACATAGCGCCAACATCGAGCCCCATCGCGCGGGCGGCGATCATGAAATATGCGCCTTGCAAGGTCGAGTTCCGGAAGGCGGTCGCATGGCAGTGCGCGTCTTTGCCCTCAAACATGGGCTTGCGGTCTTCATGCGGGAATAAAAAGTCCAGCTTTTGCCAGAAGAGCGGGTCCCAAGCGATGATCGCGGTTACGGGCGCTGAGCGCATCTTCTCGACATTTTTGGGTTTGAGCGATTTTGCCAGGCGCTCTTTTTCGGCGTCGCTGCGTATGAAAACGAAGCGGGCCGGGCAGGTATTCATGCTGGTGGGGCCGGAAATGGTAATCTCGAAAAGCGTACGCAACATGTCATCGCTGACTGGGCGGTCTGTCCAAGCGTAGTGTGAACGGGCGTCGCGCAGGATAAGGTCGATCGAGTCATCGTCCAGTACCGGTTTGCGAGACCTCAGAGCGCGCACAGCATCCTGAGCATGTTGACGAAGGTCTTCAAGTTTTTCAGCACCTTCACCCATTACTCTGCCGCCGTCTGCGAGGCCGAAGCCGCTTCGTCAACAATCGGGTTGGCACAGGTGCCGATGCGCTCGATCTCGACCTCGATAACTTCGCCGGGCCGCAGCCACCGAGGCCCGGGTTTCTTAGCATGACCAACGCCGGGTGGTGTTCCGAGTGCAATCAGATCTCCGGGTTCCAGCGTGGTATATTCTGAAATGATCGCGAGGGTTTTTGCCACACCCCAAATCATGTTTGAGGTATTCGAGGACTGAAGAACCTCGCTCCCAACACGACTCTCGATTTTAAGTCCGCTGGCGCCGGCGGGCAGCTCATCCGGCGTCACGACGATGGGGCCGATTGCGCCGGTGTCGTCAAAATTCTTGCCTGGTGTCCATTGATGAGTCTTGCGCTGGTACTCGCGTACCGACCCGTCATTGAATGTTGTGTAGCCGAAGATATGCTCAAGCGCCTTATCCTCCGGGATATGCCGCCCACCTTTTCCGACGATCAGCATCAATTCAGCTTCATAGTCCAAGGTTTCGGAGCATGCAGGGCGCACCATCGGCGCGCCAGAAGCCATAATGGAGTTGCGACCGCGCATGAAAAGGGCAGGGTAGTCGGGAATGTCGTACCCGCCTTCTTTGATATGTTCGACGTAGTTCAGGCCAAGGCAGATGATCGTGCCCGGGGATTCCACAGGCAGAGCGGGAGTAATGTCGCTCAGCGCGGTGTGTGATCCCTGACCAACGAGGCTCTTCGCGCGGGCAAGCAGGTCAGGTTTGGATGCCAGGGCGGCAAGGTCTGACCCGATTTCGGGAAGAAGTTCCGTTAGATTGGTTGCCGTGTCTCCTTCAACAGCAAACACGCTTTGATGGTTTTCCACCGTTCCAACTAGAAACCGCATCGGATACTCCCTCTTGATCGAGTCTTTTTTTGACGATAAAAAAACCATAAGTCAAATAAAATCGATTTTTATATCGATCAAGGGAGGACATCGAAAATGCCTGCATGGGAAGAGTATAAAGCACAGGCAAAGAGCCGGGGCGCATTGGCGCATGAGCTTTATGCAGTGCTTTCGACACCGGCGAGCAGCCCGGAGGACGTGAAGGCAAACCTGCAGTCTCATTTAGCCTATCAGGCGGAACAGGAAGCAAAGGGCACTCTGTTTCTGGCAGGCCCGGTCTCCGACGAGTCGGGTGCGCTGATGGAGGGCATGGGCCTGATCATCTATGCCGCGCCCTCACTTGCGGAAGCGCGCGCGCTCGCTGAAGCTGATCCGATGCATAAAAGCGGTGCCCGCACCTTCGTTTTGCGACGCTGGATGATAAACGAAGGTTCGCTTAACTTATCGCTAAAACTTTCAGCTCAGAGTGCGCGATTTGCATAATTATTTATGATATCATTGGCTTGAAGGCTCTTCGTCATTCTAGACTTAAGGAGCTTGTGAGTGGTCTTTAGCCGTTAGAAAAGACGACTAAATTCATCAGAATTAGAATTATTCTAAAAAAGTCTTGGCAAACCGTTTCTGGGTCCCTATTTCACTCTCAAGCGAGCCAGCGATCCAGCCAGCTAGCTCAACGCACCCCCATTTTTTGTGAGGATTACTATGACGCAGACAGCGATCACATTGTCTCAAGACGTGCAGGCGTCCATCGCCGATGCGCTTAACCAGTGCGTTGCCGAGACCGCCGTGGCCACCATGCTCGCGCAGAACTTCCATTGGAATGTCACAGGCATGGCCTTTGGTCCGCTGCATGAGCTTTTCCAGAAGATCTACGAGGATCATTTCGTGGCGCAAGACGATCTCGCAGAACGGATTAAGGCTCTTGATGGCCATGCAGAAGGCACCCTGGCGGGGATGATTGCGCGGTCGAAGATTTCAGAACATGACGGCCACGCCACGGCAGAAGAAATGGTAAAGACGCTGCAGACCGCTCAGGAAACGCTCGCTGCGACGCTGGCGGGAGCCGGCGAGCTGGCGGCATCATATGGCGACACACTCACGGAAGATCTCTGCATCGCAAGGGGGCAAGAGCACGAAAAATTCGCTTGGTTCCTGCGCGCTCACCTTAGATAGATTCAGCGATAGTTTTGGAGAGAAGGCGGTCTTCTGGCCGCCTTTTTTTCGTGCGCATGTGTGAGCGGGATCGCCCGCGGTTGGCCTGACAGAGTGTTCGTTACTTTGTCAGGATTAGCTTGCCTGCTCTGGTAATGCGCAGAGTGTAGACTTGAGAGTCGAGCACGATATGCGCCTGGACACCATTTTCAATCAAATCCCGTGCATTGTACGTCGCGATTGTTTCGTCTTGCGGATGCGGGTTGGCGCTGGTCGGGAAAACGCGAGTGATGGTGTTCATGATCTAGCCTCGTTGTCGTGCAGGCACTGATGGGGCGCAGGTTTCAAAGAAACGGGCAGCGAGCAATATATCCGCTGTCTCCGTGTTCGCATGCTGCCTGAAAAGGTGGCTACGGGGTGCAGCACAATTGTCGACTAAAATTGTCAGTAAAGCAAGCTTTCGCTGTCCTTTATGTGAAATGAGTGAAGTTTCCTCTTTTTTCAAAGGCAAGCATGGGCCGCGAGGCGTGGGAATGCCATTGGGCTTGTCCGGATTGCAAGCGCGGGCCATCCTGCATCAAACCAACGAGGGAGGGATGTCACGTGCGCCACAGTAAGGCTTTTGGACGCGCTGTAGTTTTGGCGGCATTGCTCATTTTTCCAGTCGAACGCGCAACAGCGATGCCACAGGAAACGATCGCTTCGGTAGTTTCCGTTCTACCTGTCTGGCCTGGACGGGCGCAGGGCGGTTCGGGTGGTCCACCCGGCGTCGCACCTGAGGGCAGTGGTGTCGTTGTGCAACCCGACATCATCGCCACAGCCTGGCATGTTATAGAACCGGCAGAACGCATCGATATTCGACTATCTGACGGGCGTGTTTTGCCAGCGGAACTTGTGGCTCAGGATGTTGCGTCCGACATAGCTTTGTTGCGGGTGAACGCCGATCTGCCCCCAATGGTCTTTGCGGAAAGCCCTTCGTTGGCGGATCATGTCTGCGCCATTGGAAACGCCTATGGGTTCGGACTTTCCGTCACCTGCGGGGTCGTCTCAGCGCTCGGCGTCAGCAATGCAGGTTTCAATCCGGTCGAGGATTTCGTGCAAACTGATGCGGCGGCCAATCCCGGCACTTCGGGTGGGGCGCTGGTCGATGACGAGGGCCATCTGGTCGGAATGATTTCGGCAATTTTTGCGTCCGGGTCGGAAACAAATATCGGAATGAATTTTGCAGTGTCCGCGCCGCTTTTGCAGCGCGTGACGGCCGCCTTGCTGGCAGAAGGAGAGGTAAGCTACCCGCAACCGGGCTGGCGGCTGGCATTGCCCGAGCGGTCGGTCCTGGCGCGTATCGCGGCCGCAGAAGTCGCGCTGCTTGACGACAGCGGCCCGGCAGCTCAGGCCGGCTTTCAGGTCGGTGATCTTATTCTGAGCATCGGAGAGCGCCGGATCCGCGCGCCACGCGATGCAATTGCCGCCCTCGCATTGGTGCCCGAAGGAACTCCCAGCGTTGATGTCCGGATTGAAAGAAACGGGACACCTGCGTTTGTGTCACTTCCGCTTGCGCGCCCTAAAGTCGCGGACGAGCAGGCCACGAACCGCGATCAGCTTGGCGATTGTCCCCATGTGCTGCCTGTGTGTTTGATGCGACAGGCCGTTTTCCCTGTCTCTGCGTTTGATCCACTGGGCAGCGCGACCCGGATTTCGGATACTCTGCTCGTCACCAACAGACACGTGATCGGAGACCGCCCCGATGCGGTTGTGTACACACCCGATGGACCTCGCGGAGCAAGGGTTGTGCCCACCGCGTATACCGGGGACCTTGCTCTTCTGGAGGTGACAGGGCTGCCTGAGGATGGGTTCGTGCCAGACTTGGAGAGTGACGGGGTGCTCGAAAGCACAGAGTTTTACGCTGTGGGTGCAGATATTGCGCGACAGGAGGTTCGGGTATTTGACCCTGGACCGGAGATTTTGCCACCTGCGGATGCAGCACCGCTGGGACGACTGCATGTGGCGGCACGCATGCAGCCCGGGGTAAGCGGCGGCGCCTTGGTAGACGCCCAAGGTAGCTTACGCGGTATTGCGGTCGGTGGCGGCGACGGGCGGTTTGAGGCGATCCCGGTCGGAGATGTGCGCGCTGCACTCGCATTGCGCGAGGACGATCAGGCTGCCGCAGTGACAGCGCGGTTGGGCGGTGCATTTGCGCGCTGCGCCGATTTGCTTGCAGGAAGTGTCCCGGAATCGGGTGCCATCGTTGATGTTTGCAGTACTGCTCAAAATCACGGTCAGCTTTTGGAGGCAGGCCGCATTCTGGCGCGCATCGGCGATGTTGACGGCGCCGTGGGTCTGCATCGGTCGGCTGTCGACCAGGTGCCAAATTCGATCAACGCGCGCATCTCGCTTCTGGTCTCCCTCCAACTGGGGGCGCGCTTTGAGGAAATGACAGAGCATGCGCGCTGGCTCACCGAAGTGGCCTCCGATGACCCACAGGCCCTCAGATTTGCAATCCAGTCCGGTGTCTGGGGCGGGGATCCGGAACTCGCGGAAGCGGGTTTTCAGGCGTTGCTCACAGCCGATCCCAGACAGGCGGAAGCGGCGCGCCGCTTTATAGATGCGGCACCCCCGCGCCCGCCTCGCCGGTAGGGTCAATCCGCCAGAGGGTCCGGGATCCAGCCCACGGCGAGCACGCCGTTTCTCTCAAACGGAGAGGGCGCGGCGCGAGCGAGGATCTGAGCTTTAAGCTCGACACTCGACATGTCGGGATCTGTCGCAAGTATACGCGCGGCCATCGCCGCCAGACGCGGTACCGCATAGCTTGAACCTGATGCGACGCCGCTTGCGCCGCGAAAGTCCACGATGTCCAGACGTTCGGCGGGCACCATCAAGTCAACATGACGCGCGCCCCAGTTCGATCCTTCCGCCAGTTTTCCAAATCCGTCGGCTGATGTGACTGTGATCATCTGTTCGAGATCCAGAGATGCCGGGTAAACCGGATCCAAGTCTATATCCCGCCCGTTATTCCCGGCGGAAACGATAGCGAGGATATCGTGCTGTTCGAGCGTTTGCGCAAATGCTGCCCAATCGCCTGGGGTGCGACTGCCCAGAGGCATTGCAAGAATTCGCGCGCCCGCGGCTGCCGCGCGCTCGACCAGCGCAGCCATACGGCTCATATCCGGGCGGGGGTAGCGGAACGGGATCAAAGCCGCTTCGGGTGCTTCGCGCACAAACACCGAGGCAACTGCCGTTCCGTGGCGAATAGGCAGGAATGCCCCACGTGCGACATCGCCATCATAGGGCCAAGGATCGAGATCCCAGTAGTCGTAGCCCAGGGGGACGCCGCCTGCGTCCCGTGCAAGCTGATCTCGAAAAACGTCCAGGTCGTAGGCCAGACCTGAATCCACAAAGGCGACTCGAACACCCCCCGGGTCAGTGCCCTCAGGCCATGGGGCCTGAAGGGTTTCAGTCCAACGCAGGGTTGCGAGATCCCCGTCAAGCTGGTCGAGAAAACGCCAGATCTCGCCGTCTGCCCGCAGGGCGCGCCCGGACTGGATGCGGCAACTTCCGTCGGCAATCGCCAGCATCACAGGCGCGAGCCCTGTGTCCGTCGATGCATAATAGGTGGCTCGAAACTGGCGCAGCTGTCCTTGCGCTTGTCGCCGCTCGAGCAATACTTCAGCTCCGTCAGGCAGACCGAGCCTTATGGTGATGCGGCGCGGATCCGGGCTATCTGGCACCCTTGTTTCGTCAAGAACCCAAGCGCCATTTAATGCCAGTTGGGCATCGAACCCGTTGAAATCTGACAGAACGCACGTGGCTGCGACTGCCTCGCGCAGCGGCTGGGCGGCGTCTCGCGCGGCTTGGGCAAGGCAGGCAGGCGCCGCCAGAACGCCTGTGGCCAGGAGCAAAAAGCCAAAGAATAACCGAAACATCGCGAAAGCCTCGCACGCTTGGTCCACAGGTGCAACGCCGGTCAGAAATTGTCGGGGCTGGCGTGATATCGGTTGCCTTTGGCCATGGCCAACGGTCTGATGCGGCTGGCAAAAGAGCAAATCGGCAAAGGAGAATGACGGTGGGCACGGTTCTGGGCTGCATCGCGGATGATTTTACCGGGGCCACTGATCTGGCGGGGTTGCTCGCGCGCTCTGGTATGCCGGTGTCTTTGCGTATCGGGGTTCCTGAGAGCCCTCCCGTCGATCCCGCGGTTTTTGAAGTCATCGCCCTCAAATGCAGAACCGCGCCCGTTGACCAAGCGGTTCGGGAGACCCGCGCTGCGCTCGCATGGCTGCGCAAGGCTGGAGCAGACCGGTTCTTCTGGAAATACTGCTCCACCTTCGACAGCACGCCTCAGGGCAATATTGGTCCTGTCGCAGAGGCACTGATGTCGGACCTGAGCGCTGATCAGACGATTTATTGTCCCGCGTTTCCGGAAAACGGCCGCTCGGTTTTCATGGGAAACCTTTTTGTTGGCCGGCAGCCGCTGGGTGAGAGCCCGATGAAGGACCATCCTCTGACCCCTATGCAGGATTCCAATCTCATGCGCCTGCTGGAACCGCAGGTGACAAAACCAGTCGGTCTGGTCGACCGATTGACCGTTGCGCGTGGGGCTGCCGCGTTGCGCACGGCGCTTAGTCGTCTGCGGGTCGGGGGGGTGGCCCATGTAGTTGTAGACGCGGTTGCGAATGACGATCTGCAGGTCATCGCCGAGGCGTGTCGCGATATGCCGCTTTTAACTGGCGGCAGTGCAGTCGCGATGCCATTGCCGGAACTCTACCTGGCAGACCGCACGCTGTCGCCCGATGTTGTGGAGAAACGGGTGCCCGATATTGGCGACGGCACCGTGGTACTGTCAGGCAGCTGCTCGGCCATGACAAATGCACAGGTTGCGACCTATCTCGGCCACGGAGCCGCAGGGTACCGGCTGGATCCGGCTGAACTGGCCGAAACCGGGCCTGACGCAGCGCTCGACTGGCTCGCATCGCAGGATTTCTCCCAAGCTCCGCTGGTCTATGCCACCGCGGACCCAACCTCGGTCAAAGCGGCGCAGGACAAGCTTGGTGTCACGCAAGCGGGCGCGCTTGTCGAAGACGCGCTCGCGCGCTGCGCTTTGGCCGCGCGTGACCGCGGCGCGCGGCGTTTTGTCGTCGCCGGTGGCGAGACATCCGGCGCTGTCACTCAAGCCCTTGAAGTCGATCAGCTAGATATCGGCGTGGAGATCGCTCCCGGTGTGCCTTGGACATTCGCGCGCTCCGCGGGCCATCAGCTGGCATTGACCCTTAAGTCCGGAAATTTTGGCGCCGAGAGCTTTTTCTCTGACGCCCAAAAGGCGCTTGAGAGCAAATGAGCGAAGAAACCAAACTGCGGGAGCTTATCTGTGTCCTCGCCAAATCCATGTTCGACCGGGGTTTGACTGGCGGAAGTACTGGCAACATCTCCGCCCGCACGCCTGATGGCGGGCTCTTGGTCAGCCCCACCGGCACCAGTTTCGGGCGCCTTGATCCCGGGCGATTGTCCCGGTTCGATGCGACCGGCGCCCTGATCGCCGGCGATCCGCCGACCAAGGAAATGCCGCTCCACGCGGCTTTCTATGACACGCGCAGCACCGCAGGTGCGGTTGTGCATCTTCATTCATGCCATGCAGTGGCTCTGTCCATGTTGCCAGACGTGGACCCCGAAAATTTCCTGCCGCCTTTGACTCCTTATGGCATCATGAAGCTCGGCAAGGTAAAGCTGCTTCCCTTCTTTCTGCCGGGTGATCCCGCGATGGGTGCAGCCGTGCGCGGGCTTTCCGGCAGGCGCAGCGCTGTAATGCTGGCCAACCACGGCCCAGTCGTTGCGGCAAAGGACGTAGAAGCGGCTTGCAATGCTATTGAAGAACTAGAGGACACAGCCCGCCTGGCGCTTCTGACGCGCGGCCTCAACCCGCGTGGGCTCAGCCCTTCGCAAGTGCAGGCGGTTGTTGCAAAATTTGATGTTGATTGGGAAGACTGACCGCGGTCAGTATCCAGGAATTGCATGCGAAAAGGCGATCTCAAGCTTATCGACGAGTTCTCCAACCTGAGTTTCCGACAGGATGAAGGGCGGCGCCAACAGCACGTGGTCGCCATGCTGTCCGTCGCGCGTTCCCGACATTGGATAACAGATCAGTCCTGCGTCGAACGCGGCGGCCTTGATCTTCCCGGCCACGCCTAGGGCTGGCTCGAAGGGCTTTTTCGCTTCCCTGTCCTCGACGATTTCCAGACCCTGGAACATCCCGCGTCCGCGTATGTCACCGATATGGGGGTGCTGACCGAACCTTTCTGCAAGCGCTGCGCGCAGGCGGGCGCCAATCCCCGCGGCCCGTTCCACAAGCTTTTGGCCTATGAGTTTTTCCACCACGGCAACACCCGCGGCCGCCGCAACAGGGTGGCCAAGATAGGTGTGGCCATGCTGAAAAAGCCCGCTGCCATTTTCAATCGCCTGATAGATGGTGTCGGTGCACAGCATTGCCCCGATCGGTTGATAGCCTGCGCCTAGCCCCTTTGCGATACACAGAATATCCGGTGCAATCCCGTCCGCATCACAGGCGAAGAGATGCCCGGTTCTGCCCATCCCACACATGACCTCGTCGAGGATCAGAAGCACCCCGTAGCGGTCGCAGATCTCGCGGACGCGTTTAAAATAGCCTTCCACTGCGGGCACGGCGCCCAAAGTGGCGCCGACCACAGGCTCCGCCATGAACGCCATAACCGTTTCCGGGCCAAGGCGCAGGATCTCATCCTCCAGCTCTTGGGCTGCACGCAGACCGTAGTCAGATGCGCTCTCTCCATCCTGGCGCAGAACGTATTCATAACAGGGCGCGATGTGGCTGACATCGATCAGCAGCGGGGAAAATTGTGTGCGACGCCACTCATTCCCTCCAGCCGCCAGAGCGCCAAGCGTATTGCCATGGTAGCTCTGCCTGCGAGCAATCAGATGCCGCCGCTCTGGCTGTCCCAGCTCCACGAAATACTGCCGAGCAAGTTTGATCGCCGCCTCCGCCGCTTCGGATCCGCCAGAGACAAAATAGGCTCGGTCAAGGGTGCCGGGTGCCGCTGCAATAAGCATGTCGGCCAGCTGCTCCGTAGGCTCGGAGGTAAAAAAGCCGGTGTGCGCAAATGCGAGATCTGCGGCCTGGGTTTGCACTGCCGCAATCACATCCGGGTCTGCGTGGCCCAGGCAGGACACTGCGGCCCCGCCCGAGCCGTCCAGATAGGCTTTGCCTGTCTCGTCGAAAAGATAGCAGCCTTCGCCTCGCACGGCCTTTGGCGGAAGTTTTTTCGTATGGCGCGGAAAAACGTGGGACACAGCAGTTATCCTTTCAAAGCCTCGATAAACTGATAGCTGAACTTTGCCATCCCGTTTGTCTCATAAAACCTGTGTGCGTCGGATCTGTTCAATCCACTGCACAGTCTTAGGTGGTCGCAGCTTGAAGTTGCCAGCTGTCGCACCTCTGTTAGAAGACTGGCACCGACGCCCTTTGCACGATGCGCGGGGTCGACGATCAGGTCGTCGACATAAAGGGTTTTGCCCCAGAACAAGTCACAGGTGATCCGGTAGCCGAGCGCGCCTACCATCCTGTCGTCGCTATATGCGGCAACGACCTTGTAGCCTTGAGCTTCCGCTTCCTTTAGCCGATACGCGAAGCTTTCGTCGTTAAGCGCATTCCTCAAGAGGCGGAGCAGCCGTTCTGCCTCAGCTGCGCTTTCAAGATGCAAAAGATGTATCATGCGGCTGCCCTCAGGCTTTTGCGTAGTGCAGTGATCGACGCGGCCATGTCGGACCAGGGCGTGCCATCTGGCGAAATAACCGAGTTCTCAAAACCGACACGCAGATCGCCCCCACGGTCTGCTGCTTCCAACAAGCAGCGGTGTTCGTTTTGCCCAAAAGCGCATAGCATCCATTTCCCCACAGGCGGTAACGCAGACAGCAACGGGTCCAGGTCGGCCGGGTCCGAATTGGCATCGGCAGTGTAGCGGCCCAGCACAAGGATCACGCTGACGTCCTGTCCTAAAACGCCCTCATCCTGTAGTCCGTGCAGGCGTGCGGCATCGCTTGCATCAAACACAATGTGCTGGAGGTCTGTTCCCATGTCCGCTGCCTCGGTGTAAAAAAGACGCGCAAGTTCAGGGTCTCGGCCAAGTTCGCGCAACGCCACGGAGGCCCAGGACGGGCGTAAAGCGCGCAGAAGCCCAAGCTGCGCCCCGACCTCGTATGTGCCCGCGGCTTCGGTGGTGACCTGAACGGGCATGTCTGGCAACACGGCGGCAAGCTCTGCCAAAGCCTCCCGGTACAAACCGGCATCGAGGCAGTGCTGGCCCGCTGCATCCCGGACGTGAAGATGCAACGCATCTGCGCCCGCGCTGTGGCACGCGCGCGCTGTCGCCACCGTTTCGGCAATATTTATCGGCAAAGCAGGGTGGTCGCGCTTGGTTTTGTGTGCGCCGTTGGGGGCTGCCATGATCATGCAAACACCCTTTTCATACGGGTGCCTTTAGGATCGAAAAGCGGTCCGCGGACAACTGTCGCCGGGACCATCCGGCGCGCGATGTCGACCTCAACGGTCTCTCCGTCAGCAAGCCCTTCGGTAGGGCAGTGCGCAAGGGCAATTGGTGCGCCCACGCGATATCCGTAGGAGGCTGAGGTTGTCTGACCGACGATCTTCCCGTTGGCGTAGATCGGTTCATGGCCCAGGGGCACAGCCATGTCGTCTTCAAACAGAAGGGAGAGAATGCAAGATGTTTCCCCCGCCGCCCGTGCGGCATCCAGGGCTTCATCCCCAATGAAACCGCCGTCTTTGCGTGTGGCGAAGTCCAATCCCGCTGCAACGGCAGTCACATCTCCATCAAGCTCATGTCCCATTGCGCAAAAGCCTTTTTCAATACGCATCGAGGTTTGGGCAAAAAGCCCCGCCGGTTTTGCGCCGGCGGCTGTTAGTGCTGTGTAGAGCCTGTATGCGTCGGATACTGCGCAGGACAGTTCCCAACCGGACTCGCCGACATAGGACAAGCGCGCTGCCGTTGCTGGAATTTTGCCCAATCGGGTTTTTGCGACTTTAAAATAGCCCAGCTCCGCCAGGTTTTCCGCGCCGAGTTGCTGCGCGATGCGCGCGGCCTCCGGGCCCATCAGGCTCAGTGTCGCAAAGGACTCCGTGCGATCCGTGATTTCGACATCGAACCCGTCGGCATGGCGCCGCAACCAGGCAAGATCGCGCTTGATCGCGTTGCTTCCGACAAACAAGCGGTAATGCGTGTCCGACATCCGATGGACTGTCAGGTCTGATTCAAAGGTCCCACGGGCATTCAGCATGGCCGTGTAGATCACCGATCCCGGTGCGCGTGCCATATGGCCGGCGCACACCCGCATCAGAAATGCTTCCGACTGCGATCCGGTCACATCGATCTTCCCGAACGATGAAGCGTCAAAGATCGCGGCGCCTTCATGAGCGGCGCGCACTTCGGAGCGCACGTTTTCAAACCAGTCAGGCCGATCAAAGCGCGGCCCGGGTTCTGCGGTCTTTCCGAAAAAGAGCGGTCGCTCCCAGCCGTAGACCTGACCGAAATGGGCGTTGGCCTTTTTGTACTCCGCCTCAAGGGGCAGGGCGCGCAGGTTGCGTGCTGTCGATAGCTGACGCCCCGGATAGGCAATCTCGTAGTGGGTTCCAAGGATCTCAGGCGCCCGCGCCATCAGATGTTCAACTGAGTTAAAGACAGGAGCGAACCGTTTCGCATCTGCCTCGCTCAGGTCATATGCGGTGTGCCCGTGCACGATGCAGTGGGCAAGGTTCATGCCGGCGCCTCCGCCCGAGGCAATGCCGACCGAATTCATCCCGCACCCCAGAAAGAGGCCTCGGGTCTCCGCGGTTTCGCCAAGCATAAATGTTCCGTCGGGCGTGAAGCTCTCAGGCCCGTTGAGCAGCATTTTAACCTCGGCGGTTTCCAGAGCCGGCAACCGGTGAAGCGCATTCATCATCATGGGCTCGAAATGATCCCAGTCCTCACCCAGCAACCCAAATTCGAAGTTCTCGTCCAGCACGCCCGGTGCGACGGGTTTTCCCCTTGGCTCGAAACACCCGACCAGCAAACCACCGCTATCGTCGCGGATGTAGAGGTGGCTGTCATGGTCTGACAGGGTCGGGATGTTGCCGCTCAGCCCGTCCACCTGCTTTGTGAGCAAATAGAAATGTTCGCAGGCAAGTAGCGGCACCTCTGCGCCTGCCAGGGCGCCTGCTTCGCGCGACCAGAGCCCGGCGCACAGCGCGACCGCGTCGCAACGCACGGTGCCGCGCGCGGTTTCGACACCGACGACGCGCCCATTTTGGGTGAAAATGCCAGTGACACCAGTATCCTCGAAGAGGCGCGCGCCTGCAGTCTTTGCACCTTTCACCAGTGCCGCGCAGAGATCCGAAGGGCTTACCCGACCATCTTCGGGCGACCACACCGCCCCGAGGACGTCCTCGGCATTCATAAGCGGCCAGCGTTCCAGGGCCTCGGCCGCGGTCACGGAGTGGGCTTTGACCCCGTAGGCATGGGCCAGAGCCTCTTGCCGTCGAATGTGGATCAATCGGTCAGGCGTTGTCGCGATAGAGAGAGAGCCTTTCTGGATCCACCCTGCGGACTGCCCCGTTTCCTGCTCCAAACTGGCGTACAAATCCACAGAGTACTGAATCATTCGGGTCAGGTTACGCGAGTGTCTTAGCGCACGGACCTGAGCTGCCGAGTGCCATGTCGTCCCAGAAGTCAGCTTGTTTCGTTCAAGAAGGATTGCGTCAGTCACCCCCATTTTTGCCAAATGATAGAGTGTTGAACATCCCATGATGCCGCCCCCAATGACGACAACAGATGCGTGCGATGGAACCGACTCAGACATATAAAGTCTCCCTATTCAGTGCATCTGAAACACTTGTTTCAAAGCTTGACAAGAAAAGAAACGATTGAAACACTCAGTTTCATGAATGCGTCGGACTCGCTTATCAGTATCGAAGACCGGATCAGTGCCGAGTATGCGGGTCTCAGTGCAAAGCTGAAGACGGCCGCGGATTATGTCGCAGCCAATCCGGTGGATCTAGCAACCCGGTCGTTGCGGGCCGTGGCGCAAACAAGCGGCGTGTCCCCGGCGACTTTTTCCCGTCTTGCACGCGTTCTGGGCTACAACGATTACGAGGAATTGCGAGAGGCGGGTCGCAACGCTGTAGGACAGCGTCTTGTGCCTTTTGCTGAACGCGCTGAAGCGTTGCGCAAAGGTGAGCAGGGGGCGGCACATTTTCTCGGTCGCCAATCCACCATGTGTTCACGCAATATCGCCCTCATGGCGCAAACGACATCGCCGGAACGTCTCGAAGCCGCCGTAGATGCGCTCCACTCGGCCAAGCGGGTGTTGCTGATCGGTGCACTCGGCTCCGCTGGAATAGTGGATTACTTCGCCTACCAGGCACAGTTCTTCGCCCGAAACTGGTCGACAGCTGGGCGAAGCGGTGCGTCGATTGCTGCATCATTCGCACAAATGCAGCCCGGTGATGCCCTAATCGTGCTGACTAAGACACCATATGCCGAGCAATCGCTGCGGGCTTTGCGTGTTGCGCGTGAAAACGGCTTTGCAACGATCGTGTTGACTGACAGTCATGCCTCTCCAGCACTGGAATTTGCGGACCACCCCTTCGTGATTCCGACAGAGACGGCAAATTTTTTCTCGTCTTATGCGGCAACTTTGGTTTTGATCGAAACTATGATGTCGATGCTTGTGGCCCGAGTCGGCCCGGAAGCAGATGCCCGAATACGGGAAACCGAAGATCAAACAAAAAGGCTCAGACAAGAGCTGGACTGAAACACTTTGCAACAAGGGAGAATGTAATGTTTGCAAGACTTAAAATGACGGCCGCTGTCGCGGCGCTCGCCGTATCTGGCGGCCTGGCGCATGCCGAAACGACCTTTATTACGATTGGCACTGGCGGTGTGACCGGCGTGTACTACCCAACTGGTGGTGCGATTTGCCGTCTGGTGAACAAGGACCGCAAGGACCACGGTGTGCGGTGTTCGGTCGAGTCTACAGGTGGATCGGTCTACAACACCCGCACAATCCGTGAGGGCGAGCTCGACTTCGGTGTCGTGCAATCCGATGTGCAATCAGCCGCGATGGAAGGCGTCCGCGCGTTTGATGGTGACGAGCCCTATGGCGAACTGCGGGCCGTGTTCTCTGTCCATCCCGAGCCAATGCATGTGATGGTGCGCGCTGACGCCGGCATCGAGTCCGTCATGGACATGAAGGGCAAGCGGGTGAACATCGGAAACCCCGGGTCCGGTACGCGCGTCCTTGCGGGTGTCCTGATGGAAGCCGCCGGTGTTACGCCCGACGACTTCGCGCTCGCCGCTGAGCTGAAATCCTCCGAGCAGTCGGCAGCGCTGTGCGATGGCAAGATTGATGCCGCAATTTGGGCAGCGGGCCTTCCGAACGGATCCTCGATGGAAGCTACCTCTACCTGCGATATCAAGCTTCTGGATCTGACCACGTCGGGCATGGACACAGTACTGGCCGAAAACGCGGCCTATGCTGCAGCCACAATTCCCGGTGGGATGTACCCCGGCAACGACGCGGACGTGATGTCCTGGGGCCCGAAGGCGACTTTCGTGACTGACATGGGCACCTCGGAAGACACGGTTTACGTCCTTGTCAAAGCCGTTTTTGAGAACTTCGAGGACTTCAAGAAGCTGCACCCTGCCTTTGGCCGGCTGACAGAGGAACAGATGATCTCGGACGGATTGTCCGCGCCTCTGCATCCGGGTGCCGAAAAGTACTACAAAGAACGCGGCTGGATGTAATCCACCCCCTGGCGCGAGCCCCGCGCCATTCAGATATGACTGCCGGCGCTGGCGCGCCGGTGGTCCTTGGGCTTTCAGGGGGACAGCATGGCCGAGAAGCAAAGCGTAAGCGAGACATCGCTTGAAGACATCGTTGCGGATTCCGATACAGGGGGCCGTGCACCGAAAGATGCACTGGGACGGGCCGCGCTTTGGTACATCCCGCTTTGCTGGTCGATTTACCAGCTTTGGATCGCCTCACCGCTCCCCTTTATGGTGGGCTTTGTTTGGAATGATACGCAAACCCGCTCCATTCACCTTGGTTTCGCGGTGTTGCTCGCCTTCATTGCATTTCCTGCCGGAAAGAACTCCCCGCGCCACAAAATTCCTGCTCTGACCTGGGTGGTGGCAATCATCGGCGCTGCTGCCGCGTCATACCTGTGGTGGGATTACCGCGGCGTTGCCGATCGCACCGGGGCGCCAAACACGATGGATCTGATTATGGCCGGTATCGGCTTGATCCTGTTGATGGAGGCTGCGCGCCGGTCGCTGGGTATTCCGCTTATGGCGGTCGCGCTCTTCTTCCTCAGCTATGTATTCTTCGGATCATGGTCCGGTTTGCCGGAAGTCGTGCAGTGGAAAGGCGCGTCTTTTGAAAAGGCAATGAGCCACATGTGGCTTACAACCGAGGGCGTTTTTGGCGTTGCTCTTGGTGTTTCATCAGGTTTTGTCTTCCTGTTTGTGCTCTTCGGCGCGCTTCTGAACCAGGCCGGGGCCGGGAACTACTTCCTTCAACTCGCATTCGCCGCCCTTGGGCATTTACGCGGTGGCCCGGCAAAGGCTGCGGTAATTGCCTCCGCGGCGACAGGTTTGATCTCGGGCTCTTCGATTGCGAACGTGGTGACGACCGGCACTTTCACGATCCCGCTCATGAAAAAGGTCGGGTTTCCGGCCACCAAGGCGGGCGCTGTGGAGGTCTCGTCCTCCATCAACGGTGTTCTTACGCCGCCGGTGATGGGGGCAGTCGCATTTTTGATGACCGAGTATGTCGGCATCTCCTATGTCGAGGTCGTCAAGACCGCGATCGTGCCTGCAGCGATTTCCTATGTCGCGCTTGTCTACATCGTCCATCTCGAGGCGCTGAAGTCAGGAATGAAAGGCACCGACAAGACCCATCCGGTCAAATTTATCTTGGGTGCGATCTTCATTATCGCAATCTCAATCGTGATCGCGGGCGGCTTGCTGTTCCTCACCGGACTGATCGTTGACACGATTAGTGCCGCCTTTGGCGGAGCGTCCATTTGGGTGATCCTGGTGTTGATGCTGGTGGCCTATGTCGCCGCCGTGCGCTTTGCCGCCCAACAAGACGATCTGGACACCAGCCTCGACAGTATGCAGCATCTGCCGCCGGTGGGCGCGATCTTCAAGACCGGAATCCACTATATAATGCCGATCCTGCTGCTGATGTATCTGCTCATGATCGAGCGGAAATCTCCCGGCTTATCGGCCTTCTGGTCGACCATCGCGATGCTTTTCATCCTTTTAACCCAAAACCCGCTGAAGGCGTTTTTCCGCAATCAGGGCGAAACGATGCGCCATATGAAGCAGGGCATCGATGACATAGCGGAAGGGATGATTGCGGGCGCGCGCAACATGATCGGGCTGGCCGCAGCTATGGGTGTTGCCGGCATCATCGTGGGTGCAGTGACCCTGACCGGGGTCGGACAGGTGATGGCGGAATTCGTGGAGTTTTTGTCGGGCGGCAACTTGCTGGCAATGCTGTTCTTCGTGGCGCTTATTTCCATCGTTTTGGGGATGGGGCTTCCCACAACGGCCAACTACATCGTCGTCTCCTCGCTTATGGCAGGCGTCGTTGTTGAGTTGGGTGCGCAAGCCGGTCTGATTGTGCCTCTGGTGGCGGTGCACATGTTCGTCTTTTACTTCGGGATCATGGCGGACGTGACGCCACCGGTGGGCCTTGCGAGCTTTGCTGCTGCCGCGATTTCCAAAGGCGACCCGCTGAAGACCGGCTTTCAGGCGTTCTTTTATTCGATACGCACCGCGCTTCTGCCGTTCCTCTTTATCTTTAACACCGATCTTCTGCTGATCGATGTCGGTCCGGTGCAGGCGGTCTTCGTTTTCATTGTCGCGCTCATAGCCATGTTGCTCTTTGCGGCAGGGACCATGAACTACTTCATTGTGAAATCGAGGTTCTATGAGAGCATCGCCCTGCTGGCTGCCGCGTTTATCCTGTTCCAGCCCGGTTACTTTCTCAATCAGCTCCAACCCGAGTTTGAGACCCGGGCGGGCTCGGAATTGTTCACAATGGCCGAGAACGCTTCAGATGGGGCGTCGCTGAGGGTCCGGCTGATTGGGGAAAACCTGAACGGCGAGCCCGTCGACGCACGATATCTGCTTCCAGTCGGAGCCTCTGGCGCGGATGGTGCCACACGCTTGCTGGAGGGTTCTGGCATCGAATTCCGAGAAGAGGACGGCAAGATTTTTGTCGATAACCTCGCGTTCGGGGGGCCAGCAGAACAGCTGGGCATCGACTGGGACTGGGAACTGGTGGAGCTTGAAGTGCCTGCGGACCGGATGCCCAAAGAGGTGTTTTATGCTCCGGCGCTGCTGATTGTGCTTCTGGTGTTCCTGCTACAGCGCGCGCGCAAGCCTCGTGAAGAAGAAGAACAGGAGGTGCTGGCATGAGCACCCATTATCTTGCCGCAGTTGACCTCACTCACATGGAGGATGCCAAAGCTTTGCTCCGAGAAGCCGGCCGCCTGGCCGAACGAGACAATGCGTTGCTCAGCGTCATGACAGTTCTCCCGGATTATGGGATGTCTTTTGTGGGCTCGTTCTTCAAGGAAGGCACCTTGAAGGAAGCCGAGCACGCGGCGCTCGCAACCTTGCATGCTCTGGCCGAGGAGGTTTTGCCAGACCGTAAGCAGGTGCAGTGTATTGTCGAAGTGGGCACGGCCTATGAGGAGGTGGTCGAGGTTGTCGACAAAGTGAAAGCTGACCACATCGTTGTCGGAGCGCATAAACCCGATCTCGTGGACCGTATCCTGGGGCCAAACGCGAGCCGCATTGTTCGCTATGCGCCGGTGACGGTCAGCGTGCTACGCAGTTGAAGGCGCGTTAAGCCAGCGCGCCAGGGCCGCATTGGTTGCGCCCGGTTGTTCGAGCGTGGGCATGTGACCTGCATCTTCGATCACGTCCATGACGCAGGAGGGGACAAGCGCTTGCATGGCTTCATGTCGTGCAACAGGACATAGCAAGTCGTGACGTCCACAAAGAATGAGTGTCGGACACGCCAGACCACGCAGCGTCTCGCTCTGGTCCTCTCGATCCCGCAATGCCCGCGATTGCTGGGCAAAGACCTCTGGACCCAGGTCCATTGCCATGTCCATGCAGGTGCGCAGGATAGCTGCCTTCCGTGGCCCCTCAGCAAGGTAGTTCGGCTTCATCTCCTCGCGCATGACTCGGGTCAGTCCGCCCGCAAGGGCTTCGGCGATTTCGTCCTCGCGCAGCGCTTGCCGCTCTGGCAGTTCTGGCAGGTGGTTGGTATCCATCAATGCGAGCCGGTCGATGCGCTCAGGCGCGAGACGCGCGATTTCCATCGCGACGATGCCGCCCATGGAGAGCCCCGCAAGCGCAAACCGCGCAGGGGCATTGGAAAGTGCATCGCGCGCCAGCGCTTCGATACTGTCCCGTCCAATAAGCGGCACGACGGAGACGGGTCGCTCCCGCGAAAACGCGACAAGCTGCGGAAGAAAAAGCCGGGCATCGCACATCATGCCCGGCACCAGGACGAGGGGCGTCATGTAACTTGTGCGGCACCTTCGGCCAAGGCGCCAAGCTTTGCATAGGCGATTTCCGGGTCCACCGCTCCGAAGCCTGCAAACGTACCAAAACCGCAGTCAGAGCCTGCGATCACGCGTTCGGCGCCCACGATTTCCACAAAGCGTTGAATGCGCTGGGCTACGAGGTCGGGGTGCTCGACGAAATTGGTGGTCGTATCGACCACCCCCGGCACCAGTACCTTGTCGTCGGGAATATCGGCTTTGCGGTCGCGAAATACAGTCCATTCGTGGCCATGCCGCGGGTTAGATGTTTCGAAAAGCACATATCGCGCCTTTGCCGCCATCAATGTGTCGAACATCTTAGACATTGGAATGTCGCAGACATGGGGCCCTTCGTAGTTTCCCCAGCAGATATGCACGCGGACCCTGTCCGCGGGAATGTCTTGCAGCGCGTGGTTCAGGGCTTCGACATGGGCGCCAGCTACCTTGACGAACTCTTCATCGCTCAGCTCGTGGAACAGCATATGCCGCGACAGTGCAAGGTCGGGACAGTCCAGCTGTAAATCGAGGCCGGCTGCCACGATGGTCTCGTATTCCGCCTTCATCGCGTCCGCAAGCGCAGCCAGATACGCTTCCCGCGTCGGATAGAATTGGTTTTGAAGAAAGAGCGAGATCACCCCCGGGGAGGCGGCATTCATGAACCCCCGTTCCAGTCCGTGCGCGGCCATGGCTGCCTTAAGGTTTGCAATGTCCTTTTCCAGCTCCCCCTGGCCCTTGGATTTTACCTCGCCAACACACATCGGCCTGGCATATTTGGGCGTGCCTCCGTCGTCGGCGAGCCGTTTCAGGAAGCTGGGGAACTGTTTCAAGTCCGCCGGCGCATTGCGCGGACTGTCTCCGTCAAACCCGGTGTAGCGGTCTTTCACGTAGGTGGCGTAGCTAATTTTGGAGGTTTCGCCGTCGCTGACGATATCGACGCCGGCAGATTGCTGCCTGGCAACAGTGTCTTCGACAGCCTGCGCCATGCAGCTGTCGAACGCGGCCAGATCATAGGGTTCGCTCCGTTCGCGGGCGAAGATGAAATCCACAACCTCCTGTGTGCGGGGAAGCGAGCCGACATGCGTGGTTGCTATACGGGGCATTGAGATTGTCCTTGGTCGTCTTTGAAGGGCAGGTACTGCGCGCCTAAGTATCCTGCACAGGTGGTTTTGGGTTCAGAAGCGCAGAAAGCAGCTTGGGGTTGCCACTGGCGAGATCGCGCATTGGGTGGAGCGCAACGCCTTTCCAGCGCGGGTCGTCCTGCATCCCAGCCTCTACAACTTTCAAAAACCCGTCTGACGCTTTGTAAATGGGTGAGTCCTTGGACATTGCTCCGTGAAGGGAAAGCCAGACTGGATCCTTGCCGATGTGAATATTGTCGGCCGTCAACAAAGCGAGCCGAGCGGAGTCGATTTCGCCTGTCGGTCGGCCTGCCGCTCCGTTCAGAAGCGACAGAGCCTGCAGGGCCGTCGCTCCTGAATGGAGCGTCAGACCAGCAATCTCGTTTGGGTCTGTCCAGGGGTGGACTTTTGACCAGCTTTCCGCCAGCGAAACGGTATTGAGCACCACCCATGCCATATTCACCCCTCGCGCAAGATCCGGTGGCAGGCTCGGCGAGACCATCGACCAGATCTGTGATGCGGCCACTACGGGTTGGCTTCGCATAAACTCCGAAAAGCTTTGACTATCAGTCGCGTCAAGCTCCCAGCTGAACGGTCCGACAAGGGCGCGATCGTGGCCATCAGCGCCCTGACCAGACAGGGCGAAACCAATTGACGGCGCATCGGAAGCCGACGGTGCGGGCGCTGATTTCGAGGCTGCGAGCACCGCTTTTTCGACGGTGGCATTCGGTCGACTGGTGCGGGTTATGTTCATGTTTAGCCTGTCCAGGTTGGGCCTGCGGGGTCGTCCGTCGCAGTCACCCGGTAAAGGCTGGCCTCTCCGGTCATCGAAGGTTCCAGCGCGTGCGCTTCACCGGGGTTCAGAAGAGCCGTGTCACCGGGGTTAAGTGTGGTCTCGCCGCCAGTCCAGCGCAATCGCCAATGCCCGCGTACGGGCATAACAACGGTGTGCTTGTCTCGCGTTCCCATGTCGGCCGGGATCGAACCGCGGGTCAGAAAGTCTACCTCAAAGCCGGGGCGGTCCTTCAACAGAGCCTCCGCACCAATGACTTTGGCGGGTTTTTTTGCAGCCAACGCCATCAGGTCCCAGTAGCGTGCGACATAGGCCGGGACGACATCTTCGACCGCAACCTCAGGGTAGGACTTCAGTTCTTCCTCGTTCAGAAGTGGCATCGGTGCGACCCCTGCTGGAAGAGCCTCACCTTTCTTGGTGTCATAAAGAACACCGTTTTCACCAAGAACGAGCCCATGGGCCTGGGCATCCTCTATGACCTGAGGGGCCCATGTAACACCGCCGCCAGCATCGTTCCCACCAAGGATCGCCATGATCATCCCATAGTCAGTTCCGATATTCTCAAATCCCCGAAAAATACCCGTTGGAATGTTGAATATGTCACCTTCCTCCGCCACGAATTCTCCGGCGGTGCCCCAACGGCCCCAGAAGAAGCGCCAACGGCCCTTCAGGACAAAGAAGACCTCTGCGGTTGAATGCGAATGAAGCGAATTCCGGCATTTCGGGGGTTGGCCTGCCGCGCCGATATTAAAGCCGGGTGTATCAACAATGTGGACATGTTGATCGGGAGATTCTGAAACCCCACCGCCGATAATCGTGAAGTTTTCCTTCTGATCGCTGCCCGGCGTATGGGCATCGATGAAGGCAGTGTTACAGGGTTTGAGCTCGCCGTAGCGAACGATGCGGTCAAGTAGACAGGTCATTTCTAAGTCCTTGTTCGGGAGAGGAAAGGGAAGTCACAGAGTCTCCTCTCCCGGGTGGACGCAGATTGAGACGCCGCGCGCGCAAGCTTTGGCGATAGGCGTGAAACCGTCGCGCGGCGCTGGTTGCGAAGCAGGACATTTAGACCGCTCCGGTTTGTAAAAGGATCTGTTTCCAGATCGCGGTTTCGTCAAAGAGCGTCCATTCACGGCGTAGCTTCACAACGCCCGGCCGCACAGATCCAAATTCGGCATGGCTTATGCCCAGAAGATAGACCTCAGCTCCGCTGGGTTTTCCAAATGCGCCCCAGCCATCATGGCGTCCGGTAAGGCTCCAGCGCAGCGCTGCGCGAGGCGGCATGTCTGGGTCGTTTCGTCCGATCTGGTGATGGATCTCGAACCTCGCGCTCGGGAAAGCTGCCCGCAGGCCCATCCAGAACCGCTCAGCCGCGTCCCAGCCATGCCCTGTTACGCCGCCCGGATACTCCACCTGCGCGGCCCGGTCATAGGCATCTTTGATTATGGGCACATCAGCCTCCATGATCCGGGTCAGGATCTCGGCGTACCGCGTGCCCCATTCATTGTCGTTGCCGCGCCCTTTATAGGGACCTTTGAGGTCTGTAGACGGTGTGAGCGGTTTTACGCAGGCCTCGGGGCCGCCTTCGCTGGCAATAAGTTCGCGGGCATAGTCCGTTACGTCCCACCCCATTTGCCGGACGATTGCCCCCTGATCGCGGATCAACCATTCGTCGTCGATCTGGTTGGCTTTGGCATGGCAGTCGGCGAGCACGCGGTAGGTAAGACGGGTTCCGGTAGCCTTGCCGTACACGCCATCACCCAGATGCGTTGCCGTGGTCAGGATGCGATGGCTCGACAGCATTCCGCTGTCCGGGTCGCCGGACCAGATCACATCTTCGCCCAAAAGCTCCCGATCGGGAAACTCCGCCAATGTAGACATGGTTGCACTGATCACGCTCTGGTTCCCGACGACGATGCTTGCGGGGCTTCGGACAACGATCTCCGGCGCATAATACTCGTGCAGCGAGGCCACACCGCGCTGCTCCCAGATCTCATGGGTGATGTCGAGGATGTACTCCGGGAAGCTATTGAATTTGTTTGAAAACCCTCTCACATGCTCCATCCCTCGGGTATTCGCGCCGACCTTCGTAGGATAAGATCGCCTTCGAGTTCCACGTGCTCCAGTGTGTGGGTGCCGTCGCCGATTTGCCCTAAAAGCATCGTTACTGTCCGCTCGATCATGCGGTTCACAGGCTGCCGGATTGTTGTGAGATCATAAGCGCCCCAGCTGGCAAGCGGTACGTCGTCATAGCCCACGACTGAGATTTCTGCTCCGACGCGAACCCCGGTCTCCCGCAACACGTCAATCACTCCGAAGGCCATGTGGTCGTTGCCCACAAAAATCGCGTCCGGACGTGTTTCTTCTGCGATGAGCTGCCGAGTACAGGCCATTGCAGTTGCACGGTCATACATCCCGTCAACCAAGGCAAAAGGCTCTTTTTTATGAGCCTCAAGTTCGCTAAGGAATCCGGCCTGCCGATCTCGGCCAGTCGAGCTTCCCTGCCAACCAGCGATATGGGCGATGCGTCGATGGTCACCGGCAAGCAGAAATTCGGCAACCTTTTGTCCGCCCTCAAAATTCGCAGAGGTCACACTCGACAGTCCGGCGTCATCCTGACCGCGGTTGAAAAGGACAACCGGAATCCCGGCCGCGCGCGCGCGGTCCGCCAAATCCGAACTCATGGACACCGAAGCAGCGATTATCCCATCGACTTGGTAGTCCATCAGGTCCTGCATCACTCTGTCGATACCCTCGCTGGAGTTCGGCGCAGTGAAGATGAGGATATGATAGCCCTTCGCCTGCAAGGCGTTGGATAATAGTTCCAGCGCTACCGGATAAAACTGGTTTTCGAGATAGGCCACAACCAGCCCGATAATCCGACTTTTGCCCGAGACCATCGCACGCGCCAGCACGTTTGGGCGGTAACCCAGCTCTGCAGCTGCCTTCAGCACCTTCTCGGTTGTTTTTGCCGACGCGGACGCACCAGGCGTAAAGACGCGGCTAACCGCGGACTGGCTGACTCCGGCCCGGTCGGCGACATCGGCCGAAGTGATTTTCGCATAGGCCATCAGTCTGCTGTCCACCCGCCATCGACGACAAGAGCGCTACCGGTGATCAATGCCGCCGCGTCCGAGGCCAGAAAGACCACCGGTCCCATAATATCCTCGACCGTCCCGACGCGGCCGAGCTTGATCTTTTCCTCAATCCACGCGCGGCGCTCCGGGCGATCGAAAGTGGACTGTGTGAGCGGCGTCAGAATAAAGGTCGGGCAGATCGTGTTGACCCGAAGACCGTGCCGCCCCCATTCGATGGCCATCGATTTGGTAAACCCTTCGACGGCATGCTTGGTCGCTGCATAAACCGCGCGGTCCACTCCGCCAACAAGCGCCATTTGGCTGGAGATGTTGATCAGGCTCCCGGGCTTGCCGGCTGCGATCAACCCTTTTGCGACAGCTTGGGTCAGAAAATACGCGCCCTTGATATTCAGCCCGGCAACTGCGTCGAAATCCTCTGGTGTTGTGTCCGCTGCAGGTCCGTGGCGTGCGAGCCCGGCACTGTTGACCAGCACATCAAAGGGCCCGGACTGTGCGACGGCCGCTTCGGTCCCGTCAATATCAGCGATATCCATTGGCAGAACTTGTGCCAGATAACTCGCAGCTTTGAGTTCGGCGGCCAACGCTTCCAGCTTGCTTTCGCTGCGTGCGGCCAGTGTTACCTCGGCACCGGCTTCTGCGAGCGCAACCGCACAGGCACGGCCAATGCCCGACGAGGCCCCGGCGACAAGGGCGCGCTTGCCGTCTAGCCGGAACGAAGGCGTGAGAGGAAGACTGGCCATCTCTTACTTTGCGTCCGGCCGGGGCGGCTTTTTCTCCGCCCGGTCGTACGCCTCCCATCCTTCACCATTGAAGACATCCACGCCCAGTTGAGCCAGCACATGCGGAAAATCGACGGTAACCCAGTTGTCGACGATCTTGCCGTCCACGACCTTCCAGAAATCCATGTATCTGATTTCGATCCGCTTTCCTGTAGGAGCGATGCCCATAAACTCGCCGGAGTGAGTTGCGTGCTGGCGACCAAAGCAGGCGGCCCATTCGCCCATGTAAAGCCGTGCGTCATCGATCGCGACCTTGTCAGAGAACGCGGCCTGAAAGGGACGCTGCCAGTTGTCCTGAAATTCGCGAAGGCCCATCTTGGTGCCGCACCCCTGATTTCCCATCCACCGAAAGGTTTCCGCAAAAAACTCGCCGATATCATCAATGCGGTGATCGTTCAGCCCATCGACCATGCCTTCGATCACGGCGCGGGTGGCTTCGGTCTGGGACATGTCGGTATTGCGGCTCAGCGCAGCTTGTTCGGGTCGATGTCCACTACTCATCCCTTAACGGCCCCTGCAGTCAGGCCAGAGACAATCTGGCGTTGGAAGAACATGACGAGCACAAAAAGAGGCGCGGTGGCCGAGACCACGGCCGCGACTGCAAACATCACGTTGCCCTCTGTGTAAGTGGTGCCAAGGAAGGCCGCGATCTCAGGGATCATGGTACGGTTCGATTCCGACAAGAGCATCGAAGTGACCGCAAAATCGTTGTAGGCCAGCAGAAAGCTGAACAGACCCGTCGTGATCACGCCTGGCCACATAACCGGCACGATAACGTACCTGAAGGCCTGGAACTGTGTGCATCCATCGACTTTGGCGCTTTCGTCGAGCTCTTTGGGAATATTCTGAAAGAACGAGTGGAGCATCCACAGCGTGAAGGGCTGGTTGATTGCAACGAGCACAATGATTGTGGTGGGAAGGATCCCCCAGATATTCCATTCAAAGAAGGGCAGCATGTAGCCCGCGACCAGCGTGATCGGGGGCATTGCACGGAAGATCAGCGCGATAATCAGCAGCCAGAATACATACTTGAAGCCCGAGCGAGACAAAGCATAGCCGCCCAGTGTCCCGATAGTGAGGGACGTCATAACCACAAAGAAGCACACGATGAACGTGTTGATCACATTGCGCCAGAATTCTTCCTGAACCCAGGCGCCTTCGTATCCTGCAAACGTAAATGCGCTGCCATGAGCTTCACGGGTGTTCGAGCCGGTCAGTGCATTGGTCCAATCCGCAATGGAAAAGAAATCAAGCTCGACCTTGAAGGAGCCCCAGAGTGTCCACAGGAAAGGGAACGCGGCGAGGATCAGCCAGATCACGACGAAACTGTTCGTGGCAATCCGAAGGCCGGCTGAGGGGCGTCGAGCTTGCGAGGCCATCAGGCTTTCCCCCGGAAGTCGCGCCAGGTTCGTACAAGTACCGGTGAAAGCAGGATCGCGACACCAGTAATCGTCATAACCGAGGTTGCGGCGGCGGCCGAAAGCTGCCGCGTCTCGCCCCCAAGGTCATTGAAGATGATCCAGCTGAGCGTCGTTGCATGGGCTGACGCATTGAAGCCGAGAATTGGCTCGAAGACCCGGAAATTGTCCATGAGCTGGATTAGCGCAACGAAGGTGATCAGCGGCATCAGATGGGGAATGATTACGAAGCGAACCTGCTGCCAGCGCGTGGCGCCATCGATTTGCGCGGCTTCGATCTGGTCCTGTGGAAGTGTCTGAAGCCCGGCGTAGAATACAACAAACGCGAAGGGTGCGGAGCTCCAAATGCCATAGATTATGATCGAGATCCACATCAGCACCGTCGATGCTTTGAGCGACAGATCCGGGTTATCTGCCAGCGCTGCAATCAGCGTGCCAAGCACGCCTCGACTGTCAATCATCCAGAACAGAATAAGAGAGCCGACAAGAGGTGTTACGATCATCGGCAGGAGCGAGAAAAAGATCACGAGACCTTTAAGGCGCTGGGTCAGCGTGTTGACCGCCAGCGCGATGACAAGACCAAGCGCGATCAGAGCTGGCGTGCAGACGAAGACGTAGGTCAGTGTAAATGCCATGGCCCGGTAGAAGGGCAGGTCGCCCAACTCGTCGAAAAACGCGCCAAGGCTGTCACTGTTTGCCCAGGCAGCGCCCACTTCGGCCACCGCCAGATGTCCGCGGTCGAGATAGATATCGAGCCCCACAAATCGACCCAAAGGCTGCGCCTCACGCAGGGACTGTGTGGCCTCTTGGTCGATTGTGGTTTCCTGAACGCAGCCAAAGGGCCCGCAGTTCTCAACGGTTCGGAAAACTGCCTCGTGGGGGGCGAACACTGACTGGATCAACACCGACACAATCGGCGCCGCGATAAACAGAACCATCGCGAGCCCAGTCGGCAGGAAGAACCAGAAAAATGTGCGGTGTTTCATGGCGAGCCGTGCAGGTCCAGTGGAAGGGACGCGCCGGAGTTTTTCCCCGACGCGCGGTGTTACGGTTTACTGAAGAAAGCCTTTCTCTTTGGCTGCCGCTGTGTAGGCGGCCTCGACATCTGCGAGCGCCTTTTCCGCGGTCTCCTTGCCTTGCATGAAATCTGCAAGCTCGTTGCCGAGCGCCGTATGCATCAGACCCATATACGGCAGCATCGGATAGGGAATGGTGCCAGACGTGGCCGCTTCAAAAACACCGATCGCTGCTGGTGTTGGCTCGTAGCCTTCCACGAGCCAAACAGCCTGCGTCGGGACATCAGGGTTCTCAAGGATTGAAGGGTCAATTCCGTTCATCATCGCTTTGAAGGTGGACTCGGCCTCTTCGTCTGAGATGTTCTTGGCCACAGTCCAGCCGTCCCACCACAATGTAGAGGCTGGCGTATCGCCGCCTCCGACGGTCATAGGTCCTGCGATTGCGAAGCCATTTTTGACCTCTTCCGGCACACCGTCCACGGTGACAAGGGTCGCGGCGCGCGAGCCCCACATATTCATCAGGGCTACATTCCCGGCGCGGTATTCGGCATTGGTTGCGTTGCTGTCATGGGTCAGGAAGTCCGGGTTCATATATTCTGACAGCGCCTTCATCATCTCGAGCGCCTTTATGCCAGCCTCGGAGTTCACGCTCGGCTCGGCTGTCCCCGGTGTGAAATGCTGGCCGCCAAAGCCCAGGAACATGTTGTTAAACTCTTGGGCAAGGTTCCAGCCAGCCATGTAAGCGCCACCAACCGGGTTCTCGAGCAACCCCTTGGAGCGGATGACTTCAGCGGCGGCGAGCATTTCCTCATATGTTTTTGGCGGTTCGACGCCGGCTGCTTCGAGGATGTCAGAGCGATAAACCAGGTGCTGCGCGTTCGCCATGAACGCCACAGCCATAACCTGCCCGCCGATTGTGACGAGCTGGGTCGGCTGAAGGTCCTGGCCGAACTGCGCCACAAGGTCATCCAGAGGCCGAATAACATCCTCATTCATCAGCGCCACGATCGAGGAATTCGCGATAATCGCCGATGTGTATTCGGCCGGGTTGCCCTGCATGCCCGGGACGTTGATTTTCTGGTGGTCTGCGGTGAGGTTGGTTGAGACCTCTGCTCCGGCGCAGGCCTGAGCGTTTGCACCGACGGTTTGAATCGCCGGGAATTCATTGCCGACAATGCTCACCCGTGCACTGATTTCGCAAGCGGCGGCGGACGTCGCGGCTGAGATCGCCAGAACGCTCGCGGTTGTGAAAGCTCTTAGAAACATTTTGTCCTCCCTGTATCCGATTGAGGATGGGTCCCGTTGGAAGTTAAGGGTCAGCTGTTCAGCCGCGCCCCGGTTTTTGAATCGAAAAGATGAACGTGATCGAGTGGGATGCGGATCGACACCTTGTCGTCGATCTCTGCCCGGTAGAACTTATCTGTCTTTGCGCTGACCAGTGCTCCACCTATGCGGACGCTGACCATAGTCGCGTCGCCCAGAAGCTCCAGCGTATAAATAGGCGCGTTGATCTGGCCTCCGCTTTCGCAAACCTCGGCGTCTTCGGCCCGAAATCCGAGAGTGACCGGGCCGTTCGGTGCATTTAGTCCCGCAATTTCGACGTGATGGGCATGGAACGTGCCGTTGCGGCATTCGCCTTCCATCAGATTCATCGCCGGGCTGCCGATAAAGCTCGCCACAAAGCTGTTGGCCGGTTTGTCGTAAATCTCAGTCGGGCTGCCGACCTGCTGGACAATCCCTTTTTCCATCACCACAACCCGGTCTGCGAGCGTCATCGCCTCGATCTGGTCATGGGTCACGTAGATTGTGGTGACCGCGAGTTCGTGGCTGAGATTCTTGATCTGCGCACGGGTCGAGACGCGCAGCTTGGCGTCGAGGTTCGACAGGGGCTCATCCATAAGGAACACGTTAGGCTCTCGAACAATAGCGCGAGCCAAAGCCACGCGTTGCCGTTGGCCCCCGGACAGCTCGGCAGGCTTCCGGTGCAGGAAGTCATCGAGTTCAACCATGGCGGAAGCGCGCATCACTTTGCTGTCGTGGCTCGAAGGATCGATGCCGCGCACCCGCAGAGGAAAGCGGATGTTTTCGTAGACATTCATGTTCGGGTAGAGCGCATAGCTCTGGAACACCATCGCCACGTCGCGGTCCTTGGGTTCAAGGTCGTTCACTGGCTTCCCGTCAATAAGGATCTGGCCATCAGTCGGGTCTTCAAGCCCCGCGATCATCCTCATCGTCGTGGTTTTTCCGCAACCAGACGGGCCAAGCAGAACGAGGAACTCGCGATCCGGAATTGTCAGGTCAAATTTGTCTACTCCGACAAATGACCCCCAGCGCTTTGTTACGCCTGAAAGCTGAATTTCGGCCAAGGCCGCCTCCCGTGGACTCGTATTTTGCATACGTTTGCAAATACGGTAGACAACGGCTCCCGATTTCGGCAAGCTCTTTTTGTCTTGCGCATTGGCTTTTTGCAGAACTAACGAAAAAGATGGAAGATTTTCAGCCGCAAAAAGCGCTTGTGCGCGCTCATCATGCAGCAATCGAAGCGAATTTGGGCCCGTCGCACAGTTCGGTGCTGGAGGACGCAGTTACACAGGACTACCGGTGGCAAGGCTTCCACCCATTCAATGAGCTCAAGGGCGCAACCGATGTGGCTTGCCACTTTTGGGACCCGCTGAAAACCGCGCTTCGGACCCTTCAACGCCGCGAGGACATATTTTTTGCAGGGCGAAATCAAATAGACGAGTTTTCGTCCGTTTGGGTGGTCTCGATGGGACATCTGATGGGCCTCTTCGATGCGCCTTGGCTTGGCCTGAGCCCTACCGGACAATTGGCGATGCTGCGCTACTGCAGCTTCGACCTTGTGGTTGATGAACGGATTGCGCGAACCGCGATGTATGTCGATGTCCCACACTTTGCGGCGCAGACCGGGCAGCCCCTGTTTCCTGCACAAACTGCAGCTCATCTGGTGCAGCCGGGCCCGAGGACCCATGACGGTGTTCTTTCCGACCCACAGCCTGCAGAAGAGGGCGCAAAGACACTGGCGTTGATCAACGCCATGATCGCCGATCTGGGGCAGTGGCAGTCAGGGTTGCCGCTCGAAGACGAGCTTGCCCGCACATGGGCCGACGACATGCTATGGTGGGGCCCCGAAGGTATAGGAGCGACATACACGATCCCGCGATACGCGGAGCAACACGCCCGGCCTTTCAGAAGCGGCTTTGCAGAACGCTCGAAGACCGCCCATGTCGCGCGGCTTGCCGAGGGACAGTACGGCGGCTTTTTTGGCTGGCCAAATTTCACCGCGCGGCCCACTGGCGGTTTTATGGGGCTGCCGGGCAGCCAAACCCAAGGAGAGTTCCGCGTGATCGATATCTATCGGCGCGAGGGAGAAAAGCTGGCAGAGAACTGGATTTTCATTGATCTATTGCATTTCTGGAAAACGCAGGGGCGTGATTTTTTAGCCGAAGCCACGCTTAGGAAGGGGGGCGTTAGGTGAAAATCGACGCGCACCATCATTTGTGGGACCTCGCTGCAGTGGACTATCCTTGGCTGAACGCGCGAGGTGTACGCCGGTTTTTTGGCGATCCAACCCCGATCCAGAGAGACTACCTCATCGACGAATTTCAGCGCGATGCCAAGGGCTTCAAAGCTTCTGTTCACATTCAGGTTGGGGCAGCTGATCCATTGGCCGAGGCAACGTGGGTACAGGCGGTTGCAGATGCCAACCCGGACTGGCCGCTTGCGCAAGTTGCGTTCTGCGATTTAACCGAGCCACAGGCAGAGGCCAGTCTCGACCAACTCCAAAGCCTGCCGTCCTTGCGTGGAGTGCGCCAGATAGTGGGGCGCGCGCCGCAGGAAGATGCCGCGACAGGGACAAATGATCTGCTCGATACTCCGGGCTTCGCCGATGGCCTCAATCGGCTGGTCGCCCGCGGATTATCCTTCGATTTACAATTGATACCAGAGCTTTACACCGCGATGGCGCGCGTTCTTGACAAGGCACCCGATACCGCAATCGCGCTGTGTCACGCTGGTTCGCCGCATGATCGCAGTCCGGACGGCCTGCGCCGATGGGCGCGCGCTTTGCGGGTGCTGTCTGAGCGGCCGCAGGTTGTTTGTAAACTCTCTGGCCTTGGCATGTTTGACCACCGCTGGACCACAGAGCGCATACGCCCGATCGTAGAGACCTGCCTTGAACAGTTCGGAGCTGACAGATGCATGTTTGGCTCTAACTTTCCGGTCGATAGCTTGTCCTCGGACTACGCTGCGCTGATATCGGCCTACGAACATCTTGTGCCGAAGGACGCCAAAGCGGGTGTCTTTGGCGATGCGGCTTCCCGGTTTTATCGTCTCAAGCCTGACTGAAGCAGCCAAATTGGCGCATCGTGACGCAGTGGAACGTGCGAAGCTTGACCTTCCAGTAACTGGAAGCCTTATGTAACGAACGTTGTTGCAACGCGAGCCTCCCCATGTCGCAGAGCCCTTTGAATGTTTCTCTCCGCCTCAGCGGAATGTCCTGCGCCTCCTGTGTTGCGCGTGTCGAGCGCGGATTAAGCACGCTTTCAGGGGTGGAAGACGTTTCCGTGAACCTTGCCACCGAAACCGCAAACCTCAGGCTCGCCTCGCCCGAACGTTTGGCGGATGTGGTCTCGGAGCTGGACACGCTGGGATATCCGGCGCAACGCGCGCATGCGGCGTTTCGGATTGAGGGCCTGAATTGTGCGGGCTGTGTGGGGCGGGTCGAGCGTGCGTTGTTGGCTGAGCCGGGCGTTCTGAATGCAACGGTCAATCTCGCAACGGAAACCGCTCATGTGGACTATGCGCGTGGCGCCACAACACCAGCCGATCTCGCTGCGGCCAGCACAAAAACCGGGTATTCCGCCGTCCTGGCTGAGAACCAAACTACGGCCCTGGGGAAGACCGATAAAGACGCTAAGGCCGATGACTTGCGTAAGAACGCCAAATTGGCAGCAGCACTTGCCGTTCCTGTGTTCGTTCTGGAGATGGGGGGGCACCTGATCCCGGCGTTTCATCATTTGATTGCGCAGACAATTGGAATTCAAACTTCCTGGGTGATCCAGTTTTTGCTTACAACGGCGGTTCTGGTCGGTCCGGGACGGGTGTTCTTCGCCAAGGGCATTCCGGCGCTTTTCAGGCGTGCGCCGGACATGAACAGTCTCGTTGCCTTGGGAACAGGAGCTGCGTGGAGCTACTCGGTTGTCGCGACCTTCACTCCGGATCTTTTGCCGGACGACGTGCGCGCCGTTTATTTTGAGGCGGCAGCTGTGATTGTCGTTCTGATCCTCGTTGGGCGATGGCTGGAAGCCAGGGCAAAAGGCCGGACCGGCGCTGCGATCAAGGCACTGCTGAACCTGCAGACACCCACGGCGCTTTTGATGCAGGACGGAGCGCCCGTTGAGGTCCCAGTCGACGCAATCTGCGTCGGAGATGCGGTTCTCATTCGGCCAGGTGCGCGCGTGCCTGTAGATGGCCTGGTCCTTAGTGGTGAAAGTCACGTGGACGAAAGCATGCTGACCGGGGAGCCACTGCCGGCTGCAAAGATCTCCGGCTCTGAGGTGACAGGCGGCACTGTGAATGGCAGCGCAGCCCTGACGATCCAGGCGACACGGGTGGGCGCGGATACGGTACTCGCGCAGATTGTCCGTATGGTGGAGGACGCGCAGGGCGCAAAGCTGCCCATCCAAGGCCTCGTCGACCGCGTGACCATGTGGTTTGTGCCTGCCGTTCTGGTCTGCGCCGCACTGACTGTTATTGCGTGGCTTGTTTTCGGGCCTGCACCTGCGCTGACGTTTGCGCTTGTTGCAGGCGTGTCGGTCCTGATCATTGCCTGTCCCTGTGCAATGGGGCTCGCGACGCCCACCTCGATACTCGTTGGCACTGGGCGGGCCGCCGAACTGGGTGTTCTTTTCCGAAAAGGGGACGCACTGCAACGCTTAAGCGAGGTTGGCATTGTCGCGCTCGACAAAACAGGCACCGTCACCGAAGGAAAGCCGGTTTTGACCGACATCAGGCTGGCGCCGGGTTTCGAAAGAACTGAAGTGCTGACCGGTGCAGCGGCCGCCGAAGTGCTGTCCGAGCATCCTATTGCGCGCGCCATCGTGCAAGGCGTGCGGGCAGACGGTATCGCCTTGCCTGTGGCAGAGGATTTTAAGGCAGAAGTTGGTGGCGGTGTTTCGGCGCGTGTTTCGGGACGGGATGTGCGTGTTGGCACCGGGCGCTTTTTGGCGGCGCAAGGCGTAGCAACCGGGGATCTGGCCGCGGAGCAGCAGGAGCTTGCGGCGCGCGGGCGGACAGCTTTTTTCGTAGCACTTGATGGGCAACTTGCCGGGCTTTTGGCGGTTGCAGATCCGGTTAAGCCGTCCAGTCGCGCTGTAATCGCTGCTTTGCGGGCGCGCGGGAAGCGTGTCGCCCTGATCACAGGCGACAGCCAAGTCACTGCCGAAGCCGTCGCCGACGAAATCGGAATTGATACGGTCATCTCAGGGGTTTTACCTGAAGGGAAGGTCGCAGCACTCGACGCTTTGCGTAAGTACGGCTCAAAGCTGGCCTTTGTGGGGGATGGGATCAATGACGCCCCGGCGCTGGCGCATGCAGATGTGGGCATCGCGATTGGTTCAGGAACAGATGTCGCCATAGAAGCTGCTGATGTGGTTCTGATGTCCGGAGATCTGCGCGGCGTCGTCAACGCGGTGGAAGTCTCGCAACGAACAATGTCCAACATCCGACAAAACCTAACCTGGGCATTCGGATACAACACTGCATTGATCCCGGTGGCTGCGGGCGTGCTTTACCCGGCGCTTGGCCTGCTCCTGTCGCCTATGTTCGCTGCGGCGGCTATGGCGCTGTCTTCTGTATCGGTTTTGACCAATGCACTTCGTTTACGCCGGATCACACCCGCGTTGAGCGAAGAACGACCTCAAACGCAGTCAGGAAAACTGACTGTTCAGCCGGCTGAGTAGGAGGGGACGATGAATATTGGTGAAGTTGCAGCGCGCGCGGGAATGCCGTCCAAGACCATTCGGTACTACGAAGAAATCGGCCTGATCCGCCCCAGTCGCAGCGCCAACGGATATCGGGCATTTCACGAAAGCGACTTGCACAAGCTCGCTTTTCTGGGGCGCGCCCGGGCGCTGGGGTTCTCCATTGAAGACTGCCGCACGCTCTTGGCGCTGTACGAAGATGGCAGCCGCGAAAGCGCGCAGGTCAAAGCGCTCGCGCAGCAACATCTGGCCGAGATAGACGCGAAAATCTCGCAGCTTCAGTCCATGCATGCGACACTCTCGGACCTGGTACAGGCCTGTCATGGAGACGCGCGGCCAGATTGCCCCATCCTTGCGGATCTATCGAGCGAGAAGTAGCGCTTCGCACTCCTTTTGGCGCGGTTACCACTGGACGAAAACGCTTCAGACACTTTGGCGCGTAACGGAGTTCCCGTCGCGGGCGGCGGCGCAATGGTGGTAAAGGGCAGATAGACGGGTTGTGCTACAGGCATGTGAAGACTGAGATTTAGCCTCTCGCCTTGAGTGACAGCCGCAGACTTCCTACCTTTGCACGATGGTCAGAGTTCTTCTTTGGGCACTCGGCATTCTGGTGGGCGTGTCGGTCTCGGTCGTCGCATTCGGCGCATTTATGCATTTCGTCTTTCACCCCGCAAAGCACCAATGGAATGTGCACCGGATGGATGCCAGGAACGACCAGGTCTGGGAAGAAGGCGTCGCTCGTATTGTAACCGTGGCTGCCGAGCTCGAGGGCAGCGACGCCAGCGAAACGGTCAAATCAGAAATTGTCTGCTACGAAGGCTATTACGCGCGGCCTTGGAGCCTCAAATTGGGTGCGACAAGCTCGGGCATGGCGCCGACGAGCCTTGAGCCGGAGGCCTTACAGGCGGAGTTTCCAACGGGCGCGACACTCGATATAAGTCTCAGATCTCTTTGTAACACAGTGTTTGTTGAGACCTCGCAAGAGTTGCCGCAGAAATTCGAGCACAACCAGATCAACATCGTGGCACCGGATCTGTCCCTGCATTGCCAGTTCAACGCTTTCAGAAGCCACTCAGGAGAATTTGCTTTGCGGACGGACGCGGGATGGGTCGGACATCCCTCGATTGTCGCGATCGAAGAGCGGCCTTTAAAATCCGTCTCAACAAGGTCTGACCTTGGGTCATCTGAAACGCCGTCTGTGTACTCAGGTTTCGCACGGCGTTGGGAATAGGCGGTTGGGGAAAGTCCCAGTCATTGGAAATCAGAAGAGGCGTGTTGGACCGACAGGGGCGGGCGCTGCAACGAAGCATTAACAACATACTGTGGCGCAAACCCAAGATAGATCGACGCCCGTCCTATGTGCGACCTGTCAAACCGAAACTGTACAAGCCAAGCCTGTGCCTAAGACCAACCCACGCGAAAGGAGACAGTGATTACTGTTGTCAGACCAATCCAGCAACAAATCCGCGCCTTGTGAGGGCCAATGCTGGGGCTTTGACGAGACTCCGTTTCAGTGGGTAGTCTGGCGCTTAATAGGCGCTGTCGAACGACCGAAAAGCCTGGCTCAGTGCTGCAAAAATCCGGTCGGCAAGCTCGAAACTCTTCTTTTTGTATTCAACTCGGGAGAAAGAAAATGAATGATCAAACACCTGTCCACCGCTTAACGGCTGCCGATTTTGATCAAGACCTGCTTGATCTCTACGACTACTACGCACACGGAAAGATCTCAAAGAGAGAGTTCCTTGATCGCGCCGGCAAGTGGGCTGTTGGCGGTCTGACTGCTGCTGCGATCCTGAGTATGCTATCGCCGAACTATGCGCTGGCACAACAGGTTGCCGAGGACGATCCTGATATTGTGGGAGAGGACATCGTTTATGCCAGCCCGAACGGCACCGGTGACATTACCGCATATCTGGTCCGCCCAACCGAAATCAATCCCGACAGGCCGCCTGCAGCAGTTCTTGTGGTACATGAGAATCGAGGGTTAAACCCTTATATTCGCGATGTTGTTCGCAGACTGGCCAAGGCGGGATTTATTGCTATGGGACCTGATGGCTTGTCTTCGCTTGGTGGCTATCCAGGTACCGATGACGAAGGCCGCACAATGCAGCGCACACTTGATCAGGGCGAACTGCTCAACGATTTCTTTGCGGGTTTTGAGTATTTACAGGCCCTTGAAGGAACCAACGGCAAGGTCGGTGCGACCGGGTTCTGCTACGGCGGCGGTGTCGTCAGCCGGTTGGCTGCCGCCTATCCTGAGATGGCAGCGGGTGTTCCGTTCTACGGCTCCTTCCCTGACGCAGAACAAGTTCCAGGCATCGAGGCGCCGTTGATGATTCAACTTGCGGCGCTTGACCAACGCATAAATGCGATGTTTCCACCGTTCCAGAAGGCGTTGGAGATCAATGACAAACGCTACGAGGTTCACATCTATCCTGGCGTCAACCACGGTTTTCACAACGACACAACGCCGCGCTACGACGAAGCGGCGGCCCGTCTCGCCGAAGAGCGTATGGTGGCCTGGTTTCGGACATATCTCGCGGGATAAGTATCAGGCGCGCGTGTTTGGCGGCGTGCGCGCCACGCATTTTCAAGATCAGACAGCCACATAGACTCTGTCGAAGCCGTCTTTAGCTAGTTAACACGAACGAGGCTTCAGTAACTCGGGCTGCCGTCGGAGTTCACGTTGTTGGCAAGCACCTGAAAAAGTCGTTTGAAATCTGACACGCCGGCGCGATCCAGTATGCCTCCGCTGATTTCGGCCCGCGACCAGAGCCAAGATTTTGCGGGGTCGTGGAGCATGGCCCATTTTCCAAAAAGCCGTTCTGAAGCATCCCCAAAAAATCGCAGCTTTACTTCAAGATGCCGGTCATCGCGTCTGATGCGGTCATAGGATGCGCTGACTTTTTCTCGGTTTCCTTCCAGCATCTGAACGTAAACATCTTGTCGACAAACAAGTGCTCCGGTGATCTGATCCCGCGTGTTGCACCTTCGGGCATCCAGCAGAATGCCGTCAAGCGTCGCCTGGTCATAGCCAAACGGGCGCGATGAGTAGATGAGCTGATAGCTGTCTGAGATAACACTCTCCTTGCGACACCGAATGCGTTCAACGACTGGCCTGCAGGGTGCAACATGCAGTCTCCGGTTTGGAACCGCTACTAAAAAAGATAAACCGATGCTTCGGATCTTATCCAAAAGCCAGCGTTAACGGCATCCCGGATACTCCTATAAAGCGCAGCGCGCTTCTGTTTCGCTCTGCTCCGCAGGACAGTGGCTCTACGCAGAAGTGGCGCGCGGTTTGCACTGATGGCTTTTTTGCGGGAACCCACCGGCAAGCATGCAGCTTTGCGGGCGTGACTTCCGGCTCCTTTTTCAGTACGCGAACGGTATGGTCGAAACCCCAACTCTCCGACGATCCGCGCGCCTGTCAGTAGCTCCCATGATGGACTGGGCGGACTAAAAAATTCTTTTTTATAAATCAGTGGTTTAGTTCTAGACTGTAGAACACACTGCAAATCGACTGCTTTTTTCTGGACTGAATTTTACCCCCGTGCAGTTATGCGACCTCATCGAAAGGAGGTCAGCATGACAGTCACCAAATTGAACCAACTTCTCACCGACAAGCAGATCGTCGAAATGCGACCGGACCTGTTAAAGAACGTCCAGCAAATCCGGTTCGCCCGGTCGCGCGGCAAGTCTTGGCCCATTGGTCATATCGGTCGGACGCCGGTCACAAAGCCCGAAGATCTTGAAGCGTGGCTCGACGCACAATTCGAGGCGAGCGCGTAATGTTCCTTAACCGAACACTACTGCCATCCGCGCGCTATCGGCGCGAGGCTCAGGTCGCCATTTGGCAAGAGGTGCTGCGATGAATGACAATAATTTCGGCCTCTTTAAGATCACCCCGCAGAAAGGTCGCAAGCCCAAAAAAGAGCCGATGGATCTTGAGACAGGAGCATGCCCCGTCGCTCCAGAAAAGGCTTTCCGTCACCCTCTGGAAGTTGCCAAAGCCAACCTTAATGGTGGCTCAGTCGCGTTGGGTTACTTGCCTCGGCCCGGAAGCAAGTACGTCGGCATCGACATAGATAATTGCCTCGACAATGAGGGGTGTCTCCATCAATGGGCTAGCGAACTACTGGGTGATGTTGACTGCTTTGGCGTCACTCCCTCAGGCATTGGTGTTCGCCTCGTGATGCCTCGCGCAGAGGGCGATGAAGAGCAGAGCAGTGCCGAGGCCAACAATGTTGGATTTTTGCAGACGGCAACCGCGCTTTCACCGTCCCGGAGGAGGCTTTAAAGCGCATCAAGCGCGACGACGGACTAGTCGAGCGGCTACTCAAGCACCGCAACATCGCTCGGAAAATAGAGGTTGATGCTGAGCGCGTTCGCAAGACGGCAAAGAAGGTGGCTAGCCACTGGTTTTTCGAACTGTCCGATGAGGACCAAAAGGCGTGTTGCAGCGCAATGCTCGCTTCTCTTCCGTTTAAGTTTGTTCGCGAGCGCGATCTATGGCTAATGATTTCTATGGCCTGTCGCCATTTGGACGACAACGTGTGCTGGTCAGTAGAGGTCCTTTGGGACCAGTGGAGCCAGACCTCGGACGATAAGTTTGGCATTCAGAGACCCAAGTACGACCCTGTTCAGAACGAGAAAGATTGGAACAGCCTCAAGCCAAATCGAGAGGTATCCTTCTTCAGTTTACTGCATCACGCTAAGGAAGGTGGGTTCGATATAAAGCCTTGGAAGAAAATGGCTGAAGCCACGGCCCGAGCGGCACGTTGGCGGCACCTGGAAGCACCAGAACCCGATTTCGAGGTCATAGAAGTCGAAGCAGATGTGGTAGATCTTACCAGAGCGCCTGGTTTGCTCGGGCTCATCATTGACCACGCCGAGAAAACATCGAACCGCGAAACTCGTTTTTTTGGTCTGGCAGGTGGTCTTGTGGCCATCTCTGCCGCATCACGGCACAAGTTCCTCGTTAAGTCGCCTCGTCACGTAACGCCGCTCAACGTGCTGGTGAATTGCATGGCGCCCACGGGTGCAGGAAAAGACGAGGCGCGGGCTGAGGTGCTCCGAGCGCGAGAGGAGAGCCCGTTTCATGCCGTTAGAGAAGCGGCCTCCGACGCTGGTCTCCACGCGTTACTGCTCCGGCACTCGACTGTGGCGATGATGGTCGACGAGTTCGGCCGTTTTCTGCAGGCTCTCGATAAGCGGGGTAGTCACGACTACAAGATGCTCACGCTGCTTATGCAGGCATTCACTTCAGCGACCAGCGAGTTGCCCGAACGGCAGTATGCAAATGCGCGAGACAATAAGCCCGCTGTTCTCGCTCCCTTTTTGACCGGCCTGTTTACATCGACAAATAGCGAACTACTCGATGGTCTTGATGCAGGCGCTGCGACCAGCGGCTTTCTTGGGCGCATGCTTATCCTAAAGATGGACGACCTACCGCCTCTGGCTGGATTGCCCGAGGAGGTCGATGACACTGCTATACGGGACGCGCTCCGCAGCCTCGGAGAGTACCAGATGCCGGAAAGCAACGGCTTAAGTGACCCGCGTTTTCACTTGGTGCGCGGCCGCCGCTTTCGGTTAATCCAAATGACCGACGAGGCCCGAGAATACTATTCACTCCAACGTCGGTTAATGGACGCAGAGGTCGCCAAGCAAACCGCTGCAGCCCCGCTATGGTCGAGGGCTTTGGAGAACGCTTTACGCGTTGCGGGCATCGTTTCGGTCGGCAAGGCGGCTCTGGCGGATATGCTCGAAGAGGTGAAAGTTGATCTTGAAGACATTCAATACGCGTTGCGACTAGTCGTGTGTTGCATCGAGAAGTTCGCGCCTGACGCTGAGGAACATCTTGTTGATGGAAAATACGAGGGTATTCGTAAGCGTATTTTGCGTGCGGTTTCGAAACACGCTGGCCCAGACGGATGGGCTTTGCGCACTGAGGTTATCAAGGCCGCTAAGGGAGGCGACGTTCCATATAAGCAGGTGAGTGAAGAACTCGACGCGCTCTGCGATCCGGATGCTTATGCTGAACTAGTCGAACGCATGGATGAAAATGGGCAAATACACAAACCGCTACAGGTGCGCCTTGCAAGGGGGATCCTATCGCCCGGACTTACCAGTTTGGAGCGTTTCCCTTTAAAGCGCGGGCTATGAAGCCCTTTGTCGAGGGGGGCTCCCCAAGCAATCCCTGTGCCTATCCCGACCTCGTTTCCCCCACTCGCGAGGTCAATAAAACAAGGCTACAGCCTGAAAAAAGGGGAAATAAATATACCCTTCATCCTAGGGGAAATTGTTGACCCGGGAGGGGTGTCTGTCGGTTTCCCCCTTTTTCGCGTCACACCTCGAACACCACATGAGATTTGTTCGTTAATAATCTGTATTACAACAATAAATCTCCTATTTTCCTTTTCCAAGATGCGGGCTTTTGATAGTATGTAGAGGTCGCGAAATAGCGCGCAGGCGCCTGCTACGCGCACGCGTGAGAGGCTTCAGAACAGGAGGTTAGCAATGCCTTTTGCGAAAGGACAAAGCGGTAACCCAGGCGGTCGCCCCAAGATGGATCCGGAGATACGCGAAGCCATCGGGCGGAACGGCGAACTTGCGATCAAACGCATGCAGCAAATCTTGAAAGACAAAACAGCCTGGGGGCCGGCCGGTTGGATGAAACCGCGAGAGCAGATCATGCTTGCGGGATTGGCGCAGGAACGCGCCTACGGAAAATCTGCAGTTGTTCACATCGATCACGTTCATGATGGCGCTGTTGACGTTCGGCACAAGCCGCAGTTCGACACAGAGCGGATAAGACGCATGGCAGATCAACTTCCCGAGCGCCGAGCGCAAAGGAGCGCGCTGGAAGCAAAAGTCATAAATCCGGAGTAACATCAGGGTAGACCCTGCCGCGCCGTTTCCATGTGACACCTATTGTGTCTCATCAGGCCCCCTTGACGCCATTTGTTACGCCACCCACTTAAAGTCTAGACCCAGATGTTACAGTGAGGTGATGAATGGCGAGAGTGGGATACCGTCGCGTGTCGACACATGACCAGAGTTTGGAACGACAAGAACTCGGAGACTTGGATCGCGTATTTGAAGAGCACGAAAGCGGATCAAACAAAGACCGGCCGGCACTGAGAGAAATGCTCGCATACATCCGGGAAGGTGATGAGGTCGTCGTATGGTCAATCGACCGCTTGGCGCGGGATCTGCGCGATCTGGAGCGGATTGTGGAGCAGGTGACCAGCCTCGGAGCACAGATAAGGTTCCTGTCAGAAGGACTTGCCTTCGGATCTGAAGACGCTGATCCCTTCGCGAAGTTGCAGTTCCAGATGCTCGGAGCCTTTGCCGAGTTTGAGCGATCGGTTATCCGGAAGCGTCAGGCTGAAGGTATTGCGAAAGCGCGGAGCAGGGGCGTCTACAAGGGCGGCAAAGCCAGGATTGATCGGGAAGCCGTGAAACGTCTCAGTGCGAACGGGGCAGGGCCAAGTGCTATTGCCAAGCAGATGGGCATCTCGCGCATGTCCGTCTACCGAATACTAGATAGCGCAGACTGACAGAAATCTCGCAAAACACCCCCCACCCCCGCCAAGGTACCGGGGGCGGGTGGGAGCTAGGCCAAGGCGCATGGCTGGTTCATTTTTTTTTTTGAGTGTCGGCTTTGCGGACAAAGCAGGCAATGGGGTATCATTTCCGTAGTGCTAGGTTTGTATGGTCAAAAAACGAGGTTGACGTTTTGCAAGCGCGACTGCTGGAACCAAATCTGCGCGGCGATTTGTTTTGCGATCTAGCTCCGGGTAGACAGCTTTAAGAACTCCAGAGCGCTGAGACAAACCGTTCAAAGCCAGTCGCCATAGAAGCCCTGAACCGGTTCCAGAAGCTCGGCCGCCAGCCGCCGTTGCGCCGCTTCCGAATCCGTGTCTTCCCGACTCAAACTCAGCGCGACCTGTTTCAACACGTCATCTCGGTCAACGAGTGTGAAGCGACGCTGGTGATAGATCGCTTCGCCGCCGATGAGCACCGTCTCGACCGCGCCTGCTTTGGCCCGACGTAAAAGCACATCCAGCAAAGGCATGGACGGATCCTGCCAAGGCCAGGTTACGGCATTCCAGTCGATCAAAACGATATCTGCAGCCATTCCCAGAGCGAGGCGACCGATACGGCCGGCGAAAGGCGTTGTGGCAGCGCCGTGCTCTGTCGCCATCCGAAAAATGTCGGACGCGGACGGGCAGGGGGCCGCATGACCCGACGGGCGATGGAGCGTCAGCGCCAATCGCATTTCCTGAAGCATGTCACGATCATCGTTGATCCCTGCTTCGTCGATCCCAATGGCAACAGGTACTCCGCTTGCAAGAAATGCGTTCAGATCGGCGGTTCCACTCTTCAGGCGTAAGTTCGACGAACAGTTGTGGCAAAGGCAGCCGCCTCGCTCGGCCAGAAGCGCGAGGTCGTCCTCCGTCATCCAAACACCGTGTCCAATCGTCAGCTGGGGACCGACAAGCCCGAAACTATCCAAATGCTCCAGTGCCGAACCTCCTGTCCGGCGCTGGGCGTACTCTTTCTGATAAGGCGTTTCGAGAAGGTGCATATGAAGGGACGCGCCAGTCTCCTCAGCCATGTGCGCGGCACTTTCGAGCGCGGCATCCGACAACCAATGCAGGTTCGAGGGCGCGATCTGAATCCCAATCAAGTCGCTGTCGGCCCATCGCTTTCGCAGTTCGTGAAACACCGCAATCTGGTCAGCCAGCGGAAGCCCGAAACCACCGAGATAGGCGGCAGCAGGCGCGCGCAGGGCCTCCGGCAAGGAGGCGACGAAAACTTCATCCGCTTCGTAAATCATCCTGTTCTGATCGCGGAGCGCGAAGGAATAGGAGGCTCGCATGCCAATTTCAGCATAAGCACCGATGATCGCGTCACTGCGCGCGAGCACTGCCTCGGTATCACCAGGCGCCCTGCTCTGCAGATGCTGCACAGTCGTCACGCCGGAAGCGATCATCTCAAAAGCTGAGTACAGCGCATCAAGGCGTGGATCGATATCGCGCATTACAAGGCGTTCCGGGAACCAGAGCTCAAGCGGCTGATCACGCGCGCCGAGTTGAAAAGGTGTCAGCCCGACATGGTGGTGCGCGTTAACAAACCCGGGAATGGCGACGCGACCCGGACCGCCAACTTCTTCAGCCTTCGGGAATTTTCGCCTTAAATCTTCCCGCGACCCAAGGGCGCCGATTACGCCGTCTTCGACGAGGATCGCGCCGTCTGAAACGATCTCGGGCGCCCCGTTTGCTGCCAAGCCGCAAATCAGATGATCCGCTACCACTAGTTTGGAGGTCATGCGACGTTCTCCAACCCGAGCCGCGCCATCGTCAATCGTACTGCGGCGGGTATCGGCTCTACCAACGGAACAGGTGAGACTTTCGCCAGCGCACGAGCCGCCACCGCCAGCGGACCACCACCTATGATAACGGCGTGCGCATTTGCGTCGTCCAGCGCAGTCTGAAGCGCGACGGCAAGGGCATTTTCCAGATCAGCGGGGCGGGCTGTCAGTGTCACTGGATCGCCGGGCGTGGTCCATGTTCCGCAGAACTTTTTATGCCCATAGACACGAGCAGATTGCGCGATGCGTCCGGCCAGCTCGGGCGTGGTCGTCACGACGGCGAAACGATCGCCAAACGCAGCCGCTTCCGCCATTCCAGCTTCGACAATCCCGGTTACCGGTACATCAAGCGCTGCGCGGAGCGCTTCGATCCCGGGGTCTCCGAAGCCGGACAGGATCACCGCATCGAACCCGCTTAGCGCTGGCGCCAGTGCGGCGACAGCTTCCGCGGCGATATCCAGGGCTGTCGGATCGGTTATGAGCGGCGCGCCATAGCGGGCTGTCACTCCGTCAATCGTTATTCCTGAACCGGCGGCTTCCTTGGCGATCCCGACCATAACGGTCGTCGTCTCTGCCGAGGTGTTCGGATTGAGAAGTGCAATTCTCATGCGACGGCCTCAGCAAATGCCCTTGCGATCTCGCTGCGCGTGGCTATCCAAACCCTGTCACGCCTCTGGTCCAATTCATTGAGTACGGACTTGAACGCATTAAAGCGTCCCGGCCGTCCGACAATCCGGAGGTGGAATCCGATGTTCAGAAGTCGGGGGAGGCCATCCGATGCTTCTGCTTCAAGCACATCAAGCGCATCGGCGACATACTCGGCCATGTCCGCAGCACGCACAAAACCATTCGGGTGAAAGAACTTCATGTCGTTTGCGTCAAGCGCATAAGGAACAACGATAAGTCCCGATTGGTCCTTGTAGGGCAAATCGTCGTCGAATCCGTTGGACGTGTAGAGGTATCCACGCTCCGCAAGAAGGCCGCGTGTCCAGGGGCTTTCTGCACCACGGCAGAAGAACCCGACCGGCGCCTCGCCCGTTGCCTGCGCAATCGCCGAGGCGGCGCGGTCGAGGTCTGCCGCTTCTTCGGCAGGACTTTCGTAGTCGGCATGCGGTCGCCAAAGCCACCCGTGGCAGGCGGTTTCGTGCCCGTCACTAGCCAGCATCGAGAGAACTGGTGCTGCGCGTTCAGCAGCCCTACCGCAGGCGAAGATCGTCGCGGGCATCTCGTGCGCTCTGAGCGCGCTTGCCATTCGCCAAGCCCCAGCGCGTGTCCCATAGGCAAAGATTTGTGCTTGCCCAGGGTCGGCTCGCCCCTCGGGAACAACCGAAATGACCTCCCCGATCCGCTCGCTGGTGGGATCACCATCGAGAACCTGCTGCTCCGCGCCTTCCTCGAAGTTCACCACAACTGAGACAGCCAGACGCGAGCCGTTGGGCCACGTAAAATCGGGCCAAACTCCGCCGTATCCAATGAGGTCGCGTGTCATGCAAACCCTCCGATCGGCGACGCCGGAGACCATTCCGGCAGCCCAAGTCCGGCGCGCCACACATTCGCGATATCGGCCCGGGTTGCGAACCAAACGCCACCGAGCTTGAACGCATGGTCGAGGAACGCCTCGAGCCCACCGATACGCGCGGGCCTTCCGATAATACGTGTGTGCAGCCCCACAGAGAGCATGCGAGGTTCGCTTTCACCTTCGGCATGCAGTCGTTCCAGAGCCGCGATCGTATATTTTGAAAAATCGTCTGCAAATACGAACCCGCCGCCGTTGTAAAAGCGCATATCGTTGGTATCGAACGCATAGGGCAGGACAACGTGCGGCCCGCGCGCCGTTTCCAAGGTATAAGGAAGATCGTCGTTGTAGGCATTGCTGTCATAGAGAAAGCCGCCCTCTTCAACCAAGAGGTCGCGAGTTCTCGGCGACGTGGCTGAGCGTGTATGCCAACCCACAGGCCGTGCACCTGCGATGCGCGTGATGCTGTCGACGGTTTGTGAGATCACCTGCCGCTCTTGGGCTTCGTCCATATGCGCATGGCGCTCCCAGCGCCATCCATGGGCCGAAATCTCATGACCATCGGCGACTGCTTCCTCGATCAGCCAAGGAGTCGCTTCCACAGCACGACCACAGGCGTTGATCGTTGCGCGGATCCCGCGTTCTTTCAGCGTTTGTCGTATGCGCGGCCATCCGGCCCGCGGGCCGTACTCAAAATGGCTTTCCATACACAGGTCGCGCGTGCCCTCGACCGCTTCGACCGCTTCGTAGATATGTTCGTTTTTCTCGTCCCCGGCCCCGAGCGTAAGTTCCGCGCCTTCTTCGACATTCACCACCACCGATACAGCAACGCGGGCGTCGCCCGGCCATGAGATGTTGGGCACATTGCCATGATAGCCCTTGAAGTCGCGCACGCTCATCCGCGTGCCCGATCCATGAAGCGCCGGCAGAGATCCGCGTCCCAGCGAACGAGGTCCTCAGGCTCTGCGTCTTTCCGCATCAAAGCGCTCGAGACGACAACACCGTTGCTGCTCGAAAGTGCGTCAGACACGTTCGCTTCGGTGACGCCACCGCCGATTAGAATCGGTTGTCGTGGAACAACATCACGCACGGCGGCGATCCGTTGCAAGGTATCGGGGAAGCTTGAACCCGTTATGATCAATCCGTCGGCTCCAACCTTGGTGGCCCAGTTTGCCGCAAAGGGCTGGCTCTCATCGGAGAGAGGTCGCGCGGTCCGGTCGTGTACGTCAGCAAGAATGGCGATGTCCGGCCGCCCAAGGTGGGCGCGATGCTGAACCGCCGAGGCGCCCAGCGCATGCCTTGGCCCTTCAGCCGTCATTGCGCCACCAACGAATATCTTGAGGCGAACAAACTCTGCCCCTGCTGCATGCGCGACCGAGAGCGCCGCTAAAGGGTCGTGCGCTTCAATGATAATCCCAAGCCGTATCTCCGGGACCTCCGCCCGGATCAGGCGTCCAAGCGCGCCCATCATCGCGAGCGTGTCAGGCGCTGCGGCGCCTGTGGTGCGCGTTTGATCCTGAAGCTTAAGGAATGGAACGCCCGCCTCCGCGAAAACGCGGGCGTTGGCAACGGCGTAGTCCTCAAACCAGGCAACACTACGATGCCTTGAAAGCGCGAAGTCTGGAAGATGGAGCGCGGCAACCACAAGCGGCGTGCTGTCGAAGAGCTTCAAGGTCATTCCACTTTCCCCAGCTGAAGCGCGGTCCGTGCCGCGTCTCGATCGGTGGGCAGCGCACCATCAGCGCCGAAGGCAGACACGATCTGCGACGCCGAAAACACTCCGAAACGCGCGGCTTCCACAGGATCACCTGTTTCCACGAGCCCTGCTAGGAAACCACCAGAGAACGCATCGCCAGCTCCGGTTGGATCTACCGTTTCAACGGCACGCGTGGGAACTTGCACCGCAGTGCCTGCGATCCGATCCCATACAAGAACACCCTTTGGACCCAGCTTCACAGCGAGCGCTCCGGTTGTATGCCGCGACAACACCTCGATCGCATCCGAAAGCCCTGCACCTGGCACCAGAGCCCGAAGCTCTACTTCGCTCGGCAGGAAGGCATCAATTCGAGCCAAGATCGGAGCAATTTCCGAGACGCTTCGGGCCGCGAGCTGCCATCCCGGGTCGGCCGTGATCATCGGGCCAGATCCAAAGCGGTCAAGCATTGCCATCATCACTTCGGGTTGGCTGGGCGCAAGGTGAACACCTTTAACCGCAAGCCATGTTTCCGGCACTTGTTCTGGGGAAAGTGGATGGAGGTCGCGAAACTCGGAGTAACCGATTTCGCCTTTGACGCTAAGTTCGGCTAGTTTTTTGCGCCAGTGAGCCACCTCGTCGGGTGCAAGCCGGTCTGTGGAGAAGCCAGCGTCTGCAAGCGCCCCGGGGTGACTGGTCAAGCCCTCGTCGCGATCGCCTGCGTTGTTGTAGATAAACCAGCTGCACGCTTCGAGCTGCTCGGAAAACCAAGCGACACCAGAAAGATCGATGCCGCCCGCCTCGAGGCGCGCAAGCGTTGCTTTGGGATAACTCTCGACAGCTGCGCTGACGAGACCGACATTGTCTGCCCACATTAGCGCTCCAACAGCAGAATACGCTCCATTGCCTCCCGCCTGCGACAAGGCCACACAACCTTCCGCCGAAATGACATTGTCGACAGTCAGCCCCCCGATCGTGACCAGATCGGGACGCATGTCAGACCCCGAGGCGCGGCGCGCCAAGACCTACTGCGTCGCGTTCCATGGCAGCATGGTATCCGAACAAATGCAGAGGAACACTGTAAACGATTGGCCGCGTTTCTTCCGCGACCTCCGGTAGGTGCCACGCGATGTCGGCAACGTCGGCAATCTCGCTTTCGCCTTCTGGCACGAGCGCGACGCAAACGCCGTCGCTGCCGCGGCTCATTATTGCGGTCTCAAGCGCACGGGCGTGACTGGCTTCGTCGGCTGCGACCAGGAACATCACATCACCCGCCTTCTGAGTGCGGTAGTGATGATATTCCTCAAGTGGGAATGAATAGGCGTGAATAGGCGCGAGTTCGCGAAGCTTGGCAGAGCCAAACTCAGCAGGCGCTAGGTAGGGTCCTGCGCCGGTCAGCAGCACCAGGTCGGCTTTCGCGAACCTTTTCGCGACTTCACGCGCCGGCTCGTAAAGGGCGCTTGCCACCGCGTCGACCTGATCGGGCAGGGCTTCCAAAGCGGCTCTGAGCTCGGCGACGTTGGCCCCACGCGCCTCTGCGATCGATGCGGTCAGTGCAAGCTTCAATGCCATGGCTGCGGTGGACGATTGGGTTGGCCACCCACCGCGTGTTGCCCGAATGTGAAGCGCGCCCGGGAATTCTTCCATGAGAGGTGAACCCAGCGTGTTGGAGAGTCCGATCCCATAGGCGCCGCGCTCTGCCGCTCCTTTCAATCCGTCGATAACTGGCTCGGTTTTTCCAGACGAGCTTAATCCAATCACCACTGTTTTGTCGTCGATGACATCGAGCCCGTAGGTGGCAAAGTCGAAAGCCTCGCAGGGCTCGGCGACTGCCCCAAGGTGCCGTTCCATTGCATGGCGCACGCCCACACCTGAAACCCAGCTATCACCGCATCCAACCATTGCGATACGGCGGATTTTACGGTCAGCGAGATCTGCTGCGATCGCGGCCAACGGTTCTGCATTTGCGGCCAGCGTGGATCGAATGGCCTCGCCCTGTGACATCATTTCGGTCTTGGTTAGCGCGACCCTGCGGAAACGTTCGGGGTCCCCCGGTGCGTCGGAAGAAGACTCCCGACGGATTTCCTTAATTCGTCGTTCGATGTTCAATTCGACATCCTCCTCCAATTCACCGGACAGAATATGCGGCTCCGAAGGCGCGCAGCCACTCGCCATGACTTTCGATATCTGTTAAATAGAATGAAAACGCAAGCGCATTGAAAAGGCTAAACGTGAACGACGTCTCAAACACGAAGAATCTGATCCCCCGTCATGAGCAAATACTGGAGCTTCTCTCCAGAGAGCGCGTTGTTGAGGTTACGCAATTATCGGACCAGCTTGGCGTCTCCGCGGTAACGATCCGCTCCGATCTCGACGCGCTGGATCGGCGGATGCTGCTCCGACGCATTCGCGGCGGTGCCACTTCCGTTCAACCTGCGCGCTTTGTCCGGCCGATCGAGCTGCCCAGCCAGAGCTTCGGAGACGAAAAGGAGAGGATCGGCAACATGGCCGCGCGCATGGTGCGCGATGGCGAGACAATAATCCTGGATGCAGGTACCACAACCCAAGCCATGGCACAGGCTCTGCCGGAAGAGCTGCGTGACGTAGTCGTCATTACAAGCAGCCTGGATATCGCAATTTCTTTAGAAAATCACGAAGGCGTTACTGTAATGCTCACCGGCGGAACGATCAAACGCACCGGCCGTAACCCGCGTTCCCGCTCTTTAATCCCGCCGTTCGCAGGCTTCCTGCTTTCCCAGATCAATGCAGATTGCGCCTATTTGTGTTGCGCCGGGATTGATGTTGAGAGGGGGTTTACCAACGCTCATTTCGAAGAAGTCGAGGTCAAGCGCGCCATGATGGTTGCATCCCGGCGCACAGTGATGTTGGGCGACCATGGCAAGATCGGACACGTGGCCGGGGCCCGGATTGCGTCATCAAATGAGATATCGACCCTCGTTACGGATGCGGAGGCGGCGCCGGCAGATATCCAAGCGCTGCGGGCGGCAGGCCTCGACGTCATTCTTGCATAGTTCTTCAAAAGCCGTGTTTTTCATCGGAAATGCAGGTGTCTCGGTGAAAGATTACGCACAGATGTAGCTTTCGGAAATTTTTATTGTGAAACATTTCACAAAAGTGTCTTATCGATTTACGTGTCGCTGAGTCGCGGGGCAAACCCGCTGGACAATCCTGACAGGGAGAAAAAAATGATTCTGAAAAGACGGACGGTGCTGGGCGGGCTTGCCGCGGCCACAGCGCTCTCGGCTCCGACGATCCTACGTGCCCAGACGCGCGAATTGGTGATGGTCGGCTACGGAAACGAATCCGACGCACCACTGATTGCGGCTGGTGAAGAACTTGGGCGTCGCAACCCTGGTGTCTCTCTTCGCGTAATTGGTGGTCTGTCTGCGGAGGCCCTTGCACAGATCAAAGCGGCTCGTGGCAATTCCCCATACGACCTTGCGGTCATGGGGTCGCCGGCGATCGTGAACGCTCTTGCAGAAGACGTGATTGTTCCTCTGGATTTCTCCAAGATCCCCAACTCGGCCAACGTAGATCCACGCTTCATGCCCTATGGGTATGATGTTGGGCAGCCGATCTGGTTTGAGGGCATCGGCATCGCCTATGACAGCTCGAAGATCGAGACCCCGCCGACAACGTGGGAAGAGCTCTGGTCCGGTGCATATAACGGCCGCATAGGCATGTGCCGCCCGCAGTCGAACCTCGGTCTCGGCGTACTGGCCGCAACCTGCGAAGCATTCGGCATGCCACAGGACGACATGAGCTTTGCTCTCAACAAATGGGCGGAGCTTGATCCGCTCGTTGGTCGCAGCCCGCCGTTGCTTCAGCAAATGATTGAACGCGGTGAGGTCGATCTTGCTCCGCTGTGGCATGTAAACTCCGCGCTTGCTGCCAACTCTGGCCTGCCCATCGGCTATGTAAAGATCAAGGGTCCAGGCCCGCTGATGCTGCCAACAAACATCGTGCAGTTTGTAAACACTGCCGAGGGCACTGCAGATCTTGTCACCGAGTTCGCGGACATCCTCCTCACCGAGGAGATCCAGAAGATGGCCGGCAGCGCGCCGATCTATTTTGGTACGGTTGTGGAGGGTATTCCGGTTGCTGAGGAAGCCGCGCCATACGTCCCATCGTCGCCTGAGGAACTCGACAGCACCACCTCGCTCGACTGGCAGTCGTTCGCGCCGTTGCGGGGCGAGACAGTCGAGACCTTCGACAGAATGTTCGCTGCATGATGCATGGGCCTACGGGTCCATCGACGAAAGTCGTCTCAACAGCCCCGGTGCTCAGCATCGGGGCTGTCAGCAAAAGTTTCGGGTCCGTCAGGGTTCTCGAGGATTGCTCGCTGGAGATCGCAGAGGGCGAAATCGTTACACTTCTTGGCCCATCAGGTTGCGGAAAAACGACACTGCTGCGTTGCATCGCGGGGTTTTGGGACGCCGACGGGGGATCGATAAGTATCGACGGCCAGGAGGTGGCACCGGTTCCGGTCAATCGCAGACCTGTTGGCGTTGTTTTTCAAAGCTACGCGCTGTTTCCTCACATGACGGTCGCGCAGAATGTTGGATACGCGCTAAGGATGTCCGGCGCGCCTAAGTTGAAAGCAGATGAAACGGTCGCTTCGGCTCTTGCCACGGTGTCCTTGACCGGTTTCGAAGACCGTTATCCCGCGCAGCTTTCAGGTGGCCAACAACAGCGCGTCGCTATCGCCCGTGTGCTTGTTATGGAGCCACGGGTCCTTCTGCTCGACGAACCGTTCAACGCGCTTGACGCGAAGCTGCGCGGGTCGATGCAAGTGGAACTGCGCCAACTTATCAAAACGCTTGGCCTGACTTCCATCTTTGTTACCCACGATCAGGAAGAAGCGCTTACCATGAGTGACCGGATCGCGGTGATGCGCGCCGGGCGGATCGAACAGGTTGCAAGCCCGGACGAGATTTTTGACAGACCCGCAACGGCCTATGTCGCTGACTTCATTGGCGTTTCAAACTTCTGGGACGCAGAGGCGCAGGGAGGGCAGGTTGCACTGCCGGACGGAAAGACAATCGAGACTGATCTGAGCGGTCCTGTACGGGTCATGGCACGCCCGCATAACTTGCGGCTTGCACCACCGGGCGATGGAAGCTGGACGGGCAAAGTTACCTTCCACCGCAATGTCGGTCCGCTAATCGAATACCATGTGGAGTCCTCCGTCGGAGGGGCGATCCGGGTTGCTGCCATGCGCCAGGAGCGCGCCCGCCCGATCGCCGACCGCGCGGAGGTCAGCATCACGGTTATCGACCCGGCAAACTGCGCTGTGTACTCCGGCGAATGACGGACGCAGCTCTTTGCGCACAAATCGCGCCGCCCCGCATCGGGGAACGCCTGGCGGATGCGCTGCTGTCTGGTCGCGGGATCTGGCCTGCCGTGCCTGCGATCATTGTGTTGATGGTGGTGGCAGTCGTTCCGTTTGCGATCCTGTTGTCGCTCGGCTTTTCAGATATCGAAATCTCTCGCGGTGACATCGTCAGCCAGACATTTTCCCTGACTCACCTTACAAATGCGCTGACCGATCCGCTTTACTGGATTACCTTTCAGAGGTCTCTCAATCTCGCACTGACCACCACTGCGCTCTGCGTCCTCTTCGGCTATCCGGTTGCGTATCTCTTCCTCGTCGGGGGCAAATGGACGAAGCGTCTGATCCTTATCCTGACAATCGCGCCGCTTCTCACAAGCGGGATCGTACGCACCTATGCGTGGCTCGTAATCCTCGGCGGTCGCGGTGTGGTTAACCAGACGCTTATGGGTATGGGCCTGATCGACCAGCCGCTACGCATTATGAACACGCACTGGGCCGTTCTGATTGGAATGGTTCAGATCCATTTGCCGGTTATGATCCTGCCGCTGATCGCAGTGATGAGCCGGAACGACAGCCAGATCATGGAAGCGGCGGAAAACCTCGGTGCCTCGCGGCTGGGAACGCTCCGCACTGTTATTCTGCCACTGAGCGTTCCGGGCATTGGAACGGGCGCAGCTTTGGTTTTCACACTCAGCTACACAACCTTCGTTGTTCCACAGCTTCTTGGCGGCGGGAACTACCTGAACGCCGCGACGATGATTTATGAGCAGGTCGTCTTCTCACTCGAATGGTCAAAGGGCTCGGTGAGTTCGCTATTGCTGATGGTCTCCTGCTTGATCGTTTTGGTCTGCATCGCACTTGCGACGAACCATTTCACGCGCTGGACGAAGGGGCGTGAGGCATGAAGGTGCTGCGTAAAACTTCACTTGGTGACGCCCTTGGAATCGGACTGATCCTTGCTGTTGCGATCTTCTCCCTCCTTCTTCTGGTTGCTCCGTCGATCATCGTGGTGATCATTTCCTTCGACACACGGGCGTTTGTCAGCTTCCCGCCGGAAGGTTTTACCCTGAAGTGGTACTCGGAGGTCTTCAAACAGGGTGAGCTTGTGGAAGCGATGCTCAACAGCCTCCAGGTCGGCATCACCGTGACCATCCTATGTATCGTTCTGGGTGTGCCGACCGCACTTGCCTGCGTCAGGGGTCGCTTCCGAGGGACGACCGCGCTTTCCGTCTTCGTCCTGGTGCCGCATATGGTGCCCGGCATCGTTCTCGGCGTCGCCGTGCTTTTTGCTGGCGCTCTGGTCGGTGTTTCGCCATCGATTTGGCTACAGTCGATCTCGATCACCGTTTTCATTTTGGCGGTCATGGTGCGTACCGTGCAAAGCCGCCTGATGCGGTTGGACGCAGCGCTCGACGAGGCGGCTGCAAACCTTCGCGCCACGTCGTTCCAAAGTCTTAGAACGGTGACTTTCCCCCTCCTGATGCCCGCCATTCTGGCGGGGGCCGTGTTCACATTTGTCGAGGGCTTCGACAATCTTTCGGTCGCGATATTTACCCATGGCTTCCGGGACAGGCCGCTTCCCGTGGAGTTGCTCTCGCTGGTCCAGTTCACATCTTCGCCTCTGGTCGCGGCGGTTTCGGGCGTGCAGATTGTGTTGGCCATCGTTGCGTTGATCCTGGTTTCGATGTCGATTGGCCTCGATAAGGTCAACGAGTGAGCCCGGCTTCTCATCTCTATTCATACCGCCCGGTCACCGATCCAGTGCCCTACCGCTGGCCCAAGGGACGCGGTTTGGCCGTGTACGTCGCCGTCAATCTGGAAACCTATGGCCCCGACGCGACATGTCTCGATGAGCTCGTTCCCAATCCCGCCCGTCCAGACCTGATAAACCATGGTTGGCTCGACTGGGGAAACCGTGTGGGGGCTTGGCGTCTGCTGGAGGCGATGACTGAGGCCGGGATCGCTGCGACAGCCCTCGTGAACAGCGATATCTACACGGCGGCCCCGGGCCTTGTGGATGCGTGGCGCGCAGCAGGAGCAGAGATCGCAGCGCACGGTCGGACAAATGGGGAAAGTCAGTCGGGCATGAGCCCGTCGGACGAGCGCGCACTCATCACAGAGGCGACTACCGAGATCGCCCGTTACGAAGGTAAAGCCCCCGCAGGCTGGCTGAGTCCCTGGATTGCGGAGACGCCTGTGACCCCAGACCTGCTCGCCGAAGCCGGATATAAATATGTGCTTGATTGGGGCGCTGACGACCGTCCATTTGAGCTCGAGACAAAAGCGGGCGCACTGCTCGCCATGCCCTATCCGCAGGAAGCGAACGACGCGAACGCGATTGCTGTCCGTCGCGAAAGCGCGGCCGTCTTTCGCGATATCTGTATCTCCCAGATCGAAGAGATGCGCCGTCAGGCTTCCCAAGGACCGCTTGTCTGTCCGATCGCGCTTCATCCCCACATCATCGGCCAGGCCCATCGACTGTACTATTTCCGCGAGGTCCTGGCCCATCTCGCCAGCCTCTCAGAAGAGATCTGGCTCACCACGGCGGGAGAGATCGCGCGGGTTTCACGCGCGGGCGAGCCCCACTGAGCTTAGTTTGGAAACCGGCCTATCCAGCGCGACATTCCAACATCCTTCTCGAGCGCGCGGTCGTACATAGCCTTGTAGTAGGGTTCCAACCGCGCCGCGTGGGTTTCGATCTGAGCAAGTCTCGGGGCAAATTCACTGAAAGCTTCGCGTATCTCTTGACGAGCAGCTACCTCGTCGATCCGCTTCAACCTTCCGTTTTCAACCACGATTTCACCATCGACCAGTACATGACGGACCGCAGTGCCGTCCTCGCAGAAAACCAGTTGCCGGCGGATGTCGTTGAGCGGCAAGAATGACAATTCTGAAAGATCAAGCAAGGCAATATCGGCACGCGCGCCGACGGCAATTCTACCGAGATCGTCACGCCCAAGCGATCGGGCTCCCCCTGTCCAGGCACAGTCCAGAACCTCAGCGGCGTCAGGCCACCTTGCCCAGTCCGGGTCTGCAATCTTCTGCAAGAGAGCGGCTGTTTTCATAACACCCCATAGGCTGGCCGTGTCGTCACAGGCCGCCTCATCGGTGCCAAGGCAAATTGGAACGCCAGCATCCTTGAGCGCACGGAACGGCATTACCCCGGAGCCGAGCTTGAGGTTGGAGATTGGGTTGTGCGCAACCAGTGCTTCAGCGTCGGCGAGGCGCGCGATATCGGCTTCATCGATCCAAACCGCGTGGATGACCTGTTTCCATCGGTCCAGACATCCTAGGTCGTCAAGGTAAGCGACCAGTGACTTCCCGTAGAATTCCTGCCCAAGTACGCGCTGAAGACGGGTTTCGAGTACATGGACGTTGAAGAGTATTTTGTGGCTCCGGGAAAGGTCGGTCAATGCCTGCAGGTACTCCGGCGTTACCCGTTGTGGAGCCGAGCAAGAAACAGAGCATCTGAGGCGATCGTTCTCTGTTCCGTGCCAGCGCTGAATGAAGTCGCGGTAGAGATCAAGGAGATCCGCGCCTGCCAAGCGCGGCCGCTTGCCCAGTGTCTCGCGCAAGTCGGGCGGTAGGATATCAGCCAGAAACGGGTACTTCTCTGTCTCCGCGACCTCGGGCTGATCCAACGCGACGGTGGCCCGGATACCGATTTCCCGATACGCGCCCATGATCGCATCGATTGTCTCGGGTGATGGTTCCGGGTTGAAGAAAGCATCGTCGTGGACCGCCGTTATCCCGCGCTTCAACATCTCCATCGCCGAGAGAAGAGCGCGCGCTCGGCAAACTTTCGCACTTTCACTGCCCCCAAGCGTCGGTGGCGTCTCCCGGAGCATGAAAATTTCTAGCGGCGCTCCCTCAAGGGCGCCCTTCAGGAAAGCGGCCGGGGAATGGAGGTGGGCGTTCACCAACCCGGGAATCGCCAGAAGACCGGAGGCATCGATTTCTTTGTCGCTCTTCGCATTCAGCTTTGGCGCGATCTCTATAATTGCACCCCCTTCGACAAGAATGTCGAAAGGGCCTTCAACTCTTTCAGCGTTCGCGTCTGCGAGAATACGGCAATTGCGAAGAAGGTGTGTGGTTTCGGTCGAGTTGGTGCTGTCCAAAAGAGTGACCTTGAGCTTTGTCAGTGGTTGTTGCGTGGAAAGCGTATGGAGTTGGCATTCGGATCACTAGGCTTTCTTTGCCTAGCCGTCTCTAGGGTGCCCGGATCACTCGAACAAACAAATGCGAACAGGAAAAACTGTCGCGTTTTTGCGAAACACAGACGTGTTCGAAACTCGGAGAACGATTTTCTAATGAACTGCGGAACTTCTTCAGTCTCACAGGACCGGACCGTTTTTTACTCAGCGCTGTCAGCTTGCGAGGCCGCGCGAGAAATCGGGTCTTTGTCGGCTTTCGAAAGGTCTGCAGCACGTTTGTTCGTTCAGCGCGAACGTCAGCTTTCCGCTCGTAGCGGTCATCTTACAAAAACGCTCAGATGTCTCCTCCGAGCGGAAAGCGGACGCTGGCTTGCAGCGTTTCCAACCTTCAAGACTACCAAATGATGAGTATTCTTTTCTGGAAGGTTGCGGTTCCAGAGACCGAGACTTGGCGCATTTTTAGGAAGCGTTGGAAACTTGGGCGAGAGTATCCTGCGCACGCTTCAAAAGGGGCGCGTCGATCATTCGCCCATCAAGACTGGCCGCGCCGCGACCTTTCTTGTTGGCCTCTGCCATTGCCGCCACAATGCGTTGTGCTTCTCGGATTTCTTCAACCGACGGCTGGAACCCGTCGTTCAGCGCGTTGACGACCCTCGGATGAACACAAGTGGATCCACTAAAACCGAACTGCTTCGATCTTTCGACTAGCCCAACAAGGTCAGCCTCAGAGAAGTTCGCGACTGTATCCAAAAGCCCCAAAGGCGCGAGACCTGCGCTCCGCGCGGCGTAAATTATCGACTGCTTAGCCAGCTTCAGAGTGTCCTGGCTCGGGTCCATACGACAGGCTGTTGCGAAGTCTTCGCTTCCGAGCAACATAGCAGCCAGTCGGGAATCGGAGTGAGCAATTCTGGACGCATCCGCGAGCCCACCCGGCGTCTCAACCAAGGCGATCAAGGCGATCTTTCCCAGTGGCAACCCTCGCTCCGCTTCGAGATCAGAAAGGATTTCGCCGATTACAGCGGGTTTTTCCGGAGTCTCGCACTTGGAGATCATAACTGCGGATAAACCGGGCCGAACAACCTTCTCAAGATCGGCAACGGCGGCACGGACGCCGCCATTGATCCGCACTACAAGGGCGGAGGGCCCTTTGGCCAGCGGCTCGATTGCGTCCGAGACCATTTTGCGCGCCTCCGACTTGCGATCATCGGGCACGCTATCCTCTAGGTCCAAGATCAGCGCATCCGCGCCACGGCTCTGCGCTTTTGACAAAAAGCGCTCATTGTTACCGGGCACATAGAGCAGGCTCCGCCACGCATGCGCGATATTGGACACCGTCATAGGTTCGCGGCCCTAACAGCCCCAGAGGAGACGAGGTCTTGGATTTCCGCACCCTCAAAACCTGCCTCGAATAAGACTTCACGAGAGTTCTGTCCGATTGCAGGGGCTGGATATCTGAGCAATCCGGGAGTGCCCGATAGTCGCGGAAGAGGCGCGTGATGCGGCACTTGGCCCAGATCCGCATCCGGGCATTCGACGATCACGCCGCGTTCGATAAAATGCGCATCACTGCTGATATCTGCGATCGAATATAGCGGCGCCGCCGTGATCCCGTTTTCGGTGCAAATTGACAGAACCTCGTCGCGCGTCCGCGTGCCAATCCAGCTACCAATGATGCCATCGACTTCTTCGCGCCGCTTCACCCGCTCTTCGTTCGTGGCATACCTCGGATCACTGTTCATATCGCCGTGGCCGATCGTTTCAAACAGACGTTCCGCTGTACGCTGAATGGATGCTGAGATAGCGATGTGGTGCCCGTCGCTCGTCTTGTAGACATTGCGTGGGCAAGACGTGTTTGACCCGTTGCCGACACGCGGTTTCGGGTTTCCGGTCAAGCTGTAGTCCAGCGCTTCAGGGCCCAACACTGACACCATCGCGTCGAGAAGGGAGAGGTCGATGATCTGCCCCTTGCCAGTCCGATCACGCACTCTGAGTGCGATCATCACCGCGTTGCTGCCGTAGATGCCTGAGATCATGTCTGCCAACGCTAAGGGTGGAAGAAGTGGCCCTCCGTTCATTTCGCCGTTGCGTTGGGCAAAACCCGACATGGCCTCGACGAGAGTCCCAAAGCCAGGGCGCGGACTGTATGGACCGGTTTGGCCAAATCCCGAGACGCGTAGCGTAACAAGTCCCGGATTCAGGTCTTCGAGCACCTCGGGCCCAAGCCCCATTTTTTCCAGCGTGCCTGGCCGAAACCCTTCTACCAGAACGTCTGCTCCTTTGATCAGGCGGCGCAGTACGTCGAGTGCTCCATCCGCGCGGAAATCTAGTCCGAGGCTGCGTTTGTTCCTGCCATAGACCTTCCAGAAGGTCGACTGACCGGCCTGCTTCCAAGCTCGCAAAGGATCGCCCTCAGGCAACGGATCGACCTTCACAACATCAGCGCCAAAATCGCCCAGTTGCATGGTCGCCATGTTCCCAGCGACGAGCCGCGAAAGGTCAATCACGCGCAAACCGTTCAATGCGCCCGTAGCGCTAGCTTGAAACTCGGCCCTTTTCCACTGCGGAGCCATGGCGTCCTCCCTGCCTCAGTCCGTTCCACTTTCGATCCGGCGGCGTCGCGCATTCATCACACGCTTGGCCAGCACGGTACCGACAAGGATCAGCCCCATAAGGGTGATCAACGACAGTGAAATTGGGCGGTCGAGGAAGATGCCGGCATCACCTTGGCCCATCATCACGGCCCGGCGGAAATAGTTTTCGGCCAGAGGACCAAGCACGACCGCGAGAATAAAGGGGCCGGTCGGATAGTCGTTTTTACGCATCAGATACCCGACAACACCGAAGATCAGGGCGATCCAGATGTTGAATGTCGAGTAGCTAAGAGAGAAAGCCCCTACGACGCAAAGGGCGATCACAACCGAAGCAAGGTTGCTCTGAACCGCACGTAACAGGTTCACGAAAACCGGGATCATCAGGACGTTCGACAAAAGCAGGAACAGGTTGGCAAGGATCAGTCCGGCGATCATTGCCCAGACGATATCGCCTGAGTTGACCATCAGGAGTGGCCCCGGCTGAAGCCCGAACATGATCAGGGCGCCCAGCATAATCGCCGTTCCGCCAGAACCGGGAATTCCGAGAGTGATTAGTGGGATGAGAGAGCCGGGTACGGAAGCGTTGTTTGTTGCCTCCGGTCCTGCCAACCCCGCAATAGCCCCTTTGCCGAACTTCTCGGGCGTTTTCGACAGACGCTTTTCCAGAGCGTAGTCAAGGAAAGTCGCAACAGTTGCTCCGGCACCCGGCACGATACCGATAATTGTCCCCAGCACTGAACCGCGCACCGTGGGTGCCGCGCTCTCTTTGAGCGCGGCGCGGGAGGGTATGTACTCGCGCAGGTTCAGGCTGGGTTTTCCGAGCTTCATCACCATGCTTTTTTCAAGGTTGTAGAAAACCTCTCCTAGGCCGTAGAGGCCGATGATAATGGCTACGAAGTCGATACCTTCGATCAATTCGATGGTGTAGATGAAGCGCATCTGGCCCGACACATAGTCGGCGCCGATAGTGCCGATCAGAATACCGAAGCAGGCCATGATCAGCGCTTTAAGGATGTTGTCGCCCGCAAGCAGGATTATGGTCGAAAGCCCCACCGCCATAAGCAGGAAATACTCTGGCGCACCGAGGTGAATAGCGTAGTTAGCAACGACAGGCGCAAAAAATACCAGTACCGCCAGACCAAACAGGCCACCGATGAAAGATGAGACAGCCGAGATACCCAGTGCCAGGCCGCCTTTACCCTGCTGCATCATCGGGTAGCCATCCATGGCTGTGATGATGGCGGGCGCGTCTCCGGGCGTGTTGATCAGGATCGATGTAATCCGACCGCCATACATTGTGCCCATGTAGACGCCGGTCAAAAGGCAAAGCCCCGAGATGTGCGTCATCCCGAATGTGAGTGGTAGCATAAGCGCGATACCGGCAGACGGCCCGAGACCGGGAAGGGCGCCGACAACGGTTCCGATCAGGCCCGCGGCAAAGATGAGCAGCACATTGTAGAGTGTAAAAACCTCTGCAAAGCCGCCACCAAGACTGGAAAGTGCATCTAACATTTTTCTGGCGCCTTGTTCAGATGACCGGGATGTTCAGCCACAGGCTGAAGATCGCGTAGATGACCGCGAGAGTGACCACTGTCAGCCCGGCTGCCTTGGCCAACCCGTGTTTCAGAAACACAGTCGAAACGACCGTGGTCACTACAGCGAGCGGAAGCAGCACCGAGCCGAACTCCATAAAGAACGTCGCAACAAACAACAGAGCGATTGTTCCCAACGGGGCGGCCAATGAAGCGAACCAAGTTGCTGGCTCTGCGTCGTTGTCCTCCGGGTCTCGGGCCTTGCTGCGCAGAAAGGACTGCGTTCCGATAACGCCCGCTAAGAGGATTGTGACGATCGCGAAATTCAGCGGAATGAAGCCGGGGCCGAATCCTCCACCGGAGTTGTAGTCGAGCGCCAGACTGTCTTTCTGAAGAACTCCCGAGAATGCGACGAGACCTGCAAGCAGAATAAGTTCCGACCATTTCATCGGGAGTCCCTCCTTTACTCAGCAATCAGTTGATCAGGCCAAGTTCTTTGAGCGTCTCGCGGTAGACCGCCTCGGTCTCTGCGAGGTAGGTCTCAAACTCCTCACCAGTCAGGAGCCCAGGAGAGACCGAGTTCGGCTCCAGATACTGGGTCTGCCAGGCCTCGTTGTCGTTCAGCTCGGTCATGAGCGCGACGAGATACGCCTTTGCATCATCAGAGATGTCGGCCGGAGCTGTCACGCCTCGATAGAGGCTCAGCGTAATGTCGATGTCTTGTTCGACGAAGGTTGGCACGTCCGGCAGGTTTCCAGTTCGCTCAACCGTTGAGATAGCGAGCGCCGCCAGCTGTCCTGTTTCGATGAAATCGCTTACCGGCCCCGGATTGGTGATGGCGAAGTCGATCTGGTTCGATAGCATCGCGGCAACAACTTCCCCGTCACCGTCGAAAGGAATGAAGTTTACCTCTTTGCCAGTGAGCTTACCGAATTGCACGGCCACGATGTGCTCAATGGAACCCACAGCGGTTCCGCCGACGTTCAGGACCCGATCAGCCGCCAAGATCGCATCCATTGTTGCAAAGTCGCTCTTTGGATTGACGATCAGGAGTTCCGGATCGATGCCGAGCCGCGCAATCGGCGTAAAGCTAGCGTAGTTGAGTGGGAGATCAGTTTTGAGCGGGGTTGTGATGTGCGACGAGGTAATGGACATCAGGTAGTGCCCATCGCCCTTCTTGCCGTTCAGGTAGCCCATCGCGACAGCAGAGCTGCCGCCTTCCTTGTTAACCACATTGATTGAAACGTCGACGAGGTCTTCTTCCGACAGCACTTTGGCCATCGACCTCAGCATGGTGTCGTGACCACCCCCCGGTCCGTAGCCGGCGACAAACTCTACGCCCCGGTCCGGAAATTCCGCCGCAAAACTAGGACCCGCAACGACTGCGGCCGCGGTTGTTATCGCGAGAGCGCGAAAACTGGAAATGATTGTCATGTGTTCCTCCATCAATTGACATTCTTTCGTTTGAGCCCGCCGCGAGTTTGCTTTGCGCGATCAGGCCTTGTTTGTGCCTGTACCTGTTTTCATTTTTCGGAAGTCGTTCTGCCTCAGGACCTCGGTCGCTTGCGCTGCAAAAGACACGGCGTGTTCGACAAACGTTTCGATATCGCGGGACATTCTGAGCGCAGGACCCGCGATATTCAGCGCGGCAACGATTTCTCCGGTTGGTCCAAAGACTGGTGCCGCAACTCCGGATGCACCTTCGACCACGCCAAGCCGCGTGATTGCGTAACCCCGGGCGGCAGTTGCCCTTACGTCTGCAACCAGAGACTTGCCTGCTTCTTGCGGCAACGAACTCGCGTAGTCCTGTATTTCTTCGTCGGTCAGCGTTTTGAGCAGAACAAGTCCGCTCGAAACTTGGTGAGGCTGTCTTGGAACGGAGATGTCTCTGTCGTAACGGATTTCACGATCTGGCATCACCTTGTTGAGGTAAAGGACCGTCAAATTTGGCTCGAGAACCGCAAGGAATCCGGACTCTCCAGCCGATGCAGCAGCATCGTTGATAACCGGTGTAAGCAGCCTCAGCAGCGTTCCACGTGCTGCGTCCGGGCCAGTGATTTCACCAGGAAGCCTGACCAACCTGTAATGCGTATCGTCGGTGCGTTCCGCATATCCGAGATCGACCAGCATCCTCAGCAATCCAAGACCGCTGCTTTTTGGAAGCTTGAGCGCTGCAACAACTTGAGACAGCGCAACCGGTTCCGTTTGCTTCGCCATCCATTCGATCAGCGCAAGGATGCGTTCAGATCCTCTTCCACTCATTTTTTCACTTGCCTCCCGTTGCAAAGTTCAGTATATTGAACGCGTGCTAATTACTGAACGACTCGGAATTACCCCGTGTCGCCAATCGAGTCAAGACCTGCGGCTTGCGTCGTTGATCTACGGGAGTGGAGATTTGGAGTATTGCCGTGCGGGAAGACAGGCGATGGTCGACCTGCCGACTCCGAAGCTATTACTCAGAGAGAAGGCCCGAGAGGCCTCATAAAACAAGAAGCTAACATTAAACAGCTTCAGACTCACTTATGCCGACTTTGTCCGCAAAGCGGTCAACCATTCTGCCCGAAGTTTATGGACTGCGTGGCGCGCGTATAAGGTTCGTCCGCGTGTTGGGCTTGTAGCTTGCAGTTTCCATTTGCATGACTGAAGGCTGTGCTCAGCAGTTGGAGAGTGGAAATATGACGACGGGCGGGTGCCAGTGCGGGGCGGTTCGATTTGAATTCAAGAGGGAACCGATCAACGAAGTCTTTTGTTATTGCACGGAATGTCAGCAAAGGACCGGAGGTGACAAGTGGTTCGGGCTCTGGGTTCGCAACAAAGACTTCACGTTCAAGGAAGGTTTCGAGCCGGCAACCTTCACGCGCAAGGGTGCGTCGGGCAAGGACGTGCATCACCACTTCTGTTCGACCTGTGGTGTAAATATTTGCGCGGATATGACTGCTGGTGGATTTTTCACGGTCACAGCTACCAGCATCGACGGAGGATGGCCACGCAAGCCAAAGGCGGCAATTTATGCTGCCTCAGCGCCAGATTGGGCGGTCTTGCCAAACGATATTCCAGTGTATGACAAGCTACCGCCGATGTAGCTGCTTTCAGAGGCTATCTCAAAGCAATACCGAGCTGCTCAATTGTCCGCAGAGCGGTTCTTCGAATTGTCGCGGGAAAAATCTAAGCTATTGTTTTTGCATGCCCTGTGAGTGGGGCGCATTTTAGAACGGCTTGACCCGTCAGCTTCATAAGCTGGTGGGTCTATTCTTCAAAGGCGGCTCTGTCCGCAGAGCTGCCGTCAATTACGTCTGAGGTGGTTTTGCGCCTGATCAAATCAGTCAGATGACCGCTGTGAGCGGAAAGCGGACGGTCTTCAAAGGCACAGCGAGCACCGGCTCCCAGGCGAGCCGGCGATTATCGGTTTTCGGGCAGCTTCCGGCTAATAGCCGTTGTCTCCTTCGACCCATCCGCCCTTGCCAAAGGATTCATGCACTCCATAGAATGTAATCTCTGCGCGTATTGCCGGATCATGTGACCACCATCGACGTCTAGAACGACACCTGTGGTGTAGGTATTGGTGATAAGGAACATTGCGGCAGCGGCCGCCTCGTCGACAAACCCAACGCGTCCCACGGGCAGTGATGCCCCGGTTTCCGCGTACATGCGTTCGCGTGCGTTGTCTTCCATCCCGGCATAGGCTTCGGACCGCACCATGCCAGGCGACAGACAGTTCACTCTGAGATCTGGGCCAAGCTCTAGCGCGAGGCCACGGGACAGTGCTTCAACCGCGCCATTCACGGCCCCGAGCCCCGAACAGTTCATGCCTGGACGACGGGAGAGAACCCCGGAGAAGAAAGTGATAGAACCACCGGTCTGGATCTTGCTCAATGCAGCCTTTGCAACAGCGTAGGGACCAAAGAACTTTGCGTCGAACATACCGCGCAGCTCGGTCGCAGGAAGATCCGCGAAGGGTCCGTGCACAGCACTCGATGCTGAGATCACCAAATGGTCCAAGTGCGGCAGCGTGTTAGCCCAAGTTGAAACGGAGGCGGCATCGGTCATGTCAACTGGGAGCGCAGTGCCCGCTCCCAAATCTTCCACAGCGGCATCGAGTTTTGCCTCGTCGCGGCTGGATATGATGACCTTGGCTCCAGCCGCTACAGCCTGGGCAGCGACGGCCTTGCCGATACCTGACCCGCCGCCAACCGCGGCGATGGTCTGACCCTTCAAATCCATGACGTTCACTCCTTAGCGAATGGGTTTCGTTTCCGGGCGGATGAAATTGAAGACCGTATGCGGATCGCTTCCTGCGAAAAGGAACTTGATGACCATCGCGGCAGCTGCCTCAAGCTGGTAGGCATGCTCATTGCCGCCCAACCGCAAAGGCTGTGCGCCTACATCGCTAATCAATTGGGCGATTGCAGCGTCGGCTTTCTCGTCAGCAGTGTAGAGCGTGACCATCTGCCTGCCGTCATAGGTCATGTCGGGGTCCTCCCAAACAGCGACCTGGGCCATGTTGAAGGCTTTGCCGACATGGGCCTCCGGAAGTGCCTCCGAGATGGCTTGCGTCAGAGACCGACCATCGTCGCGGGTGGTCAGGAAAGTCTCGATACTAACCGGGTTATTGATGTCGATGACCGTTTTCCCTCTGAAGGCCTCGGGCCCGCCAGCGGCATCAATCGCCGTAAACACATCTTCCCAACGCGTTGCCAAAACCACGACATCTCCGAACGCCACTGCTTCGGTTGCAGTCCCTGCGTTAGCGCCTACTGCCTCCGCGGTTTCAACGGTCTTTTCCTGCGTGCGCGCGGAAAGCATGACGTCATGTGTGCCGGCCCACTTGCCGGCAAGAGCCTTAGCCATCCCACCGGCGCCTACGAAACCAACCTTCATTTCACTCTCCTGCTTTCGCTAATGCTGGAAACTTAGGGAATGGTTAGGCATAAATGAAATCGATACGAATTATTTTTGGCATAACGCAAATGGATCTAAAGCAATCGGATATTGGCTTGCTGATCGCTCTTGATGCACTGCTTGAAGAAGGGAGTGTGACCGCCGCCGCTCGAACCCTGAGCGTAAGCCAACCGGCGATGTCGGCCCAGTTGGCGCGGCTTAGGGTGCTGTTCAATGACCCTTTGCTGACAGCATCCGGAAGAAAGCTCGTCCCAACCGCGCGTGCGTTGGAGATTAAAGCGCCGCTCAAGGCGCTTTTGGCTGATCTAGATCTTTTGGTACGCGAAAGCGCTCAGTTCGATCCATCCACCACAGACCGAACGTTTCTTCTTATCGCGACCGACTACATGCACGCTGTGCTTTCAGCCGCCTTGTTAAAAGCGTTCGCGCAGGAAGCGCCGAACGCGCGAGTGGCATTATTGGCGTTCGACCCGGGCAAGACGTGGAATCAATTGGAACGAGACGAGGCGGACCTTGCCCTGGTCACGGGCATGGACTTGCCGGAAGCACGCCAACGCCCCGGTTTGGTGGAAAAGTTCAAAGTTGTGCAGCGCAAGGGACATCCGCGCGGTACGGACCCATTTACGATTGAGTCGTTTTGCGCCGCGGAGCACATTTTGGTGTCGCCCGAAGGAGGCGGTTTTTTCGGTGCAACAGACAAGCTTCTGGCTGCATCGGGTCGCTCCCGCAGGATCGCCTGTTCTGTACCCAGCTTTCTGTTGGCGCCTGCGCTTGTCGCAAGTTCCGATCTGATTGCTTTGATCCCCGTTCGGCTGGCCGATCTTCATAAGGATCTAGTCGATCCTTTCGATCCGCCGTTTCCGTCGCCGGAATTCTCGGTAGACCTCCGCTGGCATCCACGCCGTCAAAACGACCCGGCCCATATCTGGTTCAGATCACTCGTCTTTCGAATTGCTTCCGCTTTGTGAAGCTTTGTCGCGGCTACACCCGGCTTTCGAGGTGTAGAGATTTCTCGACTTGACCGAGTCCAGTGGTCTCTCTTTTGCCTCGCTGAAACTCACTTCCGCGAGGCTAGCGAATAAATCGCTCTACGTAGTCGGCACCGAGTCCAACTCTTTCGTAGTGCTGGCGGCACATCTCGATCTTTGTGAACACGTCTTCATACCCCATGGTTTTGCCGTAGGGGTCGACGTAGAGCATAACGCCGTTGACCTGAAAATAAGTGATCATCTCGTCGACATCGTCGGGAACGACCAGCGTGTGCGTCTCGCCGGGGGGCTCGAAAACGTAGCCACCCTCACGCGCTTCCCAGTCGTGCTCCAAATAGTGCCAGCGCCCTTTCAGAACAAACCCATGGACCGGCTGCGGGTGGCGGTGGCGCGAGAGGACACCGGATTTTCGAACGCGCAGCAGGTTCATCCAGTAGCCTTGCGAGCGGTTGAGGCAAAGAGGTCGGAAGGACACGTTTTCGGCCTGCGGCACCCAGATGCGCTCGTCCGAGGTTACCGCTTCTGGGATCACGATCTCCTCCTGCGCGTCCTGCGGAAATGGAAGTTGATATGGCATGCGCGCATTGTCGTCTTGGGCTTCAAGGGGCATCTGAGGTTTCCTCACATTGCGGCATAGCCGCCATCAACGGGATAAATACTGCCTGTCACGAAAGAGGCTGCATCGGACAGCAGCCATGCGACCAGCGCGCCAACTTCCGACGGTTTGCCCCAACGGTCCATCGGAGTGCGTGATAGGATCGGGGCATTGCGGGCGTGGTCCGCCCGCAGGGCTTCGGTCATTTCAGTTTCGATCCAGCCCGGTGCGACCGCATTGACCCGGATCCCGTTCGGCGCCCATTTGCCAGCGAGCGCCTTGGTCAGTTGCGCAACCCCTCCTTTGGAGGCGGAATAAGCAGGAACAAGCGGGCCGCCGAAAAAGCTGAGCATGGAGGCGGTGTTGACAATCGCGCCCCCACCCGCCGCGAGTGCCGGTTGCGCGGCCAGACAGGTGCGCATGGTGCCAGTCAGATTGATATCGACAACCGCTTTAAATGTTTCGATGTCATATTCTGCACCACGGGCGAGAATGCCCGCGCAATTCACCAGTCCTTGCAGGTTATCCAACCGCTCGAACAGGGCGGCGACGGCACCGGTGTCGCGCACGTCCAGAACCTCGCAGGTGATCTCTGGTTGGCGAGCCCGGAACGCCGAAACTTCTTGCTCTGACACCCCTGTCGCCGTGACCGACCAGCCGTCGGACACAAGGCACTCGGTGATGCCAGCCCCGATCCCCCGCGTTCCACCAATGACGATGGCCGATTTCACCCGTCCTCTCCTTCGGCCAGAAAGGCCAAGACAGCGTCCCTCCGGGGCATGGGCGCTACTGCACCATAACCTTGTGTCGACAGGGCAGCGGCTGCGTTGGCGTAGCGGGCGGCGGCAAAAGGGTCATCTCCAGCTGACAGCCGCGCTAGAAAAGCGCCGTCGAAAGTGTCCCCCGCCGCGGTTGCATCAACAGCCTCCACGCGTCGACCGGACACGCGCTTGCGATCTTCTGTCGTCGCAATCAAGGTGCCGTCTGCGCCAAGCGTCAGCGCGACCACCTTCGCGCCAAGATGGAGGTAGAAGTCGGCAATTGCGTCGGGGTCTGTCAGCCCGGTCAGTTGTTCGGCGTCCTCCAGCCCCGGAAGTGCAATATCGCATTGCGACATGGCGGCATGGGTAATGGCGCGGGCCCGGTCCAAAGACCACAGCTTAAGCCGCAGGTTTGTGTCGTAAGACACCTTTCCACCGGCCTGTCGTACCAATTCAATTGCCGCGAAAACCGTGTCCGCAGCACTCTCGGAAATCGCCTGGCTGATGCCCGACACGTGGAGGATCCCAGCCGATTTCAGGACATCTACGGGAAGGTCTGCAGGCGTTATTTTGCTGGAGGCCGACCCGGCCCGGAAATAGCTGAACTGGTGCCCCTCCGGGCCGTGTGTCACGAAATAAATGCCCGTATGCGCATCCGAAACTTGCTGGACCGTGTCGGTGGACACACCCTCTGCCGCCCACAGCTCCATGAAACTGTCTCCAAAGGGATCGGCCCCGATATGGGTGACATAGCCGACGCTCGCCCCCTGCCGTGCCGCAGCAACGGCACAGTTCGACGTGTCGCCACCATGACCTGGCAGGTAGGTTCCATCCGGTTGCTGGTTGAACTCCAGCATTGGTTCCCCGAGGCAGAGGATGTCCACGCTCATTGCTCGCTCCGTTCAGATACGGCCGTATTTGGCCAGGCCGTCACGCAGGGACCCGCTTTCGATGATCAGCTTGGCCTGTTCGGCTTCGCGTTCGTCGATCTCCCTCGCCATTTCAAGCACCGCTTCGGCATGATCCCGCGGCACGCAAACCACGCCGTCGATGTCGCCCACGATCAGATCGCCGGGATGGACAATCACGCCGCCCATATCGACCTCAACATTGCTCGCCAGCGTCTTGGCGCGGCCTAGGGTGGTGCCAGGGCTGACGATCCGTGAATAGACAGGAAAGTCATAGTCCCGGCGGATTTCCACGATATCGCGCAGACCCCCATCCAGAACAGCGGCCTCGTGCTTGTTCGCGACGGCGCCTGCCGCCATCAGGCCGCCCCAGACGGCAACGTCGACCGTGCCGTTGGTGGAGATCACGATCACTGATCCCGCATCCGCTTCGTCGATTGCGTCCAGCGCGTGCTGTGGGGGAAGGAACTCGTCCGTTGGACCTTCAAGAACGGTGACTGCAGGCCCCACGATCTTGTTTTCGTTAATCCTCGGTCGGATTTCGGGGTTCAGCAGACCTGATTTGCCCGCGATTTTGTCTACGGCATCAGCGACCGAGGCCGTTGCCACGCCACGATATCCAGCGATGAGATCTTCCAGTGTCATGTCTTTTTCCTGTCGTCTGAAAGGTTTGAGTGTTTGTTCGTGAGCGGCGGGTTGGTTTTCACCATGGGTTCACCCAGCTTGAGGGAGGTTGGCCAGAGAGCACGCGCTGGACCTCCTGCGCAGCGTTGCGCTGCAACACCGCGACGGACCGTTCGGAGTACCATGCGGTATGATCGCTCAGTATCGTGTTCGGGGCGTTCAACAATGGGTTGTCGCTTGTAACGGGCTCCTGTTCGAAAACATCTACACCGGCCCCGAAAAGCCGCCCTTCTGCCAATGCCGTTGCCAGCGCCTGTTCATCGACCAGTCCGCCGCGTGAGACGTTCACCACAATGGCGCTCGGTTTCATCTGGGCAATCAGATCAGCGTTGAGAATATGGTGTGTCTCGGCTGTCAGGGGCGCGTGGAGGCTGACGACATCCGCCAGGCTGCAAAGCGTTTGCAGGTCTACAAGTTCGACGTCCGCCTGCTTCGCAGCTTCATCAGTCAGGAAGGGATCGAACACCAAAACCCGGTTGAAACCGAGCGCGCGAAACTTCCGCGCGGCCTCCAGCCCGATCCTGCCGCAGCCGATCAGGCCCAGAATGGCGTTTTCGCGGTTCGGGATGGGGGCGTCCTGTCCGACACCCCATCGACCTTCGCGCACGTCCCGGTCACGGTCGGGGATGCGGCGCTGAACAGCGAGATAAAGCGCCAAGGCGTGCTCGCTTACTTCGTTTTCGGCCCCATAGTCGGGGATATTTGCAACGTGGATCCGACGCCGGGAAGCAGAACGCAGATCCACGTTGTCGACGCCAACCCCGTAGCGCACCACCGCCTTAAGGTTCGGGCACGCAATCAGTTCGGCGTCAGTAACAGCGCGCTCTCTCACCAGTATCGCAACCGGATCAAGCGCACGAAGTGCCGGGACCGCCTCGTCCTCCGCTTTGACCGGTACGACCTGTGCATTCGACGACGCAAGAATTGCGTTTTCGACATCGTAGGTCGCATAGCCCGGCTCAAGTACGGCGACTGCGAGGGGGAAAGTGCGGTCCCGGTCCATGGTTATTGCGCCTTGTAGGCTTCGACCGCCGCGTCGAGGCGATCCGGCCAATCAGCGCCGATCTCGCCCACGACGAACTCCCGCACTGCAGGCTGTGCGGACTCGCGGAACATCGCTTTCTGTTCCGGGCTGACAGGTACGACCTCCATGCCCTTTTCAGACAGGATGGCCGTCGCGTTTGCGTCCTGCGCCGCCGTCATTCCACGGTGGATTACCTTGGAGATTTCGACGCATTGGTTCACAGCTGTCTTCTCGCCGTCGGTCAAACCACCATAAAAGGCCTCGGACATCAGATAGGCATGCCAGCTGAACACGTGCCCATCGAGCGAGACGTATTTCTGGTGCTGGTAGAGGGAGGCGTTCACAATGTTGGTGACGCCGTTCTCCTGACCATCAACCACGCCTTGCTGAAGTGCGCCGGGCAGCTCCGGCCATGGCACCGGGGTCGCAGATGCGCCGAGGCTTTCCACAAGCGTCACCCAGACCGGTGCGGTCATGACGCGCATCTTCAGGCCTTCCATGTCCGAAGGCTCGGCAACCGGGCGGACACTGTTGGTGAAGTTGCGCACGCCGTTGTCGGCCACGCCGAACATCCGGATGCCCGTCTGATCCAGCATGTCAGCCGCCAGCGCCTGACCAAACTCGCCGTCCATTACCGACCAAGCCATAGCCTGATCATCGAACAGGTACGGGATCGCGAGAACGGAGAACGGCTTGTAGACCGCTGAGATCGGGCCATCGTGGATCGCCGCCATCTGGACAGTGCCAAGCTGGAGACCTTCCATGATCTCGGACCCACCGCCGAGCTGCGAGGCTGGGAAAACCTGAACGTCAATCGATCCGGACGTTTTACCCTCAACGCAGGCCTCGAACGCCAGCGCTGCGGCGTGCTTCGGTGAACTGAGATCAGCAGATTGGAAATGTGCATAACGAAGTTCTTTGGCCGTAGCCGCCTGGGCGGCGAGGACCAGAGCTAGGGTCGCGGTTGCGCCCATCAGTTTCGACATGGAATTCATAGGAACCTCCCTTTCATGTCAGTTAGCAAACCCAAAAAATCTGGGGACGAAGGTGCTGACGCCGGGGACAAGGATCACCAGCAGCAGCACGACGAGTTCGGCCAGAAGCAAAGGCAGCACGGCACGCGACAGCGCCTCCACCTTCAACTGGCCCACGGTGGCAATGACGAACAGAACCGGCCCGACCGGTGGGGTGATCATCCCAATGGTCAGGTTCAGAACGAGCATCATGCCGAATTGAAGCGGGTCGATCCCGGCCGAGAACGCGATTGGGCCAAGGACCGGTGTCAGGATGATCAGCGCGGGCAGCGTGTCGATGAAGAAGCCGCAAATGAGAGCAAACGCTGCAAGGATGAACAGGATCCCGAGTTTGTTCTCGGTGAACTGGGTGATCAGCTCTGCCAGCGTTTGCGGAATTTGCAGGTAGGTCAGCAGCCAAGCAAAGATCGAGGCCATCGCCACTATCAGGAGCACCGAAGACGTGATGATCGCGGCGCGTCCAAAGGCGTCGTAAAGACCCTTCAGGCTGAAGGCCCGCAGCGCGATACCAAGAAGCAGCGCGTAGGCAGACGCGACCGCCCCGGCCTCGGTCGGGGTGAAAACACCGAACAGAATGCCCCCAAGAATGATCGCGGGCATGATCAGGGCCGGTAGGGCCGAGGCCGACGCGCTGCGCAACTCAGTCCAGCTGGCACGTGTTTCGCGCCCCCGATAGCCGTGGCGCACAGAGACATAATGATTGGCGATCGCAAGTGAGACGCCCAATAGAATACCCGGAACGATCCCGGCTAGAAACAGCCCCGCGACGGTCACACCGTTCGTCGAAATGGCGAAGATCACTGCGAGGATGGATGGCGGGATGATCGGCCCGATTGTCGCTGTTGCCGCCGAGAGAGCGCCTGCATAGTTCTTGTCATAGCCCGCCTGCCGCATCATGCGCATGACAATGGCCGAGGGGCCCGCCGCGTCTGCCAGAGCCGAACCGCTGATCCCGGCGAACAGCATAGACACCAGAATATTTACATGGCCCAACCCGCCCCGGACGTGACCGACCAAAGCGTTGGCAAAGCGCAGTAGGCTGCGTGTCAGTCCGCAAGCCGTCATCAGCTCCGATGCCAAAACGAAAAAGGGTACCGCCATGAGAGGGAAACTGTCGATGCCCGCGAACATCCTCTGTGTCGCGATCAAGGGGTTCAGGCTGCCATCGATCAAAATGGCTGTTATGCCCGCGATGCCCATGGTGAAAGCCACGGGCATCCCCAATGCGAGCGTCCCAAAGAACAGGATGATCAGGGTTTTCGCCACTGATTACCCCTCCAGCGTCTCGGGGATTGCTTCGTGCTCGAACTCTTGTGCGACGAAGCGTTTTGCGAAGAAGACAAGCTGGATCAGAAACAGGGCGCAGCCGACCGGAATCGCGAGGTATGGGATGCCACGAGAGATACCTGTGGACATGGTTTCCTTGTCCCAGCCGAATTCAACGAACTGGATGCCGAGCCAGCACATCACCGCCATGAAGGCGAACATGACAAGGACGACGCCCCATCTTAGGGCGGTGGCAAGCGGTGCCGGCAAAACCTCGAAGATCAACCCGATGGAGACCAATCGGCCCTCGCGCAGCGCAAGTCCCGCGCCGCTAAACGCGCCAAGGATCATCAAATGGCGGGCAACCTCTTCGACCCAGGCGAACGACGATCCGAAGCCGTAGCGGCCCACAACATTTGCAAACACGATGACAAAGACAACGGCCAGAACGAGCGCCACGAAGGCGCGGTTCAGTCTGACGATCCATGTCTCAAGAGCTTGCACGGTCGCCCCTCCCAAAGCGAACTCGACTTGGGAATCGACACTGGCATACTGTATGCTAGTTAGTCAACACTGCCATATTGTATGCCAGGTGCAGGTGCGTTATGCAGGGCAGGAGGAGACACCATTGGACGCAATTTCACGCCCCAAATCACTGACCGAGCTTGTCACCGAAAGCCTGCGTGCACGTATCATCGCAGGGGATTTCGACCTGGGCAGTCAGCTGTCAGAAGCACGCCTCGCAAAGGATTTACAGGTCAGCCGGACGCCCGTGCGCGAGGCCGTAAACCGCCTTGAAATGGAGGGTTTGCTGTCGGTTGAACCGCAGCGCGGAAGTTTTGTTTTCAACCTTGACCCCGACGAACTGGCAAAGCTTTGCGACGCGCGTACTTGCCTTGAGACAACTGCGTTGGCAGACGCCATCGATGCCGATGCAATGGGATTGCATAAGGCTCTTTCCGCGTGCGTGTCGAAGATGGAGGAAGCGAGAAAGGCTGGCGACGATTCCGGTTATCTGGCGCTTGATACAGAGTTTCACCAGCTCTTCTTTGACTTTGCTGACAACAGATTTCTCAACGACGCTTACCAGACGATCGCCCAGAAAATGGCGGCGCTGCGAAACCGACTGGGGCGCCATCCAGACCACATGGCCAAGTCTTATGCGGAACATCAGTCGATTGCAGAAAGCGTATCCACCGGTGACAAAACCGAGGCACTTGCGACACTCAGAATGCACATAGACCGCAAAGAAGGGTCCTACTGGAACGTGGCGACGTCTTCCGGTGATTAGTTACTGTAGTCGAGCTTTCAGTTTCTCAGAACCGTCGGCAGTATTTTCGTAGCAGCATCAATCACAGCGGCCACACGCGCGATTTTTCGAGCACCGGGCCTGAATGTCAGAAACACCGGGTTTGTATTTTGGGACCAATCGGGCAGGCAGCGTTGAAGTGTGCCCGTCTTGAGCGCTTTGGCGAGCATAAACTCCGGAACATTGGCAAGCCCCTCGCCTGCTTCGGCAAGCTCAAGCAGGATCGCAAAGCTCCTTACCGCAAGGGGGCCATTCACCTCGGCCTGAGCTTCCACGTCTCCGGAGTGGAACCGCCAGGTCGCGCCGGGCCGGTCTCCTCGGAAGGTCAAACATGGCAGCATGGCCAGATCGCTTGGATGGCCAACGCTGTGGCGGTCTAAGAACTCCGGCGCAGCAACAAGCGCGCGCCGAAACCCGCCCAGTTTAGCAGCCACCAAGCGATCGTCCTTGAATGAACCCACCCGCAAAGCAAGGTCGGTGGCCGGGTCCTGCATATCCTCAAAGGCATAATCCGGGCGCATTACAAGTGTCAGATTGGGATGCTGTTCTCGGATTTTCGGGAAGAGAACGCGCGCGACCAGAGCCCCAAACTCAGGGGTGGCGGCGATGGTCACTTGACCCGAAACCCCGGCGCTTTCTTCACGTGCGATGTCTTGCAAAAGGTCAATTTCGGCCAGAATGGACTGAATGCGCGCGTCAAGCCGCTGACCGACCGGTGTGAGTCTGACCGAGCGCGCCCCACGCTCCAAAAGCTTGATACCGAAATGCTCCTCAAGCTGGGCCACATGGCGGCTTACACCTGATTTGGCCATCCCCAGCCGATCTGCAGCCGCGCTGATGCCCCTTCCCGGGCAACAGAATGGAAGCTGAGCAAAGCTGACAGACTAAGCGTTCTAAAATCGTGAACCATGAGTTCGATTTTATCTATCTGTTCCGAATTTTGTTCAAGCATTACTTCAGTCGCAACACAACCGCTCAAAGGGTTTGAGCAAACCATCGGAGAAAGACCATGAACATTCTGATCACAGGAGCCAACAGCGGGTTTGGAAAACTGATTGTGGCGGACCTTGTCGCCGCACGACACCGCATTGTCGGATCCATGCGCGATATCAACGGCCGTAACGCCGGAGCTGCCGCAGAGTTTGCCGGCATGGGTGTCGACGTCGTCGAGATTGACGTCACCGATAACGCGTCCGTTGAGGCCGGCGTTGCCAATGCGGCTGAAAAACTCGGCACGATTGACGTGTTGATCAACAATGCCGGCGTGGGCGCACACGGACTTCAGGAGAATTTTTCCGCCAGTGATTTTCAACGCTTGTTCGACATCAATCTGTTCGGGGTTCAGCGCATGATTCGTGCTGTCCTGCCAGAGATGCGATCGCGGGGCGCTGGCCTGATCCTTAACATCTCCAGTTTGTTGGGACGCGTCGCGCTCCCATTCTATGGTCCGTATAATGCTAGCAAATGGGCGCTCGAAGCGGTGAGCGAGAATTACCGCGCCGAGCTGAGCCAATTTGGTGTTGATGTCGCCATCATAGAGCCTGGCGGATTTCCAACGCGGTTTATCGACAACCTGATGCAACCGACGTCGCATGACCGCGATCCCGGATATGGTGAAATGGCCGGGGCGCCCAAAGCATCGCTCGAAGGGTTTGAAGGCTTCCTTGCCGCCAATCCGCAGCAAAACCCGCAGCTTGTCGCTGACGCCGTGGTCGCGGTGGTTGATGCCGCGCCCGGCACGCGTGCCTTTCGGACAGAGGTTGATCGCATCGGCATGGCAGAGCCGCTCAAGGCCTATAACGATCATCTGTCTGAGGTGACGACGGGCTTGTTTTCCAACCTGGGGCTCGAGGACATGCTGCGCCTTAAGCGCTTGGATAACAAGGCGGCCTGAGCATCTTGCCCGGTGGCGTAGCTGTGCAACCGGGCAAACTCAAGAAAGAGGGAACAACTATGAAGTACGCAGTACTGGGAACGGGAATGGTTGGGCATAGTTTGGCGACGAAGCTTGTGAAGCTCGGCCATGAGGTCCGCATGGGCGCGCGCAGCGCGGACAACGAGAAAGCGGCCAGTTGGGCTCAGGAAAACGGAATGCTGGCAGGATCCGGAGCCTATTCGGAGGTTGCACAATGGGCAGATCGGGTGATCTTTGCCGTGAATGGTGCGCGCATTCTCGAGGTCGCAGATGCATTGGCTGACGGCGATGTAACCGGAAAGACCGTGCTCGACGTGACCAATCCGCTCGATACCTCAAATGGCATGCCCTCGACGCTAATCCCCGAGTTGTCGAACACCACTTCAGCCGGCGAGCAACTGCAAATCCGAATCCCAAGCGCCAACGTCGTGAAATCTCTGAACACAATGAATCATCTTCTGATGGTTGATCCCGCTAGGTTGCCGGGAGAACACGACGTATTTCTTTGCGGGGATGATGCGTCTGCAAAGGCGGATGTCGTACAGTTATTAAACGAGTTCGGATGGAGTGACCCTATCGACTTGGGCCCCCTCGCTGCAGCACGTGGCTTGGAAGGCATGATGCCCTTCTGGCTGAGTTTCTGGAGTGTCGTCGGCAGTTCTGATTTTAACTACAGGATAGTACGAACGTGAGATCAACTGGCATGGCTGCATCCCGATCTGCCGAGTGTCAGCTTCGTCCGCAAAGCGGTCGTTCGGGATCAGCACGCAATTACTGCCTTTTTGGGCTTTGTTAGCATCCGCCCACGACGCTACGGCGACGGCTGAGTGCTATAGGGTCCGCTCGGCTGTAGGTCGCCAAATACGCTCCAGGCATCATGACACGCATGCAGCATGTCTCGATCTTCACTTGGAATGCTCGACTTGAAGTTGGTGTAGTCCATAGTGCTCGCCATCGACGCCATTAACTCAGCAACCGCAGAGCGCGAAAGGAACGCCCGGCTGCCATAGTCTCCACCGGGCGTTAGGATCACATCGTCTATACCGAGTTTCGCGGCGTCTTCAGTGCGACGGAAACGAATTGATAGTTCGTCTTCAGGATTAGGGCCGGTTGGGCGTCCCTCGCGGTCCTTTGCCACGATGGAGACGAAACCCGCGCCTTTCGGCGTGCTGAATGCTATCCACATGCACATACTTCTCTGATTGTTTTGGGGAATGCGCGATATGGGGCGGCCGCGCTAAGATTTCAACCGCTGCGCGAGAAACGCTCGCACTAAGCGGAAAGGTGAGCGAATATCTCGTGCAGGCTTTCGGGCTTGAGGTTTGTGTAGCGCTTCAATTGCTTCCAGTCTTTGTGACCGCTGACGAGCGCGACATGCTGTATCTGCAGGCCCGCTTCAAACAGCCGACTGATCCCCTCGTGCCGGTAGTCGTGAAACCGCAGGTCGTCCACACCGGCGCGCTTGGCGGCCCGTGTGTGCGCCGCTGAGACGCTGTCGGCCTTGAACGGCCAGACCCGCGCGTCGACCCGTGGCTGCGCCTGCAATATGTCCCACGCTTCCTCCAGCAGCGGCACACTCTGGTCGTTGCCGATCTTCTGGGTCGGGTGCTTGCGGTCGCGGATCATGACCGTGCGTTTCACCTCGTCCACGTCGGCCCATTCGATCCGGCATATCTCGCCCAGGCGCATGCACGAGGCGATGGCAAAGTCGATTATCTCGGGCGGCACCTCAGAGCGCCATTCCGCTTTGATGGCGTCCACCTCGCCGGGGGCAGGCCGCCGGTCGCGCTCTTGCGAGCGTCCGGTGTGGCCGAGGTTCTTGAGCCGCCTGCGGCTGTCGTCGAGGAGGTGGCGCGGTGTGTGCAGTTTCATTTCGGCGCGCCCGTATTCGAGCACCGCGCCGAGATAGGTAAGGTCCATTTTCCACGTGACCGGACCGGCGCCATCGGCGGCGCGCTTCTTTACGAATTTCACGACTGCGTCGTCGTTCAGTTTGCCCATTGTCACGTCGCCGAGGTCGCGGCGCAGCATTTTGAGGGAGGCGTCCTTTGTGCGCCCCCAGCGTTTGACAGGCTTCACGTCGGCGATGTAGTTGTCGATCACCTTGGACAGTTTGATGCGCGAGCGAGATATGGGATCGTCGGCCTTACCTTCGATGATCTTGGCTTCCTCGGCGGTCGCCCATTTCTTGGCGTCGCTTTTGCGCTCGAATGTCTTGAACCGACGCTGTCCGCTGAGACGGACCTGCGCCTGCCAACCGTTACCCATTTTGTTGATCGAAGCCATCTTACTGCACCCTTTACTGCAAATCGGGTCAAATCAGAGCAAATCTACTGCAGTAAGGCTCACAAGGGAACCCATATAAATGTCAATAAAAGCATGGATTTGGCGCAATGCGCGGTTCAGTATAGCTCCCATGATGGACTGGACAGATCGCCACTGCCGGTTTTTTCACCGGCAGTTTTCTGTGCACGCGCTGCTTTACACCGAAATGGTCACGGCCGCTGCGATCGTTCGCGGGGATGCGGACCGTCTGCTGAGCTACTCCGACGCTGAACATCCCGTAGCGCTACAGCTTGGGGGGTCTGACCCGGTGGAGCTGGCGGAGGCGACGCGCATTGCCTGCAGCTATGGTTACGACGAAATAAATCTGAATGTCGGATGCCCTTCTGACCGGGTGCAATCGGGGAGTTTTGGGGCCGTTTTGATGGAGCGGCCTGAGCTCGTGGCCAACTGTGTTGGCGCTATGATCGCCGCCTCGGACGGCGCCGAGATCACCGTGAAATGTCGCATCGGTGTTGATGACCAAAAGCCCGAGCAGGGGCTTCCCAACTTCTTGCAAAAAGTCTCTGATGCGGGCGTGTTTCGCGTGACCGTGCACGCGCGAAAAGCGTGGCTTGAAGGTCTGAGCCCCAAAGAGAACCGAGACATCCCGCCGCTCGATTATCCTTTGGTTTACAGCATGAAGACTGAATTTCCTGATTTGCATTTATCAATTAATGGCGGGATCACCGACCTCGATCAGGCGAAGGCGCATCTCGACAAAGGGATGGACGGGGCAATGATCGGACGCGCGGCCTATCATGAGCCGGCAAACATCCTCGGCAGCGTCGATCAGCGCTTCTTCGACGGGGAGGGGGCGGTATCGGCTGAGGCGGCGGTCGAAGCGATGAAGCCCTACATCGCCCTTCATCTGGAGCAGGGCGGTAAGCTAGCTCAGGTCACGCGACATATGCTCGGGGCCTTTTCGGGTCGGCCTGGCGCGCGGGGGTGGCGCAGAGTTCTGTCCGAACACGGGCACAAACCTGATGCCGGATTGGACACGCTGGAGGCTGCACTTGCGCATATCCGTGAGCCGCACCGGCAGATTGCGTCCTAGCACGTCATCACCTGGGCCCCCGTGTCTTTGGTCTAATGGTGCCGTCATACCGATGGTCTAGACTGCGCATGACAGACAGGAGGATCCATCATGATTGAGCATATCCCCGGCCGTCCCGAGGGCACACTTGAGTTCCGCGTCACTGGCAAGCTGACGGCCAAGGACTACGAGACCATCCTGTCGCCGGTGATTGAACGCGCCTTGGAAGAGAACGACCACCTGAAACTTTTGATCATAGTAGATGAGGATTACGAGGGGTTCGATCTAGGGGCCGCCTGGGAAGACGCGCGCCTCGGTCTCAAGCACTGGTCGGGGTTTTCGCGCGCCGCCGTTGCGACCGACAAGAGCTGGCTGCAAACCGCCACCAAGGCGATGGCGTTCATGATGCCATGCCCGGTGATGGCCTTTGATCTCAACGAACTGGACGACGCGCGCCGCTGGCTCTCGGAAAGCCTCGGCACTATTCACATGAACGACTTGGGCGGCTCTGCGCTCCATGTGCAGTTAATTGGCAGACTCGATCCGGAAGCCTTCGCCCGCGCCGACGACGATCTAGACACCTTCATCGCCAAGTCGGGCGGACTTCGCGTCCTTTTGGACCTGCGCGAGTTCGATGGCTGGCAGGGGCTTGCGGGTTTGCGCGAGCATCTGAGCTTGGTGCGCGATCACCGAAAAGTGCCTGACCGGGTGGCTGTGGTTATTGACGCAGCCTGGGCGAAGCTGGCCAAGCAGGTCATGTCTCAATTTGTGCAGGCCGAAATCCGTTTGTTCGAAGAGACCGATTTCGACGAAGCGAAGAACTGGATTACTGAACCCGTTTGATCCGCGCTGCCCGTCCGCCCCTGCGCTGAGCGATCTGTGGCGCGCGCGCGGGCAGCTCCGCCATCACGCTGCGCCGCTGATCCGCGCTCATACTCGACCACGCGCCAATCTCGTCGATGGTACGCAGGCATCCTGTGCAAAGCCGCGTTTCCGGATGGATAACGCACACTTTGATGCAGGGGGACTCGATTTCGTCCCGGGCCCAGATCTGATCAGTCATTCTGCTCTGCCTCTTCATGGGCTAGGTGCCGGAATCGGTCCAGCGCTCCCTGCAAGATATAGCCTGCCGCAACATGGTCTATAACCATTGCGCGTTTTTTTCTGCTGGTGTCGGCCTCCAGCAATGCGCGTTCTGCAGCCACCGTGCTCAGCCGCTCATCCCAGAAACAGATCGGCGGTACGCCGCGCGCAGCGAGATTGCGTGCAAAGGCCCGGGTCGACTGCGCGCGGGGCCCCTCGGACCCGTCCATATTACGCGGCAGCCCCACGACGATGCCGCCCACCTCGCGGGCGGTCAGGAGTGCCTCCAAGGCTACCGCATCCGTCCCAAATTTCTTGCGCCTGATTGTCTCAAGCGGTGTTGCGACCGACCAGAGCCGGTCCGAGATCGCGACACCAATCGTCGCGGTGCCAAGGTCCAGCCCCAGCAGCGGCTGTCCCGAAGGGCACAGAGCCCGAAATGTCGCGATATCCTCATAAATCCCGTCCATGCCGCCCCTTACCGCGCGCAGGACCTGCGGAAAAGCCTCATGTCGGTTTTTGACCGATTGCGCCGCTTGCCGAATTGGCGAAAGCTGGGGCAGGGGGCATCAAGGCAAGGACCGGTCAGGAGAACGCATGAAACGCTATTCCGTCTTTGCCCTCGCACGCGAGGCGATGCGCGGCCATACGGGATGGGAACGCGCCTGGGCAAGCCCCGAGCCCCGCAAAAGCTACGATGTGATCATCGTCGGCGCGGGCGGGCACGGTCTGGCCACAGCGTACTACCTCGGCAAAAACCACGGCATCACCAATGTCGCGGTGTTGGAGAAGGGGTGGCTCGGCGGCGGCAATACCGGGCGAAACACCACGATCATCCGTTCGAACTACCTGCAGGACCCGTCCGCCGCGATCTATGAAAAATCGCGCTCGCTCTACGAGACGCTGTCACAGGACCTCAACTACAACATCATGTTCTCGCCCCGTGGCGTGATCATGCTGGCCCAGACCCATCATGAGGTGCGCGGCTACCTGCGCACCGCCCATGCCAATGCGCTCCAAGGGGTTGAGACCGAGTTCATCGGGCCGGAGAAGGTCAAAAAACTGGTCCCGATCATCGACATCACCGGGCCGCGCTACCCTGTCCTCGGCGGGCTCTGGCAGGCGCGCGGCGGCACGGCGCGCCATGATGCGGTCGCCTGGGGTCTTGCACGGGCCTGCTCGGCCATGGGCATGCACATCCTGCAAAAGACCGAAGTGACTGCGGTCCGTTCTGAAGCCGGGCAGGTCACAGGCGTCGACACCAATCGCGGCCCCATCGACTGCACCAAGCTCGGCATCGTTGTTGCAGGCCATTCCGGCGTGCTGGCCGACATGGCGGGCTTCCGCCTGCCCATCGAGAGCGTCGCCCTGCAAGCGCTCGTCTCAGAGCCGATCAAACCCTGCATGGACGTGGTCGTCATGGCCAACACCGTGCATGGCTATATGAGCCAGTCCGACAAGGGGGAGATGGTGATCGGCGGCGGCGCGGATGGCTACAACAACTACACCCAGCGCGGGTCGTTCCAGCATATCGAGGAGACGGTGCGGGCGCTGATTGAAACCTTCCCCATGCTCTCGCGCCTCAAGATGCTGCGCCAATGGGGCGGGATCGTCGATATGACCGGCGACCGCTCTCCGATCATCTCAAAAACCCCCCTGGGCAATTGTTTCATCAACTGTGGCTGGGGCACCGGCGGGTTCAAAGCCATCCCCGGCTCCGGTTGGGCGACAGCCGAGATGATCGCGAAAGGAGAGCCGGGGCCACTGGCCGCAGAGTTCGGGCTGGACCGCTTCCGCGAAGGCCGCTTCATCGACGAAAGCGTCGCGGCGGGGGTCGCGCATTGATGTCAGTTTTACCCGCGTTTCGCCAGTACACCAGTGTCGCGACATTTGGCTTCTTGAGCGGTTGCGTTGGCCAGCACGCGGACAGCGATGTACTTTTTTTGGTCACCAGTTTGGGTGAGTTCAACGTTGAAAACATGGCGGTCGCAGGTACGTGCGCAATCAGCAATTTTCACGTCAGTGGGCGCGACAGGTCCAAGGGTACCCTTGGCTTCTATTCCTACCCTCCATATGACGACAATCTTCTGATAGATTTTAGTATCGCGTCAGACGATTTGACTGCCTCTGAAGTCGGAAGCATCCCGGAGTCTGTCTATCTCCAGTATTCTCATGAGCCTGATCCAGGGGAGAGGATAGAGCTTAAAGTTGATGGGTCTCTCCAAACCGAGTTTGAACGTGAATTCGGCGACGCGCGACAGATAATAAACGCCATCCCCGAAACCGGCTTGGTCGCGGTTTTTCACCCAAATGGCCAAATAATCTCAGAATGGAGCTTCGATGGCGAAGTTGCCAGGAACGCTATGCGCTATTGCATGTCTGGGGCAAACCTCCCTCACGGAAAGCAGCTTTCTCCAGATCTATTTCGCGGCCCAGACGCATTAGGTGTCTTTTGGCAGGAACCGGTTCAATGACCCGCCCTTCCACCCTCCAACGCCGCCTCCCGCGCGCGGTCGCCCTTGCGGCGCTGGTCACCTATGTCTGCGGCACGGCGCTCTGCCTCATCACCGGCCATCCGGAGCTGTTTCAACGGTTCGGCGCGCTCGGTGTCGCGGCGGCGGTGCTCTTCTTCACTGACCGGCTCACCCAGATCGAGCTGACCCGCCAGCGCGCGGTGGAGGCGATGCTGCACGAATACGGCCTCCGCTTCGAAGCACTCGCCTCTGGCACCACGCCGGAAGAGCTGCCAAACAAAGGCTACACGCTGGACTTTCTTGACGAGGAGTCTGTGTTCACCCGCCTGCGCCGCAAGGCCGAGGCGATCAACTCCGGAAATACCGCGCTGCTTTCTGTTGCGACCCTGCAATGGGGCTTTGGCGATCTGGCGGTGGAGGCGTTCTCATGACCATACGCGGGCTCAATCACGTCACACTGGCCACTGCCGATCTGGACGCGTCTGTCGCCTTCTACCGCGATACACTTGGTCTGACGCTCGACCATTTTTGGCCGGGCGGGGCCTACTTCTCGGCCGGCGCCCTCTGGCTGTGCCTGTCACTGGATCCGGACGCCGCACCCACCGGCGATTACAGTCATATCGCGCTCGACGTCACGCCGCAGGATTTCGATGGGCTTGCCGCGCGCATCCGTGCCTCCGGCGCAACGCTCTGGAAGGCCAACCGCTCGGAAGGGGCGTCGCTCTATTTCACCGACCCCTCCGGCCACAAGCTGGAGCTTCACGTCGGCTCGCTGGCCTCGCGCATGGCCGCGCTGGTGCACAGCGCAAGCGGGGTCCCATGCTGCAGCTGACCTGTCCCTATTGCGGCGCGACCGCCACAGAAACAGAGCTCACCCCGGGGGGGGAGGCGCATCTCAAACGCGTCGGCCCGGACGGCTCGGATGCGGCGTTTGAGGCGTATCTCTTCCACCGCAAGAACCCCAAGGGTGTGCATTTCGAACGCTGGCGCCATACCTATGGCTGCGGGAAATGGTTCATCGCCGCGCGCTGCACTGTCACGCTCGAGGTCTTCGGTACCTATCCTGCACAGACCACCGAGCCGCCCGCGCATATTCTGGACGCCGTCCGCGCCAGGCGCCCCGATTGGGACTCGGAGAAATGACCCTTCTTCTTTGCAAAAATACTCAAAACCAAGGGTTTGCCTTGCGACGCGGAGGTGTGAAATGAGCGCACGGCTTGCCAAAGGTGGTCGCCTGATCGACCGCGGTCGGCCACTGAGCTTCACCTTCAACGGCCAGGAGATGCGTGGCTACGGGGGCGACACACTTGCATCGGCCTTGCTCGCGTCAGGCCAGACCCTGCTGGGGCGGTCCTTCAAGTATCATCGGCCGCGCGGGGTCATCGCCGCCGGTGCGGAGGAACCCAATGCGCTGCTTACGCTGGCAGACGGGACCCGCATGGAGCCCAACCAACGGGCCACGACAACGGAACTCTTCGAGGGGCTTTCAGCGCGCAGCCAGAACCACTGGCCCAGTCTTGAGTTTGACCTCGGAGCGCTAAACTCGAAGGTCGAAAAGCTCCTGCCCGCGGGGTTTTATTACAAGACTTTTATTCACCCGCGGGCCCTGTGGAAGCACCTGTTCGAGCCCGTTATCCGGCAAAGTGCCGGGCTTGGTCCTGCGCCGTCGGACCGTGATGCCGACCATTATGAACATCTCTATCACCACACCGATATTCTGGTGATTGGCGGTGGCGTTGCAGGGCTTCAGGCCGCGCTGTCCGCCGCAGCTGGCGGCGCCCGTGTGCTGGTGCTTGAGCAGACGGCGCATTGGGGCGGGCGAGCACCGGTCGATGGTGGCACAATCGATGGGCAGCGTCCGGAGGCCTGGAGTGATGCAGCGCTTCAGCAGCTGAATGCCCTGGAAAATGTAACCTTGCGCCCGCGGACAATGGGCGCCGGGGTCTATGACCACGGCTACGCACTGGCCTACGAACGTGTGGCGGACCACAGCCCGGACGACGGGCGCCCGCGCCACCGTCTGTGGCGGATCCGCGCCCGGCAGATCATTACTGCCACAGGCGCGATCGAGCGCCCGCTGACGTTTGCGGGAAATGATATTCCTGGCGTTATGCTTGCCTCAGCGGTGCGGGATTATGTTGTGAATTATGCGCTGAGCCCGGGGGACAGAACGGTCATTGCAACCAACAACGATGACGCTTATCGCACGGCACTGGCTCTGCTCGACGCCGGGCTCGATGTGCCTGCCATTCTCGATGCGCGCGCGGATGTCTCAGGCGCGTTGCCGAAACTGGTGGCCGAGCGCGGTGTACGTGTCGAGGCTGGACGGGGCATTGCAGGTGTTAAGGGCCGCCGGAATGTCACTGGTGTGGAGGTTTGTCTGGCACAAGGTGAGGGTGCGGCCCTCGAGACGATTGCCTGCGAATGCGTGGCCATGTCCGGTGGGTGGTCTCCGGTGGTTCATCTGTGGTCCCATTGCGGTGGCAAGCTGACTTGGGATGACGCACGCCTGTGCTTCAAGCCTGATCCCGGCCATGCGCCCACGGGCGCGGACGGTACGCCGTTTGTCATCCCTGCTGGCGCCGCCGCAGGGGCGGTGCATCTCGGCGCAGTTCTCACTGATGCCGCGGAGGCTGGGCAACTGGCCGCCCAGCGTGTGGAGCGCCCGGCCGACGTCCAGCCCGCTGTGGCTGATGGCCCTCAGGAGAGCGCGCCGGAGCCAGTCTGGATGGTGCCGTCGAATGCCAGCGCGGAGCTGCGCAGCAAGATGTTTCTGGACTACCAGAACGACGTGAAAGTCTCGGACGTGCAACTTGCCGCGCGCGAAGGCTTTGAAAGCGTCGAACATGCCAAACGCTACACCACACTGGGTATGGCCACGGATCAAGGTAAGCTCAGTAACATCAATGGATTGGCGGTTCTTGCGAATGCGCTGGATGATGCAATTCCGAATGTAGGTACGACCACCTTCCGCCCGCCGTACACGCCAATCTCAATGGGGGCGATCGCAGGTGAGGCGCGGGGAGCGCTGTTCCAGCCCGTTCGCAAAACGCCTCTGCACGCGTGGCATGATGCGAACGGGGCCTATTGGGAGCCGGTGGGGCAATGGCGCAGACCCTATTGCTATCTTCGGGGCGACGAGACGCCCGAGCAGGCGGTGGCCCGCGAAGTTCTGGCGACGCGCCGTTCTGTCGGTTTGCTCGACGCCTCCACACTCGGCAAGATCCTGGTAAAGGGACCAGACGCCGGCCGTTTCCTCGACATGCTCTACACCAACATGATGAGCACTCTGCCGGTTGGGAAGTGCCGCTATGGCCTGATGTGCACTGAAAACGGCTTTCTGATGGATGACGGGGTGGTGGCGCGGATCGACGCGGACACGTGGCTTTGCCACACAACCTCCGGCGGGGCGGACCATGTCCACGCACATATGGAAGACTGGCTGCAGTGTGAGTGGTGGGACTGGAAGGTATTCACCCAGAACGTGACTGAGCAATATGGCCAGATCGCGGTTGTCGGGCCCAAGGCGCGGGACGTCTTGCAAAAGCTTGGTGGTCTGAATGTGTCTAAGTCGGCATTGCCCTTTATGCACTGGGTTGAGGGGACACTTGCAGGTGTTCCGGTCCGCATGTTCCGCATCAGTTTTTCGGGAGAACTGAGTTACGAGATCGCGGCCCCGACCGGGCAGGCGCAGAGGTTGTGGGACAAGCTGTACGAGGCCGGAGCAGAAGATGGGATCACACCTTACGGAACCGAGGCGCTGCACATCATGAGGGCCGAAAAAGGCTTCATCATGATCGGTGACGAAACCGATGGCACGGTGATCCCACAGGATCTTGGGTTGAACTGGGCCATCTCGAAAAAGAAAGACGACTTTCTTGGAAAGCGCGCCCAGATGCGCGCGCATATGGCCGACCCGGATCGTTGGCAGCTTGTCGGGTTAGAGACACTTGATGCCTCTGTTTTGCCGGATGGAGCCTACATTCTGGGCGACGGCGAAAATACCAATGGTCAATTTGTGACCGAGGGGCGTGTTACCTCAAGCTATCGTTCGCCAACGCTCAAACGCGGAATCGCAATGGCGCTTCTGAAACATGGGCCAAGGCGGATGGGTCAAACGGTTTCGGTGACTTCAGCGACCGGCGGTACAATAGCTGCGCGTGTGGTCGATCCCGTATTTCTTGATAAGGACGGGGCACGGCAGGATGTCTGATATGGCCGTAACACGTCTCGCGCAGCGCGGCATGCTTGCCCTTCGGGCGGATCTTTCTGTAGCAAATGCTCAGATTTCAGATGCGTTTGGCCTATCCGTGCCCGCGCCTCTTGAAGTCTCAAAAACCGATGATTTGGCGCTGCTTTGGTTCTCCCCCGACGAGCTGTTGCTGATCTGCGACCTGACAGATTTGGTATCCTTTAAATCGCGCACAGAAGCTGCATTGGCAGGAATGCATGCCATGGTCACAGATGTTTCTGATATGCGCGCCAGCTTCGAACTTCGCGGGCCGCGGCTGCGCGAAGTGCTGGCGAAAACCGTGCCGTTCGATACGCATCCGGATCGTTTTCGGCAGGGGCAGATACGGCGCACGCATCTTGGGCAGATTGCGGCTGCTGTCTGGATGTTGGAGCAAGAGTGCGCCCAGATCCTCTGTTTCTCGTCATACGCGAGCTACGCGCAGGATCTTTTATATGCAGCTTGCGACCCTTTGGCTCGTGTCGGTGCTGTATCCGCAACTTGAAGTTGCTAATCTTTTAAGTGTATATTTTTGTTTATATACAACTTAGGAGAGAATCCTCATGCTCTGCCGCGTCGTTGCCCTTGTCGTTGGTTTCGTCATTGCCCCGCTCACGGCGGAAGCAAGCCAATCGGTGGCCTGCTCACTGCGAACCGGGCAAAACGCCATGCCTGCCAGATTTGTCCTTGTCATTGACACTGCACTTGAGGTCGCCAAATTTGAGCCCGCGTTGATGGATGCGCGTGGGCAGGAGGTTGTTGGTAAAACAACGCTGTCTGACAGCGGGCGCGTGGAAATACGCTTCACCGAAATGTTGTTGCGGAATAACCGAGGACAGCAGACTTTCCTGAGAAGCAGCTTTTCCTATATCCCCAATCGCAGTCGGGGAACGATGGTTTCGATCCCTGGTGGTTACAAAAATCGTTTCATTGCCCATTACGCATGTCGCTCAAAATAGAGCTTCAGTGGCGCACCGGCCCTTGACGTTGGCGCGCCAAACTCTCTTATACGCTGCAGGATACACTACGCGCCAGAGAGGGGCCCAAAATGGCTTTCGAACTTCCTGATCTTCCCTATGCCCATGACGCACTAGCCGGCAATGGCATGTCGAAAGAGACGCTGGAATACCACCACGACCTTCACCACAAAGCCTACGTGGACAACGGCAATAAACTGATCGCTGGTACCGAATGGGAAAGCAAAAGCATGGAGGAGATCATCAAGGGCACCTATGATGCGAGCGCCGTCGCCCAGAACGGGATCTTCAACAACATCTCCCAACTTTGGAACCACAATCAATTCTGGGAAATGATGGGGCCGGGTGACAGCAAGATGCCTGGTATGCTCGAAGACGCACTCAAAGAGGCTTTTGGTTCGGTAGATCAGTTTAAGCAGGAGTTCTCGGCTGCCGGTGCAGGCCAGTTTGGGTCCGGCTGGGCTTGGCTGGTGCAAAACGCAGACGGGTCGCTGGCCGTGACCAAAACTGAAAACGGCGTAAACCCGCTGTGCTTTGGTCAGACGGCGCTTTTGGGCTGCGATGTGTGGGAGCATTCCTACTACATCGACTTCCGCAACAAGCGACCGGCCTATCTGACAAACTTCCTCGACAGTCTTGTGAACTGGGAAAACGTCGCAAGCCGGATGGCGTAAACGCGACCGCTTGAACTCGCAAAATGCGCCCCGAACTCCGGGGCGTTTTTCATTAAGGACGCAAACTGCGCCGGTTCTGGGCGCCGACAATTACGACCTCATTAATGCCGTCCAGACGCTGATCACTGAGAAACAGTGCAACGACCACCTCACGGGATTGCGTCGTGCCGGGGGGCTCCGCGTCGCGCGGACGGGCAATACGAAACTCAAATGCCAGCGTATTGCTGTCAGTTTCTTCGTCCAGCGGGACCAGCTCCGCGGCCCACCAACCTTGCGAAGGCGGAAGACCAGTTGCAGTCACGATGACGCCGCCGGGCAACCGGTCGCGGCGCGTGCTGGTTACACTGGTAATCAGATCGCGCGGATCGAAATCGGCAGTTTCAGGAACTGGTTCAAGGCGTTCGATCTCTGGCTCGCCGCCGCACGCAGCAATTGCAAGCACGCATCCAAGCAAAATCGCAACTCGCACGCGACCTCTCCTTCGCCCCAAAACCAGTCCGCTCGTCCTAACTGATTGGCACTGGCTTGAAAAGACCGCGCCGTGCAGCATCGGCTCTGGACCTCTGGCGACCCACGCCATAGGTGAGAGGCACGCGCTGCATGAGGAAGACAATGGCCACTGAAGCCTTTGAAGAGATCGCCGAAACGTTCGAGTTTCTGGATGACTGGGAAGATCGCTATCGTACAGTGATCGACATGGGCAAGGAAATGGCACCGCTGGACGACGCGGTAAAAGTCCCGGCCACCAAGGTCGAGGGCTGTGCCAGCCAGGTCTGGCTATTGTCGCGGATTGAAGGGCAGGGGCCGAGCGCCATATTTTCATTTGACGGGGAAAGCGACGCAATGATCGTGCGAGGACTGATCGCTGTCTTGCGGGCGCTTTACTCAGGTTTGCCGGTTTCAGAAGTGGTTCAGGTTGACGCACACGCTGAACTTGGGCGGCTTGGTCTGCACGATCATTTGTCAGCGCAACGTTCCAACGGGGTGCGGGCAATGGTGGAACGCATCAACCTGCTGGCAAAAGACGCCATGGCCTCCTGATCAGGCAGCGACTTCTGAAAGATCAGTTTTCGGATTGATGCCGAGCGCCGCGCAAATGTCCCGGGTCAACTCAGGCTTGTTCAACGTGTAGAAGTGCAGGTCTTCGACGCCTTCTTCCAGAAGCGTACTGCACATCTCCGTTGCGATGCTGATCGCCAGTAAGTCCTCGCGCCCGTCTCGGGTGGCGGCAGTGAAGGCCTCGTCCATCCATCCGGGCACTTGCGTTCCACAGCGAAGAGCGAAGTTGCGTGTTTTCGTCCAGTTCTCAATCGGCAGGATACCAGGCAGGATCGGGGCATCGATCCCGGCCGCCGCGCAGCGATCGCGGAACCGCAGAAACGTTTCCACGTCGAAAAAGAACTGCGTGATGGCCGAAGATGCCCCTGCGTCAATCTTTCGCTTAAGATAGGCCACATCAGCCTTTGCATCGGTCGCTTCCGGATGAACTTCGGGGTAGGCGCCAACCCGCAGCGTGAATTTGCCTGTCTCGGCCAAGGCTTCGATCAGGTCAACTGAACAGGAAAACCCGTCTTTCGCCGGAACGAACCCATCCTGTCCTTTGGGCGGGTCACCGCGCAGCGCCACAATATCGGAGACGCCTGCCTCCGCATACGCCTCGGCGATCTCAAGCGTTTCGGTTTTTGTTGCATCCACACAAGTCAGGTGTGCAGCGACCTTGAGACCATAGTTCTGGCCGATCGTTGCGACCGCCTCATGCGTGAGCTTCCGCGTCGTGCCACCCGCGCCATAGGTCACAGATACGAAGCTCGGATCGAGCGGGGCGAGCGTTTGCACCGTATCCCACAGACGAAAAGACGCTTGCAGAGACTGTGGTGGGAAGAACTCGAAAGAGACGCGCGGCGCGGACATAGGAACCCCCTGGGTCATTTCCCGGCCTTGTCGCACACGCATAATTCTGAGACAATTTCATAATACTCAACACGATCATGAAGGTGACTCAAATAAATGCATCTTGAGTTTCGACACCTGCGGACGATTAGGGCGATCCATGAGGCCGGCGGATTGGCAAAAGCGGCCAGTGTTCTCAATATTACGCAATCAGCCTTATCTCATCAAATCAAAGGCTTGGAAGATCAAACTGGTGTGGAGCTTTTCGTGCGACGCTCCAAGCCGCTGAAACTGTCTGCCGCGGGCATGCGGCTTCTAAAGCTCGCCAATCAGGTCCTGCCGCAAATTGCTGCACTCGAAGAAGAGTTTGATGCTTTGCGTGCTGGAAAGACAGGTCGACTGCATATTGCAATTGAGTGCCACGCGTGTTTCGAGTGGCTCTTTCCGGTTCTTGAGCAATTTCGCAAAGCCTGGCCAGATGTAGATGTTGATATTAGGCCCGGGCTGCAGTTTGAGGCATTACCGGCGCTGCAACGGGAACAAATTGATCTGGTGGTTTCCTCAGATCCTGAAGAGTTGCCGGGCGTCGATTTCACGCCGCTCTTTGATTATGAGCCGGTTTTTGTGGCGTCTAGCCAGAATCCGCTGGCGAAGAAGGAATGTGTTGTTGCAGAGGATTTTCGAGATCAGACGCTCATTACCTATCCGGTCGAGCGCTCGCGGCTCGATGTTTTTACAGAATTGCTGTTGCCCGCCGGGGTGGAACCGAAGGGGCAACGGCAGGTTGAGCTCACAGCCGTTATACTTTTGCTTGTGGCCTCGAACCGAGGCGTTGCGGTTTTGCCGGACTGGGTGGTGCGCGAAGTGCGCTACAATTCAGACTATGTGACACGGCCCCTTACCAAAAATGGCGTGACAAAACGGCTCTACGCCGCAACGCGGACGGACGAGACCACTTTGCCCTACATGGCACATGTTCTCCGCCTGGCACGGACTGAACCGCTCAAACTGCAACGGGTCCCGGCCCCGGCCTAAGCTGATCGCAAAGCAGGTAGAATATCACGCGAAATCAATTGCATAAGATCGCTGAAATAGCCACCCGAGCGCGCTGGCCGCGTCGGGTCTGACGTGATTGCAATCACCGTTTGGCGCTCTGGCACAAGGCAAAGGATCTGCCCGCCGTAGCCCCGCCCCAGCGCGAAGTTGGCGCCATCGGCCCGCCCGAGGAACCAGCCGTAGCCATACCCCAAACCGGACCAGCGCGACCGTGTCCGCGGAATGTAAGAAACTTCGATCCACTCCTTGCTTAGAACGGTGCCATCGTTGCGTATCATCATCCCGCCAATTTTCAGCAAATCGGCAGGTCTTAGCGCCATTTCATTGCCGCCCAGATAGTAGCCTTGCGGGTCACGGGTCCAGGCAGGAAAATCGACATCAAGCGGAGTGCCGATCCACTCCTGCATCATGCTCAAAAGGCTCTTTCCAGACGCGACTGAGAGCGCTGCGCCAAGAACGTGAAAGCTGCCTGTGGAATAGAGCATACCGCGCCCCGGTTCCGCCACGAAGGGACGAGAGAGCGCATTAGCCACCCAGTCGCGGCTGGCGACCCACTCTCCGTAGTTGGCGCCGGATGTGCGTTCCAGCCCGGCTTGCATCGTCACCAGATCCGCCATCGTGATCTTTGCAACGCGCGCGTCAGCCCCTTGCGGGATCAGGTCCTGCGCCACTTCGCCGAGTGTCGCGTCGACGCCCGATATCACGCCGCGGTCGATCGCAGCCCCGAGGCACAGGGCCACAAGGCTTTTGGAAACTGATTTGATTGGTGCCGGGCGCCCCAGCGGTGGCCCCCGGAAAGCCTCGCTCACAACGGTTTCACCACCGACCAACACGCTGACACTGTGCAGTTGCTCCAACGCTGCGGCCGACCCCGCTATCGCTGCACCGGGCGCTGTTTGTGCAAAAAGTCGGCCGACGGCTGGGCTGCACAGGCTACTTGTTGCCGACAGAGTGAAAAGGCGTCGAGTGATCATACCTGGTGTTTGAGCCATGCACGACGTGAAGACCACTCATAAGCGCGTGAGCCCGCAGCGCTTTCGGGCTTGGCAGAGCGGGCAGGTCACTCTATACGCGGGCGCTGGATTTCAGGAGAGCCTTGATGAGCATCGGCAGCGCGAACCTCAACATCATGATTAAAGCAGCCCGGGCAGCTGGACGGTCCCTTGTGAAGGATTTCCGCGAGGTGGAGAACCTCCAGGTCTCGATGAAAGGCGCCGGCGACTTTGTCAGCCGGGCCGATACCCGGGCCGAAGAAATTATCCGGGAGGCGCTGATGGAAGCGCGTCCAAACTACGGGTGGCTGGGGGAAGAGTCCGGGGCGGCTGACGGCAATGACCCGACCCGGCGATGGATTGTCGACCCCCTCGATGGCACCACAAATTTCCTGCATGGCATGCCGCATTGGGCGGTGTCGATTGCACTCGAATACAAGGGCGAGATCGTAGCCGGTGTTGTATTCGACGCAGCCAAGGATGAAATGTTTTTTGCAGAGAAAGGCCAGGGTGCCTGGATGAACCAGACGAGGCTGCGGGTTTCAGGGCGCCGACATCTGAGCGACTCAGTCTTCGCTACGGGCCTTCCGTTTGCCGCAAACAAGAACCTCCCTGCGACTTTGGGGGATCTTGGTCAGCTGCTGCCAGCCTGCGCCGGCGTCCGACGCTGGGGCGCCGCAGCGCTCGATCTCGCCTATGTGGCGGCCGGCCGCTATGAAGGGTTTTGGGAACGCGGCTTGAGCGCATGGGACATCGCAGCGGGCGTGATTGTTGTGAGAGAGGCGGGAGGCCTGGTTGAGCCGATCTATAAAGGGGACGACCTCCTGGACAGCGGCCACCTGATTGCAGCGAACGAACCGATTTTTTCCGCTTTCTCAGAGATTGTTCGCGCGCGTTGATCAGCGCCGCCGCCCCACTTTGGGCACCGAGCTGCGGCTCAGGCGATATCTTGCTTCCGGGTGATCCGGGTGGCCATGCGTACGTTCCCAGAAGCGCGGGCCGCCTAGTTTGAGCCACATCGGCAAAACAAGGATCATGCCGGCCACAAACCCGCCCGCATGGGCCCAGTAGGCGACACCGCCCGTATCTGCCGGTGTGGCAGCACCGCTGATCAGCTGCAACGCAAACCAAAACCCCAGCACAATCCAGGCGGGTATTGGAACAATCCTGAAAATGATCACGATGATGAACAACACGTCTATCCGCGCTTTTGGATAGAGCAGCAGATATCCCCCCAAAACTCCGGCAATCGCGCCCGAGGCACCGACCATCGGAATAATGCTGTCGGGGTCGGACACGACCTGCGCCATGGCTGCGCCCACACCCGACGCGATGTAGAACGCAAGGAACTTCCCATGGCCCATTTCGTCTTCAAGGTTGTCACCGAAGATCCAGAGGTAAAGCATATTGCCACCGAGATGCATGATCCCGCCGTGAAGGAACATGGAGCTGAATACGGCCAGTACCGATCGGCCTTCGGTAAAAGCTGCAGGAACAAGCCCATAGGTTCCAAAAAACGCGCTGATCTCTGAGTTGGAAGACAACAGCGGATAGTAACTAACGAAAACGACAATGTTGATCGCCATCAACGCATAGGTCACATACGGTGTCCGTCCGGACGGGTTGTGATCTCTGATTGGAAACATGGGTTAGACGGAGCAGTCGGTAAGCGTGGCGTCAAGCAGAAAGCGGATCTGGGATTGACCGGTACCGACAGTGGTACATGTCCTGCGGGGGAGGCCCATATGAAACACGTAATGATTGTCGCCTTGCTGTGCAGTGCACCCGCGGCGGCGGCGCGCGCAGACTGTCCGCCTGTTGCCGATCGCAGCGAAGATCTCGCCGCACTTCGTGCCCAGGTGCAGGCTGCTGGCACAGAGATGGAGGGGCGGATTTATGACCGCCAGATGTGGGAGATATGGACAACCGCACCGGACGAACGCGCACAGGGTTTTCTTGATCGGGGAATGGAGTTGCGCAGCTATGCCGATTATGCCGCCGCGCTGATCGAGCTTGATGCGCTGGTCGCCTATTGCCCGGACTATGCCGAAGGGTGGAACCAGCGGGCATTTGTGCATTTCCTGCGCCAGGATTTTGCGTCCGCCATAGAAGATCTGGATCAGGCCTTGAGCCTTAATCCCGACCACACGGGCGCGCTTTCCGGAAAGGCGTTGAGCCTGATGAGTATGGGGCGGGTCGAACTGGCCCAGGACACCTTGCGCACTGCGCTTGAGCTGAACCCCTGGCTCCCGGAGCGCGCATTTCTCGTTAACCCGCCGGGCCAACCGCTTTAGGGCTTGTTCCTGCTGCGTCTTTTTCTTACGCCAGAGGCGTGCGGGCGTGGCGGAATGGTAGACGCATCGGACTTAAAATCCGTGGGCCGCAAGGCCGTGTGGGTTCAAGTCCCACCGCCCGCACCAGAAGTGCTTTAGAAGGCGCGAAAGTCGGCATGTGGTGCGTATTGCCTCTCTAGGCCAAGCTGATCTGAGAATAATGTGGATATTGTTCCCGTATTGATGACGCGGCGCTTTCAGAATCAGACGGGATTTGCGATTTTATCTGCGACGTGGACACTGTCTGCGTGAGTGTACGCGCTTCTTATCGGCGCAGAGTAGTAGGTGATGTGATGTTTCTCGCGCGTTCTTTGTTGATCGCTGTAGTTGTGGCTTCAAGCGCTGTCTCCGCGCAGGCCGCATCTGTCCAGCTGGCCTATTCGGCGACCGTCACAAACATCTTGGAAAGAGATGACGTGACAAACGTGCCCAGTTTCGGTTCGGCAGTTTCGATCGGAGACACCGTTACAGGCGTTTTTGAACTTGAAATGTCTTCAAGCTTTGACACAGTCGCAACACTTGGTGGTGATACAAGTCGATTTGTAAATGCGGGCAGCGCTTCGGCATCGACGCCGGACGACTCGTTTCTGCTTAATAACGCCAACATCTTTTTAAATAACGACAATTCCGAATTCGGAGATCGTTTTCAGCTGCGCGTGCAGAACTTTATCGGGTCAGACAGTGTTTCGGCGCGGTTCATTGATGTGAATTTGCGCGACAGCACCGGTGCGGCGTTTGACACTCAAGACATGTTGCCGACGCAACTGGATCTGGATCTTTTTGACACAAAGATGATTGTCATCGACTACATCTCCTTCAACGATCAGAACCAGCGCCTAGGCTTTCGTCGCGTTGCGATGACACTGCAAGAACTGTCGGCGGTGCCTTTACCGGCAAGCATATTGCTCTTGGCCATGCCAGTCCTTGGCTTGTTCGGCTTCGCGCGGCGGCGCCAAAGAGCGGTCTAAAGCCAAAAAACGGCTCTTAGAAACAATCCGGCCACTGCTACTTGAAGCTGCGGCTGTCCTTTATCTGGTCCCAGGCCCAGACCACTTCCTGCAACTTTTCTTCGTCGCTTCGGTCTCCACCATTCATATCAGGATGAAGAACTTTAATTAAAGCTTTGTAAGACTTACGAATTTCGGCCTTCGACCAATGGTCTTTGGCCTCCAGGATCTCAACAGCGCGGCGCTCAGTCGGAGGAAGGCGGCGCGTTCCGGTCACGGATTTTCCGGGGTTGCGCGTGGCATTTTCACCAAGCACCTGATGTGCATCGTCAATCCCCAAACGCGCCCATGCCTGTTCTTCAGCGGATTTCCGGAATGGTTTTGTCTCCCGCTCCCAAACGCGGTCTTTGTCCATGCGCTTGGCCATCTCCTCCTCAGACTGGCCATTGAAGAAGTTCCACTTCAAATTGTATTCGCGCACATGTTTCTGGCAGAACCAGAAATACTCATCGAGCGTGTCAGGAGACTTCGGGGCCCGGTACTTCCCCGGTTCGTTGCAGCCTTCGTAATCGCAAACACGTTTGGACGTTTCAAAGGCACCCGACATGCCCCGTCGACCCCGCGGTTTTTTCTTTTTGGACGCAGACACAGAGATGTCAAAATCGAAGGGATCGCTTTTGCTCATTTGGCCTCACCTTTCCGACTCGGAGACGACAGTCTAATGCATCTCGCGACGGAGCAAAGGGGATAGCGACAAAATGAGCGTGAAAACGGAGATCGAGACACGGTTAACAGTGGCTTTCTCGCCGCGCGACCTAGAAGTCGTGGACGAAAGCGAGCTGCACAGAGGACACGCAGGATTTCAGGAGGGCGGCGAGAGCCATTGGCAGGTCCGCATTGCATCGGACGCCTTCAAAGGCATGAGCCGGATCGCACGGCACCGCGCGGTCCATGACGCACTGGGCAAAGACCTTGTGGGGCGTATCCACGCGCTTGGATTGACAATTTCTGACTAGTCTTGGTGAGCCGCAACTGTTCTCGTACGGTTTGCCGAAACGGGGTCGCCTTTAATTGTGCGCAGAATGCCCGCCATCTGACCTTGAGGTCGGCGCGGGACAGCCGGGAGAGACGGCGTTGCGACCAGGTCGCGGGCGACCTTTTCTGAAGGCGCGGTTTTTGGTTCCTGAACCGCTTCGCTTTGTGGTGCGGCAGCGACCGGGGGCGCCGGGGTATTGTCCACCGAAACCGTCTCGATGGTTGTATCGCGTGTGCCGTCGTCTGCTGCTTCAACCTCGCGGCGAAAGACCAGCATATTGTGAAAGCGGGTGACCTTTGACGTCAGTCCAACGCGTTCCTCTGCGGGCAGAGTTTCCGCGCGCACATACTCCCAGTTGTCACTCGCCATGTCGTTGATCGTGTGCTCGATCGAATGGGCGAAACGCTCCTCCGGCGTCTTTACGCCTTGCGCTTTCATGCCCTTGATCGGCGACGGAATCACTCGGTACTCATATTTCATTATTAGCCCAACCACCGGTTACTCAAACTACTACGTGTCCATAGCGCCATAGATGGACTTAATTTGCAATATCCGTGACGGCACCCGCTCTGGCTTTGTGTCAATCGGTGGCGCGAAACGGCCGTTGTTTCTGTATCGACAGGACGGCTTTGCTTACTTTGTTTGCGGTTTCAGGAGGCGCGATACAGGCGTTTTGCCGCGCCTCTCGAAGAGAATCAGTATTGTTTCGAAAACGAAAACAATCGAGCAAGCGCAGGGTCCTTGTTGATTCGCACGCGCACAGAGAGCTTAATTTTTGGTAAATTTTTTGTCCATCCAGGCGCAAAATGGCGAAACTGTGGCGCGTGTGGGGCAGGAATCAGAGATTTCCTTTGTGGTCTGTGCGGCGATCTGGCTATTATCTAGGAGTGCGTGTCGCTCGTGTGGTGCGGGCAGTGTGCGTTAACAAGTGTTCTAGAGGGCGTAATCATGGAACTTCGAAATATTTTAATAGGAACTGCGGCAGCGCTGGCGTTTGGCACTGCGTCGCATGCGGCCACATTGAGTGTGGAAGGTGAGCGAAACGATCTGCAGCTTACAGCCGACAATGATTTTATCGGAGCCGCGTCTGACGATTTCCTGACAGGGCTGGATTTTATTGTGAATGCTTCAGTCCAATTGTCGGGGGCTGCAACTCTGCGTTTCACGGCATGGGGCGCGGAAAGCGGGTTCGATAACTGTCTGAACATCGGTCCAAGCAGCAGCCCTGACACAACTGTCTGTGAAAGCGACGATGGATTTGCCAACGAAACGTTTAACGCTGCAAGCGGATCAACGCGTCAGACTTTCGACGTCGCATATAGCGGGGGTGCGATCACAGATTGGTTTTTCACAACGCAGACCGGCTCCCCGGTTACAGGTGGGGGCGATCTAGGAGAGTTCGACTTTGGGATTTTCTTCGCGGGGTCTGATCCATCGGACGACACGGAGCTTATGGGTTCGGGCCTTTCACATATTTTTATCGCGTATGACGACAAAGCCGGCACCGGAGCTGGCCTAGACGACAACCACGATGATTATGTATGGAAAGTTGAAGTTGTTCCGCTTCCGGCCGCAGGTTGGCTGTTGCTTGCGGGCATGGGTGGCCTTGCCGCTATGAAGCGTCGCAAGAAAGCCTGATCGCTTCCTGATATGAAACGAAAGCGGCGGGGGGTGACCCCGCCGTTTCTTATTCGGGCCCTCAGATGCAGGACCGGGCTTCTGCAATGCGAAACTAGAGGCCCAGCTTTTCCGATACGATCTGGTTGACCGCCTTGGGGTTGGCTTTGCCGCCCGTTGCTTTCATCACCTGACCAACAAACCAGCCCGCGAGTTTGGGATTCTGCTGCGCCTTTTCGACCTGCGCAGGATTGGCGGCGATGATCTCGTCCACGGCTGTTTCAATCGCGCCGGTGTCGGTGACCTGTTTCATGCCCCGTGCGTCGACAATTTCAGCCGGATCCCCGCCTTCGGTGTAAACGATTTCGAACAGCTCTTTTGCGATCTTGCCCGAAATGGCGTCGGCTTTAATCAGTTTGATGATGCCGGCGAGTTGCGCCGGGCTGACCGGGCTTTCTGCGATGTCGTGATCTTCTTTCTTCAGCCGCCCGAACAGTTCATTGATGACCCAGTTCGCGGCCAGCTTGCCGTCGCCTGCGTCGCCAGCGACCGCTTCGAAATAGGCCGCGTTGTCCGTTTCAGCGGTCAACACGCTTGCATCGTAATCTGAAAGTCCAAAATCGCCTATGAAGCGCGCCTTCTTCTGATCCGGCAACTCGGGCAGCGCGCTGGCGATGTCGTCGACCCAGTCTTGCGCAATCTCCAGCGGAAGCAAGTCAGGGTCAGGGAAGTACCGGTAGTCATGCGCTTCCTCCTTGGAACGCATGGACCGCGTCTCGCCCTTGTCGGGATCGTAGAGCCGGGTTTCCTGATCAACACTTCCGCCATCTTCGACAATCGCGATCTGCCGGCGCGCCTCATACTCAATGGCCTGCTGAATGAACCGGAGTGAGTTCATGTTCTTGATCTCGCAACGGGTGCCAAGGTGAGAGAAATCCTGTGTGTCCTGATACTTTTCGTAATCCCCAGGCCGACAGACGGACACATTGACATCTGCACGCAGGTTCCCGTTTTGCATGTTGCCGTCGCAGGTCCCAAGGTACCGCATGATCTGGCGCAGCTTGCTGACATATGCGGCGGCCTCCTCGGGGCCGCGGATGTCCGGGCGGCTCACGATTTCCATCAGCGCGACGCCTGTGCGGTTCAGGTCCACGAAGGACATATGCGGGTCCATGTCGTGGATCGATTTCCCCGCGTCCTGCTCAAGATGAATGCGCTCGATCCGCACGACCCGCGCCGTGCCGTCGCCCATCTCTACAAGCACTTCGCCTTCCCCCACGATCGGATGGTAAAGCTGACTGATCTGATAGCCCTGCGGCAGATCCGGGTAGAAGTAGTTTTTGCGATCAAAAGCGGACCGTAGGTTGATCGCGGCTTTCAGCCCCAGCCCCGTGCGCACCGCTTGAGCAACACACTCTTCGTTGATTACGGGCAGCATGCCGGGCATGCCTGCATCCACAAAAGCGACGTTCGAGTTGGGCTCGGCACCAAACTCGGTTGAAGCGCCGGAGAACAACTTTGCGTTCGTGGCCACCTGCGCATGAACCTCTAGTCCGATGACAAGCTCCCAGTCTTCCTTGGCTCCGGCGATAACCTTTGGTTTTGGCGCGTCATAGGTCAGATCGAGCATCATGGCCTCATTTATCATGTTCGCAGAGCGTTTTATGTGAGCGGGCAGGGCGGAGCAAGGCGGAAACAGGCCGTGCCAAAGCCACAGACTTGCGTTGCCCGTCGTTTCGCAGCAAACCTGAGAGCGTGCTGCGGGGGCAGAGGAAAACGACGATGAAAGCAGCTTATGCTGTGGCCCTTTTGCTGCCACTTGCCGGATGTGAAATTGAATCCGACAAAACACCTGATCCGCTTGAAGCTGCCCCAATGCGATGGGATTTCCATCCGGATGGCGCGGACTGGACGCAGGCAAGCCTTGTGGCGCTGTCTGAACACGGACAGCCACTGTCAACGATCGTGCCCGCGGACATCGACACTTGGTGCCCGGCCTATCCGGAGGCGGGCCGGGCGCAGCGCGATGCGTTCTGGACTGGGCTCTTGTCAACGCTCGCCAAGCACGAAAGCACTTGGAACCCGCAAGCTGTCGGTGGGGACGGCCGTTGGTTCGGGCTTGTTCAAATCTCTCCTGGCACTGCCCGCGGATACGGCTGCGACGCGCGCAGCGGAGACGCTTTGAAGGACGGACCTGCGAACTTGTCCTGCGCAATCCGGATAATGGCCGTCACTGTGCCACGGGACGGTGTTGTGTCTGCCGGTCAACAGGGTGTTGCCGCAGATTGGGGACCGTTCTGGAGCGATCGCAAACGCGCCGACATGATAGCTTGGACGCGCGAGCAACCTTATTGCACGGGCTGATCCGGAAGTCTGTCAGATAAAGATGACGTCAACTTCGCAATTGTCCCTTGCGCCATTGCCGCCTAGATAAGTAGCAAATGCAGGAGCCATTTGCGGGAGGGATGGTCGCTTGCTGGAGGCCTCGCACAATTCCTGGTTGGTTATCGCCTCGCTCGCTGTCGCGCTGATGGCGGGTTTTACGGGATTGAGCCTGACCAAAGGGGCCTCGGCGCTCCCTATAGGTCCGCGTAAAGCCAAGGTCGCGATGGCGGCTGTCGCCTTGGGCGGCGGCATCTGGGCGATGCATTTCGTGGCCATGCTCGGGCTGCAACTGCCGATCTTGTTCTACTATGACCCCCTGATCACACTGATCTCTGCCCTGCTTGCCATCCTGATAGTCGGGATTGCGCTTTTGATCCTGCACTTCCTGCCGCGCAGTGTGGGGACACTGACCATTGCCGGCGCGTGTATCGGGGTCGGTATTCCGGTGATGCATTATGTCGGTATGTCAGGGATGGAGCTCTGTCGTCCCGTGTATACGGTTGGGGGGGTGGTCTTTGCGGGACTTGCCTCTCTCGGTCTCAGCATAGGCGCTGTCTGGGTCGCATACGGGGCGCGAACTTATCGAAATATCCTGCTGGGAACCCTGTGTTTTGGCTTTGCGGTTTTTTCAGTGCATTTCATTGCAATGGCAGGGACAGAGTTCCTGGCAATTGAAAACGCTTCAGGCCAGGTGCCGGGTGTCAGCAACGAAACGCTGGCCTTCATCGTCGCGGTGATCGCCTTTGTGATTTGCGGCAGCTTCCTGCTTTCTGGTGTTACCTTGCTTCCCGAAACGCAGGGCGAAGAGACACCAACAGAGGTCGCCCCGACAGACGAGCCTCTGGTGCCTTCTGGTCCGGTACGCAAACTGCTGCAGATACCCTATGAGCTCGATAGTCGTACGCTTTTTGTCGACAGCAATGACGTAGCGGCGATCCGGGCGGAAGGCCACTACACGATCCTTTACGCGTTAGACCAGAAGCTGTTTTGCCCGTGGTCTATTTCGGATGCAGAAAGTCGTTTGCCGGATGGTCAGTTTATCCGTGCCCATCGCAGCTATCTTGTAAACCCGGCGCATGTCACAGGTTTCGAACGAAAAAAAGACAACGGGATCGTCTTCTTCGAGCGCGGTGCCCATACCGAGAAGGTTCCTGTCAGCCGCTCCCGCCTTCAGGATGTGCGCCTGGCGCTCGGCCTGGCCTGAGTAAGATCGTACAAGTTTCAGCAAAGCGTTGACCTGATATGTGCATTCCGCAGCAAAAGATGCGGCCGCGCAGCATTCGCATTTCGTGCACGTAAGTCGTATTTCGTGAAATCACTGGCGCCGCCGGTTCGCGCGCACTGTGGCTGCGACAGGCCGCCGCACTATTTCTCCGCTCAGTCAGGTAAACGCCGGCGGGGTGCCGCCGGTGTCCAACGGGAGGATACAAAAACATGATACCACCGGCCTTTGAGTATCATCGGCCGCAGGACGTCGCGTCCGCGGTGCAAATCTTAGCAGAACAAGGTGATGAGGCGCGGTGCCTCGCAGGCGGGCACAGCCTGATCCCACTGATGAAGTTGCGCATGGCGGCCGTTGAACATCTGGTCGATCTGCAAGACATCGCCGAAATGAAAGGCATCTCCATCGACGGCGGCACCGTTCGCATCGGCGCGATGGTCACACAGCACGAGCTGATCGCATCACATGCGCTGGCATCCGCTGCGCCGATCATTCGCGAAGCGGCCCTTCAGATTGCCGACCCACAGGTGCGCTACATGGGCACTGTAGGCGGGAACGTGGCAAATGGTGATCCAGGCAATGATATGCCGGGACTGATGCAGGCTTTGGATGCGACCTTTCACTTGCATGGGTCAGATGGTCCGCGGCAGGTGGCTGCGCGGGAATTCTACGAAGCCGCCTATATGACAGCGCGCGAGGATGAAGAAATCCTGACCGCGATTACCTTTGCGCCACAGGCGAAGGGCTACGCGTATGAAAAGCAGAAGCGCAAAATCGGCGATTACGCCACTGCGGCTGCCGCGGTGTTAATCGAGAAGGACGGGACAGTTGTGCGCAGCGCAGTAATCGCCATGACCAATCTGAGCGACACCCCGGTGTTCTCGGAAGCGGCTGGCGCTGCGCTGACGGGAACGTCCTGTGATGCCGCCGCGATGAAAGCTGCAATCGATGCAATGCTGAATGACATCGATCCGACAGAGGACAATCGCGGTCCGGTCGAGTTCAAACGCCATGTAGCAGGCGTGATCCTGAGCCGCGCGATTTCACGCGCCTGGGATCGGGCCTGAGGGAGAGGAGAGGCACCTTATGGGTACCAAAATGCATATCAAGCTGAAGGTGAACGGCAAGGATGAGGAACTCCTGGCCGAGCCGCGTGAGCTGTTGATCTACGTGCTTCGGGAGAAGCTAAATCTGACGGGGCCGCATGTCGGGTGCGAGACCTCTCATTGCGGGGCCTGCACGGTCGAGATGAACGGAAAATCGGTCAAATCCTGCACCGTGCTTGCGGCGCAGGCCAATGGGGCAGAGATCACCACGATCGAGGGCCTGGGCACACCGGACGACCTTCATGTACTGCAGCAGTCTTTCAAGGAACATCACGGGCTCCAGTGCGGATACTGTACGCCGGGTATGATTACGCGCGCGCATCGCCTCCTGCAGGAAAACCCGAACCCGACAGAAGAGGAAGTGCGCTTCGGCATGGCCGGCAATCTGTGCCGCTGCACCGGATATCAGAACATCGTGAAGTCGATCATGGCAGCAGCCTCTGAAATGAACTCCGCGAAGGAGGCAGCAGAATGAATGATATGAGCCCAACCCGTGAGGAACGGGTCGAAAAACTGAAAGGTCTGGGCAGCTCGCGCAAGCGCGTCGAGGATGCCCGTTTCACCCAAGGCAAGGGCAACTATGTCGATGATGTAAAACTTCCTGGCATGCTGCACGGAGATTTCGTGCGCTCCCCCTACGCCCATGCCCGTGTGAAGTCGATCAACATCGATGCAGCCATGGCTCTGCCCGGTGTGATTGCAGTGCTGACGGCGAAGGACCTTGAGCCTCTCAGTCTCCATTGGATGCCAACGCTGGCAGGCGACAAACAGATGGTTCTGGCTGATGGCAAGGTGCTGTTCCAGGGCCAGGAAGTGGCCTTCGTCGTCGCCGAGGACCGATATATCGCGGCGGATGCCTGCGAACTGGTCGAGGTTGAGTACGAAGAGCTGCCGGTAATCGTCGATCCGTTCGAGGCGCTGGAAAGCGACGTTGTTCTGCGCGAAGACCTGGATGGCCAGACGGAAGGTGCGCATGGCGCGCGTAAGCACCACAACCACATTTTCCTGTGGGAAGAGGGCGAGAAGGAAGCCACTGAACAGGTTATCGACAGCGCGGACGTCGTGGCCGAAGAGATGGTCTACTACCACCGCACTCATCCGTGCCCGCTGGAAACCTGTGGTTCCGTTGCGTCCATGGACAAAGTGAACGGCAAACTGACCCTTTGGGGCACCTTCCAGGCGCCGCATGTGGTGCGCACTGTTGCGAGCCTTTTGTCGGGCATCGAGGAGCACAATATCCGCGTGATCTCCCCCGATATCGGCGGCGGCTTTGGCAACAAGGTGGGCGTCTACCCTGGCTATGTCTGCTCCATCGTCGCGTCTATCGTCACCGGCAAGCCGGTGAAATGGATTGAGGACCGGATGGATAATCTGATGGCCACAGCCTTTGCGCGTGACTATTGGATGAAGGGTAAGATCTCTGCCACCAAGGAGGGCAAGATCACCGGGCTCCATTGCCATGTGACCGCCGACCACGGTGCATTCGATGCCTGTGCGGACCCCACGAAGTTCCCTGCCGGGTTCTTCCACATCTGCACCGGGTCTTATGACATCCCTGTCGCGTATGTTGGCGTCGATGGCGTCTATACCAACAAAGCACCAGGCGGCGTGGCCTATCGCTGTTCCTTCCGGGTGACGGAAGCGGCCTATTTTATCGAGCGCATGATCGAAGTACTGGCGATGGAACTGAATATGGATGCAGCTGAGCTGCGCCGGATCAACTTCATCAAGGCCGATCAATTCCCCTATCAGTCCGCTTTGGGCTGGGAGTTTGACTCGGGCGACTACCACACCGCCTGGGACAAGGCGTTGGAGGCGGTCGACTATGCCGGGTTGCGCCGCGAGCAGGAAGAGCGCGTCGCGGCCTTCAAGCGCGGCGAGACGCGCAAGCTTCTGGGCATTGGTCTGACGCATTTCACCGAGATCGTCGGCGCGGGCCCTGTCAAGAACTGCGATATTCTCGGAATGGGCATGTTCGACAGCTGCGAAATTCGGATTCACCCGACAGGGTCGGCAGTCGCACGACTGGGCACGATCAGTCAGGGGCAGGGGCATGCGACAACATTTGCGCAAATCCTTGCGTCTGAAACCGGCATACCGGCTGACAGCATCACCATCGAAGAGGGTGACACGGACACGGCCCCGTACGGATTGGGCACATATGGCTCCCGCTCAACACCCGTGGCCGGGGCGGCGACAGCTATGGCTGGGCGTAAGATTCGCGCCAAGGCACAGATGATCGCCGCCTACTTGTTGGAAGTTCATGACAACGATCTGGAGTGGGACGTTGACCGGTTCGCTGTCAAAGGCGCGCCGGAGCGGTTCAAGACCATGGCCGAGATTGCCTATGCCGCCTACAATCAGGCCATTCCGGGCGTGGAACCGGGGCTTGAGGCGGTCAGCTACTACGACCCCCCCAACATGACTTATCCGTTCGGGGCCTATATCTGTGTTATGGAAATTGATGTGGATACCGGTGAACATGAAGTTCGCCAGTTCTACGCGCTGGATGATTGCGGCACCCGCATCAATCCGATGGTCATCGAAGGTCAGGTTCACGGTGGTCTGACAGAGGCGCTTGCGATCGCGATGGGTCAGGAGATTGCCTATGACAAGCTGGGCAACGTCAAGACCGGAACGCTTATGGACTTCTTCCTGCCGACCGCATGGGAGACGCCGAACTATACTACAGATTTCACCGAGACCCCCAGCCCGCATCACCCGATCGGTGCAAAGGGTGTTGGCGAAAGCCCAAATGTCGGTGGAGTTCCGGCGTTCTCTAATGCGGTACACGATGCATTCCGGGCCTTTGGGCTTCGGCAAAGCCACATGCCGCATGATCATTGGCGTATCTGGAAAATCGCCAATGAACTTGGCCTGCACGGCTAAGGAGCGAGGGGAGCGCGGGGTGGCTCCGGTTGCCCGCCCCGCGGCTCTTTTCGGGTGGAGATCAATATGACCGCATGGAGCACGCTTCAGGCCGATATGGCCAATGAGGGCTATGTCGCTTCGGACGATCTGGCGATGGCGTTGCATATAGCGTTGTCGCTCGGACGACCGTTGCTTTTAGAAGGCGCGGCTGGTGTCGGAAAGACGGAGGTCGCACGCGTTCTCTCTGCGCTTCGGCGCACAGACTTGATCCGCCTGCAGTGTTACGAAGGGCTTGATGCGGCCCATGCAATTTATGAATGGAACTACCAGCGACAGCTTCTTGCGATCCGGGCGAGCGCCGAACAGGGCGAGACAGGCCGTGTTGTGGAGAGCCGGATATTCTCTGAGGAGTACCTGCTCGAACGGCCCTTGCTGCGCGCTATCCGGCAAAAAGTACCCCCGGTTCTGCTGATCGACGAAATAGACCGCGCGGATGAGGAGTTTGAAGCCTATCTGCTTGAGGTCCTGTCTGACTTTCAAATCACTGTCCCGGAGCTGGGCACAATCCAGGCCGTCTCGCGCCCGATCGTTATCCTGACCGCAAACGGCACCCGAGATCTGTCCGATGCCCTGCGGCGGCGCTGCATTTACACCTATGTCGATTATCCTGAACGTGCTGCGGAGCTGGCGATCCTGAACGCGCGGTGTCCGGCGATCGAAGACCGTCTTTCGGCTCAGATTGTTGGTTTTGTGCAAGCAATTCGCCGGGAAGAGCTCGAAAAGACACCTGGAATAGCAGAAATGTTAGACTTCGCCGCGGCGGTTTCGGGTCTCGGCATTGCCGATCTGAACGAAGATCCGGCCGTTCTGGGCGCGACTCTGGCCACTTTACTGAAAACCCGGGCGGACCGGGACGCTGTGCCTCTGGAGGTTGCACAGCGGCTCGCGGGGAAAGCCGCATGAGCCGCGTAACCCGCTTTGCGGCCCGCGATACCGGGCCTGCTGCGCGGATGGCGGGCTTTATGGCGCATTTGCGCAGCCACGGTCTGAACCTTGGAGTGGGCGCCTGCGAAGACGCGCTTGCGGCGTTAACATGTGTCGAAGCTGCAAGACCAGAAGACGCGCGTCGCGCACTACGCGCGGTCTGTGCCGGTACTCAGGAAGAGGCTGCAGGGTTTGACGCGCTTTTCGATGCCTACTGGATGTCAGGGGGTCGCGTGCGCGAAAAGGCTGTGCCGACCAAAACCCCCAAGCGGGAGCAACGCTCGTCGGAGTTCTCCGATCAAGGCGCTTCGGGCGGGGAGGGCAAGGCCGAAAGCCCGGAGACAGATCCCGGCGCTGAAGCCATGGAGATGGACGGCGAAGGGCGCCTGGTGGCCTCTCGAGCGGCCAATTTGATGAAGAAAGACCTGCGCGATATTGTGTCTGCCTCAGATATCCGGGCCGCTGAAAAAGTTGCAGCGCGTCTCGGTGCGGCTTTGCGTGATCGTCGCTCCCGTCGTCGCAAGGCAGCCGCGAAGGGGCAGGGAATGGACTTTCGCCGTGTCGTTCGGCGTTCGTTGGCCACGGGCGGCGAGCCGCTCCGGCTCTATCGCAAGACCCGGCCAGACCGGCCCATGAAGATCGTTGCGTTGGTTGATGTCTCGGGGTCTATGACCGTTTACGCGCGACCCTTCCTCGCCTTTCTGGCAGGTTTGATGCGAGCGGATCCAAACGCAGACGCGTATCTCTTTCATACGCGGCTGGTACGCATTGCTGCGGCGTTGCGTGATGAGGATCCGATGCGCGCACTGAACCGGCTGACGCTTCTGGCCGACGGCTTTGGCGGCGGTTCTAAGATCGGTGCGGCGCTCGAGCAATTTGCCAAAGGTCACGCGCGTGGCAGTGTCGATGGTCGGACGGTGGTGATGGTGCTTTCGGACGGCTACGATACCGAGCCTGCCAGCAGAACGGCTGCTGCGCTTGAGCGCGTTAAGAAACGTGGCGCCAAAGTGATCTGGTTAAATCCGCTGAAAGGCTGGCGCGACTATGCGCCGGTCGCCGGAGCGATGGCGGCTGCGCTGCCGCATCTTGATATGTTTGCACCAGCGGCCACGCTGGAGGATCTGGCCGGTCTCGCACCGGCGTTGGAGGGTTTGTAATGGGCGCTGAGCAAAATTTTGACCTCAAACTTGCAGGGCTGCGCGCCACCGGCAAAGCCTTTGCGGTGGCAACCGTGGTGCGCACCCTCGAGGCGACGTCGGCCAAACCGGGTGCCAAGGCCCTGGTGGCGGCGGACGGAACCATCCTCGCCGGTTGGGTTGGCGGGGGCTGCGTGCGCGGTGCAATTGGGCGCGCGGCCCGCGAGGCAGTGGAAGACGGCCAGACGCGCTTTATTTCCCTGAGGCCAGAGGAGGTTCTGGATGCCGAAGGCGTTGCGGCAGGAGAGGAGCGCGCAGGCGTTAAATTCGCACGCAATGGCTGCCCTTCGAAGGGCTCAATGGATATTTTTATTGAACCGGTTCTGCCGCAACCCGTGCTGCAGGTCTGTGGCAGCGGACCCGTTGCGCTGGCCCTGGTCACCCTCGGCAAGGGTTTCGATTTCGATTTACGTTTGGCCGCACCGGGCCTCGAAACAGCGCCGGAAACTGTGGCGCATGCGGAATCTTTTGCCTTCGACACACAAAGCGATGCGGATCGGTATGTTGTGGTCGCCACCCAGGGTAAAGGCGATGAAGCCGCACTCCGCGCTGCTTTGAATGCAGGGGGCGGCGCATATGTGGCCTTTGTGGGGTCGCGGCGCAAATTCGCAACCCTGCGCGCCAGGCTTGAGGCTGACGGGGTCGCGCCCGAGGCGCTGGATGATGTGCGGGCGCCTGCGGGGCTAGATATCAAAGCCATCACTCCGGACGAAATCGCGCTGTCAATCCTGGCCGAGATCGTCGGTGTCCGACGGGGCGGGCAACGGGAGCATGCAAAATGATACGTTGGTTGAAAAGCTGGCTGCGGCCGACACCCGAACAGGCCGACCTTCTGGCCAAGATCAAATTTCCCTGTTGCTGAGAGGAGCGCAAAGAAATGTCCCTAGAACTGACCGATGAGATCCTGATCCCGGCGCCGCGTGATCAGGTCTACGCGGCGCTAAACGATCCGGAGGTGCTGAAAGAGTGCATTCCGGGATGCGAGGAGCTGATTAAGCACTCCGACACGGAACTCGAAGCCAAGGTCGTCCTGAAAATCGGTCCTGTTAAGGCCAAGTTCAGCGGCAATGTCACACTCGACACCGCCGGTGCACCGGACACCTTTTCGCTTACCGGAGAGGGCTCCGGCGGGGCAGCGGGCTTTGCCAAAGGTGGTGCGGATGTGGCTCTTGCTGACCAGGGAGAAGAGACCCTGCTGACCTATACGGCCAAGGCCGAGATCGGCGGGAAGCTTGCGCAGCTCGGCTCCCGGCTTGTCGCTGGCACTGCAAAAAAGCTGTCGGCCAAGTTTTTCACCAATTTCAAAGACAAGATCTCGGCCGAGGGTGCCGAGGCAGCCTGACGCACCACTCACGGAACGTTTAGGCTTAGAGGCGCGCGGTTTGGGTTTCCGCGCGCCTCTTTTTTAACTGTAAAGCCCGGCTGACTTTCCGCGCAGGGCGATCAACGCCTGCACGGTGTCGATCGTGGGTGTCGGTGTTTCGGTCAGGCGCCCCAGCTCCTGTACAGAGGTCACGAGCGCGTCGATTTCCATCGGGCGGCCTTGATCAAGATCCTGCCACATGGACGTTCGGTGTGCCCCCACAGCGGCGCCTCCATCGATCCGCTTATCCACATCGATCGGGAACTTTACGCCCAGCTTCTCCGCAACCTGCTGCGCTTCTACCATCATGCCCCGCGCCACCGCGCGGGTGCCGGGATCGGTGCAGAGCACATCAAGCGTTGCATGGGTCAGCGCTGAAATCGGGTTGAATGACAGGTTGCCCCAAAGCTTGACCCAGATCTCGTCTCGGATGCGTGGCCGCACAGGCGCCCGCAAGCCGGCTGACGCGAGCGCCTTGGACAATGCCATCGCGCGGTCGGATTTAGAACCATCCGGTTCCCCCAGCGAAAAACGGTTGCCTTCAAGATGCTTGATCACGCCCGGCTCGATCACTTCAGCTGCCGGATAAACCACACATCCCAGAACGCGATCTGGCCCGAACCCGTCCCATTGCGCGTTGCCGGGGTCGACACTTGCAAGCCGCGTGCCTTCCAACGCGCCGCTAACCTTGTGAAAATACCACCAGGGCACGCCGTTCACGCCTGAGACGATGGTTGTATGCGGGCCGATCAGGGGCTGCATTTTTGGCACTACTGGCGGGACGGAGTGGGCCTTGAGTGTCACGATCACATAGTCCTGCGGGCCCAGGTCTTCGGGGGTGTCGGAGGCGGTGACGCTGACAGTGCTGCGCTGATCGTCATCTTCGATGAGCGAGAGCCCATTGCGCTGCATGGCCGCCAGATGCGGCCCGCGCGCCACGAGGCTGACATCGGCACCGGCCTGCGCCAGTTTCACCCCCATGTAGCCGCCTATCGCGCCGGCGCCAAAAATACAAATCTTCATCGCTCACCTCATGCGCGGCTCGTAAAACGGCGCGCGCCTCTGCATCTTCTTCTTTGCAAAAATACTCAAAGACGCCAGCGCGTCTCAGCGGGCGCCTTCGATGGACCTGCCGTGCTCAGGCCGCCTTCTCAATCAGGCCCAGCTTCTCGGCCATGCCGATGCGCTGGATCTTGCCTGTCGCACCTTTCGGCAATTCTTCGACAATCACCACTTTGCGCGGCGTCTTGAAATCCGCAAGCCGCGCGGCGGCGAAGTCGCGGATCGCGCGCGCATCGAGCTCTGAGTTTTCAACCAGCACGACCGCAGCTGCAACGTCCTCGCCCAGTTTGGGGTGGGGCAGGGCGAAGGTTACGACCTGCGCAATATCGTCGTGCTCCAGCAGGATCGCATCTACCTCCAGCGGGCTGACTTTTTCGCCGCCCCGATTGATGATTTCTTTCAGGCGGCCGGTCAGGTGAAGATAGCGGTCTGCGTCAAATGTGCCCTGATCTCCGGTGCGGAACCAGCGCTTGCCCTCGGCCTCGAAAAAGTTCTTGGCATTGGCTTCGGGGTTGCCCTCGTAACCTGGAGTCACGTTCGGACCCGATATGACCACCTCGCCCGTGGCACTGTCGGCGACCAGCTGGTCATTGTTTTCATCGGCAATGCGCACCTCCGGGCCCGCGGCGACGCCCACGGCACCCGGTTTCTGGGTGCCCATTCCAAGCGGGTTGGAACACATTTGGTGTGCCGCTTCGGTCATCCCGTACCCTTCGATCACCGGGGCGTTAAAGGTCTGCTCAAGCTCTGTCATCACCGGCGCCGGCAAGGACGCCGACGATGAGCGCAGGAACCGCAATTTGGTTGCGCCGATCACATCCTTGTTGCGGCCGGCACGGCTCAGGATCGCCTGATGCATGGTTGGCACAGCGGTATACCAGGTCGGTTTGCACACCGACATCTGCCCGAAAAACGCCAATGCGTTAAAGCCCGGTGTGCACCAGATCGAAGCACCCGCTGCGAGGGATGCGGATACGGCAGCGACCAGCCCGTGAATGTGAAAGAGCGGCATGACGTTCATGCACCGGTCGTCTGGGGTTAACTCGAGAGATGTCAGAATGTTATGCGCCGAAGCTGCCACATTGGACTGAAGAAGAGGCACAATCTTCGGGCGCGATGTCGTGCCGGAGGTATGCAGGATCAGAGCCACATCATCGGGGTGCGGGGCGCGTGTATCGGCGGTACCGGCACTGGTTTCTGCGGTCAGCATGAATGTGCCCGCCGGGGCATCCGCGTCGAACGACAACCTCAGAATAGCGAGATCATACTTTTGAGCCGCGCCGAAAGCGGGTCCGTCATAGCCCTCCGGGAGGATGATCGCCTTTGCCTGCAGGTCCTCGAGGTAAAACTCGAACTCTTCCTGCTTATAGGCGGGGTTGAGCGGTGCGGTGGTGGCAACCTGCGCAACGGTCACGAAGGCGCTTGCCATTTCCGGACCGTTGGGCAGCACCAGTGCGACCCTGTCGCCCCGGCCCACACCGGCCGCGTGAAGCGCCGCGCGGGTTGTGTCGACCTGTGTGCGCAGACCGGCGTAATCGAGCCAGGGGCGATCCGGAGCCCCAATCGCGGGCGCGTTGTCGGGATGCGCCTCAATGAGCGCAGCGTAGGTGTTTGCCATAGGTTCGTCTCCCCGTCTCGTCTTATTCCGCAGGCACGCCACCCCGGCGGGGCTTGCGGAGATATTTCAGTAGCGGCAGCACGAAGAACAGCAGCGCAAGCCCCATAAAGGTTGCCGAGAGCGGGCGTTCGACGAAGGCAAAGATATTGCCTTGTTCGGCCACCAGCGTTTGGCGGAAGCTCTTCTCCATGAGCGGGCCAAGTACGAGCGCCAGCACCAGTGGAGCAAGCGGGTAATCAGCCTTGCGCAAGACATAGCCCGCGATGCCAAAACCGGCAATAAGCCAGACATCATGCATTTTCTGCGACGGGGCGAACCCCCCCACGATGCACAGAACAATCACAAGCGCGCAGAGCACGGTGAAAGGCATGCGCAACGCCCATACAAAGAGGGGGATCAGCGCGAGGTTGATCAGCACAGCGGCAGCATTGGCTGTGTAAAGCGAGGAGATAAGACCCCATACAAAGTCGGGCTGTTCTATGAACAGCATTGGCCCTGGCACCAACCCCCACATCACCATGCCGCCCAGCAGCAGGGCCGTGGTCGGAGAGCCTGGGATCCCGAGGGTCAGCATCGGCAAGAGCGAGCCCGTGGACGCCGCATTGTTTGCGGTTTCGGGAGCCGCCACGCCCTCGATCTCGCCCTCGCCGAACTTATCCCCCCGTTTGGAGGTGGTTTTTGCAATACCGTAGGCCATGAGCGATGCCGGCGTTGCCCCGGCGGCTGGCAGCATCCCTACAAAAAAGCCAAGGAAGGAGCCAACACTCATGGTGCGCCACAGCTGGTTCATGCGCCTCAGACCTGCGCCAAGTTCGGCAAAGGTGATTTTCGCCGGTGTCACCTGGGGCGCGGATTTGGAGGTCTCAATTGTATGAAGTACCTCTCCGATCCCATAAACACCAATGGCCAGAACCAGAAAAGAAATTCCGGAATAGAACCCCGGCAGATCGCCGAAGATCAGGCGGGGCTGACCCGAGATCAGATCGAGACCGACGGTTGATAGAACAAGGCCAAGACAAATCATCACGATGGTTTTCAGCACATCATCGCCGCCGAGGCCCACAAAGGTCGTGAAGGCCAGCAACACGAGCGCAAATTCCTCCGCCGGCCCGAAGGCGAGTGCAAGATCGGCAAGTGGGACCGCGAAGAGCGTGAACAGCACAACCGAGATCGTCCCGCCAATAAATGACGCGACCGCTGCCGCAATGAGGGCAAGGCCGGCCTGACCCTTCTGGGCCATGGGACGTCCGTCAAAGGTGGTGGCGACGGCGGTCGACGCCCCAGGAATGCCAAGCAGGATCGAACTGACCGCTCCCCCGTACATGGCCCCATAGTAGATGGCGCAGAGCAGGATTATGGCGGAGGCAGGCGGAACGACGAAGGTCAGTGGCAACACGATGGCTACGCCATTGACCGAGCCCAGCCCGGGCATTGCGCCGATGAAAAGCCCGACCGTGACGCCAATCAGAACGATAAAGATGTTGAGCGGCGAGAGAGACGTTGCAAACCCGTCCGCGAGAAGCGCAAGAATATCCATGAGTGGTCTCCGGGGTCTGCTTTAGAAGAACATCGCGTAAAGCGGGAAGAAGAGCGGTTCTGTAATCCCCTTGGGCAGCAGAATCCGGAGCGTGACTTCGAAGAAAAAGAACACAAAGGTCGGGACGGCAACCGTCAGAATTGCAGTCAGCGTCCATCCGTGTCCGCCGTAGATTTTCAAATACCAAAAGAGGAAGAGCGGGATGGCGACGTAGGCTCCAGTAAGCGGAATCAGTGCAATCGTCGCCGAAAGGGCAATGCTGACAGCGGCAACTGCACGCCGTGTATCTGGATCAAAAAAGGGAGCCGCGTCTTCGGATTCACTTTCTTTTAGTGATTTCAGAAGGATACAGCCCGAAGAAACCAGCATCGCAGCGGACAACCAGAATGGAAATGCCCCGCCTCCTGGCCCCTCGAATTCGACCCACCCGATGGGTAGAACAGTTGCATGTATCATGAAGTAAATCGACAGGCCCATAAGCCCGACGGCGATGACACTTTCAGCTTTAAGCATCGTCTCTGCTCCCCTTATGTGTGGCCCTCACCCCAGGGCCGGTCTCCCGATCTGCGCCCACTTCCACCCGGGTGCAGATCGTCTTCTAGTGCCCGAAGCGGACCGCCGTGATTGACGGCCCGCCCCGGAAAGTCCCAAGCGGGGAGTGCTCAGGAACCTGTTTCGCCCTCCATGTCCTTGAGGATCGCGGCATGCTTGTCCCGCTCTTCAAGGAAGTAGGCCTGTAGTGCGTCACCGGTCAGGAAGTCGGCCATCAGAGCCTTCTCCTGCGTGTAGGTCTGCCATTCTTCGGACTGGCTCAGCGCCTCAAACATAGCTGTGTAGTAGGACACCGCTTCTGCCGGCATGTCTTTCGGACCAACGAAGGACCGCTGCATCCAATACACGATGTCATGTCCAACTTCGCTCGCTGTTGGTACGTCCGGGAAAACAGCAAGGCGCTCGGGTGTGAAAGCCACGATCGGGCGGGATTTGCCTGCCTGCCAGAAGCCCATCTGCTCGGACGGGTTGTTCACCGTCGAGTCAATATGACCACCCACGAGGTTTTTGGCCACGGTGCCGCCCCCTTTGAACGGAACATAGGTGTGCTTGATGCCAAACTCTTTCTCGAGCATCGCGGTCACGAGGCTGTCCTCTTGCCCGGTGCCAGTGCCGCCCATTTTCCAGGTGCCGCCGGCTTCTTTCACCGCGGCAACGTAGTCTTCCAGAGTGTAAATGTCGCTGTCTGCGTTGACCCAAAGAACGAAGGTGTCGAGCGCCATGCGCGCGATCGGCGTGTATTCCTCGATATCGACACCGATATCGGTGCGGATCGGCGTCGTATAGTAGGAGTTCAGCGTCGCCATAACCAGATGTGCGTCGCCTTCCTTGTCTTTTAGGTAGCGCAGTGCTTCAGCGCCAGAGCCGCCGCCCTTGTTGACCGGAAGCACCGGCATTGAGGCAAGGTTTTCCTTCTGGATGATCGACTGGAACAGACGTGCGAGGCGATCTGCGCCACCGCCCTGACCGGCCATGATGACCATTTCGACGGGCTTGTTAGGCTGCCAGTCGTCATTGTCGGCAAAAGCCGGCGCGGCGATCGAGGTAGCGGCGACTGCGGCGATTGCCAGAGCTGCACGGCGGGTAAAGCTGAGTGTCATTGCGTTTCCTCCCAAATGACTTTCCGGGCCCCGGGATCCTGTGCTCGGAAGACACTCAGACCCGCTGGGTGGCCAACGATATGATGCGACCAAAGTCGGATTTCACTGGATTTCGCGTTGGCGTGTAATAGTTCCTTTTCACAAATCGAGATTTTGTAAACTTGTAACTATTTCTCATAACGAGCTGCGCAGACACATCGGGGAGGGGTGGATGCGAAAGACACTGGTGGGGCCGCAACTGCGCCAGCTTAGACGCGAGCGCAAGCAGACCCAGGCCGAAATGGCCAAGGCGCTGGGCGTCAGCCCGGCCTATGTGAATTTGCTTGAAAACAACCAGCGCGCATTGTCGGTGCAAGTGCTCATGGCGCTTACCGAAACCTATAATGTAGACTGGCGGAACCTGATCAAGGATGACGGCGCCACACGGCTCAGCGATCTGCGCCGGGCGGTGCAGGATCCCCTTTTTGGCGGGAAGGCTCCGGATCTGCAGGAGCTGCGCGCCGCCATTGATCACGCGCCCAAGCTGGTCGACAGATTTCTGGAGCTGCACCAAACGCATCGCACCACCGTGGAGAAGGTGATGCGCATGGGATCGGACGGCGGATTGCCGGACTTGGTGGCCTCAGCTCCGGAGACTGTGATTCACGACTTTTTTCGAAATCATTCCAACTACTTCGAGGAGCTGGAGGCAGCGGCAGAAACTGTGCGCCATGAGATGCCGGGGCGTGAGGATGACGTCTATGCCGATCTGAAGGATCGGTTGGCGGCACGGCACGGGATCGAAGTGCGTCTAGAGCGCATTCTCGATATGGGTAAGTCTCTGCGCGTGTATGATACGGATCGCCGTCTCCTGCGGTTGTCCGAAGCGCTGGATCATCCCAATCGAATTTTCCAGCTCGCGCATGTTCTTGGGTTGGTGGAATTCTCGGACATCCTGGAGGGCTTGGTGCGAGATGCGGGGTTGACCAAGGGGCGCGGGCTCGCGCGCTGCAGGGTCGAACTGGCCAACTACTTTGCCGCGGCGCTTTTGATGCCATATGACAAGGTTCTCGATCTGGCGGAGCGTACGGCCTATGACGTGCACCGGATCGCAGCTGCCTGTTCGGTGAGTTTCGAACAAGTCTGCCACCGTCTGACGACTTTACAAAAGGATGGTGCCAAAGGCGTGCCATTCTTTTTTCTGCGTATCGACAAAGCCGGAAACGTTTCTAAGCGGTTCAATTCGACCTCGTTTCAACTGGCCGAATATGGTGGCGCCTGTCCGGTCTGGAACCTGCATGACACCTTCCGGTCGCCCGGGGTCATCCTGCCTCAATTTGTGGAACTGCCTGACGGCGAGCAGTTTTTCACAATCTCCCGCACAACGGACAGACCCGTCTATAGCCGGGGCACCCAGGAACGACGTCTCGCCGTGGCATTGGGGTGCGAGATGAGCCACGCGGAGCGGATTGGGTATGCAAGCCCTTATCGCTTTGCTGAGGTCGGACTGTTCTCCAAGATCGGAATCAACTGCCAGCTCTGCCCGCGGCAGAACTGTGGTCAGCGGGCGCATCAGCCGCTTCACACGGAGCTAAAGATGGACGCCAACCGACGCGGAAATACGCGCTACGAAAGCTGAGTGGCAAGACGAAATTGAGCGCGGTCTTGCCCGGTCTGAAAGTGATCCTGTCTGCAATAACCGACGACGTTGTTTTCGCGCGAAAAGGACATGGCCTTCTTGGGTCAGGCGAGATGCAGCCGCAGTCCATAACGGGCCAATGCGCAGGAAAAGCGACCCGGTTCCGGCGTTGACAGGATTGGCAAGCGCACGCGGCGGCCGTTTCTGAGCAGCAAAACAACGTCGCCCGGGCCCTGCGCGCAGCGGCGCAGCTCCACGTGACGGATGCGATCAAGCTCGTAGCTCCAGCGTTGGCGGCCGGAAAAGGCCGTCAGGGCATATTTATCCAGCTCAAGCCCGGCGGCTTTATTGGCCTTCAGCCCAACCAGCACGGCCAGCCCGATGCACCCGCAGACTGTCCAGAAAAAGGGCGGCGCTCCATGCAGCGCACCCGCTCCCATAAGACTCAGACACATGGCGCCGGCAAGCCAGAGAAGTGGCTTACGGGCTGCACGGATATGTCGATACGTGACCGTCATGGCCTGTGGATAACTCGGAAATATGTCCGGGACTGGGCATTTAGCCGGTCAGAATTGGGAAGAGTTCCCGACTAGGCCGACGTTTCTTGCAGCTGAATGCCCAAGCGAGCCAGTGCTTGTCTCAGCGGAGCGACCGGGGGCGAGGCGAGCAAAGAAAGGGACTCAGTGCTGCCATCCAGGAAATGCAGAACGATAGTATCGGGGCCGTCGCTATCGTGGCGAAGTTCTACTTTCGCAAGGCGCGCAAGGTCAAAGCGCCAGCTTTTTTTCCCGCGAAAGGCGGTCAAGTCCTTGTCAGTGATTTCAAGCCCGGCAACCGGGTTGGTCACCACATACCAGAGCAGGGCAGCCAGACAGGGCAGCCAAATGAACCAGATAAAAAGCGGCGCGCTATAGACTAGACCAAGCCAGACCAGTCCAAGCGTCACGACGACTCCGGCGAAAAGCGCCGGGGTACGTGCCTGTTTGGCGAAGCGAAACGCAGGTTCCATTCAGAAAGTCTAGCATGTCACTGTGTCGGCAGTAGGGCAGCCTCAGGCGCTCAGAATGCGCCCGACCATTTCTGACGTGTCCCGCGACAGGCCAGGCGTCGCTGCGATGCGCTCCAGCTCGTCTTTTATCTGTTCTTGTCTGGTGGTGTCATAGCGGCGCCACGTCTCAAATGCCGTCGACATTCTTGCTGTCGTCTGTGGGTTGAGCGCATCGAGTTTGATCAGCCAGTCGGCATAAAACGCGTAGCCTGCGCCGCGCGGGTCATGAAAGCCTGCAGGGTTCATCGCCAGTGCGCCCAAGGTCGAACGGAATCGGTTGGGGTTCTTCCAGTCGAAATCCTGGTGCCGGGTCAATTCTTGGCAAGTCGCGACCGCGGCGTCCGGTGCGGCTGTGGAGATTTGGAGGGCAAACCACTTGTCCATAACCAGCCGGTCGCCTGACCATTTGTTATAGAACGCATCGGTTGCCTCGGAGCCTTTTCCAATTGCCAGCAGGCAGGAAAATGCGCTGAGCTGCTCTGTCATGTTGTTGGCATCCTCGAACTGGGCCCTGGCAAGAGCGCCGCCGTCGAGTTCGGACAGATGACGCAGCGCGGTGGCGCGCAGCGCGCGCTTGCCGGCCGCTGCTGCGTCCGGCGTATAGGGTCCGGGTACGGCCATGTCGCCATAGAGCGTGGCGAATGCCGGTTGAAGCGCTTCGGCGATTTCTTTTAGCAATGCGCGGCGTGTCTTGTGGATTTGAACCGGATCGGGCGTATCGCCCGCCTCAAACAGCGACTGTGCAAGATCATCTTCAGAGGGCAGCGCCAGCGCCAGCGCCCGGAAAGCGGGATCGAGATTGTCGTTTTGCGCGACAGAAGAAAGTGCGTCGAGATAGGCCGCAGGCGTCTCGATACTCTTGGAAATTGCGCGCATAAGAACGGTTTTTGAAAGAGTGCGCCCTGCCTCGAAGCGGTTAAATGGATCGCTGTCGTGGGCGAGCCGGGTCAGGCGATCTTCTGTACTGTCAGCCCGGGTCATCAGGATCGGCGCAGAAAAGCCCCGGTTCAAAGAGGGGATTGGGCGTTCCGGCAACCCTTCGAAGCGAAAGACCTGCGTCCGTTCTGTAAGCTTGAGTACCTGATCTGGCGCCAATTCGCGCCCGTCCCGCGCAAGAAGACCGGCACGGATCGGAATGACCTGGGGGGATTTGTCGGTCTGGCCGGGCGTATCAGGCGTATCTTGCTGGAAAGTGAGAGTATAGGTTCCCTCGGACCAATCCTCTGATACATCAACGCGCGGTGTGCCCGCCTGCTGATACCAAAGCGCAAACTGTGACAGGTCTGTTCCCGTGCTGTCTTCGAACACCCTGATCCAGTCCTCGATCGTGCAGGCCTGCCCATCATGGCGCTCAAAGTAAAGGTCACAGCCCTTGCGATACGCCTCAGGTCCGATCAGTGTGCGCAGCATGCCGATCACCTCGGCGCCTTTCTCGTAAACCGTAGCGGTATAGAAGTTGTTGATCTCAATGTAACTTTCGGGGCGCACGGGGTGTGCCAGCGGGCCGGCATCCTCGCGGAACTGGCGGGCCCGGAGTTGCAGTACATCATCGATGCGCTTGACCGCGTGCGAGCGCATATCGCCGGAAAACTGCTGGTCGCGAAAGACTGTCAGGCCTTCCTTTAGACAGAGCTGGAACCAGTCGCGGCAGGTGATCCGGTTGCCGGTCCAGTTGTGAAAGTACTCGTGTGCGATAATGCCTTCGATCAGTTCATAGTCCCGGTCCGTCGCCGTTTCGGGGCTGGCCAGAACATATTTGGAGTTGAAGATATTCAGCCCCTTGTTCTCCATCGCGCCCATGTTGAAATCGTCCACGGCGACGATCTGGAAGATATCGAGGTCATACTCCCGCCCGTACGCGGTCTCGTCCCATCGCATTGAGCGCTTTAGAGCGTCCATAGCATAAGCGCATTTACCCTGGTCGCCGGGCCGTACCCAGATTTTAAGCGCGACGTTGCGACCTGTCATGGTCGTAAAACTGTCTTCCACCGCCACAAGCTCACCTGCCACCAGTGCAAAAAGATAAGCAGGTTTCGGCCATGGATCGGTCCATGTGCCCGGACCGGTCGGATTTCCGTTGGACAAAAGAACCGGTGTCGAGCGCGCGTCGGAGGAAAGGATGGTAACATCAAAGGGCGCCATCACATCCGGTCGGTCGGGGTAGAAGGTGATTTTGCGGAACCCTTCGGCCTCGCACTGGGTGCAATACATGCCTTTAGACATGTAAAGGCCTTCGAGCGCGGTATTGTCGGCTGGCGAAATCTCAACTTCGGCAGTGAACGTAAAGGGACCGTCGGGAATCTGGTCAGCGGGGACTGTCAGGCCCGTATCATCGGGCGTGACAGATAGCGGTCGATCGTCGATAGCCACGGATTTCAGGCTTAGGTTTTCGCCATCCAGGCGCAAATCGGAGCCTGCCTCACGGGGCCTGAAGCGCAGTCGCGAGCGCACTCGGGTGGTCTGTGGCGCGAGCTCAAAGGTGAGCTCAACATGCTCCAGCTCAAACGGATAGGGGGTATAGGATGAAAGAAGGGTCGGGCCGTGGTCCGGGGCTGCGTCGCGCATGAGGCCTCCTGTATGTGTGCCTGACATCTATGCGGGACAGGGCCCGGGTGCCAGTGGTTTGGTCCTGTTTGTGCGAAAGGCCGCCTCCGGCGGGGATATTTTCGGACTTGAAAGGGTAAGGCGCTTGCATTTGCAGCGGAGCGAATAGAACATAAGGCGAACATATTTCCGGGCGCCCGATTTTTGACCTGTGGCCCGGCGTAGCTAGGTGAGCATCATGAGTGGCGCTGTTCTTTTCTGGTTCAAACGCGATCTGAGAGTCGAGGATAATCCTGCACTGGCCCTTGCGGCGGGGCGCGGGCGACCTGTGCTGCCGCTTTACATCGTGGAGCCGGATTTATGGCGGCAATCCGATGCTTCGGCCCGGCAGTGGAAGTTTGTTGTGGAGTGTCTGGCTGATTTACGCGGGCAGCTCGCAAATCTGGGCGCCCCGTTAATTGTCCGGGTCGGCGGCGCCGTTGGGATATTGGGTGATCTCTGCAATGCCCACGGCGTAACCGAACTATTCAGCCATCAGGAAACAGGCAATGCGTGGAGTTTCGCGCGGGACAGAGCGGTTGCAGCCTGGGCGCGGGCCGATGGCGTGCAGTGGACGGAAGTGCCGCAAATGGGCGTGCAGCGGCGGCTGGCCGATCGTGGTGGCTGGGCGGCGGCGCGAGACAGGAATGTGCGAATGCCCGCCATGCCCCCACCCGCTAATTTGCAGGGAGTTTCCGCGCAGAGCGGCCATGTGCCCGACGCGCAGGCGCTGGGCCTGTGCAGTGACCCCTGTCCTGACAGGCAGCGCGGAGGGCGGGCGGAAGCCCTGTCCTTGCTGGGCAGTTTTTTGACAACACGCGGGCACGGGTACCGCCGTGCTATGTCCAGCCCCGTAGATGGAGAGACAGCCTGTTCACGCTTGTCGCCGCATCTCGCTTTCGGGACCTTGTCCGTTCGCGAAGCTGCCCACGCGGCAGCGGCGCGCAAGGCGGAGGCTGCGGGACAGCGCAATGGCTGGGCAGCCGCAATGAAAAGCTTTGATGCGCGGCTCGCGTGGCGGGATCACTTCATGCAGAAGCTGGAAGACGAACCGGCACTCGAAACGCGTTGCCTGCATCGGGATTACGAGGGGTTGCGACCGCGCGTGCCAGACGCTGCGCGGCTTGAGGCCTGGACCTCGGGCGAAACCGGTCTGCCCTTCGTGGATGCCTGTATGCGGTACCTTGCGCATACCGGCTGGCTCAACTTCCGTATGCGCTCTATGCTTGTTGCAGTGGCCTCCTACCATTTGTGGCTTGATTGGCGCGCGACCGGTCCGGTTCTGGCGCGCCGTTTTACCGACTATGAGCCAGGTATTCACTGGAGCCAGATGCAGATGCAATCGGGCACGACTGGCATGAATACTGTGCGCATGTACAACCCTGTCAAACAGGGTCACGATCAGGATCCGACGGGTGTCTTTACACGGCGGTGGGTTCCGGAGCTGGCCGATGTGCCCGACGCGTTTTTGCAGGAGCCGTGGCTTTGGCAGGGCGCAACCAGTGTTCTGGGGCGCCGCTATCCCACTCCGATTGTCGACGTAAAATCTGCCGCCGCGGCCGCGCGTGATCGGGTCTGGGCGGTGCGCAGGCAATCTGGTTTCGCGCGTATCGCGGCGCAAGTCATCGATAAACATGCCAGTCGCAAGGACCCGGCCGGGCGTTTCGTCAATGATCGCGCGCAACGCCGCACGCAAAGTGACCCGCGTCAGATGAGGCTCGATCTCTGATGCCCAAGATGCGCAGGAAAGCGGACTTGCCAACCAAAAACTGCGTTCAGTGCGGGCTGGCCTTCACCTGGCGTAAGAAATGGGCGCGCGATTGGGACGAGGTCAAATACTGCTCGGAGCGATGCAGACATGCAGCGCGCGGCTCCGGGACCTTGGAAAAATCTGTCTAGACCTGCGCAGTCGCGTAGAACCCCGTCAATTTGGTCGGAGAATGAGACCAATTTCGCCATCTGCGGTTGCCTCTCGGATGCTTTTTTCTTATGCGCTGCGTGCGATGGTATACAAGGCGCGGGCGCGTCGGGGGATAAACGGGGAGATTGCCATGGAGAGGCTGGAGCGCAGCGGACTGCAGGTTGCTAAAACGCTGGTGAAATTCATCGAGACAGAGGCGCTTCCGGGAACGGGCATCGATGCTGATGCGTTCTGGACAGGCTTTGCCCAGCTTGTGGCGGATAAGACCCCGACCAATCGAGCGCTTCTGGCGAAACGAGATCAGTTGCAGGAGACCATCGATGCCTGGCATCGGGACCGTCTGGGACAGACCCATGATCATGAGGCCTACAAGCAGTTTCTCTATGACATCGGTTATATAGTTCCTGAAGGCCCGGAATTCGAAATTAAGACAGAAAACACGGATCCCGAATTTGCATCGGTTGCGGGCCCACAGCTTGTGGTGCCGATCACCAATGCGCGCTATGCGCTGAACGCGGCCAATGCACGGTGGGGCTCGCTTTATGACGCGCTTTACGGCACCGACGCGATGGGCTCCGCAGCGCCGGCAGGCGGCTATGACCGGGGCCGGGGAGGGCGGGTCGTGGCGCGGGCGCGCGTTTTCCTGGATGAAGCGTTTCCGGTTCAGGGCAAAAGCCATTCGGATGTACGTCGGTACCACATTAAAGACGGCACGCTGCTTGCCGACGATCTGCCGCTTGTGGACCCGATGAAATTTGCTGGTTACCGGGGCAAAGCGATGGCGCCTGAGTCGGTGCTGCTGGTCAACAACGGTCTTCACGTTCAACTGGTTTTTGACCGCTCTCACCCGATCGGGGCTCGCGATCAAGCAGGTTTGGCGGATGTGCGGATGGAGGCCGCGGTCAGCGCAATTATGGATTGCGAGGATTCGGTCGCCTGCGTGGACGCTGAGGACAAAGTACAGGCCTACGCCAACTGGCTCGGGCTGATGCGCGGCGACCTGGAAGAAACTTTCGAAAAAGGCGGCAAGTCAATCACACGCGCGCTGAACCCCGATCGGGTGTTCACTGCGCCTGATGGCAGCGATCTGACGGTTAAGGGGCGCGCGTTGCTTCTTGTGCGCAATGTCGGCCACCTGATGACAAATCCGGCGATCCTCGATGCGGACGGGAATGAGATCTTTGAAGGACTGATGGATGCGATGATCACCACGCTGATCGCCATCCACGACCTCCGGCGCGAGGGCGGCAACTCGGTCAAGGGGTCGGTTTACGTGGTAAAGCCCAAGATGCACGGGCCTGAAGAAGTGGCTTTTGCCGATGACACGTTTACCGCTGTTGAAGCCGTGCTTGGCTTGCCGCGGTATACCGTAAAGCTCGGGATAATGGATGAAGAGCGTCGCACCTCGGTCAATCTGAAAGAGTGTATTCGGTCCGCCCAGCATCGGGTGGCCTTTATCAACACCGGCTTTCTCGACCGGACCGGGGACGAAATCCATACTTCAATGGTGGCCGGGCCGTTTAGCCGAAAGGACTTCATCAAGCGCAAGGGCTGGATCAGCACCTATGAGAACCGCAATGTCGATATCGGGCTGGAATGCGGGCTGTCCGGTAAGGCGCAGATCGGAAAAGGCATGTGGGCGGCTCCGGATAAAATGGCCGATATGCTGGATACCAAAATCGAGCATCCGCGCGCTGGCGCAAACTGCGCGTGGGTGCCAAGCCCGACAGCGGCAACGCTTCACGCATTGCATTATCACCGCTGCAACGTCTTTGCGGTGCAGGACAAGCTAAAAGCGGGCGGGCGCCGAGCGCATGTCGACGGATTGCTCGAGATTCCGCTGGCGTCTTTCCGCAAATGGACCGAGGCGCAGGTCATGCGCGAGGTGGAAAACAATGCACAAGGCATCCTTGGCTATGTCGTGCGCTGGATCGATCAGGGCGTAGGGTGTTCCAAGGTCCCTGATATCAATGATGTCGGTTTGATGGAGGACCGCGCGACCTGCCGGATTTCGTCCCAGCACATAGCGAACTGGCTGCATCACAATATCGTCTCGCAGGAGCAGGTCATGGATACGATGCGTCGGATGGCCGAGGTCGTGGACCGGCAGAATGATGGCGACCCGCTCTATGTGCCGATGGCGCCTGGTTTCGACGGGATCGCCTTCCAGGCTGCCTGTGATCTGGTTTTCAAGGGCCATGAATTGCCGTCGGGATATACCGAGCCGGTGCTTCATGCCCGGCGGCTGGAGCTGAAGGAAAAGCTGCGCGCGCAAGCCGCTGCGTAAATTACAAAAATACATATATCATAAAGGCCTGATGGCCTTTCTTCAACTTTGAGGTTATGCCATGATCACCCTCCGCAAGGCCCGCACCATCGTCAAGACAGCGCTCTCAAAAGGTCAGGAAATGGGGCTCAAGCCGTTAACCGTTGTCGTTCTGGACGCGGGCGGGCACCTGATCGCGGCCGAGCGCGAGGACGGTGCCAGCCCTGGCCGTTTTGATATAGCTCGGGGCAAAGCCTACGGCTGCATCATGATTGGTCTGCCGGGCTCTGCGCTGAACGCCCGCGCGGAAGCGCAGCATTATTTCATGACAGCAATGAACGGACTTTATGATGGAAAAGTTGTCCCGGTGCAGGGCGGTATTCTTGTAAAAGACAAGCGCGGCCAGATTATCGGAGCGGTTGGTGTCACCGGCGACACCTCGGAAAATGATGCCGAAGCTGGTCTCGCCGGGGTTGAGAAGGCGGGGTTTTCCGGAGTCGTTTGAGGCCTGCGGGCCAGCAGCGCCTGTGCATCCACTGCGACTGACCTGCGCGTGTGCGTGGCTCGACGGCGCGCGCGGCGGCGCCTATACACGGTGTTATCTGCAATTGCGTGTATAAATAAGGACCGCCATGACACGGCCCGTTGTTGGTATCGTCTCGAACTCATACCTTATCAATGATCAGTATCCTGCGCATGCGGCAGGATCTATGAATTCCTGCGCGGTGGCTTCAGTGGTGGGAGCAACACCTCTGATCATTCCGGCGGACCCTGCCTATGTCTCCGTCGACGACCTTTTGGAGACCTGCGACGGTTTCGTCTTTCCTGGGGCGCGGGCGAATGTCCACCCGAAGGAATATGGTCATGAGCCAACCGAAAAGCATGGAATGTTTGATCGCGCAAGGGACAGCGTGACCTTGCCTCTGATCCGCGCTTGTGTGGACCGTGGGCAACCCTTTCTGGGCCTGTGCCGCGGATTTCAGGAGGTCAATGTCGCTATGGGCGGCACGCTGCACCCGGAGATCCGTGAGCTGCCCGGTCGGGTAAATCACCGTATGCCTCCTGACGGGACGCTCGAAGAGAAGTTCGAGATCCGGCAGCGCGTCACGCTTTCTCCGGACGGCCCGTTTGCGCGTGTATTTGGCGCGCCGGAAGTTATGACGAACACCCTCCATGGCCAGGGCATCCAAGAGCCGGGCCCGCGTGTGGTGATCGACGGGTATGCCGATGACGGTACGCCGGAGGCGATCTACATCAAAGATGCGCCAGGCTTCACGTTGTCGGTGCAGTGGCATCCAGAGTGGAATGCCGAGAACGATCCTGTCTCGCGACCGCTTTTCACGGCGTTTGGATACGCGGTGCGCGCGTGGTCTGAGGGGCGTCGCCCGGTTCCGGTAGCGCTATCAGCTTGAATCGGCTATCCCTGCGCTGCATCGCGCGGGAGGGTCGGACATGAAGCGTTCTGAGATCAATGAAATTTTACGCGAAGGCGCCGCGTTTATCGCGCAGCATGGTTTCATCTTGCCGCCCTTCGCATTTTGGTCGCCGCAGGAAATGGCCGCGCATCGTCCGGCGATAGGGCCGCTTTTGGACGCGCGTCTTGGTTGGGATATCACCGACTATGGCGAAGGAAATTTCGCCGATCTTGGTCTGTTCCTGTTCACCGTGCGCAACGGTCGCCTGGCCGACCTGAAAGGCGGTGGCGGCATGTGCTACGCCGAAAAAATCATGATCTCGCGGCAGAACCAGATCAGCCCGATGCACCGGCACTATCTGAAGGCTGAGGACATTATAAATCGCGGAGGCGCGACGCTGGCGATTGAGCTTTATGGGTCTGCCGAGGATGGCGGATTCGATGAAAAAGCGGGAGGCACGGTCTATTGCGATGGTGTGCGCAGGGAGTACGAACCCGGCGAGGTTCTTCATTTCGCGCCAGGTGAAAGCGTAACGCTGATGCCGGGCGACTGGCACGCGTTCTGGGGCGAGGGGGGTGACGTTCTGATCGGCGAGGTCTCCACCGTCAACGACGACGAGACCGACAACTGGTTCCGCGATCCGATTGGCCGCTTCCCTGAGATCGAGGAAGACGAACCTCCAAGACACCTGTTGGTTAAGGATTACGACCGGATCACGTGACCGGCTTGCGAATGGCAAAAGCTGGAGTGTCCCAGAGCCTCTTGTCCACAACACGGGCGAAAGCGGCAATGGCGGTGTCGATGTCACGCTCGCGTATATAGAGCGGCGATATGCCAAAACGCAGGATGTCCGGAGCGCGAAAATCTCCGATGATACCTTCTGCAATCAAAGCCTGAATCATTGCGTAGCCATGCTGGTGCGAGAACGAAATCTGGCTGCCACGCTCGGCCAGAGCTCTTGGGGTCACACGTTCCAGATCAGGGCAGACCGCGAGAAAGCCATCGGCCAGCCGGTCACCCAGTGCGCAGGACCGTGCATGCAGTGCCTCAAGATCCTGTCCCTCATAAACATCGAGCGCGGCATCAAGCGCCGCCATCTGCAGAACAGGGGGAGTTCCAACGCGAAATCTGGCCGCACCGTCCGCCGGAGCGTAGTCGCTCACAAAGGAGAATGGCTCTGCGTGGCCGAGCCAGCCCGCCAGGGCGGGTTTGATGTGGCTGGCAACATCGGGGCGCGCATACATAAACGCCGGCGCGCCGGGACCTGCATTCAGATACTTGTAGGTGCACCCAGCCGCAAATTCCGCGCCGCACCCGGCAAGGTCCACAGGAACCGCACCGGTTGAATGCGCAAGATCCCAGATCACGACGGCACCGGCGTCCTGCGCCGCCTGCGTCAGACGCGTCATGTCATGGCGCGCGCCGGTTCGGTAGTCCACTTCAGTCAGCAACAGCACCGCCGTATCTTGTCCGAGTGCGCCCTCTACGGCCTCGGGCTCTACGGTTTCAAGCCGGTGCCCTTGGTGCAGCATGTCCAGAAGGCCCTGAGCGGCATAGAGGTCGGAAGGAAAATTGCCATTATCAGACAAGACAGTTTTTCGGTCCGGACGCAGCTGCAAAGCCGCAGCAAGACACTGGAAAATACGTATGGTCAGAGTCTCGCCTACGACGACTGAACCGGGCGCCGCGCCGATTAGACGTCCGATTCGATCCCCAACCTGGGCAGGCTGATCCATCCAGCCGGCCTCGTTCCACCCATTGATCAGCAAATGGCCCCACTCGGCTTGAACCGTGTTGGTAAGTCTTTGCATTGCAGTGCGGGGCAACGGCCCGAGAGAGTTGCCATCGAGGTAGACGATGCCTTCTGGCAAGTGGAACAGATCGCGTGCATCGGACATGGCGGCGTGATCGCGCAAGTGAGCGGTCGGCGCAAGATACGAACGTGACAGAGACCAGCGAACGTTCCTAATCGGGACAACAGCTTGTGTGGACACAAACGCCAGAGATGGCTTGAACTGCGGAATGCCAGGGTGTTTGAAGCATGCCAAGAGACGCTCTGGCCCGCGCATCTTGACGCAGGTTGCGCACGGACACAGGCCTGCACGAGGCCACCCGGCGGCCAACGCGCCCCTAAAGACACGCCATTATGGTATACGAACCGATCAGTTTGGAGTGACTAAATTGACAAACCCTCTGCGCGGTCTCAGCCCGCTCCAGATGCTCGATATCCCACCGGTCTGGCTGGTGGTGTTTTTGGGGATCGGAAAGCTGCAGACCAGCTTTCTGCCGCTGGGCCCCGAGGCTTCCCCTGTTGTCGGATTATTGGCCGGGCTTCTCGTCGGAGGGGGTATCGTGCTGATCGCGTTGGCTGTTCTCGAATTTCGTAAGAATTCCACAACGATAGTGCCGCATCAGGAAGCTGATACGCTGATCGTGTCTGGCATTTTTCGCCGGACCCGAAACCCGATTTACCTGGCGGATCTCATGCTGCTTGCCGGTTTTCTGTTGAACTGGAGCGCGTGGTTGTCGCTTGCTCTGGTGCCCATTCTGATGTGGGTTCTGGAGCGCCGTTTCATTTTGCCGGAGGAAAACCGCCTGCGGCGCAAGTTTCGCGCCGACTTTGCCCGGTATGAGCGCAAAACGCGGCGCTGGGTATAGGCCCGGTATACGAAAGTATTCAAAAACGCGAGCAATAGCTATGCGTTAGCCGCAAGGGTGTCTTCTGTGCCGGTGGCGCTAACACCCGGTTGCGGCCTGATAAACCCCTCTGTTAAGAGGCCTCCTGAACGGAAGGCCGCCCTGACTGTCGGGTGCGCTGAGAAGGGGAAAGGACACCACGTGAAGATCGGTTCACCGAAAGAAATCTTCCCGGGCGAGAACCGTGTGGCGATGACGCCGGATTCGGCGGTTCTGCTCCAGAAGCTCGGATACGAGTGCGTGATCGAGACGGGCGCCGGTGCAGCGGCCGGCTTCTCGGACGCGGCGTATAAAGACAAGGGTGTGGAGGTCGTCAAGACCGGAGCCGCACTCTTCAAAGCTGCTGACATCGTCGCCAAGGTGCGCCCACCGAGCGAGGCGGAAGCCAAGCGCCTGACCAAGGGCCAGCTCCTGATCAGCTTCTTTTACCCGGCGGCCAACGAGGCGCTGATGGAGCTGGCCAAGGATAAAGGCGCCTCTGTCATCGCGATGGATATGGTGCCGCGTATCAGCCGGGCGCAAAAAATGGACGCGCTCAGCTCGATGGCCAACATTGCCGGCTACCGCGCTGTGATCGAGGCAGGCAACAATTTTGGTCGCTTCTTTACGGGTCAGGTGACTGCAGCAGGTAAAGTTCCCCCGGCAAAAGTGTTGGTTGTGGGAGCTGGCGTGGCCGGTCTTGCTGCGATCGGGACATCAACCTCGCTTGGCGCGATCACCTACGCATTTGATGTGCGGCCCGAAGTGGCCGAGCAGGTTGAATCGATGGGCGCCGAGTTTGTCTTCCTCGATTTTGAAGAAGAACAGGCAGACGGCGCGGCCACTGGAGGCTACGCGGCGGTTTCGAGCCCGGAGTTTGCAGCGGCTCAGCTCGCGAAGTTCCGCGAACTGGCGCCTGAGATGGACATTGTGATCACCACCGCGTTGATCCCGAACCGCGAAGCGCCAGAGCTTTGGACTAAGGACATGGTCGAAAGCATGAAGCCCGGCTCGGTCATCGTTGACCTCGCGGCTGAGCGCGGCGGCAACTGTAAGCTGACCGTGATGGACGAAAAGATCGTCACCGACAATGGTGTCACGATCATCGGCTACACCGATTTCCCAAGCCGGATGGCCACGCAGTCCTCTACGCTTTATGGCAACAATATTCGTCATATGATGGCGGACCTGACGCCAGAGAAAGACGGCGTCGTAAATCACGACATGGAAGACGACGTGATCCGCGGGGCAACCATCACCCATGCGGGCGAGATCACCTTCCCGCCGCCGCCACCAAAAGTTGCGGCGATTGCGGTGCAGACCAAAGAAAAGCCGAAAGAGAAGACCCCTGAAGAGATTAAGGCCGAGGAGGCTGCAGCCTTCAAAGCGCAGACCAAACAGCAGGTCATCCTGATCGGGGTCAGCGCCTTCCTTTTGCTTCTGGTTGGCACGGTGGCGCCTGCAAGCTTTATGCAGCACTTTATCGTGTTTGTGTTGTCCGTCTTTGTGGGCTTCCAGGTAATCTGGAATGTTTCGCATTCTCTACACACGCCGCTGATGGCTGTGACGAACGCCATTTCGTCCATCATCATTCTTGGCGCGCTGATCCAGATCGGGTCGAGTTCCTTACTGATCACCGCACTTGCGGCGCTCGGAATATTTATGGCCTCGATCAATATCTTCGGCGGCTTCCTCGTGACACGGCGCATGCTCGCCATGTTCCAGAAATCCTAAGGAGCCCGGACCTATGGAATATGGATTTACGATTGCGGCCTATGTGGTCGCGGCAGTTCTCTTCATCCTGTCGCTTGGCGGTCTGAGCGGACAGGAAAGCGCAAAACGCGCGGTCTGGTACGGCATTGTCGGGATGGCAATTGCCGTTATCGCTACGCTGATAGGCCCGGGTCAGGGTCTGGCAGCAGTCTCGATCATCCTGATCGGCCTTGGCGCTATCGTGGGCTACCAGCTTGCCACCAAGGTGCAGATGACCCAGATGCCCGAGCTTGTTGCGATCATGCACTCGCTCGTCGGTTTGGCGGCCGTGTTCGTGGGCTTTAACGCCGACATCATGATCAACAACGTGGCCGACATCTACGCAAGCGTTGAGCAGGTGCTAGGGGCAGTGGGTCCGGATGGCTACACGGCCATCGGTCTGCCGAAAGAGATCAATGATGGTCTGTCCTCCTTCGGTCAGCTCATTGCCAAAAAATCCTCGGTCGAGATCACGATCCTTCGGGTCGAGCTGGTGCTTGGCATCTGGATCGGGGCCGTGACCTTTACTGGCTCCGTGATCGCCTACGGCAAGCTTGCCGGAAAGGTTGATTCCGCTGCAAAACAGCTGCCCGGCGGGCACTTGCTGAACGCGGCAGCCGCGGCAGGCTCGATCGTTCTGATGTTCGCCTATCTGGGCGGCGCAGGCAGCTGGACACTGGTCTTGCTAACGCTTCTGGCGCTCTTCATCGGCTATCACCTGATCATGGGCATCGGTGGTGCCGATATGCCGGTCGTTGTCTCCATGCTCAACTCCTACTCGGGCTGGGCAGCGGCGGCGATTGGTTTCTCGCTTGGCAACGACCTGCTGATCGTGGTCGGTGCGCTTGTGGGCTCCTCCGGTGCGATCCTGTCCTACATCATGTGTAAGGCGATGAACCGGGCCTTTGTTAGCGTGATCCTCGGCGGCTTCGGCGGCGCAGCAGGGCCGCAGATGGAAGTCGAAGGGGAGCAGGTCGCAATTGATGCTGATGGCGTTGCAGCGGCTCTGAACGAGGCTGACAGTGTGATTATCGTGCCGGGGTACGGTATGGCCGTTGCGCAGGCACAGCAGGCGGTCAGCGAACTGACCCGCAAGATGCGCGCAAAAGGCAAAGAAGTGCGTTTCGCGATCCACCCGGTCGCCGGGCGTCTGCCTGGCCACATGAACGTGCTGCTGGCAGAAGCCAAGGTGCCTTACGACATCGTCCTGGAAATGGACGAGATCAACGAGGACTTTCCGGACACGGATGTGGTCATAGTGATCGGCTCCAACGACATTGTGAACCCGGCTGCGCAGGACGATCCGAACTCGCCCATCGCCGGCATGCCAGTGCTGGAGGTTTGGAAAGCCAAGCAGGTGTTCGTGTCCAAGCGCGGGCAGGGCACGGGCTATTCGGGCATCGAGAACCCGCTCTTTTACAAAGAGAACACGCGGATGTTCTACGGCGACGCAAAAGCTTCGCTTGATAAGCTTTTGCCAATGATCGACTAGTCAAACCCAAAAAAGAACCCCTAAAGCCCCGCCCAAAAGCGGGGCTTTTTCGTTTTTGGTCAAAGAGCCTCTGGAACTTTGTCTATTTCTCGACTATTTCTGTCAGAAACCGATAAGGCCCTACCATGCAGCTTGTTGCAAAAACATCGGACATGTCTACTCAGGCCCACCCGGCACCGGAGGGCCCAACGCTTGACGATGCTTCCCGAAACCGGCTCGAGACACTGCGCGGTGCCTTGCGCCGAACACGTGCCGCTTCGGCTATGCTGGCGGACATGCAACTGGTTTCGGAGCTCCGAGGCATGCCAGCGCTGGATGCTGTCTGCATCCGGCTTTCTATCTTGCTCGGCAGACCTCTTTGCGCTTTTGCCGCAGGGACCAATGAAGTCAGCTTTGACGAGGCATGGCTTTTGTCAATTTTTGAAGCGATGGAGCGTGATGACCAGGGCAGTTATGCGTTCCTGCTGCGGACGCGCCTAAAGCGCCTGGACGCCTCGGACGTACACTTCCTTCTGTGCCGCGCCCGCCCCGCCGTCACCGGATAGGGCGCGCGCAGTTATTTCAGGTAGTCGAGCGGGTCAACGCTGTCGATGCCTTCCCTAATCTCGAAATGCAGGAACGAAGGATCGCCCGGGGCAACTGCCGCGATTTGTTCCCCGCGTGAGACAGTATCGCCCTTCTCGACCTTGATGTCGCCGACATTTGCGTAGACCGTAAGCAGGTTGTCTGAGTGCCGCAAAACAAGGATCGGAACCTGATCGGTATCGCGGGTGATGGCCGCAACCTCGCCGGCATTTGCCGCCCGGACCGGGGCGCCGGCGTCGGCGGCGATACCAATCCCGTCATTTCGGCCTTTGTCATAGCTGCGGATGATGGAACCCGTCACCGGCATCGCGAAGGTCGCTGTGTCCGATGAAGCCGTCTGGAATTGATCGAGCGACGGGGATTCAGGTTTGACCGCTGCGGGCTCAGGTGGTGGCAAGGGCTGCGAGGCCGAAGGTGGCACCGGTGTTTCCGAGCCTTGCCCCGGCGCAGTTGTGGCGACCGCTGCGGTGCGTGTGTCTTCAGACCCCGCAGGGGCGCCGACCGGGATCATAAGAACCTGGTTGTCGCGGACTGCAAGATCCGGCCCGAGCGCGTTCCAGTCGGCGAGTGCGCGTACAGAAACGCCGTAAAGCCGGGCAATTGAGTAGGCAGTCTCGCCAGTTTGCACGCGGTGCTGCAGCGGCTGTGTTCCGGTGTCGCCCGTCTGGGCCGTGGAGGAAGCCTGCGGATTGTTCGGAAGCTCGGACCGCTCTATCGCGTCGCCCGCAATGCTCGCGATATCTGTCGATCCATTGACCGGTGCCGCCGGGGTCGCGACGACGCGCGTCGGAAGTGCCAGCAGTTCGCCAGTGCGAAGCTGCGTGTCCGGGTTCAGGCCATTGAAGCGGGCGAGTTCGGTTCCCGAAATGCCAAGCCGGCTGCCAATCGACAAAGCGGTGTCGCCGCCCTGCGCAACCACCACCTGATAATCGTCATAAGAAATAACGCCGTTGCCATCCGGAGCCGGCCGCGGTTGCGCGGTCACTGTCCCGGTTGAGGTTGAAAATGACCCAAACAGGTCATCGCGCATGTCATAATCGATTCCTGCCACGTCGCAGCCTGCGACTGACAACGCAGCCACAAGGGCCACAGCGCTTGTCATGCGCTTTCGGGAGATGTACGAGCCCATCCCGGGCTCTCGCGCGGAGAAGGTATTCATTGCTCTGCCTCTGCTCTCGGCCAGCTTCTGGCCTCTGTCACCGGGTCATTTTTCGTCTTAATTCGGCCTGCTAAGCCGTTTTTCAGTCTGCATTTTTCGTATGGGGCCCGAGTGTCTTGCGCATCGGTGTCCCCGCGCCGCCTTCGGGATCAAATCGCATCAACGGTCAGAAGCGACGCCTTCTACCAAGGGTACGAAGCGAACGCTGCGCAGCTCCTCGTAGTCGTAGCCTGCTTCCGTGCGGGTCACCTTGATCAGGCTTTGAACCGCATCCGACTGCCCCACTGGCAGCACCATGATACCGCCGATCCTCAGTTGCGCCAAGAGCGGACCGGGAGGATCTTCGGCCGCAGCGGTCACAAGTATGCGGTCAAACGGGGCCTGATCCGGCAATCCGAACGAACCGTCTCCCGACATCACCGTGATATTGGTCAGCCCGAGCGACTTAAATCTGTCTTCTGCCACGCGGGTCAGTTGTTTGTGGCGGTCCACCGTCCACACACGTCTTGCGAGCTGGCCAAGAACTGCAGCCTGATAGCCCGAGCCCGTTCCGACCTCCAGCACGTGATCTCTGGATTGGATCTGCGCGGCCTGCGTCATCAGACCGACAATAGAGGGTTGGCTGATGGTCTGACCGCAGGCAATTGGCAACGGCACATCTTCATAAGCCCGGGCGGCAAACACGCCGTCGACGAACAGCCCGCGATCGACTTTTTCCATCGCAGCCAGCACGCTTGTATCGCGCACGCCCTTGGAGCGTAGCGTGAATACAAACTGCATGATTTGTTCGGGGCTTGCGCTCATTCGAAAGCCGCTTGCAGAGGCGCCAGCAGATCGTGGGCGGTCAGGTCCGCACGCATCGGCGTGACAGAGATATAGCCGTCCATATTGACCGCAACATCGGTGCCCGGTGTGGAAGGGAGGTGCTGTGGGCTGCCCTTGGCCCACAAAAATCGGCGTCCGGCGGGCGAGAGCTGCGCCTCGACGGCAAATCGCGCACCTTCGCGGGCGCCCTGCGCTGCAACGCGGGTGCCTTTCACTTCTGCCGCGCGAAACGGAGGGAAGTTCACGTTGTAAAAGGTTCGGTGTGAGGTTCCGGACCAGTCGCCGTCCACCAGAAGTGTCCGCACGACCTGTGCGCCATGAACGCGCGCGGCCTCAAACGGGTCATCGCTGCGGGCGATTTCGGGTCCGTAGTATTGGGACAAGGCAATTGCCTTATGGCCTTGAAGCGCACCCTCAAGTGCACCTCCTAACGTCCCGGAATAAAGCGCGTTTTCACCTGAGTTATTGCCGCGGTTAACGCCAGAGAGTATCAGATCAGGGGCGCTGTCCTTCAAAACGTCATAAAGTCCCGCCATCACGCAATCGGCAGGGCTGCCTTCGGCGGCGAAGCGGCGTGGCCCGAGCTCGGCAATCATGGTGGGGTGCGTATAGCTGATGCAATGGGCCACGCCTGATTGCTCAAACGCTGGCGCGACGGTCCAGACCTCACCGTCAGGGCCGGCAATTTCAGACGCAATCTCGTGGAGCACTTTCAGTCCAGTTGCATTGATGCCGTCGTCATTGGTGATGAGGATGCGCATGCGGGTCTCGTGTTGCCGATGTCTGCCGTTTGAGACCTGTTACCGGCAGGCGAGACAACCGGCAAGAGGTGCCCGCGTCATCGTTCAGCAAGTGTGGCATCCGCCAGTGGTCCCAGGGGAGCGCGCCCGCCGAGGCCTGAATTTGGTTAATCCGAAAGGACCACCAGAGCATGGCGTTTTTTGCCAGCGCTCAGTTTGATCGGTTGGGCCAGCGCGGCCGCATCTATCATAGTGCCTGCATCGGTAAGCGGTTCGTCGTCCAGCCGGGCTCCGTTTTCAGCGATCAGCCGCTTTGCTTCCTTGCCTGATTTGGCAAGGCCCGAGCGGGTAATCAGCTGGACGACAGAGATACCTTCGCCCAGATCGGCCCGGGTCAGGGTCAGCGTCGGCAGGTCATCGCCCGCACCGCCCTTCTCGAAGACTTCACGTGCAGTCGCCTCGGCGGCTGCGGCGGCGTCCGCGCCGTGCAAAAGGCCAGTGACCTGGTTTGCCAGAATAATCTTGGCGGCATTGATCTCGGAGCCTTCGAGGCTGCCGAGGCGGTCGCATTCATCGACGGGAAGTTCGGTATAAAGCTTCAGGAAGCGCCCGACATCGGCGTCGGTGGTGTTCCGCCAAAACTGCCAGAACTCGTAAGGACTGAGCATATCGCCATTGAGCCAGATCGCGCCGCCCTGGCTCTTACCCATCTTGCGTCCGTCCGATGTCGTTAAAAGCGGAGTTGTCAGGCCGTAAATCTCGCGCTCTAGCACCCGGCGGGTTAAGTCGATCCCATTGACGATATTGCCCCACTGATCCGAGCCACCCATCTGGAGCGTGCAATCGTGGCGTCGGTTCAACTCAAGGAAATCATAAGCCTGGAGGATCATGTAGTTGAACTCCAGAAAGCTCAGCGATTGCTCGCGGTCGAGGCGCGATTTGACGCTTTCGAAGCTGAGCATCCGGTTAACCGAGAAATGCCGACCGATATCGCGCAGGAAATCGAGATAATTCAGCCCATCGAGCCATTCCGCGTTGTTGAGCATCAGCGCGCCATGGGAATAGTCGAGATAACGCTCAAACACGCGCTGCATTCCCGCGATATTGGCATCGATCTGTTCCGGTCCCAGCAGCGGCCGTTCGTCGGAACGAAACGACGGATCGCCGACCTTGGTTGTCCCTCCACCCATCAGAGTGATCGCGTTGTTCCCGGTCTTTTGCCACCAGCGCAGCAGCATAATGTTCAGCAGATGTCCCACGTGCAGCGACTGTGCTGTGGCATCGTAGCCGATATAGGCGGTCACAGGCCCTTTCAGTAAGTCCTCGTCAAGGCTCTGCAGATCGGTGCAATCTGCCAAAAAGCCCCGCGCGATAATGGTGCGCAAAAACTCGGATTTGGGCTGGTAGGTCATCGCCGTCTCGGGTCATTGTTGGTCGTGCGAGGCTCTATATCGAGGAGAACGATGAAGGGAAAGCGGCTTTGGGCGCTGGGGGCGATGTCCGGGACATCGCTGGATGGCGTAGACGCGGCGATGGTGCTGACCGATGGGCGCGCGGTGTTTGATACAGGCGCACAGGGCTACCGGCCTTATACTGACGCAGAGCGCGCTGTTCTGCGCGGTGCTTTGGGCTGTTGGGAAGGCGGGCGCGTAGGTGCTGCTGCACCGATCGTTCTGGAGGCGCATGTCAGTTTGCTACAGGGCTTTGAAGGTGCTGAAATTGTCGGGTTTCACGGGCAGACGCTGGCCCACGATCCTGGCGGGCGCGGCACGCTGCAGGTCGGAGACGGCGCACGTCTCGCAGAACGCCTCGACACGCCGGTGGTTTGGGACTTTCGCAGCGCGGACGTTGGACTGGGCGGGCAGGGTGCGCCGCTTGCCTCGTTCTATCATCATGCCATCGCCCGCCATGCGGGCATCGAGGAGCCTTGTGCCTTCGTCAATTTGGGAGGGGTCGGCAACCTGACCTGGGTCGATCCGAACATGGAGGATCCCGCGTCAGAGGGCGCATTGCTTGCCTTTGATACCGGTCCTGCGAATGCCCCAATCAACGACGCGGTTTCCGCACGGTTTGGCAAGGACTACGACCAGGACGGTCTGATTGCCGCCGAGGGACGGGTTGATCAGGATATTGTCAGCGCATTTCTGGAACGGCCGTGGTTTTTCAAGATGCCGCCGAAGTCGCTGGATCGGAACGATTTTCACGACCTGTTGGAGCAGGTTGTCCGATTAAGCGACATAGATGCGGTCGCAACCCTTACCGCATGCTCTGCAGCCGGTGTTGCAGCGGGACTGGCGCTTTGTCCCAAGCCTCCGGAGCGCTTGTTTCTTTGCGGAGGCGGGCGCAAGAACCCGGTGCTGACCGACATGATTGCGCTCTATGCCAGTACCGAGGTTGAAGATGTGGATGTCTTGGGATTTGACGGTGACATGCTTGAGGCGCAGGCCTTCGCGTTTCTTGCGGTTCGGGTGCTGAATGGACTGCCAACCTCGGCGCCGGGCACCACCGGTGTCCGGGCAGCTGTCGGCGGCGGCGTGGTAAGTATGCCTTAGCGTGGGATGTCAAACCCCGGCGCGGCCAGCGTAAACCCTGCAAAGTCAAAACCTGGCGCCACAATGCAGGAAACAAGCGTGTAGGCACCCGTAGATTCTGCAGCTTGCCAATGATCTGCGGGCACCAGGATTTGTGGTGCACCGAGCGCTGTATCTCCACTCAGGATATGGTCCGTTGCTGGCCCCGCTTCGCTGGCAGAAATGGACAGTGTGAGCGATGCGCCCGCATGCCAGAGCCAGATTTCGTCCGCGTCAACCTTGTGCCAATGGGAGCGTTCGCCGGCTTGAAGCAAAAAATGGATCGCCGTCGCCGCGGGCCGCGCGTCCGTCCTGACCTGAGAGCGGTAGGTTTCGCGGTACCATCCCCCTTCGGGATGCGGCGCAAGTCCGAGCTCTGTGATGATCTGTTCGGCGGTCACGGTATCCTCAGACAGCTGGTGGGGCCGCGCGTGTCGCGCGTCCTTCGCGCCACACGATATAGAGCCCTGCGGCCATCGTCACGAGGATCCCGGTGCTGGCCAGTGGGCCGGGCAGGTCCGAAAAGATCAGCCACCCAAAGAACGTGGCGACCGGAATTTCGAGATACTGCATAGGTGCAAGCGTGGCTGACGGTGCATAGCGCAGCGACCACGTCATAAGCAAATGCGCAACTGTTCCCACAATTCCGATCAGAACGAGAAGGAGCCAGGATTGTGTGCTGAGGGTCGCCAAAGCAGTCCACTCGCCAGTTACCAAGACAACGCAGAGAAGCACGAGTGTCGCAAGCAAACCGCTAAAGGCCTGCAACGGAATGGCGCCAACGTCCTTAGCAACCTTGCGGGTTGTCAGCATAAACAGCGCGAAACTCAAGGCGACCCCAAGCGGCAACAGCGCAGCCGCGCCGACCTCTGCAAAGCTTGGCTGGATCACCATCAAACTGCCCGCAAATCCGACAGTACAGGCCGCAATCCGGCGTGGACCAACCTCCTCCCCCAGAAAGAGTTTGCCCAGCAGCAGCAGGATGAAGGGCATCACAAACGCAATCGCAATCGCGTCGGCCAGCGGCAAAAAACGCAGCGCCGTGAACATCATCCCAACACCCGCAATGTGAAGCAGCGTTCGCAACACGACCAGCAAAAGAAGGTGCGCAGGCGGAACGATCGGCACGCCCTGCAGACGGCAAAGCGGAAGGAGTAGGCCCGCCTGTACCCCAAACCGAATCGCCAGCAACAGTGCGAGGGGCACAATCGGGCCAAGAAGCTTCGCGATGCTGTCGCCAAGTGGCGCAAGAAGGCAGAAGCCAAGCATCAGACTGATGCCTAAGAGGGGACGGTCCTGGGTCATAGTGATCTGATTAGTTTAGGTCCCGTGAGAACTGAGTTGTTTGGTTCTAACTCGGTTTAGCGCCCGATCTTTGCGATTTAAGCAATTTACCTGTTGTTTGCGGCCAGGTTGATCGGGTCGCGACCTCTTATCCACGTCTTCCTACTCAACCGAAGGCGCTTATTGTCTTTGCTTACGCTGACAATCGGCTCTACGCCCGCACGATTGGCGACAAAATTTCAACGCCAACGCAGAAAGGTGTTCAGTTTCCGGCCAAAATGTGTTTATACCGAGCGCAAGTGTAAGTGGTTTCGGAGTACAACATGAAGTTTTCCAACATCCTAGGTGTGGCGGCGGCAACGTTCCTGATTGCGGGCGCTGCCAGCGCGGCAACAACCTATTGTGAATCAGGTGGGCCGGGTCCTGACAATCCAATCGACGGCCCGTTTGGCAACATTGCCGGCGGTATCAATTTCGACCAGTGTAATTTTCAGTTCAACGACTTCAATGCAACCGGACCAACCGTTGACATTGTCGGTCACACGCTCGTCTTCGGCTCGATCACGGACCAACCGGGTACAAATGGCTTGTATCAGGATGGGTGGACGTTCGAGTACCTGGGGGATCCCAGCGAATACAACGTGACCTTCCGTTGGGTTGACGTGGGAACCGGGAACAACGGCAACTTTGATGGCTCGCTGCTGCTGAATGACGTCGATGTTCTCGATGTAAATGGCGGTTCCGGCGAATTTACTTTCTGGGCCCGTAGCGGCATGGACAGTTTCGTTCTGGATGCGGCGGACCCCGATGGCACCTCCCGCGAAAATCTGCGCTGGAGTGTTGAGGTAAGCCCGGTACCGCTTCCAGCGGCCGGATGGCTGCTGCTTGCAGGTGTCGGTGGCCTTGCTGCCATGAAGCGCAAGAAGCGCAACGCCTAAGCCAAGCTTAAAGCAAGACTATAAAAATGCCCTCTGGTCGGAGGGCATTTTTTTATTGAGATGAAAGGTTTAACTCGGGATCGCGTAGGCTTGCGACTGGCTGCCATCGCGGCGAATGAAGGTAACCTTGCCCTCGTCGACCAAAGGAACGCTGCAGAAGTCCTGACCGACCAGATCTGCAGGTGAGCTGTATTGGCTGCAAATCTCAGTCCCGGTCGCGTTATACGTGCCAGCGACAGGTTCGCCGCGCAACACGCCACTGATTGTGCCATCGCGATTGAACATGACCTTATCGCCGGAAGCTGCAGTCAGTTCCTTGCCAACAAACTGCGTTGCTGCGGTCGTATCAGGGGTGGTGCCACAAGCCGTCACGGCCAAGCCAGCCAGCAAAATGAGAGCCTCTTTTTTCACGCGTGGTCCCTTTCAACCGGTATTCAGACTGCCCGCATTCCTCCAAGCGCGCCAACGGGCCCAAGCTTAACTGAGCAGGTTTCGTCCCGACAACCAATTGTTTCGAGAAGACTTTTGGGAAGCCGGACAAGAATTCAAAATGAAGAGGCCCGAAGGCCTGCGTCTTCGGACTGATCGCTTGCAAGCCGCTCAGCGCAAGATCGAGCGGCCCGCGAACAAGGCGGTTTCGCCAAGCTCCTCTTCTATGCGGATGAGCTGGTTATATTTTGCAAGCCGGTCCGACCGCGCCAAAGAGCCGGTCTTGATCTGTCCGCAATTTGTCGCCACCGCCAAGTCAGCGATGGTTGCGTCCTCGGTTTCGCCTGATCGGTGGGACATAACACAGGTCATCTTGTTGCGGTGCGCCAGATCGACAGCCGCCAGTGTTTCAGTCAGCGAGCCGATTTGGTTCACCTTCACCAGAAGCGAGTTACCACAGCCTTTTTCAATGCCCTCTGCAAGACGATCCGGGTTGGTAACAAACAGGTCGTCTCCGACAAGTTGAACCTCGGTGCCAAGGGCGTCGGTCAGAAGCTTCCATCCATCCCAATCATCTTCGGCGCAACCGTCTTCGATCGAAATGATGGGATAGTCGTCGACAAGGCCGGCGAGATATTCGACGTTTTCCGCGGAGCTGAGCGATTTGCCTTCGCCCGCCATCTCGTACTTTCCATCCTTGAAGTACTCGGTTGCCGCGCAATCGAGCGCGAGAAAGATATCTTCGCCCGGCGCGTAGCCTGCTTTCTCGATAGCTTTAAGAATGAAATCAAGAGCATCTCGGGTGGAGCTGAGATTGGGCGCGAAGCCGCCTTCATCTCCGATTCCGGTGCTCAGCCCGGCGGCTGATAGCTCTTTTTTCAGGGTATGAAAGACTTCTGACCCCATGCGCACAGCTTCGGCGATCGAAGTCGCCGAGACTGGCATGATCATAAATTCCTGAATGTCGATCGGGTTGTCGGCGTGCTCGCCGCCATTGATGATATTCATCATAGGCACTGGCAGGGTCCGGGCCGACGTACCTCCGATGTAGCGATAAAGCGGCTGGCCTGTCGCTTCCGCAGCAGCCTTCGCAACGGCCAGCGATACGCCCAGGATCGCATTTGCTCCGAGCCTGCCCTTATTCGGTGTGCCGTCCAGTTCGATCATCGTGGCGTCCAGCGCCACCTGATCGGTCGCATCCGCGCCGACGATCGCTTCGGCAATTTCGCCATTTACAAATGCAACAGCGTTTCGCACGCCCTTGCCGCCATAGCGGTCCGGGTCACCGTCGCGCAGCTCTACGGCCTCGTAGGCGCCGGTGGAGGCGCCGGACGGCACCGCAGCGCGACCGGCCGTTCCGTCTTCCAGTGTGACGTCGACCTCCACTGTGGGGTTGCCACGGCTGTCGAGGATTTCGCGGGCAAAGACATCGACGATAATGGACATAAGGCGCGGTCCTTTCCAAAGAAGTACGCGGGCTGCATAACAGGGGTACGAACAGGTTTGAACCGCGAATTCGTGGTGTTTCAAAAGGATTGGTTATGAACCTTCGGTGCGATTTGCGATCTGACACTGTGACAAGACCCTGTGTTGGCATGCGCGGGGCCATGGCGGCGGCGGAGGTCGGCGACGACGTTTACGGCGAAGATCCGACAGTCACGCGGCTTGAGGCGCGCTTGGCGGACATGCTTGGCAAGCAGTCCGGGCTGTTTGTTCCCTCGGGCTCGATGTCGAACCTGTGCGCTCTGATGGCCCTGGGGCAGCGTGGAGATGCGGTGATCACGGGCAAGAGCTACCATGTAAACGCGTGGGAGGCAGGGTCTGCAAGCGTGCTGGGAGGCATGATGCTGGTCGTGCTCGAACCCGGCGCGGATGCTGGGCTGCAGCGGGAGGACGTTGCGGAGGCGATTTTCGAGGATGACCCGCACTTCGCCTGCTCGCGGATCCTGTCTATTGAAAACACGGTGAGCGGGCGGGCGGTGTCGCTGGAGCGGATGGACGAAGCGATAGCGCCGGCACGTGCCGCCGGACTGTCGGTACATCTCGATGGGGCGAGGCTCTTTAATGCAGCGCTTGGTCTTGGTGTAGAGGCGGCTGAGCTTGCGGCTCGTGCAGACACTGTCTCGGTCTGCCTTTCCAAAGGGCTCGGGGCCCCTGTCGGGACCTGTCTTGTTGGCCCTGAAGATGTGATCTATCGCGCACGCCGCGCGCGCAAGATGCTGGGCGGAGGGATGCGGCAGGCCGGCGTTTTGGCAGCGGCTGCGATCTGGGCGCTTGATCACGTTTTGCCAAAGCTCGGCGACGACCATGCGCGGGCTGAGGCCCTCGCAGACGGTCTGCGCGGGCTTGGGCTTGGCCCGGTTCGACAGGCGACCAACATGGTACATCTGCAGCTCGACCCCGAGCTGGGCGACGTTCGCGATACGCTAGCGGCACAGGGTATTCTGATTGGTTCGCCGCGTCCCGAGAGCCGGCTTGTCCTGCACCGGGATGTGGATGATGCCGCCCTAAAGGCGGCCTTGTCGGGTTTCGCGCAATTGCGTGCTGCATAGGTTTCTGGAACGGCTCAATCGCACCGGATTTCTTCAAATGTGAACACCGGTCTACGGCTCAGAGTTTGACGCCTGTGCCCTGCAACACTCCATGTTCAAGTGCATAGCGGGTGAGGCCCGCGGTTGAGGAAATGCCGAGCTTGCGCTTGATGTTCTTGCGGTGGGTCTCGACCGTACGAACGGAGATTTCCAGCGCTGTTGCGACCTCCTTGTTGGACTGGCCCGACGCAAGCTGCAGCAAAATGGTTTGTTCGCGCTGCGTCAGCGGCTCGCGGCCATCGGCTGTGTTGGGCTCCAATGAGGCGGTTGCGCCAGTACAAAGATAGGTGTCGCCCCTCATCACCGCAGTAATCGCGGTGTAAATCTCATCTGTTGGCACGTCTTTCAGGATGTAGCCCCGGGCTCCGTGGCTGAGTGCTGTTGAGATGTACTCGGAGCTGTCATGCATGGATAAGATCACGATTTTCATCTCCGGCCATCGCTCGAGCACCATTTCGGTCGCCGATAACCCTCCGATGTCGGGCATATTGAGATCGAGCAGAACGATGTCCGGCTCGAAGTCATTCAACTTCTCGATCAGTTCCCGGCCCGAGGGCAGGGTGCCGACCACTTGCATATCTTCGTAGCTCTCGAGGATTGCCTCGATGCCTTCTGCGACCATCGGGTGATCATCTACGATCAGAACGCGGGTGCGGTCGGGGGCGGAGCTCATGCGCTTTGCCTTTGGTGGTCGGTCGCGGGGTCGGGGGGCAGGATATGGCTGAGCGGCACTGTTGCTTCGATCACCGTGCCTGTTTCGGAGGACATCACGCGCAGCGTCCCACCAAGTTGCTCCATGCGCTCGGCCATGTTTCGAAGGCCAAGGCCGGGACCTGCCGTTTCGCTGGTTGATATACCACGCCCATCGTCGGAGATACGCAACGTGCCACCGCGTTTATGACCGAAGAGTTCCAGTTTCACTTCGCTTGCATCGGCGTGCCGCTCTATATTGGTTAATGCTTCCTGCGCAATGCGGTACAGGGCGATCTTTGCATCCTGGTCGAGCCGATTGCGGAACACCACTGTTTTCATGTCAGCTTTTATCCCAGTGCGCTTGCTGAATTCCTCTGTCAGGGACTGAATCGCGGGACCGAGGCCGAGATCGTCAAGCTGGCCTGGGCGCAGATCGCGCGAGATGCGGCGCACCTCATGGATCGCCTCGTTCAAACCATCAATCCCGCGATCTATATTGGCTCCAGCGCGTGCGTCCCCTTTGTCCACACGGCGCCGGGCAAGTTCCAGCGCATAGCGGATGCCCACCAGAAGTTGGCTGATGCTGTCGTGCAGTTCCCGGGCCACGCGGCCACGCTCTTCTTCCTGAGTGTCCAGCACCCGCTGTGTCAACGCCTTGAGCTTGGCGTCTGAGACGCGGTGCTGGCGCATATTCAGAGCCACGCCGGTGGCGAACACGGTCAGAAGCGCCAGTACAGTCACACCGCCAATCCAGAAGAAGGTACGGTCAAGGCGTGCTTCGGTTGTAGCCCGCGCGGCGGCGACCGTCGCCAGAGCATCGTCAATGAATATCCCGGTCCCAATGGCCCATTGCCAATCCTGCAGTCCGATCACATAGGCCGCCATGCGACCCGGCTCACCAGTGGATGGGCGCTGCCACTCAAACTCGTGATAGCCGGAGCCTTCGCGCGCCAGGGCGATCAGTGTGTCTACGATAGGTGTGCCCGACGGGTCGCTGAGACCGGACCAGTTCCGTTGAATGAGGTTGGTCTGGCGGGGCGCAACAAGGTTTGTGCCGCCGTAATCAAACACGAAGAAATACCCCTCACGGCCATAGATCATAGCGGCAAGGATCTGTTTTACGCGGTTCTTGGCGTCTTCATCGAACGGTCCGGCGCGGCCGTAGATCGGGTTGATTGCTGTACGCGCTATCGCAATGTAGTTGCGCAGTTCTTCGCGCTTGGCCTCAAGCAGCTCTTCCTCAAGAACGCGGATTTCCTCTTCGGCCAGAATGCGCGCTTGATTGGTGACCAGCACAGCGATCCCCGCCATTGCAAAGACCAGCGGAATGGTCGCGATCAGGAACAGTCGCTGCCCATAGTCAATACGAAAGAGTTCTTTAAGGGCAGCCATTTCCCGGTTCCAACCCTTGATCCGAAATTCGCATCGTAGTGTTTCAAAGCCGAAGCTCCCGGTCAATCTTGGTTGCCGTGGCGTAAAACGGTGAAAAAAAGGCAACTGGATGTGCGTCTGCGTAGTTGTTGGTATTTTCCTTCGCGGTCGGCTGTGCAAACCCTGCATGACGGCAATGTGACATCACGCCCGGCGCCGGGATCCGGGCAGGTCCAACTGGGAGGAGACCACTCACATGAACAGACGCAAGTTCTTTAAAACCGCGGCACTTGGTGGCGCATCTGCAACCGCGCTCGCTGCGCCGGCATTGAGCCAAGGGCGCGAACAGCTCACCATGGTGACAAGCTGGCCTCGTGGACTAGCAGGCGTGTGGGACTCGGTTGAGCGCGTTGTAAACAACGTCGCTGACATGACGGACGGCACGTTGGAGATCGACGCGAAGGCTTCGGGCGAGCTGGTCGGTGGCTTGCAGGTCTTTGACGCGGTTTCTGCGGGTCAGGCTGACATGTACCACGCGGCAGATTATTACTTCCTTGGGCAGTCCAAGGCGCTGGCCTTTTTCACCGCCGTTCCGTTCGGGATGACTGCCCCTGAGTTCATGACGTGGTATTATGCACAGGACGGCATGAAGCTTCATCACGAACTGGGCGAGATATTCGGTTTACGTTCCTTCGTTGCCGGCCAGACAGGCGCGCAGGGCGGCGGTTGGTTCCGGAACCAGATCCAAAGCGTCGAGGATTTCCAGGGCCTCAAGTTCCGCATGCCCGGCTTGGGCGGCGAGGTGGTCGCGAAACTCGGCGCATCCGTACAGGTGTTGCCGGCTTCGGAGATTTACCAGGCGCTTTCCACTGGCGCGATCGACGGCACCGAGTGGATTGGCCCGTGGTCAGACGAAAAACTGGGACTGCAGGAAGTCGCCAAGCACTACTATCCGGCCGGTTTTCATGAGCCTGGCGCGGCTTTGTCTGTCGCGGTGAACCTTGAGCGTTTCAACAGCCTCAGCCGGGCGCACCAACGCGCGATCGAGGTCGCCTCTGCCGATACGCATCAGTACACCTATGCCCTCTTCATGGCGAATAACGGGCCTGCGCTGCAGCGGCTGGTCTCAGCCGGGGTTCAGACACACGAGTTTTCGGACGACACCTGGGATGCCTACGGCAAAGGCGCAACTGAAGTGCTGGGAGAGGCGCGATCCGACGATCTATTTTCGGCTATTCACGACTCGGTGCTGGCGTCCATGACCGCCTCCGCCGGATGGTTGTCACTGACCGATGGTCCTTACATCGAGCAACGAACACGGGTGCTTGACGCGATTTGATAACGTTGCGGAGGGCGTAGGTCCTACGCTCTCCGTTCCGGTGACGCGGGATGTCTGGCATGATCCTAGACGCGATCGAGTGGGTGCTGATCCAGATGTATCAGGGATTGGCCGGGGCCGTACATGTGCTGGCCAATGCCAGCACCTATTTCGACTTCTCGAACAAAGAAAACCTCATGCGGGTCGTCTATTATGGCGCCTCTGTTGAGCTCTTCTTCCTTCTTTTTAATCTGGCACTGATCGTTTGGATTGTCGGGCTTTTCCACCGTCCGTTTTTATGGGGCGCGGTGTCAGGGATGGAGGCCTTCGCGAACGGGGTCGGGCGGATCGCAGCTTGGGCTGGCCTCGTTATGGTGCTGCAGCAGATCATGGTGATCTTTTTGCAGTCCGTTTTCAGGCAGGGAGAAATTTCGCTGGCGCCATTTGGCGTGGGGATCATGGAGCCAGTGGGATGGTGGAGTGACAGCCTGAAGCTCTGGAACGCCGTGGTGGTATGCTTGTGCTGCGCGTGGACCTTCGTTCAGGGCGGTCATGTGCGTGTGGACCTGTTTTATGCGCGGGTCAGCTACCGCACAAAGCGCGTTGTCGACATGCTTGGCGCGGTGGTTTTTATGATCCCGGCGCTTGTTCTGATGTGGTTTTATGCCTGGTTTTTCCTTTGGCGACACTTGATCACCCCAAAAGTAAACGCAACCGATCCGCTGGAGCGAACCTTGATGAAAGCGCGCGCCGTTCGCTGGAATGTGGAGACAATTGGGTTCAGTCCGAACGGGTTTGATGCCTACATTCTGTTCAAGATTCTTCTGCTCGCGTTTTGCGCCACCATGTTGATACAGGCGGTAGCCGTGTTTTATCGCGCGTGTCTGGAATGCATTGAAGGCGAGCAGGCCACGGCGAAGTACTTTGACCCGGATGATCCCGGCGACACGGCCGCGGAACCCTCCGCAGAGCTGCAGTAAGGGGCAGGGGTATGTGGCTCGGGTTTGATGGGATCGAGATCGGTCTTCTGATTGTTTTTCTGACGCTGTTCTCAGCCATAATGTCAGGTTTTCCCGTCGCTTTCGCTATTGGCGGTGCCGGAATTCTGAGCTTTGGAATGATCGCTGCGCTCGATTCCGCCGGACTGTTGGTGCATCAGGCCATTGACACCAGGTCCGCGGAATACGCCGCTCTGCTTGCAGAGGGCGTCGCCCGCGACAGCATAAGTGTGTTCCGGTATCCCGACTTGCCACGTGTGGAAGAAGCCTTGTTTCCAAGTGGATGGGAGCAGGCGCTCAATCGAAACCTTAGCTTTGTCGTCAATCGTATGGACGAGCGGGTAATCGCGGGACAGAACATTGAAACGCTGCTGGCTGTTTTGATGTTCGTTATGATGGGGATCACGCTTGAGAGGTCCCGGATCGCCGAAGACCTTCTGACCACGATGGCCCGCGTGTTTGGTCCGTTGCCCGGCGGGCTGGCGGTTTCCATCGTTGTTGTCGGGGCGTTTCTCGCAGCCTCCACGGGGATTGTAGGCGCCACAGTGGTCACCATGGGGCTACTGGCGCTGCCGACCATGCTCAAGAACGGGTATGCGCCCGAGCTTGCGACGGGTGTCATCGCGGCCAGCGGAACGCTGGGGCAGATCATTCCGCCGTCGATCGTGATCGTGCTTCTGGGCACGCTTGCGGGGGATATGTATGCCACTGGTCAGGAGACGAGGGCGCAGCTGGCCGGATGCACCGATGCACTGACGTTTTTGGGCAAACCGGCGGTCCTGTCTGTCGGTACGTTGTTTCAAGCGGCGTTGCTGCCCGGGATCATGTTGGCGTTCCTTTACGCGGCGTATGCCTTTGGATATGCAACGTTAAACCCGGCAAAGGCTCCTCCGGTCCAGATGAACGCAGCCAATTCCGAGGCAATCACGCCAGGCGAAGCGCTCACGTGGTTTCTGATACTCCCCGGCGCCCTGATTGCTCTGACGCTCGCGCTGGGGCAAGCCGGCGTTATCGGATCTCAGGATCTTTCAGTGTCGGGTGTGACCCAGGATGGGCAGTTGGCGGAATTGCGGACCAACGTCTCTCCGGAATGCCAAGCGTCAATGATTGCCCTGCATGGGCAGGAGAAATGGGACCGCGCAGTGGCCCAGACAGCGGCGCAAACAGAGGCGTCCGGAACCGGCGCCGTCAGAGAACGGACCGCCGAGGAACTGGAGGCTGCACAAGCGGAAAAACTGGCGCAAGCAGCGCCAGTTGGGACAGGTGTAGCAACACTTGTTTTGCTTTTCGCGCTGGCTCTTATCACGGCGCGTGGCGTCGCGCCCAGTCAGCCGGTCATGCCACTCGGGATCGGAGGTGTTGGTCTTGCGCTGGCAATTGGTGCAGATGTCTTTCTGATCTCACCGGTGTCCGGGCCGGGATGGACGTTCTCAGTTCTCGCTCTGCCCTTTGCGCTGGTGTTTTATAGCTGCAGACACGCTGTTGCGCGACTTGCTCGAAATGACCTTATTCGCGTTGTATTTCCACCACTGATCCTGATAGTAGCCGTGCTTGGCTCCATCCTGGCCGGGGTGACAAATCCAACGCCGGCCGCAGCACTGGGCGCAGGCGGAGCAATTATGCTGGCGGCCTATCGAAAGCTGCGTGAGGAGGAGGGCAACGCCAAGATCATCCTCGCCTCGGCCTTCGCTGTTGTGATCATGATTGTGATCGGCATGAATTTCGACCTGCGGACAGGCCGCGAAATCATCTCAACCGCCGACTGGATCGCGATTGGCGTGGCGCAGGTGGCTTATCATCTGGCCATGATCGGGCTGGTCTTTGCCTGTTGGGTGCTGTGGCGGCGCAGTATTCTGGCTCCGGTGGTGCGGGAGACGGCCAAAGTAACCTCCATGGTGTTCACGATCCTGATCGGCAGCCAGATTCTAAATCTCGTCGTGATCTCTTTTGGTGGTGAGCACTACATCCAGCAATTCCTGCGCGCCTTCGATAATGAAATCGTCGTTTTCCTCATCGTCATGGCAGTGCTCTTTATTCTTGGTTTTGTCCTGGACTTCCTGGAGATCATTTACATCGTCATTCCGATCGTGGGGCCTGTAATCTATGGTGGCACGCTCGATCCCGCCTGGGTGACGATCATGATTGCGATTAACCTTCAGACGTCGTTCCTGACCCCGCCTTTCGGATTTGCGCTGTTTTATCTTCGAGGTGTGGCACCGCGCGAGGTGACCACAGGCCATATTTACCGCGGTGTTGTCCCTTTTGTGCTGATTCAGGTCGCGGCCTTGGGGCTGTTGTGGCTTGTCCCGGGGGTCGTGACTTTGGTGCCGGATTTGCTTGCAAGATAGAACCTCTGCAGCGGCGCACAGCGCAGTTCACTAAATCTATCGTTGTAATTCAGTGCTTGCTGCTCTTATTTAGGGAAACGGACGCGCGCCTGCTGTGTGGCGATGATGTCCGGTTTCAGGTTTACCTGCAAACAGCTCCGATCCGCGGCAGGACCGCAGGCAGGCAGCGTTTGCAGAGTTTCATGGGTCTGGCGAAGTGGTCTCCCGAGACGGGGCTTGTCGACCGACCCAACTCATCCCGCGGCAAAGGCTTGCGGACAACAGACAGGCACCGGAATTAATGGTGCCGGAGAACTGCGATGCGGCGCGACGAGGCAGGACGAGTATTGAAGGCAGGGCTTTTCCCGGCTGGCTCCTCTGACCGCGCGACTGTCATTGCCCAAGCAAACATGACCCACTTTTCGCCCCGTGGCCCTGCGCCGCCGGGGTATGCGTGGTCATGCAGAAAGACACCATGGCAAAGAAGATGCTTATCGACGCCACCCACGCGGAGGAAACCCGCGTCGTGGTGGTGGATGGAACCAAGGTCGAGGAATTCGACTTTGAGTCTGTATCCAAGCGGCAAATCGCTGGAAATATCTACCTCGCGAAAGTAACCCGAGTTGAACCGTCGCTTCAGGCGGCCTTTGTGGACTATGGCGGCAATCGCCATGGCTTCCTTGCGTTCTCGGAAATCCACCCGGATTATTATCAGATCCCGGTCGCCGATCGCGAAGCTCTGATCGCCGAGGAGCTTGCCTATGCGCAGGCCGAGGCGGAAGATGACGAGCCCAAGCCCAAAAAGAAACGTTCGCGGCGCCGAAAGAAGTCCGACGCGCCCAAGGCGGAGGCAACAGAGGCGGAAGTGAGCGAGGCGACCGAAACGACTGACAGCAACAGCCAGAGCGACCCTGGCGCCGAGGCGCCTGCGGACGAAGGCGCGCAAGCTGTCGATGAAAGAGCGCCAATGGAAAGCGCGCCAACGGAAAGCGCGGACGAGACTTCTGATGATACGGAGAAGTCCGAGGCGCCTGCCGCCGCGGAAAACACCGCGACAGATGAAGAGGACGACGATAAGGGTAAAGGCCCTTCCTCAATGGCGCACGCGGTCGAAGGAGAGGACCCAACAGTCACCTCCGACAAAGTTGAGCAGGAAGAAAACGTCGACGAAGCCAAGTCCGAAGCACAGACCGAGCCTGAGGTGTCCGCGACTTCGGATGCCCCAGAAAAAACGATCCCTGGCATGGATGTGGTTGATGCAGAGGCCACAGAAGACGAAGGGCCGCTTGCGGTTATCGGAGAGCCCGAAACGGAGCAGCCAGCCGGCGCCGCAGAGGAAGCTTCAGAGGGCGAGGTCCCGGCGGAAAAGCCCAAGCGCCGTCGCGCACGCCGTCGCAAAAAAGACGATGAGGCGCCCGCTGAGGAAACACCTGACATAGAGACCTCTGTGGATGCAGCGACAGAAACCGGCGATATAGAGGATGTTGCAGACACCGATGTCGCCGACGAGATCGTGCGCCCGCGCAAACCGGTCCGACGCTATAAGATCCAAGAGGTCATAAAGGTACGCCAGATCCTGCTGGTGCAGGTCGTCAAGGAGGAGCGTGGCAACAAGGGTGCAGCGCTGACGACCTATCTCAGTCTTGCCGGGCGCTACTGCGTCTTGATGCCAAACACAGCGCGCGGTGGCGGGATTTCTCGCAAAATCACCAATGCGGCCGACCGCAAGAAACTCAAGGATATCGCGGGTGAGATTGACGTGCCAACCGGGGCTGGTCTGATTATCAGAACGGCTGGTGCCAAGCGCACCAAGACGGAAATCAAACGCGACTACGAGTATCTTAAGCGGCTTTGGGAGCAGATTAGGGATTTGACTCTCAAATCCTCCGCGCCTGCGCAGATTTATGAAGAGGGCAACCTTATCAAACGCTCGATCCGCGATCTTTATTCGCGGGATATCGAGGAGGTGCTGGTCGAGGGTGAGGAAGGCTATCGCCTTGCCAAAGACTTTATGAAGATGCTGATGCCGTCGCACGCCAAGAACGTGAAGCCTTACAACGATCCGCTTCCGCTCTTCGCGCGCTATCAGGTCGAAAGTTATCTTTCGGGTATGTTCAACCCGACGGTCCAGCTCAAATCGGGTGGTTATCTGGTGATCGGTGTCACCGAGGCACTGGTCGCAATCGATGTAAACTCGGGCCGGGCCACGAAGGAAGGCTCGATCGAAGAAACAGCGCTGAAGACCAATCTCGAGGCCGCCGAAGAAGTGGCGCGTCAGGTTCGCCTGCGTGATCTCGCCGGACTGATCGTGATCGATTTCATCGATATGGAAGAACGGCGCAACAACAATGCTGTCGAGAAACGGCTCAAGGATAGGCTGAAAACCGATCGTGCGCGCATCCAAGTGGGCAGGATTTCTGGCTTTGGGCTTTTGGAAATGTCGCGGCAGCGCCTGCGCCCCGGCATGCTTGAGATTACCACGCAGCCTTGTCACCATTGCCATGGCACTGGTTTGATCAGGTCCGACAATTCGCTTGCGTTGTCGATCATTCGCGCGCTGGAAGAAGAGGGGATGCGCCGCCGTGCCAAGGAGGTTCTGGTCCGCGCGCCTGTGAATGTGGTCAACTATCTCTTCAATGAAAAGCGCGAGCATATTGCAATGCTTGAGGGCCGTCACGGACTGTCGGTGCGGCTTGAAGCAGATGGCGAAATGACCGGGGCTGATTTCAACATTGAAAGGTTCAAGACTGCGACGCGCATCGTGGCAGAAACCGTTCCGGTTGTGTCCGGTGATCTGGCGGTGATGGAAGACACCGAGAGTGTTGAAGAGCCAGAGGCGATCGACGTCGTTGCCGATGAGGACGAAGAAGAAAAGCCCAAGAAGCGTCGCCGCCGGCGTCGCCGTCGTCGCGGGAGCGGCAATGGGGATGCGAGTTCAGAGGACAATGGCGTTGCGGAAGGCGATGCGGCCGAAACAGTGCCTGCGGAGCCTGATGGCGACGAGGTTTCCGAGGTCGAAACATCCGAGCCGCAAGCTGCGCCCGAGGAGGCCGAGGCGGATACTGAGAAGCCCAAAAAGCGGCGGCGGCGGCGTCGCAAGAAATCCGACGAGGCGGAGGCTGAGACAGCGCCGGCAGAGGCGGCTGATCCGCCGTCCGAAACCGCGACTGATGTCGAACCGGAGCCCGTCGCCGACCCGGCGCCCGTCGCTGAGGCGGTTGCCGATGAAGCGCCGGAGCCGGTTTCTGAAGTTGCACACGCAGAACCAGCGCCTGACCCGGAGCCCGAGGTTACAGCCGTTGATCCCAAAGCCGAAAAGAAACCCAAGCGGCGCGGCTGGTGGTCTGTGGCTCGCTAGAGCACTCAGCGACCAGAGAAGCCAAGGAAGGCGGGGCATGCCCCGCCTTTATGCTTTCCGGATTATATACAGCTGGGCTGCATCTTCCGTATCGGATTGTGACAGCAGTTCATGACCCGCCTCGAGGCAGAAATGCGGGACATCCACAATCGCGGCTGGGTCATCTGCGACGAGATGCAACTCCTCTCCGGTTGCCAGCGCTTTCAGGCGCTTGCGGGCCTTGAGAACTGGCAAGGGACACAGAAGTCCGCGCGCATCTAGGTCGTGTTTTCCGCTCATGCGTCTGTTCTAACGTCGCGCGCGTCAGGCACAAGCTTCTCAAGCTTGCGCCCGCGCATTAGGCTGATCGAAATACACACAGCCGAGACAGAGCGGGTGACGGGCAAGACAGATCAGACAGGCGTGCGCCACCGGCATGTATTTTACGTGCCGGGGTATGATCCGTTTCCCACCCGCCGCTATCGTGAACTGTACAGGCGGGAGGGCTCCCGTCAGGCGGAGATCTCGGGCTATTCATTGTCGATCAAGGGGCGGGCAGGCCAACCATCCTGGGCGGTGTCGGCAGAAATTGATGGCCAAACAACAAGCGCACATGTCGAGGTTCTGGAATGGTCAGATCTCGTACGCGCCTCGATGCCGGGGAGCGTGTTTGCGGTCTATGCCGCGCTGTTTCGGACGGCGTGGATTTATGTTCGAACCGGCGTATTGTTCCGCCTTTTTCGCCTGCGTAAGGGACCGGTCCTGGCCGCGCTTTATCCGGTTCTGGCCCTGCTGCTGCAGGCGGCGGTCGCAGTGTTCGTGGGTGTGCTGGTCTGGCGTAGTGTCGGGACGGCCTTTGGGCCGTTTCTTGGGCTTGGTTCCGTCTGGGTCATGCTTGCGCTCTTTCGGCGGTTCGAGCGGATACTTTTAGCGGATTACCTGATGCAGGACTATGCCTACGCCTCGCGGCTCGGGGGCGCGTACCCGCCAGAGCTTGCAGTCAGGCTCGACGCTTTTGCCGACCGGATCGCCGCCGCCGAAGCGGATGAAGTTCTTGTCGTCGGACATTCGTCCGGGGCGTATCTGGCGGTTTCCGTCATCGCGCGGTTGGTGCGGTCCCGACGTCTCACGCAACAGACGGGGCTGCTCACACTGGGGCAGGTCGTGCCCATGGTTTCGCTTTTGCCCAAAGCCGATGAACTGCGAGATGATCTGGCCTTTATGGGCGCGCAGGATCAGGTTTTCTGGCTCGATGTGACTGCTCCCGGCGATGGATGTGCGTTTGCGCTGTGCCACCCGGTGGGGGTCAGCGGTGTTGCAGGGCCGCGCACGTATCGGCCCCTGATGATCTCGGCCCGTTTCTCTGAAACCCTGAAGCCCGAAACGTGGCGCGCCTTGCGCTGGCGGTTCTTTCGGCTTCATTTCCAGTACATGCACGCTTTCGACCAACCCGGCGACTATGACTATTTTCAGATTACGGCTGGCCCGAAACTGTTGAAAGAGCGCTATGGCAATCGCGCGCCGTCGCCCAGCGTGAAAGCCGCGCTGTGACCGACTGGCGCGCACCCAAACCGCCGTCACGACCGGACAAGGTGCGGTTTTGGGAGTACGTGCGCCTGTTCCGTGCCGATATCCTTTCAGCGCAACCTGAACGGCTCTACAGGGCGTGGATGGCGGAGTACCGCACGCCGTTCTTTCGCTCTTATCTGGTCAACGACCCCCGGCTGGTGCGCGAGGTGCTGCAGGAAAGACCGCAAGAGTTTCCCAAATCTGACCGTGTTGCTGAAGGTTTGCGCCCGCTTTTGGGAGAGAGCGTCTTTCTCACAAACGGAACCGTCTGGGAACGTCAGCGACGGATCATCGATCCGGCCTTCGAGGGCGGACGTGTGCGAGACAGTTTTCCCGCCATGCAGCAAGCGGCCGCGCAAGCGGTCGCGCGGCTCTCTGCCTGTGCGGCGGCCGACGCCGTGGAGATTGAGGAACAGGCAAGCCATGCCGCGGCGGACGTAATCTTCCGCACGCTGTTTTCGATACCGATAGAAGACACGGTCGCAACTGAAGTGTTCCGCGCATTTCAGGCGTATCAGCGCAGCCAGCCGATCTTGAACCTTGGCGCCTTCCTGCCCCTTCCGCGCTGGGCGCCGCGGTCGTTTCGGCAGACCACAAAAACAGCTGCCGCGGAAATCAGAGCATTGCTGAGCGGATTGTGCGAGACCCGAGCCGCCGAGATTTCCGCGGGAACGGCGCCAGATGACCTGGCGACCAAAATTATGACCACCCGGGATCCCGAAACCGGGCAGGGGTTTGGTCCGGAAGAGATGGTTGATCAGGTTGCGATCTTCTTTCTGGCAGGGCACGAAACCTCCGCAAGCGCCCTTGCATGGGCGCTCTGGCTGCTTGCGGCGCATCCGGAAATACAAGACAGAGTAGCAGCAGAGGTCGCAGAGCTAGATCCGTTATCGATGCCCTTCTCGGCGCTATCCAAGCTTCCACTGACCCGAGACGTTTTTCGCGAAGCGCTGCGACTATATCCGCCTGTCCCTATGATGGTGCGGCAGACGACGGGTCCGCGGATTTGGCGCGATCGCCGCATTCCCAAGGCAGCGCAGATTGTGCTGAGCCCATGGCATCTGCATCGACATGAGCGCTTCTGGGACAGTCCCGATACGTTTGATCCGGACCGCTGGGCAAGGCCGGAAAACCAAGATAGTCAGCGCGACGCGTATCTGCCGTTCTCCTCCGGCGCCCGAGTTTGCGTGGGCGCTGGTTTTGCCATGGCCGAAGGCGTGATTCTTCTGTCTGCTCTCATTGGCAGGTTTCGCGTTGCGCCACTGCCTGAGAACGTCCCGGTACCGCAAGCGCATCTGACTGTGCGGGCGGCCCGGGGCATTTGGCTGAAGGTCTCCAAACGCGGCTTTGAGGCCCCGAACTGAATAGTTCGTTTGACAAATGCAAAGGCTTACGGAAAACCTGCCCGTCAGGGAGGAAAACGTGCTTCGTACATGGCTTGATCTGCGCAGTCTCTGCTGGCTGGCGTTTTTCGCCACGATCCTGCTTGCGTGGGTCTTTATGTTCGGCATGGCGCGCATGTCAGGGCTTGATTGGCTGGGCCGCTCAGTCGGTATGAACATGATGCCCATGACCTCGTTCGGAGCGCTTGCTCCGATGTGGGCAATTATGATGGCAGCGATGATGTTGCCGACGCTTGTGCCTGCCCTTGGCACCTATGAGGCTTTGATCAGATCTGCAGACGGGACGCGTGCAGGCTGGATCGGCGTTGTCCTTGGGTATTTCGCGGTGTGGATCGGCATGGCCCTGCTTTTTTCCGTGCTGCAGGCGCTTTTGATCGCCAATGGCACGTTGAACTCCTTAGGCGCAGCGACGTCCCTTTGGATTTCAGGGGTGCTGCTTGTTGTTGTCGGTCTTTACCAGTTCACCCGCTTGAAAGAGATCTGCCACGGCGTTTGTCACAGCCCGATGCAATACTACCTCGGACACTGGCGTCCCGGCTTTGGCGGAGGAGCGCGCATGGGCGCGGGGCTTGGCAGCTACTGCGCGGGGTGTTGCTGGGGCATTATGGCGCTCGGTTTCGTAGGCGGCACAATGAGCCTTTTGTGGATGGGGCTCGCAACGTTGTTCATGGTGCTTGAGAAGCTGCCTCAGGTCGCGCATGTCGTGTCCCGGCCAGCCGGTGTCGTGCTTGTTGTCGCGGGGTTGGGCGTCATCAGCTACGGCGCTGCAGGACTATAGGGAGAACGCCATGGCGGATCAGAAGACCAGTCAGCACAAAAAGTCCGACCGCTTGCAGGTAATGGAGCGCATCGACGCGCGGATGAACCCCCGCCGTCGGCGACAAGAGCCAACAACCTGGGAGATCAAGGGCGAGCTGTTCTTGAACTGTACCTGCGAGGTCTGGTGCCCTTGCGTTATCTCGCTTGGAAAACACCCGCCTACAGAGGGGTATTGCAAGGCTTGGATGGCCATCCGGATCGACGAAGGCAACTTTGAAGGGGAGGATCTTTCTGGTCTGAACGTCGCACTTCTGGTCGATATTCCAGGCAAAATGGCCGAAGGGGGTTGGCGTGTCGCGGCCTATGTCGACGAGCGGGCAACACAGAAGGCGTATAACGGCCTTCTGAAAATCCTTTCTGGTGGTGCGGGTGGTTCAACAGGTCTTCTGACTATGCTCGTGTCGGACATCATCGGCGCTGAGCGAGCACCGGTTGAAATTGGGACGAACGGGTCACGCCGGACCATCAAAGTCGGGCGAAAAATCGAAGGCGAGATTGAGATGCTCGGCGGCTTGGACCCGGAGAACCCGGTGATGATCACCAATTCCAGTTATTGGATGGGATCGACAATTATCCCGGCAGTTGGTCTTCGCAGCAAACTGCGGGACTATGGCCGTGTCTGGGATCTGAGCAGCAAATCGGCTGATATCTGTCCAATTCACTGGTCGGGGCCGGGTCGGCCGAAACGCAAATGATCACGCCCGGCTACTGCCACCTGATGGCGCGGTACAACGCGTGGCAGAATGAGAACCTGATCGCGGCAGCGCAGGGTTTGGAGCCGTCTGACCTAACCAAATTTCGTGGTTCATTTTTCGGCTCGATCATGGCCACTTTCAATCACCTGCTCTGGGCCGACACGATCTGGATGAGTCGTCTCGCCGGATGGGACACAGCCGACGGCGGGATAAAGGCCAGCGTTAGTTTCACGCCGAACTGGGGCGTGTTTCTGCGCGCGCGCCGCGAGGCGGATCGGCAGATCACTGAATGGGCCGGACGGCTTGAGCCCGAAGATCTGGAAGGAGCGTTGTCGTGGCACTCGGGCGCGCTCGGGCACGATGTCGAGAAGCCATTCGCACTATGTCTCACGCATATGTTCAATCATCAGACCCACCATCGAGGACAGATTCACGCGATGTTGACAGCCGCCGGCGCTACGCCCGGCGACACGGACCTTTTTGCCATGCCGGAGGGGTTTTAATGCAGATTTCCTTGTCTCGCCGTCTTCGCAGAACGCCGTTCTCGGCCGCGGTCGAAGCCGCCGGCGTCAAAGGCTACACCGTCTATAATCGGATGCTGCTGCCCACGGTTTTCGACAGCGTCGAAGAAGACTACAGACATTTGAAAACCCACGTACAGCTCTGGGATGTGGCCGTGGAGCGGCAAATCGAGCTGCGCGGCCCGGATGCAGGGCGGCTGCTTCAGGTCCTGACACCGCGCGATCTGCGCGGGATGCTACCCGGCCAGTGCTACTACATACCGGTTGTTGATGAGACAGGCGGCATGCTGAACGATCCGGTTGCGCTGAAACTGTCCGATGAACGCTACTGGATATCAATTGCGGACAGTGATCTTCTCTTGTGGGTGAAGGCGCTTGGGCTGGCGCGACAGCTCGAAGTGTTGGTTGACGAGCCCGATGTTTCGCCTCTGGCGGTGCAGGGTCCAAAGGCGGACACCCTCATGTCGCGGGTCTTCGGGCCGGAAGTGACGGCGTTGCGATTTTTCCGCTTCGGCTTTTTTCAGTTTGAAGGGCGCGACCTGGTTGTCGCCCGATCGGGCTATTCGCGACAGGGCGGATTTGAAATTTACGTCGAAGGCTCTGATCTCGGGATGCCGCTTTGGGAGGCATTGACCGCCGCCGGAGAAGACCTTGATGTGCGCGCTGGCTGTCCCAATCTGATTGAGCGGATTGAGGGCGGATTGCTGAGTTATGGCAACGACATGACCCGCGCGAACACGCCGTTTGAGTGCGGTCTTGCCCGCTTTTGCAACGTCGAAACCGCGATCGGCTGCCTCGGGCGCGATGCTTTGATGCGCGTTTCGATGGATGGACCCATTCGCCAGATCCGCGCGCTCGAAATTGCCGGGGACCCCCTGCCGCCCTGCGATCGGGCCTGGCCGCTGTGGTCCGGCAACCTGCAAGTGGGTCAGGTCACCTCCGCCGCGTGGTCGCCCGACTATGCGGGCAACGTCGCCATAGGTATGGTGCGCATGACACATTGGGACCCGGGCACAGAGCTTGTGGTCGAAACGCAGCAGGGAACACGGACCGCGCTTGTGCGCGGAGGGTTCTGGAAATCAACGACATAACGCGGGGAGCAAGGTCGATGAAAGCATTGGTTGTGCGCAAAGAGGGCGAGGAGAAACCATCTGCAGCGGTGGAAGACATCACTGAGGACATGCTGCCCGAGGGTGATGTCACCGTTGCGGTGGAATTCTCCACCGTCAACTACAAGGACGGCCTCTGCATCGGTCCGGGCGGCGGATTGGTGCGCACGTATCCGCATGTGCCGGGTATCGACTTTGCTGGCACGGTCGAAACGTCCGATGACCCGCGCTATGCGCCCGGCGATAAAGTTGTTTTGACGGGATGGCGCGTGGGAGAGGTCCATTGGGGGGGCTACGCCCAAAAAGCGCGGGTGAAAGCCGATTGGCTTGTGCCTTTACCGGAGGGGCTGAGCACCCGGCAGGCCATGGCGGTCGGGACGGCTGGGTTCACCTCTATGCTCGCTGTTATGGCACTTGAAGATCACGGGTTGGTGCCTGGAAACGGCCCCGTGCTGGTAACCGGAGCGGCCGGAGGTGTCGGCTCGGTCGCTGTCGCGCTTCTTGCAGCAAAGAGCTACGAAGTTGCCGGTGTAACCGGCCGGCCGGAAACCGCAGAGTATTTGAAATCTTTGGGCGCGTCTCAGATCGTTGCGCGGGATGAGATCAATGAAACCGTCAAGCGCCCGCTTGAGAAGGAACTCTGGGCCGGGTGTGTTGATGCTGTGGGCGGCGCCATGCTTGCGCGCGTTCTGGGGCAGATGCAGTATGGCGCCTCGGTGTCTGCGGTCGGACTGGCTGGGGGCGCAGGGCTTCCTGCCACGGTTATTCCGTTCTTGTTGCGAGGCGTAAACCTGCTGGGCATCGACTCGGTCATGCGGCCCTATGAAGATCGCATCCGGGCCTGGGGCGAAATCGCCGAACATCTCCCGATGGACAAGCTGGACGCCATGGTACAACCGGCGACGCTGGCGGATCTTCCAAAGCTTGGCTCAGATATCCTGAAAGGTCAGGTAAAGGGCCGTGTCGTCGTTGATGTAAACGCCTGAGCGAGGATCCTCATTCAGCCGACCGGGGCGGAGGGGCGATCAAGAGATCTGTGGGCGGGTCTCGCACAAGATCAGCCGTGAAACTTCCCAGCAGCGCGTCTATCGCGCTCCGTTTGGTGTGCGCGCCCAAACAGACCAGCTGGGCGGGCAACGTGCGCAATGACACACTCAGTTCGTGGTGGAAGGGGCCGGTTGGAAACTCGGCGACAAGCCCAGGTGCAAACTCTCTCGCCCGGTTTTGGGCGTCCTCAATAAAAGGGGCCGGATCTACCATATGGGACACGTCCCCGACCGCTCCGGGTGCAGCGATGCTGTTTTGGTAGGGTACTTCAACAACATGCATCAGCCTGATCTCTGCATCTGGGGCCAGCGTCTTTGCTGCTGCGATACTGGCCGCACAGGCCGGTGAGAAATCCACCGGTGCAAGGATGTTCGCATAGTCCTGAACCGACGGTTCGACAGCGAGCAGAGCGGGGCATTCCAGCGCCTGTAAGATCTTTTCGAGCGTCGTCGCGCGAAAGCCGTCAAAGAACTTTCGGGTATGGTGCTGACCCATAACGACCAGATCTGCGTCAGTTTGCAGAGCGCAGCGCGCAATTGCTTCGGCCGGATCACCGGAGGTGACCACAACATCCTTGGTCAGGCTCTCCGCGCCGGGCTGTGCCGAAAGCTGATCTTCTACCAAGCCTTCGCGCAGGATCAGTGCTGTGTTTTCGTCGGTGTCTTCCATCACCGACAGGACAGTCAGTTTAGCCCCAAGCGCGACGGCCAGCCGGACAGCGCGGGACAAAGCCCGGTCACTGTCGGCATGAGTATCGGTGGCAATCAGAATTGAACGCATGGAAACCTCCCGTATCTGCGAGCATGGTATCACGAATAAGGCTGCTCAGGCTTGATCAGCATCAATCGAGAGGCCTTGGCTTTCCTCCATTGAAAAGCTAGGTCCGCCGCAGAACAACGGGGAGCGGGATAGATGGACCTTGGGATTTCTGGAAAAACGGCGATTGTCTGCGCCAGTTCGAAAGGTCTGGGGCGCGGCTGCGCTGAGGCGCTGGCCGCAGGCGGTGCCAACCTTGTGCTGAACGCAAGAGGCGAAGACGCATTGGCGCAGACCGCCGAGGAAATTCGCGCGGCCTACGGCGTGCAAGTCTCAGCTGTCGCCGCCGATATCACCACCGAAGACGGGCGCACGGCGGTGCTCGACGCGGCTGGCGACGTGGACATTCTGGTAAACAACGCGGGCGGTCCGCCTCCGGGCTTCTGGCCCGATTGGGACCGCGATGATTTTATCGCGGCGCTCGACGCAAACATGCTCGCGCCGATCGCCATGATGAAAGCTACATTGCCGGGAATGATCGACCGCAGATTCGGACGCGTCGTGAACATCACGTCAGCATCTGTGCGCGCGCCAATTCCACAGCTCGGGCTTTCAAATTCGGCGCGCGCTGGGCTGACCGGCTATGTTGCTGGAACCGCGCGTCAGGTGGCAGAGCACAACGTTACAATCAACAACCTGCTGCCAGGCATTCACGCAACAGACAGGGCCGTGTCGCTGGACAACGCGGTGGTGTTACGCGAGGGCATCAGCTTTGAAGAAGCAAGGGCGGCCCGCCAGGCGACAATTCCTGCGCGCCGGTACGGCACGTCCGAGGAATTCGGAAACACCTGCGCTTTTCTGTGCTCGCAACATGCCGGTTTCATCGTGGGACAAAATCTTCTGGTTGACGGTGGGGCCGCCAATCTGACTGTTTGAGCGGTCGGAATTGTTGCAATCTGTCACATTCGCGTCGGTGGCGAGTATGTGAGTGGAGGCGCTCTTTGGCCGCTGCTAGCTCTGTCGCGCACGTCTACGACAGGAAACATGACATGATGACTTTCTATATCGCGCTCGCCTTTGTGTTGGTGGCTGTGGCGTCTTTTGCCGTTGCCCCGCGGCGCGCCACCCTTGACGGGTTTTTCGGCGGGCAGAGCGTCGCGGGGTCCGCCCCGGGCCTTTGGGTTCTCGTGCTGAGTCAGGTCACAACCTGGATTTTCGCGCGTTCTCTGATGAACGCAGCGATCCTCGGTTACTTCTATGGGATGCCGGGCACTCTGGCCTACGCCGCTTACTACGGATCTTTCCTGACCGGAGGCTTTATTGTCGCGCGTATTCGGGCGCAGGGCGGGCGCTCCGTGCAGGACTGGCTGGGCGCACGTTTTGGCGGCACCGGGACTGTCACGTATAACGCAGTCATCGCGTTGCGGCTTCTGTCAGAGGTCTTTGCCAACCTTCTGGTGGTCGGTCTGATCTTTGATGCGCTTTTGCCCGAGGCCGGCGCCGGGACAATAGCCATTCTCGCCGTTGCTGTGCTTGGCCTTGCATACTCTGCCTGGGGCGGACTATCGGCTGCGCTGCGCACCGATGTGGTGCAGATGCTGCTCTTTCTGGTTGTTTTCGGGATTGCCTTCGCGGCGCTGGTAACCTCGGCCGATTTCGACCTCGCGGCCGTCATGTCAGCGGAGGGTGCCTCCGGCGCACGCCAGGGCTGGGTCTTGCTTGCGGTTGCCGCATTGCAGGTGTTTTCCTATCCCGCGCATGATCCGGTAATGATGGACCGCGGGTTCATCGCCGATCGCAAGCGCACGGCCTGGTCCTTTATCCATGCGTTCTGGATCTCTGCGCTTTGCATCATTGGTTTTGGGATGTTCGGCATCCAGGCGAGCCTTGTGGGCGCCGAATATGAAGGCCAGCTGCTCGGCACATGGTCCGTGATGTTCCCTGGGTGGATTTGGGCCCTTCTTATGCTGTCACTGCTGATTTCCGCGTTGTCGACGCTTGATTCTGCGCTCTCGTCTTCCGCCCGTGTCATGGTTGAGGAATTGCGCCTTCTGCCGCGCACGCTGACCGGCGGACGGATCGCCATGGTCGGTTTTATGCTGGCAGGCACGGCTCTGACACTTTGGGGCAATTCCACGCTCTTTGACGCGGTAGCTGTGTCAGGCACTGCATCGATGTTTTTGACCCCGGTCATGGTTGCGGGTCTGGTTTTCAATCGTGATATTCCACTCTGGTCATATCTTGTCTGCTTTGTCGCTGCGATCGGCGGTGCGTTGGCCTACTTCTTCCGCGACAGCGCTGTCCTCAACGCTCTGCTGCCAGCGGCGCATAAGTATGACCAGTTGCTCTGGATCTGCATCGCCGTGCTCGTGATTGGCTTCGCCGCAGTGGCGCTCGGGCTGAGACAGGCTCGGGTTGCACTGGCTGAATAGCGCTGATACGCCTCATTTCTGATAAAAACCTTCGGGATTGAGGCCACCCTTTTGCTGCAACCGCCCCCACCTCGGCTGGACGTGCGCAATCTGGTGCGCTCCTTTCAGGGCACACGTGTTGTCGACGATGTGAGCCTTCAGGTCGAGGCTGGCGAGGTCACTTGCCTTTTGGGGCCATCGGGCTGCGGAAAATCCACAACGCTGCGGATCATAGCGGGGGTCGACAGACAGGACAGCGGAACGCTTCTTGTCGACGGCGAGCCGGTCTCAGGCGACGGCGCACACACCCCGCCCGAGGCCCGTTCAATCGGTCTGATGTTTCAGGATTTTGCGCTTTTTCCGCATCTTAGTGTCGAGGACAACGTTTGCTTCGGACTTAAGGGACCAAAAGCCAGGAAACGGACCCGATCCGGAGACCTTCTGGAGCGTGTTGGGCTGCGTGGGTTCGCCAAGAAGTTTCCTCATGAGCTGTCTGGCGGCGAACAACAGCGCGTCGCTCTTGCCCGCGCCCTTGCGCCAAGCCCGCGCATCATGTTGATGGATGAACCTTTTTCGGGTCTCGACAACCGTTTGCGCGACGGTATCCGGGACGACACACTGGAGGTTCTCAAGGAAGAGGGCACCGCGGTTCTGCTGGTGACCCATGAGCCTGATGAGGCGATGCGCATGGCTGACAGTATCGCATTGATGCGCGCCGGCAGGATTGTGCAGCAGGGTGCGCCCTATAACGTTTACAACGCTCCCGTCGATAAAGAAGCCGCCGCTTTCTTTAGCGATATCAACGAAATTCGCGGAGAAGTTCAGGGAGCACTTACACAAACGCCCTTTGGGGACTTTCTGGCGCCCGGCGTGCCTGACGGCAGTCTGGTAGACATCATAATACGACCGCAACACCTGCGCATCGATTTTGACCGCGCTGGTCGCGGGCCGCACCCAACCAAACAAGACGGAACCCCAGCGTGCGGAACAGTTCAGCGTGCCCGGTATATGGGACGCGAAAGTCTAGTTGAGTTTCGCATGGATTTTCACGACCAGATTCTGACTGCGACTGTCCCGGGAGTGTTTCTGCCCAGTCCCGGTACGGTATTGTGGCTGTCGATGCGCCGAGACCGGTGTTTTGTCTTTCCGGTTACCGCCTGATCATACCCCACTGCGATGCGCAGCGATCGGGTCGTAGTCTTCAAGGCGTTTTCCTCGCTCGTCGACGAACAACGCGGGCATCGGTTTAACCTCGGAAATTCTCTCAACACGAAAGACGCGAAATCCCGCGCTTTGCTCGCACCATGCGGTCAGGGTCCAGAGCCGTCCCCAATACTCAAGTTGCAAAGGTCGTACAGTTTGAAGCGTATTGATCTCGCTGCGCGTAGTGTAGGACAGTTGTACCTTCTGCCGCGCTCGAATAGCTGCGCGCAACGGCGGCAGGTGCAGGATGCTTTGTCCAGCCGCGCCATAGGGATGGACAGCAAAGCCCCATTTTGAACGCGCGTCCTGTGTGTTCTCGGGGAGAACTGCATCCACCTTTGCCGAGAGGGACAACGCGGCCTCTTGCATCTCGGTATCCGCAGCCTCTCCGATGATCGCAAGCCCCAGATGCATCGCCTCCAATTCTGATTGTGTGAGCGTAAGACCGGGCAGGGGGATCGCCGCAGTCATCCGGTACCCTTCGCCCCGTGTGCCTTCAATCGGAAGTCCCGACGCCCTGAGCGTCTCGATGTCCCGGTAAATCGTACGGAGCGAAACACCAGTCGAACTTGCAAGATCCTCCCCGCGGTGGATCTCACCGCCCCGCAGTTCCTGGGTCAAATCGTACAGTCTGTCTGTTCGAGACATGATTCTGCGCCTTTCAATAACAACTGACAATAACCTGTCAGTATCCCGCCTCCAATACTCCCTCATCTATCTTTTCGGCGGTTTTTCGGGCCCGCAGGCACGCTCCCGTCAAATCGCTCTTTCCTTTCCTGACCGTCGAAAATACCTCTGACGCCAGTTTCAGAAATAGCCACGGATGATACATGCCGTGTGCGAAAGGGAGAAAGCACCATGCTCAACAACATTGGCCTTCCGGGTCTTCTTCTGATTGCCGTTGTGGTTTTGGTTCTGTTTGGCCGCGGCAAGATCAGCTCGCTGATGGGCGAGGTCGGCAAGGGCATTACGGCCTTCAAAAAAGGTGTGAAGGAGAGCAACGACGAGATCGAGGATTCCTCGGACGTCGCACGCGATGTCACGCCCGAGACCGAAGAAAAAGACAAGGCATAAGAGTTAGCCTCGCGCCATGTTTGATCTGGGCTGGACCGAACTGCTTGTTATTGGGGTCGTCGCGCTGATTGTCGTCGGACCAAAAGACCTGCCCAAGATGTTTCGAACTCTTGGGCGCTTTACGGGCAAGATGCGCGGAATGGCGCGAGAGTTCAGTCGCGCGATGGAGGACGCCGCCGACGAGGCCGGCGTGAAAGACGTCGCAAAAGACCTTAAGAAAGCGACCAACCCGCGCAAGATGGGGCTTGATGCGCTGGACGATGCGGCCAACAGCTTTAAGAAATGGGATCCGGACAGCGAAACTGGCAAGCTTGCAAAGGATCGCGCTGACGCTGCCAAGAAAATCCACGAAGCGACCGCGAAGAAAGAACAGGCCAAGCGAGACGCCGAGGCCGCAGCTCAGATGGCCGAGTCCGCGCCAGCCGCCGAGCCAGTAACGTCTTCAGCGCCAGAGACACCGAAAGAGACATGAGCAAAACCGACGAGATGGAAGACAGCTCAGCTCCCTTGATTGAGCATTTGGCGGAACTGCGCACGCGGCTCATCCGTTGCGTGGTGTATTTCCTCGTCGGGATGGTGATCTGCTTCACCGTTGCTACGCCAATCTTCAACTTCCTGACAGCGCCGCTGTGCCAGGTTCTTTCTGATCGGGGACAGGACTGTGACCTGATTTTCATCTCGCCGCAGGAGGGGTTCTTTGTCGCGATCAAGGTCTCGTTTCTCGGCGGGTTCATGCTGGCGTTTCCGTTTATTGCCAATCAGATGTGGCGCTTTGTTGCGCCTGGACTTTACAAATCCGAAAAGGGGGCATTTCTGCCTTTCCTGATCGCGTCGCCCTTTATGTTCATTTCGGGCGCGGCCTTTGCCTTCTACGTTGTCACGCCACTCGCCTATGACTTCTTTCTCGGTTTCCAGCAATTCGGGGCGGAGGGCGAGGCGGTCGTCGGAGAAGAGGTCAGCCAGGGCCTGTCCGTGGTTTTCCAGGGTTCAGCGCAGGAATACCTGAACCTGACCATCAAATTCATCGTCGCATTCGGCATGTGCTTTCAACTTCCTGTCTTGCTCACCCTGATGGGTAAAGCGGGGCTGGTTTCTGCCGAAGGCCTCAAAACAGTCCGCAAATATGCGGTCGTTGGCATTCTTGTTCTGGCTGCTCTGGTGACACCGCCCGATGTCATCACTCAGGTCATTCTCTTTGTTGTGGTCTACGGTCTTTATGAAGTGTCCATCTTCCTGGTGCGCCGGGTTGAAAGAAAGCGCGAAGCGGAACTGCGCGCCCAGGGGCTGTGGATGGACGACGAGGACGAAGAAGACCTTGAGGCTGACCCTATTTTCGACGAGTTCCGTGAGGACGAAGACGAGGCGACGGAAAAGCCGAAATGAGCGAAGAAGTACTGACGCGGATTGCACAGGCGCTGGAGCGCCTTGCGCCGCCGCCGCTGGATCACCCTGATTTCAAAGCCGCTGATGCCTTCCTGTGGCAGGAGACGCCCGAGGCGATTATTCCAGTGCCGCATGTCAATCGGATCGAGCTGAAACTGTTGGTTGGCATCGACCGTGCGCGAGACACACTTTTGGAAAACACGTTGCAGTTTGCGCGCGGACTGCCGGCCAATAATGCACTCCTCTGGGGCTCACGGGGGATGGGAAAATCCTCTCTTGTCAAGGCGGTGCATGCGGAAGTTCTGGCGCGGAACGAACAGCTCAAACTTGTCGAGGTGCCCCGTGAAGACCTTGCGTCGATCGGAAGGTTGCTGGACCATCTGCGCAGCGCGCCTGAGCACAGGTTTGTCTTGTATTGCGATGACCTAAGTTTCAGCCACGATGATCAGCACTACAAATCGCTTAAGGCGGTCCTGGACGGGGGCATCGCCGGGCGGCCAGAAAATGTGGTCTTCTATGCTACATCCAACCGGCGGCATCTGATGCCACGCGACATGATCGAAAACGAGCGGTCTTCGGCGATCAACCCATCCGAAGCCGTTGAAGAAAAAGTGTCTCTCTCGGACCGTTTTGGACTTTGGCTGGGGTTTCACGCCTGCGACCAGGATCAGTTCCTGGCTATGATCGACGGCTATTGTGCGGCCTACGGGGTGCACGTGGCACCGGAGGTGCTGCGGTCAGAGGCCATCGAATGGCAAGCAACCCGTGGCGGGCGTTCCGGCCGTGTGGCCTGGCAGTTCTTTACCGATCTGGCAGGCAGGAATGGCGTGACGTTTTAACTGCGCTCTAGCACCAAGAGCCCATTATTGATCTCAATCCGCCCGAAACTGTTCAGATAGCTCATTCCCAGAAGCGAGCTTCGCATCTCTCCCCCATTCACAACTGCGCGCACGTTCAGGTCGCGGATCGGTCCAAGCGCCACCTCGCGCAAGCGGACGGGCGCAGTTTCCACAGTGCCGTTTGCGGTGCGCGCACGACCCGAGAACATCAGGTTTTCCGGATCGATCCCGGCTCGCACAGCGTCCTGCCGGCTCAGCACCACATCCGAGGCGCCGGTGTCGATGATAAACTCAATTGGAGCGCCATTGACCTCAAGCACGACATGGTAATGCCCGTCGCGCGACAGCGGGATCTCGACCCGCCCTTCACGCTCAAAGACGGCTGAACGGGGCAGCTGCGTGCGATTTTCATTGAACACGCCGTAGCCCACGATCAGGGCTGCAAAGATCAATGCCCAGACGCTGGCCTGTTTCAGCATGGCGCCAAGCTGTCCGCGAAATGCAAAAAACATGCCGCCCAAGATAAAAATCCCAAGCAGCAGCAGGTAAAGGAGATGTCCAAACTCGTTTCCGTCCATGGCTTGAATATAGGGTGCTTCAGGCGGTGGTTGGAGGGTCAGAGGGCCAGAATTCCCAGATCGGCGAAACCGTTCAGCACAAATTGAACCGAAAGCGCGGCCAGCAGCATCCCCAAAAGCCGGGTCACCACCATGATGCCGGTGGGTCCAAGCGCGCGTTCGATAACGCCACCCAGAAGAAACATGATAAGCACGCAGCCCAAAACCGCGGCCATCACGCCGTGTACCATCGTAAGATGAAGCGGGTCCCCGTCACCTTGTCCTGTCAAAAGGATCATTGTCGCGATGGCGCCCGGCCCGGCAATCAACGGCGTCGCCAGGGGAAAGATGGACGGATCATCTTCTGGGTCCGTTGCGCTTCCGCTCGCCTGATCTTCACGCCGTTTGGTCCGCCGTTCAAAAAGCATGTCGAGGGCAGTTAGAAACAGCAATATGCCCCCGGCTATTCGAAAAGCCGGCATCGAGATGCCGAGAAAACCGAGCACGGCTTCGCCGGCGAGTCCAAAGAGCGTCAGCAACACGAGCGAAATTGCGCAGGCGCGCATTGCGATCGCGCGACGTGCGGCGGGCGCTGCGCCTTGGGTCAGCGCGACAAAAATAGGCGCCAGGCCGATCGGATCGATCACCACAAAGAGTGCCACAAAAGCAGTGATGGCCTCGGTGGTCACCTCTGAGCCTCCGCCGCTTCAAGCCGTTCAGCCGCGGCTATCCAAAGCGCCTCCGCGCGGTCGAGCCCATCCATAACTTCCGCGTATTTGCGGTTCCATGTTTCAAGTTCCCCTATCTTGTCATCCTCGTACAGCGTAGGGTCCGCAAGCTTGGCGGATAACTTCTCCTGCATTTGGGTAATTTTGGCGACGCGTTCTTCGCATTTGCGAACCTCGGAGCGCAGTGCCTGCAACTCGTCGCGGCCTGGTCGCCTGGCCTTTGTCGGGGCAGGCGCTGCGGGCTTTTCAGGCGCAGACTTCTCGACTGCAAGCAGCATCTGGCGATAGGTTTCGAGATCCTCTTGATAGGGGGTGACCCGCCCGTCTTTCACAAGCCAAAGCCTGTCCGCCACAAGGCTGAGCAGATGCATGTCATGGCTCACAAGGATCACAGCTCCGGAATAGGCAGTCAGCGCCTCGATAAGTGCTTCGCGGCTTTCAATGTCCAAATGGTTTGTCGGCTCGTCGAGGATCAAAAGATGCGGTGCGTCAATCGTGGCCAGCAGCAGCGACAGCCGCGCTTTCTGCCCTCCGGAGAGCCGACCAACCTCCGTTTCAGCCTGCGCGGCCATCAGCCCGAAGCCGGCCAGCCGCGCCCGGAGCTTAGACTGCCTCTCGTCGGGGCGGACGCGCAGCAAGTGCTGCAGGGGCGTTTCCTCGACCCTCAGTTCTTCGACCTGATGCTGTGCAAAGAACCCCACGCGGAGTTTTGAAGACGAGGTCAGCCGGCCGCTCATCTTCGGTATTCGTCCGGCAAAGAGCTTTGACAATGTGGATTTGCCCTCGCCGTTGCGCCCCAACAGGGCGATACGGTCGTCCTGATCGATCCGCAGGTCGAGCTTGCCAAGTACCTGCTGGTCATTATAGCCCACACTGGCGCTTTCTGTGGCGAGGATTGGCGGGCTTAGGGCATCCGGTTCGGGGAATGTGAACACGGTACGCGCGGCATCCTCCGGCGCGCGGATGGTCTCCATCTTTTCCAGCATTTTTACACGGGACTGGGCCTGTTTTGCTTTCGAGGCCTTGGCGCGAAACCGGTCCACGAAGCTTTGCAGATGCGCCTTGCGCGTCGCCTGCTTGGCCGCCGCCGCCGCCTGCACGGCCCGCGCCTCGGCGCGTTGGCGTGCGAATTGGTCATAGGGGCCGCTGTAGTAGCTCAGCTTTTGCTCATTCAGATGCAGAATGCTGCCCACAGCGCGGTTTAAAAGCCCTCTGTCATGGCTCACGATCAGGACTGTGTGCGGGTATCTGGCCAGATAGGACTCCAGCCAGAGCGCGCCTTCGAGATCGAGATAGTTCGTTGGTTCGTCCAGAAGCAACAGGTCGGGTTGCGCAAAGAGAACTCCTGCGAGCGCAACGCGCATTCGCCACCCGCCGGAAAATGCTGAGCAAGGCTGGTGAATCTCGCTCGCTGTAAAACCCAGCCCCCGCAAAATAGAGCTTGCACGCGCCTCGGCTGACCACGCGTCGATATCGGCGAGCCGGATCTGAATTTCAGCGATGCGGGCCGGGTCGGCTGCGCTTTCGGCTTCAGCCAGAAGCGCGGCCCGCTCGGTATCGGCTGCAAGCACTGTCTCAAGCAGACTCACCTCGTTACCCGGCACCTCCTGTGCAACCCCGCCAACCCGTGCGCCGCGTGGCAGGCTGATGGTGCCCGTATCAAGGGTAAGTTCTCCCCGAATGAGCCGAAAGAGCGTCGTCTTTCCAGTTCCGTTGCGCCCGACAAGCCCGACCTTGTGCCCGGTAGGAATAGTCGCCGAGGCGTGAACCAGAAGGGGCCGTCCCTCTATCGCATAGGAGATATCTTCGAGCTTGAGCATGCACGCGGTGTGGCGCGCCGGGCGCGTCCTGTCAACGGCATGCGTGCGAGGATTTGGGACCGTCTCTGAGGGGAGTAATCTTGCAAGTAAGAAGGCAGAAGGACTGTCCGGGCCCGCTTCTTCTTTGGTCAAATACTCAAATCCACGTCCTGGTAAATCATCCAGCGCCAAGCCTTACGAAAGACCGCTTTTCAAGTCGCCTTCCCCATGTTACGGCCCGCGCAACACATCTGGCGGGCAGCGGCCTGCCGCGCACTTCAAGGAGCGAGAGACATGGCAACCCAACGGACGCTGTCCATCATCAAACCCGATGCCACCAAGCGGAACCTTACCGGCAAGATCAATGCAAAATTCGAAGACGCGGGGCTGCGTATTGTCGCCCAGAAACGTATTCATCTGACCAAAGCCCAGGCTGGCGTGTTCTATGCGGTACATTCTGAGCGTCCGTTTTACGACGAGCTTTGCGAGTTCATGGCCTCTGGCCCGGTGGTTGTCCAGGTTCTTGAAGGGGACGGTGCGATTGCAAAGAACCGGGAAGTGATGGGCGCGACCAACCCTGCGGATGCGGAGCCAGGCACGATCCGCGCGGACTTCGCGGAAAGCGTTGGAGAAAACTCAGTCCATGGTTCGGACGCCCCGGAAACGGCCGCAGTTGAGATCGCGTATTTCTTCTCGGGTCTCGAACTCGTCGGCTAACGCCGCTTCAAGTCACTTTAAAGAGCCCTCGGTCGCACACTGGCCGGGGGCTTTTTATGTGCGGCGTTGCCCGGTGCCAATTTCATCCAGAATACGCTCTATCGCACTGTCAGTCGTCGGTTTTGCCCGGGCCTTGAGCGCATCGAACCGCGCGCGAAGAGCGTCTTTCTCGGCACCTTTTGCATCGTTCCATTGGCGCCCCTGCAGGCCCATCACTAGAGCGTAATAGGCGATGAAATGCGGCCTGGAGCCCGAATTGAGCAGCCGCAGATAAGTCTCGTCTGCACCGAGGGTGCGCACATCTTCTGCCGAGTGGAGCCCGGCACGGGCAAAGGACTCCTCGCTCGCAGGTCCCAGATTTCGGATGGAAGATACCGGCTCAGTCATGTGGCTTCAGGCAATCACGCACACTTTAAGAATGCGCGATGCCGCCACTTGGCGCAAGCTTTCGACAACGTCCGAGCTGCGCTACACCCTGGCCATACCGGATGCGGTTTAGATCATCGCCCAATCGGTGAATTTCACAGGTGGCTTTTGCTCATCCTGCGCGGTCTTCACCGGCTTTTGCGGTTCGGGATCACGGGGTTTTTGTTTGGTACGCATGTTAAACTTCCTTACGCCTGCTCGGCCCTTAGGCCCGGTCTTCACGCCGGTGCTCATACAGAAACGATAGCACGAATAGCACACGCTGCCTCGTCAAACCGTTCCGATGACGCCGGACTGAAACCTTATCGTGAGGGAAAGGACACAGTTCGATACGCATCGGGGATCGGAAAAAAACACTTGCTCAAAACGGTTTGGATGGTTCACTGTTATGGTCAGGATGCGCGAAACAGGCGGGAACGGGAGGTCCTTTCTGGCAGTTGATCAGGCCGTTTGTTGCAAGGTCGTGATCGTTTTCTGTCGAAAAATCCCCCACCGGCGTAAGATTGTTTCAAAAAAGCGTGCCAGAATTTGCGAAATCAGGGAGGATATTTCGTGACACTTCAGACCAAAACCAGGACAGGTCGGCTCTTGTTGGGTGCGTCTTTGACATTGGCGCTTTCGGCGATGGCTGTTCAGGCCGACACAATCCGCTTCTGGACGACCGAGGAACAACCCGAGCGCCTTGCCAAGCAGCAGGAGATGGCTGCGCAGTTTGAGGCACAATCCGGAACGGCCGTCGAGGTCATTCCAGTGACCGAAAGCGATCTTGGCACACGCGCAACGGCTGCATTTGCTGCGGGTGATCTGCCAGATGTGATTTATCACACCCTGCAATATGCGCTGCCCTGGGCGGAGGCGGGTATTCTTGATACCGACGCTGCCTCCGAAGTGATTGAGGATCTGGGAACGGGCACATTTGCGCCGGGCGCACTTGCCATGGCCGCCTATGATGGGGGCACTGCTTCTGTTCCGGTGGATGGCTGGACGCAGATGATCGTCTATCGCAAAGACTTGTTTGATGCGGCAGGTCTCGAAGCGCCGACAAGCTATGCGAATGTTGAGGCCGCTCTTGAGGCACTCCATAACCCACCGGACGTGTATGGGTTCGTTGCGGCCACCAAAGTCGATGAAAACTTTATGTCGCAAGTGCTGGAACATGTGTTTCTCGCCAACGGCGTCACGCCGGTCGACGCAGACGGTCTTGCTGAGCTGGATGTGGCTGCAACAACCGAGGTGCTCGATTTCTACAAAGCAATCGCCGAAGCTTCACCGCCCGGCGAGCTCTTCTGGCAGCAATCGCGCGAGTTGTATTTTGCCGGTCGTGCGGCGATGATCATCTGGTCTCCCTTTATCCTTGATGAGCTTGCCGGTCTGCGTGACAGCGCGCCTCCTACGATCAATGACGATCCGACCTCCGGAGAGCTGGCCTCGATGACCGGGATCGTTACGCAGTTTTCCGGCCCCTCCAACCCGGATGGTGCGGCATGGGGCGATATCCGTTACTTCGGAATAACAACGGATGCCGACACGGATGCTGCGATGGATTTCGTGAAGTTCTCGATGGACGAAGGCTATACCCAGACCTTGTCGATTGCGCCTGAAGGCAAGTTCCCGGTCCGTCGGGGCACGTCCGATGATCCTTCGAAGTTCACGCAAGCCTGGTCACAATTGCCTGTGGGGGTCGACCGTAAGGCGCCGTTGGGTGAGCTGTATGATGCTGCCATGATCGATGAGATCGTTGGTGGTCTGGACACAGCACAGCGCTGGGGTGTGTCAGAGGGACAGTTGTCTCTGGCGTCGAAAATCATCAACAGCCAAGTCATCAACCGCCTTGTCCGGGAGTATGTCGACGGCACGCGCGACGCGGCGGCCACCGTGGCGGCAATGAACGACGAGCTGGCGAAAATCCAGTAAGCGCCTGTGCCGGGCCGTCCCGAGCGGCCCGGCAATTCGAGGGAGGGGAGGCCCCGAATGTCTGTCACCGGCCCGTCCGCCACGCCCCCAACCGGGCGCGGCGCGCTACAAAAGCGCGAGGCTCGTCTTGCGTGGGGACTGCTGTTTCCGACGCTGGCCATCGTCTCGCTGGTTGTGATCCTGCCATTGCTCGCGATCTTTTGGATCAGCTTCAAGCCGGTCGGACTGGCAGATTTGCGCCCGACCGTTCCTGTGGTGCGCGAGTCGGTTCGCGGGTCCGGCAACGATCTGCGGCTCGAGATCCGGGTTCGCAACACGTCGCAGGAAAAGGTGATCGACGGGGTCACGCTCACCGACACTCTGCCACTGGACCTGGTGGTAACTGACGTTCCAGAACCCTGCACGCTGACGGCTGGGAACCTCTTTTGCGATTTTGGTACGCTGGAGGCGGGGTTCAATGAACGTCTGATCCTGCCCCTTGATTTTGACGGTGACGAAGACGCGTTGGAGGAGGTGCTGGAAGGCTCCGAGCCAGTGCTGACCGGCACGGCTGACAACGTGATGACCAATGCCGAGTTTACGCTCGACAATTTCAAGCGTGTCTTCGATGGCGATGAGTTTTGGGAAGTGCTTTGGGTGACGATGTTCTACACCGTTTTCGGCACGATCGGCGCTTTGGTGATGGGGCTCTTTGCGGCCATGCTCCTCAACAAGTCCTTTCGCGGGCAGGGCATCCTGCGCGGCCTCTACCTCTTCCCTTATGTGGCGCCGGTCATCGCCGTTGCCTTTACATGGGTGACGCTCTTCGATCCGTTTTCGGGCTCCGCTAATGCGCTTCTGATCCAGATGGGAGTGACGGAGGAAGCAATCAATTTCTTTGGGCAAAGGCCGCTGGCTCTGATTATGGTCACCGTCTTCGAGATCTGGCGCTATTTCCCTCTCTCATTCCTGTTCATCTTGGCGCGGATGCAGTCCATTGACAGCGACATGTATGAGGCGGCTGATATGGACGGTGCGTCGCCCTTTCAGAAATTCTGGTATCTGAGTCTGCCGATGCTCGTCGGCATCCTATCGGTGCTTTTCCTGCTTCGCTTCATTTGGACCTTCAACAAGTTCGACGACATTTTCCTGCTCACCGGTGGTAACGCTGGCACCCGAACACTCACGGTCAATGTGTATGAGCAAGCCTTCGCCATCTCGAACATTGGCGCAGGCGCGGCCGTGGCCGTCGTGATCTTCTTTTGCCTGATCCTGTTTGCCATCTTCTTCTTCAAGTTCATCAGCCGGGAGGAGGGTTTGTAATGCGGCACGCCTCTGTTCTCGCACCGATCCTCGGAGCTCTTTGGGCATATGTCGGATGTGTCACGGTTGCCGTGGTCATGTCGTTCTCCACCGGCGAAGCGTTTCGTCCCGGATTTCTGGTGACACTGGCCCTCGGTGCCCTGCTCGGGTTTGTGGCTTTGCAGGCCCGTCGCGCCTTGGTGCTTGTTCCCCTTGTCGCTGTTGCCTCCTTCATCCTCAGCACGATCGGGTTTGGGGCTCTGGTGATCGGAGATAACGTGACGACGGGCGCCCAGATCGTGGCGGCCATCCTGATGGGCGTGACAATAGGATCGGGACTGACGCTGATCCTGGCCGAGCTGCCCTTTGGCAAGATAAACCGTCATGAGTCAGAAGACGCAATCATCCGGTTCCTGACTGGCTTTGGGTATATTTTCTTCACGGCAATTGTGTTGATCCCGTTTTACGTGATGGTCATGACGTCGCTGAAATCGCAGTCCGCGCTCTTGCAGAACCCGCTCGATTTCTCGCTCGACTTCAGCAAGGGGTCAGCCCTTTTCCGCTCGTACTTCGAGCTTTTCGGCCAGTTCAATTTTGGCAGCTATCTTTGGACATCCTTCGTCGTCTCGGTTTTGACTGTCTTGATTACGCTCGCGTTCTCGATCCCGGGCGCCTATGCAGTCGCGCGACTGCGGTTCCGTGGGCGTGCCGCGTTCTCGCGCTCAATTCTGCTGATTTACATGGTGCCGATGATCGTGCTCGCGTTGCCGATCTATATTGCATTTTCGATCACTGGATTGCGCAATACTTTGATCGGGATCGTGCTGATCTACCCGGTGACAACAATTCCGGTCGCGCTCTACATGCTACAGGGCTATTTCAGGGGGCTGCCCGCGGAGGTGGAGGAGGCAGGTCTGATGGACGGCCTGAACCGCCTTCAGGTGATCTGGAAGATCACTCTGCCTTTGGCGCTGCCTGCACTTGCCTCAGTCTCTCTTTACGTCTTCATGATTGCCTGGAACGAGTTTCTGCTCGCCTTCATGTTGCTCGATGATCCTTCCAAATTCACGCTGACGCGCGGGGTCGCGATGCTGAACTCCTCCGAGATTCCACGCGAACACCTGATGGCGGGGGCCGTTATCGCCACAGTGCCGGTGATGGCGTTGTTCCTTGGTCTTGAGCGCTTCATGACCAAAGGTCTGACGGCGGGATCGGTGAAAGGATGAAGGACATGGCCGATCTGGACGCGGAAGCGGCAGACATCATGCGCGCGAATGACCGCGGTGGGTATTCGGTCCCGACAGCGGGTCTCTATCCGTACCAGTGGAACTGGGACAGCGCGTTTGCGGCTTATGGCTATGCCTTTCTGGACATAGATCGCGCTTGGGCTGAACTGGAGACGCTCTTTGCCGGGCAATGGCCAGACGGAATGGTGCCCCATATCCTGTTTCACAAAGTGGACCCGAGCTATTTTCCCGGCCCTGATATCTGGGGTGGCGTCGGCCCAGTCCCGTCTTCCGGCATTTCGCAACCGGCCATTGCAGCGACTATGGCGCGGCTGGTCTGGGAGCTTGACAAGGACGGAGGGTGGGATCGAATGGCCGCTCTTTTCCCAAAGATGGTGGCTTGGCATCGGTGGTTTATGGATGCGCGCGACGATGGGAATGGCGCAATCTGCCTAACGCATCCATGGGAAGCCGGCCGCGACAATGCTCCTGACTGGGATGGCCCCATGCGCCGCATTGAGCCACACGGTATTGCCCCCTATGAGCGCCGGGACACAGGCCATGTCGACCAGGACATGCGGCCCAGGAAGGCGGACTACGACCGCTATCTCTATCTCGTGAAGCAAGGCCATGACTGCGGGTGGGACCAGGCCCACTTGCTTGGGATCAACCCGTTCCGCATGGCAGATCCAACAATGACATTTACGCTTTTGCGTGCGACCCGCGATCTGATCTGGGTTGGACGGCAGCTCGACACGGATACAACCGAGCTGCTTGGCATGATCGAACGGTTGGAGGCCGGTGCTGCATCGCTTTGGAATCCTCTGCTTGGCGCTTACGATGTGCGAGACACAAAAACAGGCGAATGGGCCAATGCCGTATCGAACGCTGCCTTTTTATGTTGGTACGCCGGTGTTGATCCGAAAGACAGTTTAGCGACCTATCAGCGCGTTCAGTCAAAGGTGCGCTTTGGTGTGCCCAGCCACGATCCCGATAGCCCGGCCTTCGAGCCCAAGCGATATTGGCGTGGTCCGAGTTGGGCGATGATGAATATGCTGATCGCAATGGGCATGGATGAAGCCGGAATGAGCGAGGGTGCGGCCCTGCGAAAGCAGACCGCATCCATGATCGAGACCGGCGGGTTTTCAGAATACTTCGATCCTTTGACCGGGGCGCCGGCAGGGGGCCAGAACTTTACCTGGACGGCGGCCGTTTGGCTGGGCTGGTGCAGTCCGAATGTGCGGAGGGGACGATGGGCGCAATCACTCTGAAAGCAGTCGAAAAGTGGTTTGGCGACATACAAGTTATCAAAGGCGTCGATCTTGAAATAAAGAACGGGGAATTTGTGATCTTCGTGGGCCCTTCCGGCTGCGGAAAATCAACGCTTCTGAGGATGATCGGGGGGCTTGAAGATACCTCGCGTGGACAGATCGTCATCGATGATCGGGATGTCACTGATCAACCCCCTGCGCGACGTGGCCTGACCATGGTGTTCCAGTCCTATGCCCTTTACCCACATATGTCAGTGCGTGAGAACATGGGCTTCTCGCTCAAGACTGCCGGCGCGCCGACTGACGAAATCGCGGGCAAGGTCGATGCGGCGGCCGAGGTGCTGAAGCTCGAGGCTTATCTCGATCGCCGACCCAAGGACCTGAGCGGTGGTCAGCGACAGCGTGTTGCCATTGGACGGTCTATCGTTCGGGAACCGACAGCTTTCCTATTTGACGAGCCGCTGTCAAACTTGGATGCAGCATTGCGCGTGGAGATGCGATACGAGATCGCGAAGCTTCACCAACGCCTTGATACTACAATGATTTATGTGACCCACGACCAGGTGGAGGCGATGACACTCGCCGACCGAATTGTGGTTCTGGAGTTTGGGCGGATTGCGCAGGTTGGCACGCCGCGCGAGCTTTATGAGAACCCTGCAAACCTGTTCGTTGCGCAGTTTATTGGAAGTCCGAAGATGAATGTGATGCCGTGTTCGACTTCGGGGGGCGCTTACGCTTTGGAAGGCGGGCGCGGGGGCGCATATGGCGGTGACCATCCGGCTGCGCAACTGGGTATTCGGCCTGAGCACATCGAGGTTGCCCCAGCTGGCACGGGACAACTCGACGCCACCGTTGACGTGGTGGAATACTTGGGCGCGGACACGCTGTTGATCGTTCAGACCGCTGCCCTGGGACAGGCCACGGTGCGGGTGATCGGCGATACGGATCTGACCCCAGGAGACCAGATCGGTCTGATCTTCGACGAAAGCCGTTTGAGTTTCTTCGACGCTGATGGACAAGCGGTGCGCATCTGACGGTAACCTATCCGGGCAGCGCAGACTGATCGGTCTCCAGTGTAATCGCCCTCCCTGACCTGTTCAGAGTTGGGCCACGGTTATATCTTGTTTACAATCAAGTTTAGCGTCCTATCTGCGCTCTAACGAAATGCCGCCACTCCAGACCAGCGGTCCGAAGCAGCGAAGGGAAGCGCCAATGCGCGGACCTGACATGGAGTTTTTGGCGGGCCTTTTTGGCCTTTCTGGAAAGCGGGCGGTAATAACCGGCGCGTCCAGCGGGATCGGGGCGCATCTCGCGTCGACCTTGGCGCGGGCAGGGGCCGAAGTTATTCTGACCGCGCGAAGCCTGAACCGTCTTGAAACTGTACGTGACGGGCTTGTTGCGAATGGCCATGCCGCGCATGTCCAGACTATCGATGTCACTGTTCCCAGTTCCATCGCTGCTGCCGCCGAGGCATTGGGTCCGATCGATATCCTTATAAACAACTCGGGTGTGTCGTCCGAAGCGCCGCTGACACAGACACGAGAGGAAGACTGGGACAGGGTTTTTGACACAAATCTCAAAGGCGCATGGCAGGTCAGCAAGGCCTTCGCGCCGGCCCTGACGGCATCCCGTGGGGCCATCCTCAACATCGCCTCCATTCTCGGGATCGGTGTCTTGAAGACCGTCGGCCCGTATGCGGCCTCTAAAGCCGCTTTGATCCAGATGACGCGGGCCATGGCGCTCGAGATGGCCCGCGACGGCGTTCGGGTTAATGCGCTCGCGCCCGGTTATATCGAGACTCCGATCAATGCTGAGTTTTTCCATACAGATGCCGGAAAACGCCTGCTTCGTGGCGTTCCGATGCGGCGCCTCGGTAGTCCTGCAGATCTTGATGCAACCGTTCTGAGTCTGCTGGGTGCAGGCGCCGGGTTTGTTACTGGCGCGACCGTTGTTGTCGACGGCGGTCACACACTGAGTTTGAGCTGACAGAGGGAGGAAACGTTCAATGGCCTATGTCGAAATAAACACGCACGGACGTCGGGAACATGGGGGATTTCATTCTCTGGCCGCGCGACACTGCTTTGAACTTGCGCACTACAACGCGGATCGCGCTGCAGCGGAGGCCAGATCTCTGGACCGAGCCCTGAAAAAAGACCTGATTTCCAGAAAGACAAGGGAAACAGTATGAGCCTTGATTTACGAACCGACCCCGACCGCGTTTTCCTTGACGCTCTGTCTGAGGGCCATTTGATGGTTCAGAGCTGCTCAGTGTGCGGAGTTCACCGTGCTCCACCTGCCGACTGTTGTCCGGAGTGCGGTGCCACCGGGCATACCTGGCGACGCTCAAGAGGCACGGGTCGGCTCGAACGCGCGATCTTGCTCGGAGAGGACGACTCCTTTGGCGATGATCCCGAGATAACGCGTGCAATCGGGGCTGTACGCCTTTCTGAGGGACCAACGGTAAGTGTTCGGCTTGTGGGCTTCGTGCCACCAGTCGGGACCGAGATGGAAGTTCACGTGCTGGCGGGAAGTCTGATCGCACAATCCGCGCCGAAAGGCTTTTGAGGATCACTTAACCAAGCATTTACCAGTTCACTGCAGTCTGGTTCGGACACATTCTGAGACCAGGCTAGGCCATGAGCCTTCTTGAAAGAGCCAGCGCGGCAACTCTATGGCGCGACGTCTTTACGCCGCGCCTCGTGTTATTGGTCGGTCTGGGTGTATTTCTTCATTCCGCGCTCCTTGCGCTTTTCGTGTCCCTTTACAACAGCGACGGGGCGATATGGCAGTTGTCGCTGACCTTGCGGCAGAGCTATGCCCACGCTTGGATCATGGCATTTGGCCTTGCTTGTTGGGGTGGGGCGATTTTTACGGTGGGCCTGTCGCTGCGCCCAAAATCCTCCGGTGCGCTTCGACCGGCACTCATGTTTCTGGGTGCAGGTATGATCGGTTTGGCGCAATGGTCTGCCAGCCCTTTGCCCCACGAACCGGCGGGAAGTGCCATGGAATGCCGCCTCCATCTGTTTTTCGGAGCTGTATCGCTTCTTGCACTGACGAGATGCTGCGCCTCTACATTGACGTCCATTCGCGCGCATGACGGTCGTGACGTGTTGGGGCTTTGTCTTTTGGCAGCGGTTGTTGCCAGCGCGTCGGCGTTGCTTTTGATGCCGTCCGCGCGCGCTGCAGCAGAGTTGGTGTTGGCCGTCACCGCCGGGTTATGGACGGTGCTTCGTTTGCCAGAGCACTGCAATTGAGCAATTCAGAAGAGTGGTATTATGAGGCATCGACAGGATCCGCTGGCAGGACCCTGGGCACCATCGCTTTGTCCGGTTCTGCGGTCATCAGGGCGGTTGCGAGCGCTTCGGCACTCAGCTGCGGAAGGCTAGGTTGCGAGCGACTTTTGGGCGGCTCGACCGCCGGACCGGGCGTCTCAGCGCCGCCGCCATCTTCTTTTAAGAACCGGGACACGTCTTCTTCCGCCTTCGCCGCGTCTGGTTTTTGTGGTTGGACGAGCGGGCGCGGTGCACCGGAACGCGTCTTTGTTTCTGCCACACTGCTCGCCGAGGCAACTTGTCCGGACGGCAACTGTCCCTCGTTGCCACGCCGGACATGCGCGCCTTCGGTCTGCGCCAAAGGGCTCACGAGCCCGCCCAAGTCAAATACTGTGCGATAGCCATCAATCATCTCGCACACCTCGCGTTTCTAGAACGCCGCCCACCACTTTTCTGGCTAGCAGAGGCGCCTTACCAATCGGTTAACAGCGCGGCTTCTCTGGGTCTGGCAGAGACCCTTTTCAATGTCGTGGGACGATGCAGGTGCGCAACGACCGCTATCTCCTTTGATGACCCGCCTAAAAAACCATTGAGAAATTGGCAGACCTCCGATCTTTGTACCGAAGCTCTAACAGCTTCAAAGATTTCCACATCTCGATAGGATCGGTTGATGAAGAATGGTCTGTTACTTCTCTGTTTTGCGGTTATGGCGTGCGAGCCCGTTCAGACCGACGAGGCCGGTGTCCCCTTGCTCAATGATATCTCCCCGGAGGCCCTCGCCGCCCTGCCTGCAGGCGTGCCTCCTTCGCTTTTGATCCGGGATGCGCAGGGCTGCTACGGGATCGCGATCGAGAAGACCGAACCGCAGATCGGTGCCGCGCTTCTTGATGCCAACCGCCAGCCAATTTGCGACGCGTGACCGCTTGTCGCTTTGACGCGCCGCGTGGCTTAAATTTGCGTCTTCCAAAATCGAGATGATCTTGCTACACCAAGGTCAAGACGGTTTTCCGTTCTTATGTGCATGACTTTACGCCCCGGCTTGCCGGGGCGTTTTTTTATGCCGGGTCCGTGGCGTGCAGTCCGTCAAGCGCGCTGTCGCGTACAGCTCGCAACAGATCAATCATACCAGCAACCTGATGCGCGCAGGTCGCCGCACCTTTCTCGGCAGTGGCGGAAGTGGCATCGCCCACTGTCCCATCGGGATTTAAATCGGACGAGATCCAGCCATAGCTGATTGGTCCGATTGGCGGCACAGCACCAGTCTCGGCGCTTGAGGCGAAATCCTGCGCAGCCTCCATGCGCACAAGGTCGGGGCGGAAATGCAACATCAGGGACGTCTCTATATCGCCGCCGTGGATGCCATAGGTGCGCTCCTTTTCGGAGTACATCTCGGGCGGAGTTCCAAAACTGGCCCATTGGGTTTTCACTGCAAGCATCCCTGCGCGCACGCGTAGTTCTCTGCTCAAGATGGAGACGAGATCCAGATTGCCACCGTGTGAATTGACCAGGATGATTTTGCGCAGGCCCGCACGCGCAACCGACAGGCCAATCTCTCGCCAGGCCTGCAACGCCACCTCTGCCGATAAGGTGAGCGTGCCCGGTGCATGCAAGTGCTCGTTCGATTTTCCGACGGCCTGGATCGGCAGAATCCGAATGTCGAGATCATCTGGAAGATCACTTTGCAGTTGGGCCAGCATCCCCTCCATGATTAACATATCGGTTCCGCTGGGCAGGTGAGGGCCATGCTGTTCGACAGCGGCAGTGGGCAGGACCGCGATCACGCGCTCTGGATCAATATTGTCGAATTCGTCTGACCGGTACTCCGCCCATTCTAGACGCCGCTCAGCCATAGGTCGCCTCCAGACGTTCGCGAAGATACGCCGCGCCGGTCGTCTCCGGGTATCTTGGGATGCCTGTACCAGGAAGCGCGGCAATGCGGGCGTCCGGGTTTGGGTCAAGAAAGAACGCCACTGACACGCGCCGCGCCGGCGGAGGAAGAACGCGATGCGGGGTCGAGACATAGACATCATTGGACCACCTCATCAGGCAGTCTCCGATATTGACTACAAATGCTCCGGGCATGTGAGGCACGTCGAGCCAGCCTCCGGAGCGGGCTTTGACCTGCAAACCGGGCACGCCATCTGTAAGAAGAAACGTCAATGCGCCGTAGTCGGAATGTGCGCCAGCGCCGATTTCCTGTCCCGCGCGGGCGGCCGGATAAGACAGCAGGCGCAGGGTAGCGATCGGGGCATCGAAACTGTCATCGAAATAGTCAGTGCCAAGGCCCAGATCGTCGGCCACCGCGCCCATCACATCAACACCCAACGCGTGCACAACGTCGAAGTACCTGCGCAATGTATCCGCAAAGCCGGGCAGGGCGGGCCATTTGTTAACGCCGCGAAATGGCTCGCCGCGTAGGACACGCGGGTCATCTGCCGCCAGATCGAGCCCCATGTTGAAGGCTTCCTTTCGGTCGGGCGCGCCCGAAGGATCCAGTTGTTCGGTCCCCTCTGCCGCCCATCCCCGATTGTCCGGCCCGATGGCCAAAGGACGTTTCTCAGCTTCCGGCAGCGCAAAGAAATTTTCCGCGGACGCAAAGATGTCGGACACCAGACTGTCGGATACCCCGTGATTGCGGAGGAGGAAAAACCCGCTGTCACGGGCCGCTGCGCCGATATCCGCGGCGCGCGTCTCCGCGGACCAATCGACAATGGGAAGGCTCATTCCGCGGGCTCCACCAGCGGCACCTGCGCGCGACGGCCAGTCATCTTGTCCATTTGTCGTCCGACGCGTTCGAGGTGCCTGGCGCGTGTTTCCGGCGTTGAGCTGTCCATAAGGTAATGCGCGGCGAAAAAGGTCTTGCATTTTTTGGAGCAAATCAAACGCACACCGCGCATCAAAGTGCGCCTTCCGGGAGCCCCGATCAGTGTTGTAAGCCACCAGCTGGCCCCACAGGTTGTGAACACCGCGAGACGTTTGATGTTGGTCAGACCTGGGCGGATGTCGGCGTTCTCTGCATCTGGCATGAGGAACGCAACGTCCGGCAAGAGCACGCGGTCAAGCCAGCCTTTGAGCATGGCTGGCAGGCCGTACCACCAGGTCGGATAGATAAAGATCAATGTGTCGGCCCATCGCAGATCTTCCACCTCGCGGGCGACCGGCCCGATGTTATCTGGACAGTCCAGATAAATATCCAGCTCTCGGGCTGGCAGCGTCGGGTCAAACCCGCGTGCATAAAGATCCGACAGCCGGATCTCTGCACCAGCCTGTTCCAGCCGTGACAGCACCAGATCCCGGATAGCTGCGTTGAAGCTCCCGTCTTTGGGATGACTATAGACTACCAAGGCGCGCATTCAGAATGCCTCCATTTCGCGCTCCACCCGCTGCAGAAAAGCTTTACGTTTGGCCTCGCTCGCCCGATTCATATCGTAAAGCGCCAAGTACTTCATCTTCATCGGTCGGCAGACATGCCAGACCGCTCGTTTTACACAATGGCGTGGAGGATCGCCCGCGAGAAGGGCGCGCATGCGCGTGCCGCCATAGGTCGTGACCGCGGCCAGCCTTTTAACGTGGGTGAGATTTGGCCGAACCTTGCCATCCTCCAGCCGAAAGGACACTCCCGGTAGAAATACCCTATCCAAAAAGCCCTTCAGGATTGCTGGATACCCAAAGTTCCAAACCGGAAAAACCATAACCAAAGCGTCTGCAGCGCGCAGCCGTTCAACATAGGATGCCACTGGCGCGGTATTCGGCCCGACCTCGTGATAGCCACGCCGCTCTTCTTCGGACAAAACCGGGTCGAACCCTTCCGCGTAAAGATCACAGTCATCAATTTCCCAGTCGCGAGCCTTAAGCTGTCGGACAACGCTGCTGTGCAATGCTTGTGAGAAGCTCTCGCCACATGGATGGGCGGCAAGTATCAACGCACGCGTCATTGCGCGACCTCTCCGGCAACTCCGAAGATGTCTACGCGGGTGGATGACACGCGTCCGGTCGACTGCGCTCTCTTCATTCTGCCGCCCGCATCTGCGGATATGTATACATGCGGCTGTAGTCCCAGTCGGGATCGTCCCAGGCGATCATCTTTCCGGGGTTGAGAAGCCCCTTTGGATCTGCCTCCCGCTTAAAGCGGAGCTGTCGGTCGTCGACGGTCTGTCGCCCGCCTTCTTCAAGCGTGTACCGATGCGGGTTGAAGATCATCGCGCCGGCCTCTTCGTGGATGCGAATAATCTCGTCCAGTCGCTCCTCCGACGTGAATTTCACCAGCGAGAGACCGGCGAACATGATTTTTCCGTTTTCTTTCAGCACTTCGAGGTGCTGCAGAACTTCAGGGCTAAACTCGTCGCGCATGTGTTGAACAAGCTTAAGATGGTCCGGAAAACCATAGCGCACCTGCAGATACGTGATCGAAGGATCCACCTTCAGCGCGCGCAGGGTGGTGTGGTTCCAGCCATACTCATAGACTGGACCCGGTTCGCGCGCCCAGTCATGGTCATCTGAGCGGTAAAACAGACGGGCTTCAGGGCGCCTTTCAAGAAAGGTCATGAAGCCGTCCATTGAATGCGGCGCGACCATTAACCCGATCACTGTGTCCTGCTCGGTTACATGAGGTTTTACACGCTGAAAAAAACTGTGCGCTGTGGGCGCTTCATAGACCGAGGCCAGTTTGATAAGGATGCCGTCTTCGTTGCCAAGAGCTTCGGCAAAGCGGGCGGCATCCATAAAGTCGTCGCAGGCGACAAACATCTCTACCCAGTCATAGGCTGGGGCGAGCGGTATTTCGATTTCGGTGATGATGCCGTTGGTGCCATAGGCGTGACTGACGCGGGCGAGTTCCTCGCCACGGAACTCCAGGACGCGCGGCTCTTCCTCCATCGTGACCACCCGAAGGCGGATGATATTGCCCAGATCGCGCAGCGAACCCCAGGTGCAGGAGCCGATACCCCCCGACCCACCCGCAATGAACCCACCGATCGTCGCGGTGGCCCAGGTTGAGCTGAACATCCGGATCTCCTGGCCCGAATGCGCTTTGCAGGCCGCATCGAGGTCCTTGAGCAGGATACCGGGTTCGCAGATGACCCGGCCCGGTTGAACTTCTTTAACCGCCGTCATGTGACGCAGATGCATGACGCAGCCGCCCCGCATTGGCATCGCTTGCCCGTAGTTGCCAGTACCCGCGCCGCGCGTTGTGACCGGCACGTCATGCGCGTAGCAAGTCTGCAGAATTTCGATGACTTCTGCTTCGCTTCTGGGGCTGACCACGAAATCGGCGATCAAGTGATCCATCCGTTCTTTCAGCACGGGGGAATACCAGAAGAAATCCCGCGATTTGGACTTGATCGCGGCGTCATTCTTTTCGATGTCAAGATGGCTCAGAGCGGCTTTGGCCGCGGCCACATTCTCCGGCATGCTCATCAAAGTGTCTCCATCAAGTCGTCCAGCTCTGCGTAATCGGGCAGTATACGGTCAATCGGGGTGCCATCGCGCATGACGATGCGGTCTGATTGCGGGCGGGCAAAAAATTCAGTCCAGCTGCGCGCACGGGTAATCACAAGGTCTGCCGGGGCTCCCCGGTAGAGACCTCCCGTAGCATATCCGCAGAGCCGCGCTGGAGTTTCAGAGAATGCTGACGCCCAGTCCTGACGACCGTGGTCGAGATGCCCAATCCTGGTTGCTTCGCGCATGACCTCGATCATGTCCATGTCGCCATAGGCATAGAACGGATCGCGCGTGTTGTCAGAGGCGAAAGCCACAGGGATGTCCCGCGCCATCATCTCGTGTACCAGTGTAATCCCGCGGCCGCGCGGCGTGAGACCTGCACGCCGGTCCTGCAAGTAGAGGTTGCACATCGGCAGGCTCACAACGCCCATTCCGACCTCCGCCACGAGGTCCAGCGTTTCGAGCGCGCGGGTTTCATCCTGGGTGGACAGAGAGCAGCAGTGTCCAACGACGATCTGGCCGCCAAACCCAACCTCCCTTGCAACCTTCGCGATGCTGCGCAGGGTTTCAGAGGACGGATCCATCGTTTCATCGACATGAAAATCCGCGTCCAGATCTCGTGCCGCCGCCATCTCGAAAAACCCACGCAGCCGATCCTCTAGATCGTCGACGGGATAAGTGACCATGCCCAGGACACCCTGGTGTCGCGCGACCAAATCGGCGGTATGGCGGAACGCGCCATCTGTGGAGAAGTGATCGCATCCGATCAAGCAGACGGCTTGCAGCTCAATACGGCCAGCCCATGCGTCACGCAGCTCCGAAAAGACCGGCCAGCTGATATCATCCTGCGGTGGTATACTGTCCAGATGCGTGCGAATGCGCGCCGTTCCGTGGGCATAGGCGCAGCGCAGCGAAAACTCCATCCGACGCCAAACATCCTCGCTGTCCCAGTTCGCTGTACGGTCATCGGCGACCGAGGCAATCGCGCCCATGAATGTACCGTCAGGGTTCGGACTGCGGCCCCAGATATGCCCCTTGTCGAGATGGGTGTGCATATCTGTAAAGCAGGGCAGAACGATTGCACCTTCCATATCTATGGCGATCGGCTGCGGTCCTGCGATCAAACCTTCAACAATCGAGATTTCTGTAGTCACCAAGTCGCCCGGCTGACCCAGAAGACAGGCAGGCACCTGGACATTGGTCATTGTATAGTCGCCGCTAGGCAGCGCGCGGTAGTCCATTAATTCTCCCGGCCGAGCGCACTCTCGTGCCATTTCCTGAGTAAAAGATGACTCACGATTGACAATGCTGCAAAGAGGAAAACGCCCATCGCGGCAATCATACTGAGTGCCGCGAACATGCGCGCAATATTCAGCCGATACCCAGCCTCCTGAATCCGCATGGCAAGTCCTGCTCCGACGCCACCGGTACCGGCGACAAGTTCCGCGACAACAGCGCCAATCAGGCTGAGGCCGCCAGCTATTTTTAGTCCGCCAAGAAAGAAGGGCAGTGCAGAGGGCAACTGCAGCATCGTGAGCTTCTGCCAGCGGCTCGCCCCGTAAATCCGAAAGAGGTCCCTTAAATTGTGATCCACCGAGTTCAAACCCAATGTGGTGGAACTCAGAACGGGGAAGAACGCAACGATCCATGCGCAGAGCAGCATCCCCGCGGTTTTGCTTTCGACGTAAATAAAGATCAGCGGTGCGATGGATACGACAGGCGTCACCTGCAGGATCACCGCGTAGGGATAAAAACTCATCTCAACCATTTTTGACTGGTTGAAAAGAATGGCCAGCCCGGCGCCCCCGACCACCGCGAAAATCAACGCCAGTATCGTGGTTCTGGCTGTCAGTTTTGCGGCATCAAACAGGATCGCCCAGTCTGCAACCAGTGTTTCCCAGACCATGCCCGGGCCTGGCAATATGTAATGCGGTATCTCGTTCCATACGACGATGCGGTCCCATAGCCAGATCGCCAGGGCCATCACGATCAGCGGCAAGGCGTATTTGCCAAATTTTTCGAGCCGTCTCGTTCGGAGGCGTGCAATTTCGTCTGCGTCTGGCGTGGTGTCGATTTGCGACGGGTCAGTTACAGCCATGTCTCAACTTCCCATTGCTTCGTGCAGCGCGTCAGAAGCCGCTCGGCAGTGCGCCGCATACTCGGCGGAGGTGCGGAAAACCTCGTCGCGCGGGTAGGGCGCGTCCACCTGAACTTCGCGCAAAACACGGCCCGGGCGTGCAGCCATCACCACGATGCGATCGGAAAGAAAAACCGACTCAAAAACCGAATGCGTAACGAAAATCACTGTGCAATTGATCTTCGATTTAAGCTCAAGCAGATCGTTGTTGAGTTTGAAGCGCGTAATTTCATCGAGCGCTGCGAAGGGTTCGTCCATCAAAATCAGACGCGGGCGCGTGACCATGGCCCGAGCGATCGAGACGCGCATTTTCATTCCACCAGACAGCTCGCGCGGATAGGCGTTTTGAAAGTTTTCAAGGCCCACCAGTTTCAGGGCTTCAAGTATCTCGTCCTTCACACTTGCATAGGATTTTCCTTGCAAGCGGAACGGCAGATAAACGTTCTTTGCCACTGTGGCCCAGGGCATCAGAGTGGGCTCCTGAAACACAACGCCAAGATCGTTCTGCGAGTGCCCTCCGGCCCAGTCCACGCTTCCCCGCGTTGGGTGCAAGAGATCTGCGATGATCCGTAGGGCAGTAGATTTCCCACACCCTGACGGGCCGAGCAGGGACATGAAGTCTCCCTGCCGAACCTCAAGGTTCAGGTTCTTCAGGGCGACAACATCGCCGTTAAAGACTTTGTCCACACCCTGCAGGCTGAGCAGTGCAGGCCTGTCGGCGAGCTTGGACGTGGCTGGCATCAGATGAGGCGCGTTCATCACAGGATCTGTCGCGGACATGTCAGGATCATGCAGCCGGAGCTGTCAAAAAGAAAGGCTGCGGAGGACGGCAGCACCGCCCCCCGCAGGCGCGGGGGGTTAACCCTCGGGCTTGAGATCCATCCCCAAGCCCTGATTTACAAATGACGTGTCGTAGCTGGCTGCGATATCTATGCCGTCCTCGATCACGCCTGCCGCAACCATCTTGCTGTAGAAGTCTGCCACTACGTCAGGGTTGATTGCTCCGATCCCCATTTCCAGAGCATCGCCGCTGTCAACGATCCCCCATTCCGTCATCTTGCCGATCGCATATTCGATCTTATCGGCTGTCATGTCCGGATTCGCGGCAAGGATCATCTCGTTTGCGTCAGCGTTGTCACCGTAGAGGTAATTGTACCAACCCTTAATCGACCCTTCGACGAAGCACTTCACTTCCTCAGGTTTGGTGTCGATGGTGTCCTGCATCGTTTCGATCATTGTTGCGTAGCTGGTAAAGCCATTGTCCGCGATCAGAAAGACGTTGGGCGTGAAACCGCCTTCCTTCTCCACAAGGAATGGCTCCGAGCTCAGATATCCCTGCATGCCAACCTGCGTGTCTGCAAGGAACGGGGCAGGGTTAAAGGTGTAGGGCTGGCGCTGTTCCACCGTGAACCCGTGTTCGGCGATCATCCATTGATAGTAGGAGGTGAACCCGTTGTCGCCGATCAGCAAGGTGAGATCCTTGAGCTCTTCCCAGCTGTCCGCGACGCCAGGATGCGCGAGAATGACCTGAGGATGCTTCTGGAATGTGGCGCCGACCATAACGACGGGGATGCCTTCCTTCACGGCGTTGAACGCCTGCAGCATGTCGCCACCCATGTGATAGTCGATCCGCCCGGCCAGCATCAGGGCACGATTATTGACCTGCGGACCGCCGGAAATGATTTCGACGTCCAATCCGCACTCGGCATATGTGCCATCAGCTACAGATTGGTAGAACCCACCGTGCTCAGCCTGGGCCAGCCAGTTGGTGCCAAAGACGACTTTGGAGTTCTCAGCCTGTGCAGCGCCTGCAACGACTATTGCGGCGGCTGATGCCAGAAGCGTTATACGAGATGTCATGTCGGTCTCCTGTTGGTAGTCTTTTCGGTTTTCTAGGTCTGAACTTAGGCATTCCGGACCCGAGTCCCTCTCTCTGGAGGGGTCGTTCGAAACGCAGTAAATGCGAAATTCAAGCAAAGATCAAAAATCAACCGTTCTGCTTAAAATATATGCAATAGGCAAAGTTACGACCTCGGTATTCTGGCGTTTTCTCTGCTGTTTTGGCAGCGTCCACTCCGACTCGTTTCCCGGAGATGCCTGTGCTGAAATCGCTTGTTCCGACCACGATCCGCGCGCCGTTTGCGCGCTATGCCCATGGGGTTGAGGTGCCAGCCGGAGCCCGGCTGGTGGTGTGTTCGGGTCAATTGGGAATTGGCCCGGACGACGTTGCGCCGGAAAGCGCTGAAGACCAGGCGCGCCTGTGTTTTACCAATCTGGACGCGGTTCTGAATGAAGGGCGAATGAGCCGTTCGGATGTTATAAGGATCAATGCGTACGTGACGGACCGCGCACATATGGCAGGGTATATGGCCGCGCGCGATGCGTGGCTTGCGGAAGTCGATCATCTTCCCGCGTCGACCCTGATGATTGTGTCGGGGTTCACGCGTCCGGAGTTCAAAGTCGAAATTGAACTGCTTGCCGCTCAGCTCTAGAGCGCGTCCGCCAGCAGGGCTTTTAGCTCGGCGCGCAGCGCAGGATCCATTAAAGGGGGCGAGGGGTGGCCGGCCATCGCGGCAAAACGGCGATAGACTGTGTTATTGCGGTGTGCGCGTTCCATGACCTCGACAACGATCGGTCCGACGCTCGGGTCTTGGGACGCGACCCGCTGGAGCCGGTCGCGCATGTGGGCGATCATCTCACCTTTCTCGACCCAGTAGGTAATCATCCCATCAAACAGGGGGCCACCGCTGCTCCACCTGACTTTTGGAGGCCACGGGCGGTTCGGACCGTAAATGCGCCGCTCACTTTCCGATAGTTTAAGAGTGTTGGCCAGGAGGCTGCCAGCCAACCCGAGTGCGCGCTGGCCCTGGTCGACACCATGATCGGCAAGAGTATCGCACACGGAGGCCAGCCAGCGCAGCTTCAGTTGCGGCGCGATGGCAGCTGAATGGTCGCTCAGGATTCTCTGAAAAAGCTGCAGCGCTTCGGCGCAGTCCGGTGCGCGTCGCAAAACGACTATGGTGGCAGCAAGCAAATGCGCGAGCCGTGACGCATCTGCGAATTCCGGCTGAAGCTTTTTGAAATGCTGGATGAGGTCTTCTTCTCTCCCGGTCCAGGTCCGACCGCGCCGCCCCGCCACACGTGTCTGCAGAAAAGGGACAAGGGGCACGTCCGGATCGGGTAGAGCATTCGGGGCGTGGTCTTTTGCAATTGAACGGCTCTCAAAAAACGTAGGCCACAAATCCCAAACGCTGGGAAGTTCGGGAGGCGAGGGCAGCCGGGATGCTGCAACCGGGGCAGTGTCTTGTGGGGTATATCCCAACAGCTCAAAATCTGTTGCGTAAAGTGTTCGCAAGCGCGGTTCGAGAGTTGCCGGTATGCCGGAGACCGCGTCCATCTTGTCCAAATCCGGCAATTCAGGGAGCGCGATGCTGTGGCTTAGCGCAGTCCAGTCTTCCGCCATCTTTTCGCGCCGCAGAACGTGGTGCGCCCGATGCAGGCTGTGTACTGGATGCGTCATTGGCATCAACGCGTGCTTCAACTCCGCCTGAGGATAGTCGCGCGACAGATCAAAGGGCACCTGCGGTTTCTCCAAAAGATCTATAGCTTCCTCCAGTGGAATCCCGGCAATGCGAGGGGGCTGACCGTCGCGCCCCTCCGCAAAGGATCGAACAATGGTCTGAAAGCGGATGTAAGGATGGCAAATGACGGCAATTCGGGGGGCAGAGGTGGTGCCGAGCGCCGATACACGCCGTGTGGCGCTCGGCGCGCCGAATGCAGCACGTAAGCGGTCGGCGCCTGTTCCCGGGATTTCGAGAAGAACGAGGGCCGGGTTAGTAAACTGCGTCTCGCTCAAGAGGCTGTCCGTTGTTGGCACGTTGCGCTGTCAACGTGGCAAAGGCACGGGCCCGCGGCAAGACCCCGCAGTACACCATGGCTCATGCACGGAGAGCCAACCTTTCGAAAAATAAATTTTTTCAGACAGGTATCGCCTGTGCTTAACCTACTGTGGCAGGCTCGTCTTTGCGCTCAGCGTAGATTAACAGGGGCTTGGCGTCGCCAGATACGACTTCTTCATTCACCACGACCTCATCAACGCTTTCGAGGCTCGGAAGATCAAACATCGTATCCAGCAGGATGTCCTCCAGAATGGAGCGAAGACCCCGTGCACCTGTCTTGCGCTCAATTGCGCGCGAGGCAACTGCCTTCAACGCATCCTCCGTGAAGGTGAGTTGTGCATCTTCCAGTTCGAACAGACGCTGATACTGCTTAACAAGTGCATTCTTTGGTTGCGTCAGGATGGTGACAAGCGCTTCCTCATCGAGATCAGTGAGCGTTGCGATGACAGGAAGACGTCCGACGAATTCAGGGATAAGACCGAACTTAAGCAGATCTTCCGGCTCAAGTTCGTTGAACATCTCGCCGACGCCGCGGTCATCATTGTCCCGCACATCGGCCCCAAACCCCATGGCGGAACCCTTTCCGCGCTGTGCAATTATTTTCTCCAGACCGGCGAATGCGCCCCCGCAGATGAACAGAATATTTGTGGTGTCGACTTGCAAGAACTCCTGCTGGGGATGCTTGCGGCCGCCCTGTGGCGGCACCGAGGCCACGGTGCCTTCCATGATCTTCAAAAGTGCCTGTTGCACGCCTTCGCCCGAGACGTCCCGGGTAATCGAGGGATTGTCGGATTTGCGCGTGATCTTGTCGACCTCATCAATGTACACGATCCCGCGTTGCGCGCGTTCGACGTTGTACTCGCTGGCCTGGAGCAGCTTCAGGATGATGTTTTCGACATCTTCCCCGACATAACCGGCCTCGGTCAGTGTCGTTGCATCGGCCATTGTAAAGGGCACGTCCAGTATCCGCGCCAGGGTCTGCGCCAGGAGCGTCTTGCCGCAGCCTGTCGGGCCGATCAGCAGAATGTTGGATTTTGCCAGTTCGATGTCGGACTTTCCGGCATGGTTCAGGCGTTTGTAGTGGTTATGCACCGCTACGGACAAAACGCGTTTGGCGTGTGCTTGTCCGATGACATAATCGTCGAGCACCTGACAGATTTCACGCGGTGAGGGCACGCCTTCGGAGGATTTCAATCCAGCCGATTTGGTTTCTTCACGGATAATATCCATGCAGAGCTCAACGCATTCATCGCAGATGAAGACGGTGGGCCCGGCGATGAGCTTGCGCACCTCGTGCTGGCTTTTTCCGCAGAAAGAGCAATAGAGCGTGTTCTTGCTGTCGCCGGAGTTAGTCGCCATCGGATACCTCGTCGATTGCTCACCCCTGCGATCTTGGCAGGATCGGTATGGGGCAGGGGCCGAAACAGACCCATCTTTCGAAACATGCTAGGACAGCGCATTTCGGGGCACAATGCCAAAATGCCCCGCCAGATGTCGCGTTTTCGTTAATAGGGGGTGCGGCGCGGCGTCAGCCGGGAACCGTTGGCGATCGCGCAAGTAATCGTATGCGCAATGCTCGCGGCTCCTAGCCACGACCGCTACCGTGGTTTTCCTAGTCCTCGTCCTTGGCGCGACTCTCTACGATTTCGTCGATCAGCCCCCAGTCCTTGGCCTGTTCAGCATCCATAAAATTATCGCGTTCCAGCGCTTCCACGACTTTTTTCATCGTTTGGCCAGTATGCTTCACATAAATCGTGTTGAGCCGATCTTTGAGCTTCTGTGTTTCCTGCGCATGGATCATGATGTCCGTCGCCTGGCCCTGATAACCGCCCGACGGCTGGTGCACCATGATGCGGGAATTGGGTAAGCTGAAGCGCATACCGGGCTCTCCAGCGGTTAGCAGAAGTGACCCCATAGAGGCCGCCTGACCAACCACCAGCGTGGACACTTTTGGCTTGATGTATTGCATTGTGTCGTAAATCGACAAACCGCTCGTCACAACACCGCCGGGGCTGTTGATATACATTGAGATTTCCTTGGAGGGATTTTCGGCCTCCAGATGCAGCAGCTGGGCAACCACAAGCTGGCTCATGCCGTCGTGGACGGGCCCGTTGAGGAACACGATCCGTTCCTTTAAAAGCCGCGAGAAAATGTCATAGGCACGTTCCCCGCGGCTGGTCTGTTCAACGACCATCGGAACGAGGTTCATGTAGGTTTCGACTGGATCTTGCATATGTGCTGCCTCGATAGGAGGGACCTGACGGTCCGGGGTGTCTCTAGAATCTTAGGTCTGCGGTCCCGGGGCTACAAGGGGCAACACGACAACATCCCGGTGGCTTGACCCGTGTACTGGAAAGCTAGGTTGCGGCCTATGCCCGGAGCCGGCCCCTTTGCCCCGACCTATACCGCCGCGTTGCGCCGTTTGCAGGACTTCGTGCCGCGTGCAGGCGCAGAGTATACGCGCTTGCGCAATTACGATTTGGCAGATGAGGGCCACCCTCATGTCTCTGGTCTGTCGCCCTATCTGCGCCACAGGCTGCTCACCGAAAAAGATGTTTTACAGGCTGTCCTGGGCCGGCATTCACTGCAGGCGGCCGAGAAATTCGTTCAGGAAGTGTACTGGCGCACCTACTGGAAAGGATGGCTCGAGATGCGGCCGTCAGTTTGGACGGCATACAAGGCCGGTCTGACCAAGGCGCTTGATCGCGTTCAGGCCGAATCCGGTTTGCGCACGGCCTGGGAAGAGGCCTGCCGCGGAGAAACTGATATTGAGGCCTTTAACGCTTGGGCACGCGAACTTTTTGAGACTGGCTATCTGCACAACCATGCGCGCATGTGGTTTGCCTCGATCTGGATTTTCACGTTGCGCCTGCCCTGGGAGCTCGGAGCAGATTTTTTCCTGCGTCACCTGCTCGATGGGGACGCGGCCTCTAACACCCTAAGCTGGCGATGGGTTGCCGGCCTCCAAACGCAAGGTAAGAACTATGTGGCGCGTGCTTCGAACATTTCGAAATACACCAGGGGCCGGCATCGCCCTCTGCGTCAATTGGCGGTCGAGCCTGACCCACTCTCCGGCCCGCCCCATCCTCCGAGGATTGAGCCACCACTGCAGGGGACCTGGAACCCCGGTCTTGCCACCGGCTTGCTTTTGACTGACGAAGATCTGTCGCCAAGTTTTCTCGTCGCGCAAGGTTTGAAACCGGATGCGGTTGCTGTGCTAGACGCAACCCGGGCACGGTCACCATTGCATGTTTCAGAAACAGTGCTGGCCTTCGCTAGGGGCGCGATAGACGACACTCTTCAGCGCCACTTTGCCGGGTCGGACGCGAGTATCCCAATCCTTGATGGGTCAAACGGTATCGCGGACTGGGCTGCACGCAATGGGCTCGCACAGGTGGTCACACCGTATGCGCCTGTCGGGCCCGCTTCCGACACTCTTGCCCACTTGTGCACTGACGCACCTGACCTTTCTTTGGTTCAGGTTGTGCGCACATACGATCTGGAGGCCTGGCCCCACGCAAAAGCAGGGTTTTTCAGGTTCAAGGAAAAGATCCCAAGTCTGCTTGGCAGTTTGCGTGGACTGAAACCGGCGCAGTAGGTCTCGATGTCAGAGCATGCACCGCGTCTGCTTGTCGCTGGACCCGGAAGGCGTAATCGGTCATATGAAATCCAACGGACTGGAGCCTTTGCATGAAGTTCATTTTGCAACTGATCACCTGGTGGAACGCTGAAACGCTGGGAATGCGTCTTTGGACAAACCGAAATGGTGTGAAGGTTGGCGAAGATGGGTCGGGGAATGTTTTTTACCAATCCAAGGACGGCAAACGACGCTGGGTGATCTACAACGGCGAGGTCGAGGCCAGCCGTATCTCGCCGGAGTGGCACGGTTGGCTGCATCACACCTGGGCGGATCCGCCAACAGAAGCGCCCTTGCCACGCAAGGCTTGGGAAAAGCCGCATGAAGAAAATCTCACCGGTACACCGCTGGCCTATGCTCCAAGCGGATCATTGAGGCGGGCAAAGCCCGCAGATCGCTCTGACTATGAGGCATGGCAACCCGAGTGAACCTGCTCTAGATTGCGGCTGAACCGGCGAGCGGGCCGGCGGTTAAAGGGGCGATTTGGCACGATGTCCAACACAACCACTGAAGTCGTAACCGGAGCAGCCGTTCTGGCGCTTACAGTCGGGTTTCTTGTATTTGTCTCAAATTCCACTGGGTTGTCGCGCGGCGGAGCCGGCTATGATCTTGTAGCGTCCTTTCGAAGCGCTGACGGGATTACCGTGGGGACCGATGTTCGTCTCGCAGGTGTGAAAGTCGGCACAGTGACCGGGCTTGCGCTGAACCCAGAAACATATCGCGCCGATACCACCATCACGGTTGCCGGAACGGTTGAGATACCCGATGACAGCGCGATCGCGATTTCATCGGAAGGTCTGCTGGGCGGCAATTTTGTTGAAATTCTGCCGGGCGGATCTGCTTTCGCTATGGAAAACGGAGGTGAGTTTCTCGACACACAGGGCTCGGTCAGCCTGATTTCGCTTCTCATGGCATTTGTCTCCGGCGGCGACGACGAATGATCCGGTTCCTTGTGCTGAGCGTGGCGATCGCAGTGCCGGCTTTGGCGCAACAGGACAGGATCGAAATGACACCGCTCGAAGAGTTGGAGCTTAGGGCGCAACCCGGTGGCTCACTCGGCGACGGGTTTGGAGGAGCATTGCGGCTGCGCGATGAGGAGTTCCAAACTTTCGATCAGGGTACCAAAACCGCTCTGGCGGAAACAGGAAGCTTGCGCGTGCTGGACAAGACGACAGGACGGGTTGAACAGCTGCAGCTGCGTGTTGGCGAAATCGCAACCTCTGACAGGCTTGAGCTTGCGCTCCATGAATGCCGCTATCCCGAGGAAAATCCGGCATCGGATGCCTTTGCCCGCGTGACCATAAGTGACCCGAGGTACTCTCAAACACTGTTCGAGGGCTGGATGCTGGCGTCATCGCCCGCTTTGATGGCGCTCGATCATCCTCGCTATGATGTATGGGTCACTGCGTGTGATCTGCCGGAGGAAGAAACGCGGACGGCGTCTCCGGAAGTAGCTGCCGGCGAACTGTCGCCTCGCCCGAAAGCGCGTCCTTAAGTCGGGACCTGTAGTCGTCGCGGCTAATCTCAATCGCACCAAGCCGTTGCAAATGCGGTGTGACGAACTGCGTGTCAAACAGTGTGAAACCACAGCTACGCAGATGTGTCACAAGGCAGACGAGCGCGATTTTTGATGCGTCAGGTGCACGCGAAAACATGCTTTCTCCAAAGAACGCACTGCCAATTGCGACACCGTACACGCCTCCGATCAGGTCTGTTCCGTCCCAAAGCTCGATCGAATGGGCGTAGTCGAGGTCATGAAGCTGGAGATAGGCCTCAAAAATAGCGTTGTTGATCCAGGTTTCGTCTCGATCTGCACAGCCCGCCACAACGCCGGCGAAATCTGTGTCCAGGCGCAGCTGGGCCGAACTTCGTCTAAGGGCTCGTCTAAGCGAGCGTGATACATGCATCCCATCCAAGGGCAGGATTCCGCGCCGTTTCGGGTCGACCCAGAATACCTCGGGGTCATCGCGCTGCTCTGCCATTGGAAATATCCCGGACATGTACCCGCGCAACAGAAGGTCGGGGGTCAGCAGCGGCGGAGATGGGGGATACATGTCATGCGCCATGATGGGACAAGCGTACTCCCGGTCAAACGGTAGGTCCAGATCGGAAGTCGCCTTAAGCGCGACCCGCGCGGATCAGAACTGCGCGGAGTCGAGCCAGCTCTCGAGCCAGTGGATGTTGTAGTCCCCGGTCTGGATCGCTTCTTCTTCCAAAAGGGCATGGAAGAGCGGGAGCGTGGTGTCGACGCCGTCCACTATAAGTTCATCCAATGCGCGCTTTAGCCGTGCCAGCGCTGCGGGCCGGTCCTGCGCGACCACAATCAGCTTGCCGATCAGGCTGTCGTAGTAGGGCGGGATGGAATAGCCGGTGTAAAGTGCGCTGTCGATCCTGACACCAAGCCCACCGGGCTGATGATAGGTCGTGACTTTTCCGGGGCAGGGTGTAAACGCGGGCAGCTTCTCTGCGTTTATCCTCACCTCAATGGCGTGGCCACGCAGAACAAGATTGTCCTGATCTAACTTCATCGGATATCCGGCAGCGACCCTGATCTGCTCTTTCACCAGATCAACCCCGAAAACCGCTTCGGTCACCGGGTGTTCGACCTGAAGACGCGTGTTCATTTCGATGAAGTAAAACTCGCCGTTCTCATAGAGAAACTCGATCGTTCCGGCACCTGCGTAATTGATGGACGCAACCGCATCGGCGCAAACCTTGCCAATTTTTGCGCGGGTTTCTGCGTCGATCACCGGGCCTGGCGCTTCTTCCAGAACTTTCTGGTGCCGGCGTTGCAGCGAACAGTCACGTTCACCCAGATGAACCGCTTTGCCTCTGCCGTCACCAAAGACCTGGATTTCGATGTGGCGCGGCGTGCCAAGGTATTTTTCTATGTAAACTTCGTCGTTGCCGAACGCGGCTTTGCCTTCGGCGCGGGCGGTGGAAAACGCCTCGTCGAGCTCGTCCGCAGTCCTGGCGAGCTTCATGCCGCGTCCGCCACCGCCTGCAGTGGCTTTGATGATGACCGGATAGCCGATCTCCTCGGACACGCGACGCGCGGTTGAGAGGTCTGGCACGCCGCCGTCTGAGCCTGGTACGCATGGGACACCGAGGCTTTTCATGGTTTCTTTAGCGGTAATCTTATCGCCCATGATCCGGATATGTTCCGCCGTTGGGCCGATGAATTTCAGATCGTGATCTTCCACGATCTGCACGAAGCTTGCGTTTTCCGACAGAAAGCCATAGCCAGGATGGATCGCCTCGGCGCCCGTAATCTCGCAGGCCGAGATAATCGCTGGCATGGAAAGATAACTTTGCGGGCCAGGGGCGGGGCCGATGCAGACCGCTTCATCCGCCATGCGCACATGCATCGCATCGCTGTCAGCGGTCGAATGCACAGCAACGGACGCGATCCCAAGTTCGCGGCAGGCACGGATCACCCGCAGCGCGATCTCTCCACGGTTGGCGATCAGGATTTTCGAGAACATCGGGCGCGTCCAGGCTTATTATTCGATGATCATCAAAGGTGCGCCGTACTCCACCGGCGTCCCATCTTCGACAAAAATGCGAGAGACCTTGCCCGAGCGGGGCGCAGGGATCTGGTTCATCGTTTTCATCGCTTCGATGATAAGGACTGTTTGGCCTTCCTTAACCGTATCGCCGACCGCAGCAAACGCGGGCGCGCCTGGTTCGGGCTGCAGGTACGCGGTGCCCACCATCGGCGATGTCAGCGCATTTGGATCTTGTGCGGGATCTTCCGGCGTCTCGGCCGGGGCAGACGCTGCAGGTGCTGCCGGTGCCGAAGGCGCGGCTGCTGGCGGAGCAGCGGCAACGGCGACCTGCGCCGGGGCGGCAACAGCCACGGGCTGGCGCGAGACGCGCACGTTGAGGCTGTCATCCTCAGCGTAGTCTCGTTTTACCTGTAATTCCGTAAGATCGTTTTCGCGGAGAAGCTCAGCCAAGGCCTTGATAAAGGCCACATCATCTTCGTGGGACTTGTTGCTCATTCCGCCCTCGGTCGTTTGCCTGTTTTAGTATGCCGGGGCCCAAACGGGCCCAAACCTTTGGCGTCATATACGGCAGAGGTGACGCGGAGAAAAGAGGGCGCGCGCACAAACGGCTCTCGACAATGAAATTGTACAAATGAAAACAGGCCGGTCTCACCGGCCTGTTGCGCGTGCCTCGGGTTGCCTAGTCCTTGCGGTTCATGCGGTTGGCGATGAGGTCGTCAACGACAGCTGGTTCCGCCAGGGTAGACGTATCGCCAAGTGCGCCGAAGTCGTCCTCAGCGATCTTACGCAGAATACGGCGCATGATCTTTCCCGAACGCGTCTTCGGAAGGCCGGGCGCCCACTGGATCACATCCGGACTGGCAATTGGGCCGATCTCGGTCCGGACCCAGGTGCGCAGTTCCTTGCGCAGTTCCTCGGTCGGCTCTTCACTGTTCATCAAAGTGACGTAGCAATAGATGCCCTGACCTTTGATGTCGTGCGGATACCCCACAACGGCGGCCTCGGCGACTTTTGCATGGGCGACAAGGGCCGACTCAACCTCTGCAGTGCCCATCCGGTGGCCGGAGACGTTGATCACATCGTCGACCCGGCCAGTAATCCAGTAATCGCCATCGGCATCCCGTCGGCAACCATCGCCCGCGAAATAGTAGTTCTTGTAGTCGGCGAAATAAGTCTTCTCGAACCGTTCATGGTCGCCCCAGACCGTGCGCATCTGGCTGGGCCAGCTGTCCTTGATGCACAAAACGCCTTCAACGTCGTTGCCTTCAATTTCCACACCGGATTGCGGGTCAAGCACCACCGGGTGAACGCCGAAGAAAGGTTTCATGGCGGAACCGGGCTTTGTAGCGTGGGCGCCGGGGAGGGGGGTCATCATGTGCCCGCCGGTTTCAGTCTGCCACCACGTATCCACGATCGGGCATTTGCCCTTGCCGACCACTTCATTGTACCAGTTCCAGGCCTCAGGATTGATCGGTTCGCCGACGGTACCCAGGACCTTGAGCGTGCTCAGGTCGCATTTTTCAACCCATTCAGGGCCCTGACCCATCAGCGCGCGAAGGGCTGTGGGCGCGGTATAGAACTGATTGACGCGATGTTTGTCACAGATCTGCCAGAACCGGCTGGCATCGGGATAGGTTGGCACGCCTTCAAACATTAAGGTTGTCGCACCATTGGCGAGCGGGCCGTACACAATATAGCTGTGCCCTGTAACCCATCCCACATCTGCAGTGCACCAGAAAATGTCGCCATCATGGTAATCAAAGGTGTATTGCTGCGTCATCGCTGCAAAAACGATATAGCCGCCCGAGCTGTGCACGACGCCTTTTGGCTGGCCCGTTGACCCCGAGGTGTACAGGATGAACAGCGGATCTTCTGCATTCATTTCTACCGGGTGATGGTAGTCGTCGACCTCTAGCGCCATTTCTTTGTAGTCAAAATCGCGGCCATCAATCCAGGTGGTCTGATCGCCCGTGCGCTTGACCACAAGGCACTTTACGGTGTCTTTGCAATGCAGCAGCGCTGCGTCAGCGTTGGATTTTAGAGCCGTTTTTCGTCCGCCTCTGGGCGCTGTGTCCGCAGTGATCACCAGCTTGGCATCGCAGCCATTTATTCTCGCAGACAGTGCGTCAGGAGAAAATCCTGCAAAAACAATAGAGTGGATTGCTCCGATGCGCGCACAAGCCAACATCGCGTAGGCCGCTTCCGGGATCATCGGGAGATAGATCACGACGCGGTCGCCCTTCCGGACGTCGAGCTCTTCCAGAATGTTGGCCATCCGGCACACGCGCCGGTGCAGATCAGCGTAGGTGATTGACTGCGCCTGATCGTTCGGATCGTCTGGCTCAAAAATAATTGCGGCTTGATTGCCACGGGTATCAAGATGCCGGTCCACACAGTTTGCGCAGACATTCAGTGTACCGTCTTCAAACCAGCGGATGTCGATGTTTCCGGGCGCGAAAGACGTATTTTTAACTTTTGTGTAGGGCTTGATCCAGTCGATCCGCTTTCCATGCTCCGCCCAGAACGCTTCTGGATCTGCGATCGAGGCCGCGTACATATCATTGTAGGTTTCGGCGTCGATCAAAGCGTTTTGCACGAAATCCGGTTTTGGTGGATAGACGCCTTGGTTTGCATCCGACATGGTTTCCTCCCTAGGTCTGGCTTGCGCCGATATTGCGCTCCGAGGGAGGTTGGCATCAAGGGAAGGCGAGACGCGAACCGCCTCCGGAGCGTTGTGCGGATGTTGTAGACGCGCCCGCAGCCGGACGCATCAGCTGTTTTGGATATCTGTTTAGATTGCGAGGTACTCAGCGCGCAATTCCGCGTTCTCCAGAACCTCAGATGCGGTGCCATCAAAGACGATGGAGCCTGTGTCAAGGATCACCGCGCGGTCTGCCAGTTGCAGCGCCCGCACTGCGTTCTGTTCCACAAGAATGGTGGTCATCCCCTGTTCCTTGATCACACGCAGCGTTTTTTCGATCTCGTCTACGATCACTGGTGCAAGGCCTTCGTAAGGTTCGTCGAGCAGCAGCACCTTGATGTCGCGTGCCAGAGCTCGGGCGATCGACAACATCTGCTGTTCGCCACCAGAGAGTGTGACACCCTCCTGCTTGCGACGTTCTCCGAGCCGGGGGAAGAGGTCATAAAGACGATCCAGTGACCATCCGATCGGCGGTGCGATCTGGGCAAGTTGCAGGTTTTCCTCGACCGTCAGACCAGGGATAATTCTGCGATCCTCCGGGACCAAACCCAGGCCGATGGAACTGGCCTCGTGGCTGCGCATGGTGTGCAGCGGCTTGTGATCGAGCCAGATCTCCCCATGGTTTACCTGTGGATCGTCCATGCGCGCGATCGCGCGCAGGGTTGTTGTTTTGCCTGCGCCGTTTCGGCCCAGAAGCGCAAGAATTTCACCCTCGTGGACGTTGAAGTTAATTCCCTGAACGATGTAGCTCTCGCCGTAATACGCATGCATGTCCCAGACGGACAGGAATGCTGGGGCCGTTTCGGCCTTGTTGGCGTTCTTTGAGAAATCGGGACGGACGTTCATCGCAAGCCCTCCTTAATGCGCCTCGCCGAGATACGCTTCGCGCACCTTCGGATGGCCTTTTATTTTTTCCGGCAAATCCTCGACCAGAGGTGTGCCCTGAGCAAGCACAGTGATGCGATCAGCGAGCGAAAACACCACATGCATGTCATGCTCGATGATGCAGATTGTTATGTCTCGCTGGTCTTTGATTTCCTTCAGCAAGTCGATCGTGTTGTTGGTGTCGGCGCGCGCCATACCAGCAGTTGGCTCATCGAGCAGCAGCATCCGCGGGTCTTGCACGAGACACATCGCCATCTCGAGTCTGCGTTTGTCGCCCCGGGACATCGCCGCTGCGTGCATGTTCCGTTTATCGAGCATGTTGACATCTCGCAGAATGCCTTCCGCTTTCTCTCTCATGTCGTTCTGCCCGCTCACCGCACTGATCGCATTGAGCTCAAATGCGCCATCGCGCTTGGCAAAGCAGGGGATCAGAACGTTTTCCATGACAGTCAGATCGCCGAATATCTCGGGGGTCTGAAAAACACGGCTGATGCCCATCTGGTTGATCTCGTGTGGCTTGCGGCCAAGCACCGACTGACCATCAAACATAACCGAGCCGGTATCGGGAATGAGCTTGCCAACAAGGCAGTTGAGCAGGGTTGACTTGCCCGCGCCGTTTGGCCCGATGATCGCATGCACGGTGTTTTCCTGCACACTGAGGTTAACATCGGACAGTGCTTTGAGGCCGCCGAAGTTCTTTCCCACCCCTTTGACTTCAAGGATACCCATGACTCTGTCTCCTTATTCCGCAGGGGTGGAGGAGGGTTTGGTGTCCCCCTCGTCGGTTTCAGTTTTCTTGCCGCGCCCGAACAGGCGCGCAATGCGCTGTCCGCCTTCGACAAGGCCACCAGGCAGGAAGATCACGACGAGCATGAACATAATGCCAAGCGTCAGGTGCCATCCCTTCCCAATGAAAGGATAAATCATCGCGACAACGAAGTCCTCCAGACCATCTGGCATCCAGTAGAACCACTCATGCAGAATGGTCGAGTTGATCTTGGAAATGATGTTTTCCATGTATTTGATCATGCCAGCGCCCAGCACAGGTCCGATCAGAGTGCCGGCACCACCAAGGATGGTCATCAGAACCACCTCACCAGAGGCTGTCCAGAACATGCGCTCCGGCCCGACCTGGGTGTCCATCGCAACCATGAGACCACCTGCCAGACCAGCATACATGCCCGAGATCACAAAGGCCGCAAGGGTGTAGGGCTTAGAGTTGAGGCCGGTATAGTTCAAACGCTGCTGATTGCACTTGATGGCGCGCAACATCATGCCGAAGGGCGACCGGAAAATCCTGATTGCAACGTAGAAGCTGACCAGCATCACGATCGCCGCAAGGTAGTACCCAGCGTTGAAGGTAAACAGCCATCCGGCAACGCTAAGCTCGAAGCTGGAGCTCATCTCGAGACCGAACAGGTTTGCCCGCGGGGTCGCGCCATTGGCCAGATCACCATCCAGAATGCGTGGATCGGCCATTTTGGGCTGCAAGCCGGTTTCACCACCGGTCAACGGGGTCAGCACCGAGTACGCCAGCGCAAAAGACATCTGCGCAAAGGCGAGCGTCAGAATAGAGAAGTAGATCCCGGTCCGTCGCAGCGAGATCCAACCCACAAACAGCGAGAATATGCCCGCGATCACGATCGCCATGAAAATAGCCGGGACCACGTTCATGGTCAGCAGCTTCATCATCCAGATCGCTGCGTAGGATCCTACACCTAGGAAGGCAGCGTGTCCAAACGACAGGTACCCGGTCAGACCGAAAAGAATGTTAAAGCCGATGGCGAAGATCCCGAAGATCACGAAACGCTGCATCAGGTCCGGGTAACCGGCGTTAAACTGTGCAAGTTCCGAGCCTTCCGGGAAGGGGTTCAGGATGAAAGGCGCGAGCATTGTCAGCACGGCCACGATCAGCAGAAGGCGGGTGTCTTTGGCGTCCAGTCCAAACATGGCTTAGTCCTCCATCACGCCTTTTCGGCCCATCAGGCCCCGAGGGCGTGTGAGCAGAATGATTATCGCGACCAGATAGATGATGATCTGGTTGATGCCTGGCAGAACTTCCAGAACGCCGGCCATCGAAGCGAAGCTTTCCAGAATGCCAAGCAGGAACCCGGCTAACACAGCCCCGGGCAAAGAGCCCATTCCGCCGACGACCACTACCACGAAACTGAGCACCAGGAAGTCCATACCCATATGGTAGTTGGGTGCGTTTATGGGCCCATACATGACCCCCGCAAGACCCGCGACCACTGCTGCTATTGCAAACATCACAGTGAAGCGCTTGTCGATATCAATGCCGAGAAGACCAACGGTCTCGCGGTCCGCCATGCCAGCACGGACCACCATGCCGAAGGTTGTGAACTGCAGGAAAGCAAACACCGACGCAATGATGATCATGGCGAATGCAAAATAGACGAGCCGCCAGTAGGGGTAGATGATCGTATTTGGATCAAATCCGAGCATTGCGCCGAAATCGAAACTGCCTGCGAAGGCTTCGGGCGCGGGGGTGGGGATCGGGTTCGCGCCAAAAAAGTACTTGATGATCTCCTGAAGAACGATGGCGAGACCGAATGTCACCAGGATCTGATCTGCGTGGGGACGCTTGTAGAAATGTTTGATCAATCCACGTTCCATCGCGTAGCCGACGCCGATCATAATCGGGATGGAAAAGAGGATCGCCAGAGGTACAGACCAATCTATGATCGTGTTTCCCGCGGCCTCTCCGAGGATGTCATAAACGTAGGGCACGTTGACTTTGAGCGGGTTTCCAAGAAAGTCCGTGCGGGTCGGGTCCACGACTTCGTGGCTTAGCGTCAGAATTCGGTTCAACGTCACCGCACAAAACGCGCCGAGCATAAACAGGGCACCGTGTGCGAAGTTCACCACGCCCAGCGTGCCGAAAATAAGTGTCAGGCCAAGCGCGATCAGCGCATAGGCAGAGCCCTTGTCGAGCCCGTTCAGGATTTGAAGGAGTATGGCGTCCATGGTCCCCACCTAGACTTGTGCAAAACCCCTGGCGCCGCGCGGATTTAGACCTGCAATTGCCCGGGATGGGTTGCCGGCCGCGGGGATGCGCGGCCGGCTTTTGGGTGTGTACGCTTATGCGCCTGGGTTGCAGGTACCCAGATCGCCGCCGAAGATCGACGCGTCGTAGGTAACCTGGCTGACCGGGGTAACCTCGACCACTTCCAGGAGGTCAAACTCGGAAGTCGGGTTCTCTTTCCCGCGCACAACAAGGACGTCCTTGAAGCACTGGTGGTCTTCACCACGATAAAGCGTCGGGCCGTTGCCGAGCCCGTCAAACGCGAAGTCCTTGAGAGCTTCGCCAACCGCGCAGGGGTTGAAAGAGCCGGCACGGTTAACAGCGTCTGCATAAAGCAGCGTCTGGCAATAGCAGGTGTGCGCTGCCTGAGACGGCGGGAAGCCGTACTTTTCACCGAAGGACCGTACAAAGGCGGCGGACCCTGCGTCAGGCGACACCTCGGTTCCGTCCGGAGTGGTGAAGCCCTGCGCCAGCGACCAGTGCCAGTTCGTGGAGCCGAAGATGCCCTTAACGTTCGCGCCAGCACCCTTCGCCATCAGGCGTGAGTAGAGAGGCACGATAATTTCGAACTGCTTGTCGTTGACCAGCTTGTCGCGCAGGCCAAACTGAACCGCGTTGGTGAGCGAGTTCACCATGTTACCACCGTAGTGGTTCAGAACCAGAACGTCGGCGCCGGACTGAAGCACTGGCGCGATGTAGGAGCTGAAGTCGGTCTGGGTCAGAGGGGTCAGAACATTGTTGACCGTTTCCCAGCCCATGGCCTCCGTCGAGCTCTGGACAGCTTCTTGCGTGGTGTAACCCCAGTTGTAGTCTGCGGTCAGGTGATACGCTTTCCGGTCAGTGCCGTAGGCGTTCGCAAGCACAGGCGCAAGCGCTGCACCGGACATGTAGGAGTTGAAGAAGTGGCGGAAGCCGTTGGCCTTCTTGTCCTTACCGGTTGTGTCGTTGGAATGGGTCAGACCCGCCATAAAGATGACGCCTGCTTCTTGACAAAGCGCCTGCACGGCGACAGCCACGCCCGAGGACGAGCCGCCGGTGATCATGATGGCGCCATCTTTTTCGATCATTGACCGGGCAGAGGCACGCGCCGCGTCAGACTTGGTCTGAGTGTCTCCCGTCACGTACTCGACCTTCTTGCCGAGAATACCCGTGCCGTCGATCGTCTTCGAGCTGAAGGTATTGACCATACCGCCGTCGCCGCCACCGTTCAGGTGCTCGACCGCCAGTTCATAGGCGCGCAGTTCGTCCGCACCCTCGTCCGCATAGGGCCCGGACTGGGGTACGTTGAAGCCCAGCGTAACCGTATCGCCCTGCGGCGCGTTGGTGAAACCTGTGTGGCCGCCACCCCAGACTTGCGAAGTGAAGATCGTCGGTGTCGCGAGACCAGCACCGACAGCGGCGCCTGTTCTCAGGACACCCCGACGGGAAATGTCGGATTTAGACATTGAAGTCCTCCCATATGTGTAATGTGACCGCGGGCTCCTCACCCCACGACCTACGCATTCTACGCGTGCCGACATCAGGCCCTATTTTTACAGTTCAAATCAACAAACGCTTTGCTACAAAGGATTTATTTGTAAAAATATGGACTATGCACGTGCAGTATGTGTAAAATTATTCTCACGCACCCGCAGAAACTGCGTCAACGCAAAGGATAAAACCCGTGCCGAAATCTGCGCTCACAGGTTCGCGCATACGAGAAAAGCGCCAGTCCCTGAAGATCAAGCAGGCAGATCTTGCCGCGCAGGTCGATATCTCGCCCTCATATTTGAACCTGATCGAGCACAACCGCCGCAGAATCGGCGGCAAGGTTCTGCTCGACATCGCCCGCGCTTTGAAAGTGGATGCGAGTGCGCTGACCGAAGGTGCCGAAGAGACACTGCTCGAAGGATTGCGCGATGCGGTCGCGGCGTCGCGCCGGTCCACCGCCGAGCTGGACAGGCTTGAGGAATTTGTTGCCCGTTTCCCGGGATGGGCGCAGCTTATCGCGTCGCAACGCCGACGGATCGTGGCACAGGAACGTACGATCGAAGCGCTGAACGATCGTTTGACCCATGACCCGTTTCTTGCTGAAGCGATGCACGATCTTTTGTCGAACGTTACGGCCATTCGCTCAACGGCATCCATCCTTGCACAGACACCGGAGATCGAGGATGCCTGGCGCGATCGATTTCATCGCAACCTCTTTGAGGAAAGTGATCGTCTGGCCGAGGGAAGCCAGGCGCTGGTCTCTTATTTTGACAAACAGGTGAGCGACAGGGCCGGTTTTGCGACACCACTAGAGGCTTTGGAGTCGCTCCTCGAGGACCGTAAGCATCACCTGGTGGAGTTGGAGACAGGCGACTTTGAAGCGATCGATACGCTTATCTCGCAGGAGCCTCAGCTTGCCACGCAACAGACCGCGGCACTCGCGCGCAGCTACTTTCGCACCTACTTGCGGGATGCAGTAAAATTGCCTGCGCGCGCGCTTGCCGAAGTGGCCTCCAGAGTGCGGGATCCCGCGGCGCTTGCGCTTCAGTTCGATGCGTCCTTGTCCAGTTTGATGCATCGGCTGGCTTGCTTGCCGCGAGACCTGCTTGGCTTTGATGTTGGGCTTGTAGTTGCGGATAATTCCGGGAGTTTGCTTTATCGAAAAGGCATTGAAGGGTTTCCCGTTCCGCGCTTTGGCGCGGCCTGCACGCTCTGGCCGATATACGAGGCTCTGGGGCAGCCTTTGAAACCGTTGCGTGACGTGGTTGAGACCCCTCCAGGGCGCAGATTTGAAATCTACGCCTATGCCGAGACATATGGCGCACCGTCTTTTGCAAATCCTCCGGTCATGCGCTCCTACATGCTGATTATGCCAGAGCAGCTGCCGGATGGAGACTCCCTTCAAGCGCGCGACATCGGTACGACGTGCCGGATCTGCCCGCGCGACGGCTGCCACGCACGACGGGAGCCGACAATTCTTGCGGGCTAGTTATGCGCTGAGCGACTGAAATTGAAACGACAATTGCCGAATTGGCAGACGGTTCGGGCTTTGACTTCCCGGAGACTTCGCGCGATACACTAACGACAAAAATAAATCGCCAGACGGAGGAGGAACCGATCATGGCGAAAAAAGTTCTGCTCATCGAAGATGAACCGAACATCATTGAAGCCATCAAGTTTATCCTTTCACGGGAAGGCTGGGATGTTATGGCCCATTCTGATGGGGCCTCTGCCCTTGAAGCGATCGAACGTATTGCGCCTGATGCTGTGGTGTTGGACGTAATGCTGCCCAACCGCAGCGGATTTGACATTTTGCGTGACCTGCGCGCGCGGTCCGCCACTGAGGCACTGCCAGTGTTGATGCTGACCGCAAAGGGACAAAAGCGCGATCGGGAACTCGCTGAAAGCTACGGAGTAACGCATTTCATGACCAAGCCGTTCTCCAACCAGGATGTGTTGGAGCGTATCCGCGAATTGACGGGATAGCCTCCATGGCAAGAGGGCGTCCCCCGATATTTCTGCAACCAGAGCCGTACCGGCGGCGTCGGCTGATCGATGCCGCGCGCCTTTTGCCGGTGTTCGGGACCTTTTTGATCATCGTTCCGTGTTTGCTGCTTCCAAAGGGGCTGGACGGCACAACCGGGTCGCTGATGCTTTACTTATTCCTGGTCTGGACATTGCTGATCATCTTCGCGGCGCTCATGACCCGGTACATTCGTTCGGCAGAGCAGGGTGGCACCACCGACGTAACTTCCGTCGATATAGGTGCAGGTCCACCTGACACGGGCGAGGGGCGCTGATGCTGACCCTCAACGTCCTTGTCGCGATTTCACTGATTTACGTGATTGCGCTGTTCTCAGTCGCCTATGTGGCTGAGCGACGAGCGGCACGCGGAAAGGCTGGTTGGCTGCGGGCGCCTATGATCTACACGCTGAGCCTCTCAGTATATTGCACTGCGTGGACGTTTTATGGCGCGGTTGGCTATGCAGCGCGCTCGGGCCTTGAATTTGTTACGATTTATCTGGGCCCAACCCTGGTGTTCATTGGCTGGTGGTGGCTGTTACGGAAACTCGTGCGCATTGGGCGTTCGCAGCGGATCACGTCGATTGCTGACCTGATCTCTTCGCGCTACGGAAAGTCGAACAGTCTCGCCGTTATTGTCACGCTGATGGCGGTAACCGCTTCAACTCCCTACATCGCGCTTCAGCTTCAGTCTGTTGCGCTGTCGTTTTCTGTCTTTGCACCGACCGAAGGCGCATTTGACGCTTTTGCAGATCAACGTACGACGGCGATGTGGGTGGCGATCGGCCTGGCGGTGTTCACGGTCCTCTTTGGCACCCGCAACCTGGACGCAAACGAACGCCACCATGGCGTCGTCATGGCGATTGCCGTGGAGGCAATCGTCAAGCTGGTCGCGCTTCTGGCGGTCGGAGCCTTTGTGGTTTGGGGCATGGCGGGCGGCATTGGCCCTATGCTCGACCGGATAGACCAGAGCCCCGTGACGGCGTGGGACGTCGAGGGGTCACGTTGGGTTGGTCTGATTTTTGTCTCAGCCGCCGCGGTTATCACGTTGCCACGCATGTTTCAGGTTCTCGTCGTGGAAAACGCGGATGAGGCTCACCTGAGCACCGCAAGCTGGGCCTTTCCTGGCTATCTGCTGCTGATGAGCCTTTTCGTGATCCCAATTGCGGTAATGGGACTCGAAAGCATGCCAGCGGGCTCCAACCCGGATTTGTTTGTGGTGACGCTGCCGCTGTCCCAAGACCAGAACGCGCTTGCCGCGCTGGCGTTTCTCGGCGGCTTCTCGTCTGCGACGTCGATGGTGATCGTCGCATCTATCGCGCTGTCGACCATGGTGTCGAACCATATCATCATGCCAATATGGCTGAGCTTTCAGGAGGGTGGCGCGAGTGTGTCGGGCGATGTGCGCCGCGCGATGCTGCGGTCGCGGCGTGCCTCGATCGCCGCGGTTATGACGCTTGGATACGGTTACTATGCCTTGTCGTCGGGCTCTGAAGCTCTTGCCGCCATCGGGCTGATTGCATTCGTCGGCGCCGCTCAGGTGCTGCCCGCTCTCATTGGTGCCATCTTCTGGCGCGGTGCCACCCGCCGGGGAGCCGCTGCCGGACTAATCGCTGGTTTCGTCGTCTGGGCCTACACTCTTTACTTGCCCAGTTTTGGCGCCTCCGGCCCGATGTCCGGAGACTTTTTGTCGAACGGTCCTGGCGGCCTTGCGGCACTGCGCCCGCAGGCGCTTTTCGGCCTTGTGGGGCTTGATCCTCTCGTGCATGCGCTGTTGTGGTCTATGGTGCTCAATACAGGCGCTTTTTTGGTCGTGTCTCTGATGACTTTCCCGTCGCCGATGGAGCGCCTTCAAGGTGCGCAGTTCGTCAATATTTTCGAGCATTCCAACAGCCCGCGCAGCTGGACCGGAGGCATGGCAGAGGCAGAGGACTTGCTGGTCATGGCGCAGCGCATTCTTGGGGCGCGAGAGGCGCAGTCTCTTTTCGTTTCTGCGGCAGAAGACCAGGGTAAGTCGGGCTACCTGCCTGAGCCCACGCCCGACTTTCTGGCGCTCCTGGAGCGTGAACTGGCCGGGTCCGTGGGCGCTGCGACTGCGCATGCCATGATTTCTCAGATAAATGGTGGAGCCAGTGTTTCAGTGCGTGACCTTATGGCGGTGGCGGATGAAACCGCACAGATGATGGAGTATTCCAGCCAGCTTGAGGCAAAGTCGCAGGAGCTTGAAGCAATCGCAGGTCAGCTGCGGGAAGCCAACGAGAAGCTGACAGAATTGTCGATCCAGAAAGACGCCTTTCTCAGCCAGATCAGCCACGAATTGCGTACGCCGATGACCTCTATTCGGTCGTTCTCTGAAATACTGATGGAAGGGTCTCTGGAGGAAACCGAAAGGCAACGCTACTCCAAGATCATTCACGGCGAAAGCATACGTCTGACGCGGCTTCTGGACGATCTGCTTGATCTGAGTGTTCTGGAAAACGGTCAAGTGGTGCTGAACCCGCAAACCGACACACTGGAAGCGTTGCTCGATCGCGCGGTTGCCTCGACCGTTGCTGCCGGGCAGCAGCCCCGGTCGATCCGGATTTTGCGGACGCCGGGATCGGAATCCATCACCCTGCACACCGATACCGATCGACTGGTTCAGGTTTTTATCAATATCATCGCCAACTCTATCAAGTATTGCGACGCGCCAGATCCGGAGCTGCGCATCGATGCGCGGCACACTGGCGATGAGCTTTGGCTTGATTTCATCGACAATGGTAGCGGGATACCCGCCCGGAGTGAGGCGGTGATCTTTGAGAAGTTTGCCCGTATAGACGATCAGTCACAGGCCGGAGGGGCAGGGCTCGGCCTCGCAATCTGTCGAGAGATTATGGTTAATCTACGTGGCTCCATCCGCTACATGCGCGGATATGGCGGCGCCGCTTTCCGAGTGACTCTGCCCATCCATCTGTCTCAAGCCGCGTAATTGTCTTTGCAAGTGTTTCGTTAACCCTTTGTCGCGCAGTCTCGCGATAGAAGCCTTCAGAGGCGACTTGAACGGATGGCGGGCGATGGCGGCAAGTGACCATGCGGATTTGATCCGTCGCAAAGTACAGGGGGCGGGGACACAAGCAAACCGGGGTATCGCGGCTCGTCCGGAGCTTGATGCCCTGCGCGCTGCGGCCCGTGCGGCCTATTCGTCTGCAGGGCTTAAGGTGGATATGCGCGGAAGCTCGGCAGAGGACCTCGCTGACCTTTCGGCGCTGATCGTCGCACTGGAGGGGGCAATGCTCATAGTTCCCTGCCGCGCCAATGACGGGGCGGAGGGCTATATCGGCCTTAGCCATGAATTTGCGCAAGCCCTGATCGAAAAGGCGACGACCGGAGCTCTTTCTGCGCTTCCGCTCGAACCGCGACACCCCAGCTCAATAGACATGCTGTTGTGCCGCGATTTCCTTTGTCGGTTCATGGACTCATTGCAGGAGATATCCGAGGGTAAGGAGACCGCGGACTGGATCTCGGGGTATCATCCCCAGGAAACACCCGTCGACACCGGGTTGATGGCACTGCACACGCGGGATGTCCCCTATCAGTTGTTTCGGGTGGAAGTTCGGCTGGAAGATACTCGGGACGCACAGCTTCTGACAGCCTTTCCGGTCGATCGCCATCCCAAGCCTCCGAGCCAGGGTTCCGTTGCAGAAGGAGCAAACGCCAACTGGGGGAAGATCTGGCGCGACACAGTTATGGACACTCATGCGGCGCTCGACGCTGTTCTGGTGCAGCTTCCGGTTCCCTTGAAAGACATTCAGCGCTGGACGCCTGACGACGTTCTGGAAGTACCCGCCGACGCGCTTTCGAATGTCACCCTGGGGCGACGCGGCGGGTCGGTTGTGGCCACTGCGCGCTTAGGACAGGCGCACGGACATCGCGCGTTGCGCCTCAGTGCAATGAGCACACAGACCGAGGGTGATGCTCTTCCCGCTCAGACAACGCCGCCAGCTGCCAAGCCGGAGTTTGAGACGCCAGATTCTGCGGCGCCCGGCACATCTGGTTTACCGAAGGAGGCTGCGCAACTTGAAGATGCCGAAGTCGATGTCGCGTCCATAGAAACACCGCAGGCGGATCTGGACGCGTCCGATGCGCAGCCTTCCGAGGACTCAGATAAAGACGGTTAGCCCAGAGCGCGGCTACTTTTGCTCTGCCAGCATATCAATTTGTCCGCGCAATCCCTCAAGTTGATAGCCAGCGGAGGCCACTGCCGAAAGGATGTCATCGGTGGGCAGCTGTCCCGCCATTGCGAACGCCCAAAGCACAGCACAGCGCATGCCGGACGCGCAGTAGGCAAGGGACTTTCCATCAGTCTCACGCAGGAACTCGGACTGCGTGGCAACGTTGTCGAAAGTCATGCCACCGCCGACGACCGGGTTGACTTCAAATCGCAGCCCCGCAGCTTCGACTGCTGTCCGCAGGACGTCAGCCCGCAGCTCCAGCGGATTTTCCGCGTCCGGGCGGTTGCAGATAATCGTCGTAAAGCCCGCTTCTTTGAGGTCCGGAATATCATCCGGAGTGATCTGCGGGGCTACGGCGTGGAGCGGGGACAGCGGCGCATAGCTCATATCGATCTCAGTTTCGCAATTGGAGTTCTGACTGATCGTTGCTTTACTGTTACCATTGACTTGTATCAATGCCCTTGGGGTGTCCTTGGGGCTATGCTGTCTCCAGCCGAAGGGGAGCAGCGGTGTGGTGAGATGCCTGTCCCGCGCGACCTGGCTTTCGCAGTGCGAGAGGGATTTTCTGTCCAGGGTGATCGAAATGCGTGCGGATTTGGCGTCACATCAGTCTCGTACTTCACATGGGAAGACGGGAGCTACGGCATCGATGTGCGGTGCGATTGGCAAGTCTTTGCGCAAGGATTGGGCACCTTGCCCTAAACGCGTACCAGTGGGGGTTGTGCTGCGCCCGGGTGATCCCATCTGAAATACAGGACCAGATATTATTTTTTGATAGGGAGCAAAAAATGAATACTGACCAAGCTTTGACCAAAGTACTATCGTTGCTCGATCGTGTGCAGGCTGACCCGGCAAGCGGCATAGCCTGTCAGGGCGAACTGTCCCGCGCGATCGCGTGCCTCGAAGCGGCCGAAGTGGACCTGCCCCCGGCGCTGCGCGACCTTTGCGCAAAGCTCGCTGCCGAACGGCGCGCGTTCGAAGCTCAGGAAGCCGATTTCGACAATATGCCTGTGTGAGCTGCCTTTTGCTTTTAAGTCAGGAAAATCCCTGTAATCACAAGCATTAGACCGATACCTGAGAGCGCGAGAGCGCCCAGATTGACTGCGACGACCTTCTGAAGACGCGCTTTCAGCGCTTCCTCATCGGGTTCCTTTTTTCGCGCGCGCATCACCATCAAAATGCAGGCGATCAAGCCAATTAATCCGGTGACCGTCAGTGCAGTGCCGATTGGAACAAGAATTCCCATATCACGCTCCGTTTCCCAGTCGTGCTGCGGTATCGCGTTCGTCTTCCAAGCGCAACCTGGCCGACCGGGAACGCTCTTGCCGCTCGCCGCGGGACGCGCTAGGCGGAACATCTCAGATTATTCCTGTTCGGAGGAGACCCTTAAGATGGACACGCCTGCTGCCGCCCCCTCAATGGAAGATACCCGTGACGCCGGCCGCGACAGTTACCGGGTGACGGCGGGCGAGTTACGCCAGTTTATCGAGCGTTTTGAACGGCTCGAACAGGAGAAAAAGGACATTGCCGAGCAGCAAAAAGAGGTGATGGCCGAGGCCAAAGCGCGTGGCTATGACACGAAGGTAATGCGCAAGCTCGTGGCGCTTCGTAAGCGCGATCCGGAGGACATCTCGGAAGAAGAGGCGGTGCTCGAGCTCTACAAAGAAGCGCTCGGCATGTAGCACGAGCTGTCTGGCGCTAAGGCTGGATCATTGTCACGCCCGGCAACTCGGCGATGACGTCCATATCTGCTTCGTAGGCTTGTGTAAAAACCTCGATCCGTTCCTGCGTCCAGCCTGGAAGATCGTAACTGTCCTCCATGGCGCTGTCTTTGGCATACTTGTCCAGAAACGAGATTGTCGCCCAACGGCGCTGAGGTACCGCCAGACCTGGGTGCTTTTCCAGGTAGTCTTTCAAGCGTGTCATGCCTTCCGGCAACATGATGCTGCGCAGGTGCACATCCGTGCGCTCAAGATTTTTTGCATCCTCCAATCCAGCCAGCGCGCACATGACTTCCGGCCAGATCAGCGGCGCATCTTCGGCGCACCAGACCGTAATAGAACAGTCAGGAACTGCATCAGCCAGTGTGGCGATCACCCGGCTCCATTGAACTGTGTTCAGATCAATCTGATCAAGAAACTCCTCGAACGCACCTTGCTTCCGGCGCAAATAGAGTTCGGGAATAAAGGCCGCCGGATTGCGTATCGCAAGGAAAAACGACACGCGTTGCCCGGGGAATACGTTGCGGAGCCAGACCGATTTATGGCCCATCTTGTTGTAGAATATGCCATCATCAAAGACGCGCTGCGGGATACAGATGAAGTTCTCGCTCGACATCACCAGCCGCTGTCCGGTCATGCCCTTCAAAACGAGTTCGAGAAGGCTCTCCTCCTCATCGGGCTCCGCTTCGGCTCCCTGAAGTTTTCGGATCGCATCGCGCATGACCGGCCTGTAAACCTCGCCCGCCGGAACGATAACGCCCTGCCGCGCAAGGTAACCCGCGTTGTGCCGCAGGCAGTTCAGCAAAAGGTCGTCATCTGTCCCGTGCGCGCCAATGTGAAAGGCGATATCCATTGTCGTCCTGAAGTTATCTGCTCAATGGTAGTATTTGCACGGGTATCCGCGCGGTTGAAAGCCCGAAAGTGTCGTGCAGGGTTTGCCAGAAATCCGCAAACGGGATCATCTGGCTCTTGTCAGTCGTCCGCGGCTTGGCTAGTGAGACGTTTGTGTGCCCCTATAGCTCAGCTGGTAGAGCAACTGATTTGTAATCAGTAGGTCCGCGGTTCGAGTCCGTGTGGGGGCACCATAAAATCAATGACTTAGCTGATTTCTCGTCTGTTCTGAGGGCGAAAAATTGCTCTGGGGTAACCGGCAAAAAGAGGCTCGCCAAGGCACGCCCTTTGCTTTGTGGTTTGATTCTTGCGGTTTAGACCTTCTTTGGATCTGCTAGCCGTGCAGCCCGACGGTCCTTCACCAATTGACCGAAAATCTCCAAAGGCTCATCTATTGGAAGCTTCTGTTCGATTACCGCTGTGATCATGGTCAGCTGCCCGGCCTGCACCTCAGGTTCGAGCCGAGAACGCTTAAGACGAACTTGCGCTCTTTGGCGCCTGTGTCCATCCACTCGCGTAGAATGGCGCTAGAGCTTCCAGCAAATAGCCAATTCATGTTGGCGTTATTTTGCGTGATCCAATCCATCAGCGGGTCGGTCAAAGTCGGCTCACCATCCTCGTAGACACTCTCTGGCGGGTCGATCTCAAACGGAGCGCAGAAATGCTCCAAACACTCGTCGAAGGCCCCAAACTCATAGCGGTAGTTTGGTGTTGTCATTGTCTCGGTCTGCTTCTGAGGTATGACCCCTAAGGATCAATAGGCGAAATGACAGGCAATCAGATCAAGGCCGCACGTGCTTTGCTGGAGTGGTCACAAGCGCATCTTGCGGAACAGGCGGGGCTGTCACTTCCGACAGTAGAGCGCGCCGAGGGAAAGAGTGTTCTTGCGGCGTCCGAAAGAGCGGTTTTGGCGATCCAAACAGCGCTGGAAGCTGCGGGCGTTGAGTTCATCCCCCAGAACGGCGGCGGGCTTGGTTTGAGGTTGAGGAAATGAGTTGGGCGGCCCGAAGACCGCCCTTCCCATCTTCAAAGCATCACAAGGATGCCAATCAGAGTAACGAGGAGTTGTAAGGTCATAACTACGTCGCCGTAGCTGACCTTCCCCTCGATCGCGATAATCACTCGCATTGGATTTCTCCGGAGCGAGGCTCGCGCGCGAGCCAAGTTGAACTTAGCTCCGTACTTGTATCCCGCCCCTTAATCGGCGGTTGAGCGTTCCTATGCGCATCTTGTCACGCTCATTCGACCGTCTTGGCTTAAGATAGCCATGTCACCGACAGAGGGCGTCATACACCAATCAGCCTTAGCCACGCCCCGCTAAGGGCTTGACATAGCCCCGCTAGGGGCTGGCTCAGCCGACCTTAGATCCGCCATGCCTGCAACTTAGTTGGGTATAGCTATGCTTTTTGTCCAGTTGGCCATGAGAAACTAAACAAGGCGGATAATACTTCCACCTTCCTGTGCTTCATTGAGATGTTCGATAAGATCCCGCATCTGATCGCGTGTGAAAGTCGCGTTCTCGCTTCCGACAAGCTGGATCGCGACGTTAGACGACACAGATCTTGACGCTGCACTGGCGGCAGCACCACCTCCAAATACCTGACCACCGCCGCCCGCCACGCCGCCGATATCTTCAGCGCAGAAGCCCCGACCGAGCCCAGGTACTGTGATCGGGTCAAGGACTAGAGGCGGAGGCGGCGAAATGCCCGGCAACTTTATTCATTTGCCTGTGTTCCTGCCTGTGAGATCAGGATCTCTGATTTGTGAATGCGAACAATTGGCTCTCCCTGTCGGTCCTTGAAACTGCGTTTCAGAAACCTGACCAAACCAGTCAGATGTCTCTTATGAGCGGAAAGCGGAAGCTCGTTGGAATTGTGAAGTTTCGAGCCTTTGCCCTAGAAGTGTGTTTCAGGTCTGCAGCTTGTCGAATTCTCTATAAATCGCTTTGATGGCCTTGGAGGCGTCCTCACAAAACACACTTGAGAATTCGTCGACGACCGGTCGCTTTTGTAGGTCTGCTCCTCGGTAGAGCGCAAACTCATAACTGATAGTCGGATGAAACGGTCGGATCGTCAGGACTTCGGACATTTCGAGAGCCGTCAAGGCATCAACAATTGCCACGCAATCACTACCTGAGACGATTTCAGCTGCAATTCTGAATGAGTCGGACTCACACACGACATTCCAAGGGACGCCCGCTTTCTCAAATGTCTGCGCGACAGTGTGGTAATGGAGCCTATCGGGCATTACGGCGACAAACGGAACGTCTGAAAGCGTACGAGCACTCAGGTACTGCGTCTCTTGGATGGGGTTCGATTTTGACAGGATCGCGACGCAAGGCACCGAGAAACTCTCGATCCGAACGCTTGCCGCATCGAATGGGGTTGCAGCAATGCCAAGATCAAAGACCCCAGATGCCAGAGCGTCATGCACTTTCGTCGACTCCATTGTCTGAACCCGAACAGTCACGTCTGGTGCATGCTCCCGAAACCGAGCGACGGTTTTAGGCAACAAAACATTTCCAACCATTGGCAAAGTGGCGAGGACCAAATGGCCTCCCCCACCGCTTTTGAGCATTTCAACCGACGCTTCCATCCGCCGGTAACCCGACAGGAGCTGGCCAACGGTCGCTGATAAAGCGAGCGCTTCGCTGGTTGGTCGCAGACGGCCCTTCTCTCGATCGAAAAGGGGCAGCCCGATATCCAATTCGAGCCGAGCAATTAGGTTGCTGACCGCAGGTTGGGACTTACCAAGAACGTGGGCAGCTTCAGTCATAGAGCCCGTGTCTAAGACTGCTTTGAATGCTAATAACTGTGGCAAGGGGTGCTTCATAACGCCTAGTTATCTTCATTTAAGATATGTTTTTAAAGGTAAAAATCGGATTATTGCGCTATATTATATCCGTTGACGCAGCAAAGCATCACTTCCTACCATACCCTGAATAACTACTCGGTCATATACGATAAATCAGGGAGACTACCCATGAAGATTCCCCGCGCAACCCAGTTTACAGGTGTTTTCGCAGCGCTTGCCTTAGTGGCGACTGCAGCGGTCGCAGAGTACCCCGAGCGCCCTGTGACAATCGTTGCACCCTATGGCGCAGGAGGCAGCAGTGATACGCTCGCCCGTATAATCGCAGAACGTTTGAACGAGGCTGTGGGTGGCAACTTCATTGTCGAAAACAGGCCGGGCGCGGGTAGCCGTGTCGGAACGGAATCAGTCGCGCGTGGTGATGCGGACGGCTACACATTGCTTCTTGCGGACATGCCTTATGCCATTGTTCCAAACGTGCATCAGGACGTCGCTTATGCCCCGGACGATTTTGTAGCCATTGCGCAAGTCGGTCTCGCGCCAATAGTTTTGTTCGCCCGGCCCGACTTGGAAGACGCATCAATCAAAACTGTAGTAGACATGGCGGCCGAACCTGAGGCGGTCGCGATCGGCTCGGGCGGGATAGGCGCGACAACACATATGGTTGCCGAGCTCTTTCAGGCCGACAGCGGTACAACTCTGTTGCATGTGCCGTTTGGTGGGACCGGACCATCGCTTCAAGGCCTTGCGGGGTCACAAGTGGATGTGGCGTTTGGCTCCTACGCCTCTGGACGTTCGCTTGTGGAAGCTGGAAGCATTCAGGTCATCGGCGTGACATCGCCGGAACGCGCTGAAATTCTTCCGGATGTGCCAACGTTTATCGAGTCCGGTGTCGATCTTGAAGTCCGGCATTGGTGGGGTCTGTTGGCGCCTGAAGGCACACCGGATGCAATTGTCAGCACACTACGCAGCGCGGTCGCTGATGTTCTGAAAGAAGACGCAGTGCAGGAGCGTCTAAGTCAATTGGGCGTGAGCCCAGGCGAGTTGTCTGCGGAAGAGTTCCAGACCTTCCTGTCGTCCGAAAGCGACAGATGGGCCGGAATTGTGGAATCCGCAGGCATCCAGGTCCAACAATAGAACCGTACCAGGAGCGTCGCATGTCCCGCCTAACGAACACCAATACTTTGGGTGGCCTGACGCTTCTGGCTTTTGGTGTAGTCTACTTGGCCGTTGGTGCGGAGTACCCGCTCGGGACACTTCGCAGCATGGGAGCTGGCGCTTTCCCAGCTCTCCTCGGCTGGCTCATCATCATAACCGGTGCGGTGATTGCTGCGAGAGGTATGCTGCAAGGCGGCGAACGCTTTGATGTGGCCCGGCGGCCCTTGTTGGCGATTTCGGCGGCGATTGCGTCCTTCGGGCTAACCATGCCCTTGTTTGGTCTTGCGCCTGCAGTTCTGGTCTCGGTCGCTCTCTCAGCAACAGCCGAGCGGAAGTTCGTCCCGATGCGCGTTGCTACACTTTCGGTGTTTCTGATTGCGCTCGGGTATCTTGTATTCGTCACCACGCTCGGGATGCCGATGCAACTTGTCCGGATGCCCTGATGGAGCTTCTAGGAAATCTCGCACTCGGGTTCGAGACTGCATTGGCGCCAACCAACCTAGCCTATTGCTTTCTGGGTGTTTTACTCGGGACGCTGATCGGGGTTCTACCAGGCATCGGATCGCTTGCGGCCGTTTCTATGCTTTTGCCTGTTTCTTTCTACCTGACCCCGGAGGCGGCTATCGTCATGCTCGCTGGTGTTTACTATGGCGCTGAGTACGGGGGCTCTACGGCGGCAATTCTCCTGAACTTGCCGGGGACGCCTTCCTCAGCGGTAACTGCGATTGACGGAAACCCCATGGCGAAGAATGGACGGGCCGGGGTTGCACTTTTCATCACAACTATTGCGTCCTTTGCAGGCGGAACATTCGGGATTTTTCTGCTCATTGCGTTGGCCCCTACACTCGCGGAAATGACGTTGGTTTTCGGGCCAGCGGAGTATTTCTCGATGATGGTGCTCGGTCTGATCGGAGCGGCTACGATCACCGGCGGTTCTCCCATCAAAGGTCTGGCAATGGTTCTAGTCGGCCTCGCGCTCGGCACAGTTGGCACGGACGTCAACAGTGGGACAGCGCGCTTTACCTTTGGCGCCTTGCAACTTTATGATGGGATTAGTCTGGTCGCACTGGCGATGGGCTTGTTTGGCGTTGCTGAAATAATCTCCTCCATTCAATCAGGCGGTAGACACCAGGTTCGTCAGAACGTTCGGCTGCGCGATCTAGCGCCGAGCGGCTCAGACATGAAGCAGGCCCTGCTGCCAATGGGCCGTGGGGCAATCATGGGCAGCGCCGTTGGTATCCTACCTGGGGCTGGGCAGACCATGGCGGCGTTCTTTGCGTATTCTCTTGAGAAAACGGTTTCCCGGACCCGAGATCTTTTCGGCAAAGGTCACATCCCGGGCATTGCGGCACCCGAAGCTGCAAACAACGCGGCGGTCCAATCTGCCTTCATTCCAACACTTACGCTTGGCGTCCCCGGAAGCGCAACAATGGCGATCATGCTAGGGGCTTTGCTGATCCATGGTGTTTCGCCTGGTCCATCTCTTCTCGATTTAAACCCGCATATCTTTTGGGGATTGGTGGCAAGCTTTTGGATCGGGAACTTGCTTCTGCTGGTGCTTAACATTCCCCTTATCGGGCTTTGGGTACGCCTTCTGCAGATCCCCTATCATCTGCTGCACCCGGCAATCCTCTGCCTTATCTGCATCGGTGTCTACTCAGTGAACTTTAGCGCTTTCGATATTGGCTTGGTTCTGCTGTTCGGAGTTGCTGGATATTTCATGCGCATTGCTGGATTTGACCCAGCGCCGCTCATCGTCGGGTTCGTCTTGGGTCCGATCATGGAAGAGAATCTGCGGCGCGCCATGCTCATTGGTCGGGGCGACCCGGCGATCTTTGTCGAACGTCCTATCAGTTTCTGGCTCTTAGTGATTTCCGCAGCTCTTCTGGTCTGGACCATCTTTGCCTTCGTCAGAGCAGCGGCAAAGCACACTGGTAACGCCCCATCACGAACCGACCAGGAAAAGGAAAATGACCGAAGCAGTACCTGATGCACAGAACCGAATGATGAGCGACTTGAACGCACTATGCGATTTCGGTGGGCGGCTATGTGGTACAGCGTCCGAGAGTGCCGCTCGTGACTGGCTGGCAGAGGCTGGATCTCAAGCTCTCGGTGTACCCGTTGCTATGCATTTGGTGAGCTATGATGGTTGGCGAGCCACTCGCACCTCGCTGACTATACCAGGTCTAGGCGCAGTCGAAGCCCACCCGCTTCTAAAGTCGACAGCGACCCCAAAAGGCGGGATCGAAGCCGAGGTTCTGGATCTTGGGCGTGGTCTTGACGCGGATTTCTCGCAAGTGGGGGAGGCCCTTCGAGGGAAGATCGCAATGGTCCGCCATGAGGTTATGTTCTCGGAGGATACGTTCCATCGCCGCAAGAAACTAAAACTAGCCCGCGCAGCGGGTGCTGTCGGTGTTCTAGTGGTTTCGCGCCTACCTGGCGAACCAGTAACTGGCTCCGCCCGTGCTACAGAACCGACTTTACCAGCGGTTGGCATCAGCCCTGAAACCGCCGCTCACCTCTCGCGAACTTCAGACAGAGAGAAGCGCGCAAGGATCATAATTGAAACTGATGAAACCTCGGTCGAAGCTACAAACCTGATCTTTGATCGCCCCAGCACCAGTGGAAAAACAGTTGTTCTGTCAGCTCATTTTGATGGCCATGATTTGGGTGAAAGTGCGCTCGACAATGCTTCAGGTGTCGCCGCGTGCCTGGAGGTAGCAAGGCGGTTGTCTCGAGTAAAAACACGCCACGGGCTTCGTCTCGTCTTCTTCACCGTCGAAGAATGGGGATTGCTTGGCTCCCATAAGTACCTGCAGGACCAGACCGAAGAGGAACGGTCAGCGATAATCCTGAACATAAACGCTGATACCGTTGTTGGCGGTACGCGCCTGACCGCAATGACCAGTGGGTTCAAGGGGGTATCGCGTTGGCTTGAGACGACGGCAAAGCAAATTGGTGCGGAACTGCAGGTATTTGAGCCATTTCAGGCCAACTCAGATAATGCGAGTTTTGCTCGCTTCGGAATCCCTGCCTTTCGCCTAGTGTCTGGTTTTAACGAGCCAGAGAGTTCCGTGAAATATGTACTGACGCGAGGCGACGTTCGGGCACTGGTCGACCCCAAGGCGATGCAGAACGCTGCAGACACGCTTGAGAGCATTGCGCGATGTGCTCTGAACGCATCCGATATCGAAACCGAAAGTTGGCGCTTTCCGCACAAAGACACGCAAAACGCGTAACGCGCCCAATCTATCCAGAACGTGCAACCGATGTCCGGTAGTGTCCTAGACTACATCATTCTCATCATTTCGGCTTTTTTTGCCGGAGTCCTGAATACTGTTGCCGGTGGTGGGAGCATCCTCACATTTCCGGCTCTAGTACTTGTTGGAGTTCCTCCGATCAGCGCGAGTGCGACAAGCGCAATGGTCGTCTTGCCCGGCTACCTCGGAGCTGCGTTTGGATTTCGTCGCGAGCTTAGCCGCCTCGGTTTCAAGCTACTTACAAGGTGTATATTTATAGCCGTTCTGGGTGGGCTTTTGGGGGCGCAAATCTTGTTGATCACGCCTATCCAGTCTTTCGAGCTGATTGTGCCTTGTCTGATCCTTTTCGCAACGGCGCTGTTTGGGTTCTCAGCGCCGCTAAAGCGGTGGCTTTCAAAGCGTGGCGAGCCTGTAAGAGGCCTTGAGACAGGATCATTGTTGGCCGTTTCAACCTATGGAGGGTTCTTCAACGGCGGTCTCGGTTTCCTTTTGATGGCGGTTTTTTCATTGAGAGGGTTTGGGCTCGCGACCACGAACGCATTGAAAAGCGCAATGTCTTTCCCGCTTACCCTTGTGTCAGTGTCAACATTCATTTTGGCGGGCGTCATCGAATGGGCGCCTGCTGCTGCAATGATGCTCGCATCGACGCTCGGAGGTTTTAGTGGAAGCGTCGTGACCAAGGTGCTCTCGCCCTCGATCTTGAAGCTCGGAGTGGTCTTCTTTGGCACAACTATAGGGTTTGCTTTTTTACTCGACTGTTTCCTGCCATAACGTCGGGGTTCTTGCGCAAACTAGAATAGTGCGTCATGTCTAGATCGAAGAACGGTCGCGAACCTTGCACCGGGTGCTTTTGAAGAAGTCGCACGCCTCTTTGGTCCCTTCATACGTTCGGGATGGGCCGAAACAAATTCGTCTTTTGAGCATTTCTGTTTGCGCTTAGTGCGCATGATGGCTCTTCGGATTCGCGGAGGCGAAAAGCTAATCTGGCGTTAGGCCACGCTCTATGAGTGAGGCTCAATTTAGAACGGCATGACCCGTCAGCTCACTTAGCTGGAGGCTCTATTTGTCAAAGTCAGCTTTGTCCGCGTAGCTGCCGTTCAACTCGTCTGGGGCGTGTTTGAACCTGACCAAATCGATCAGATGTCTCCTCCGAGCGGAAAGGCGACATCAGTTTTCGTACAGCTTCGGCCAATGCGAGCGAACAAGCGACGTCGTCTACAGTCGCGGAAAAGCCTAATTGGCGGAGAGAAGAGCGGTCGTACGTGGCGAATGCGTGGTTTAAAGAACCTAGGAAAAAAGTGGACGTTCGGGGGTTCCTGTGGGCGATTATGATCGAAAAGCTAAAACCAGCCGATGCTCTCGCAATCATATGTTTTCCAAAGATGGTCTCATTTAGTTGCTGTCCATGAACAACAGAAGTCGACGCCACTTGTTTGATCGTGCTTCCTTTGCAGCTGTCGGTCTCAAGAACGTGCTGTCATTTTACACCGTACAAGCCAGCCAGTTCGAGACCTTCGACGAGCTTGCGCCGAAACCCTGGCTCGATCTGCCAGATATCCAAAAAATCGTCAGCTTCATTAGCAAAATCGGGCTTCAGTGATAAAAGTTGCTTTGCAGCGTTGCTGGCTTCTGCTTCGTTGCCAAGCTTACCGTGGATAGCTGCCCTTAATAGCGGATCCCAAAAGAACGCAGGCATGTCCACTTTGTTTGCTTTGAGCAAAGCCCTTTCATAGTCAGCTTCGGTAAAGCTCCGGAATGCGGATGGGAAGTGGAACCAGCGGGGATGTACCGGACTGAGTTCCATCGCCTTCTCGGTGAGCGCAAGACCACTTTCCCATTCACCTAGAAAAACCAGTCTGAGGCCAAAGTGTCCCAGTACTGAAACGTCGTTTGGGTTAAGCGACAAGGCTCTTTCACTTGCGGCACGAAACTCCTCAATTTCACCAATCGCGAACGATAAATTCGCGAGCATCAGTTGAGCGAAAGACGATCTTGGATCCAACTCGACAGCCCGTTCCGCAGCAAAACGGGCCTCGGAGATCGCGCCGGAAGTGTCATCTGTCAAACCAAACCTAACCTGTTGAACATAAAGGTTCGAGAGGATGGCCCAGGCTTCCGCGTATTCGGGATCAAGCGACACAGACTTTTCTATGCAAGACAAAATCTCTTGGTGTTCTTCAAGATTGATCCTGATTTGGTACCCGTAGTAGCTCAGAACACAGTCGTAGGCGTCTCGGGTTTGGGGGGGACTTCGGCGGGCTTCCGACAACTTAGCTTCTAAGATCAGACCGTATTTTCCTGCGATATTCCCGACGATCTCGTTCACTATTTCGTCCTGCGCAGCATAGACGTCGGACGGATCGGGCCCCATATCGAGGGTCATGACCCACGTGTAGCGTTCGGATTTGAGATCGACGAGGCGCGCAGTTAACTCCAGCCCATCTGAGTTCTCGACTAAAGTTCCTTCAAGCGCATAGTCGGCACCAAGAACTGTACGAAGAATCTGCGGACTAGCCGATCCGTCGCGAAACTGATTTACCGCGCCCAATGGCAAAACCCACAGGTCTTGAAATCGTACAAGCTCACTGGTGAGCTGTTGCGTCATTCCATCAGCGAAAAGCCGAGAACTATCATCGAAAACTTGAACGGGTAGCACAGCGATGACGGGTCCGGACGGAAACTCCTCGACTGTTGGGAGAGTTGGGCGGGTGGCCGCATCGAAGATTGACTGGGAGCCTACCCAGATGCCAACAATAAGAGCACACACGGACGTTGCGAGCGTAACGAAACCAGCCTTGCGTTCTATTTTTCTCGACGTTGGTGAGCCTGTTTCAGCTTCGACGCGAGCGCTATGCTGGAGCCTGGTGAAAACGGGCGCGTACCCGCCTTTTGGAATAGAGATTCGGATCGGATCATCTATGCCGGCATCCGCATAATAGCTGTCAAGATCCTGACGCAGTCGTCTCGCCTCAAGGCGTACCACCGGATCTGTGCGCTGGTCGAAATCCTCATTCCGCCCAAACACAGATATCGCTATCGCTACGCCCTTGAGCCGATCCGCTCGCCCCGACAGAGATTCCTCGACAACATACGATAAGAGCTTTCGCCTTTGTCTCGACGCTGCGAATGCCGGATGCTCTAGGATGCGCTTAAGTTGCTTTCGAACGTCATCCGGAGACGGCTTCAGCATGAGTTCGACCTCGTTCAAAAGCGCCTAATGACGGCCTAGAAACATATGAAAATCAGATGGTTTTGCGTGTTGCAACATGTTCGTACTTTTCTTCAGCGCTGTGCGCAGGTCAATCTCTCTTTGAACCTCCGGCTCTTCAAGTGATTATGGGATCAAGTTTCATGAAAAGAACGTTGGCCGCGATTGCGGTGTTTTTTGTTTCAACTGCGGTGCAAGCCAACGCCCAAGATGCTCCTGAGATGAACGAGCCGCTTGGTTTCCCTGGTTTCAACGGCACCATTGGGCTTGATGTACGCGACTCGGAGGCGGACTGGACACCATTTACGCCCAAGGCTGCACCGGAAGGCGCTCCGAACATCCTATTCGTGTTGTATGATGACACCGGTCTTGGAGCCTGGTCTCCCTATGGCGGCAAGATCAACATGCCCGCGCTTGATGCGTTGGCGGAAGAAGGTTTGACTTACACGCAGTGGCACACAACCGCCCTTTGTTCACCGACGCGTTCAACCTTGCTGACCGGGCGCAATCATCATCTCAACGGCATGGCGGCGATCACTGAAACGGCTGACGGGTTTCCGGGGGCAAGTGGCCGTCTTCCTCCGCAGGTCACAACCATCGCCGAGGTGCTTCAAGCCAACGGCTACAGCACCTTTTGGATAGGCAAGAACCACAACGTGCCCGAACAAGATGTCGCCTCGGGTGCAAGCCGAACGGAATGGCCTTTGAACCAGGGTTTTGATCGCTTCTACGGGTTCCTAGGCGGCGAAACGAACAACTGGTATCCGGATCTTGTCGAAGACAATCGGTTCATCGAAGCGCCCTTATCTCCGGAGGACGGGTATCACCTGTCAAAAGATCTTGCGGATCAGGCTATCTCGATGCTCCGCGATCAGAAGGCAACGAACCCATCCAAGCCATGGTATATGTGGTTCAATCCCGGGGCTAACCACGCGCCGCACCACGCGCCGAAGGAATGGGCCGACAGGTACACGGGCGTCTTCGACGAAGGCTACGACGTCTATCGTGAAGAGATAACGCAAGCCATGATTGACCGAGGCATTATGCCGGAAGGTACCGTCAACACCGCGTTGAACTTCATGCCCGACGATCTGGCCAACCCGGACGACTTCGTGCGGCCATGGGACACGCTAAATGATGATGAACGGCGTCTATTTGCAAGGATGGCCGAAGTCTATGCAGGCTTTTCGGAATATACCGATTTTCAAGTCGGTCGCATTGTCGACTATCTCAAGGAAACGGGTCAATATGAGAATACACTGATCATTTACGCCGCTGACAATGGTGCGTCTGGCGAAGGTTCGCCCAATGGCTCCGTCAATGAGAACAAGTTCTTCAACGGCTTCCCGGATGAGCTGGAAGAGAATATGAAATTCATTGAGACGCTCGGCGGCCCGGACACTTACAACCATTATCCAACCGGATGGGCGGCGGCGTTTTCAGCTCCGTTCAAGATGTTCAAACGCTATTCAAATTATGCTGGAGGGACCAACGATCCTCTGGTCATGTCTTGGCCCGCAGGTATCGAAAATGGCGGTGAAATCCGGCACCAGTACCACCACTCGGTCGATATCGTTCCGACGATCCTCGAAATCACGGGTCTGGAAATGCCCACCGAAGCCAACGGTGTTGAGCAATATCCGCTTTCTGGCGTGTCCATGGCCTATACCTTTGATGCCGAACCGAACGATCCGACCCAAAAGGAAGTCCAGTATTTCGCGATGTTGGGTACACGCGGCATTTGGAAGGACGGATGGAAGGCCGTTGCCGTACATGCTCCGCTGACCGGAACCGGCAACTTTGATCAGGATGTCTGGGAGCTTTATCACGTGGATGAAGACCGCTCAGAATCCAACAACCTTGCCGAGCAAGAGCCCGAGAAGTTGCAGGAACTGATCCAGGTCTGGTTCGACGAAGCGGCCAAAAACAACGTGCTGCCCCTCGACGATCGGAGCGCAGTTGAAATCATTGGTATTGAACGCCCCACAGCGGAACCCGCGCGGGACACCTATTTATACTATCCGAATACGACCTGTGTCCCCGAGGGGGTTGCCGTCAATATTCGCGGGCGCGATTATAAGATCCTTGCCAATGTCGATGTCGAAGAGGGTGCAGAAGGCGTGATCTTCGCACACGGCTCCCGCTTTGGTGGGCACTCGCTGCTGATCAAGGACCGAAAGCTGTTCTACGTCTATAACTTCCTCGGAATTCAACCTGAACAGACCTTTGAATCTGATATCGAACTTGAACCCGGCACCTATACATTGGGCATGGAGTTTGATGCCCGAGGCGCCGGCGATAACGGTGAGGTGTTGGGCTCAACAAAACTCTACATTGATGATCAGGAGGTCGCCTCCGGCGAAATGCGCGCGCAGTCTGGCAAGTTCACGCTATCCGGCGATGGCTTGTGCATTGGTTACGACAGCGGCGACGCCGTCAGTGCTCTCTACGAGACCCCAGGCGAATTCACAGGCGGCACTATTCGCGAGGTGGCCGTGTCTGTATCAGGTGAAAGCTACGAAAGCCTGGAAGCGCTCGCCAAGCGCATGCTCAAAAGGCAGTAACCAAACCAAGTAAAGCATGGCGCGCCAGGTTACATCGATTTCGCGAAGCTCGAAGTCGATGTCCTGGTCGCCGGCAGTTTTTTGGGCGTGAGTTTTCGGTGTCGTTTCTGCTGCATGTTCATACCGGCAAATAGCGGCACTCCGGGTAGAGTTTAGATTTCTGTTTTAGGAGATGGTGGATGACCAAAACGGCAGTTTACCTTCTATCGGGTTTACTAGTTCTAAGCGGCGTGCAGTCCACCGCGCTGGCTCAAGAGGAGGCTCAACCCAATGTCATCCTGATGGTGACCGACAATGTCGGCTGGGGAGAGATCGGTGCCTATGGCGGTGGTGTGTTGCGCGGAGCGCCTACCCCGCGGCTCGATCAACTTGCGGCCGAGGGAATGCAGCTTTTGAACTACAATGTCGAACCGCAATGCACACCTTCGCGGTCCGCTCTTTTGACAGGTCGCCACCCGATCCGGTCGGGTACAACAAAGGTTGTCTGGGGTCTACCTTATGGTCTCGTTGGGTGGGAAAGAACAATGGCCGAGCTCTTTTCCGATGCGGGTTACGCCACGGCCATGTTCGGCAAGTGGCATCTGGGAGATCAACCGGGCCGGTATCCCACAGATCAAGGGTTTGACGTTTGGTATGGCATCGCCAACACAACAGACGAGTCGCAATACACCACCCAACAAGGCTTTGATCCTGAGGTATTGTCCCCCCCGCAGATCGTTGAATCGACGCGAGACTCTGCCCTAAGCGAGGTCAAGGAGTACAACCTCGATACCCGGCGCACCATCGACCGGGAGCTCACGGAAAAGACCATCGCCTTCATGGAGGAACAGACGGCAAGCGGCACGCCTTTTTTCGTATATACCCCGTTTACTCTCGCACATATTCCACCTTTAGCGCATCCCGATTTCGTCGGGTCCACCGGGAATGGCCCTTGGGGGGATATGCTGGCCGAGATGGATCACAATGCGGGACAGGTTTTGGACGCGATTGACCGTCTTGGGATTGCGGACAACACGATCGTTGTCTGGACAAGCGACAACGGTCCTGAAGAGACGCAAGCCGCGTTCGGCACAGCTGGATATTGGCGCGGCCACTACTTCACAACCCTTGAAGGCAGCTTAAGAGCGCCGTTCCTGATCCGTTGGCCCGGGAGGATCCCACAAGGTACGGTCAGTGACGAGATTGTTCATACCACGGACATTCTCCCAACTCTTGCAAGCGTGGCCGGGTATAGCGTACCGAGTGACAGAATGATCGACGGTGTCGACCAGCTAGATTTCTTTCTCGGAAATACCGACGCGTCTGCGCGCGAGGGCTTCCCGGCCTATAACGGCGACATCATGCAGTCCTACAAGTGGCGCAATTTCAAAGTGCACTTCTGGAAGCAGGACTCAATGTTCGAGCCGCCGGTCAAGCACAATGTGCCACACGTCCACAATTTGCTGCGCGATCCAAAGGAGTTGTATGGGCTCAGTGGCGGGATCGGGCAAACCGGGACGGAGAACCTGACTTGGGTATTCCCGGCTGTCTCTGCTGAAATTCTGAAGTTTCAGGCAAGCTTGCAGCAAGAGCCACCCGTACCTTTTCCTGCACCCGATGGGTGGACTCCAGAGTGAGCTCGGTTCTGGATTTGAAAATTAGGCGATAGGCTGAGCGTTGAAGCCGATCCCCTTTGTTGGTGGTTCAAGGTAGCTATTCTGGAAAACCTATCTTTGCGAACCTCATCTTAAACGGCTGTTTTGTCCGCGGAGCGGATACCGACGTATTGCTTGGTTCGGTCATGTGTTTGCTCCGATAGGTTTTGTGAGATGCGAAACCTTTTTTGTTGCGGTTTAGCAAAAGGCGGCAACCCCGCCGGTCCCTTGGCCTTGCGTAGTGAAGATCGAGATACCCCCCTCTGTGAGAACGATTTCATTTTGTGGAAGCGCGCATTTGTTGTTCCCTGCCGGTCCCTTGGTGTGGCCGGCAAAGATCGAGATACCCCCTGTTGCCGTGTTTCTGGCGTCGGTGGGCGCGCGTGTCCCGCTGCTAAAGGCGGGTTCACACGCACGGGGGTATAAGGGGGAGTGTGTGGCTAGCCGATATAAGGGCGACAGCTATACCGAGATAACCCCCGAAATAAGGGCGATATAAGGGTGAGTGAAGGCTCATCTGTTGGCCCTCCGAATGTAGCTGGAAGGCCGCGACGGTGGCCCTTCCTTGGCCACTTCAATCTCGCCACGGTGGAACAAAGCGTTCATCGCGGCGCGTAGCGCAGTCTTGCCTAAACCTTCCGCTTGGCCGGACTTTGCGAACTCGGTTGGTGCGTATCCGTGGCCCGCGGTGTGCCGCACACGCCGCCCGCTTTCTCTGAACTCGTCCAGCAGCTTCAGAAACACCCGTTCGCATTTTGCATTCTTGGCCAGGGCGTCCATCATTCCGCCTTGTTCCTGCGCTACGAACACGCCGTCTTGCCAACGCAGCCCGATTTCCTCTCCGATTGGTCCGTAGTTATTTTTCTTGGTGGTGAGCCTGCGGGCGTTTGGGTCTGGTTCTCTGCCCTCCTCAAAGACGCGCTCAAAGTAGAGCCGACCACTGGCCGAGTTGTTCCACCCAGTTGACCCCGACGTGCCGGTGCCGGTGTTGACGCCGGTCAAGGACGGATGCCCCAGAACCATCACAGCGCACTCTTGCCGCGCTGCCTGGCCCTTCAGTATCCCGATAAACTGGCGCGCCTTGTTTCGCTCGTTCTCGTTTGACGGAAACACGTCTGCCAACGTGTCGATGACGATAAGGGTCGGTGCTTCTTCTGAAGCCCGTGCGTCGAGTTCTCGGAACAGTTCGGTTTCAATCAGCTTCAACTGACTTTCGACTGCCAAGAGCGCGTCTTCCCCGACCAGTGAGCGGAGCGTCAGGCGTTCGATATCGTCATAGTCCTTGCCCGTAGCGCGCAGAGTGTCCGCGATGCGGCGGTGCAGTTCGTCTTCGTCGTCTTCCGCGCTGAGAAAGATCACGCCGCCTGTGTTCACGGTGCGCCCGATCCAGGTCGTGTCTGCTGCAACCGCGAACGCGAGCTGTAGGGTGAGAAGGCTCTTGCCGGTGCCTCCGTCGCCGTAGAACAGCGAGACGGTCTTCTGAGGCACCATGTCGGGCACCAACCATTCCCGCGCTTGCAGCGGCTTTCCCTTAAGCGAGGCGGCGCTGTAGAACCGGCTTTTGCGGTCTTGCGGTGCCTGCGGCCCCATAGCGACACCGGAGCGAATACTGTTCTCCACATTCTTGTCCCAGACGGGGCAGGCGTGGCGCACCACAGCGGCGATCAGATCTTCGCAGAGGCCGCGTTGTCCTAGCATCGCCGCGACTGTGCGGACTCCTTTGTGCTTCCTGCCGTCTGCAGCGCAGTCATTGAGGGCTTGGGCTAGCTTCTCGCTCTTGTTCTCATAGACGCCGCCTGTGTCGATCTGGAAGCCCGTGTCGGCCAGCTTTGGTTCTTCCCGTCGCGGCAACATTTCCAGCACCCATTGCGGGGCACGGGCCACGTCAAAGAGGCCGGGAGGGTTCTTCCACCGGTAGGTCTTCTCGGCGCCAGGCTTCACACTCGGCGGAGCGATCACCATGCCGCCATGCGCCCGCACGTCTACGCCGGGGGCAATCTCGCTTTCGCAGGTCTTGGGGTCGAAGTCTGGGTACTGAAAATAGACATGCCAACCGCCGGACGGGCTGAGAGCCTCGACCGTGTTTGGCCATTCGCCGTGTTCCTCTATCTTCTCGGCCAGCCATTCGACGCCGTTGACGCCGTTCTTGTTGTCCAGGTCCAAGACAAACAAACCGCTTTCCTGGCAGGCAATGCCGATATTGGCTTACGGATAGCGGGCGAAGAACTCGCGGGCCTTGTCAGCGTCTGCGGTCGCGCCCCAGCGTCTGCCTTGGTTATTGGCTGCACTTTCGTAGCTTTGTTTCGCGCCGGGAGGGGCAGGGAAGACGTGCCAGCCGCGCTCTGCGCATTTAACGGCAGCTTTGCCCATACTTGAAAGAGTGTCTGCGTAAGCGTTCATTCCGCCGCCTCCAAGAACTCAAGCGGGTCATAGAACCCGGCGCCCTCGACGCGGGCGAGTTGCCTGCCGCCTTCGTCGCGCAATACCCGGTCGGGGTTGCAATTGCAGACACGTGCGTGTGTGTAGATCGCGCATTCGGGGTCGTGTCGGATCTCGACGTGATAGATCTTGCCGCGCTTG
>JBCCXD010000005.1:0-320435 GCA_039192165.1 Pseudomonadota bacterium | reverse complement strand
TTTCAGGCTTGAAGAAATGAGAAATTTTTCACCCTCTTTGGTCTGGAAACTATGTACTTCGTTAGCTTTTCTGTTTTCTCCCTTTGCTATGTCTGACGCTCTTAGCTCCAGCTCTAAGGCCGAATGCATAGATCTTGAAAATAGTACGTTTTGCCATTCTCTAGAGCATATTGAGACGAGCATAGTTCATGTTCCACCTTCTCGAGAAAATCCAAATTTCGACGAGCGCAACTTAATAATGGATTTTGTAAGCAGTAGGAGCTGCATTACTCCGGAAGTAAGTGTGGAGGCAAGGTTCAGAGTTTCCTCTGGCTTTATAGAAGAAATGCAGAACGATTATCCGAGTGTAATGCGTGAAGCTCTTCCAAGCGCTGATGTTCTTTCAACACTAACTGGGGGTAGTCTGTCGAGTATCATCGTGCGATCAGGCAACTCAGAGAGCCTCGATGCTGATAATTTCCGGGATGCATTGGCATTCGAAGGCGTTTTGTTCCCAAATGGAACGCTCTTCACGAATTATTTATCTGTGACTATCTCTATGGAAGCATGTAGAAAATTCGGGATAAGAAGAAATGAGTGATTATTTTTATATTCAACTACACTCGTGGTATGTTCCGAACGAGAGCATTAACTTTGGATATGGACATGTCGGTCTTAGCATTCTTGATTCGCGGACAGGTGAAATTGGTGTACATGTGGACGCCAGCCCTAAGGGACCAGATGGAGTAATTGACCTTCCTGGAGAATTAGTACACTGCTAGCCGTGATTTTTACCGAAAGGCAGTGAGGCCATTTACCCCATAAACACGCAATTTAACTCATTAAATCATTCGTTCACACCGACGCGCAATTTCGGGACCAATGCGCGAGTGTTTACCACACCGTTCACAGCGTTTCTGTAGTTCCATGAAATTGTGACGGTGCCATTGAAGTAAAACAGGACGCGCCGCAGCACGCCCCATACATTTCAAGAGAAACACTTGCTTAGACAGCCTTGTGGGAGGCTAGCTTCCCAACACGGTTGCAGGCAGCCTCTGAAGCAAACATGGCTTGCAGGCCATTCGACGTCAGCCAGTACAACTCCAACTGAACAGGTTCTGCGAGGTCGAAGCCGTTTGTGGTGGAGAGGTCGTGCAATAGGCGCATCGAGCGAGCACACTTTCGAGGCGGACCAGTTGCTTTCGATACGCGTCCGTTCGAATTCCAGCATCACGTCTTTTTTGCGCTTGAAGCCGATTGTTGGCGTCGCCTATCGGGACTTCGATCTCGACAATGTGCTGAGCTATTACCTCGCGAGTGGGCAAACCTTCGGCGCTTCGCATTGGTTTCTATCCACCCGAGAACCAACAGCTGGTGGCAAAACCGGCGGAACGGAAATTAGCATTTACTAATTTCTGTTCCATTTCAATGAGATGGAGTGAGGTTTTGGTGGAGCCAAGGGGAGTCGAACCCCTGACCTCTTGCATGCCATGCAAGCGCTCTCCCAACTGAGCTATGGCCCCGATCTGCCCGCGGTGTTTAGGCAAGGGGCACAGGGGATGCAAGAATAATCTGCGCCCCCTGTGCGATGTTCAACTTCAGTCGTCTTCGTCTTTGCTGGCAACATCCGCGAGTTCGTCAAGCGAAACGTTGTCGTTGTCGTCCTCATCATCGAGCACGTCGTCTCCGAGATCGACATCAGCCGCATCTTCCTCCTCGTCGATGATAACTTCATCGTCCTCGGTCTGGTCTTCCTTTGCGGCTGCTTTGGCTGCTTTCGCCGATTGCGTCAGCGAAGCTGCAGATTTACGGCCGGTTTCAATCTCAACGACTTCGCCGGTGTACGGGCTCACGATCGGTGATCGATTCATATCATAAAACCGTTTGCCGGTTGTGGGGCACAGGCGTTTTACGCCCCATTCTTCTTTGGGCATTCAGACATCCTCTCGCTTGGGCTTGGCGCTCAAGATCGGCGTCGGTTGCCACAATGACAAGAGCATGTCAAAGCCTTTTCAGAGGCAAATCCGGAGAAGAAGCCAAATGACCGAGATCGAACTGCAAGGCACGCCGCCAGCACGGGTCCAGGTGCGCAAGTCAGCGCGGGCTAAGCGGTTCACTCTACGTGTCTCTCGACTCGACGGTCGCGTGACACTCAGTATGCCACCACGGGCAGCCTGGGCCGATGCCGTCACTTTTATTGAGACGCAGACTGCATGGATTAGGTCCCAACTGGAAAAGCATGTGCCGGCAGAACGGATTGGGTTTGGCTCGCAGCTTCCCGTTGAGGGTCGGCTGGCCCGCGTTGTGTCGACAGAGACGCGCCGCGGTGAACTGGCAGGTGACCTGATCGAAATACCAAGAAAAGCCCCCGCGCCGGGCGTGCACGTGGAGATGCTGCTCAAGGCGCTTGCGCGCGAGCGTCTGGAGGAGACGAGCCGTTTACATGCCAGAACGCTCGGCAGGTCCTACTCGGCGCTTGCGCTGCGAGACACGCGCTCGCGCTGGGGATCGTGTTCTTCGAATGGTCGTCTCATGTACTCCTGGCGACTTATCATGGCGCCGCCGGACGTTCTTGACTACGTGGTTGCCCACGAGGTCGCTCACCTGGCCGAGATGAACCATTCCCCGGCGTTTTGGCAGACCGTCCGACGATTGTGCCCAGGCTACGATATACCCCGTGCTTGGCTGCGGCGAGAGGGCGCGGGCCTTCATCGGTACCGCTTCCGGGATTGACCCGGCATGCGCGTCGGGTTTCCCTGTCGGTATGCTGTTGAACCAGAAACCTATTGCAGAGCCACAACCCAATCTTCAGGCCGCCCACGATCGCGTCTACAGGACGTTGCGAACACAGATCATGCATGGAGAACTGGAACCGGGTGCTGCGCTGACGCTACGTGGTATTGGCAAGGACTACGGTGTGTCGATGACCCCGGCGCGCGAAGCCGTGCGACGGCTGTCTGCGGAAGGGGCCCTTACCCTTTCAAGCTCCGGCAGAGTGTCAACACCAGAGCTGAACGCAGAGCGTATCGAGGAGCTTGCGGCATTGCGGTCGCTTCTGGAACCTGAACTGGCAGCGCGGGCCATGCCAAGGGCTCATATTGCGTTGATTGAGCGGCTTGAAATGATCCAGACCGCGATTGGGCAGGTCATCGCCCAGGAAGATGCGGTTGGATATCTGCGCACCAATCTGGAATTTCACCGTACGCTCTATCTGCGGGCGCAAGCGCCGGCAATTCTGGCAATGGCTGAAACCGTGTGGCTGCAACTGGGGCCCACGATGCGCAAGCTTTATGGGAGGCTGCGCCGCACAGAACCGCCACATTATCACAAGCTAATTATTGCTGCACTAAAGGCAGGTGATGAGCCTGGGTTGCGCCTCTCTGTGAGGATGGACGTGACACAGGGTTTGCGTTTGCTCGCAACCTAGATCTGGGCCGGCCAGTCTCGATGTGTGAAGTCGCGTCTGTAAATATCCTGCGGGCGATCTTTCATCGCCAAAGCCCGCCAAGCCAAAAAGTTGGGATCGCTGAGGTGTTGGTTGACATAGGCGCGTGCTGAATCTCCGACCGTAAGGCCGTACCCTGCTATTCGCATAGCGACGGGGGCATAAAATACATCTGCCAGACAGTAGCGACCAAGAAGCCAAGAGCCTTCTCCCGCGTGGGTCCGGGCATGGTCCCAGAGCATCTCGATGCGCTTCAGATCGACCTGCACTGCTTCTGAGATAGGTACATCCTTGTAGGATGTGCGGAGGTTCATGGGGCACGCGTCGCGCAGAGGCATAAAGCCGCTGTGCATCTCGGCGACCAAAGAGCGCGCGATGGCGCGGAGAGCTCTGTCTTCAGGCCAGTGTCCTGCCTCCGGATGCCGGGTCGCAATTTCTTCCGCTATGGCAAGGCTATCGGTCAAAGTGCCACCTTCGGGCAAAGCAACGGCTGGAACTGTCCGCGCGGGTGCAAAGGGTTTCAACGCTCCGGCAAAGCTAGGTTCGTAAAGACGGGCGTAAACCACCTCAGCGGGAATACCGAAAGCCGCGAATGTAAGCCAGCCACGCAACGACCAGCTGGAGTAGGAACGATCTGCGATCAATAAACGATAGGTCATGCCCTGACCCTAGCGATCAGCCAGATGTTTCTGAAAACGAATTGTTTTGAGGTAAAGGATCACGGATGGTGATTGATCGTGTGAACATGCCATGACCCGTTAGTTCTCCGGTGCAAATGTGTCACCGACAGGTTGTCGATCTTATACGCAAATGCCTCACGCCCTGAAAGGTCGAGCGCGGTCTGGATCTGACTGACGATGACGCCGAGATGAGCAACTGCGATGACGGGGCCTGGCGTGCGCCATGCATCAACGAAACCATCGACCCGTGTACGTAACGTGTTCCAGCTTTCGCCTTCGGGAGCCGCTATCTCGCCAGGCTGATCCCAGAACGCGAAAATCCTGTCTCGATCTTCGGCTTCAATGTCGGCATGGGTACGACCTTCCCAGGCGCCAAAGTGAATTTCTCGTAGAGCCGGAGAAGTTGTCTCAAGATATCGCCCGCCCGCGATAGCCTGTGCTGTATCCCTGGCTCGAACCAGGTCGGAGGAAACCACCGGCGCAACAGAAGGAAGATGAGCTTTTACCCGGGCGATTTGCTGGGTGTTGCTCAGATCAGCCGGCAGGTCGGTCCAGCCGACCATTGACTTTGCATGAGTGGGACCGTGGCGAACCCAGTACCAGTCCTGCATCAGAACCCCCCTTTTAATGAGAGAGGAAGCCCCGCCACAATCAGTGCCGCTCTGTCGGATTGCGATGCAAGCCGCTGATTGAGCGCACCTTGGGCATTGCGAAAGGCTCTCCCAAGAGGATGGTCGGGCACGATGCCCATCCCCGTCTCGTTCGAAACCACGACGACCGGCGCTTTGCAAGTTGCCAGTGACGCGAGCAGCCGATCGGCTTCAGGTTCCCAAGCTCGCTTGGCCAACATCACATTTGACAGCCAGAGCGTAGCGCAATCCAAAAGAATGACATCGTCCGGTTTTGCGGAATTGATGGCCGGCGTCGCATCGAGAGGTGCTTCAATTGTCTCCCACTCCGTGCCACGCGCGATCTTGTGACGCTTTATCTTGGCTTCCATCTCTTTATCAAACGCTTGCGCTGTCGCGATATAGATCTGGCGACGTCCGGTTTCGGCTGCAAGTTCTTCCGCAAAGCGCGATTTCCCAGAGGCGGCGCCGCCCAAAATCAGCGTTAGATGGGGCATCCCTTCGCCTCCGTCAAAATTTTTTTGAAACTTTTTTTCATTCTGAGTGATCCAGCACACGTTTTCGACCGTAACCCCTATGCCAAACGACGAAATGGGAAGCGATATTCCGACAGGGGGTTGATATGGCGCTAGACAGCTACTCGGGTGAAATGAGCTTGTCGCGAAGAGCAATGCAAGCAGAATTGCTGGATGCTGAAACTGAGTTGAAACTTGCCTACGCATGGCGCGACGAGCGGGATGAGGAAGCGCTCCACCGTCTGATTACTGCATATATGCGCCTTGCGATTTCAATGGCTGCCAAGTTTAAGCGCTATGGCGCGCCGATGAATGATTTGATTCAGGAAGCCGGCTTGGGGCTCATGAAAGCAGCGGACAAGTTTGATCCGGATCGTGGCGTGCGCTTCTCGACCTACGCGGTATGGTGGATTAAGGCATCAATTCAGGACTACGTAATGCGGAACTGGTCCATGGTGCGCACCGGGTCCACATCCTCGCAAAAGTCTCTCTTTTTTAATATGCGGCGGGTTCAGGCTCGGCTTGAGCGTGAGGCTGCATCGTCGGGAGAGACGCTCGATAAGCACCAGCTTCGTCAAATGATCGCTACAGAAGTGGGTGTGCCACTGCACGACGTTGAAATGATGGAAGGCCGCCTTGCAGGCTCCGACTATTCACTCAACGCAACGCAATCGACTGAAGACGAGGGTCGTGAGTGGATCGACACCCTGGAAGATGCTTCCCCACAAGCCGCTGAGACAGTGCAGGAGGATCACGACCTTGATACACTGCGCGGATGGCTGGTCACCGCGATGGACGCCCTCAACGATCGCGAGCGTTTCATTGTCCGGGAACGGAAACTGCGTGAGGACCCTCGCACGCTTGAAAGTCTGGGTCAGGAGCTGGGCCTTTCGAAAGAGCGCGTGCGCCAGTTGGAGGCCGCTGCCTTTGGAAAAATGCGCAAGAGTCTGATCAATCAGTCACCTGAAGTTCGTCAGTTCTTCGTCTAACAACCCATCTCCCGGTTGTCTTGGCGTATGTCGCCCGCCCGCTTTGGGCGGGCGGAATTGTTCCAGAGGCTTTGAAGAGCGCTGCAGATTCCGACGTGATCATTTTGGGTGGGATCCACGGTAATCCGGGCATCACGAAAACGAGGCAAGGGCCATTACCGCAGTAGCGCCGGCTACAAGTGTGCTCGAGATGCTGACATCGATCCAATCGTGAAACGTTGCGCCGAAAAAGCGCTGGTGCCAGGGGTTTCGGCATAGTTGAGCCGGATTGCGCCGAAGATAGATATGCACAGGATGTGCCAGTTTGAGGCATCGTCCGAGCCAGACTAAGCGGACTTATTCGACAAGTGTATCATGACAGAGCCGGCAGACTGGCAAGACCCCTGTGCCGTCTTCCGCAGTTGAGTTCCCGGAACCGGGCGCTTACAGCTTATGTGACCAAGGTTTTCGGACGGCAATATGCTCTCGGGCAAACGCATACTTCTTATTATCGGCGGCGGGATTGCAGCCTATAAGTCTTTGGACCTGATCCGTCAGATCCGGCGCGCCGGCGGAACTGTGATACCAGTCCTGACCCGCGCTGCAGAAGAGTTTGTGACGCCACTTTCAGCATCGGCATTGGCGGCCGAGAAAGTCTATCGCGACCTGTTCGACCTGACCGATGAAGCAGAGATGGGCCATATCGAGCTGAGCCGTGCAGCTGATCTTATCGTTGTCGCTCCTGCAACAGCCGACCTGATGGCCAAAATGGCCGGCGGGTTTGCCAATGATCTGGCCTCCACCCTTCTGATGGCGACGGACAAACCTGTGTTGATTGCGCCTGCAATGAACGTACGTATGTGGGAGCACGCAGCGACGCAGCGAAATCTCGCAACCCTGAGGGCAGACGGCGTTTTGGTAGCGGGCCCGAACGAGGGTGAAATGGCCTGCGGAGAGTATGGACCAGGTCGGATGTCTGAGCCAGACGAACTCTTGGGGGAGATTTCTGCCGCACTCCGCGATGGTCCGCTGACCGGCAAGCATGTTCTGGTCACTTCGGGCCCGACGCATGAACCGATCGACCCTGTGCGTTTCATCGCAAACCGCTCGTCCGGAGCTCAGGGCGCAGCATTGGCTGCTGCGCTGCGGGACCTTGGGGCAAAGGTGAGCTTCGTGACAGGGCCTGCTTTGGTGCCTCCACCTACGGGCGTTGACGTGCACCCTGTTGAGACAGCAAAGGAAATGCTCTCTGCGGTGCGCAGTGCAATGCCTGCCGACGCAGCGGTTTTTGCTGCGGCTGTTGCGGATTGGCGCGTCGAAAATACCGCCAGCTCAAAAATGAAAAAAGACGGATCCGGGCAGGCTCCCGCTCTGACCTTTGCCGAGAATCCGGATATTCTCGCGACCATTGCCAAGGCCAAAAAGAAACCAAAACTGGTGATTGGTTTTGCGGCCGAAACGGATGATGTAATCGAACATGCGACCGCCAAGCGGCTGCGCAAAGGGTGCGATTGGATTGTCGCAAACGATGTAAGCCCGGGAACCGGGATCATGGGTGGGTCTGAGAACGCAGTGACACTGATCACAGAGGCGGGCGCGGAGGTCTGGCCGAGAATGACGAAAGATGCGGTCGCCGCTAGGCTGGCTGCACGAATTGCAGAGGCGCTTGCATGAACCGACCGGTAGTCCGGGTGATGCAGGAGCCATGGGCCGACCCCGATGTGGCACTGCCATCCTACGAAACCGCTGGTGCGGCGGGTGCGGACATCCGGGCGAACCTTCCCGCTGAAGACCGTGAAAACGGGCTGAAAATCAGTCCTCTGCATCGACTGATCGTGCCTACAGGCCTTCGCGTAGAAATCCCAGAAGGATATGAGATGCAAATCAGGCCACGCTCTGGGCTTGCGCTCAAGCACGGTTTGAGTTTGCCCAACACGCCGGGAACCATTGACAGCGATTACCGCGGGCCTCTGGGCGTGCTTCTTACCGTCATCGGTACCGAGCCTGTCCGCATTCACCACGGCGAACGGATAGCACAGGCGATCATCGCGCCTGTGGTTCAGGCGGATTTTCGCGCCGCAGAAACGCTTTCTGAGACGCCACGCGGAACTGGCGGTTTCGGCTCCACCGGGCGAAATTAGTCAATGTTTCTGGTTTTCGCGATGGCGCTGTCGATCTGGTTAATCGGGCGCAAAATGAATGCTCCGACCCAAGCCCGTTGGTTGATGATCGGTATTCTATATGTCTTTGTTCTGGCAGTTCAAATCGCGTTGCCAGATGGCAACGCGTTGCGCCAGGCTACCGGCGGAACTCCGGCGCTTTGGCTTATTCTCGGGGGCGCTGCCGCTTTGGTTCTCGTTTATCGCGAGGGATTGCGGAGGCTGAAAACAAAGGTTCAGGATCCACCGCCTGCGCAAGGCTCCCTGTCGCAGGCCGGGCCGTTTTCCGATGTGGAACTGGACCGCTACGCGCGTCATATTGTGATGCGGGAAATCGGGGGCGTTGGGCAGAAAAGGCTAAAGGACGCTAGAGTATTGATTGTCGGGGCAGGTGGTCTCGGGAGCCCGGCGCTGCTGTATCTGGCTGCCTCTGGTGTAGGAACGATCGGTGTAATCGACGACGACACTGTAAGCCTGTCTAACCTGCAGCGTCAGGTGATACACACAGACGATCGCTCGGGCATGCCCAAGGTCTTCTCGGCGGAGATCTCGATGAAGGCGCTCAACCCGCACATTGAGGTGCGTCCCTACAATCGGCGCCTGACCGAGGAGATCGCCGAGGATCTGTTCGCCGACTATGATTTAATCCTCGACGGAAACGACAATTTCGAGACACGTGCCTTGGTCAACAGGGCCGCTGTCGCAACGGGCAAGCCACTGATTTCAGGCGCAATCGCACAGTGGGAGGGGCAGATCAGCCTGTTCGATCCAGTGCGCGGTGCGCCATGCTACAACTGCATTTTCCCTGAGGCTCCCGCGGATGGGTTGGCGCCGTCCTGCGCTGAAGCCGGTGTTGCCGGGCCGCTGCCAGGCGTGATCGGGACAATGATGGCGCTTGAGGCCATTAAGGAGCTTTCCCAAGCGGGGCAGGGTTTGAGTGGCCGCATGCTGCTCTACGATGCACTTAACGGCGAAACCAGAACGGTTAAACTCAAGCGCCGTGCCGATTGCGAAGTCTGCGGCGACTTGTAAGTCTCTCCACAGCACGCGCTTCTTTGTCCATCTGGGTTTTGCGTTTTACACGGGTGCCGTGTCCGGAAACGGAGGAGCAAGGTGGCAATCCTCAGCCAGCTTGTTCAGATCAGCTTTCAGAGCTGAGTTAAGTTCGAGCCCTTTTGCACGCCGGTCTTCAGCTGCTTTGGTCTTTCCGTCTCCAGGCAAGCGTACAGGCGCGTGGCCGGGAAGCGGCGCTGATGCGCGCATTTCAGCGAAGACCCGGGCAACTTCTGCCCCGAAACCGTCGCCTATGCCAAAAGCTGCCGGGTCGAGTGCCATCACAAATTGGCCGGTGTTGGTTTCAGAGGTGGTGTCAGATGTGAAGTCGACCACGTCTGACCCGAAGGCCGCACCATTCAAAACCCCAGCCATAAGGCCAATCACGACCGAAAGACCGAAGCCCTTGGGGCCCCCGATCGGCAGCAAAAAACCTTCTGATTTGCGCGCTGGATCAGTGAGTGGCTGCCCGTCGCGCCCGACCATCCAACCTTCGGGCATGTCTTTGCCTTGTTGAAGAAGCGTCTTGATCTTCCCCATCGCGGCCACCGTGGTCGCCATGTCGAACACGAAGGGATCAGGACCATCGACAGGTGCGGAAAAGGCAATAGGGTTGGTCCCAAGCAACAAATCCGTGCCTCCGTACGGCGGGACGTGGTTTGCACTGCCGACGGCGGCAGCCATGCCGAGCAGCCCGGCTTCCGCCTGAGGACGTACATACAGCGCAAGGGGTCCCGCATGATTGCCCCGGCGCACACCCACCCAGCCAATGCCAGATGCACGCGCTTTTTCGATAGCGAGGTCGCGTGCCGCTGCCATGGCGAGGTGCCCCAGGCCGTTGTCGCCGTCAATCACAGCAGTTGCCGCGGTTTGGCAGGCCACGGTGACTTGTGGCGCCGGGTTGCATCCTCCGCCGGCCAGCCTCGCCAGATACTGCCGCAGCCTAAATACGCCATGGGTGCCGTAACCGAAGATATCGGCTTCGACCATCAGGGACGCGACTTTGGTTGCGTCCCCGTCTGGTACGCCCTTTGACTGTAGCGCTCCCGATACGAAGTCGCACAAGTCTTTGACGGCAATGACTTTGCCGTCAGCCATCGTAGGACCCCACAGTTTCTTTCTGCCAGAACACCAGCTTGCGCTGGGTCCACTGGACCATGAGGTAGAGAGCCAGTCCGACCAAGCTCAGATACAGGATGAGTGAGAAGACGCGTGGGGTGTTCAGCTGTGAAGCTGCAACGCGAATAAGCTCTCCAAAACCTTTGCCTCCGCCAAGAAATTCCCCTGTGATCGCGCCGGCCATAACGCCGACCGCGCCGATCTTCAGACCGGTGAAAATCTGCGGCAAACCGGTCGGCAGCTTCATCTTAATCAAGGTTTGCCAGCGGCTTGCGCCCATCGTTTTGAAAAGCATTCTGGCGTTTTCATCGGCCGCGTGGAGCCCCGCCGCAGTACCCACAACTATCGGAAAGGTGGCAATAAAGGCTGCGAGGGCCACCTTCGATTCAATGCCAAATCCTAACCAAGCCACAAAAAGAGGTGCGAACGCGACCTTCGGCATTGTGTCTATGGCCACGAGATACGGCATAACCGCTTTCTCACCGAATGCCGTTTCGCCTACGAGGACTCCGAGCGAGAACCCGATAGCGATCGCCAGCGCGAACCCGTAAATCACTTCCTTGATGGTGATCCAGAGCGACCCAAGCATATAGCCGCCGGTGATAAGGTTCTGACCGACAAAGATCATGTCTTCTAAAGTTTCCCACGGTGTCGGCAGAATGATCGGCGAAACGAGCCCCAGGCTCGTAACCAACTGCCAGGTGCCGATAAAGACAAGAAACACAAATGTCATCGCGATCGACCGCGGTACTGAGTCGATAAATGCGACCTCTTCTACCCAGACCGTATCTTCGACTTTGTCGGTGTAGGAACCATTGTTGGGAACGTCGGTCACATGTCCTCTCCCTTGTCCAATTGGCCGCGAATATGATCGACGATCTCACCGAATTTCGGTGTCGTCATCATATCGAGTGTCCGGGGCCGCGGCAGATCAACATCAACGATCTCTGCAATCCGTCCCGGGCGTGGTTTCATCACCACGATTTCATCAGAAAGGATAACTGCTTCCTGGATCGAGTGCGTCACAAGGAACGCAGTTGCGTTTTGCTCGCGGCAAATCCGTTGAAGCTCCATGTTCATCATATCGCGCGACAACTCGTCGAGCGCGCTGAACGGCTCATCCAGAAGCAAAACCGCCGGTTCTGTAATCAGCATCCTGCAGATCGAGGCGCGCTGCGCCATTCCACCCGAAAGCTCATTGGGGTAAACGTTCTCAAATCCCTTCAGACCAACGATCTCCAAAAGCTCATAGGCTTTGTCGAGCGCTTTTTTTGCAGCCGCCTTGCCGTCGCGGATTTCGATCGGAAGCACGATGTTCTCAACCGCAGTCTTCCAAGGAAACAAGGTCGCCTGCTGGAACATCATACCGATGTCCCGACGCGGACCGGTTACCGGTTGCTCTTGCAGGATCACCCGCCCTTTGGAGGGAGGGATAAGACCCGCCATGATCTTCAGCAGTGTAGATTTTCCGCACCCGCTCGATCCAATGACGGATGTAAAACTGCCCTTTCGCAAGGTCAGGCTGACGTCCTCAAGCGCAACCACGCTGTTGCGCGCGTAAGTCTTACTTACATGTGTCAGCTCGTAGACCGGCGCGCCCAAAGGCGCGCCGGAGTAGTTTTGTGCCAAGGCCACGGTCATCCGCCAACCGCCTCGCGCCCGATTTTCGCGAACTCATTGGTCCATGCAGCGCCAAGGTCGTCCAGTGCCGCGTCGACTTCTCCGCCGGCAACAAGGGCGTCCTGCCACTCCTGCCAGACTTCTGCCGGGTACCAGCCGAGCCCTTCGCCGCCTTCGGCCGGGATGGTTTTGGAGCGTACTGCGTCAAAAAGGGCGGATTGGAATTCCTTGTCTTCGCCTTCCTGCGGGTTGCCTGCAGCCAGGTGCGCAAGAACGGCATCGCGGTTCGCATCATCTAGAGCAAACGCATGGCCCTTCGCAAAAGCCCGGCTCCAGGCTTCGACCAGTTCGCGATCATCGCGGATTGTGTCGCCCATCGTTGCGATCCCGTTGCCGAAAAAGCGTCCGAACTCCGCTGGTGTGATGTCCCGCACTTTCATTCCGCGCTGGTTCAGGATTGCGGTGTCCGCGGTTGATGCGGAATAGGCGTCAATCTCGCCGTTAAGGAAAGCCGCTGTTGCCGGGCCACCGTCCCCGACGGTCAGGAATTCATAGTCGACGCCGTCTTTCATGCCGGCTCCGGTCATCACATTGCGCGCGAACCCGACTTCGGCGCCATCCGCAGTACCGGTGCCAACCACCTTACCGCGAAGTTCTTCAACGTTTTGGTATTCGGAACCTTCTTGCACAGCGATGCCGAAGTTGCTGCGCGCGGCCACGTTGTAGATATGCACAGCGTCCACACCACGTGTGCGTGCCGCAATCAGGGGACCTGGGCCGGGACGACCGAAATGTGCCTGTCCGGCGGAGAGCGCCTGCAGTACTGCGCCGGAGCCGTTGATGGCCTCGACCGTCACGTTTAGCCCTTCCTCCTCGAAGAAACCCTCACCGATTGCAACAAACACCGGGAAAGAGTTGATTGCAGACGGGCTCGGCTGGACGAATGTTATGTCGCGCAAGTCTTGAGCCAATGATGCAGTGCCCAAAGCACTTGCAAGGGGAAGCGCCGCAACGAGCGCCGCCGAGAACAGTCTTCTGGTAATCATTCTTGTCTCCTCCAAGTTATTCCAGTTTTCGCCGATCAGTTGAACGGCCTCCTCGGTGCGTCATGCAACGCGCACCGTATTTCTAAGTTGCCCAATATCGGTGATGTCGCAGACGACCGTATCGCCGGGCTTGAGGTATTGCGGGGGATCCATCGCGTAGCCGACCCCGGACGGCGTACCCGTCGCGATTATATCGCCAGGTTCCAGCGTGAGCCCTTCGGACAGCGAAGCGATAAGTGTCGGGATGTCAAAAATCATGTCATGGGTCCGGCCGTCCTGACGGAGCTCGCCATTGACCGAAAGGCTGATCGACAGATTCTGCGGATCGGTTATTTCATCAGCGGTAACAATCCAGGGACCGATCGGGCAGGAGCCGTCGAGAGACTTGCCCTTGAAGTATTGCCCGCCATGCCTGCGCTGCACATCGCGCGCTGTAATGTCGTTCAGGATCGTGTAGCCGAAGATATGATCGAAGGCGCGCTCCTTAGAAATGTCGCGCCCTGCCTTGCCTATCACCACCGCAAGTTCGACTTCGTAGTCGATTTTCTCTGAAACCGATGGAAAGATCAGGACATCGCCCTCGTGCCCGACAACTGCCGTTGAGGGTTTTGTAAAATATACCGGATGATCGGTGATCCCGATCTTCGCCTTCTGCGCACGTTCACCTTCTGCTATGTGCTCTGCGTAGTTGCGCCCAACACAAAAGATGTTCTTCCGGGGGGCATGGAGCGGAGCCAAAAAAGGATGATCGTCAGTCGCGAGTGTTTGTGCGGTCGCACTGCCTTCTGATGCGGCTAAAATCTGCTTGAGTTCTGCAAGCGCTTCGGGCCCGGCATCGATTAGTGTCTGGAGACTGCCGCTGCGCAGAGCCGCGCCGACTGGTCCCGGAACGTCACGAGCGCTTGCACCGATATTCAGTGCGGACCCGTTATCGAGCAAGGCCACTGCCACGGGACTACCTCCCACGGCGAGGGTCGCAAGTTTCATGCCATTCTCCTCCCAAAGAACGGGCTCTGTGGCTTGCCTATCGCTTTTCCCTTATCCGATCAGATTCAGTCCGGATCCCCAAAAGCGCGGCGTTCTGTGTGCCACAAAACATCTTCTGTGCATTTATTAGGAGCGCAGTTAAGCTGCCGCGCAACGAACCAATCTGGCAATTGGGTGAAATCGGTGACGCAGTCCAAAGAACTAGTCAGCAAAATTCGTGAGCTGATTGTTGAGCAAGGCTTTAGGCTCAGTGAGCGGTTGCCACCGGAGCGGGAGCTTTGCAGCATGCTTGGGGTGTCGCGGCATTCCCTTCGTAACGCTCTGACGGATTTAGAGAAAAGCGGGTTGATCTGGCGCCATGTTGGGCGTGGTACCTTTGTGGGTCCGCGTCCCATCCTAAACCTCGACGACGTCTTTTTCCTGCGAGACCTTGTAAAACCGGCCCAGGTTGTGGCGGTACGGCTTACAATTGAGCCAGAACTCAGCCGCCTCGCGGCGAGTCAGGCATCGTCTTCCGATCATGAGCAAATGAGGCTCTGCGCAGCGCGATGCCGGGAGGCCGAGGATTGGCGCACCTACGAAGCGTGGGACAATAATTTGCATCACGCCATTGCTCGATCAACGCGAAATCCCTTATTTCAGTATTTTTTTGAGACACTTAACTCAGTTCGGCGATCAATTGTCTGGGGCCAGCCGCGTGATACTCCCAAGCCCAAAGCTGACTATTCGAGCTTTTACGAGCACGATGCGATCGTGAGCGCCATAGTCGATGGGGATGGAGAGCTCGCGGCACGTGCAATGATCGCCCATCTGGAAACTGTAAATGCGCGAAACCTGCACAAGAACGTTTCTTCCGAAGACTAGGCATAGAGACTACCGCAACCAATTTATGAAATGGTTGCGTTTCGTGGGCTTCTGAGCTCCTACAAATCGAGGTTACAACGCCAGTCGAGTCCCGTACCGCCTGCGTCTGGCTGCATGGGGTGCGGCCGGAGCTGTCGAATTGGCAGTCCAGTGGAATCAGACGCTGCGGATTATTGCTATGGAGGAAAGCAATGTCTGATTTCGTCATTCCTGCGCCTGAGGTGCACACCATTCCGACGGCCGATGGCGGGAGATTCCCGGTAAGGCGTGTCTATTGCATCGGTCGCAATTTCGCGGCGCATGCGGTTGAAATGGGTCATGACCCCGATCGCGAGCCCCCGTTTTTCTTCCAGAAGAACCCCAATAATCTCGATGCTTCTGGAAAGTTTCCCTATCCGCCGCATACATCGGATGTCCATCATGAAGTCGAGCTCCTGGTTGGACTGAAGTCCGGCGGGACGAACATTCCGCTTGATCAAGCGCTGACTCATGTTTGGGGCTATGGTGTGTCGCTGGATATGACCCGTCGGGACCTTCAGGGTCAGATGAAAAAGATGGGCCGGCCTTGGGAGATCGGCAAAGCCTTTGAGCGCTCCGGGCCCGTTGGTCCCTTGATTCCGGTTGCAGAGGTCGGGCACCCGGACCAGGGGCGTATCGCGTTGGTGGTCAATGGGGAGACCCGCCAGGAAGGCGATCTGAACCAGATGATCTGGAAAGTACCTGAAATGATCTCTTTCTTGTCGGAGTATTTCGAGCTTCAGGCCGGGGATGTCATTATGGCCGGCACACCTTCGGGTGTGAACGCGGTCGAACGCGGCGACGCAATGGAAGCTACGATTGAAGGCATAGGATCGCTGTCGGTCAAAGTCGTCTGAATTTATACGCTCTTCGGTGCACGGGTGCGAGCTGAGCCTGAGTTCCACCCAGCGATACGGTGAGAATGTGCGGACCAGAAATCATCATGTGGCATTCGGTAGAGCACATTTGATATAATCGATTTTAATTTCAGATGATCGTAAAATCGATTATTTATGGAATTATGTAGCTTTTACCGATACTTTTTTCAAAAGAAAGGGAGGAGACTATGAGAAAACTCATTTGTGCAGCAGTGGTTTCGGCGTTCGCTGTGGCGCCGGTCGGAGCAGAAGAATTGCGTATTGGAACGGCGAGCCTTGGTGGCGCGTTTTATCCAATGGGCCAGTCCATCTCGAACTTGGTCAACGCCCATGGCGGTGGCGATATCTCGATGGTACCGGTGGTCACCGGCGGCTCTGTCCAGAACCCGCGACTGATAGACAGCGGCGAAGTCGAGATTGCGATCACGAATAACAACCTTGCGAAACTCGCGGTTGCCGGCAAAGGGCCGTACAGCTCCGGCGCGATCGATATCAAAGCGGTCGCGGCCCTGCACCCCTCGATCCTGCATATGGTCACACTTGAAGGCTCAGATATCGAGACGTTCGAAGATCTCAAAGGCAAACGCGTTGCAGTCGGCCCTGCTGGGGGCGGTACGCTTGGGTTTTTGAATTTCCTACTGCCGCTGCATGGCATGTCTATGGATGACTTTACACCCAGTTTTCTGAGCTATGCGGATGGGTTTAGCCAGCTGACCGACGGCAATGTTGATGCCTCGCTGGCCTTGTCAGGCTATCCCGCGGGCGCGGTAATGCAGGCAACGGCTGGTGCGGACCTGAAGTTTATCAGTTTCTCGGATGGAAAGCTCGACGAAGCACTGTCCAAAAATGCAGCCTACAGCGCGGTGACCGTTCCGGCCGACGTTTACGGCACACCGTCGGATGGTCAGGTGCTGGGTGTGAACAATATGCTGATCGTTCCATCTGATACAGATGCCGATATCGTTGAAGCGATCGCGCGGTCCATCTTTGACAATCTCGAGGAGTTCAAGGCCGAGAATGCCAATGCCCGGCAGATCGACCCTGAAATGTCAAAGGCGCTCGCAATTGACCTGCATGAGGGCGCTGCGCGTTACTTCGGGCAGTAAGCCAAATGACCAGGGCGCGCGCATCCGGCTGGAGAACCCATCTGACGGTGAGCTCCATTCTCACCGTCGCAGCATTCGCCCTTGGGGTTTTTCATCTGGCTGTTGTGTCCGGCGTCTTTTCGATTTCGACGCTCCCGATGCGTATCGTTCACGTAGCCATGGCGTTTTCGCTTTTGTTCGCGATGAAACCCTTCGGCAAGCGCTTGGAAGGCACACGCACCAACGTCGTCATTTCCGTCGTTTTGATCGCAGCGACCCTTGGTGCATCGTGGTGGATGCTGACCCGCTGGAAGGCCATTGCCTTTAGCGGGGGCCTCACGCAGCCGGGCGACTTTTGGGCGGGTCTGGTGCTTTTGATAGTGGTTTTTGAAGCCGCGAGGCGGGGCATCGGTTTGATCCTTGCCGGTATCGCGTTGGCTTTTTTCTCCTACGCATTCGTAAGTCCTTACTTGCCCGGTGTCCTGAACGGTCGTGGCTACTCCTTGGAACGGATGGTGATCTTTCTGACGACTGATACGGCAGGGATCTACGGCATACCTGTCGGCGTGGCTGCGACTTACATTATTGTCTTTACGATCTTCGGAGCGCTTCTGTCCCGGTTTGGAGCGGGAGAGTTCTTTTTCGAGGTTTCGATGCGGCTCACGCAAGGTTTGCGTGCCGCTTCGGCAAAGTCCGCGGTCTTGTTTTCGACCCTGATCGGTATGGTTTCCGGCTCCGCCGCAGGCAATGTGGCCGTAACAGGTGTCGTTACGATTCCGATAATGAAGCGCGAAGGATATAAGCCCCATCAGGCAGGTGCCGTTGAGGCAGTCGCCTCCACCGGTGGGCAATTGATGCCACCGGTGATGGGGGCGGCCGCATTCATAATGGCCGAGATTGTTGGAGTGCCCTATACAACGATTATGGCGGTGGCGATCCTGCCGGCGCTTCTGTTCTTTGCGTCTGCTTTTTTCATTGTGCATCTTCAGGCGGTAAAAGCGGGCTTGGACCCGTCAACAAATGGAACTGGAGATCCGCGATCTTTGTTCCAGCTTCTTTGGCAAGGGCTTCCGTTCATTGCCGCCTTCACAACACTGATCGCACTGATGCTCTGGGGGTACACGCCGTTCAAGGCGTCGCTTTGGGCTATGGGAGCACTTCTGATCGGCGATGTTTTGGTGCGTCGCAAAATCGATGCGGATTTCGTCCAGCGTATCGCAAGCGGTATTTCCGACGGTGCAAAAGGGGTGGTCACGATCTCGGCGGCCTGCGCAGCGGCAGGTATCATCGCAGGCACACTGGGCATAACAGGTCTTGGATCAAAAATTGCATTGCTGATCGAGACTGCCTCCAATGGCTGGCTTTTGCTTGCGCTGTTTTTCACGATGGTAACGTCGATCATTCTGGGAATGGGGCTGCCAACGACGGCGGCGTATCTGATCCTTGCCACCGTCGTTGCGCCGGCGTTGGTCAAACTTGGTGTCCCGGTTCTGACGGCGCACTTTTTCGTATTTTACTACGGGTGCATCTCCACCATAACGCCGCCAGTGGCGCTCGCGGCCTATGTCGCAGGCGGCATTGCGGGAGCGGATATAAACAAGGTCGGATGGACTGCAGCGGCATACGCCATCACCAGCTTTGTCCTGCCCTTTGCGTTTGTTTTTGCACCAGCTCTAACTCTGCAAGGCACAGCCATCGAAAATACGGCAGCCGTCGTTACCAGTTTTGCTGGTATCGGGGCCGTTGCAGTTGCTGTCATCGGTTGTATTTCGCGCCCGCTTGGTCCCGCACTTCGGGTATTGGCCATGGTCGCGGGCGGGTGTCTGCTATTTCAGGGGTGGCTCACCGCAGCGCTCGGGGTCTTATTCATATCCATCGTGATCCTGTTTGACCGTCGTAGTGGCGCCCAGCTTCAAAGGACCTGAGAAATGATGCGAGAATTCCGCCGGGTAGTCACCGGACATGACGAAAACGGCAAGGCCGTTGTGGTCAGCGATGCGACGGCAACACAGTTCCTGGAGCGTCCGAACCGCCCCGGCGTTCGACTGACAAACTTCTGGATCGAGCGTGGAAGTCCGGTAGAATACGATGGACCCACCGAGACATGTACCGGTGACTTCGTACTTCACCCACCGCCGCTTGGTTCTACGTTCCGATGTGTCGAGTTTCTGCCTGAGGATCCGGAAGTTCTGTCAAAACTGGATGGAAAAGCCGCCTTCGGCGAGATGGGTGCGAGTGCCAATATCGTGGACAACGCACGCCACCCGTTCATGCATCGCACCGATAGCCTGGACTATGCCATCGTGCTTACCGGCGAGATTTGGATGATGATGGACGAGGAAGAGGATGACCTGCTCCTGAAAGCGGGAGATGTCTTGATCCAACGCGGCAACAACCATGCCTGGTCCAATCGCGGAACAGAGCCTTGCGTGATCGCCTTTGTGTTGATCGACGGTGTCACTCAACGCGACGCACCAGAGGGCCGGTTAAAAGGCAAACCGGTCAGAGGCTGACAGGCTTTACTTTCAATTCCTAGGGAATTCAGGTTGCTGCGGTGGCCGGGTGCTTTGACAAGCCCGGCGCAACATGGCGTATCCTTTGGTCGTATTTCACAGCGACCAGAATTGATTTCCAATCTCGCGAGAGAAGGAAAAAGATGAAAAAACGAGTTTTTTTGTTTGGTCTGACTGCTTTGGTTTCGGCGGGGATTTCTCCTTTGCGAGCCACTGCCACCGTGCTTCGAACCCGTTTCAAAAAAGTGGAGAGTGCCGTTGGATCATACAAAAAAGCGCGTTTCGACGGAGAAAGCGGCTACGTTTTCACCCTCAAGAACAGCGATGGTCGTGAGCGGGAGATAGCTGCCGAAGCCAGCGGGCGACAGCGGATTGAGCTGCAAGACGCAAGTATGAAAGGACAGGGGACCATGCGTTACAGCCTTGATTTCCTGATGCCTGCTCTGAATGACCCAGACGGGCGGCTCGAAGCGAAATTCATCTTCTTTCAGGTCAAGCCCGATCGCATACGTAATATCGGGTTCATTCCCTACGTGTCGATTATGGTACCGCAACGATATCGGAGCGAGGGCTTTCATGTGGACTTCGATTTTTCAAAGAAGAACATTCATGTGGTCACAAAGAAGCGTATCTCACCCGGCCGGTGGCACAACCTTGATGTCACGGTGAATTGGACGACGGGTTCCTCAGGCTTTTGCACTGTCGCTGTCGATGACCAGGTGATTGCGTCTCACAGGGGGGCGACAGGCCCTGATGTCAGCCCCTCCGCTCGGCCCACTTTTGGTGTGTATCGCTCGCATATGGATAAAACCGATCCTGCAAAGGTCGAAGACATAACTCTGTACGTGAAAAACGTCCGGGTTGAGAGGGTGGCGTGAACAGGCGTCAACTTCATTTTTATGTTGTGTTCCGACCCCTTATTCACTCACTTTTTCGGTGTTGGGGTCTGTAATTTTGTAAAAACGCTGTTTTGAAAGTGCGCATCCGTTGAGGCCGCGCTCGGCGCGCCCTAATTTTCAGGGCAAAGGAGACAGCAGCACATGACAAACCCTCTTTTGACCGTCTGGACGACCCCACATCAGATGCCCCCATTTGATGTAGTTGAAGATGCGCATTTCGCCCCGGCTCTGGAGGTTGCGCTCACCGAAGCCCGGGCGGAGATTGCGGCAATTGCAGACAATCAAGAGCCTGCCAGTTTCGAAAATACGATCCGCGCTATGGAGCTTGCCGGTCACACACTTGGAAAAGTGATGCGCGTTTTTTTCCACATTTCCGCAATCAACAGCACGCCCGAGCGCGAGCTTTTGCAGAAGGACTTTGTCGGCAAGCTGAGCGCTTACAACGCCGAGGTTACCGGGAACGAGAAGTTGTTTGCCCGAATTAAAAATGTTTGGGAGCAAAGCGGCGCGCTGGGCGCGGAAGAAGCCCGCGTGACCGATCTGACTTACAAAGGTTTCACGCGGGGTGGGGCGGCATTGCGCGGATCCGAAAAAGACCGGATGACTGAAATCAAAGCTAGGCTGGCGCTGCTTGGAACCGAGTTTACGCAGAATATTCTCGCAGATGAGCGGGAGTGGGTAATGTCACTGACTGAGGCTGATCTGGAAGGATTACCAGATTTCGTGGTGGCAACAGCCCAAGCTGCAGCGCAGGAACGGGGCATGGAGGGTCATGTCGTGACACTTTCGCGGTCTCTCATAGTGCCTTTCCTTCAGTTCAGCCCAAGGCGCGATTTGCGCAAGAAAGCCTATGAGGCCTGGGTGGCGCGCGGCGCGAACGGTGGCGCAACTGATAACCGGGATAAGGCTGCAGAAACCCTCGCGCTGCGGGAAGAGCGGGCGAAGCTGCTCGGCTACAGCAGTTTCGCAGCCTATAAGCTTGAACCTGAAATGGCCAAAACGCCCGGTGCGGTGCGCGATCTGTTGATGCAGGTGTGGGAGCCGGCGCGCATGCAGGCGCAGGCGGATGCCGCTGTTCTCACGGAGATGATGCAGGGCGACGGCATCAACGGTGATCTGGAAGCCTGGGATTGGCGCTTCTATGCAGAGAAGCGACGTCAGGCGGAACATGATCTGGATGAAGCTGAGTTGAAGCCGTATCTCCAACTGGACCAGATGATCGCGGCAGCGTTCGATTGCGCTAGCCGCCTCTTCGGGCTTGAGTTCAAACCATTCGAGGCAGCGCTGCCGCATCCCGACGCCCGTGCCTGGGAAGTCTGGCGCGGCGAACGTCTGATGGCCGTGTTTGTGGGGGATTATTTCGCACGCGCCGGGAAACGCTCGGGCGCATGGTGCGGAAGCCTGCGCAGTCAGGAAAAGTTGAAAGAAGATACGCGCGCCATTATCACGAATGTATGCAATTTCGCCAAACCTGCTGAGGGGCAACCCGCACTACTGAGCTTTGATGACGCGCGCACGCTGTTTCACGAATTCGGACACGCGCTCCACCACATCCTGTCTGACGTGACTTATCCTTCGATCTCAGGAACCTCGGTGGCGAGAGACTTCGTGGAACTGCCGAGCCAGCTCTACGAACACTGGCTCGAAGTACCTGAAGTGCTAAGCAAATATGCGGTCCATTCCGAAACCGGAGACCCTATGCCAGCCGCATTGCTCGAGCGAATGCTGGGAGCCGCGACCTATGACATGGGCTTCCAAACGGTTGAATACGTGGCCTCCGCGCTTGTGGATCTGGCCTTTCACGAAGGCGCCGCCCCAGTCGATCCGATGGCAGAACAGGAAAAAATCCTGTCGGACTTGGAAATGCCCCACGCCATTCGCATGCGACACGCGACGCCTCACTTCGCTCATGTCTTCGCCGGGGATGGGTATTCTTCGGGCTACTATAGCTACATGTGGTCCGAGGTGATGGACGCCGATGCGTTTTCGGCCTTCGAGGAAGCCGGAGACCCGTTCGACCCGGCAGTCGCGGAAAAGCTTGAGACGCATATTCTGTCAGCGGGCGGATCGGTGGAAGCGGAAACTCTCTACAAGAACTTCCGTGGGCGACTGCCGGGGGTCGAAGCTCTTCTAAGAGGGCGTGGTCTTGACCGGGCGGCCTAAGGAAATCAGCGCGAGGCAGTCAGCGTCTGAACTCTGGTAAGATCGCCGTCAAGCCCCCAAAGCGCCGAAGCTTCTATCCAGCCGCGTTCCCGCCCTCCGCGTACGCGGCACCAGCTGCCGGCGCAGTTTTCAAGGCGGACAATCGCGCCTGCTTCGACGCGAGCACGGACCGTAGAACTGTGCACTGGTTTGGCGTGAATTGGCGCCAGGTCAACTTCGACAATCGCGGTTCTGACGCCTGACAATAGCGCATAATGCATCCAGCCGCCTGCGCCTTCACGATCCACAACACGTCGCCAGTGTCCATATTCGCCCACGATCTTCAGAGGCATGTCGCGATGGGTAAAGACCCAGTCTATGCGGTGTGTCAGACTCGGTCCACGCCGGACGTTACCCTCGTTTGCCTTCATCGATACAAAGCGTGGCAAAGGAAGATTGGTCACCGGGCCGGTTTGCGACACTGTAACCGGCACAGCCTGGACCGGGCGCGGCGCTGGCCTTTGCTCCGCGCCTCCTTGCGAGGCGGCCAGCACCAGACCGAGGCCAAGACTCAGCACAAGACCTTGAATGACACCGCGTGTCCTGATCATGGACGTCACTACTTTTTGCCTGTTCTCCCCCGCTTTGTCCTGAAGCCGGATCGCGAGAGTAATTTTATTTCGTCTAAAGCCTCGTTCAGGGGTCTATCGGGTTGCCCCTGCTTCTGACTTATTGCCAGTATAGCGCGTGATTTGGAAGCGGGGAGGGGCCGAAAATGCCCGGGGAACGCCTGAGTGTTGTCGTCACGCGACGGTTGCCGGAGGTGGTGGAGACACGCCTGAAGGAGCTTTTCGACGTCGAGTTGAACGAGAATGACACGCCGATGGAACGTGGCGCTTTGGTCGAAGCGATGCAGAGGTCGGATGTCGTTGTGCCGACACTGACGGATAACATCGATGGCGCTATGCTGGCCGCCGCAGGTGATCGTTTGAAGCTTATCGCGAATTACGGGGCCGGGGTCGACCATATCGATGTCGCAACGGCCAGGCAGCGCGGCATCCACGTCTCAAACACCCCTGGTGTCCTGACTGATGACACTGCAGATATGGCGATGGCCCTTCTCCTCGCGGTGACACGACGTATTCCTGAAGGCCTTGCCCGGATGCAGAGCGGGGATTGGGAAGGTTGGCGCCCGACCGCGATGCTCGGTGGTCGGATCGCCGGACGAAGGCTTGGAATTTTAGGCATGGGCCGGATCGGGCAAGCGGTTGCCCGTCGTGCTTCAGCTTTCGGCATGCAGGTCCACTATCACAACCGGCGTCGGTTGCATCGCGGTATTGAAGACGAGCTCCAGGCCACCTGGTGGGACAGCCTTGATCAGATGGTGAGCCGAATGGACATACTGTCAATCAACTGTCCGCACACGCCCTCCACCTTCCATCTGATGAATGCGAGGCGCTTGAAGCTGATGAAACCGACTGCTGTGGTCGTGAATACCTCGCGCGGAGAAGTGATCGATGAAAACGCACTGACGCGCATGCTTCGCTCGGGCGAGATTGCGGGTGCCGGACTTGACGTCTTTGAGCAGGGGGCTGAGATCAATCCGCGACTGCGCGAGCTGGAGAACGTCGTGCTGTTGCCGCATATGGGCTCGGCGACCGTCGAAGGGCGCGTAGAAATGGGAGAGAAGGTCATCATCAACATAAAGACCTTTGACGACGGCCACAGGCCTCCCGATCTGGTCGTTCCGTCGATGCTTTGATCGTTACGTCCGCTCTTAATGCAGAGCTGCGGGACGCTCCTCGTCAAGCTCCGGGAAAAGTCGACGCAGTGCTGATTGGGTATCTATATCGAGTGCGCCAAGCGAGGCTTCGTCTGGGGAGTAACTGTCCACCAAGACACCATTTACGGCAAAGACTTGCGGCGTGTCGAATACCAGGCTGTGATAGGTGACGCCCGAGGAAAGTGCGTCGCCACCGAGGTCCACAAAAGCGTTCTCGAATTTGTCGAGAAGTTCGCAGGCCGGCAGATTAAGGGTCGCATCGCGCGCGTCTTCGGCCAGCAGGTAAGCTGGAACACGGACCCGGTGATTGGGTGCCAGTGCCAAGGGCCGACCCGGCATCATTGGGCCTAGTGCGCGCGGCATCAGCCGGATTGGGGCAAGACCGGGGGTCTTACGCAGGTCCTCGTGGCTCAGAGTGATCCGGATCACGTGACGCAGAGCCTGCAATCCGTCCGTGCGCGTTACGATCAGATCGCCCGGGCGCAGGTTCTCCACGCGCCGTTCACCGCAAGGGGTGCGGACATTCGCACCACTTACCAACCCGAAAAGATGGGTTTCGCAGGGCGGCACCGCGCCAGTCTCAAGCCGTGTCATCACAGTCATGCGGTTGGTCCTCTGTCTTGTTCCCCTACACGCATCATCGACCTTATGGGTAAATGTGACGGAAAAGGGTCGGGCCCGCGGCGAAGACAGGGATTGTTCGCCATTTGCGAAAAAACACATCAGTCAATTCTAGCCGAATTGGCGTCAAAAGCGTTGTTTCGCCGTTATTTTACACAAGTATCGCTCGGCTGGGCTTGACGGGCCGGCTCAATTATCCACTCGAATTGTTTCGTTTTTTGGATCATATGGACTGTCTTCGGTGACCTCTGCATCCCAAAGCTGGTTCTGCATCTTCACTTTCAAGCGCGATCCCGGCACAGAGTGGTCCGGGTGCACATACCCCATTCCAATGGATTTTTCGAAGGCAACGGAGTAGCCACCGGAGGTCAGCCTCCCGACTTTTTTATCACCTGCATAGAGCGCCTCGCGACCCCAGGGATCGGCATCCACTGGTCCGTCAATGAGTAGGGTGACGCATTTCGACCGGACACCTGTCTCAATCATTCGGGTTTTCCCGAAGAAGTCCTTTGAGAGATCGACGAAACGGTCAAGCCCGGCCTCCAGCGGCGTGGCATCGCGACCAAGCTCTGTGCCGAAGGCACGGTAAGACTTCTCTTGTCTGAGCCAGTTCTGGGCCCGCGCGCCAACAAGCTTCAGTGAGTGAACCGATGCTGCCTCCATCAATTGATCCCAGAGGTATGTCTGCATCTCAATTGGATGGTGCAATTCCCAGCCAAGCTCGCCAGTGTACGCAACGCGGACAGCACGAACCGGGCACATTCCCAGCTCGATCTCGCGCGCGGAAAGCCACGGGAAGCGCTTGTTGGACAAGACAGTTTTCGGCTCTGCATCGTGGAGGAGAGAGCTGAGTACGTCGCGCGTTTTTGGCCCTGCGATTGCAAAGACCCCCCACATGCCAGTCACGTCCGAAACGGTTACATAGGCGCCGCCCGCAGACATGAAGTCCTCGCAAGCTTTGTTGAGGTAATCGCTGTCATAGGCCTGCCATGCTCCGGCGGAGACGAGGTAGTATTCGTCCTCACGAAGCCTGACGATGGTGTACTCGGTCCGCGTGGTGCCATGAGACGTGAGCGCATAGGTGAGGTTGATGCGCCCGACGCGGGGCAGCGTGTTGCACGTGAACCAATCGAGGAATGCGGTAGCACCCGGTCCGCGTACCACATGTTTGGCAAAAGCAGTCGCATCGATCAGGCCAACCCCGGTGCGGATCGCCTTTGCCTCCTCTAAGGCATGTTTCCACCAACCGCCGCGCCGAAAAGATCGGGCGTCATGGTCAAAGCTGTCGGGTGCATCAACAGGACCGTAGTAGTTCGGGCGCTCCCATCCGTTGACATGTCCGAACTGAGCACCCAGCGCTTTTTGGCGGTCATACGCCGGGGCAGTTTTCAGCGGGCGGCATGCTTCACGCTCTTCGTCTGGATGGTGGAGGATAAAGACATGGGAATAGCATTCCTCGTTCTTCTTCGACGCATATTCCGTGGTCATCCAGCTGCCGTAGCGCTTGGGGTCGAGACTGGCCATATCGATCTCGGCTTCGCCATCCACCATCATTTGCGCAAGATAGTATCCGGTGCCGCCGGCGGCGGTGATGCCGAAGCTGAACCCCTCGGCAAGCCACATGTTCCGCAGCCCCGGCGCGGGTCCAACCAGAGGGTTCCCATCAGGGGTGTAGCAGATCGGACCATTGTAATCGTCCTTGAGCCCAACCGTTTCTGAGCTGGGCAGGCGATGGATCATCGACATGTATTCTTCCTCGATCCGTTCGAGATCGAGGGGGAAAAGGTCCGCGCGAAAGCTGTCTGGCACGGCATATTTGAAGCGCGCGGGCGCACCCTGTTCGTAGGGGCCCAGAATCCATCCACCACGTTCTTCACGCACGTACCACTTCGCGTCGGCGTCGCGCAGCACAGGATGCTCTGGATTATCCCGACGCCAATCGACCAGTGCCGGGTCAGGTTCAGTGACAATATACTGGTGCTCGACCGGGATCGCCGGGATTTTGATGCCCAGAAGTTGTGCTGTACGCTGGGCATGGTTACCGGTTGCTGTGACCACGTGTTCGGCATGGATCACCAACTGTTCCTCGGTTGGCACGAGGTTACCACCCCTGTCGGCCATCCTGGTGACGGTCACGTCCCAATGATCGCCTGCCCATGTATAGGCATCGACCTGCCATTTCCGCTCGATCGTCACGCCATGCTGGCGCGCGCCCTTGGCCATCGCCTGCGTCACATCGGCGGGGTTAATATAGCCGTCTGTCGGGTGGTAGATCGCGCCCTTCAGATCCTCGGTCCGGACCAGCGGATATCTGTCCTTGATCTCTGTCGCGCTCAGCCATTCGTAGGGGATGCCCACGGTTTCGGCAGTTGAGGCGTAGAGCATATACTCATCCATCCGGTCCTGCGTCTGGGCCATGCGCAGGTTGCCAACGACCGCGAAACCCGGGTTCAGACCGGTTTCCTTTTCCAGTCCTTTGTAGAACTTCACCGAGTAGTCGTGGATATGCGAAGTCGCATAGGACATGTTGAAGAGAGGCAAAAGCCCCGCAGCGTGCCAGGTGGAGCCCGAGGTCAGTTCGTCGCGTTCCAGAAGCAGCACATCCCAACCTGCCTTGCCTAGGTGATAGGCAACACCTGCGCCGACTGCGCCACCACCAACGACGAGGGCTTGAACATGGGTTTTCATGGGCGACTCCTCCCGCTGCGATGGTCACAGTTTACCCGCTCGGGCCGCGCGCGGCGGGGGCATCCGACCGCTCGGGGCAAAAAAACGACGCGCCATGCGCGGTTTGGACGGGTTGCGCGAGGTGCTGGCACTGTGAAATGTGACCCCAGCAAGGAAGGAGAGGTTTTATGTCTGCCCAAGCCCCCGTTCGCCGGATCACTGTGCCTCAGATTGCTGCACGGAAAGGCGCCTCGCCGATTGTGGCGCTGACGGCAAGTCACGTCCAGTTTGCCCAAATCCTCGATCCGCACTGCGACGTGCTTCTTGTTGGTGACAGCCTTGGCATGGTGACCCATGGCTTCGACAGCACGCTTCCCGTGACACTTGAGATGATGATCGCGCATGGCACTGCAGTGGTGCGCGGGACCAAACGTGCGCTCGTGACCGTGGACATGCCGTTTGGGTCCTATGAGGAATCGCCACAGATTGCGTTCCGGAATGCCGCGCGGATCATGGCCAAGACTGGGTGCCAAGCAGTGAAGCTCGAAGGCGGAGCGCGGATGGCTGAGACAATTGCATTTCTGACCGCGCGGGGCATTCCTGTCATGGCGCATATCGGGCTGACACCGCAAAGCTCCAACGCGATGGGAGGGTTCAGGACCCAAGGACGAGACGAAGACAGCTGGCCGCTTCATCATGAAGATGCCAAGGCCGTGGCGGCAGCTGGCGCATTTGCCGTTGTGCTCGAGGGCATGGTCGAGCCGCTGGCCGCCGAAGTCACAGAAGTCTGCCCAATTCCGACTATTGGGATCGGAGCGTCCAAAACCTGCGACGGTCAGATCCTTGTGATGGAAGATATGCTGGGTCTGGGTGACTGGGCGCCGAAATTCGTACGCAAGTTCGCTGATCTGCGGAGTGTTGTCGATGAAGCGGCCGGGGCCTATGCGACTGCGGTACGCAACCGAAGCTTCCCCGGCGAGGATGAGGTTTATCGCTAAGGATAACCTCGCCGCGTACGTTCGGTGACAGTGTCACCGACAGGTTGCGGTAGAATGCGGCAAAGAACTTTTAGAGATAACTTGCTGCAAAGGAACGTCGTCATGACCAGAAATGAAGGTACCTTAGACCGTGCGCTTCGCGTAATCGCCGGCCTCGTCCTGCTATCGCTTGTCTTTGTTGGCCCGCAAACGCCCTGGGGTTGGATTGGAGTTGTCCCGCTTGTCACCGGTCTGATCGGCACGTGCCCGGTCTATTCGATGCTGGGTATCAAGACCTGCGGGTTAAAGAAGGGCTAGCCGGGCGGGACGCACTTCGCCGTATTTCGCGGGCCGCGCCTGAGTAAGTGCCGAAATCAAAGAAGAAGGGGCGCCGAGTCCCGGCGCCCCTTTCTATGTCGTGGATGTCGCGGTTCAGTTCGGAATCTCACCCGTAATGCCCTGGACATAGAAATCCATGGAGACGAGCTGTTCGTCTGTTGCAACTTCGCCTTCGGCGAGGAAGACGCTGCCATCCTGCTTCATGATCGGGCCGGTGAAGGGGTGATAGTCTCCTGCGGTGATCGCTTCTACCATGCCCATGGCTTCTGCTTTCAGGTCGTCCGGCACCGGGCCGGTGATCTCGCCGATGACAACCTCGCCCTCAGCCATGCCGCCCCAGCTGTGGCCCTGTTCCCAGGTGCCATCCATCACAGCTTTTACGCGTTTCACATAATAAGGATTCCAGTTGTCGATGATGGAGGCCACGCGGGGTGCAGGCTTATACTCTGCCATGTCCGAAGCTTGGCCGAAGCCGATAATACCAGGGGTCTTAGCGGCTTCTGCCAGCGGTGCGGTCGAGTCGGTGTGCTGGGTGATAACATCTACGCCCTGCTCGATCATTGCTTTCGCGGCGTCTGCTTCCTTTGCTGGGTCAAACCAGGTGTAGACCCAAATAACGGTTAGCTCGACATCAGGGTTCACTTTCTGCGCGTGCAGGAAGTACGAGTTAATACCCTGGATCACTTCTGGAATCGGGAACGAGGCAATGTAGCCGATCTTGTTGGTTTCGGTCATCTTGCCGGCGATGTGCCCCAGAACCGCGCGACCTTCATAGAAACGCGAGTCATATGTGGCCACATTCGGGTGCAGGCGTTTGTAGCCCGTGGCGTGCTCGAACTTCACATCCGGGAACTTGGCAGCCACCGCATTGGTGGCATCCATATAGCCAAAGGAGGTGGTGAATATGATGTCGGCACCTGCGAGCGCCATCTGTGTCATTACACGTTCCGAGTCCGCCCCCTCGGGAACGCTTTCTTGGAAGATCGTCTCAACCTTGTCGCCAAATTCGGCTTCAACTGCCAAGCGACCCTGGTCATGCTGGTATGTCCAGCCGCCGTCTCCTATCGGGCCGACATAGACAAAGCCGACCTTGGTTGGGTCTTCGGCCATTGCCATGCCTGCGATGCTGGTCGCGACGGTTAAGGCAATGCCTTTGAGTGCTAAACGGAAATTCATACGCATCTTCCCTGTTTCTTGGTCCGGTTATTTCGATAGGCACCCCCGGGCGGGTGCGCGTGACCTGTGCATCCTACAGCGCGCGTGCGCGGCGGCAAGGGCGGACGGACCCCTTTGCGCTTGCAGGTTGAGCGAGCGCCTAATTCTTGGGCAGCCTTCGGTCAGGCCGTCGCATGGAAGCTGCGGCCCAGATCGGCGGGCGCGTTTAAGGCCGTGCGCGATTTGGAGCGAGACATCAGAACCAACACCAGGACGGTCACCAGATATGGCGATGCCGCCAGCAGATCGACAGGAACTTTCACACCAGCAGCCTGGAGGTTCAGCTCCAGAACAACGATGCCTCCGAAAAGATAGGCGCCAATCAGTGCGTACCAGGGCCGCCAACTGGCGAAAACGACAATAGCGAGCGCAATCCATCCCGCGCCTGCAGTCATCCCTTCGGTCCATTGCGGGACACGCACAAGGCTCAGGTAAGCCCCGCCCAACCCCGCGCACGCTCCGCCGAAGGCAATCGCCATCAAGCGAATGCGGATAACTTTGTAGCCAAGGGCGTGAGCAGCATCATGGCCTTCGCCCACCGCGCGCAGAATCAAACCTCCGCGCGTGCGGGTCAAAAAGAGCCAAACGCCCGCGACAAGCAGAATGGAAACATAAAGCATCGCATCATGGGAGAAGAGGATCGGCCCAACAACTGGAAGGTCCGAGAGTACGGGTAAATCCAGTTGAGGCGTGCTGGGGGCTTTAATACCCACATAGCCCTGACCGATTAAGGCTGAGAGGCCGAGACCAAAGAGTGTAAGCGCCAGGCCTGTGGCGACCTGATTTGACAGAAGGTATTGCGTAAGAACCCCAAATATCATCGAAAATGCAGCACCCGCGAGAGCGGCTGCGATGAAACCAAGCATCGGGCTGCCGGTTTCAACCGCCGTAGCGAAACCGCAGATGGCACCGAGGATCATCATGCCTTCTACACCGAGGTTCAGGACACCCGCCTTCTCCACCACCAGTTCGCCGATGGCGGCCAGCAGGATGGGTGTGGAGGCGACCATAAGCGAGGCGATCAGAACAACGGGATCAATACCACCCATCAGGAAGCTCCCTTCGCAGCAAACCCGGAGAACCGGATGCGGTAGTTCGACAAGACGTCCAGACCCAGAAGGAAAAAGAGGAGCATGCCTTGGAACGCCTGTATCGCAGCTGCAGGGATGCCCAGCATAAACTGGGATAATTCGCCGCCGATATAGGTGAGCGCCATCAAAAGGCCCGCCAGCAGAATCCCGATCGGGTGCAGCCGTCCCAGAAAAGCAACAATGATCGCGGTGAAGCCATAGCCTGAGTTGAAATCAATAGAGATCTGTCCGGCGGGGCCAGAGACCTCGAAAAGCCCCGCAAGACCGGCAAGAGCTCCGGACAGACCCAGGCAGACCGCAACAAGCAGGTTCGGATTTACACCTGCAAACCGCGCGGCGCGCGGCGCCTGTCCGGCCAGCTTGATCTGATAGCCAAGAATGTGCCGGTTCAGCAGCACATAGGCCGCGATCACTGCGATAAATGCGGCCACGACACCCCAGTGCATACCTGTCCCTGGGAACAATTCTGTATTTGCAGTGCCGGGATGCTGAGAAAGGTTTCGGGAACCAGGGAAGCCACCGCCTTCGGGGTTGCGGAGGGCCCCGAGCGCCATTGAGGCGAGAAGTTTCTCAGCAACATAGACCAGCATCAGAGAGACGAGGATCTCATTCGTCCCAAACTTGATCTTCAGAAGTGCAGGGATCATCGCCCATGCCCAGCCGCCAAGCGCGCCTGCGATGACCATAAGGGGGAAAATCAGCGGTGACTCAGAAGGATAGAAGGCCAGTCCGACCGCTGCTCCGCATACTGCGCCAAGGATGTACTGCCCTTCCGCGCCTATATTCCAAATGCCCGCTCGGAACCCGAGGCTCAGGCCTATGGCGATTAAGATCAGGGGTCCGGCTTTCACCAAAAGCTGCGGTCGCGAGAAAGCCGCGAACTGCTCATTGAACAGCGGATCCCAGAAGATCGTGCGGATCGCTTCAATCGGGTCCTTTCCGAGAATGGCAAAAAGGATCCCGCCCGCGATCATTGTGAGGAGTACGGCGAGAACAGGTGTAAGTGCGGTCCAAAGGCGTGAGGGGTTTGGACGTTTTTCTAGGCGGATCATGCGTGCAGCGCCTCGTCCGCGTGAGAGTCTGCGACTTCCATGTCGTGAGCGCCGCCAAGCATCAATCCAATCTGGTCGACCGTCAGGCCCGCGGCGGGAACCTTCGCACTCAGCTTGCCGCCGTTGAGCGCGGCAAACGTGTCCGAGATTTCCATCAGTTCGTCGAGGTCCTGACTGATGACAACAACGGCTGTCCCTTTCGCGGCAAGGTCCAGGAGCGCTTGCCGGATCGCTGCGGCTGCGGCAGCGTCGACGCCCCATGTGGGCTGGTTTACGACAAGCACTTCGGGGCGTTGCAGTACCTCACGACCAATAACGAATTTCTGCAGATTGCCTCCGGACAGAGACCGGGCAGCAGATTGCGCAGACGGCGTGCGGACGTCGAATGTTTCTATGATCCGCTCTGCAAAGGAGCGGGTCTTTGGCCAATTCAGAAATCCTTTCTGAGCAAGGTTTTCGCGTACCGATCCAGTCAGCAACGCATTCTCGATCAGGCTCATATCCGGTGCGGCTGCATGCCCGAGCCGCTCTTCGGGACCTGAAAGAATGCCAATCTGGCGGCGCTGGGTTGGCCCGAGGCGGCTGATCGCGTCGCCGTGCAGAAATACGTGGTCGGCGGATTTCCGTTCCCCCGAGAGCGCGCTGAGCAATTCGTCTTGTCCGTTGCCGGCCACACCTCCGATACCGAGAACTTCGCCTGCGCGGACCTCAAAAGAGACATTTGCCAGACGGGTGCCAAACTGGGTAGCCGGTGGCAGCGAAAGATCGTGTACGCTCAAAACTGCGTCGCCCAACTCCTGTCCTGCAGACTTTGTCTGATGGAGGACCTTGCCCACCATCATCTCTGCCAGCTCACGGGCAGATTTCTCGCGCGGATCGCAGCTGGCTACAACCTTGCCGAGCCTGAGGATAGTTGCGGCATCGCAGAGAGCGCGGATCTCCTCAAGCTTGTGCGAAATATACAGGATCGCGGTGCCCTCTTCGCGAAGCTTGCGCAGGGTTGCAAATAAGATTTCAACTTCCTGAGGCGTTAGTACCGAGGTCGGCTCGTCCATGATCAGGAGCTTCGGTTCCTGAAGAAGGCAGCGAATAATCTCGACCCGCTGACGTTCGCCCGCACTCAGCGTGCCGACGAGGCGTGCCGGGTCGAGCGGCAGCCCATAGGCTTGCGATACCTCTGCGATCCTGTTTGAAAGCGCGCTCATTTTTGGTGGGTTTTCCATCCCGAGAGCGATGTTCTCGGCTACGCTGAGGGCCTCAAAAAGCGAGAAATGCTGAAATACCATGGCTACCCCGCTGGCCCGCGCAGCGCGTGGCTCAGAAGGCGCGAAGGCCTCGCCGGACAAGGTCATGCTGCCGCTGTCGGGGCGCACAAGACCGTAGATCATTTTAACAAGGGTCGATTTGCCCGCACCGTTTTCGCCAAGCAGTGCGTGAACCTCGCCAGGTTCGATCGCAAAGGAAACATCATCGTTGGCGACCACGCCGGGATAGGCCTTGGTCAGCCTGTCGACCGAAAGAAGCGTGGTCATCCAAGTGTCCCCTTGTCTCGTGGCTCTATCACCATAGGCGCGGCCATTGCCTCAGACAGTAAGCGCGATGCGACGGATATCGCAATGGCCTGCGGGTGCTTGCCGAGGCTCGGGTCGCCGATTGGGCAGGTGATGCGCGCGATTTGGGCGGGACCATGACCCAACTGCGCAAGACGTTTGCGGAACCGCGCCCATTTCGTTGCTGATCCGATCAGACCTATCGAGGCGGACGGGCGTGCGATTAGCCTATGACAGAGTTCCAGATCCAAGGCGTGGGAATAAGTCAGTATAAGATGGTGGGCGTTGTGAGGCGCAGATCCTGCCGCGGCTGCGGGGTTCGCGGCGGGCAGCACAGTAACCCCTGACGGTACGTTGTCCGGGAACCGTTCCGGCCCGGTATCCACCCAGGTGATCGAGAGATCAGGGACCGGTGCCAGTGTCGCGACGAGGGCGCGCCCAACATGACCCGCGCCATAAATCCATAGCGGTGTCGTTTTTGTAGCCAGGGGTTCGATCACCCAGCCGTCCTTCAACGTAGTCGCGACGGCGGAGCCGCGGTCGCGGGCCCTTGCCAGAAGCCGGTGGACTGCGATCGGCATCTCGCGCGGTCCGTCAGGCAAAGCGCGCGCCACGGGTCCATCGTCAAGTGCGGAAAGCCGCGCGTCGTCCCAGATTTCTGTCAGCAGCGTCACCGCGCCACCGCAACACTGGGCGAGAGCAGGACCCAAAGGCGCGTTGTCAATACGATCCTTGCCCGCTCGCAGCGCTGCCCTCGCTCGGGCTGTGGCTTCGTATTCAAGCGCCCCGCCACCGATCGTCCCTGCCTGACCTGTTTCCCAGACGAGCATAGCCGTCCCGGCCTCTCGCGGAACGGATCCCTTAACTTCGGCCACCAGAACTCTGGCCAGCGTGCCATGTGCCGCAAGCGTGTCACGCAGGGTGGCGGTATCGAAGCTCATTCCCGTACCCGATCGATGGCCCAAAGCAGCCGCTCCGGCGTTGCCGGTGCGTCCAGCGATGGATAGACAGATCCATTGCCACAGGCTGCAACTGCATCGCTAAGCGCCATCAGCGCCGATATGCCAAGCATCAGGGGAGGTTCGCCCACCGCTTTGGAGCGATAAATCGTGTCTTCTCGGTTTGCGCCGTCCCAAAGTGCGACATTGAACACCGGCGGCGTGTCACCTGCCGCAGGAATCTTGTAGGTCGAGGGTGCATGGGTTTTGAGCGCTCCGCGTTCGTCCCAAACCAGCTCTTCCATTGTCAGCCAGCCCGCACCCTGAACATACCCGCCCTCGATCTGGCCAATATCGAGCGCTGGGTTCAGGGAAGTGCCGCAATCATGCAGGATGTCGGCCCTCAAGATCCGGTTCTCGCCCGTCAGCGTATCGACGACGACCTCGGTGACGGCGGCGCCGTAGGCAAAGTAGAAAAATGGTCTTCCGGTGCCTTTGATACGGTCCCAGACAATTTTCGGGGTTTTGTAAAAGCCGGTCGCGGATAAGCTTACCCGGCCCATATAGGCTTTGTGGACAGCCTCCTCGAATGCATAGTCCGCACCACCGACAGTTACACGGCCGTCTTTGAAACGGACGGTTTGTGCCTCAGCCTGATGCTCTTCCGCAAGGAACGTGGCAATGCGATCCCGGATTGTGTCGCAAGCGGCCTTCACGGCCATTCCGTTCAGGTCAGAACCGGACGAGGCAGCCGTGGCGGAGGTGTTGGGCACTTTGCCAGTGTCGGTCGCTGTGATCTTTACCCTGTCCAGCCCAACGCCGAAGCGGCTGGCGGCAACCTGCGCCACTTTCTGGAATAAACCCTGCCCCATCTCGGTGCCGCCGTGGTTCATGTGAATCGAGCCGTCCTGATACACATGCACCAAAGCACCGGCCTGATTCAGATGGGTCAACGTAAAAGAAATGCCAAACTTAACCGGTGTCAGCGCGATGCCGCGCTTAAGAAGCGGGCTTTCAGCATTCCAGGCGGCAATCTCTGCGCGCCTTGCTCTATACTGCGACGAAGCAACCAGCCTGTCCGTCAGGTCGTGCAGCACAAAGTCTTCCACAGCCATATGATATGGCGTGGTTTGTACCTTAGCGACACGTGCAGGGCCAGATGTCGCTTCGGTGTAGTAGTTCGTCCGGCGGACCTCCAGCGGGTCACGCCCGACGGCAAAGGCGATGTGATCCAGAACACGCTCAATCCCAACCATGCCTTGCGGTCCCCCAAAGCCGCGAAACGCAGTGTTTGACTGGGTATTTGTGCGCAGTCGGTGCGAGCGGATTGAGACATGCTCAAGATGGTAGGCATTGTCGGCATGAAGCATTGCCCTGTCCGCAACAGGCAGGCTCAGATCGATGGACCAGCCGCAGCGGCAATATTGTTCGAAAGCGATCCCGAGAATGCGCCCATCCGTCGTCACGCCAGCTTTGTAGTCGATTCTGAAATCATGCCGCTTGCCTGTGATGACCATGTCGTCATCCCGGTCGTAGCGCATCTTTGCAGGGCGGCCGGTCAAGTCTGCCGCGATCGCGCAAGAGCATGCCAGCGCGTTCCCCTGGCTTTCCTTGCCACCGAACCCGCCTCCCATCCGCCGGACTTCGACACGCACAGCGTGCATCGGTACTCCGATTGCTTCGGCCACCTTGTGCTGAATTTCAGTCGGATGTTGGGACGAGGAATGTACGACGATGTCGCCACCCTCCTGAGGGAAGGCAAGTGCAGCCTGTCCCTCAAGGTAGAAATGCTCTTGCCCGCCGATCTCGATTGAACCGTCGATGACCAGGGGCGCGGCTGCGATCGCGGTCGCGGCATCCCCTTTTGTGTAGTGCCGAGGCGCATCTTCAAAGATATCACCCGCGGCGAGCGCGTCTTCTATGCTCAGAACAGCCGGTTTCGCATCGTAGTTGATCTGACCGAGTGTTGCGGCCTTGCGGGCCGCGAGGTGGGTGTCCGCAACGACCAGAAAGACCGGCTGACCGAGATAATGGACAGAACCTTCCGCCAGCATTGGTTCGCGCTCAAGCGGTGTCGGAGAGACATCGTTGTGGTGCGGCAGATCGGCCGCTGTAAGCACCGCGATAACACCGTCTGCCGCTTGAACTGCTGACAGGTCCATGGAGGCAATGTCGCCATGGGCACAGCTGCTCAGACCAAAGGCCAGATGCACCGCGTTGGCCGGTGTCGGTATGTCATCTACATACCGTGCCTGACCGGTGACATGCAGACGGGCGGCATCATGGGGCAGGGGCTTTTGGATGCTCATGGGCGCAACTCCAGCACCGAAACGGCCGTCTTCGACAAGTCGTGATAATAGCGGAGCAGCATATTCTGTGCGCTACGCAACCTGTAAGAGGCTGATGCCCGCATATCCGAAAGCGGCGTGAAATCCTTACTCATTTGTGCGGAAGCGTGCTGGATCGCCTCCAGGGAAAACTCCGCGTTCTGTAGTGCAGTCTCTGTCGCCGCGGCGCGCTTTGGCGTACCGGCCATGCCCCCGAACGCAATCCGGGCGTCGACGATCCGTTCGTCTCGGACTGTCAGGTTGATGGCGCCGCAGACTGCCGAGATGTCCTGGTCAAAGCGCTTGGACAGTTTGTAGACCCGCAGCGCGCTCTGGCCGCGCGGGATCGAAATGGCTTCTACAAATTCCCCCGGCAGCCGATCTTGTTTTCCATACTCGAGAAAGAAGTCTTCGATCGGCAGGTCGCGGCGGCTGTCACCTTTGCGAAGGTGCAGAGTCGCGCCAAGCGCAATCAGGGGCGGAGGGCTGTCACCTATCGGCGACCCATTGGCGATGTTGCCGCCGAGCGTCGCCGCATTGCGCACCTGGACCGACCCATATCGGCGAAGCATTTCAGCAAAGCTCGGGTAGTCATCATAGACCAGCTCCAGAAGATCGGTGATTGAGACCATGGCGCCGACCCTCCAGTAATCCGGCGCCGTCTCAATGGACTTTAGGTCGTCGCAGCCGCTCAGAAACGCCACGGGGTGCAATGTGCGCAACGCCTTGGTCACCCATAGTCCCACGTCAGTCGCGCCCGCGATTAAGGTCGCATCTGGGTGCTGAGCATACCATTGGGCGAGGGTGTCTGAGGACTGTGGTTGGACCACGTTGCCTTCTGCGCTCGTGGTTATGTCCTCGCGCGCTTGCGGCAACGATGGCTCACGCATCCATTCGGGCACTGCTTCAGGGGCCGCGGCCTCGGCCGCCCGCAAAATTGGAGCATATCCTGTGCAGCGGCAGAGATTTCCTGCAACCCGATCGGCATAATCTGTCTCACCATTAAGATGCGCACAGGCCATCGAAGTCACGAAGCCCGGCGTGCAGAAGCCACACTGCGAGCCGTGATGGTCCACCATAGCCTGTTGTACCGGATGAAGACTGCCATCGGGTCCGGAAATTCCTTCTACCGTTCGCACGGCTTTCCCACTCAACTGCGGAAGGAACAGTATACAGGCATTGAGGGTCCGCGCTCCGTCAGGTCCGGTGACGATAACAGTGCAGGCACCGCAATCGCCTTCATTACAGCCTTCTTTCGTGCCAGTCAGGCCGCGACGCTCGCGCAGCCAATCCAAGAGTGTCCGGGTTGGAGCTTCTCCGTCCACATGCACGGTCTCTCCGTTCAGAAGAAACGTCACATCCATTTACAATGCCTGCCGCGTTACCGGATCTTGTTTTGGGCCTGTGGCGCAGTCGATGCGGCGTAGACAGCGCGGGCCAGTCATGCTGTCCAGCAAAGCCAGAAATACGAGGCTTTGCAAGGCTCTTGTGTGGGATCAAGACGTTAGAGGAAGGCGTTGCCTGCTATTCAGGCAAATCCGCGATGTCCCATTATGGTTGCGAGTGCGCGATGCCTTTACAGGTCTTCGACGAAACGCACTCCGCTCAGGCTTTTTATCGCACCTTTGATCTGAGGCGTGACCGGCAGTAGGTCACCAAGCGATATATCTATCTCGCCCGGAAGATCAGGACCCGCAAGTGATAGCAGGATCGGACCCCGTACACGCTGGGCAGGATCGTTGTCCAGGCGGTCTATCAAGCCCTTAAGCGGATCAACGGCCTCGGTCCCTTCGATGAAGATCCGCAGCCCGGATGTGCCGCCTTGCGGGTCAGCAACAGCGTTGTCGACCGGCCCGGCGGAGCGGCAAAGCAACTTGAGCTGGTCGGATTCCAACGTCGCTTCGACAGTCAACACAGCATTGGTGCCAGGTTCCAGGAAGTCGCGGGACGTCTCAAGCGTATCCGAGAAGACGGTAACCTCATAGAGACCCGTAGGATCTGAGGCCTGAACAAACGCAAACCGGTTGCCCCGCGCCGATTTGCGTTCCTGGCGCCCGGCAACCGTGCCAGCGATCTTGGCCACAAGAGCACCGTTTTCCACACGTCCTCTCAGATCTTCTAGCGTAACGATGCCCCGCCGCTTAAGCGGGCCCATGTAATCATCAAGCGGATGACCCGACAGATAGAAACCGATTGCTTTGTGTTCCTCGCCTAACCTCTCGGCGGGCAGCCAGTCCTCGGCGCGCGAGAGACGAGGCTCTGGCAGGTCCTCCCCCGCTTCGCCAAAAAGCGACACCTGCGCGGACTCGCGTTGCTCGTGAATTGCGGCGGAGTACGCCACCAGCGCGTCCAGACTGTCGAATACGCGTTTTCGGTTGCGGTCGAGCATGTCAAAAGCACCTGCGCGCGCGAGCATCTCCAGCGGCCGCTTGCCGACCCGCTTTAGATCGACGCGCCGAGCAAGATCAAACAGGGTTGCGAAGAGTTTGTCGCCTCGCCCCTCGACAACCAGCCGCATGGCGTCAACGCCCACGTTCTTGAGCGCCCCAAGGCCGTAGACGACCCGTCCCTGATCGACGCTGAAGGTTTCAAAACTGCGGTTGACGCACGGCGGTACGATTTCAATGCCAAGACCGCGCCGAACCTCCTCGGCGTAAACAGCAAGCTTGTCTGTCAGGTGAAGGTCGCAGTTCATGACGCCGGCCATGAATTCGACAGGATGGTTCGCCTTCAGCCAGGCAGTCTGGTAGCTGACCACCGCATATGCAGCGGCATGGGACTTGTTGAAGCCGTAGTTTGCGAACTTCTCCAGAAGGTCGAACACCTCTTTGGCCTTCGCGTCGTCCACACCGTTTTGCTTCGCTCCCGCGATAAACTTCGGGCGTTCGGCGTCCATCGCCTCTTTGATCTTCTTGCCCATAGCGCGGCGCAGCAGGTCTGCGCCGCCGAGCGAATAGCCCGCCATGACCTGAGCGATTTGCATCACCTGTTCCTGATAGACGATTATCCCTTGAGTTTCCTCGAGAATGTCGTCGATCAGGGGATGGATAGAAGTCCGGGCTTTCAGCCCATTCTTAACCTCGCAATAGGTCGGAATATTCTCCATCGGACCGGGACGATAGAGCGCGACGAGCGCAACGATGTCTTCGATGCACGTCGGTTTCATGCGCCGCAGCGCATCCATCATGCCGGTGCTTTCCACCTGAAAAACTGCGACCGTCTGTGCGGCCGAATAAAGCTTGTAGCTCCCCTCGTCATCGAGCGGGATCGCGTTTATGTCGTTTTCCGTACCTGGGGCGGGCGTATAAAGCTCAGTCCCGTCTGACGCTCTGTGCAGATCGCGCCCGCCGGCCCGGATCAGCTCAACCGCGTTTTGAATGACCGTGAGCGTTTTCAAACCGAGAAAATCGAACTTAACAAGACCGGCTTGCTCAACCCATTTCATATTGAACTGGGTCGCAGGCATCTCCGAGCGTGGGTCCTGGTAAAGCGGGACCAGCGCATCGAGAGAGCGGTCTCCGATGACAACACCCGCCGCGTGCGTCGACGCATTGCGCAGCAGGCCTTCGACTTGCATCCCGTACTTAAGCAGGCGGTCAACGACTTCTTCAGATTTGGCCTCCTCGCGCAATCGCGGTTCGTCGGCCAGAGCTTTTTCGATCGAGACTGGCTTGACGCCTTCGACAGGAATCATCTTTGCCAACCGGTCTACTTGGCCGTAGGGCATCTGAAGAACGCGACCAACATCGCGAACGGCTGCTTTGGACAGAAGCGCTCCGAAGGTGATGATCTGGCCGACCTTGTCGCGACCGTATTTCTCTTGCACATACCGGATCACTTCCTCGCGCCGGTCCATGCAAAAATCGATATCGAAATCGGGCATCGAGACACGCTCGGGGTTGAGGAAGCGTTCGAACAAAAGCTGGTAGCGCAGGGGATCGAGATCGGTAATTGTGAGCGCGTAGGCGACAAGGCTGCCCGCGCCGGAGCCACGCCCGGGGCCAACCGGTATCTTTTCTTCCTTCGCCCATTTGATGAAATCGGCCACGATCAGAAAATAACCCGGGAAGCCCATGCCTTCGATGATGTCGAGTTCGAAATCGAGCCGCGCCTGATAATCCTCCGCGCGAGCGGCATGCGGGATCACCTTTAAACGATCCTGTAGGCCCTCATTTGCTTGACGCCGCAGTTCCTCCACCTCGTCATCTGCGAATTTGGGAAGAATCGGGTCGCGTTTGTACGCCTTGAACGCGCAGCGTTTGGCGATCTCGATCGTGTTTTCGATGGCTTCGGGCAGATCGGCGAACAGAGTTGCCATTTCAGATTGCGATTTAAAATAGTGCTGCGCTGTCAATCTTCTGCGGGGCTGAGACTGGTCGACATACGCCCCGTCGGCGATGCAGATCAGTGCGTCATGCGCTTCGTACATTCCTTCGTTCGGGAAATAGACATCGTTTGTGGCGACCAGCGGCAGATCCAGGTCGTAGGCGATCTGGAGGAACGCAGGCTCGGTGATCGCCTCGGCGTCTGGGAGGCCCGCTTCGCCCGGGTGGCGCTGGAGTTCCATATAAAGACGGTTCTCAAACATACCGGCGAGCCTTGCACCGAGCGCGTGCGCTTTCGGTATTTGGCCGGCCCGGATCAGCATGCCAACTGGTCCTGCCGCTCCGCCTGTCAGGCAGATCAAATCGCTGCTATGGGCCTCTAGCTCGTCCAGTGTGACCTGAGGCAATTGCCCGCCCTTGTCGACATAAAGGCAGGTGTTCAGCTTCATGAGGTTTTCATACCCGGCCTCGGATTTGGCCAGCAACACCAGCGCCGCTGGCTCACGAGGTTTTTCCCCGGGGGACGCAGGATCGAAAGCGATGTCGATTTGACAGCCAAGGATGGGTTGTATGCCCGCCTGCGAGAGCCCTTCGGAAAACTCGAGTGCCGCGAACATGTTGTTTGTGTCCGTCAGTGCAATCGCCGGCATTTGGGCTTTTTCGGCCAGATCGGGTAGCTTTTTGATCCGCACCGCGCCTTCGAGAAGCGAGTACTCGGAATGGACGCGTAAATGGATGAATTTTAGGGGACTGCTCATATGCGGGACGATAGGACGGTCCCTGTCCCGCGGAAACCCCCGATCCATTCAAGTCTTAGAAATATCCCCGCCGGAGGCCCGGTCCGACAGGGCCGGTCGCGCGCAGCGCGCATTTTTTCTGCCTCCGGCGGGGATATTTTAAGACTTGAATAACTATCCTAGGGGAAATCTGAGCCTGCGGTACAGGCGGGGACGCCGATGGCCGCGACTTGAACGGTGCCCCGTCGGGTTTTCGGCGGGGCACTTTTTTAGACCGGGCGCAACCTTCAGTAGTGCGGCGGGCGCTCGTCTCCCAAAACCACACCCCCGCCGCCTTCCGCGTCGCGCTCAGCTTCGCGGGCGATGAGCTTCTCGACCCAGACCAACAGGCGGTCGAGCTCTTGTCCACGGGTTGCAAGCTCTTGTGACAGCTCCTCGACAGACTTTTCGAGATGTGCGATCCGCTCCTGGACTGCGTTATCCGACATTTCTCTTTCCCGTTTGCTAACGTGGTCCCGCACCTTGCCCCCTTCAGGCGGTCGCGGTAAAGGCAGCGCCAACGGACCGGAGAGACCCAGACGATGGCCAAGCCCAAGAAAACCCCACGCCCCAAGGCTGTCACGCCCAAAGGGTTCCGCGACTTTTTCGGCGCGGATGTGACCGAGCGCAAGACCATGCTCGATGGGATTGCAGCAGTCTATCATCGCTATGGTTTCGATCCTCTGGAAACCTCCGCGGTGGAGACTGTCGAGGCTCTGGGCAAGTTCTTGCCCGACGTTGACCGTCCGAACGCGGGCGTTTTTGCCTGGCAGGAGGAGGACACCGACTGGCTCGCGCTGCGATATGATCTGACCGCGCCACTGGCGCGGGTCGCGGCGCAGTTTCGCAATGACTTGCCCACTCCTTATCGTCGCTACGCAATGGGACCGGTCTGGCGCAACGAAAAACCCGGGCCTGGGCGGTTCCGGCAATTTTATCAGTGCGATGCGGACACTGTGGGTGCATCTAGCGTGGCGGCGGATGCGGAGGTCTGTGCGATGCTGTCGGACGCTTTGGAGGCGGTGGGGATCGAGCGCGGCGACTACATCGTTCGGATCAACAATCGCAAGGTGTTGAACGGTGTGATGGAAGTGGCCGGCGTGCTCGACCCGTCAGATCCATCAAAATTTGAAGGGGAACGCGGGATCGTTTTGCGCGCGATCGATAAGCTTGACCGCCTCGGTCCAGACGGTGTTCGCGCGCTTCTTGGCACCGGTCGCGAAGACGAGAGCGGCGACTACACAGAAGGCGCGGGGTTGAGCGAAGCTCAGTCTGATCTGATTATGGCGTTTATGTCCGCACGGCGGGATACCGGGGCCGATACCTGTGCTGCGCTCGCAGATCTTGTGCGCGGCTCTGAAACCGGCGAAACCGGCGTGGCGGAGCTTGAAACCATTGCGGCTTCGATGGAGGCACAAAGCTACAGCGTCGATCGGGCCGTGATCGATCCGTCCGTTGTCCGCGGCCTTGGCTATTATACCGGACCGGTTTTTGAGGCAGAGCTGACCTTCGACATTCTCGATGAGAAAGGCCGTCCGCGCCAGTTTGGGTCAGTTGCGGGCGGTGGGCGGTACGATGATCTTGTCAAACGCTTCACCGGCCAGTCTGTGCCGGCCACAGGTGTTTCGATCGGGGTCGACCGGCTTCTTGCCGCGTTGCGTGCAAAAGGCCGTATGGGCGGGTCAGTGCAGGGACCTGTGGTCGTGACCGTCATGGATCGAGATCGTATGACCGATTACCAGGCAATGGTGCGTGAGCTTCGGACCGCTGGGATCCGGGCAGAGATGTATCTGGGCAACCCCAAGAATTTCGGAAACCAGTTGAAGTATGCCGACAAGCGCCAGTCTCCGGTGGCAGTTATCCAGGGATCAGACGAGGCCGCGCGAGAAGTCGTGCAAATCAAGGACCTCATCCTTGGGGCCAAGATAGCCGAAAATGCCAGTCTTGATGAATGGAAATCCCAGCCTGCGCAGCGCGAAATTGCGCGGGACGACCTTGTGGCGGAGATTTCCAAGATCCTGTCAGGGAGCGTCTGATCCATGACGGTTACGCTGGCGCATCGCCGGGTTGCGGCGCGGTTGCTCGACGCGCTGTTGGCAAAGGGCGCGCAGCCGGTAGACGCCGATGTTTTGCAGCCGGCCGAGACGCTTCTTGATCTCTACGGAGAAAGCATCAGGCACCGCGCTTATGTCACCGATGATCCTGTAAAGGGCGAACAGATGCTGCGGCCCGATTTCACCGTTCCCGTGGTCCAGATGCATATGGCCGACGGGGCTGTGCCTGCACGCTATGCATATGCAGGAGAAGTCTTCCGCAAGCAGCTTGCCGGGACGGAGCGGCCAAACGAATTTTTGCAGGTCGGATACGAAGTCTTCGATGGCAGCGATCCCGCCGCAGCCGACGCCGAAGTTTTCAGTGTGATGCAGGACCTGCTTGCACCGCTCGAGCTGCGTGCGACTGTTGGCGATATCGGTATTTTGCGCGCTGCAATTTCCGGGCTTGAAACTACTGAGCGACGGAAGGCGGCTCTCGCGCGCCATATCTGGCGACCGCGCCGTTTTCGGACACTTCTCGACCGATTTGGCGGGCGCGCATCGCAGCCTGAAAACCGGAAAATCCTGGTCGCTGCCCTGTCGGAACGAAGCGCCGAGGCGTTGATCGAAGCTGCCGGGCCGGTGCAGGGTGTACGCGACGCCGATGAGATCGCAGCGCGGCTCGACGCCTTGCGCGAGGATGTAAATACCGCGCCAGTTCCGGCTGCCCAGGTTGAGGTTCTCGAGGATATCCTGAGATTGCGGGAGACCGCTCCGAACGCCCTTGAGCGGCTGCGCGATCTTGCCGTTGACTTGCCGTCCCTCGTACCTGCGCTTGACGGTATGGCGGCTCGGCTTGAGGCTCTGTCGTCCTGTGGCGTGGACGTTGCTGCGCTTGAGTTTGACGGAACATACGGTCGATCTTCGCTGGAGTACTACGACGGGTTTGTCTTCGGATTTTATGCACTTCGTCGTCCGCATTTGGCTCCCGTTGCGTCAGGCGGTCGCTACGACGCACTGACGAAGGTTCTCGGTCAGGGACGGGCTATTCCGGCCGTCGGCGGTATCATCCGGGCAGGTCTTCTGGCCGATCTGGAGGGCGCATTATGAGCCTGAAACTCGGCGTGCCCTCCAAGGGCCGTTTGATGGAGAAAACCTTTGATTGGTTCGGAGCGCGCGGCGTACATCTAAAACGGAGTGGCTCGGACCGCGAATACGCGGCTGAAGTTGCGGGCCTGCAAGGCGTATCGCTCGTTCTGTTGTCCGCCGGAGAGATACCTCGAGATTTAGCGACCGGCCGAATTCATCTGGGGGTTACCGGCACGGATCTTGTGCAAGAGAAAATCGCCGACTGGCGCAGCAGGATCGTCAGGGTAGATGAAATGGGTTTCGGCAATGCTGACCTGGTCTTGGCGGTGCCGAAGAGCTGGGTCGACGTAGAAACGCTTGATGATCTTGATGCGGTGGCCGCACAGTTCCGTCGCGTTCACGGGTTCCGGCTGCGCATCGCCACCAAGTACCATAATCTGGTTCATGCCCATCTGCGCGCCTATGGCGTTGCAGATTATCAGCTGGTTGACAGTCAGGGTGCGACGGAAGGGACGATCGCCAACCGCACCGCTGAAGCTATTGCCGACATCACCTCAACGGGAGAGACTTTGCGCGCCAATCATCTTAAAGTGCTTGCCGGAGTGCCGGTTCTGCGCTCGCAGGCGACACTGTTTGCGTCGCGCACCGCCGATTGGGGAAAGATCGAGCGGGCGGCTTTACAGGCGCTGGGATCGGTGATGGGGCGGGACATGACGGAAGGCGTGCTCCATGACTGAAGTAATCCGGGATGTTGCCAGCCTGCGGATGTTGCAGAGCAGCTGGCGGCGTGCGGGAGAAAGTGTCGGACTCGTCCCGACAATGGGTGCGCTGCATGCCGGGCATATGGCGCTTGTTAAGGCTGCGCGGGAAGAGTGCCGGCACGTGATCGCGACAATTTTCGTGAATCCCACTCAGTTTGGTCCAACCGAAGATCTGCAGGCCTATCCAAACACATTTGACTCCGACCTTCAGCTCCTTCGCGAAGAGCAGGTCGAAGTCTGTTTCGCTCCAACCCCAGACGTGATGTACCCGGTCGGATTTGCCACGACAGTCAAGGTCGCCGGGTTGACAGAGCCTCTTTGCGGCGCAACGCGACCGGGGCACTTTGATGGCGTTACGCAAATCGTGGCGAAGCTTTTGAACCTCGGCGCAGCGGACCGGGCATACTTTGGTCAGAAGGACTGGCAACAACTGGCCGTAGTGCGTCAGATGGCCCGCGATCTGAATTTTCCGACCGAGATTGTGGGGGTACCGACAGTGCGGGCGGAAGATGGATTGGCGCTAAGTTCACGCAATGCCTATCTTTCTGAGGACGAGCGTGAAATTGCCCCTAACCTGAACAGGATTATCCGCAACGCGGCTGCTCAGATCGCCCGCGGGCACGGCGCAGCGGGTGTTTGCGAGGCTGCTGCACATGAGCTCGTCAAGACCGGGTTCCGGTCGGTCGATTATCTGGAGTGTCGTGATGCACAGACGCTGGAGTTGGTCGAGCGCCCTTCAAAAGAAACCGCCCGGGTGTTTGTCGCAGCCAATCTGGGCAAAGCACGCTTGATCGACAATGTCTCGGTGGCTTAGCGCACGCCAATTTCCGCAAGCGCCATTTCTAGCATTGGTGGCAAAGCCTCTTCGCGGCGAGACTGACTGCGCAGATCAGCCGGAGCATCGTTTGCACTCAGATAGCGCCATCCCTGAAACGGCCGCTTGGGTGCAGCTTCGGTACGGGTCACCTTCGGGTCCAGAACGATTGCGCAGCGTGTAATCCCGTCGCTGCCGGTCGCTTCGTCCAGCCGGAGGATCGGTTGGCGCGCCAGTACGACGCCCTTGAACACCCAGTAGAGCGATCCGCCGTTCAGAATCTCGTCGCCGCGCTTGGGCCACATCCGGGTAACATGGACAGGCAAACCCTCGGCATTCTGCGCACGTTTCTGCTTCTGCCAATTCAGCAGATCTTCGACCTTTTCCGCGCCAACGCACAGCTTGATCAGATTTACAGTCTTTCCCACGGGCTTTCCCCAGACTTATCCCCAGAACGACTCACATCCTGCGAGTCGATCACACAGCATATCGTAGGTTTTATGATCGATGCTGCAACCTGTTGTGCAAAACATGCGTTTTAGGCTATTGTTTGAAGCCTGCCAATCAAGAGAATCGCCGCCATGACTCGCTTCGCTGCGCCCATCTCCGAATCCATCTGGGATATGAAGTACCGCTTCAAAGAGGCGGACGGTACACCGATTGACAGAACGGTTGAGGACACGTGGCGGCGGATTGCACGCGCGCTGGCGGCGATGGAGAAAGATCCATCTGCCTGGGAAGACAAGTTTTACGACGCGCTGGCGGATTTCAAATACCTTCCCGCGGGGCGGATCACCGCAGGCGCGGGCACCGACCGAAGCGTGACACTGTTCAACTGCTTCGTCATGGGGACGATCCCCGATGACATGGGCGGTATTTTCGAGATGTTGAAAGAGGCCGCGCTGACCATGCAGCAGGGCGGGGGGATCGGTTACGATTTCTCCACCATCCGGCCCAAGGGTGCTGCGGTCAAAGGCGTGGCGGCGGATGCCTCCGGACCGCTGTCGTTCATGGATGTTTGGGACGCGATGTGCCGCACGATCATGTCGGCGGGCTCGCGGCGCGGCGCGATGATGGCGACGATGCGCTGCGATCACCCCGATATCGAGGATTTCATCGATGCGAAATCCGACCCGGCGCGGCTGCGGATGTTCAATGTCTCCGTGCTGGTCACAGACGCGTTCATGGAAGCGGTCAAGGCCGATGAGTCCTGGGAGCTGGTGTTCGGGGATCGGGTTTACAAAACCGTGCAGGCGCGTGATTTGTGGAACCGGATCATGCGCGCAACCTTCGAATACGCCGAACCAGGTGTGATCTTTATCGACCGGATTAATGCAGCCAACAACCTGAGCTACTGCGAGACAATAGCGGCAACAAACCCCTGTGGCGAACAGCCATTGCCGCCTTACGGAGCCTGTCTGTTGGGCTCGGTGAACCTCGCCCGGCTGGTCAGCGATCCGTTTGAAAATGGCGCAGCGCTTGATGAGGCCGCTCTTGATGATCTGGTCCGCACCGCAGTGCGGATGATGGATAACGTGGTAGATGCGTCAAGATTTCCGCTCGATGCGCAGGCGGCAGAGGCACAGGCGAAGCGGCGGATCGGGCTCGGTGTAACCGGATTGGCCGATGCTTTGATGATGCTGGGGTTGCGCTACGGCTCGGAGGAAGCGGCGCGCCAAACAGAGCATTGGTTGCACGCGATTGCCCGCGCCGCTTATCTGGCGTCGGTTGATCTGGCTGCCGAGAAAGGGGCCTTCCCGCTCTTCGACGCGGATGCGTTTCTGGCCAGCGGGACGATGCGCGAGATGGACGAGGACGTGCGCGAAGCCATTCGCACGCACGGAATTCGCAATGCGCTGCTGACGTCCATAGCGCCGACGGGGACAATCTCTCTGTACGCCGGGAATGTCAGTTCTGGGATCGAGCCCGTTTTCGCCTACGCCTATACGCGCAAAGTGCTGCAGAAAGACGGGTCGCGTACTGAGGAAGAAGTTGTCGATTATGCCGTAAACCTGTGGCGCGAAAAATTCGGAGAGAAGGACCTTCCTGGTTATTTTGTCAACGCACAGACCCTCGCCCCGTTGGATCATGTGCGGATGCAGGCGGCCGCGCAAAAATGGGTCGACAGCTCCATTTCCAAGACCATCAACTGCCCCGAGGATATCAGCTTCGAGGATTTCAAACACGTTTACATGGAGGCGTGGGATACGGGCTGCAAGGGCTGCACCACTTACCGCCCGAATGCGGTGACCGGCAGTGTGTTGAGTATTTCCAGCAAAGAAGAAGATGAAGCGGGAGAGGCAGGAGAAGTGCGCGCGGTCTCAGACGCGGATCTCGATGGTGATGTGGTCTATATCTCGGAGCCGCTCGACCGGCCGCAGGCATTGGAAGGCCAGACCTATAAAGTGAAGTGGCCGCTCACCGATCATGCGATTTACATCACCATCAACGACGTCGTTATAAACGGGCATCGGCGTCCCTTTGAGGTGTTCATTAATTCCAAGAACATGGAGCATTTCGCCTGGACCGTGGCGTTGACGCGGATGATCTCGGCCGTGTTCAGGCGCGGGGGCGATGTGTCGTTCGTGGTCGAGGAGTTGAAGGCGGTGTTTGACCCTCGTGGTGGCGCCTGGATGGAAGGGAAATATGTGCCTTCCATTCTCGCCGCGATTGGAGGCGTGATTGAGCGGCATATGATCGACATCGGATTTATCGAGGGCGAGGGGATGGGCCTGAAATCCGACCCCAAGGCCGAAGTGATGGTGGTCGGGAATGCGCCGCGCGGCGCATCCTGCCCGAGCTGTGGAAGCTTCGCCCTGCAGATGGTGGAAGGTTGCAACACGTGTATGGACTGTGGCTTCTCAAAATGCGGGTAATGGCGCGGTCGCTTTTTCCTTTGGCCAGTTGACAGCCCGCGCGCGATGCTTATAAGCGCGCCATTCATTGGTGTTGGTGGCCCCCGCAAGGGGATGCCTGTCGGGCCTGAGGCCAAAGGACAACGCCCTTCATAGCTTCCGGCAGGAAGCGCTTCGACGAAGGAGACCAGCCGTGACCAAACGCACGTCTGCCAAGTATAAAATCGACCGCCGGATGGGCGAGAACATCTGGGGTCGTCCGAAATCCCCTCTGAACCGCCGCGAATATGGCCCTGGTCAGCATGGACAGCGCCGCAAGGCGAAAATGTCTGACTTCGGTCTGCAGCTGCGCGCCAAGCAGAAGCTGAAGGGGTATTACGGCGATCTGACCGAGAAGCAGTTCCGCCGGATCTATGGAGAAGCTGAGCGGATCAAGGGGGACACCGGCGAGAACCTGATCGGTCTGTTGGAGCGTCGTCTGGACGCGGTTGTCTACCGCTCAAAGTTCGTCCCGACGATCTTTGCAGCTCGCCAGTTTGTGAACCACGCCCATGTGACCGTGAACGGACAGCGCGTAAACGTGCCGTCTTACCGGGTTAAAGAGGGCGATGTGATCGAAGTGCGCGACGGGTCCAAGCAACTTGCGCTGGTGCTTGAAGCCTCCCAGTTGCCCGAGCGTGATGTGCCGGATTACATCGACGCCGACCATTCGAAAATGAAAGCCACCTTCGTGCGCACTCCGGGTCTGGCAGACGTGCCCTATCCGGTGATGATGGAGCCAAACCTCGTCATCGAATATTACGCGCAGAACTAAACAGTTTCGCGCAATTCAGATTTTTCGGCCGCGCGAGCAATTGCGCGGCCTTTTCTGTGTCTTTAGACATGGCCTTAAAGTGAAGCAGGACCCGATATGACCCGTATCATGCCGCAGCCCGGTATCATGGACATCGCGCTCTATCAGGGCGGGGCCAGCCATGTGGACGGCGTCGAGAAGGTTCTTAAGCTGTCTTCGAATGAAAATCCTCTCGGCCCGTCTCCCAAAGCCATCAGCGCTTTTAGAGATGCGGCCAGTAGCCTGCATCGCTATCCGTCCTCGGATCACACAGGCTTGCGCGCCGCGATTGGCGCGGTTCACGGGGTCGATTCCGAGCGGGTGATCTGCGGGGCAGGTTCGGACGAGATCATTGCCTTCCTTTGCCAGGCCTATGCCGGCCCGGGAGACGAGGTGATCCATACCGAACACGGCTTTGGCATGTACAAAATCAGCGCCCGTGCTGCGGGGGCAACGCCGGTAGAGGTTCCCGAGCGGGAGAGGGTCACAGATGTCGATGCGATCCTTGCAGCCTGCAACGAGCGCACGAGGCTCGTCTTTCTCGCCAATCCGAACAATCCCACCGGGACGATGATTGGTGGCAACGAGCTCGCGCGGCTGGCGGACGGAGTGCCCGATGGCACGATCCTTGTGCTCGACGGGGCCTACGCCGAATATGTACCGGGATATGATGCCGGGATGGCGATCATAGAAGCGCGCGGGAATGTCGTTATGACCCGAACCTTTTCAAAGGTGTATGGTCTTGGTGCCTTGCGGGTGGGATGGGGTTACGGGCCAAAAGAAATCATCGACGTTCTGAACCGAGTGCGCGGGCCCTTCAACCTGTCAACCGGAGCACTGGCGGCGGCGGAAGCTGCAGTGCTGGATGAGGGCTATACCCAGATGTGTCTTGCGGAAAATGCCAAATGGCGCGCCTGGCTTGCGGCCGAGTTGGCACAGCTCGGCGTTCCTTCAGACACGTCGAGCACCAATTTCGTACTCGCGCGCTTCGGGAGCCAATTCGAAGCTGAGGCCTGTGATGACTTCCTGAAGTCGCGTGGGATCATTGTGCGTCGCGTGGCGGGCTACAATCTGCCAGAGGCGCTGCGCATGACCGTGGGCGATGAACAAAGCTGCCGCGCGCTCGTAGATGCGGTTGCTGCTTTCAAGGCGCGCGCGTCATGAGCGGAGTGATTTACCCCAAGGTCGCCTTGATTGGGCTGGGTCTTATTGCGGGCTCGATGGCGCATGCAATGCGGCGCGCAGGGCTGGTGACCACGATCAGCGGTTATGCGCGGTCGGCCGAAACCCGGGCCGTTGCCGAGCAGATTGGCTTGGTGGATGAGGTTGCTGGAAGCGCGGCAGAAGCCTGTGAGGACGCTGATCTGGTGGTGCTGGCTGTGCCCGTTGGCGTCATGGGAGCTGTTGCGGCCGAAATCGCGCCAATGCTGAAACCCGGCGCGGTTGTGACGGATGTGGGTTCGGTAAAGCAGGCTGTGATTGCTGATGTCGGGCCTGAGCTGCCAGATCATGTGCACTTTATTCCAGGCCACCCGCTTGCGGGCACCGAGCATTCCGGGCCACGCTCGGGCTTTGCGGAGCTCTTTGACAACAAATGGTGCATATTGGTCCCGGTCGAAGGCAGCGACCTGGATGAAATCAAAAAGCTGGAGCGGTTCTGGCGGGGGCTGGGCTCCAACGTGGACGTCATGGATCCGTCGCACCATGATCTGGTGCTCGCGGTGACCTCCCACGCGCCGCACCTGATCGCCTACACAATGGTGGGCGTGGCCGACGATCTCCGCCGGGTGACCGATAGCGAGGTGATCAAGTATTCGGCGGCTGGATTTCGCGATTTCACACGGATCGCGGCGAGTGATCCTACCATGTGGCGCGATGTGTTCCTGACCAACAAAACCGCAACACTTGAAATTCTTGGCCGGTTTACGGAAGAGCTTTTTGCCCTCCAGCGGGCGATCCGGACCGAAGACGGGGATCACTTGCACGATTATTTCACCCGTACAAGGGCGATCCGCCGCGGTATCATCGATGCGGGGCAGGACACGGATGCACCGGATTTCGGGCGCTTCAAGGCGAAAGCGGATCCATGAGTAAAACAAGCGTCGCGTTCCTTATCGCGGCGTTTTTGGCCGGCCCGCTTCTCGCGGCGCCGCCGGATCGCGCGCCCCGGCCTGAACCACGCCCTTCGACGTCGGATAAGGCGCAGATCCAGAAAACCACTCAAGGCTATGTCCAACTCGTGCCGTCAGCGCGCACACCGTCGGGGCGCATTGCGGTTTTCTTCGGAGTGAAGACCACCCGGCCCGAGCCACGCCCGGCTCGACGCACCCCTGCGCCGCAGCGCGCCACAGCCGCGACCCAGATCACGCGCCCGCCTGCAATACCCGCCAAGATGGGCCGGGTATGCGGATCACGGGCCATTATTGGGCGCTCTGTTCCACCTGTTCAGGGACGCTTGCGCGGCTGCGGTGTCAAAAATCCGGTGCAGATTGTCCAAGTTTCCGGGGTCACCCTTAGCCAGGGATCCACCATGACCTGCGAGGCCGCACAGGCGCTGAACCTGTGGGTCGACCAAGGTCTTAAGCCAGCCGTTGGGCGCATGGGGGGCGGTGTCGCCTCGCTGCGCGTGGCGGCGCATTACAGCTGCAGGACACGCAACAACAAAACCGGGGCAAGAATATCCGAGCATGGTAAAGGTCGGGCTATCGATATCTCCGATATCCGGCTCAAGGACGGAACCAGCCTCAGCGTGCTGAACCATTGGGGAAAAGGCGAGAAGGGTGCCGCGCTGAAACGCGCGCACCGTGCGGCCTGCGGACCATTCGGAACTGTGCTCGGCCCTAATTCGGACCGCTACCATCGCGACCATTTTCATTTCGATGTTGCGCAGCACCGTTCCGGACCCTATTGCCGCTAGCGCAGCAGGATCGGCCCTGACTGGCCGAGCGGGATAAACCCGATCCGCATTTGGCCCTGCTCGAAACTGAGTGGAATATCCAGCGTGTCAGAGCGCCCGGACAGCGCGGATAAACCTTCCAACCCACGTTCGATGAGGTCAGCAACGCGGTCGGGCAGGGCGCCGCTCCGGCGCGCGACATCGAGCATTCCGCGCCAGTTTCCGGCCTTGATATCAATCTTCCCGGTAGGCAAACCGCGTGCATCCAACTCAAGCGATCCTGTTGCACGGAGCAACAGATCGCCCCACTCTCCACGTGCCTCACGGAGCACTATGAGAGTCGGCTGGGGGCGTTGGTCTTCCAGAGCGCTGATATCCCAAGGGCGGTCAAATGATACCTGTGCGTCAATCCGCAGGACCTCAAGCGCGCTGGGGAGCAGATTGCCTGGGTCAAGCCGCTTCTTTTGCGATGCGGGCGGAGTGAGCATCCGCGTCTCGACGCCGATGTCATAGGTGCTCACCATGTCTTCCGTGGCATACATTGCCATCCGGAAAACCTCTGCCTGCGTTTGCCAGTCGGTTCCTGCTAAAGTCGGCGCGTCGGCCACCAGCGACGCCCGTCTCAGCGGCAGCTGCGCTTCCGCGCCAAGAAAGAGAGACGCCTGCATTTCAGTCGTCTGAAGTGTATATGTCCCTCGCGGGGTCAGAATGGTCTGGGTGTTTGGGAAAACCGCGATCACATCAGTGGGGCGATAGCTGAGCGAAAGGAACTGAACGAACGGGGCCTGCCAGGCCAGGCCGGTTTCCGGGTCGGCGAAGACTGGTTCAGCCAACGTGGTGTCGAAGCGGTTGGGAAAACCTTGTACCTCCAGCGACGCAACCTCCGCCTGCCACCCCTCAGCTTCGCGCGCATCGAGCCAGGTTGCGAACGCAGTTTCAACCGCGCGGGCGCCGACCCACCAGTAGCCCGCCCAGCCAAGCGCTGCGAAGACGACAAAGGCAATGATCAGGCGCATCTTTTTCCCCTTTCCACGGCGTTCCGGCTCGTGTTTAACCGCGCCGATGATCAAGAACCAGCACTTGCCGGACCCTCTGTGGGTCTTTGGATACGGATCGCTGATCTGGAACCCGGAGTTTCCGGTTGCAGAGCGTTCTGTTGCGCGTTTGCCAGGATTTCACCGCTCGTTTTGCATGCGCTCCATCCATCACCGGGGGACTGAAAGCGACCCTGGACTTGTGCTCGCGCTCGATCGAGCCGACGCCGCCTTTTGCGATGGTGTTGCGTTTCGGGTGAAGCCCGGCACGGAAGACACCACGATTGCCGCATTGCGAGAACGCGAGCTCGTCTCTTCGGCATACCTTGAAGCGGCCCATTCTGTGACCTTAGCAGATGGCAGAGAAGTAGCAGCGGTAACATATGTCGTAGACCGCGCGCATGTTCAGTATTGTGGAAACCTACCGCTGGAGGAGCAAGCGCAGATCATCGCGACGGCTGTCGGTGGGCGGGGCCCAAACACGGAATACCTGTGGAATACCGAAAGCCATCTGCGCGAGATCGGGCTGGAAGACGGGGACCTTGCATGGCTTGCCGACCGAGTGCGGGCCTTGACTGACTAGTGCCCTTTAATGGTGGCTTTGCTTTGCCGCTGTAAGCCCTTATTCTGCAGTTAGATAACAAAACAAGAGGCCTGCAAAGAATGAGCAGTCTTGGCCAGCCGGTCCGGCCGTCCTTCGCCCGGCCTATCCGCCAGATCATACTGATGATCACGGTTTTGGCTCTGGTCGGCGCCGGGGCCTGGGTTGCCTATCCGCGCGTCGCTCCGATTTTCGCCGCCAATCCCTATCTGAACGGCGTCATAGGTGTGGTCTTCGTCGCCGGGATCTTGGCCTGTATCTGGCAAATCGTGCAGCTTATGGCCGCCGTTCGCTGGATCGAGGGGTTTGCGAATGCTGATCCCGACCAGACGCGAGAGAACGCGCCACGACTTGTTGCCTCTCTTGCTGGTCTCTTGGGCTCGCGCCGGTCCCGGATGCAGTTGAGCGCGAACTCAACTCGGTCAATCCTCGACTCGGTGGCAACCCGATTGGACGAAGCGCGGGATATCACACGATATATCGTAAATCTGCTGATATTTCTCGGGCTGCTCGGAACATTCTATGGTCTCGCAACCACAGTCCCGGCAGTTGTTGAAACGATCCGTTCACTTGATCCGGCTGAAGGCGAAGCGGGCGTTGAGGTCTTCGGCCGCCTTATGGACGGGCTTGAAACGCAACTTGGAGGCATGGGCACGGCTTTTGCCAGTTCGCTTTTGGGGCTTGCAGGATCACTGGTAGTGGGGCTTTTGGAGCTCTTTGTCAGCCACGGCCAGAACCGTTTCTATCGCGAGTTGGAAGAGTGGCTGTCGACAATTACGAAAGTCGGCTTTGCGAGCTCTGAGGTCGAGGGTGGTGGCTTCGATATGGACGTGGTTGCGCAGGTGCTCGACCACATGGTGGCGCAGATCGAGTCTCTGCAGGATCTCTTTGTTCAGGCTGATGAACGCGCCGAACGCCTGGACGTGCGATTAACCGGCGTGACCCAGTCGGTGACCGGGCTCACCGGCCAGCTGCAACGAAATGATGCGGCAGTAGAGGCTCTGGGTCAGGTGGCGAAGGGCCAGACGCGGATTATTGAAGGTCAAGGCCGAATTGCAGAGGTGCAGGAACGCGTGGCGACCCTGCTGGAACGACAGATCACAGCCGGGGGTGTCCATGAGCATGGGATCGACCCTGAAAGTAAAATGCGACTGCGCTCGATTGATGTGCAGCTGCTGCGCATTCTGGAGGATATGGCGGCGGGTCGGCAGGAGGCGATTGCAGAACTGCGGGGTGATCTTGCCGCGCTGAATATGACGATCAAAGCGGCTGCACGGTCAGGAAGCGCAGATCCTGCTGCCGTGGCGGCGGAGGCGTTGCGCACCGTGATGCATGACGACTTTGACCCCGACAACCCGCCGGTGCCCCGGAAGGAGACCGAATAAGCCATGGCCGTGTCCCGCAGGTTTACGCAACGGGCGACGGGCAATATCTGGCCCGGTTTTGTTGATGCGATGACGGCACTTCTGCTGGTCCTGATGTTCGTGCTGACCATCTTTATGATTGTTCAGTCCGTTTTGGCTGAGCGGATTCTCGACCAGGACACCGAGCTCGACAGCCTGACCGGGCAGCTCTCAGACCTTGCCAATGCGCTTGGTCTCGAGCGGGCCCGCTCCGCAGAACTCACGAGCGAGATAGGCACGCTCAGCACGACGCTAGAGGATGCCGAAGCTCAGGCTTTGGCGCAATCCGCTTTGATCGCAACGCTTACCCAGCGGATTGATGTTGCCGAGGCTACGATTGCCGACCGCGACGCGGCGATCACAGCGTTCGAGGATCGAGTGGCGGGCTTGCTTGCGCAAAACGCTGAGCTGGGGGCAGGTCTTGAAACCGCGGAGGGAGAGGCCGCCGATCTACGCCTGACGCTTGCCGAGGTTGAAGCGGCCCGTGATCAGGCGCTGAGTGAAGCGGAGGCTCTTAATCTAACGCTTGCCAGTTTGCGACAGGAAATTGATGTGCAGACCGAGACTGCGCGTCTGGCCGCAGCGCGCGCGGACGCGCTGGATGCACTTGTTGCCGACCTCCGCGCAGAAGGGGCCGCACAAGAGACGCGTCTGACAGATCTACTTGCAGCACTTGAGCGCGCTCAGGTGGCCGAGGCTAGTCTTGAGGAAACCCTTTCCGAACGCGAGGCGGCGCTGGCTGAATCTGCGGCGGAGGTCGCAACACTGGCGGAAGACTTGGACGCTTTGGAAACCGCTCGGCTCGCAGAGCTTGCGGCTGCTGAGGCCTTGCGCACCCGTCTTTCAGATGCCGAAGGGGCGTTGAGCGAGGCCGAGGCGGCGCGTCTGGCCGAACTGGCGGCGGCAGAAGCTCTGCGCGAGCGGCTGGCAAACGCGGATGCCGAGCTCACTGCAATGACGCTTGCGCTGGAAGAGCGCCGTCGCGATGCAGAAAACACGCTCACTCTGCTGGCAGCGGCGGAAGCAGCGCGCGACCGGATGGCCTCTGAGCTCGCGCAATCCCAGGAAGGGGTTTCGCAGGCTGAGCGTGATCGCGCGCTTCTGGCTACAGCACAGGCCGAGCTGCAGCAGGCCGAGGCGCAATCAGCCGAGGATGCACGCCGCGTTGCGCTTTTGAACGAGCAGGTGGCGGCCTTGCGAACGCAGCTTGGGTCACTTGAAGGGCTGCTGCAGGCCGCGGAAGCACGCGATACAGAAGCGCAGATCCAGCTGCAGTCCCTGGGCAACCGCCTGAACACTGCTTTGGCACAGGTTGCCTCTGAGCAACGCGCAAGGGCTGTGCTGGAGGAGGCAGAGCGCCTGCGGCTTGAAGAAGAGGCGCGCCGCCTGGAAGCCGAAGCGCAGGACCTTGCCCGCTACCAATCCGAGTTCTTTCGACAACTTCGGGATCTTCTGGGCGATCAAGAAGGTGTTCGGATCGAAGGCGATCGGTTTGTCTTCGCGTCTTCGGTCCTGTTCGATACCGGTGAGGTTGCGCTTAGCCCACAGGGACAAGCTGAGATTGCCAAGGTCGCCCAGATCCTCTTTGCAGTCGCGGACCAGATCCCTGCAAGCGTGGACTGGGTGCTGCGCGTGGATGGGCACACAGACAACGTTCCTATCGTTGGTGGCGGGAAATACGCAAATAACTGGGAACTCAGCCAGGGAAGAGCGCTGTCGGTGGTGGAATACATGATTGATGCGCTTGGTATTCCGCCTGAGCGTCTTGCGCCGACAGGCTTCGGAGAGTTTCAGCCAATCGACACTGCCGACACCCCTGAAGCGCGCTCGCAGAACCGGCGCATCGAACTGAAGTTTACAGAGCAGTAGCCAAAAAAAAAGAAAACGCCCGCGTCAGTGGCGGGCGTTTCATGTGCATCAGGGCCTGTCAATCAATCCGCGGTCAACAGTGGTGGCTTCTTCGAACCTATGCGCGGCGCGCCGAGACTTTCGATTTGCAGATCAATCTCGCCTTTCTTCACGGCGACACGCACAAGGCCACCCTTGGCGAGTTTGCCAAACAGAAGCTCTTCGGCCAGCGGCTTTTTGATTTTCTCCTGGATCACCCGACCAAGCGGGCGCGCGCCCATTTTGTCGTCGTACCCCATCTCACCCAGCAGCGTTGCCGCCGCAGGCGTCAGTTCGATTGTGACGTTGCGATCCAGAAGCTGGGCTTCCAGCTGCAGCACAAACTTCTCAACCACTTGGTTGATCACTTCCTGCGGCAGTGGTGCGAAGCTGATGACCGCGTCCAGACGGTTGCGGAACTCAGGCGTGAATGTCCGCTCGATCGCAGCTGTATCTTCGCCCTCGCGCCGGTCGCGATTGAAGCCGATCGCGGCTTTTGCCTGCTCGGCGGCACCCGCGTTGGAGGTCATGATCAGGATCACATTCCTGAAGTCCACGGACCGGCCATTATGGTCCGTCAAAGTGCCGTGATCCATAACCTGTAGCAGAATATTAAATACGTCCGGATGCGCCTTCTCGATTTCGTCGAGCAGAAGTACGCAATGCGGATGCTGGTCTACGCCATCGGTCAAAAGACCGCCCTGGTCGAAGCCCACATAGCCCGGAGGCGCGCCGATCAGGCGGCTGACGGCGTGTTTCTCCATATACTCGGACATGTCGAAGCGCAGAAGCTCCACACCCAGCGTGCCCGCCAGTTGCTTTGCGACTTCGGTCTTGCCGACGCCTGTCGGCCCCGCGAACAAGTAGTTCCCAATAGGCTTCTCAGGCTCACGCAGGCCGGCCCGCGCCAGCTTGATCGCCGACGACAGCGCTTCGATGGCCTGATCCTGACCAAAGACAACGCGCTTCAGCGTTACCTCCAGGTCTTTCAGAACCTCGGCATCGTCTTTCGAGACATTCTTCGGAGGAATGCGGGCGATCTTTGCAACCACAGCCTCAATCTCCTTAGCGCCGATGGTTTTGCGGCGTTTGGACTCTGTAACCAGATGTTGCGCGGCGCCAGCCTCGTCGATCACGTCGATGGCTTTGTCCGGCAGCTTTCGATCGTTGATGTAGCGCGCCGAAAGCTCCACCGCTGTCTTGATTGCGTCAGAGGTGTACTTGATGGCGTGATGATCTTCGAAATAGGGCTTCAGCCCTTTGAGGATTTTAACAGTATCCTCAACGGTTGGCTCATTTACGTCGATCTTCTGGAACCGACGGCTCAGCGCGCGGTCCTTCTCAAAGTGCTGGCGGAACTCTTTGTAGGTGGTCGACCCCATGCACCGCAGCTTGCCGCCCTGCAACGCAGGCTTAAGCAAGTTGGAGGCATCCATCGCGCCACCCGATGTCGCACCCGCGCCAATTACGGTGTGGATCTCATCGATAAACAGCACCGCATCCGGATGATCCTCCAGTTCGGTCACCACCGCTTTCAGACGTTCTTCGAAGTCGCCACGGTAACGGGTGCCCGCAAGGAGCGCTCCCATATCGAGACTGTAGATTGTGGCGCCTGAAAGGACTTCAGGCGTCTCACCATCAACGATCTTACGTGCGAGGCCTTCGGCGATAGCCGTCTTGCCCACGCCAGGGTCACCGACGAGAAGCGGGTTGTTCTTGCGCCGGCGGCACAGCACCTGAATGCAGCGCTCAACCTCGTGGTCGCGCCCGATCAGGGGATCAACGTCACCCTTGCGGGCTTTGGTGTTCAGATCGACACAGTACTTGGCGAGTGCGGACTCTTTCTCCTCCCCGCCTGCATCGTTGCTGGCAGTCTGTTCTTCTTCAGCCTCGCTTGCGCCCGTCACCGGTCTTGTTTCACCAAAGGATGGGTTCTTCGCGACACCGTGTGCGATAAAGTTTACCGCGTCGTAACGGGTCATATCCTGCTCTTGCAGGAAATAGGCGGCGTTGGACTCGCGCTCCGCGAAGATGGCGACCAGAACGTTGGCACCAGTGACTTCCTGCCGACCTGAGGATTGGACGTGAATGGCCGCGCGCTGAATGACCCGCTGAAACGCGGCGGTTGGCACGGCTTCGGACCCTTCGACATCAGTAACAAGCGTCGAAAGATCATCTTCGATGAAAGCTTCAAGTGTTTGCCGCAACGCGTCTAGATCTACGTTGCAGGCTTTCATGACCTTTGCTGCGTCCGGCTCATCTATGAGCGCTAACAGCAAATGCTCAAGAGTAGCAAGCTCATGCCTACGGGCATTCGCTTGGGCGAGCGCGGTGTGAATTGCCTGTTCCAGAGTGTTTGAAAACGAAGGCACCCGGGAGCTCCTTTTTTTGGGGTCGGCGGGGGCGGGGCGCCCACTGCAACCATTTCCCTTGTTAATTAAATTTCGGTGTTCTTCGCGCCGCTTCAAGCCTTTTTTCACTAATTAGGACTTGGTAACCGATTGGTTGCAGCCTTGCCCAGTGCCGCAGCGGCGTGCATTTTTACTGTGCGTGGGGTCGCAGAGGTGGTGTTCAAACAGTCAAGAATCAAGTCTTTGTTCAGAAAAAGCCATTCAGAATCAACGCGCGAAGCGTCAGCTTTGTAGGACAGAATTTGTCGCGGTAGGATTTTTTGAGATAGGGGCCGCTGCACAATTTTTGTGCAATTTCCAACTCGTCAAAAATACATTCCCTTTTTGCTTTGATGTTGCGAAACCGCGGCCGATGACCATGCCCCGAACCACATTGGGCAACAGTTTCCCAGCTTGGTTTCGTCTTTTCGCTCCGGTAATCAAGAAGAAACGGAAGCTGATGGAGACCCCGCAGATGCACCTCGATGTCCTGGATCTGCGCCAGTTCTATTATCGCACCCGGCTCGGCCGCGCGGCACAGACGGCCGTACGCGACGCACTGCTGCACCTTTGGCCAGATTCGGCTTCAGAAACCGTTGTGGGTTTCGGCTTCGCCGTGCCCCTTTTGCGCCCTTTCCTTGCGGACTCGCGCCGGGTGGTGAGCTTGATGCCTGGTCCACAGGGGGTCATGCACTGGCCGGCGGGGATGCCGAACGTGTCGGTCTTGTGCGCCGAAAAAGACTGGCCACTGGAAACAGGCTCGGTCGACAAGCTTGTGGTGCTCCACGGTCTGGAGACATCCGAGAACCCAACGGCCGTTCTCGAAGAAGCCATGCGCGTGCTCGGGCCAGGGGGACATGCGGTATTCATTGTGCCGAACCGGGCTGGACTTTGGGCGCGGAGGGACGGCACCCCTTTCGGCTACGGTCGGCCCTATTCCCTCGGTCAACTCGAAGCGCAGGTGAAAGCTCTGGGATTTGTACCCGAGCGGCATTCTTCGGCGCTCTATACACCTCCATCCGAAAAGCGCTTCTGGCTAAGGTCGCATGGCATGTGGGAGCGGACCGGGCAGAAACTGTCTGCCTTCATGTCGGGCGGGGTGTTTTTGCTTGAGGTTTCCAAACAAGTTTACAAACCCACCCGCGCCGGTACGCCCGAAGTTGTGCGGCGGCCATTGCGAGTGCTGGAGGGCATGCCTGCTCCCGGTGCAAAACCGGTCTCGGGCCGCGTATGTAAGGCTTTGCCTGGGGCACCCGATTCACCTCACAGTGGCTAGGAACCGTCCATTTACTGGTTGCCTTTAAGCTTCAAAGTGTCGCGCTAATATGCCGCGAAAACTAACATTATGATAATGCGGACTTTTTGTTAGGGGCCGGAGATCGCAAGGTTGTTGCGGCCCCGTGGGCTGTCTGTTAAATCCGCCGAGAATTTTGGGAAATTGCGAGAGCAGGCTCCTTTTGGAAAGCCGGGCAGGAGGAAACTCCGGCGCGGCGAAACCGCGGAAGGGTGGACGTGTCAGACTCAGTTTCGATCTCCTCCGGTATCGCAGATCGTTATGCGACTGCGATTTTTGAACTGGCCAAAGAAGAGAATGAACTCGCCGGCCTAGAGGCTGGCGCCGACTTGCTGGAGGCCGCACTGGCTGAAAGCGCGGATTTCCGGGACCTGATTTCGTCCCCGGTCTATTCCCGCGAAGAGCAAGCCGCCGCAATCAAAGCTATCGCAGCAAAGCTGGGCCTGATGCCATCGCTTGCCAACGCACTGGAACTGATGGCGACAAAGCGCCGTCTGTTTGTGCTGCCGCAGCTGGTCGCCAGTTTGCGCGCGCGGATCGCCGAAGCCAAGGGCGAGGTAAACGCGGAGGTGGTATCTGCCGCGCCTCTAAGCAAAGCGAGCCTTGCTGAGCTCACGAAAGTGCTTGGTGAACGCGCGCAGAAAACCGTGAATGTCAAAGCAACCGTCGATGAAAGCCTCATCGGCGGTCTTGTTGTTAAGATGGGCTCGAAGATGATCGATACATCGATCCGGTCGAAGCTCGATGCACTCCAGAATACCATGAAAGAGGTCGGGTAATGGGTATCCAAGCAGCCGAAATCTCTGCGATCCTCAAGGAGCAGATCAAGAACTTTGGCCAAGAGGCTGAAGTCGCCGAGGTGGGCCGTGTGCTCAGCGTCGGGGACGGGATTGCCCGTGTGCACGGACTGGACAATGTGCAGGCTGGTGAGATGGTCGAATTCCCCGGAGGCATCCGGGGTATGGCATTGAACCTCGAAGTCGACAACGTAGGTGTCGTGATCTTCGGCTCCGACCGGGACATCAAAGAAGGCGATACGGTCAAGCGCACCAACGCGATTGTGGACGTGCCGGTTGGGGATGCCCTGCTGGGCCGCGTTGTGGATGGCCTTGGTAACCCAGTCGACGGGAAAGGCCCGATTGAGGCGTCCGACCGCAGCATCGCTGACGTGAAGGCGCCGGGTATCATTCCGCGCAAGTCGGTGCATGAGCCGATGGCGACCGGTCTGAAATCGGTGGACGCTATGATCCCGATTGGCCGTGGTCAGCGGGAGCTGATCATTGGTGACCGCCAGACCGGCAAGACCGCTGTGGCGCTCGACACTATCCTGAACCAGAAAGCTTATAACGACGCTGCTGGCGATGATGAGAGCAAGAAGCTCTACTGCGTTTACGTGGCTGTTGGCCAGAAGCGCTCCACCGTGGCGCAGCTGGTGAAGAAGCTGGAAGAAACCGGCGCGATCGAATACTCAATCGTTGTCGCGGCAACCGCGTCCGACCCGGCGCCGATGCAGTTTCTCGCGCCCTATGCGGCCACCTCGATGGCAGAGTATTTCCGCGATAACGGCCGCCACGCACTGATCATCTATGATGACCTTTCCAAGCAGGCCGTGTCCTACCGCCAGATGTCGCTTCTGCTACGCCGCCCGCCGGGGCGCGAAGCCTATCCGGGCGACGTTTTCTACCTGCACTCCCGCCTGTTGGAACGCTCCGCTAAGCTGAGCGAGGAACATGGCGCTGGCTCGCTGACGGCTCTTCCGATCATCGAAACCCAGGGGGGCGACGTGTCCGCGTTTATTCCGACCAACGTGATCTCGATCACCGATGGTCAGATTTTCCTTGAAACCGAGCTGTTTTATCAAGGTATTCGTCCGGCCGTGAACACGGGTCTTTCGGTGTCCCGTGTAGGTTCGTCGGCTCAGACCAACGCGATGAAGTCGGTCGCCGGTCCGGTGAAGCTCGAATTGGCCCAGTATCGCGAGATGGCTGCGTTTGCGCAGTTTGGCTCCGACCTCGACGCCGCGACCCAACAGCTGCTGAACCGCGGTGCACGCCTGACCGAGTTGATGAAGCAGCCACAGTACTCGCCACTGACAAACGCTGAGATCGTGTGCGTGATCTTTGCGGGCACGAAGGGGTATCTCGATAAGATTGAAGTGTCGGAAGTTGGTCGCTACGAGCAAGGCCTACTGGCGCATCTGCGAGGGAAGCACGGCGATCTGCTGGACTACCTCACCAACGAAGACCCGAAAATCAAGGGCGAGGCCGAAGACAAGATCCGCGCAGCGATCGACGAATACGCCGCGACTTTCGCGTAAGGGCTTCTGGGCATGCCAAATCTCAAGGACCTTAAAAACCGGATCGAGAGTGTCAAAAGCACTCGGAAGATCACGAAGGCCATGCAGATGGTGGCCGCCGCGAAGTTGCGGCGGGCGCAGGATGCGGCCGAGGCCTCGCGCCCTTATACGGAACGGTTCAATGCTGTTCTGGCCGGGCTCGCGGCATCGGTGGGCGACAGTGATGCAGGGCCGAAGCTGCTTGTTGGCTCCGGCAGCGATCAGGTCCACCTGTTGGTTGTCATGACCGCAGAACGTGGCCTTTGCGGCGGCTTCAACTCGTCGATTGCCAAGCTTGCGCGTGCCAAGGCCGAGGAGCTTGTCGGCGCAGGCAAGACGGTCAAGATCCTGACCGTCGGCAAGAAAGGGCGTGAACAGCTTAAGCGAGATCTCAGCGATCATTTTATCGGCCATGTCGACCTCTCAGAGGTCAAGCGTATCGGCTACGACAATGCCGCTGACATTGCGACGGATGTGCTCGGCCGCTTCGATGCGGGTGAGTTCGATGTTGCAACGATCTTCTTCAACCGCTTCCAGTCGGTGATCAGTCAGATTCCAACGGCGCAGCAGATCATCCCGGCTTCCTTCGAGGCGGAGGAGGACGCTGACGCGACGCTCTATGACTACGAGCCGTCAGAAGAGGCGATCCTGGCCGATCTGCTGCCGCGCGGTGTGGCAACGCAAATCTTTGCAGCGCTCCTGGAGAACGGGGCGTCCGAGCAGGGCGCGCGGATGTCCGCAATGGACAACGCAACCCGGAACGCGGGCGACATGATCGACCGGCTGACCATCGAGTTCAACCGCTCGCGTCAGGCCGTCATCACCAACGAGCTTATCGAAATCATTTCGGGCGCTGAGGCGCTCTAAGAGAACCGGAGACACGACATGGCAAACGCAAAAGGCAAAGTGACCCAGGTCATCGGCGCCGTTGTCGACGTACAGTTCGAAGATCACCTGCCGGAGATCCTGAACGCGCTGGACACCGAAAACAACGGCAAGAAACTGGTTCTGGAAGTGGCCCAGCACCTTGGCGAGAACACGGTTCGTACGATCGCGATGGATGCCACCGAGGGCCTCGTACGCGGCGCGCCTGTGAGCGATACAGGCGGCCCGATCACGATTCCGGTCGGTAACGCAACTCTGGGCCGTATCTTGAATGTGGTCGGAGAACCAGTGGACGAAGGCGGCCCGGTTGAGGCAACCGAGAGCCGCGCGATCCACCAGGACGCGCCAGAATTCGCAGAACAGGCCACCGAGTCTGAGATTCTCGTGACCGGCATTAAGGTGATCGACCTGCTCGCACCCTATTCCAAGGGCGGTAAGATCGGCCTCTTCGGCGGTGCCGGCGTGGGCAAGACCGTCCTGATCATGGAGCTGATCAACAACATCGCAAAAGTGCACTCCGGCTTCTCGGTGTTCGCGGGCGTGGGTGAACGGACCCGTGAGGGCAACGACCTTTACCACGAGATGATCGAATCCAACGTGATCAAGCCCGACAATCTGTCGGAAAGCCAGGTGGCGCTTGTGTATGGTCAGATGAACGAACCTCCTGGCGCACGCGCCCGTGTGGCGCTGACCGGCCTGACACTGGCCGAGCAGTTCCGTGATCAGTCCGGGACCGACGTTCTGTTCTTCGTCGACAATATCTTCCGGTTCACGCAGGCCGGGTCCGAGGTGTCCGCGCTTCTGGGCCGTATTCCGTCCGCTGTGGGTTACCAGCCGACGCTGGCCACCGACATGGGCGCGATGCAGGAACGGATTACATCTACCAAATCCGGCTCGATCACCTCAATCCAGGCCGTTTACGTGCCTGCGGACGATCTGACCGACCCCGCGCCGGCGACGACCTTTGCGCACCTCGACGCAACGACGGTTCTGTCCCGCGCAATCTCCGAGCTTGGCATTTACCCTGCTGTGGATCCGCTCGACAGCTCCAGCCGTATTCTCGATCCGGCAGTTGTTGGAGAAGAGCATTACAATGTAGCCCGAGACGTGCAGGGGATCTTGCAGCGATACAAGTCGCTTCAGGACATCATCGCGATCCTCGGGATGGATGAACTGTCGGAAGAGGACAAGCTGACCGTGGCGCGCGCCCGGAAAATCCAGCGTTTCCTTAGCCAACCGTTCGACGTGGCGAAGGTCTTCACCGGTTCCGACGGCGTGCAGGTTCCGATCGAAGACACGATTGCATCTTTCAAGGCCGTTGTTGCTGGCGAGTATGACCACCTGCCGGAAGGCGCTTTCTACATGGTTGGCGGCATCGATGAAGTGATCGCCAAAGCCGAGAAGATGGCTGCAGAAGCAGCCTAAGGGGGCATCATGGCAAACACGCTGCAATTCGACCTTGTCAGCCCTGAGCGAAGCCTTGCTTCGCTCGAGGTCACCGAGGTGCAGATCCCAGGGGCGGACGGGGACATGACGGCGATGGCCGACCACGCCCCCACGATAACCACGCTGCGCCCTGGCATTTTGAAGGCGGTTGGCCCTTCCGGCACCGAAGCCTACGCCGTGACCGGAGGTTTTGCCGAGATTAGCCCGACCGGCACAACCGTCCTGGCAGAACGCGCATATCCGGCGGCTGCAGAATCTCGCGAGGCCCTTGAAGCGCATTTAGAAGAGGCGCGCTCGAAAGCCACCGGTGCTGAAGGCGAGCACAAGGATCTCGCCGAGAAAATGGTCTCCGACCTGGCAAAGCTGCTTGAAGATATGGTCTGAACGCAGCTTCAAAGTTCTGAAAAAGCCCTGCACTCGCGTGCGGGGCTTTTTTCATTCGACCGGTGGTCTTTCCCCGCTATTTATGCTTTTGCCTGACGCCGCGCCAGATCGGACAGTTTAGCGCATGAAGCGAATTTGAGGGAAGGGTCACGCATGTCTGGGTATGACACGCTGGTTCAGCGTTTGCTGTCCGGGGAACGTATCATCATCGATGGCGGAACGGGCAGCGAAGTCGAACGACGCGGAGCACCAAAGCTCGACAATGCCTGGAGCGGTGGTGGCGCATTGAATGCGCCTGACATTCTGCAACAGATTCATCAGGACTATATCAAAAACGGTGCAGAGATCATCATCTCGAACACCTTCTCAACGGCGCGAAACACATTGCAGGATGCAGGGGTAGAAGAGCAATTCGAAGCGCTCAATCGACGTGCTGTCGAGATCGCCTGCGAAGCGCGACGGTCTATGGGTACCCCCGATGTTCTGGTGGCGGGCGCGATTTCTTACTGGTCTTTCGTGCAACGACATCCGCCGCTGAGCGTGCTGGCCGAAGGTATCGAGGAACAGGCTGCGATCATGAAAGACGCGGGGGCTGACCTGCTTATGCTGGAGATGATGGTAGACATTGACCGCATGCTGGTAACGCTTGAGGCAGCACAGACCAGCGGCCTGCCTGTCTGGGTGGGGCTTAGCTGCAAACCGAACGAAAAAGGCGAGATGTGTCTTTATAACGGGGCTCCGCTGGCAGTCGCTCTGGAAGCTCTGGCCGACAAGAACGTGCCGCTCGTGAACATCATGCACACAGATGTTCAGTATATCGATGCATGCCTCGACATCGTGGAGGCATATTGGTCCGGTCTTGTCGGCGTCTACGCCCATTCAGGTGTTTTTAAAGATGGCGAGTGGCGGTTTGAGGATACGATCTCTCCAGCTGACTTTGCCCATAACTGCGTACATTGGGCCCATCGAAACGTGCACCTGATCGGCGGCTGCTGCGGTATTCGCCCTGACCATATGGCCGCTGTGAAAGCGGCGATATAGGCTTTGTTACGGTGCAGGGTGCGAAGCCGCATGCCAAGCGTTTTTGCTGATAAGCAAAAAAGCCAGTGAACGTATATTATTTGTTGGTTGAACGCCGAGCCCGTGTAGGGTTGGGAAGGGCCGACTGCGTTCGGTCACTTTTTTGAAAAGGATGTTCGAGCCATGAAGTTTATCGGCGCACTAATGGTCCTGCTACTCCCCGCCTTGGCCCACGCGCAGACTGCGCCAGACACCTTGGCCCATATCGAAGAAACTGGCGAGTTCACGATCGGATACCGAACCACTCACCCCCCGGTCTCCTTTGCGGATGCGACCGGGTTGGCAACCGGGTACTCCGTTGCCATCTGTGACCGGATCGCGGCGGATGTGAAAGCAACTTTGGGGCGGGACGACATTACTGTAACCTATGTGGCTGTCGGCGCTCAGGATCGTTTTGACAAGATCGAAGACGGAACCATCGATATTCTGTGTGGGGCAACCACGAAAACGCTTAGCCGCATGGAACGTGTGGGTTTCACACAGTTAACGCTGCTCACCGGTGGGACGTTCCTAAGCCTGAACGAAAACCGGGTCGACAGGGTTGCGGACCTTGCCGGAAAGCGCGTCGCCGTCGCTGCAGGCACTACCACAGAAGCCTCTCTGATCTCGGCGATTGAACGCGCGGGTATTGAAGCTGAAATCGTCAGCATGGCCTCTGCGGAAGCCGGGCTTGATGCTTTGAATGCAGACGAAGTTGCCGCCTATGCTTCAGACCAGGTTGTGCTGGTGGGGCAGGTGATGTCCCAGACAAGCGGCGACAAGAATTACTACCTCTCAAGCAACTTTTTCTCTTTCGAACCGTACGCGCTGGCCATAAAGCGCGGCGATGCGGACTTTGCCTTGGTTGCCGACCGGTCCATTTCCCGTTTGTTCCGGTCTGGGGAGATTACCGATGTCTATTCGGAATTTTTCGGCCCGTTTGGACTGAAACCGCCGAACACGTTGCAGACGCTTTACCGACTTATGTCCACACCCGAGTAGCTTGAAAGTCCTCAGCTCGCGTTGGCGTACATGCCCTCGTAAATCGGTGTCAGCGTGTCCTTGTCAAAGAGCGACGACACGCTGGTACCATTCCAGATGTTCAGTATGGCCTGGGCGAAGACGGGCGCAGTTGGCACGATTCTGATGTTGGCCGCGTTCTTTATCGCCTCCGTGGCCGCAATCGAGTCGGTGACCACAAGGCTTTTCATTTTTGACGACGTCACGCGTTCCACCGCCGGACCGGACAACACCCCGTGGGTGATGTAGGAATGTACCTCGGTTGCGCCTTGCTCGATCAGCAGGTCGGCGGCTTTGCACAGCGTCCCGGCTGTGTCGCAAATGTCATCAACAATGATGCAGGTCTGTCCCTCGACCTCACCGATTACAGTCATTTCCTCGACCACTCCGGGTTTGGAGCGGCGTTTGTCGACAATAGCCAACCCGCAGCCAATACGTTGTGCCAACTCGCGGGCGCGGGCGACCCCACCCACATCCGGCGACACGACCGTGACGTTGTCCAGACGTGCCGCGAAGTGGTGCAATACGTCCAGTGCGAAGATCGGAGCGGCATAGAGGTTGTCGACCGGGATGTCGAAGAATCCCTGAATCTGCGCGGCGTGCAGGTCCATTGTCAGAATGCGTTCAATACCCGCTTCGACCATCATGTTGGCGACAAGTTTGGCGGTGATGGGCGTGCGGGCTTTTGTGCGCCGGTCTTGCCGGGCGTAGCCAAAATACGGGATTACGGCAGTAATGCGCGATGCAGAGGAGCGGCGCAAAGCATCGCACATCACCAGCAACTCCATCAGATTGTCGTTCGCAGGGTTCGAGGTGGATTGGATAATAAACATGTCCTCTCCACGGACATTTTCGAACACCTCGACGAAAATCTCGCCATCATTGAACCGCTCTACGCGGGCATCCACGAGGCCCACCTGCATGCCGCGATGCACGGACATCCGGCGCGAGATGGATGTGGCAAGCGGCAGATTGGCATTGCCTGAAATCAGCTTGGGTTCTTGTTGAACGGGCATGAGCGGGCTCTCGTCCTGTATTGTTTGGCAGCGGGACTCACAGCGCCTCAGGCGCTGTTGACACCGCTTACCAACTCCATACGGTCTTGCCTAGGCAAAGGCGCAACAAAGCGGGCGCGGGCGCCAAAAGGGGAGAACTATGGCTAAAATCGACTACTACTTCGCGACGCTATCGCCGTACACGTATCTGGCGGGTACGCGTTTTGAAGAGATCGCTGCGAAGCACGACGTTGAGATTGCCTACAAGCCGCTGGATGTCATCGCCCTTTTCGGGCGTACCGGAGGAACTCCCCCAAAAGACCGCCATCCCAACCGGCAGGAATACCGCGCGCAGGATTTACGGCGGCAGGCGAAAAAAGCCGGACTTGACCTCAACGTGCAGCCGGCATTCTTTCCGACCAACCCGGCACCGAGCTCGTATGCGGTAATTAATGCGGCGCAAGAAGGCGGTGGTGATATGGGCCAGCTTATCCAAGCGCTTGGGAGAGCGTGCTGGGCGGAAGACAAGAACATAGCGGAGGATGACGTGATCCGGGATTGCCTGGCACGTGCAGGTTTCGACCCCGATCTTACTGGGCGAAACCTATTGGGGGCTTCAGAAACCTATTCCCGCAATCTGGAAGAAGCGATCACCCGCGGCGCGTTTGGCGCTCCTTTCTATATCACCGATATGGACCAAAGGTTCTGGGGCCAGGACCGACTGGAAGATCTCGACGCGCATCTCGCGGGCACACTCTGATGCCGGTCTCCGTCCTTGCGGATACGCCTACGCACTGGACGGAGCACGGCAGTGGTCCGACCGCGGTGCTTGTGCATTGTTCGCTCGGCTCGGTTGGTGCCTGGCTGCCGCTGACACGGGCCCTGCCGGGGCGCAGGCTGCTTGCTTTCGATTTGCCTGGACATGGCCAGTCAGGCGCCGTGGACGCAGCGCGCGGCGCCCATACGCAAACACGTGATGTTCTGTCAGAGTTTTGCGCGCTTAACGCCAGTGGACCGGTCGATCTGGTGGGCCATAGTTTCGGTGCAACGGTCGCGCTCCGATTTGCCATTGAAGCGCCCGAGCGGGTCCGTAGTCTCGTGCTGTTGGAGCCTGTGCTCTTTGCGCTCGCCCGACAGACCGCACCAGATGTTTTTGCCGGGTACCAGAGGGCCAGTGCTACCGAGAATGCTGCGTTCGACAGGAACGACAATGCAGCCGCCGCCAGGGCCTTTTATGCGCATTGGGGCGGTCCCAGACCGTGGGATGAGCTCGGAGTCGAGACCCGGCGCTATATGACATCTCGCATTGAGCTGATTGACGAAGCAAAGCCGGCGCTTGTTGACGATGTTCATGGATTGCTGAAGGACGGAGGCGCTGAACGTATCCAAAGTCCGACCCTTTTGGTCTCAGGCACAGAAAGCCCGCCTGTTATGAACGCGATAATGGATGCGTTGGCGCAGCAGATCCCCAATGCGGAACGCATGCTTCTGGCCGGAGCAGGACATATGTGCCCCTTAACCCACGCCGCAACGCTGGGTCCTGCGATCGGCCGGTTTCTGGCCACGGCGAGCTCTCAACGCCCGTTTCAGTCGTTTTCGGGTGCGATCAGATAGTCTTCGAGATCTTCCTCGTCGACCTCATATTCGGGAACAACCCAGCCTGCGACTGAGATCCCCGCTTCCCGCACGGACTCACGGCGCCCGGAGACCAACGGGTGCCAGTCATAAAGCGGCCGCCCTTCATACCGCAAACGGTAGGCACACGTGCTGGGCATCCAGTATCCGATTTCATCTATATTCTTCGGCGTTAGCACCACGCAGTCGGGGACAAGTTGTTTTCGGATGTCATAGTTGCCGCAGCGGCAGGTATCTGTGTCCAACAAGCGGCAGGACACGCGTGTGAAGGCAATCGCTTCTGTGTCCGCATCTTCAAGCTTCAGAAGGCAGCAGCGACCGCATCCGTCGCAGAGCGCCTCCCATTCAGCCGGATTGAGCTTCTCAAGCGGAATCCGGTCCCAGAACTTCGGGCGCATAGATTCTTTCGCCAACGCAGCGTTAGGTGTGCGTCTTCGGCTCACAAAGTTGCCTCGGCCAGTCTTGTCCGTGCTTCGTTGCTGTCGGAATTCATTTGGGCAACCAGTGTGTCGAGACCGTCGAATTTACGTTCAGATCGTAAGTATGAGACAAGCGCTACCGAGACCTCCACGCCATAAAGATCACCGGCAAAATCGAATACATGGGTTTCGATATTGGGACGGTTCTCTCCGAACATTGGACGCACACCCATGGACGAAACGCCCTGATACCGGCCCTGGAACGGGCCGCCCAGCACGTCGACCAGAACTGCGTAGACGCCGTATTTTGGCGGGTGCAGACCGTCGATCGACATATTGGCGGTCGGATAGCCCAAGGTGCGCCCGCGCTTTTCGCCATGGATTACAGGGCCTTCGATCCGATGCCAATGCCCAAGCATGCGTGCTGCATCCTCCGGGCGACCTTCTGACAAAGCAGTGCGGATCGAGGTCGAGGATACGGTTTGCTTGGCATCCTGCAAAAGCTCTGCGATCGTAACGCCAAAGCCCATTTCGTCGCCCATTTCTTCCAGCATTTTGGCTGTACCGCTGCGGCCCTTTCCGAAGCAGAAATCGCGTCCGACTACGACGTGGCGCAGGCCCAGTTTGTCGGCAATGATCTGCTGCGCGAATGCTTCGGCGCTGAGACTGGCCAGATCGGACGTGAAACTCAGTTGATACAGAATGTTGATCCCGAGCTTTTCGAGCCGATGCGCTTTGGCTGATGCTGACATCAAACGAAACGGCGGCGCATCGGGGGCAAAGAATTCTCTGGGATGGGGCTCAAATGTCATCACGCCCAATGGCGCATGCAAACGTCGTGCTGTGTCCTGGGTCAGATCCAGAACGCTTCGATGACCGAGATGGACGCCGTCGAAATTGCCAATTGCCGCGGCTGCTCCGCGATCTGCGGGGCGCACGTAGTCTGCGTCTCGGACGATGGTAATCATGACCGTCAGGTAACGCTCAACGTACTGGGTGGCAAGCGGGGCGGACCGCGGTCCTAGTCGAACTTGCGGCTTGGGGCGAGGACCGTCGCATCGCCCTTCAACACGATCTGTTCATCAACATAGCAACGCGTGTCGAGCGCAACCCTACGCCGCGCATGATCGATTTCCGCAACGGTGACCTTTGCAAGAACCATGTCGCCGGGGCGGACAGGTGCCATGAACTTCAGGTTTTGGCCCAGATATACAGTGCCGTGGCCCGGAAGTTGTTCTCCGATCACCGCCGAGATCAGACCCGCGGTGAGCATCCCGTGTGCAATGCGCCCGTGGAACATTGTCTCCTTGGCGTACTCCTCGTCCAGATGGACAGGGTTCCGGTCAGTCGACACCTCGGCAAACATCTCAATATCTCTGTCGGTCACGACCTTGCGCAGGGACCGGGACATGCCGACCTCGAGGTCTTCGATGCAAATTGTACCTCGGGGCTGATTGTCGAACATGCGGTCCTCCAGAACTGCTGGCCCGGGTTTAGTCGAAAACGAGTCATGCTGCAACTGCGAAAGCAAGAATGCGGCAATTTATACGTGTTTGATTGAAATAATATTGCGCTTTGGAAATTCAATACGGCGTTATCTTAGCTTGCCAATGGCAAAAGTCGGTGTGACCATTTTATCATTGAGGTAAGAATTCAGCTTTTCAGGGTCCGGCTGCCGGGAGGTTCCGGTTTCTGCAGCGGCCAGTCCGCCGGTGATAAAGAGCGAGTCGATGTCTTCGCCTTGTGCTCCCTGGATATCTGTCGCGATCCCATCTCCGATGGCCAGAATGCGGTCCGCTCCCGGCATTTTGCCAAGTTCTGCGAGGCGGGCCCGAGCGAGATCATAGATCGGGGGATGCGGTTTCCCGAAATACAGGCTCTCCCCGCCCATCTCAGAGTAAAGCTGTGCCAGGGCGCCAGCGCACCATTCCCGTCGTTCACCGCGGTCAACAACGATGTCGGGGTTCGCACAAAGGAGTTTGAGGTCCTTTTGCTTGGCGAACAGAAACTCGGGTCTGTTCACCGCGGGGTCAGCCATCGGATCGAAAGGCCCCGTGCAAACAATCCCTTCTGCCTTTTCGAGCGGCACCTGGGCAATTTCCACAGGGTTGTCCATCAGTTTCAAAGGGTCGAAGAACCGCTGGTCGTGATCCTCGCCAATAAAGTATACCTTTCGGCCCACAACACCGCGGAACATCGCCATGCGCGCGCTGTCGCCAGAGGTCGCAATCGTGTGCCAGGTGTCCTCGGGTACCCCCATATTCGCGAGTTGCTTCTCAACGCCAGCGCGAGGCCGCGGCGAGTTTGTCAGCAATAGTACCGTCCCGCCAGAAGCGCGATAGGTCTGAAGTGCTGTAACCGCCTCTGGAAATGGTTCGATCCCGTTGTGCACACAGCCCCAAAGATCGACCAGAAGCGCGTCGTACTGGTGCGATATCTGGTCGAGGCTTTCGATGATACGGGTCATTGAGTGGTTCCTGTCGCGTTGGGAGAGCCTATCGGAGATGCCCGAAGTTGCTGCTGGCATTTGTTTTGCGGGATAGCGCTCCGCAAGGGAAGACCGCGCGAAGTCATTTTTCTGCCGCGTTTTTTGCGTTCTTGAAGCACGCCGCTGTGCGAAGCCCGAAGTGCTATCGGAAACCAAGAGTTGAGGAGCAGAATGCGCATTCTCTTATCACTGGCCTCGGTGCCTTTTTTGGTCTTGGCTTTGAGCTCTCCGGCGCAATCCAGCGTACCGGAGCTCTTTGCCGAAAGCTACGATGAACAGCATATAATCCAGCACGGTGGGGGCTGTAGAAAGAGCTCTCCTCCAGGTCAGTGCTGCCACCTAGAGACAAGAACCGGGAAGGTTCATTGCTATTAACCTGGGGCGATGTTGCGTTGCTCGAAAAGCACGCGCCTATGTCTTTCGCTTCTCAGGCCACAAGATTCGGGATGATCTGTTTCTTGCGACTTACAATGCCCGGCAGCACGACAGTGTCTCCACTGGCAACAGCGCCAAAACTTCTTTCAGCCACCGACTTCACAAGGTCGTTTGGCAACAGGAGTGTGGCTTCTTCGTTGAGAATATCGACCACGAAGAGCAGGACCTGATCGACACTGTCTTCGGTCGCAACACCTGGCATCGTTTCCATGATTGAGGCTTTGCGATCCAGAATTGTCGCCGGGGCGGTGGTTTCCAGAACCGAGACGCGGAATTTTGTGCCTCCTACCTCATAGGCTTTGCTGTCCATGCGGATCAGTTCCGCATCAGAGAAAGCCGAGACATCGGATTTTGCGGCAAACATTTCCGCAGCGTAATCAGGTATGGAGAGCCCCAGTTGATGCGCCAGATCCTCTGCTACCTCTTTGTCGCGGGATGTGGTTGTGGGCGACCGGAACTCAAGCGTGTCGGATAGAATACATGTCAGCATTGCGCACTTGATGTTCTCTGGCAGTTTCGCGGTATCGTCGCCCATCAGGTCGTACATAAGCGTCGCAGTGCAGGCGACGGGACGGATCGTGATGTCGATTGGCCCCTTCGTCTCTAGTCCACCAACCAATTTATGGTGATCGATGATCTGCCGGATGTCGGCGTTATTGATATTCGCAGGCAGTTCGGCGGGGTTGTTGGTATCGACCACAACAACCGGTTCCCCGTCCGCCACGTCCTGGATAATCTCGGGTGTCTCAAACCCCCAGCGCTCCAGCATGAACGCAGCTTCGGTGTTGGGCTGACCCAGCAGCACTGCCTTGGCGGGCGTGCCTTTCACCTCGCTGAGGTACCACGCCCAGGCCAGAGCAGAGCCCGTGGAATCAGTGTCGGGCGACGTGTGGCCGAAAACTTTAATCGTCATGTCATCATGTCCGTTCAGGAGGAATTTGCGCGGGCGTTATAGGAGGACGCGACCGGCTTGTCACCGGTGGCGAAGGTGGCAAATGGCCGCCACTACGCTTCGCTTTGTCATGGGTCAAAGCAATCGGCGACCTATTTCGGAAAACGTGCTGACGATGCCGCAGATCTAAGAGGTTATTCGCGTGGAAACCCGTCTGCCAAGCGCCTGTATGTTCAGAAGGGCGCGATATCTTGAAAAGGACCACGACTTTGCAAAAAGCTCGATTGCATCTCCAAGACCGGGCGGAACTTGGGCCAGGGGAACATCAGAAAACAGTTCAGCCCTCTCGCGACCCGCTATCAGGTTCAGTGCCGCAAGCTCTAGCCCGTTGAGTCCCTTGCGCCGGCTGGTTCGGGATGCGCCGTGTAGGAAGGAAGAGTTTGGCCTGTTTGGCATCTCCACAACGCCGATCTCGCTGTCCATGAAATCCGATAGTCCCTTGGTAGTGCTATCAGTGTCCCCGATGAGATCCTCGAAGCGAACATAGTGCCTGTTCGGAATACCCTTTCTCTGGTCGTCCAGCCAAGCGCGTGCCGCAGATCTCCAGTAATATGCATAGGCAATTGGGTGGTATTGAGCCGGATCTCCGTCCTGGCTATCTGCTTGCATGTGTTTATAGGACGCCAAAACAGCTTCCGGTTTCCGCATCAGAAAGACGACCTTCATCCCGGGGTAGACCTGTTCAAGCTGATTTCTGATTCTGAACGCACCTGGAGACTTCCATCCCCAGCGGGTTGCGCCAGACCGAAGCGCAAGTCTGGCCATCCATTCCTTTTGTAATTCAGGCCAAGTCGGCAGACGGTTTTTGAAGCACAGGCGCAGAGCGGCGTTCATCGGCTCTACTTCTTCTTCCGCGCAAGATGGAAGCGCATATTTGCCGAAGCGCAGCCGTGCCCTGATTTGCCAGCCCATAAAAAACAGAAGCTTTTCGAACTGTGCTTTCGTAAGCGGTTGATCATGCGAAGCACCAAGATTGCTGGCCTGTCGGTAGATATAGAGATCGTCAAATACGTACCAATCGGGTGCCTGTGACATCACATGGCTGAGCAGCGAAGAGCCGGACCTGGGTAAACCAACCACCAAAAGCGGGGCCTGACGGGAGAGCTTCTGAGCTTGCGGGTCGGGGGAGAGCAGAGGGTCATCCATGGCCCGATCTCACTGAGTTATGGTTAAACTGGAGTTAACCTTGCTCAATCCATCCAAATCATATCGCTGTCGGCGCAGGATCGGTTTCCATCGGTCGCAAAGCTTTAACGAAGTGGTCGGAGAAAAACCTCATCCATCTTGTTGACACGCTGCGGGGTAGTCTCTATCTCCGCTGCGTTAGCACTCAAATGAAATGAGTGCTAATGGCCCATTCTCGGGTCAGAGAGTAACACTGAGCGAAGGAGCCTCAGACATGGCATTCACTCCGCTACACGACCGGGTTCTGGTCGAACGCGTAGAGAGCGACGAAAAAACCGCAGGCGGGTTGATTATCCCCGACAGCGCTAAGGAAAAGCCGGCCGAAGGTCTGGTTGTGGCCGTAGGTGCGGGTGCAAAGGATGACGATGGCGATCGGATCGCCATGGACGTCAAAGCCGGAGACAAGATCCTGTTCGGCAAGTGGTCCGGCACGGAAGTCACCGTTGATGGCAAAGAACTGCTGATCATGAAGGAAAGCGACATCCTCGGCGTTATCGCCTGAGTAGAGACGCAGACCGTATTTCAAAGACTAAACAGGAGAAATCCAAATGGCAGCTAAGGACGTCAAGTTCGACACCGATGCCCGCAATCGTATGCTGACCGGCGTAAATATTCTCGCCGATGCAGTTAAAGTGACCCTGGGCCCTAAGGGCCGCAACGTGGTCCTCGACAAATCCTTTGGCGCACCGCGCATCACCAAGGACGGTGTATCGGTTGCAAAGGAAATCGAACTTGAAGACAAGTTCGAGAACATGGGCGCTCAAATGGTCAAAGAAGTGGCCCAGCGTACCAATGACGAAGCCGGCGACGGCACCACCACAGCGACCGTTCTCGCACAGGCCATCGTCAAAGAAGGCATGAAGTCGGTTGCTGCTGGCATGAACCCGATGGACCTCAAGCGTGGTATCGATCTGGCGACTTCCAAAGTTGTGGAAGAGATCAAGAATGCGTCGCGCGAAGTCAAAGACAGCGATGAGGTCGCGCAGGTCGGCACCATCTCCGCCAACGGCGAAGCCGAAATCGGTGAGCAGATCGCAGGCGCGATGCAGAAAGTCGGCAACGAGGGCGTGATCACTGTCGAAGAAAACAAGGGCCTCGAGACGGAGACCGATGTTGTCGAAGGCATGCAGTTCGACCGCGGCTACCTGAGCCCTTACTTTGTGACCAACCCGGACAAAATGACAACTGAGCTGGAAGACGCGATCATCCTGCTGCACGAGAAGAAACTCTCGTCGCTGCAGCCGATGGTGCCGCTTCTGGAGTCCGTCATCCAGTCCGGTAAGCCGCTTCTGATCATTGCGGAAGATGTTGAAGGCGAAGCGCTGGCGACCCTCGTGGTCAACAAGCTGCGCGGTGGCCTCAAGATCGCAGCCGTCAAGGCACCGGGCTTTGGTGACCGTCGTAAGGCCATGCTGCAGGACATCGCGATCCTGACCGGCGGTCAGGTCATCTCCGAAGACCTGGGCATGAAGCTCGAAAACGTCACCATCGATATGCTGGGCACAGCCAAGCGCGTCTCCATCACCAAAGATGAGACCACCATCGTCGACGGCGCAGGCGAAAAGGCCGAGATCGAAGCACGTGTTGCTCAAATTCGCACCCAGATCGAAGAGACCACCTCCGACTACGACCGTGAGAAGCTGCAAGAGCGCGTTGCCAAACTGGCAGGCGGTGTTGCTGTGATCCGTGTTGGCGGCATGACCGAAGTGGAAGTGAAAGAGCGTAAGGACCGTGTGGATGATGCTTTGAACGCGACCCGCGCTGCTGTGCAGGAAGGTGTTGTCGTCGGTGGCGGAGTTGCTCTGGTACAGGGCGGCAAGGCACTTGACGGCCTGACCGGTGCGAACCCGGATCAGGATGCAGGCATTGCGATCGTCAAGAAAGCGATCGAATCTCCTCTGCGCCAGATCGCGGAAAACTCCGGTGTTGACGGTGCTGTCGTGGCCGGAAAGGTCCGCGAGAGCAACGACAGCGCTTATGGCTTCAATGCGCAAACCGAAGAGTATGGCGATCTGTTCTCCTTCGGTGTGATCGACCCGGCCAAAGTCGTCCGGACGGCTCTGGAAGATGCGGCCTCGGTTGCTGGTCTGCTGATCACCACAGAAGCAATGGTTGCAGACAAGCCTGCCAAGGAAGGCGCAGCCGCTGCCGGTGGTATGCCCGACATGGGCGGCATGGGCGGCATGATGTAAGCCACCCGGCATCCGGATAAACGAAGGGGCCCTTTGGGGCCCCTTTTCTTTAGTGCGCCAGTAAACGCCTGATGCGGCTTTACCTGCATAGGCGATCTGAGCCATCCTTTGCCAAACATATGGGGCAATATCAAATGGATGACGTGACCCTGCGCGCGGCGACTGCGGACGACGCACTGGCCATTTCCATTCTGCTCGACACTGCGTTCGAAGGGCAGGCAGAAGCGATGCTTGTTGAAGAGCTGCGGACGCAAAACGCAATGATGCTTGAGCTTGTGGCAGTCGAAAATGATGCGCTTGTGGGGCATGTCGCGTTTTCAGAGTTGGAGGCGCCGCGCGGATGGATCGCGCTCGCCCCCCTGTCGGTCCGGATGGACCGTCGCAACCACGGGATTGGATCGCAGCTGGTACGGCATGGCCTGGACACTCTGCGCCAGCGCGGGGTGCCAGCCGTTGTTGTTTTGGGTGACCCGCCCTTCTACCAGAAGTTCGGTTTTTCTGTAGATGCTGCACGAAACCTCAGGTCTGACTACCCGCCAGACAATTTTATGGCCTGTCCACTGGCGGCCGGGACTGCAGATGTGAAACAGGCAGTCACGTACCACCGCGCCTTCCGCTATCTGTGATCCATCGAGGGGCTTGCCCCCGTGCGAAACCTTGTTCATGACGGCGCCATGCCGGATCTGGTTTTCTCCGACGTGGACGTTTTGGTAGCTGGGGAAAAGCCCCCAGAAGATATTGCGATGCATGCCGGCCTACTGTGCCGCCCGGGAGATGGTTTGCGTCGCGTGAATTGCCAGGGCTACGCTGTGCTTCCTGGGCTTATAGATGCCCATGGCGATGGCTTTGAGCGGCATCTCGCGCCACGTCGCGGCGCTGTTCGCGATCTTGGCGAAGGCCTGCGCGCTGTGGACGCAGAACTCGCCGCGAACGGCATTACGACGGCTGTACTGGCTCAGTTCTGGAGCTGGGAAGGCGGAATGCGCGGTCCAGATTTCGCGCGCGATCTGGCGGCTGCCTTTTCGGAGGCCGCACCAGAGCTGGTGACCCGGATGATCCTGCAACTCAGGCTCGAGATTTGCACGGACGAGGGGCTCGCCGCAGCGGAGGAGTTCATAACCCAAGCCGGTATTCGGTATGTCGTCTTCAACGACCACCTGCCGCATGAAGCTTTGTCGCAGAACAAAAAACCACCCCGTCTGACCGGACAGGCGCTGAAGGCAGGGCGTGCGCCTGACGCACATCTGAAGATGTTACAGCGCCTGCATGCGATGGAGCCAGCAGTCAGGGCAAATCTGCCGGCGCTCTGTGCGCGGCTAAGGGCCATTGGTGTGCGTATGGGGTCCCACGACGATGCAACCCCCACGGGCCGCCGGTGGTATCGGGACGCAGGAGCACGGATTGCGGAATTTCCCGAAACCGCCGAGACTGCGCATGCGGCGCGGGATGGTGGCGATGGTATAATTCTTGGCGCTCCGAACCTTGTGCGTGGCGGCAGTCACAAGGGCAACCTGAGCGCGGCTGAAATGGTTGAGGCCGGTTTGTGCGACGCCCTCGCGTCAGACTATCACTATCCATCGCTACGACTGGCCGCCTTCCGGCTTATTCAGGACGGCTATTCGCAGGAGGAAGCTTGGGATTTGGTGTCCTCGGGACCTGCCCGGCTGCTAGGGTTGAAAGATCGTGGACATCTTCGGCCTGGCGCCTGCGCTGATTTGGTCGTGATTGCGCGTCACACACGCCGTGTGGAAGCAACATTCGTGGGCGGGCGGGTAAGCTACGCCGGCGGCGGCTTTGCTGAACGCTTGATGGAGGCCGCATGAGCGGGGCGATGCACGCAACGTTGGTGCTTGTCACACTGGTGGCATTCGCGGCCAATTCTCTGCTGAATCGCGCGGCGCTCCTGGACGGAGCTATTGGCCCGGCCAGTTTCGCTTTGATCCGTGTGGCTTCAGGGGCGGCCATTCTCATATTGTTGGTTGTCCTTCGCCGTGACATGCCGCGCCCCGGTCGCAGAAATCTGGGCGCGGTTGTCTGGCTCACTCTTTATATGCTCGGATTTTCGTTTGCGTATCTTAGCCTGGACGCAGGTTTCGGGGCGCTTTTGTTGTTCGGAGCGGTGCAGATCACGATGTTCGCAGGTGCTTTGGTGTTGCGCGAGCCAATGCCGCGCCACCGGTGGACCGGGGCGATGATTGCTCTGGCGGGGCTGGTGTTGCTCTTGCGTCCAGATCCGGGGACAGGGGCTGCCTTGCCGGGTACGGCCCTGATGGTCATGGCTGCCATTGGGTGGGGCATGTTCTCTCTTGCAGGCCGTGCCAGCGCCGCGCCATTAAGCGATACGGCGATTGCCTTCCTCTTTTGTCTGCCCGTGACTCTCCTGGCTTGGGTGCTTGTACCCGACCAAGACCCGATATCTGTGTCGGGCGCAGCACTGGCAGTGATCTCCGGTGCTGTCACCTCGGGCTGTGGCTACGCTTTATGGTATTCGGTGCTTCCGCGTCTGGGACCGAGCCGGGCCGCCGTTACGCAACTGAGCGTACCGGTTATAGCCACACTGGGCGGCGTCGCCTTTCTGGGCGAAACGCTCAGCTGGAGTATGATCGGCGCGGGGGGCCTTGTTCTTGGCGGGGTGGCCGTTTCCCTTGGCAAAGGCCGGTCGGAAGGCTAGTCACCATGCCCGCGCGCGCGCCTTTTCCGCGCCTGTTGGCCGACCACGCCGATTGCGCACAGACCCAGCAAGAGCATCCATCCCGAGGCCGCTAGCGGCATCGCGGCGATTGGATCAGGGGGAACAACCTCTCCGGTCAATTCAACATCCGCAGAGAAAATGCGAAACTCCTCAACAGAATAGACGTCGTTGACATATCGGAAGGTTGCAAAGACCTCGTCAGTTTCTGCCGGAATGAATATCGGGGGGTCTGTTGCGACCTTTCCGGCGGCGTTGTTGATGGGGGTTGGGAAGTTGTTTGTGAAATAGCGGCTGCCGAGCTGCGCGCCGCCGTGAGTCGTTCCGTAATCGACCTGCAGTCGCGCTCCGGGAGCCAGAAGACCGTCCTCCTGAAAGCACTGATCTCCAAAAATGCAGGCGAAGGCCGAGCCGGTAATCTGCAATGCCCCCACGCCTGAGGTGTCAAAAGTGAAAAACGCCATTTCAAATGGTGTGATCGTGGCGGCTTTGGTCGCAAGCGGGGCGGCCATTAGAGCCGCGGCACAAAGCAGGCCTTTGGCGCGAAACATAGGGGGCTCCTGAGATGGTGAACGGACGTGTGCACTCACTCTCACCGGAGTAGGGTTAAAACTCGCTTAACCGGAATTTGCGCTATCTCACGATTGGTTCCAGCGGGTCGTAAATCACCTTTTCGTCCCACGCCACTGAGGCCAGACTGTCGGGTTTTACCCGCACTTCCCGCATCTCATCGCGGGCAAAGAACCGGCGTTTTGTCACCACACCTTCAGGATCTTTCCAGTCTTCCGACAGGAATCCGCGCGCCACCGAAGCCCGAAAATAGATATCGACCTGGTGAAAGGTGCCCTTGGGATCATGGAACTCGTTCACAAGGCAGGGCGCGCCGACGTCAATTTCTAGCCCTGTCTCTTCATGCACTTCGCGTGCCAGATTTTCAGGAAGCGACGCGCCGCGCTCCACTCCGCCACCGGGCGCTGTCCAGAGATCGGTCACCCCGCCGCCCCAAGCATTGACAAGCAAAAGCCGGTTCTGGTGCAGTATCAGGGCCCGTACGGCAAGACGGGGTGATTTTGGCGCATTTATGTGCATGCTGCGACCGTGCCGCAGTGCCTGATTGGGCGCAAGCACCACCCTCACCAGAGGGTAGTGCTCGGATCCCGCGCTGCGTTAGCTTGCTGCCTTCGTCGTTTTGTACCTTGCTGTCTCTGAATCCACATCCAACACTCGTTTTAGCGGGCGCCGATGATTACACTGTCGCCGTCAAAAGTGTTCAGTGACATGACAAAGGGATCCGTCGGGTAGCAGAGCGCTTGTTCTTCCAACATACCAATGGCAATCGCCTCTCCCATGCGCAGGCTGTCGTAGTAATCCGAGAAGTAATGCACTCCGGCCATATTGCGCCCGATGGAAATATTCGCGGCAAGCTTGTTCAATTCCCCTTCCAAAGTCAGAGGCGCTGTCAGCGGATGGGGAACCTGGCGTAGCGCCGCCCCGCTCAAATGCGCCTCGAAGGCGATCGGCACGTCCCCGGCCACCGCATGCCGGAAGCTTGTCGCATCACTATCGCTGTTGGAGTTGGTCACAAACACAGCGCCAGTGTCGAAATAGGCCTTCAAAACAGTGACACAGGCGCCCGCGACAGTTGCGTGACCCGCCGCATAGGATGGGTGCATAGGAGACCCTTCGGCAAAGGCCATTGGCAGCAAAGCGTCTGTGTTGCCGTTAAAGGCATTTATGGCATCAACCGTGTCCTGAATGGATGCGCGCATCTCTCCGAATTGACCTTTGAGTTGCGGGAAAGCCGCGTCAGGGCTTCTGGTGCTGGACATGCGCGCCGCGAGCGCCTCTGGCCTGAGACGCAGGTGCAGGTTGAACTTCTGGAAGCGCGCCGCCTTGAGCGCCCGCGTTGCCACCTCAGTCACCATCGACAGGATATGGGGCCCACCATAGAGCGCAAAACCACCCGCGTTGGGCTGGAAGCCGACCATTGCTATCGGGTTGCCGTTCACGTCTACATCGGCTCCAGCGTTATAAATGCTGGATGGGAAGCTGTTGCGGCCCCCGGCCAAATGGGCAAACCCTGGGTCAACAGGCGCGTTCATCCCCAGCAAGATCAGGCAGGCATTAAGGTAGGCTTGATACAGCGCATCAAAGTGCACATAAGTCGCCAGATCGCGCGGCGTCTGAATGAACCGCACAGCCCCTGACTGGAAGTTTTGCCCCGGATCGCCCGGTCCTCGCACATCCATGCCATTCTGAACATCCAGCCAGTCTTGCCAGTTCTGCATGTAGTCATCCCCATCCGCGGCGACGGGGACCCGCTGATCAATGCGCTGAACACCGTAGAGGATCTGCCCATCATAAATATTAGCAATGCCGTCGATATGGTTCCCGATAAGCATGAACTGCGAGACATATGGCCCGATTTCTACCCCAGGTGAGGAGCCCCGGAAGATGTTGTCGCGGTCAAGCAGCCCCGCGTCATTCGTTTTTCGCGGACGGTTTGGAAAGCCACTGGTGGCATAGGCATAGCTGTTCAGGCGATCACGGGCGTCGGTCAGAGCCGCGCTTCCCCCATCCGGGTCAAAGGCATGGAATGGCTCATCACGCAGCAAAGCCAGCTCATAGACCTCCGCCATTTCGAATGAGAGTTCCTCCGACCCCAGTTCCGGCGCCGGAGCCATAGTAACGGCCTGTGCGTCTGGCCCCTCAAGATCGTAAACCACTCCGGCGGTGGGCGCTTCCCACTGGCGCCTACCGAATGCATTCTGCCCCGCAAAGGGAGGGACCGGCACCCGCGTGTTGAACGCATCAATAAAACCGTCGTTGATTGCTGTTCGGAACGCCATGAAATGCTCGGAGTTTTCCACAACGCCGGTGTCCGGGTCATGGGCCAGCCCTTTGGTGAAGCTCATGGCAAAATGCGCGCCGGAGTATTTCTGTTCGTCTCCGTTGGCCTGATGGATTGGATGGTTCCGCTCACGCGCAGCCTCTGCGGCCGAAACACGTGCGTTGTAGGAACCGGCCTTTCGATGAATGGTCATCGCAAACTCCTGTTCTTGTATCGCTTTAAAACAAATGCGCCCGTCTACTCGCGAGCGATAAAAAAACAAATTCTATCATAGCCTTAAGGCTATCTTTGGATGGCGCACCGCACATGAAAAATAGGATGGAGAAAACTCAGCGCGCACGGAACCGTGGGGCGGAAATGTGGCGATTCCATGACTTCAGGATTTCGGTAAGCAACCAGCCAAGCCGATCAAAGCAAACCGCTTTGCCGAGCCGACCTCACACTTTGGGAAAGATTCTGTTTACGTGACCCATCTTCCGTCCTGCACGGGCTGCGGCCTTTCCATAAAGATGCAACGCTGCGCTGTGGTCCGAGGCAAGATCCGGAATGCGATAAACGTCGTCGCCGATCAGGTTCTCCATGACCGCATCCGAGTGCCTGCTGCCGTCGCCCAAGGGCCAGCCGGCGACCGCGCGGATATGTTGCTCGAACTGATCAATGACGCAGGCGTTCTGCGTCCAATGACCGGAATTGTGCACGCGGGGCGCGATCTCGTTCACGATCAAGCCCTGCGGGGTGACAAAGAGCTCCACCCCCAGAACCCCGACATACTCAAGCGCATTCAGAATACGCCCTGCCAGCAGAATGGCATCAGTACGCTGCACCTGCGTTAGCCTTGCCGGTACTGTTGTTGTTGAGAGGATACCGCCCTTGTGGACATTCTCGCCAGGGTCGAAACAGGCCACGGCCCCATCAAGGCTACGCGACGCAATCACTGAGACTTCGTGCGAGAAATCTACAAATCCTTCAAGGATCGCCGGGGCACCTGCCATTGCCTCTAAAGCGGTTTCGGCATCTGAATGGGTGTGCAAACGCACCTGCCCCTTGCCGTCATAGCCCAGACGACGGGTTTTAAGGATGCTCGGGACGCCGATGGTCTCTAGGGCCAGTTCAAGGCTGCGAATATCCTCTACGGCGGCATAGGGGGCAGTGTCTAAGCCCAGATCCCGCAAAAAGTCCTTCTCTGTCAGCCGGTCCTGGCTGGTGGCCAAGGCGTGGCGGCCAGGCCGGATCGGGCATATTGCCTCAAGAGCATCGAGCGCGGGCACCGGAATGTTTTCGAACTCGTAAGTGATGACGTCTACATCCTCTGCAAACTGGCGCAGCGCCGCAAGGTCATCATAAGACGCTGTCGTAACCCGCGCGGCCACTTGGCCGGCAGGCGGGTTAGCTGCGGGTTCAAAGATGTGGCAGTGCAGTCCCAGCCTCGAAGCCGCGACTGAGAGCATCCTGCCCAATTGCCCTCCTCCAAGGATTCCGATCACCGCCCCCGGGGCGAGTGGTTCAGACATCTGACGGTTCCTCTGGGATCGAGGACGACAACGCGGAACGCCATGCGTCGAGCCGTGTGGCAAGCTCGGGGTCCTCGTTTGCCAGGATCGCTGCCGCCATCAGCCCGGCGTTGGCGGCCCCCGGAGCCCCGATCGCCATTGTCGCGACAGGAAACCCCTTGGGCATCTGAACGATTGAATACAGGCTGTCTACGCCGGATAATGCTTTTGTGTGGACGGGTACGCCGATGACCGGAACGCGAGTTTTCGACGCCATCATGCCCGGCAGGTGCGCGGCACCGCCGGCGCCGGCTATGATGGCTTTCAACCCGCGTTCCACAGCAGTTTTCCCGTAGTCCCACAACCGATCGGGTGTCCTGTGCGCCGAGACAATCCGTGTTTCATAGGCAACCCCGAGTTCGTCGAGCAGGCTCGCAGCCTCCCGCAGAGTCGGCCAGTCCGACTGGCTGCCCATGATGATACCAATTTTGGGGTCCATGGAGGTCTCCGGTCCTATCTGGGAGCGCGCACTATACGCCGCCGCGACCGAGGTGCAACGCATCAGGCGATGATATCTGGAAACAGCTCGTCCTCAATCCGGGTGATCTTGTCTTTAATCGACAGTTTCTGCTTTTTCAGCCGGCGGATCGTCAGCATATCAGCGCGCCCTTGCTCCTCGAGCGCATGAATGGCCTCATCCAGGTCGCGGTGTTCACGTTTGAGTACTTTGAGCTCAACCATCAACACTTCTTCCCGGCTCATTTCCCCGGTTCCGTGCATTATTTTGCGTTGCCCTGTGCTACGTCCACCACCGCGCTTGATGTAAAGGATTCTTGGTCTTTGGGGAAGGGTTTGCCGCGGCCAGAGCCCGATAATACACGGCCTACCTTGCAGGTTTCGCGACGCAGGCCCATATTTAGCCTATACGCGGTGCTGCCAGAACGGGGCACTGCTCTGCAGTCGCTTTTCGAAGGACATGGCATGACTAAAATGACCCTGGGCGCCCATCCCTTTCTTCTGGGCTTCGACCAGCTTGAGAGGCTGGTGGAAAGAACGGCGAAATCCGGCAATGACGGCTACCCGCCTTACAATATCGAGCAGGCCTCGGAGAACCGCTACCGCATTACGCTTGCGCTGGCAGGGTTCCGCGAAGACGACCTCAGCATAACAGTCGAAGACCGGCAGTTGGTCATCCGCGGAAGGTCCGCGGAAGATGCTGATGACCGTGTTTATTTGCACCGGGGTATTGCCACGCGCCAGTTTCAGCGCAGCTTTGTCTTAGCCGAGGGCGTTGATGTCAGCGGTGCAACGATGGAGCATGGCTTACTGCATGTCGATCTGCGGCGCAGCGTCCCAGAAACAGTTGTGCAGACCATCGCGATCAATGGACAAAATGGAGGCGACACATGACCGAAGAGTTTGACTTCACGGCTCCCGGCGGCGAGCCAATCGTCTATGTCCGTCCCGTCGCGGTAAGCGATTTACCGCAGGATGTTCAGGACCAGGTTGGCGATACCGATCTGATCTACGCGGTGCATGACGAAAATGGGGAACGACTGGCGCTCGTGAATGACCGTAAGATGGCCTTCTTGCTTGCCCGGCAGAATGACTTTAGCCCGGTGAATGTGCACTGAGTATGCGCAGCGCGCCGCGCACTATGTGGCGCGCCCCGCAATCCGCCCCAAAACCACGGCTGTCAGCAGCCCGTTCCCGGACAGATATCCAGCATCGCCGGCACCTGAGATTCCGCAGGCCGCTCCGCCCACCGCGTAGAGGTTCGGCAGCAGCCCGCCTTCGGCGCGTTTGACCTGCGCATTGGCAGCGACGTCGAGCCCGCCCTGGGTGTGGAACAAAGCGCCTGTCACCTTCACAGCGCGGTAGGGCCGGCGGAGACGCTTGTCCGGATGGAACGAGCGCCCGAACGGACATCGTCCGGAAGTCATATGCGCGATGCTTTCGACCACAGGTCCCAAATCTGCACCAATCAAGCGCGCGAGTGCTTCTGCGTCGGGGACCGTGTGGATGGCGCCCTGGTTCTCGGCGATCCGGAAATCCTCGAATTGCTGGGCAATGCGGGCGATGCGCGCATCGAATACAGTCCAGGCAATCGCACCGGGCTGGGCCAGCACCTGAGCCGCAGCTTCGGAGTATCCTTGGCTCTCATCCCAGAAGCGCTCACCACGTGCGTTCAATTGAAGACCGCCCTCGCTGAGTGTAGCCCAAGTAATCAGGACGCCATGGGGGTGGGCCACGTTGCCATGGCCTTGAAATGCGCCCAGATGCCGGGTCGCGCCACCGAGTGCTGTGCCCCAATCCAGGGCATCACCGCGATTGCCGTCGTGACCGAAATAAAGCGCATCGGATATCCGGGGCGTCAGCTTGGACACTTTGGCGCTGTTTCCGCCAAAGCCGTTACAAGCCAAGATCAGACGATCGCAGCCGATCTGCTCCGCGGAGCCATCCGGGCGGGTGATCTCGACCCCTGTAACGCGGTTGCCGTTGGCAAAGAGCGCCGTGGCTGGCGCATCGCACAGAATGTCGAGCCCCTCCGCTTCCGCCACGCTGCGCAGCCGGTCGATCAGTTCCCGGCCGGAGCGAGAGGGCAGGCCATGCATTCGTCGAACCGAGTGCCCCGGATAGTCGAAATCGTCCACAACGGTAAAGGGCAGTGCAAAGCGGTCTGCTAGCCAGTCGAGTGTCGGCGCTGCGGCTTCAGTTACTGCGGCAACAATCGCGGCGTCCGGTTCGTTCTTGGCTTTTGCCATGATGTCGTCCGCGAAGAGACGCGCGCAGTCATCTATCCCAGCGGTCGCCTGCGCCAAGGTTCCCGCCGCCGGGATCAGACCCGCCGATAGAGCCGTGGAGCCTGAAGGCACCGGGTCGCGCTCAAGTACAAGAACCTCCTGTCCTGCCTCCAAGGCCGCGAGTGCGGCAACGAGCCCTCCGGCGCCCGCCCCGATCACCAGCGTCTCGACCCTGGCCGAAAAGCCGGTGCCTGGGGTTGACTTGATACTCATCGTGTCAGTCGGCGCCGTAGCGTTTTCCGGCTTCCAGCATGGCCGGCGTTTCCAACCTCTCGTTCAAGGCAGAAAAGTCGAACATCCGGTTCTGGAATGGCGCGTTGGACCCGTGAGCCTTCAGAGACGCGTAATAGTCTTCTGCCGCTCGGGCCAGCGCCCGAACAATTCCGCCAGGAAAGATCACAACGGAAAATCCGAGCGCTTCCAGATAGCTGGCGGACTTGGTCGGGGTCGCGCCACCTTCGACCATATTGGCCAACAATGGTATGCGTCCCGCGAAGTGCTCGGCTATCGCCGAGAGCTGGGCTTCGTCCTCTGGAGCCTCGATGAACAACACATCTGCCCCAGCTTCCCGGTATTTCTCGGCCCGCTCGATGGCTGCCGCGTATCCTTCGACGGCAATTGCGTCGGTCCTCGCGATGACAAGCGTCTCGTCGTTCAGGCGCGCATCCACCATTGCCTGAATTTTGCCGGCCATTTCGGCACTTGGGATGAGGGTTTTGTCAGACAGGTGTCCGCAGCGTTTCGGATAGCTCTGATCCTCGACCTGCAATGCGTTCGCTCCGGCCCGTTCATAAAGGCGCATGGTGCGCTGGGCATTGAGCGCGTTTCCGAAACCATTGTCCGCATCGATGATCACGGGCAGATCGACACGGTCGCGCACGAGGGCCATCGTTTCAGCCATCTCGGTGACCGAGGTTAGTCCAATATCCGGGCGGCCCAGCCGGGTATAGGCGACCGCAGCTCCGGACAGATAAAGCGCCTCGAAGCCAGCATCCTTCGCTAGCTTTGCGGTCAGCGCATCATAAACACCCGGTGTTGTCAGAATTTCGGGACGAGACAGGCGGTCGCGCATCCTCATAGCAATGCCTCCGCTTCGGCGCAGGTCATCACATGGGTGACCGTTGCCAGCGACAGCAGTGTCGCTTCGTGAACTTCCTGCTTGAAGGCCGCCGATCCATCAGACAACAGGATCGTTTCAATATTACGCAGATGCGCGTCACGAATAGTCGAAGCAACGCCCCCATTCGTGACAATGCCGCCAACAATCAGTGTGTCTATTCCGACCGCGCGGAGGACATACTCCAATCGCGTCTGGTAAAGCGCGGAGTAGGCGACTTTTTCGATGGTGTAGTCGGCAGGCGCAAGGGAAGCCACAAGACCATGCCCCCAGGCTCCGGGGCAAAAATCGCCCTTGCCGAGAAAAGGCCGGAGCGCCTTGAGATGCGGGGCGATCAAAGGCGCGCCCTCCGGTCCGGGGACCAATGTAAACTGCGCCGAGATATAATGGCCGTCCTTGGCCCGTAGTGCATCCCGCAAGGGAGCGATCCGGGCAGGCAAAGCCGCGATGCTCTCAGCAGATTGCCCCGCCCGCCCATAGGCGCCTTCGGGATGCAGAAAGTCGTTTTGTAAATCAATTGTCAGAAGCGCTGTTCGCTTGGGATCAAGCTCCATCGGCGGCCTCCTTCGGGCTGAGAATGATATTGCCGAAGCGATCGACTTCGGCGTGCAAATCAGGCTCGATGAGAATGGTCGTATCGGGCTGCTCTAAGATCGCAGGGCCGTCGATCTTGGTACCGGCGGGCAGCTTCAAACGGTGGTAAAGGGCTGTGTTGTGCCATGCCCCGTCGAAATAAACCGGTCTCGTTCCCTTGAGCGCGGCTTTTAGATCGGCCTCGGGCCCCGGTGCAAGGGACGCCAGATCGAATTTTGGGCGTTTTCCAATCACGGCCGTTCTTAGGTTCAGGATCCGAGCCACCCCGCCCTCCAGAAGGCGCCCAAAAGCGCTAAGATAGGCTGCTTCGAACGCTTTGGAGATCTCCAGTCCAGTGGGCGTATGTGCCTTGTTGGCTGAACCGGTCCAGACCGGGACGTCGACTGTGTGCGTTTGCCCTGCATAGGCCATGTCGAAACTGACAATGGCCTGGCGCGCCTCGAATTTTGCGCCAGCACTATCCAGGAGCCGGATGCCCTCGGCCAAATGTGCCGCGATGGTCCGGCCAAGCGCAGCTTCGTCCAAACCAGTCAAAGCGACGTTCAGCGTCTGCACGAAATCCTGTCGCATATCAGCGATGACGCATCCGAGTGCAGAGGTGACCCCAGGATAACGCGGTATGATCGCGCGTCCGATCCCGACCTCGGACAGCAACGCTCCGGCATGCAGGGCGCCGCCGCCGCCGAACGGCATAAAGGCAAACTTTTTGGGATCGTGACCGCGCTCGATGCTAACAAGCCTGATCGCGCCTGCCATGCGAGAGTTCGCAACTCGCAGGATTGCCTCGGCTGCTGCCAGAGGATCCAGCCCAAGTGGATTCCCGACATGGACTTCTATCGCTGCTTGTGCCCCCTCCACATCCAGCCTGTCGAGCGTGCCGCCGATCGGGCTATCCGGATCGATCCGCCCCAAAACCACATTTGCATCTGTGACAGTGGGCCGCGTGTTTCCTTGGCCATAGGCGACAGGTCCAGGCGTGGAGCCTGCGCTTTCCGGACCGATATTCAGAAACCCGCCTTTGTCGACCCAGGCGATCGACCCACCGCCAGCGCCGATCGTGGCTATTTCGATCATAGGAGCGCGGATAACCATACCGAAATCGATCGCGGTTTGGGGGCTCAACGCAGTTTGCCCGTCTGCGATCAGTGAAACGTCGAAACTGGTTCCGCCCATATCGCCGGTAATTACGTTTTCAAAGCCCGCGCTCGACGAGATGTGACCCGCCGCAATTACGCCTGCCGCTGGCCCGGACAGGGCGGTTCGGATCGGGCGCGCTGATGCGGTCTCAACACTCATCACGCCGCCGTTGGACTGCACGATCAAAAATTCACCCGCAAAGCTCTGGCCACGCAGGGCCTCGTTCAAGCGAGTCATATAACCTGCAACCTCGGGCTGCAGGTAGGCATTCAATGCCGTGGTCGAAAATCGCTCGAATTCGCGCAGTTCGGGCAGGATTTCGTGCGAGGCCGCTACATGAGCCGTTGGCCAGACAGCGCGCACCGTTTCTACGGCCGCTGCTTCATTCTCAGCGTTTGCATAGGCGTTCACAAAGAGGATAGCGACGGACTGACAGCCTGCATCGCGAAGTGTTTCGGCAGCCGCGCGAACGGCATCCAGATCAACCTTTGTATGGACTGTGCCATCTGCCAGTGTGCGCTCTGTCACCTCCAGCCGCTGATCGCGCGGCACAGGCGGGTCAAAGTCGCCACGCAGGCCCCAGGTGGCGCGCCGGTCGCGCCGGCGCATCTCCAGCACATCGCGAAACCCCTCGGTGGTGATCACGCCAACCTTGGCGCCTTTTCGTTCGAGAAGCGCGTTGGTTCCTGCTGTGGTGCCGTGCACCACCGTGGCTACGTTGCCCAGATCGCTGACCTGTCGTCCGATCCCGTCCAGAAATCCGACTGACTGATCGGGACGGGAAGTTGGGACCTTTGCTACCTTGGCGGTCCCTGAGGCTTCGTCCAGAACGAAGACATCCGTAAAGGTGCCGCCAACATCGACGCCGATCAGAGTGCTCATGAGCGCTCCTTCTGCCACGCCGTGCCGTAGGTGGCGGTGGCGGCTGAAGCGGTCAGATATCCAAGCGCGACGTCGCGCGCCACAGCCTGCGGAGTGCGATCCCCGGGCGGCCCGTATCCCCCGCCGCCCGGGGTCTCAAGACGCACACGCTGGCCTTTCGAAAGGGTCATTCCAACCATTTTCGACGTGAGTGGTGGCTCGTGCCAGCCGTCGTCTTGTTCATAGGCGAATCGGTTCAACGCCCCTTCGCCTCCGTCTGCCACGCCTTTCGGCGCGAATTTCCCGCGCTCGCCGAACAGGAATGCCTCGGCGTTTTCTTCCAGCAGTTCGATCTCATAAACCGCGCCCAGCCCGCCGCGATGCGCGCCTGCGCCCGCACTGTCCGGGCGCAGCGCCCATTGCCGGAACATGACCGGATATGCGGCTTCCAGAATCTCGGAAGGAGGGATCGTTGCGGTGGAGATAGGTGCGTTTCCGTGATTCAGCCCGTCGCTTTCCACACTTCCACCGTGCCCGCCGCCATAGAACGAAAACATCACCCACCGGCTGCCATCGCCCCGCCGCCCGGCAATCGAGAGTGCATTGATCGTACCATAGGCATTGGCAACAACGCGCTCCGGCGCGGCCTGAGCGGCTGCGGAGAAGATTACGTCGATCATACGCAGGATCGTCTCGGTATAGCCGCCTGTCGGCGCGGGGAACTCCGCCGACAGCAATGAGCCCTCTGGGATGCGAATGTCGATAGGCCGCATCACGCCGGCATTCGCGGGAAGGCCCGGAAAAATATGCTTGATGGCGACATAGGCCGTGGCAATCGCGGTAGGCAGAGCGATGTTGACCGGTCCGCGTGTGACCGCTGCTGTGCCCTCGAAGTCGAGTACCAGACGGCCGCCAGTAACTTCCAGTGCCACTCGTATCGGTAGGGGGGCGTCAGTTATCCCGTCATTGTCGAGAAAATCTTCGGCTTCCCAACGCCCTTGGGGCAGGGTGGCGATCTCGGCTCGCATCAGTGCTTCGGCCCGGTCGGTCAGCGCCGTCAAAGCCACCGAGACGGTCGGTGCACCGTATTCGTCCAATAGCGCCTCAAGCCGCTTTACGCCCAGATCCAGTGCTCCCAGCTGTCCGTTCAGATCGCCCCGAGCCGAGGCCGGCAACCGCGTGTTGCGCAAAATGATGTCCAGGATGTCCTGCTGCAATTCGCCACTGCGTACGAGCTTCACCGGCGGAATGACGACAGCTTCCTGAAACACTTCTGTCGCCGAAGGATTGTAGTTTCCTGGCACTGCGCCACCGAGGTCATGCCAGTGCCCGACTGATGCCAGATAGCAAAATAGCTCTCCGCCGCGGAAATAGGGGCGCACCAGCCGCATATCTGACAGGTGTGTTCCACCGATATGGGCATCATTAAAAATCCAAACATCGCCATCTTGCGGCGGGGTGTCTGCGCTCCGGTCTATGACCGCCTTCACTGCTGCAGCCATTACGCCTACGAAAATCGGAAGGCCCGATTTACCCTGAACCAGCGTATCCCCGGTCTGTGCATCATAAATTCCATGGGAGGCATCATGCGCTTCGGCAATGATCGGATTGAACGCGGCCCGAAACAGTGTTGCGTCCATCTCATCGGCGATCTGTTCCATGCGACCCGACAGGACCGCCAGTGTAATCGGGTCGATTTCAGGCACGAGTCCGTCCTAAGCCTGGGCCGCTGCAGGTGTCCTGGCCGGGAAACAGGGACTGATATTGTGCGAATCTGTTTGTGCAGCGCCGGACCGCGACCCTGGTGCCACGAAACCCTGTAATTTCGAGCGCGCGAGTTCGGCAGACGGCCTCGGGTGGCGCTGACCTTGGTCTTTGGAGCGCAGGAGGTGACTTGGTCATCCAGCCCCCTCGTATTCTATGTAATTATTGTTTTTATTTATTTTTTTATTTGATAGCGGTCCGGCGCCTATACTTGCATGCCGGAATCCCGCACGCGGCGACACGGCGTCGCTATCGCGCGCTATCCGGATTTCACGATAGGGCCGTTTAGGGCGTTCCGGGTGCGACAAGGTCGCGGTTCCTTTCAATATCTGTCCTTTCTTTAATACAGGTTGATTTATTTCTGAAAACAGAAAAGTGTATACCGGACAGGTCAAAAACATGGATATCTGACCTGGAAAACTAGGTTTTAAGGGGCATACAAAGGGAGTACGCCAATGGCGGCCAGTGGCGGGGCACATCTTCCGGAAGGGGGGAAGGCGCGGCGTGTTTATCTGCAGCTCCGTGACGAAATACAGCGTGGCGCGCATACTCCTGGTAAGGTGCTTCCTGGAGAGACTCGTCTTGCCGAGGCCGCCGGCGTCAGCCGGGTCACCATTCGCCGTGCGCTCGACGCGTTAGCAGCAGATGGGTTGATCGAAAAACGCGTGGGCGCCGGCAGTGTGGTCCTAAGCCTTGAGGGACGCGGTGCACCACTGTCCGGTGATTTCACATCTCTTATGCCTCAGCTGGTCGAGATGACCCAGCGAACGGACGCGCGACTTTTGTCCTTCTCCTATGGTCCTGCGCCCTTGCCGGTTGCGATTGCGCTTGGGCTCGATCCCGGTTCTCGGGTGCAGACAGCCGAGCGCATTCGCCTGATCGAAGGCAATCCGTTCTCGCATCTGACCACCCATGTGCCCGAGGCCATCGCAGCGAGCATTTCCGAGGCCGATCTTGCTACGACACCGCTTTTTCGCCTCCTCGAAAGGTCTGGTGTGCGGATCGAGGGGGCAACTCAATCAGTTACGGCCGCTCTGGCGACGCCGGAAATTGCCCGCGCGCTTGACGTCTCGGTGGGCACGGCGCTCCTGGCGCTGACCCGAGTTGTCCGTGATGCCGAGGGCAGGGGCGTAGAGTACCTGTCGGCCCTCTATCGGCCAGATCTCTACCGGCTTGAGATGGACCTTTGTCGGGTAGGCACCGATGGCGAGCGGCATTGGCAGCCTGTCATTGGGGCATCATCTGCCGTGGAGGCGGCTGAATGACTGCACCACTCACCCTCCTCGACAAACTCTGGTCCAGTCATGAGATCACGCGTCGTGATGATGGGGTCAGCCTTCTATGGGTCGATCGCCATCTTGTCCACGAAGGCTCTCACCATGCCTTTGCGAAGCTCGCCGATCGGGGTCTTCGTGTCGCAGAACCGTCGCTTACGCTGGCGGTGACTGACCATTACGCTCCAGTGCGCAATCGCGAAACAGGCGGTTCCACCAAACAGATCCGCGAGATGGTCGATCGCCTTCGCAGAAATGCAGCCGCACACGACATAACGCTCCTTGGTCTGGACGATCCGCGTCAGGGCATTGTGCATGTGGTAGGTCCAGAACTCGGCCTGACGTTGCCCGGGCTTTCAATCAATTGCGGCGATAGCCATACCTCGACACACGGGGCGTTTGGCGCGCTTGCGTTCGGGATTGGCGCAACTGAAGTGGCGCATGTTCTGGCGACCCAGACCATCTGGCAAAAAAAGCCACCCGTGATGCGGCTGCGGTTCACCGGACGGCTTGGGCCGGGCGTCGGCGCCAAGGATCTGGCGCTAAACTGGATTGCCAGGCTGGGAGCGGACAGTGCGCGCGGCCACGCCCTTGAGTACGCGGGTCCGGTTGTGGAGGCCTTTTCGATGGAGGCGCGCATGACCCTGTGCAACCTATCGATCGAAGGCGGTGCACGGTTCGGGATGATCGCGCCCGACACCGCAACATCCACTTATGTTGAAGGGCGTACTTTTGCACCGAAAGGACAGGCGCTCGAAAGAGCGAAGGCCGCTTGGGGCGAGTTGAACAGCGACACTGATGCGGAATTTTCTCGTGAGGCGAGCTTCGATGCGGCGGAGATCGCACCGATCGTCACTTGGGGAACACGTCCCGATCAGGCAGCGCCGGTAACATCCAGCGTTCCGGGTCATGCATCGGATGCGCTTGAATATATGGATCTGCGCGCGGGCCAGCCTCTTGACGGGATACCGGTCGATCAAGTCTTTATCGGTTCTTGCACCAACGCAAGGATCGAGGATTTACGTGCAGCGGCGGCCGTGCTTTCAGGCCGCCGGTCGCGGGTGCCGGGGATGATTGCGCCTGGCTCTATGGCCGTAAAGCGGCAAGCTGAAGAGGAAGGTCTCGACCAGATATTCATCTCCGCCGGGCTTGAGTGGGTTTCTGCCGGCTGTTCCATGTGCGTGGGCATGAACGGTGATCAGGTTGGGCCGGGCAAACGATGCGCGTCGACAACCAATCGTAATTTCCGAGGCCGGCAGGGCCCGGGCGCGCGCACGCATCTGATGAGCCCGGCAATGGTTGCGGCCGCTGCGGTGACGGGAACGATCACCGATGTTCGCCCGATGCTCGCAGGGCGGGAGGTCGCATGACAGGCTGGACAGTTCATTCCGGACGCGCGGTTTCTCTTCCTCTCGATGGCGTCGACACCGACCAGATTATACCGGCGCGCTTCATGTCCCAGCCGCGCTCAGCCGGGTATGGGGAGTTTTTGCTCCATGATATGCGCCAAGATCCGGGGTTTCCGCTCGACGCGCCCGCGGCGCAGGGCGCGTCGGTTCTCGTCTCTGGTCGCAATTTCGGCTCCGGCTCGTCCCGGGAAGCAGCAGTCTATGCGCTGGTCGATGCCGGATTTTGCGCTGTGATTGCCCCCAGCTTTGGTGACATTTTTTCCGCGAATGCAGTGAATAACGGGCTCGCGCCTATCCAGCTTTCCAAGGCAGAAGTGGACCTTTTGCACAGCCAGATATCGGCTGGCACCAGCTCAGTAGATTTAGATTTGGAGGCGGGCAGTCTTTCTCTCGGTCGCACAAGCTTTGAGTTCAGCCTGGACCCGGTCTGGACACAAAAACTGATCGAGGGCTGGGACGATATCGATTTGACTCATGCCTGGACGGCGACAATTGCGGAGTTTCGGAAAGCAGACCGCACTGCTCGGGACTGGGCTTGGCCGAAATGCGGGCCGGATTAATTCGCCGCAACTGCGGCAAAGGATCGGTGCCGCGAGCGGCGCCAAAACAGGGAACGGGCGCAATAGCACTCGAAAACAGGAGCAAAAGAATGAAACACACCATGATGGGAGCGGTCGTTGGCGGTGCATTGGCCCTTGGCGGCGCAGCCCAGGCAACAGAAACGATCACTGCAGTACATGCGTTTCCGACAACGCTGATCTACACCAAGAGCTTTCTGGAGTTTGTCGATAAGGTCAACGAACGAGGCGAGGGCGTGATCCAGATCGAGGTACGCGGTGGACCCGAAGCTATTGGGATGTTCCAACAGCCCGACGCGGTGCGGGACGGCATTGTCGATATGGTCTATACTCCAGGCTCCTTCTATGGTGGTTCGCTGCCAGAGAAGGACGCAATGGTTGCCTCGAACCTTACCGCCATCGAGGCACGCGCGAACGGTGGAACGGAGCTCATCGACCAGATCCACCAGGAGAAAATGGGTCTGAAGTACCTTGGTTGGTTCGATAGCGGTGTAACTTACAATCTGTGGACCCGTGACGAGCCGCAATTCACTGCAGAAGGCGACCTGGAGGTTCAGGGTCTGAAACTGCGCGGAAATGCGGTTTATAATGCTTTCTTCACGGAGTATCTTGGGGCGCAGGTCATCGATCTGCCAACCACGGATGTCTATGCAGCTCTTGAGCGCGGCGTGGTCGATGCCACTGGCTGGACGCAAATTGGCCTCATCGATCTGAAGTGGAACGAATTTCTCAATTACCGCATCGAGCCCAATTTCTTTTCCACCGATCTGGGTGTGATTGTGAACCTGGAGAAGTGGGACAGCCTAAGCGCGGAAGCGCAAACAATACTGCAGGACGTGGCCACCGAGCACGAGGCAGCGTCGGTCGAGGCGCTGCGCGCCAAGCGCGACGAGGACTTCGCGAAGCTTGAGGAAATGGGTATGCAGGTGGTTTCTCTGGAAGGTGACGCCAAAGCGCGTTATTTGGCGGCAGCCCGGGAAAAGACATGGGAACGGATGGAAGGCCTGATGGCTGAACAACCCGGTGGGACCGGCAACTATGACCGCCTAATCGAGCTGTTCTACGACCCGTCGCTCGATTGACACTCTACCGGGGCGGCAGGTGTGCCGCCCCTGCTCTTGGCCCTAAGGGTCCGGCCTTCAAATGCGCGCGCTCCGAACTTTCTATGACTGGCTGATAATCGGCATGGCACTCCTCGCCGGTCTGGGGCTTGTCTGGCTGATGGTCTCGACCATCACATCGGTGGTTATGCGGAATGCGGGCGTTCAACCCTTTGCCTGGCTTTTCACGTCCGCTGAATACAGCATTCTCTATCTGACAATGCTCGGAGCGCCATGGCTTGTGCGGGAGAAAGGCCATGTTCATATCGAGCTGGTGACTGCTGCGCTTCCGCCCGGCGCGCGCGCTGCGGTCAGCCGGCTTGTGGCGGCGGGATGCGTTTTGGTCTGTGGCTTGCTGGCCTGGAAAGGCGTGGAGCTTTGCCTGACCAATTTAGAGCGCGGGGATTTCGACGTGCGCGCTTATTTCTATCCGCGTTGGATGCTCACGATATCTTTCCCCGTCGCTTTCGGGTTCATGGCGCTTGAATTTGCCCGTTTTCTGTTTGGACCCGAACTTATGCACTCCGGTGAAGCGGGGATCCACGAATAATGGAGTGGTTCGAAGCGCTCGCTCTTCTTCTTGGGGCCATCGTTGCGCTGATGGCCGTCGGTATGCCGGTCGCGATCGCGTTCCTTGCAGCAAACATTCTCGGTGCTTGGGTTTTTATGGGCGGCGAACGGGGAATCGTGCAGTTGCTCAACAACGGGCTCGGCTCGCTTACGACCTATGCGCTGGTTCCGATCCCGCTTTTCCTTCTGATGGGCGAGGTGTTTTTCCATACCGGGCTTGGCGGGCGCATGTTCAATGCCATTGACCGGCTGCTGGGGCGTCTGCCCGGACGGCTCAGTTACGTTACCGTTTTGGGCGGCACCGGCTTTTCAACACTGTCGGGCTCGTCCATGGGGTCCACCGCGCTGCTTGGGTCGCTGATGGTGCCTGAGATGACTGAGCGCGGGTACAAAAAGAAAATGAGCATCGGCCCGATCCTCGGCACAGGCGGGTTGGCAATTATTATCCCGCCCTCGGCGCTTGCGGTCCTTTTGGCGACGCTGGCGCAGATCGACGTAGGCGGGTTGCTGATTGCGGGTGTGATTCCGGGTCTGATCCTTGCCTGTCTCTATGTTGCAATGATCTGGGTGCAAACGAAGCTAGACCCGGATGCCGCACCCCCATACGACATCGCGCCGATCTCGCTTGGGGTGAGACTTTGGCTGCTCTTGCGCGACGTGGTGCCGATGGTCGGTGTTATGGCGGTGTGCATCGCGCTGATGATCTTCGGTATCGTGACTCCCTCCGAGGCAGCGGCCTTCGGTGCGCTTGGCGTGATCGTGCTCGCCGCGGTGTTTCGCTGCCTGACGCTCCAGGCGCTGTACATGTCTGTCAAGGGAGCCCTCAAGGTCACGCTTATGGCCTATATGATCGTCTTCGGATCGGCGACCTTCAGCCAGCTTCTTGCGTTCTCCGGCGCCTCGCGCGGGCTCATAAGCTGGGCCACAGGCTTCGATCTCGATCCGATCTGGATGTTGCTGGCAATGTTCGGGGTGCTGCTGATCCTTGGCATGTTCATGGAACAAATCTCGATCATGCTGCTGACCGTACCGATTTTCTTCCCACTCGCGGAAAGTCTTGGCTTCGACCTGATCTGGTTTGCGCTGATCATGCTTCTTGCGCTTGAGATCAGTTTTACGACACCCCCCTTCGGGCTGCTTCTGTTTGTGATGAAAGGTGTTTCTCCGGCAGGAACGACAATGCGCGATATTTACACTGCAGCGCTCCCTTTCATTTTTTGCTCGCTCGTGCTGGTGGCGCTTCTGATCGCCTTCCCGCCGCTGGCCACCTGGTTGCCGGGGCGCTAACCTCTTTTTGACGGAGGAGCGGACATGAACCCGAGTCTGTGGCTGATGCGCAGTGCAGCGCGTGTGCCAAGCGCGCCCGCGCTGCTGCGTGGGACGACGGTTGAAAGCGACTACGGCTCTTTTGCCCATGACGTTGGCTGCCTTGCGTCTGGGCTTGCGGCGCGTGGCATAGGACCAGGCAGCCGCGTCGCGCTCTTTATGACCAACTCTACCGACTATCTGCGCATCGCGTATGCCATCTGGATGACCGGGGCGGCCGCTGTTCCTATCAATTCAAAGCTCCACCCCAAGGAAGCTGCGTGGATCCTGTCGGATGCCGAGGTGGTCCTGTGTTTTGTCTCCAACGATCTGGCCACGGGGCTGGCCCAAGCCCAGCCACCCTGCGGCTGCGTTTTGGTGGGGAGCCCGGAGCATGACACGATGGCAAGCTTTCCGCCAATGTCGGTGCCCGCCGACATGGGTCGGAATGAGCTCTGCTGGCTATTTTATACCTCCGGTACAACCGGCAAACCCAAAGGTGTGATGATTTCTGCCGGCAACATTGCCGCCATGAGCCTGAGCTATTTCGTTGATGTTGAAGATGTCTCCCAAACAGGGGCGATCCTCTATTCTGCCCCAATGAGCCATGGGGCGGGCATCTACAATTTTATGTTTGTTATAAAAGGCGCCCGCCATGTTGTGCCGGAAAGCGGTGGGTTCAACCCTTCGGAAATCTTCGCTCTCAGCCGCGATCTCAATGATGTCTCGTTCTTCGCGGCGCCAACCATGGTCCGCCGCCTGGTTGATCACGCCAAAGCGGCAGGAGAAACCGGCGAGGGGATAAAAACCTGCATATATGCGGGTGGGCCGATGTACTTCGCTGATATACTGGAAGCGGTGGAGGTGCTCGGTCCCCGTTTCGTACAGGTCTACGGGCAGGGCGAGTGTCCTATGTGCATCACAGCGCTCTCGCGCCACGATGTCTGCGACCGCGCGCATCCGCGCTGGCGGGAGCGTCTTGCCTCTGTTGGCGTAGCGCAAAGCGTCAATGAAGTCGCTATTTTTGGCGAAAACGGCCGCCCTGTGCCACCCGGTGAGACGGGCGAGATCTGTGTCCGGGGTCTTGGTGTGATGCCGGGATACTGGAACCGACCAGACGCAACCGCCGAGACGATCCGCGATGGCTGGCTCTGGACCGGAGATATGGGCCGCATGGATGCCGATGGCTATGTCACCATGGTCGACCGCTCGAAAGACATGATCATATCCGGTGGGTCAAACGTTTACCCGCGCGAGGTTGAAGAGGTGCTGCTGGCCCATCCTGACGTGGCCGAAGCATCGGTCGTCGGCCGTCCTCATCCCGAGTGGGGGGAGGAGGTTGTCGCTTTCATTGTTCCAACACCTGGCGGAGGGTTAGACACAGTGGCGCTGGATGCCCACTGCCTCGCGCAGATTGCCCGCTTCAAACGTCCCAAGGCTTATCTTGCGCTCGAGGCTTTGCCGAAGAACAACTATGGAAAGGTCCTTAAGACAGAACTGCGCGCAAAGCTTTACAAGAACTGAGCGCGCCAGGCAGGAGTGGATGGAACACACAGACTGGATTGGGCGGTTTCCAGGGCTCGCGCTGCTAGAGCCGACTGTGCGCGGAGCGCTTCGAAAAAGAGCGCGGGTGATCATGGCACCTGCCGGTACAGTACTTTTTGGGCCCGGCAAACCGGCACAAAACCTGCTCCTCCTGCTCGACGGTGTGGTTCGCGTGAGCCAGACAAGCGAGAGCGGACGTGAGATCGTGCTCTACCGGGTGCATGCAGGCGAAAGTTGTGTTTTGACCACCGCCTGTCTTCTTGCACATGAAGACTACGCCGCCGAGGGTATGGCGGAAACAGATGTCCGAGCAGCCGCGCTCCCAAGGGGTGTTTTTGACGATCTTGTCGCGCAGTCCCCGACGTTTCGTCAATTCGTGTTTTCGTCTTATGCGCGCCGGATTTCAGATCTGTTTTTGACGATCGATGAGATTGCGTTCCAGCGAGTGGATTTGCGTCTGGCGCAGAAACTGTTGGAATTGGCAGATACGGAAGGCGCAGTTCTCACGACCCACCAGCAACTTGCTTCGGAGCTTGGCACAGCCCGGGAGGTCGTGTCGCGCCAGCTTTCAGAATTCCACCGTCGTGGCTGGATTGCGCAAACGAGAGGATGCGTCCAGATCACCAATTTTGCGGCTTTGCAGGACCGCGCGGCAGACAGGCCGTCCGCGGCTGCCTCTACATCATGAAGCCGAGGCGGTTCAACGCCTCCGTGGCTTGCTGTTTCTGATCGGGCTCGCCGTAAAGAAGGTTTGAATTCAAGTCTTTAACAATGCCACTCAGTCGTTTTGAGGACATCGCGTCGCGCACAAACTCGCTTATTTCATCCTCTTGCAGCGAAAGAACCATGTTGATGATTGACGGATCATGAAGATGGTGCATGCGGGTCTTCCCTCCCAGGCAGCGGTCGTTCCCACAACCTGCGTAGCAGCACCAGCCATGACCACGCGAGTCATTTCTTAAGGTGTATTCTATGCGTGGATTAGTGACGTGCGCGTCAGGCCCAGCTCGGCCGGTGAGAGCTGTTTATCAGCGAAACCGTTGGACCATCGGGCCCGCCGAGTGCAAGTGTTTCTTTTCTGAGGATTTCAATCGCCAAATCGGATTGCGCAGGCAGGCTTGCGGGGGAAATTGGCTCTCCAATGGTCACGCGATACGGCTGCCGATGCTTGTTCAGAGTCTCATGGAACAACGTGATATCTCGCAACGTGGGGTGGAAAATATCAAAGAGGTAAAACAACGCAGAGTTGCGCGCGCGTATATTTACGGGAATCACCCGAAGATTAAACTTGCGCGCAATGGTGGCCGCCGAGGCCATCCACTCCCTCTCGTGCAGACGAAGGCCCCTACGCTTCGCCAGTCGGCCCGAGGGGAAGATAATGCCGAGCTTGCCGGCTTCGATCGCTCGGCGTGTATAGGTCATAGTCTCGCGCGTCTTGGATATGCTGCGTTTCTCCGACCGCCATTCCACCGGCGCGATCAGACGTTCCATTTGTGGCAACACGCGCATGATGTCGGAGTTGGCGAAAATGAACACATCCGGACGCATGGGTGACAGCAGGTGGTACAGAATGATCCCGTCGGCGATCCCGGTCGGGTGGTTGGCAACCACCAGCGCTGCGCCCTGACGTGGCAGATTTTCAAGACCGGAAACGTCCAAATCCCGCGCCACCATAGCGCCCATATGAGCCATAATTTCCGGAGGAGACTTCAATTCCAGCTGCCGGCCAAGCGCGACGGTCTTGTCGTAGCCAAGAAGAAAATTCAGTGCTCTGCGCGCGGTTTGAATATGCTGACCCTTTCGGAAAAGCCACGGCGCACGCTCTGCAATCAACGGATCCAGTTTGTCCCTCATGCAACACCTTCCAGCACCGCATCATAACAGTTTCGTGACGTGCCGGCCAATTTCTGGCGATTTACGCCCTTTGACAGCGACGTTTCGCCAAAGCAGGGCCTCCGTCTTTTTGATTGACGGTCTGCCGCCCAACCTTGACTCTGTGCGTGGGGAAATTGGGAGGGAGCTGTGCCAAACAAGGTCACATCCGCCGCTGCTGCGGCAGAGCTTATCCGCGACGGCGATTGGATAACGACATCCGGTTTCGTTGGAATTGGGGTCCCGGAAGAGCTTTTATCCGCTCTCGAGACGCGATTTCTGGACACTGGAACTCCGCGCGATGTTTCGCTTTTTTTCGCCGCCGGTCAGGGCGATGGGAAAGATCGCGGTCTGAACCGACTGGGGCATGAAGGGTTGCTGGCGCGGGTCATAGGCGGGCATTGGGGTCTGATCCCAAAGGTCGCAAAACTGGCCACCAAAGGAAACATAGAGGCTTGGAATCTACCGCAGGGCGTGATCAGCCACCTCTATCGGGACATTGCAGCAGGCAAGCCCGGAACTCTCACGCGCGTTGGGCTGGGTACTTTCGTAGACCCGAGGCTGCAGGGGGGGCGGATCAATGCCAAAACTCCAGAAGGCCTTGTCGAGGTTATGGAGATCGGTGGAACGGAACATCTGTTCTATCATGCTCATCCGCTGAATGTCGCTCTCTTGCGTGGCACGTCGGCTGATCCAGTCGGCAACATTTCGATGGAGCGCGAGGCGCTGGTCATTGACAATCTCGCGCAGGCGATGTCGGTCAAGAACTCTGGTGGTGTGGTGATCGTTCAGGTCGAGCGTATCGTCGCTCAACACGGGCTGAATCCAAGGGATGTGGTGATCCCGGGCGCGCTGGTGGATGCCGTGGTGGTCAGTCAGCCAGAGAACCATCACCAAACCTTTGCGACACCCTACAGCCACGCGTTTTCAGGTCAGTTTCGCGTCGAGGCTGACCAAGTTCCTGACTTGCCGCTCTCTGCGCGCAAGATAATCGCGCGCCGCGCGGCTTTCGAGTTGCCGGTCAATGGTGTGGTCAATCTCGGAATTGGCATGCCCGAAGGCGTCGCCGCGGTTGCCAGCGAAGAACGTTTGCTCAACCATCTCACCTTGACCGCCGAGCCGGGTGTGATCGGCGGTCAGCCGGCCTCCGGCCTCGATTTCGGAGCCGCGATTAACACAGACGCTGTGGTGCCGCAGAATGCGCAGTTTGACTATTACGATGGCGGCGGTCTCGATATCGCCGTCCTGGGCATGGCCGAGGTTGATGCCGTCGGGAACGTAAATGTCTCCCGGTTTGGGCCGAAGCTTGCGGGCGCTGGTGGCTTTATCAATATCAGCCAAAACGCCCGCGCGGTGGTTTTTGCTGGAACCTTCACCTCCGTCGGTCTCGATGTCGCCATTGTCGATGGCGCGCTGCAGATCCTGTCTGAAGGCAGAGTGCGCAAGTTTGTCGGCTCTGTGGAGCAGGTGACCTTCTCAGGACAACTGGCGGCTGCAGCAGGAAAAAAAGTAATTTATGTCACCGAGCGCGCGGTCTTCCAGCTGAAATCAGACGGGCTCCATCTGATCGAGATCGCGCCAGGGGTGGATCTGCAAACAGGTGTTCTGGACCAGATGGACTTTGCCCCGATTATTGGCGAAGTGGTGGGGATGGATGCTCGTATATTTGGCGACGTGCCGATGGATCTGGCGGTTGATCTTTTGCATCTCGACCTTGACGACCGGATGGCGCTCTCACCCGACAAGCGGCAATTATTCCTGAACTTTGAGAAAATGCGTGTACGCGCGCATGTGGATGTCGATCAGGTGCGCAAAAAGGTCGAGGCACTTTGCGGGCCGCTTGGGCACCGTGTCGATGTGATTGCCAATTATGACGGGGCCAAGATCGATGAAGCGATCGAAGATGCCTGGGTCAGCATGGTCAAGACTATGGAGGATCGCTATTACGGCACGGTGACCCGTTACTCCGGGTCGGCCTTCATGCGCATGAAATTAGGCGATGCCTTCTCTCGCGAGGTCAAAGCGCATGTGTTTGAAACCGCATCTGAGGCGCGTGCGTTTCTGAGCGCAGCGCGCGACAGTAGCCTTGGCTGAGCCGGCCGCCTTCGGCGATGATACTTGGAGACTTGAATGAGCAGTAGATTTACGGCGGTGGTGTTCGATCTGGACGGCACGCTGGTCGACAGCGCCCCGGACATGGCGGCCGCTCTGAATGCGGCGCTGCAAGAGGTCGGGCTTGCGCCGTTCAGCCTAGCGGAGGCGACGTCTTTCGTCGGCTCCGGGGCGCTGATCCTGGTGCGGCGGGCGCTGGCCGCGCGCGGCGCGACCCATCTGGAGGAGGAGGATCTGCGGCAGCGTTTTATCGACATCTACGAAAGCAAACTCGATGGTGAGACCGCGTCTTATCCTGGCGTAGAAGACATGCTTGCGTGCCTTGCGGCTGCGAAGCTGCCGCTTGGGCTTTGTACAAATAAGCCCGAAGCGCCAGCGCGCGGGGTCTGTGCCGCTCTGGGGCTCGATCGTTATTTTACGGTGATCGTCGGCGGAGACACACTGCCGGTTCTGAAACCAGATCCCGCGCCACTCCTACACTGCTGTGCAGCGCTGGGCGTTGCTCCCGAGCAGACGCTTTATGTCGGCGACAGCGAAACAGACTACGCAACCGCACGCGCAGCGGGCACGCCCTTTGCATTTGTTAAGGGCGGCTACCAGTCACGACCGATCCCGGATTTCGCCCCGGACTTTCTGCTGGAGGGGCCGCATCTGGTGGGAGATCTGCTGCAAACTCACGCAACGCCTTCCTGACGGGCATCATTTGCGCGCAAGCAGATCGACCGACCGGTCTCTATCGATTTCTGGGCGGCCAGTCCCATCTCGACCGCTTTCCAGCCATCCGCGGCGGATACGTCCGGCGCATCGGCCTCCCCACGGATCAGCGCCGCAAAGCGCAGGTGCTGGTAAAAGGTTGCGCCGTTGTGATCACCGGCCTTCAGGAGTGCTGCGTCGACGGGAACCTCCTCGCGCTGGGGACCCATTGGGGTACGGGGGCTGATCTGCAACTCGGGCACGGGCGCGGCGCCCATTTCTTCGGGCCAAAAGCGGGTTGGACCTGGAACAAAGGCCTCAATCTTGCCCAAAGGACCTACCGCGCTGAGTTCTTCCTGATAGCGGCTGCCCTCGGCATACATACAAAGCTCCAGCATCGCGCGCGCGCCGGTCTCGAACTCCACAATGACATAGCCTGCGTCCAGAATGTCCGGAATACCCTCGCCATAGCTCTCGTCGCGGTGGTTCAGAGCCGGGGGTGCTGACGCCATTATCCTCACAGGTTCTGAGCCGAGCGCCAGCCGCATCAAATCGAAGAAATGACAGCATTTCTCGACAAATGTGCCGCCGGTGTATCTGTTGAAACGGTTCCAGTCGCCAACCTTGGGCAGGAACGGAAACCGGTGTTCGCGGATCGTCAGCATATTGATGCCGCCCGTGGCCTGTTGTGCCCGTTCTAGGAACGCCGCGATGGGTGGCATATAGCGGTATTCCATCGCGACCCAGACTGGTTCTTTGTAGCTGTAAAGAAGCGCCTTCAGCCGCGTCAGATCTGTGGGATCAGTGAACAGCGGTTTCTCCACCAGCAATGGCAGCGGCCGGGTTGCCGCGATTTCGGCAATCTGGGTCACATGGGTGTGGTTTGGACTAGCGATGACCAGCGCATCAAGGTCTGGCTGCGCAAGAAGTTCAGGCAAAGCCGATAGCGCTACAGCTTCGGGCGCAAGTGCAGTTGCTGCAGCGCGCATTGCGGGGTCGGGCTCGCAGATTACCGCAACCTGCGCACCATCAAGCAGCGCAAGATTGCGGATGTGCTCCTGGCCCATCATGCCCGTGCCGATGATGCCGTAGTTCAGGACCTTGCCCATGCAGTGTTTTCCTTACCTGATGCGTTGCACGTAACGCGCCCTGTCTCCGTGAAACCAGGTGCGTGAGTATTCTACGGCCGCTCCGTTCGTATCCCAGGCCATACGCTCTACATACCCGGCGGTTTCTCCTCCGGGAGATAATTCGGCCGGGGTCCAGTCTGGAAAGCGGGCAACATGCAGCCGGTCCTCGGTTCGCGCGACCCACAAACCAAGCCGGGTTTGATAGCTCCTATAAAGTGATTCGGACATCTGCGCTGCCGTCAGTGTCCCTGACGCAGCGTCGAGCCAAATTTCTTCAACTGCTACAGGTGTATTGTTCAGAAACCGAAGCCTGCGAATGCGCGTGGCATCGTTACTTGCCCCAAAATCTGGCAGATCATCCGGCTTGACTATTCTGCGAACATCGAGCAGTTCAGCGCGGGGCAGACCTCCGCTATCCGGGAGCTCCAGCCGAAAGAACGCGTAGATCCCGGTATCCGCTTTCCCAGCCTGAACATAGTTTCCCGAGCCCTGCACACGCCTTAAAAACCCCTTCTCTTCAAGCGCAGACAGCGCTTTGCGCAGCGTTCCTACCGAAGCGCCGAGATCGGCTGCCATGGTGCGTTCGGGTGGTAGACGCTCGCCATCCAGAAGGCGCCCCGCCTGAATATCCCGGATCAGGCCTTCGCTGATCTGCATATGTTTTGGAAGTGCGGCGAGTTGTGGCATCCGACTGACCAGGACCGGTGAGCGCAAATTGATACAGGATTGATCTACATCATTGGCAGTGCTACGCAAGGCCAAAACGACCATAGATTTTCGAAAGGCTCCGAGATGACCGTGGTGCCCGTCACCTCCGCAGATTTGGATGCCGCTGAAGTCTCGTGGTTTTCGGCGCTATGCTCGGATGACTACCAATACCTTGGCGTTCCCGACGGAGCATTGCGGTCCAGCTGGGCGCACTGCTCGGACATAGTAAAGTCCGCCGAGCGCCTGGGCTTCCGGAATATTCTTTGTCCGTCGTCCTACCAGGTGGGCCAGGACACACTGAGCTTTGTAGCGGGCTGTGCTCCGATCACCGACCGGATCAACCTGCTGGCGGCAGTCCGCTGCGGCGAGATGCAGCCGATCATGCTCGCGCGGACCATTGCAACCCTCGATCACATGCTTGAGGGCCGGCTCACTGTAAACATCATCAGTTCCGATTTTCCCGGTGAAAAGGCGGACTCTATGTATCGATACCAGCGTTCGCGTGAGGTGGTGGAGATCCTAAAACAGGCCTGGACGCGGGATGAGATTACCTATGATGGAGAGGTTTATCAGTTCTCTGGCCTTACCTCTGATCCCGCCCGGCCATACCAGACCGGCGGGCCGCTGCTCTATTTCGGTGGCTACTCCCCGGCGGCGCTGGACCTCTGCGGTCAGCATTGCGACGTGTACCTTATGTGGCCAGAACCAAAGGACCAGATCGCCGAGCGGATGAAGGCTGTGAATGCGGTCGCGGAAAGCTACAACCGGACTCTCGACTATGGGCTGCGCGTGCACATGATCGTGCGCGACACCGAAGCTGAGGCGAAAGAGTATGCAGAACATCTCGTCTCAAAGCTGGATGACGAATATGGCCAATTGATCCGGGAACGCGCGCTGGATTCAGGGTCTCTGGGTGTCTCGCATCAGGTCCGCGCCCGTGAGCTTGCGGACAAATTCGGTTACATTGAGCCACATCTCTGGACCGGTGTGGGTCGGGCGCGCTCTGGCTGCGGTGCGGCACTCGTGGGCTCCGCCGATCAGATTCTGTCGGAAATTGAAGCCTATAAGAAGCTGGGCATCCGCGCGTTCATTTTCTCTGGTTACCCGCATATCGAAGAGGCGGAATACTTCGGTAAACTGGTGCTTTCCGAGTTGAAAACCTGCTCGATGCCCCATGTCTACGGGCGGGTCCCCGAGACCGCCCCTGCAACACCCCTAGGTATAGGAGAGCGCCGCTAATGGAGCGCGTATCCCTCACAAACGACCTGTCGCTCAGCCGTATCGTGTACGGCATGTGGCGGCTGGATGAAGACAAAGACACAAGCCCGGCGCATATCCAGGCAAAGATCGAAGCCTGTCTGGCTCAAGGCATCACCACGATGGATCAGGCCGACATCTATGGCGGCTATATGGCTGAAGAACTGCTGGGTGCCGCTTTCGCCGCCGCCCCGGACCTGCGCAACAAGGTCGAAGTGGTCACCAAATGCGATATCATCGCACCGATGGGCCGCTATGCCACGGCGAAGGTCAAGCACTACAACACCTCCCGCGCGCATATCGAAGCCTCGGTTGACCATTCACTGCGCCTGATGCGGATCGACCAGATCGACCTTCTGCTTGTTCACCGCCCCGATCCCTTTATGGATCCGTTCGAAACCGGCCCGGCTCTGGATGACCTTGTCGCGTCCGGCAAGGTCCGCGCGGTCGGCGTGTCGAACTTCAAGCTGCATGACTGGACACTCTTACAGTCGGCGATGTCGACGCCGCTTTGTACAAACCAGATCGAGCTCAGCCTGACTGCGAACGACGCCTTCAGCAATGGTGACGTTGCTTTCCTGCAGGAGCGCAAGATCGCGCCGATGGCGTGGTCGCCGCTTGGCGGTGGCAGCCTGATGAGTGGCGGCAGCGCCGCCGGCAAAGCGCTGGAGGCAATGGCGCAGGCGCAAGGTGTGGACCGTGCGTCGGTCGCTGTTGCATGGTTGCTGGCACACCCTGCGGGCATTCTGCCGGTTATGGGCACGAACCGGCTTGACCGCATCGCTCGCTTTCACGAAGCCTTGCAGGTGAATATGGACCGCGAGACTTGGTTTGCGCTTTACGAGGCCGCCAATGGCGCGGAGGTCCCCTGATGGCTGATGGAGGACGCCCCTTGCCCATGGATCGCTTCATTCCCGGACCCGATAACATACGCACTTTGCGCAATGCGCTCGGGCGCTTCCCGACAGGTGTGACAGTGGTCACGATCAGCACACCGGAAGGCCCGATGGGGATCACTGTCAACTCATTTGCGTCTGTCTCGCTGGAGCCGCCTTTGCTGCTTTGGTGCCCGGGGAAAGCTTCATCGCGCTACGAAGCCTTCGCGGGTGCGGACCGTTTTGCCATTCACGTGCTGGGCCAGGATCATCTGGATCTGGCCATGGGATTTGCCAAGCGACCTGACGCGTTCGATGGCATTGCATTGGATGACTGTCCTAACGGCGTGCCGTTGATTGCCGATTGCCTAGCGCGGTTCGAGTGTGACACGGTGCAGCGACACGAAGCCGGTGACCACTGCATCGTGGTTGGCCGGGTGACCCAAGCCGCGTTGCGCGACGGAGAGGCGCTGGTTTTCTCCGAAGGCATGTTCGGACGGTTCGTCGGGGCCGTATAGCCCGACAAGAGACCTCGCGAGGACCGGACACGAAATGATCCGGCCCGCGTACGGAACATAGGGAGGAGGCGCCGATGGGCGCATTGCTGGGCATCCTTGCCCCGATTGCTTTCGTGAATGAGCACGTGTTTCGGCTCGCACGCGCGATTGGTATCGTTGCGATGGCCCTGATGGTTGTTGCGATCCTCATTCAGGTTTTCTTCCGCTACGTCCTCAACAACGCGTTGCCTTGGCCAGACGAGGCGGCGCGCTTCTGCATGCTGTGGATGACGGGTCTGATGGCGCCAACTGCCTTTCGGCGCGGTGGGTTCGTGGCAATAGATATGCTTGTGTTGGCGCTCCCGCGCGGGATCGGAGCGGCGCTTAACCTACTTTTGCTGCTCGTCTGTTTTCTGGTTCTTGCAATCGCAGTGCAAATTGGCTGGTCCGAAGTCACGGGCTTTGGCGGCAAGTTTGCGACCGCTTCGCTTTATGTGCCCACTGATCTGAGCTTTAAAGAGTGGTTTCGCGTGCCGCGCAGCTGGATGATGGCATCGCTTCTCGTGGGCGTATTCCTGATGATTTCAGCCAATATCGAGCTGATTCTGCGCTCTGTCATAACCATGTTGGGTGGCAGCGAGCGTTTGCCGGTGATCCCGGGAGCGGACGCGGTGGGGGCAGAATGACATGCTGATCTGGTTCCTGCCCGTCTTTCTGGTCTTCCTGATGATTGGTTTGCCGGTCTTTTTTGGGCTGATTGCAGCGCCGGGATTGCTGCTCTGGCTCAGCGGCCAGGAACGCGATATCACGCTTCTTTATCGCAATGTCTACAACGGGATGGACAGTTTTCCGTTGATGGCGATCCCGTTTTTCATGCTGGCGGGCGAGCTGATGAATCGCGGCGGTATCACACTCCGGCTGGTGGAGTTTTCCCAAGCGCTTATGGGCCATTTGCGTGGTGGTTTGGCGCATGTGAACATTCTGTCCTCGATGCTTTTTGCAGGTCTGTCGGGCTCGGCTGTGGCAGATACCTCAGCATTAGGATCAATGCTTATCCCCGCGATGGAAAAACAGGGCTACACCCGCCGTTTCGCCGCGGCGATCACAGCGGCCAGTTCGGTGATTGGTCCGATCATCCCGCCATCAGGCATTATGATTATCTACGCCTATGTAATGGGCGAGAGCGTCGCGGCTCTGTTCCTCGCAGGTATCGTGCCGGGCATCATGGTCGGTGTCGGCCTGATGCTTGTGACTAAGTTGATGGCTGACCGTTATGACCTGCCCAAGGCCGAGCGCATAGTGCGCAAGGGGCAGGAGATTGACGCGGTTGAAGGCGCATTTGCGTTTGTTCTCCTAAGACTCAACATAGCCGGCATTTTCTTTCTTTTGCTCGGTGCTATCGGTCTGCATGGACGCCGAATGGTCGCAGTTGATGCTTTTGTGGAACTCCCACAATGGCAAACTTGGCTTAGCTTTGGTGTCGCCCTTATTGCTGCTCATTTTCTGTTGATCGGGCTGAGAAAGCGAATCGATCCCGATTTTCGCGTAGTGTGCAAAAAGGCGGTTGTTCCGTTGCAAACCCCGATCCTGATCCTCGGAGGTATACTGGCGGGCATCTTCACGCCAACCGAAGCAGCTGCAGTAGCCGTGGCCTACGCAGTGATAGTTGCCGTCTTTGTGCTGCGTTCGATGAGCTGGTCGGACTTCCCGGAAGTGCTCGGCCGCGCGGGTCTGACCTCTGCTGTGGTGCTTTTGCTGGTAGGGGCGGCGATGGCCTTCAAGACCGTGGTCTCGCTCAGCTACGCGCCGCAGATCATGGCGGACTTCATGCTGTCGCTGTCCGAGAACCCGCTGATTCTGCTCTTCCTGATCAACCTGCTTTTGTTCATCGTGGGCATGTTCCTCGATGCCGGGCCCGCGATCATCATCCTTGGTCCGATCCTCGGTCCTATCTTTGTGGATCTCGGCGTCGATCCAATCCACTTCGCGATCATCATGTCGGTTAACCTGACCGTGGGGCTCGCGACCCCGCCAATGGGGCTCGTCCTCTTTGTGGCAAGCTCGGTTTCCGGAGAACGCGTGGAGCATATAGCACGCGCTATCCTGCCTTTCCTTGCGGTCGAGGTTCTAGTGATTTTTCTGATCACCTACGTCCCCGCAATCTCTATGACGATCCCGCAGCTTACCGGGTTCGCGAATTGATACGAAATGAAAATCAGGTCCATCTAGGGAGGTACAAAATGTACAAAACAGCACTCAAAGCGGCACTTGCGGGGGCGATGCTCCTCTCTGCGCCGCTCGCGGCGACTGCGCAGGAATATACCATCCGCGCCACCGCGAACTCCAACGAAAACGACGAGGATTATGACGGCCTGATCGTCTTTAAGAACTTCGTTGAAAGCGCCTCAAACGGAGCAATTGCCGTTGAGCTTTTCATCGGCACGCAGCTTTGCTCAAATGGCGCGGAATGCCTGCAGGGCGTGGCCGACGGCTCTATCGACGTCTACATCTCCACCTCCGGCGGCGCATCGGGTATTTTCCCTTACGTTCAGGTGCTTGATCTGCCTTACCTAATGGCAGACGACCGTATCGCTGAAACGGTCCTGTCCGGTGATTTCACCCGTAAAATGCGCGACATGGCGCTCGAGGATTCCGGTGGCGCAATTCGCCTTATGACCATCGGCAACACGGGCGGTTGGCGCAACTTTGCGAACACCCAGCGCCGCGTTGCAGAGCCCGGCGATATGGACGGCTTGAAGATCCGTACAGTCGTCGCCGACCTTCCGCAGGAGCTGGTTCGGGCGCTTGGCGCGGCTCCGACACCAATCCCGTGGCCCGAGCTTTTCACTTCCCTGCAAACTGGGGTTGTCGAAGGGTCCAAGAACGGCATCACCGACATTATGGGCATGAAGTTCCCTGATGCCGGTCTGCAATACGTCACCCTTGACGGACACGCCTACATGGGTGCGCTGTGGTGGATGAACAACGAGAAGTTCCTGGCTATGCCGGAGGACATGCGCCGCGTCGTTGTGGATGGTTTTTATGCGCTGCAGCAAGCCACATTCGCCTCACCAAAACGCAAGTCAATTGCAGCCTACGAGGAATTCGTTGCAGGAGGCGGCGACCTCTACGTGCCGACACCGGATCAGAAGGCCGCGTTCAAAGAAGCCGCGTCCCCTGTCTATGACTGGTTTAAGTCCAATGTCGGCCGCGGCGAAGAAATCTTTAACGCACTGACAGAAGCGGTTGCTGCCGCAGAGGCCGAGATCGACGCAGGCCGCGCTGCTGATCTGAACTGAGCTGCCTCAGACACTTTGCAATCATGGGGCAGGCCGCGCGCCTGCCCCTTCTTCTTTGCAAAAATACTCAGAAAAAATTTAGCTTTAAGTTCGTGCAGATATCACCGGAACGGATACATCCAGACCCGGTAGTCCTCAACAAGCACCAGGGCACGGTCGACCTGCGCTTGGGTCATTTTGCGCCTGATCTCCTCCTGGCTGATGGCCGCATCCGGATCGCCCCCTATGGTGCTCAGGACGTACCACATGTAAGCGCGCACGAGGTCGGGTGCAGGCATACCCAAACCCAGCTCGTAGTACCAGCCAACCCCTGATTGGGCGCCTGCATGGCCTTTCATGGCGGACCGGAGGTACCACTCGAAAGCACGCTCGTAGTCCTGTTCGACCCCGAGACCCAGCGCATACATGACGCCGATCAGCTCCTCGGCCTCAGCATTGCCGGACCGCGCCGCCGGCCAGAGTGCCTCGCGTGCCTCGCCAAATTGGCCAGCCTCCATCATGTCGCGCGCTTTTTCCAGATCCGCGTTTGCGGGGCTTGCGAGGCCCAGCAAAACCCCCAAGATGGCTCCATGAAAAGCGCTCTTCATCTGGTTGCCCTTCTCTGTCTTACGGGATCCGTTGCCGCAGCGGGCGCGCCCGAACGCCTTGGCCCGGAGGACTTCCACGCCTTTGACGAGAAGCAGGCCAAGATCGGCCAGCTTCTGTTCTACGATAAGATCCTGTCTGGCAACCGCAATATCTCTTGCGGGACTTGCCACCATCACGACCACCACGGCACAGATGCGCTTAGCCTCGGCCTTGGCGAAGGCGGGCAGGGGGTGGGCCCTCAGCGTACGGCGGGTACTGGCGACGATCGCATTCGCAAGCGGATTCCGCGCAATGCACCTGCGCTGTGGAACCTGGGGCACAGCGACATCCGCGTGCTCTTCCACGACGGGCGTCTCGAAATCTCCGACCTTTACGGGAACGGTTTCAATTCTCCTGCGCAGGAGTGGTTGCCCTCCGGATTCGCGCATATCCTTGCAGCGCAAGCTGTCCTGCCATTGGTTGCGCAGTTTGAGATGGCGGGGAACCCTAAAGAGAACGAAATCGCTGGTGCAGTGCATGACAGGATCGACGCTGCCTGGCCAATCTTGGCGAAACGCGTCCGTACGATTCCAGCCTATGGCGCTATGTTTGTTGAAGCCTTCGACAACGTCGACCGCCCAGAGCAAGTTTCAATTGTCGATATTGCCAACGCGCTCGCCGCCTTCATTGGTCGAGAGTGGCAAAGCTATGATGCCCCCTTCGATGCATGGCTTGCCGGAGATGCAAGCGCCCTTACAAAGCAGCAAGAAAGAGGGCGAGAACTCTTTTTTGGACCGGCGGGATGTTCAAAATGCCATTCTGGGCCGCTCTTCACAGATCAAGGCTTTCATGCACTTGCGTTGCCCGCGTTTGGCCCAGGTCGCACACGGCAGTGGGATCCGATGCCGCGCGATGTCGGTCGTGTCGGGGAAAGCAACCAACTCGAAGACATGTACCGGTTCCGTACCCCGTCATTGCGGAATGTTTCGCTTACCGGTCCCTATGGTCATAACGGGGCTTACCGGACTCTGGAGGGGATGCTGCGCCATCACCTCGATCCAGTCTCTGCGCGCGAGGACTGGACACCGGCCATGGCCGTTTTGCCCGATGTGCCATGGCTGTCGGAGATCGATTTTGTGATTCAGTCAGACCGCCTGGAGATGGCGCGTCAGGCTGGAAAATTCGATATCCAGCCTGTGGCGCTCAGCGATCCGGAGATTGCCGACCTGCTGTCGTTTCTGCACGCGCTTACCGGGGAGACCGCGCAATCGCCTCGCCCCTTGGGACGGCCTGACAACGTCCCCAGCGGTCTGCCAGTTGACTAGCTGACCAGCTTACCGCCGCTCTCGGCCCTGCGCATGAGCAGATCTGGAACGGACCAGAGGTTTGGATTGATCTCTGCAAAAGACTTAATCTGATTTACAAGATGTGCCGCGCCCGAAAGGTCGGCATAGTGCATTGGTCCACCGCGATAGCGCGGAAACCCGTAGCCAAACAGCAGGACCACATCTACGTCGATGGGTCTGAGCGCGATACCTTCTTCGACAATCCGCGTGCCCTCGGCCACCATGGCCGCCATGTAGCGCGTGATGATCTCCTCCGCGTTCGGGGCGTTCTGGGACAGCCCTGCACCCATGCGCGCATCCGCGATTATGTCCGTAAGCGCGGGGTTCAGGACCTGGCGCGCTGCGTCTGTGTAAAAGCCTGCGCCTGTTTTGCGCCCAAGCTCACCCCTGGCGATCAGAGCGTCTGCCAGTGGGGCGGATTCCCCTCGTACAGCGCGCCCTGCGGCCCCTATATCAAGACCGGAAAGATCCTGAGCAGCATATGGCCCCATTGCAAAGCCGAAGCTGTGCAATGCGTCATCGACTTCCACCGGGCTCGCGCCCATCAAAACCATCTCATCTGCCGCACGGCGTGTTGCTGCAAGAATCCGGTTGCCGATAAAACCGTCGCACACCCCTGAGCGCACAGCGACTTTCTTCAGGCGTTTAGCGAAGGCAAACCCGGTCGCTACCGTAGTGGGTGCGGTATTGGCGCCCACGACCACTTCCAAGAGCCGCATCGCGTGCGCAGGAGCAAAAAAATGCAGACCAAGCACTCTATCCGAACGGTTCGTTGCGGCTGCAAGGGCGTTGAGATCAAGATAGGAGGTATTTGACGCTAAAATTGTCTCAGGCGCGCAGATCGAGTCGAGTTCTTCTAAAATGCTGAGCTTCAACCCAAAATTCTCGGGTGCGGCCTCGATAACAAGGTCGACATCAGCCAGATCATTCAGGCCTTCACCAATCGCCAGTAGCTTGTCGGCGGCCTCTGCGTCAGCCAGCTTGCCGCGTCGCTCTGCGCCCCTCAGCGCATCGGCTACGGCCACTTTGGCCTCCACGCGCGCCTTTTCGGACGGATCGACCAGCACGACGTGCAAGCCGGCGACCAGGCAGGCGCTCGCTATCCCGCGCCCCATCGTGCCAGCCCCAACAATCCCAACACGATCGCACTGCGAGGCATCCGCATCCTTTTCAGGTATCTTTGCTACGGCACGTTCGGCAAAAAAGGCATGGACCAGTCCGGCGCGTTGAGGGCTGTTCAGGCAGTCATTGAACAATGCCCGTTCGCGGGCGAGGCCGTCGACCAGCGGCAGTTCGGAGCTTGCAACTGCGTCTATGCAGCGTGTTGGCGCAAGTACGTGCTGCATTTTGGTGGCAATTTCACTGCGCTTTGCAGCAATAGCCACTGGGTCGGCTGTCACAGATAGCTCTCCAGTGCGGCGCGTTTTCAAAGTTCCTGCCTGCACCGCCTTTCCAGCTTTTCGAGCTGCATCAATGGGGCGTCCGGTACCGATCTGATCGATCAGACCCAGTGCCAAAGCGCGATCTGCCGTTATCGGAGCGCCGGACAGGATTAGATCGAGTGCGGCCGAAACTCCGATCAGGCGCGGCGCACGCTGGGTGCCGCCCGCGCCTGGCAGTATACCTAGCGTAACCTCAGGTAGTCCCAGTTTGACGCCTGCCAGCGCCACTCGCGCGTGAGCGGCCATCGCGACCTCAAGCCCACCGCCCAGTGCTGCTCCGTGCAGAATTGCCACCACCGGAGTTTCACAGTCTTCAATCCGGTTGCAGACAGCGGGAAGCCAGGGATCGATGGGCGGTTTTCCAAACTCCCGGATATCCGCTCCGGCAATAAATGTCCGCCCGGCCCCATAGAGGACGATGACTTCGACCTCGGGATCTGCTTCGAGCGTATCTATAGCGGCGACGAGCCCGGCGCGCACAGGCAATCCTGCCGCATTCACGGGTGGGTTGTCGATTTTCACAAGTCCCAGCGGTCCTTCGCGAACCCATGTCACTGGCGCTTCCATTCTCAACCTCCCCTGACGGAGGCCACCTCAGGGCAATCGCTTCCGCTTGTCAAACCGCAGAAATTGGCCGCTTATGCCGAGACGGGAGGAACATATGCGCGACGTCTATATCTGTGAGTACATCCGGACCCCAATCGGTCGGTATGGCGGTGCGCTTGCAACCGTGCGCCCGGACGATCTGGCAGCTCATACGCTGACCGCTTTACTTGATCGGGTGTCAGGGTTGGCCGCGGCTGGGGTGGACGAAGTGATCCTTGGCTGCGCAAACCAGGCTGGGGAGGACAATCGCAATATTGCGCGGATGGCGGCTTTGCTGGCGGGTCTGCCGGAAACGGTACCGGCGCTGACAGTGAACCGTCTTTGTGCGTCGGGTCTTGATGCGGTGGCTCTCGCTGCCCGACAGATCGCCTGCGGCGAGGCCGAGATTGTGATCGCCGGTGGGGTCGAATCCATGTCCCGCGCCCCGCTTGTTATGCCGAAGCCTGATGCTGCGTATTCTCGTCGGGCGGAGGTTTTCGACACAACGATAGGGTGGCGTTTTATTAATCCTGCGCTTGCGGCTGAATATGGCACTGACAGCATGCCTGAGACAGCCGAGAATGTGGCCGCCGACCATTGCATATCGCGCATGGATCAGGACGCTTTTTCCTTTAGGTCGCAGGAAAAAGCACTGGCTGCCCAAGCAAGCGGGCGGTTGGCCGAAGAGATTGCACCTGTGCCTGTGCCTCAGCGCAAGAAAGACACTATACTGGTGTCGGTTGATGAGCATCCACGCCGCACGACCAAGGAAAAACTGGCAAGTCTACCTGCTCCATTTCGCGAGGGTGGCAGCGTTACTGCGGGCAACGCTTCCGGTGTCAATGATGGTGCTGCGGCGATTGTCCTTGCGTCGCGGGTGGAGGCACAGCGCAGGCGCATGCGCCCGCTTGCGAAGGTGGCGGGAGCCATGAGCGCGGGCTTAGCTCCTCGGGTTATGGGGCTGGGGCCGGTGCCTGCGACCCAGAGACTGTGCCGCCGGCTTGGTCTTTCGCCGGCAGACTTCGATATAATTGAGTTGAACGAGGCCTTTGCTGCACAGGCTTTGGCGGTTTTGCGCGGGCTCGAAATTGCAGACGATGATCCTCGTGTGAACCCGAACGGCGGCGCCATCGCACTGGGCCACCCTCTGGGTATGTCGGGAGCTCGCCTGGCCGGTTCCGCAGCACTGGAATTGTCAAAACGCGGTACGGGACGTGCGCTTGTGACCATGTGCGTCGGCGTCGGCCAAGGGGTTGCGCTTGCTCTGGAGGCAGTCTGATCTTTTGCGGACCGCGTGGATAGCCCCATAAGACTGGAAAACCCTGTCTCTATATCAGGAGAGTCTTGCAGATAGACACTCATGCTCTTGCTGAGTCCGTCAATCTGGTATCGCATTAGCCTATACGACCGACCTGAGGCCGCGGCTGGGTGGACAACGGCGGAAGGCTGTGACACGAGGCGGTCGCAAGGAGAATTCCGATGATAACCACCCGCTTTGCCCCTTCCCCCACCGGATATATCCATGTCGGGAATCTGCGTACGGCGCTCTTCAACTATATGATCGCGCGCAAGGCCGGGGGCACGTTCATCTTGCGCATCGACGACACCGATCCCGAGCGGTCGAAAGAAACATATGTCGATGCGATCAAACAGGATCTGGACTGGTTGGGGATCGGCTGGGATCGGATAGAACGGCAATCCGAAAGACTGGACCTTTACGCGTCTGCTGCAGACAAGCTTCGCGAGAAAAAGCGCTTCTACGAAGCCTTTGAGACCCCAACGGAGCTGGACCTTAAGCGTAAGAAACAGCTGAATATGGGCAAGCCCCCGGTCTACGACCGCGCGGCACTCACGCTTTCGGATGCCGATAGGGACAAGTTGCGCAGCGAGCGGGGGCAGGGCGTCTGGCGGTTTCTACTGGATCATGAGCGGATTGAATGGGATGACGGCATACTCGGCGCCCAATCGATCGATGCTGCGTCTGTCTCTGACCCCGTTCTGATCCGGGGCGATGGGCAGGTGCTGTATACGCTGGCTTCGGTGGTCGATGATACGGATATGGGAGTGACGCATGTCGTGCGCGGTGCAGATCATGTGACCAATACCGCGACGCAAATTCAGATCATGGCCGCACTCGGCCATGGCCACCCGGATTTTGCGCACCACTCCCTGCTGACAGGTCCGCAGGGCGAAGCCCTATCTAAGCGTCTTGGTGTTCTGGCACTGCGGGACTTGCGCGAAAACGGTGTGGAACCTCTTGCGCTTCTCAGCCTTCTGGCGCGCCTGGGCTCCTCTTTGCCTGTGGAACTTGCGAGTTCACTCGAAGAACTTGTGGCGGGTTTCGATATAGGCACTTTCGGCGCGGCGCCTACGAAATTCGATGCCGATGACCTTTACCCGCTGACGGCCCGATATTTGCATACCGTGCCATATTCTGATGTAGCGGCGGAGCTTGCCGCACTGGGTGTTCCCGAAGCGCTTGCACCACAATTCTGGGATGTGATGCGCGCAAATATCACGACACGCCGTGAGCTTGCAGATTGGTGGGCGATTTGTCGGGACGGCGCTGTGCCCGATATTGCGGAAGAAGATCGTGAATTCGTCATCCAGGCTTTGGCCGCTCTACCGCCGTTGCCGTTCGACGACAATACTTGGACAACATGGACGGCGGCGATGAAGGCGGAAACTGGTCGCAAAGGGCGCGCACTTTTTATGCCGCTTAGGCAGGCGCTGACAGGTCGGAACCGAGGGCCGGAAATGGCCGACTTGATGCCGCTCCTTCAAGCATTGCCGCAGGTCTGAGAGTATGGCTGACGCGCAGGCCAAATTCCTGAGCGGCAGCCTGTTTCGCCATGTCACTGTGATGTCGTTGACCGCTTCGGTCGGGCTGGTCGCGGTCTTTTTCGTCGATTTCATCGACATGGTTTTCATTTCGATGCTCGGGCAGGCCGAGCTTGCCGCAGCTATAGGTTATGCAGGCGCAATTCTGTTTTTTACGACGTCGTTTGGGATCGGAATGTCCATTGCCGCAGGCGCGCTTGTTGCGCGTGCCCTGGGCGCTGGCGACATCGAGATGGCAAAGCAAAGAGCTAGTTCATCTTTGGTCTATGGGGTTCTGTTCGGGACTGTGTTCGCCGCACTTGTCTGGACGAATATTCCGACACTGGTCGCGCTGATGGGGGCTCAGGCTGAGACCGCGGAATTTGCGATACTGTACCTGCGCATCGTTGTGCCGTCTCTGCCACTCCTGATGATCGGTATAGCGGGCGGGGCGATCCTGCGAGCCCACGGCGCGGCGCGCGTCGCTATGATGGCGACGATCTGGGGCAGCGTGGTCAATGCGGTACTGGACCCGATCCTCATCTTTGGCCTCAATCTGGATCTGGTCGGTGCTGCGCTGGCGTCAGTTTCTGCTCGTATCACAATCGCGCTCGTTGCGCTGCGATGCCTGCTGCAAGAACAGGACGCGCTTGTCCGCCCCTCCCTTGCTTGCCTGATGCGAGATTTAGTTCCACATTTCGCAATTGCTTTTCCGGCGATTATGACCCAGCTTGCGACGCCGATCGGGCAGGCATATGTAACGCGCGAAATGGCGGCATTTGGGGAAGATGCGGTTGCAGGGCTTGCCATGGTTAGTCGCCTTAGCCCCGTCGCTTTCGGGGTGGTCTTTGCCTTGTCTGGGGCTTTGGGCCCTATCATCGGGCAGAATTTCGGAGCCGGCAAATCTGACCGAGTGCGCAGCGCGTTTCAGTCCGGTCTGATATTTGCGCTGATATACGTGGTGGCGGTTGCTGTCCTTCTCTTCACTCTACGCGGGACACTTGCGGATCTTTTTGGGGCAAGCGGAATTGCACGCGACCTTGTGTTCTTGTTCTGTGGCCCGCTCGCATTGGCCTTTTATTTCAACGCGGTGCTGTTTGCTTCAAACGCAGCTTTCAACAATCTGGGCCGCCCCTTCCTGTCGACAGTGACAAACTGGGGCCGTCACACATTGGGTACAATTCCCTTTGTGATGTTGGGCGCAGCGCTGTACGGAGCCCAGGGTGTTCTGATTGGGCAGGCAGCCGGTGGCATCCTTTTTGGTCTTCTGGCCGCGCTATTGGCGCGACGTGTTATGGCGGACCCACGCGCTACGCCCAAACGCGATTTCGCGCGCGAAGGACGCCTGATGTCACTTCTGCACCTTCGCCGATAACTGCCTGAGCTCGGCATCCACCAATTCCAAAACGTCTTTGTCTGGTTCGGTGGCTCTGGGGTAAACCGGGCTCCGGCGATCGTCCCGAATTGGCGCGTCCCACCCCGCGGTTGTTGCGAAAAACTCTTTCACGCCCGTCTCGCCAAAAGCACTCAAGTATCCGTCAACCACTGTGTCTAAATAACTCAGAAGAACAGGGTGGCGCAGGCTCGGTGGGCCAACATGACTGGGCTTGGCGCGATAAAGATGCAGGTCGAGGGATTTCGCATCGGGCGTATGGTCTTGCGAGAGGGCCAGTCTGTCATATGCGCGTTCACGCGCATCGAGCGCGTCCCAGTCTGCCCCCGGCACTTCTGCAACCAGGCCTGCGATATGCACATCTTCTGCTTCTTCCACAGTCAGGAATGCGACCCTGCGCTTTGTGGAGTGCCTCCAAACCCTTCTAAATCCCATGATATGCGCCTTTCCGCGCACCGGATAGGTGTGGGTATTGCGGTTCACCAGGGAGCCGTAGCCGAAAAAATGTGGGGTCGACATGGTCTAGCTCTGCGGGGATTGCGCGGGAAATTCAAGCGGGCGCGGTACTGAATGTCGCAACCGTGTTCTGGCGGACTTGACCTGACCCCATCGTGCCACATCTCCCAGCTTAACTGCTAACGGGGAGAAGCATGTCCAATCTCGAAAACCGCGTCTACGCTCGTGACGAAAATCCATATGCCGAGAAGTTCGCCTCTGCCATTGCCTCAATCGAAGCCGAGAAACGTAGGCAGGAAGCCTCCGGCTATGCGTGGATGTCGGCGATTATGGGCTACGGCGAGGCCGCCGAGAGCGAATCCCGCTTTGGTCGCGTCGCACGCGGAGCAAAGTGGTTCGTGATCTGGTTTGGTATGGCTCTGCCGTGCCTCCTTGTGTGGCACGTCGCTTTCTAGTCACCCTGTCGGCGGCGCAAGCTGGCCTGACATAACCGGCACAGCACTTCCGGAAATATAGACGGCGCTCAAAGCGCAGTTCTTTTGTTGAGCGCGCAGCAGAATGGTGCTGGGGCGTCCCATATCCGTTCCTTGGCGAAGTTCTACCAGAGTTTCCCCCGGCCCAAGCGCACCGGCCCTGAGAAGCTGTTCCGCTAAAATTGCTGAAGCTGAGCCAGTGGCTGGGTCTTCTGGAATGCCCGCTGTTGGCGAGAACATGCGCGCCTCGAAGCCCTCCTTGTCACCGCGACAATAGAGATACGCGCTGTCGACACATGCAGCATGCATTAGCTCCGACCAATGCGGCTCGACCGGTTTGGCATTGCGCAAGGCGGCGCGGCTTGCCACCGGAATAAACAGAAAGGCCGGACCGCCGGCCAGCACCGTCGGTGTGTGACCAGAAAATCCAATTGCCGCGTCAGACAAGCCCAGGGCCGGGGCCAAGAGATCGGAAACAACGCTCCCCTCATGAGCATGCGGCAATACCGGCGCGCGAAACTCGGCGCGCAGCTCTCCTTTCTTTCGCGCGACATGGACAGGCACGTCGCCGGCTTCTTCCTCCAAAATGAGATCGAGCGCGAAGTCCTCCCGTCCGCTCAACTTGGTCGCCAGGTGGATTGCGCACCCAATGGTAGGATGCCCTGCGAAAGGAATCTCCGCTGTAGGAAAGAAAATTCGAACCCGTGCCGTATGTGCCGGATCGCGTGGCGGCATTACGAAGATTGTCTCCGAAAGATTAAACTCCCGCGCAATGATTTGCATCTGGGCGGTGCTCAGCTGGTCCGCATCTTCGACGATGGCCAGAGGGTTGCCCGTATAGCGCTGCGTCGTGAAGACATCGTAGGTGGCAAATTGCAAAGGCCGCATTTCTTTTCTACGCCTTCTCTTCCTCGTGAGTGACTCTCACACGCCGTCTAGCTGGCATGAAGTGCATCGGTGTCGGGTCAGACAAGTCGGCTGTTGTCCTTAGCGGCGCGCACGAAATCGGCAAAGAGCGGATGCGGTGCAAAGGGCTTCGACTTCAACTCGGGATGGAACTGGACCCCGATAAACCACGGATGATCTTTGACCTCAACGATCTCAGGCAATCGCCCGTCCGGTGACATGCCCGAGAAGATCAATCCTTCATCCTGAAGCTTGTCGCGATACTTGATATCCACTTCATAGCGGTGGCGATGACGCTCCTCGATCTGAGTGGCGCCGTAGATCTCAGCGACTTTTGAACCATCCTTGAGGATCGCATCATAGGCGCCCAGTCGCATCGTGCCGCCTTTGTCATCATCGACTTTCCGCTCAACTTTATGGTTGCCCTGTACCCACTCCTTGAGGTGGTACACCACGGGCGTAAACCTGCGTTTGCCTGCCTCGTGATCGAATTCCTCTGAGCCTGCATCCACTACATCTGCCAGGTTCCGGGCCGCCTCGATCACTGCCATCTGCATGCCAAGACAAATACCCAGATACGGGATTTTGTGCTCGCGGGCGAATTGCGCAGCCTTGATTTTGCCCTCAGTCCCGCGCTCGCCAAAGCCGCCGGGGACAAGGATCGCGTCGAACTTTTCAAGATGTGACACCGGATCTTCGCGTTCGAAGATTTCCGCGTCGATCCATTCGGAACGCACTTTCACCCGGTTAGACATCCCGCCGTGAGTGAGCGCTTCTGCGATCGACTTATAGGCGTCCTCAAGCTGTGTGTACTTGCCGACGATGGCGACATTCACCTCGCCTTCGGGGTTGTGCACGCGGTCAGCAACATCCTGCCAGACGCTCAGGTCTGGCTTCGGCGCAGGCGAAATTGCAAAAGCATCTAAGACCGCCTGGTCGAGGCCCGCGCGATGATAGGCAAGCGGCGCCTCGTAAATCGAGGACAGATCTTGTGCAGCGATGACGCTGTCCGGTCTTACGTTGCAAAAAAGCGCAAGCTTGTCGCGTTCCTTTTGCGGGATCGGGCCTTCTGAGCGGCAAACAAGTACATCAGGTGCGATCCCGATCGAGCGTAATTCCTTCACCGAGTGCTGAGTAGGCTTGGTTTTTAGCTCTCCGCTCGCAGCAATATAGGGAAGCAGAGTTAAGTGCATGAAAATGCACTCGCCGCGGGGCTTGTCCTGACCAAACTGTCGGATCGCTTCGAAAAAAGGCAAGCCTTCTATATCGCCCACTGTGCCGCCGATTTCGCACAGCATGAAATCAACCTCATCCTCGCCGATCGAGATGAAGTCTTTGATCTCGTTGGTGACGTGCGGAATAACCTGGATCGTTTTTCCCAGGTAATCGCCCCGCCGCTCCTTCTCCAGCACGTTGGAATAGATGCGCCCGGAACTGACCGAGTCGGTCTTTCTGGCGGCGACGCCTGTGAAGCGCTCGTAGTGGCCGAGGTCCAGGTCGGTTTCCGCTCCGTCGTCAGTGACAAAAACCTCTCCGTGTTCAAACGGGCTCATCGTCCCGGGATCTACATTCAGGTAGGGGTCCAACTTTCGCAGGCGGACGGAAAATCCACGCGCTTGCAACAGCGACCCCAGAGCGGCGGATGCCAGCCCCTTGCCAAGCGACGAAACCACCCCGCCTGTGATAAATACAAAGCGTGCCATTGGGCCCGAGTCCCCCAAGTTTGTGGCCCCTTACCGGAGCACTATAGTCCTGTTTGTGAGAGGTTGGCGCCGCGTTTGATACGCCGCAAAACCCGTTCATCACGGGATTTAACGTATAAAGGATTCGCTTCAGAAGCGCAACACGACCGCATGATATTGAGGCGTATGCGGCAACTTGCGCAATATAATGAGGTCGTCGGCTACTCTGCGCGCGGAGGCAACAGCGGAGAGTCGCTGGAGACCGGCGGCAGCAGGTCTTCGCCTGATGGCAGTGTCGGCGCCTCTATCGGCGCTGGTGTGGGAACGTCTGTGATACGGTCAAGAACCGAAGCCGAGTTCGAGTTGGCCGCGGCTAAAATGGTCAGCGTGATTGACGTCCCGATGAAGGCAATCGCCAGCGCCCACGTCATCTTTCCAAGAGCCGTCGCAGCGCCGCGGCTCGAGATGGCGCCACCGCCGCCGCCGCCCATCCCAAGTCCGCCGCCTTCGGAGCGCTGCAAAAGCACAACTCCGATCAACGCGAGCGCGAGGAGCAGATGAACGATCAGGATGACATTTTCCATTGGCTGGCCTTTGGGTGTGCGATGGCGGGTATCTAAGGCTTTGCGCACGGGCTCGCAAGGCCCAGATTGGGGCAGCGCTCACGCTGCAATTAACGGTTTCCTCGGACGAGCGCACTTTATATACCAGCGCGGGTTTCGGCAAAGACAGGAAGAGGTCCCGAATGGCAAACGTGGTTGTCGTAGGCGCGCAGTGGGGCGACGAGGGCAAAGGTAAGATCGTTGACTGGCTCTCAGAGCGCGCGGACGTGATCGCTCGGTTTCAGGGGGGGCATAATGCGGGCCACACGCTGGTGATTGACGGAGCCGTGTACAAACTCAATGCATTGCCTTCAGGAGTTGTGCGAGGCGGCAAACTTTCTGTCATCGGCAATGGAGTGGTTCTGGATCCTTGGCATCTGATGAAAGAGATTGGCACGCTGCGCGTTCAAGGTGTCATAATCAGTCCCGAAACTCTGATGATTGCAGAGAACACCCCACTCATTCTGCCGATCCACGGCGAACTCGATCGTGCGCGCGAGGAGGCGGCAACCAAAGGTACGAAGATAGGTACGACCGGGCGAGGCATTGGCCCCGCCTACGAGGATAAGGTCGGGCGCCGGTCGGTTCGTGTGGCGGACCTGGCGGACGATGCGACGCTTGAGTCCCGTGTGGATCGCGCCTTGCAGCACCATGACCCTTTGCGCAAAGGGCTTGGCATAGAGCCAGTCGATCGGGATGCGCTGCTGGCGCGACTGACCGAGATCGCGCCTGCAATTCTCGAATACGCTGCCCCGGTCTGGAAAGTGCTGAACGAGAAGCGCAAAGCAGGCCGCCGGATTTTGTTTGAAGGCGCGCAAGGATCACTTCTGGATATAGACTTTGGCACCTACCCGTTTGTCACTTCGTCAAACGTTATTGCCGGGCAGGCGGCAACCGGTGTCGGCATCGGGCCAAGCAGCATTGATTATGTTCTGGGCATCGTCAAATCTTACACCACCCGTGTCGGCGAAGGTCCTTTTCCAACAGAACTACAAGACGCGGATGGCCAGCGGCTTGGTGAGCGAGGGCATGAATTCGGCACTGTGACGGGTCGAAAGCGTCGCTGCGGATGGTTCGATGCAGCACTGGTGCGCCAAACCTGTGCGACCTCCGGGGTTAAGGGAATTGCACTGACCAAGCTTGATGTTCTGGACGGCTTTGAGGTTTTGAGAATTTGCGTGGGTTACGAGTTGGACGGCACGCAGCTGGACTACTTGCCGACTGCAGCAGACCAGCAAGCCCGCTGCAGGCCCATTTACGAAGAAATGGCCGGCTGGAGCGAAAGCACGGAGGGTGCGCGCAGCTGGGCGGATCTGCCCGGAAATGCTGTGAAGTACGTGCGCCGGATCGAAGAATTGATCGAGTGCCCGGTCGCGCTATTGTCTACTTCGCCGGAGCGCGACGACACCATTCTCGTGACCGATCCGTTTGCCGACTAAGACACCCAACTTCGCCGGAGAGAGCATGGCCTTATCTTACAAAGCACGCCGTCGCTGGTCGCTGGTGATCCTGCTTTTGGGGTTACCTTTGTATATCGTGACCGCCGTGACGGTCATGAACTGGCTTGGTCGTCCGCCGCTTTGGGTAGAGTTTCTGGTTTATGTTGCGCTGGGCGTCCTCTGGGCGCTGCCCTTCAAGTTTATTTTCAAGGGTATAGGGCAGGCAGATCCCAATCCGCCTGGGCCCGAAGACTAGAAAAACCGCGACATCAAACAAAAACACCCCGCTAAACGGGGTGTTTTTTAAGTTTGGGCTTTAAGTTTAGCCGTGACCGACGAAGCGGCTCTCGTTCGAAATTACAAACTGTCCTCGGTCCACTTTTTCGATCGTGCCATTTCGCAGCAGATCACCAAAGCTGCGCAGTTGCGCTTCGCGGGAGAAGGTTCTCTCGCGGTCATGGCGCATCACCATGTGCATAACTTCCGGACGTGAGAAGTGTGTTTTGCCCTCGACTGTGCTGAGGTAGGCCGCAGCTGCTTCAAGAAGCTCGTGCAGCTCTTTAGCACCCATTTCGTCAGCGTAGTCTGCAAATCCGCTGGATTGTTCCTCCAGCATATCAGACTTTTCGTTCCGGTTTATCCGGCGCGGACGGACAGGGCTGTCGGGCTCGACGCGGGCCTGCGGAACAAGCACAAGCGGTTCGATTTCCGCATTCTTGGCACCGGTGGCAGCTTCCCCTTCGCCCTCAGACGACCCAGCGGGATCGTCGACAGATTTCGGGCGCACGATTGAGGCCAGATCTTTGCGATAGTCGTCGACCGCAGCCTCTTCCGAGTCTTTTGTTTCGCCATCCTTCGGCGTGACGCGATCTGCGATTGTCGCAGCGACTGCAGCTTTGAGATGCGCAAGCGCGCTCTGGCGCCGTTGCGTGTGGTCGTCATTGAGCTTGCTGTTTGTCTGCGACAAGAGACGCTCCACTGTCTCATCGTTCTCGCCAGTCGCCTCTTCACCAAGGGACTCCTGGGCGCGAATGCGGCGTGCTTCAGCAGCTTCCTCGGCGGCAACCACGGCGGCAGCCTCAGCTTCCGCTGCGGCTTCCATCTCTGCCTCTGCATCTTCCTTTGCCAGATCGTCTTCGATGGATGCGAGATCGCTCAGCAAAGCGGCTTCTTCGTCTTCTGCTCTGCTGTCTTCCGCAAAATGTTCCTCTGAGGCCGGCTCATCTGCGGCAGCCTCTTCAGAAGCTGGCTCTTCGAAATCGGGCTGTTCCTGTTCGGCCTCGATAGTCCGCTCAAAAGCTTTCGGACGCGGCGCATTGCGAGGGCGCGCCAAGGCTGCTGCAGCGATCAGATCCTCATCCGAAAGCTCCAGCGCCACGCCATGACGCGGCGCAATCTCTTCATCCTTCTCGATCGCTTCCAGTTCTTCCTCGAAGGCAATCAACGGTTCCATCGGCGCGTTGTCTTCAAAAAGTTCCGTTTCGGAACTGGTTTCCGCGTCCCAGGCAGCTTCATCTGTATCCGCAAACTCAGCGTCTTCTTCAGACGAGGTCTCCAACGCTGCCGTGGCGACACCCTCGGTGCTCTCTGCTGCAGAATCCTGATCCTCCTCGATCGACAGACCAAAGGCAGTGTCATCAGTCAGATCGTCGGACGCTTCAAGTTCGTCTTCGCCTTGGTCGTTCTGAGTGGATAGACCAGGGACACTTGCCGCAACCACTGAGCGGATGCGCTGCAACTTAGCGGCAATCCCTGTGGCCTCTGGCTGCGGCGCGTCATCCGACTGGTCTTCAGGCATGACCTCCGCGAAGTTGCTATAGTCTGCGGCGTCCTCTCGCTGAGGCATGGTCTCGTCGGATTCGGGGTCCAGTACTGTCTCTTCAATTTCAAAGAGGGCCGCGACCTCTGCATCGGCTGCATCCACCTCGGGTTCTTCTGCTTCAGGGCTAAGATCGCGTCGAATCGCGTCGGCAAAGCTCGGAGCGTCAGCCACGGCGGGTTCGGGCATCTCGTCTTCGTTATATAGCGCGCGATCTTCGGCAACCTGCTCATTTGCCTGAACGTCCGGCGTCAACTCATCGGTCTCTTCCTGGCCTGAAACAGGCTCTTCGACCTCTGACGCATCACTTGAATCCTCAAAGCTCCACTGCGGCGTAAATTCCGAGGCGTTCTCGGCCTCCGCGAAGTCTACGGGCTCAAGATCCGCCGCCGGTGGCTCTACTTCTAGCTCGTCCAGCTCCTGTGCTGGCGCGGGTTCTGTATCAAGGTCTTCAGCGATTTCCGGCGTCTCAATGCCGGGCTCTTCACCAAGTACTTCGTGCGCGCGCATTTCTTCAGATTCCGAAAGCGCGACCGATACGTCATCTTCGTTGGCTGTCTCTTCCACAGGTTGCGTTACAACCGGTGCAGGCTCAGCGGTCGTTTCGGCGCCTTGGGTCAGGCGCAGGCCGTTTTCAGCAATCTCCGCATCCACCGGCTTTTCAGACGCTTTTTCGGCAATCGCATGCAGCATCTGAACATCTGGAGTCGGTGGTTCAGCACCAAAGAAACGGTCTTCGGATGCGAGGTCCCGGAAATATTCCGCGATCGCTTTCATCGTTGAAAACGGGTCGTCAAACCCCTCGAGCGTACAGGAAAAGGTTCCGTACGACACAGTCAGGATCTTGTTCGGTCCAACCATTTGCCTGCTCACTTTCTAGCCCCGAGCCAGCACCAACAATTTACCAATGGCTATTTCCATTTCACAAACAAAAACGCTGAAAACCGTAAGATTTTCCGCAAATACGGTTGCACTTTGTCAAGCGGAACCGAAATATCGCCAAATCATGCAAGCCTCGGAAAACGCCGCCACAATTGCAACACTTTTAGGGGCCGGTCCGGCCACAATTCAGACGGTTCGGGCACTATACGAAAAGTCTTCGATTCTTGCCGCTGTTGACGGCGGGGTAGCTCACGCTGCCGCTGCTGGTTTGCGCCCCGACATAATCCTTGGCGATCTCGACAGTCTGCCGATTCCCTTGCCAGACTCAATGCAGAATGTCCCAAAGCGCCACTTGACCGATCAGGAGAGCACTGATTTTGACAAGGCGCTGCGCACGATCGAGGCACGGCTCTACCTTTGCGCAGGCTTTACGGACGGGCGTATTGACCATCAGCTGGCCTGTTTTCACAGTATACTTAAACATCCTGAACGACAGGTCATTCTGGTGTCGGAGAGCGATGTTGTTATGCTCCTGCCGCCGCAGATCGCGCTCTCGCTCGAGGCTGGAACCCGCGTCTCGGTTTTCCCGATGAAACCAGGTTTTGCGCGTTCCGTGGGTTTGAAATGGCCGCTCGACGGGCTGGCGCTTGCTCCAGACAGCCTGGTCTCCACGTCTAACGCGGCGCTCGGGGGAGCAATTGAAATCTCATCGGACGGACCTTGTTGCCTGCTGATACTGCCGCGACAAAATCTCGACGTGTTAGTGTCTGCAGTGTTGCAGAGCCCGCCCTGGCCCCTCACTGCGGCCTGACAGGCAACAATCTGCGCCTTGAGGTGAGCATGTGAGCAGGAGACACTCGCACTCCCGCTGGTTTTTTGCTTTATGCAGGTCGACCTGATGAAGGAATCGCCCATGTCCGGAGAACTCTCCCCGATCGATCGCGCGAAGTATGTCGCAGCAAAACGTGCCGTCGAGTTCGTGGAAGACGGGATGCGTGTTGGACTTGGCACGGGGTCCACCGCGGCGTGGATGGTCCGCCATCTTGCGGAAGTTGTGCACGATGAAGGCATGCAGATTTCCTGTGTCGCCACATCGAGCCGCACCGCTGAGCTTGCGCGAAAAATGAAACTGCAGGTTACGACTCTGGACGAGGTTAAGTGGCTTGATCTGACCATCGACGGAGCGGACGAGTTTGACCCTCAGCTCAACTTGATAAAGGGGGGCGGAGGAGCGTTGCTCCAGGAAAAGATTGTGGCGACTGCTTCTGACCGGATGATCGTGATTACAGATGTGTCAAAACAGGTTGCGCAATTAGGTCATTTCCCATTGCCGGTTGAAGTGGTGCCCTTTGGGTGGGAAACCACAAAGACTCTGATCGAAGAAACGCTTATAAATCTCAGCGTTGTTGGTCGTACGGGGCGGCTCCGTCTCACCCAGAACGGGCCTTTTGTGTCAGACGAGGGAAACTACATTGTCGATCTCGACCTGCTTCAAATCGAAAATCCGCGCCAGGTCTCGCTGGTTCTGAATCAAATCCCAGGCGTCGTGGAAAACGGACTGTTCATCGACATCTGCGATATGGTTCTGATCGGTAATTCGGATGCAACTGTAGAAATCCGAGACATCAATAGCGGCTCAATCAAGCAAGAGCAGGTTGAAGTTGCCACCAGCACCAACGTATTCTCGGATTTGTAAGACCAGGCCGGGGTGGGCCTCGGTGCAGAGTACAGGAGCGGCTTGATGGCATTTGACTACGATCTGTTCGTCATCGGGGGAGGCTCCGGGGGCGTTCGGGCCGCGCGGGTTGCCGCCGCTGAGGGTGCAAAGGTTGCGCTGGCTGAAGAATACCGTATGGGCGGCACATGTGTGATCCGGGGTTGCGTGCCCAAAAAGCTAATGGTCTTTGCTTCCTCCTATCGTGAGACTTTTGCCGATGCCCGGGCATATGGCTGGGATGTCGCCGACGGGACATTTGACTGGCCTGGTTTCCGAACTCACCTGCACAGTGAACTCGACCGGCTGGAGCAGGTGTACCGAGGTCTTCTTGATGGCTCCAAAGTACAGATTTTCGACGCGCGTGCGCGTCTGAAGGACCCACATACAGTGGTTTTATCTACGGGTGAGGAAGCGACAGCCAAGCATATACTTGTAGCCACCGGCGGACGACCAACGCTCCCTAACATTCCCAACGCGCATCTTGGTATTTCTTCGAACGAGATTTTCCTCATGGAGAAAATGCCAAAGTCAATTCTGATCATTGGCGGCGGCTACATAGCCTGTGAATTTTCATGTATTCTCAATGGTTTGGGTGTGGAGGTCACGCAATACTATCGAGGTGCGCAAATCCTGCGAGGGTTCGACGATGAGGCACGTGGTCTGATCGCGGAGATGATGCGCGAGAAGGGTATTGATCTGCATCTTGGCACGAACGTTTTGTCGATGAGCGCTGCGGATACGAAAGATCTGGCTTCAGCGACAATCACCGGGTCTGATCCGGCAATGAGCGCCGGCGCCAGTGATTTCGCACCCCCGGAATCAGATGCGGACTATTCAGGACCTGTCTGGACCAAAGCAACCAACGGCACCGAGAAGGTATTCGACGCAGTTTTGTTCGCGACGGGTCGAACACCCAATACAACCGATCTCGGGCTTGAAGCAGCGGGCGTGACCGTTGGACGCCGTGGAGAGGTTGCGGTTGATGCCTACTCGCAAACCAACATCCCTTCGGTTTACGCGATAGGAGACGTTACGAACCGGGTTCAATTGACCCCGGTTGCTATCCGCGAAGGCATGGCTTTCGTCGAAACAGTCTTTAAAGGAAACCCGACCAAGCCGGATCACGACTTGATTCCGTCGGCCATTTTTACCCAACCCGAAATGGGCACGATCGGTCTTAGCGAAGAAGAGGCGCGGGATCAGGAACCTATCGAGGTCTACTGCACCTCGTTCAGGCCGATGCAAACGGCGTTTGCTGGCCGTGTTGACCGCGTCCTGATGAAGCTGGTGGTCAGCGTGGAAACGCGTAAGGTTCTAGGCTGCCATATAGTTGCTCCCCAGGCGGGTGAGATGATCCAGCTTGCGGGCATTGCAATAAAGATGGGCGCTTCAAAAGAAGATTTTGACCGCGTTTGCGCGGTCCATCCCACAATCTCCGAAGAGCTCGTAACAATGAAAACTCCGGTGAGGACGGCTTGATAATCAGGCTGGCGCAACCATGTCCAAGTACAATGACACCTCTGGTGAATGACAAGGAAAGCTGATGGCGAATAATTCCGGTGGCCCCTGGGGCGGCGGTGGAAACCGCGGCGGGGGCGACGACCGCGGAAATGGAGGTCCAGGCCGACGGCCGGGGCAGGGCGGCGACAGCCCCCAGATCCCTGAAATCGACGAGATCATGAAGAAAGGCCAGGAGCAGCTGCGCGTCCTCATGGGTGGTCGCGGCGGTAATGGCGCAAACCGCGGTGGCGGTGGAGGCGGCGGAGAAGGTCCAAGGCTGACCAAAGGCACCGTCGGCATCGGAGTTCTGCTTCTTCTCGGTTTGTGGGCGGTTACATCGTTCTATACCGTACGACCGGAAGAACAGTCAGTGGAGCTGTTCCTTGGTGAATACTCCGCCACGGGCAACCCTGGCCTAAACTTTGCGCCCTGGCCGCTGGTCACGGCGGAGGTTATCCCGGTCACGCGGGAAAATACGATCGAGATCGGCGTCGGACGCGGTGCCCAGCGCGGCGATGACGGCCTGATGCTCACAACGGACGAGAACATTGTCGATATCGACTTTGAAGTGATCTGGAATATCACGGATCCGGCGGCGTTTCTGTTTAACCTTCGGGATGGAGAAGCGACTGTCCGCGCGGTATCTGAGGCTTCAATGCGTGAGGTGATCGCGCAGTCGGAGCTGGCGCCGATCCTCAACCGTGACCGCGAACTTATTGCGCAGCAAGTGCAAGAGCTAATTCAGAGCACACTAGACAGCTACGAGTCGGGTATCAATATCGTTCGTCTGAACCTCGACCGGGCAGACCCACCGGCGGAGGTGATTGACGCATTCCGCGATGTACAGGCGGCTGAACAGGAGCGGGACCGTCTGGAACGTCAGGCTGACGCTTATGCCAACCGGGTGCTCGCGGGCGCGCGTGGTGAGGCCGCTCAGCTTCTCGAAGAAGCCGAAGCCTACCGGGCGCAGGTCGTAAATGAGGCAGAGGGTGAAGCCAGCCGTTTCCTCGCCGTGCTTGAGGAATATCAGAACGCTCCGGAGGTAACGCGAAAACGTCTTTATATTGAAACCATCGAAAAAGTTCTTGGAGATGTCGACAAGGTGATCCTCGACGAAGGCTCCAGTGGCTCTGGGCAGGGTGTCGTACCTTATCTTCCGCTCAATGAACTTCGCCGTACTCAGGAGTCCAACTAATGAAGAAAATAGGATTTCTTATCCCGGCTGTCGTTGTGCTGGTCGCCATCGGGCTCAGCGCGCTTTTCATCGTTGACGAACGCGAAAAAGCGCTTGTCCTCCAGTTTGGTCAGATCAGAGCGGTAAAGGAAGACCCGGGCCTGGCATTTAAAATTCCACTTATTCAGGAAGTTGTACGCTACGACGATCGGATTCTGTCTCTTGATACACAACCAATCGAGGTTACGCCGTCGGATGACCGCCGTTTGGTTGTTGACGCGTTTGCGCGCTATCGGATCGCAGATGTAGTGCAGTTTCGGCAAGCTGTGGGTGTAGGAGGCATGCAGGCAGCCGAGCAACGGCTTGAAGGTATCCTTAATCCAACAATCCGTGCTGTGCTCGGTGCGGAAGGCGTTACCTCCAATACGATCCTGTCGCCGGAGCGGGCGGTTCTTGCGGAACGGATCACGTCCGGTGTGCGCGCTCGCGCGGCTGCGATTGGGCTCGAGGTCGTGGACGTACGACTGAAGCAGACCAACCTGCCGCCGCAGAACCTGGATGCGACGTTTGCCCGTATGCGCGCAGAACGCGAACGGGAAGCGGCCGACGAAATCGCCCGTGGTGAAGAGGCGGCTCAGCGGGTAAGGGCACAAGCCGACCGGACTGTTGTTGAGCTTGTCTCCGAAAGTCAGCGGGAAGCTGAGATCACGCGCGGTGAGGCCGATGCTGAGCGGAACCGCGTCTTCGCGGAAGCGTACGGTCGAGACCAGGGATTCTTTGAGTTTTATCGCTCGTTGACCGCTTATGAACGGTCACTGCGCGGCTCGAACTCCTCGATGGTGATTACCCCGGACAGCGAGTTCTTCGACTACCTTGACGGGGCTACGCCACGTCGCGATCGCTGATGAGCATTTGGATCATCGCCTTCGGGCTGGTCTTCGTCATCGAGGGGCTGGTGTTCGCACTGGCCCCTTCGCGTTTGGAAGATGTATTACGAATGTTCGCGGAAATGCCACGCTCAACCCGCCGCGCAATCGGACTGATCTCAGTTGCCTTCGGCGTGATTATCGTTTGGATTGGAAAAGGCTTTGCGATCTGACGGCATCATGGGACACTCCGTCGCAAATCACGTCAGTGTGACGCCCGCAGAATTCCCGCGGTGTTGCAAAAGCGCCGATAAGACCAACATCATACATAAGATGGCCTGTTGGCCGCCACATGAATACCTGGACAGGCCCCGGACGTGGCCGTCCGACAAGGAGGACCTCGAGTGCGCAATAATCACGACGAAATTAAAGTAGCCGTTGCAACGCCTGAACAACGGACTTCACGTTCGCTGCAGGCGATTGCTGCTCTTCTGCTGGGCCTGGCGCTGGTTCTGGCGCAGACGATCGCGGCACAGGCCCGCGACATGCCCGGCAGCTTTGCTGATCTGGCCGAGGCCGTCAGTCCTGCGGTTGTGAACATCACAACCTCCACAAATGTCGCGGTCCCCGGTGGGCCTGCTCCAATTGTTCCTGAAGGGTCACCTCTCGAGGATTTCTTCAATGATTTCATGGAGCGTCAGCAGCAGCAAGGGCGCCCTGAACAGCGCCGGCAACGCCGATCGAATGCGCTGGGCTCAGGCTTTGTTATCTCGGAAGACGGCTTCATTGTCACGAACAACCACGTGATCGAGCAAGCCGATGAGATCCAGGTTGAGTTTTTCTCGGGTGAGGAACTTGTGGCCGAAGTGATCGGTACCGATCCAAACACGGACATTGCATTGCTCAAGGTTGAAAGCGACGAGCCGCTGCCATTTGTCCAATTTGCTGATAGCGACATAGCGCGCGTGGGCGACTGGGTTATGGCCGTCGGCAATCCGCTTGGTCAGGGGTTCTCGGTCAGCACCGGTATCGTTTCGGCGCGCAACCGTGCACTTTCAGGCAGTTATGACGACTACATTCAGACCGATGCCGCAATCAACCGAGGCAACTCGGGTGGACCGCTGTTCAACATGGATGGCGACGTGATCGGTGTGAATACCGCGATCCTGTCGCCCAACGGAGGTTCGATCGGGATCGGCTTTTCGATGGCGTCCAATGTTGTAACCAGCGTCGTCGACCAGCTTCAGGAATTTGGCGAGACCCGTCGCGGCTGGCTCGGTGTGCGGATTCAAGATGTCACTGATGATGTCGCAGAAGCCCTTGGACTTGCGTCCGCGAGCGGAGCCCTGGTTACCGATGTGCCGCCTGGCCCGTCTGAGGATGCCGGCATTCAGGCAGGCGACGTAATCGTAACCTTTGACGGCAGCGAAGTTGATGACACACGCGAGCTTGTGCGCATCGTTGGCAACACAGAGGTCGGCAAAGCAGTACGGGTGGTGGTGTTCCGTGAAGGAGCCACCCAGACACTTCTTGTCACACTTGGTCGTCGCGAAGAGGCGGAGCGCACTTTCCCGGCCTCAGCACCCGCGGATGAGCCGATCCAGGAAGAGATCATGGGGCTGACTGTGTCGGAACTTTCGGATGAGCTGCGTGAGCAGCTCGGCCTTGCCAGCGGGTCCGAGGGTCTCGTGGTGGCAGATATCGACGAGACTTCAGAAGCGTTCGAGAAGGGCCTGCGGGCCGGCGATCTGATCACCGAAGCGGGTCAGCAAAAAGTCGCATCGCCCAGTGAGCTTGAAGAACAGATCGATGCGGCCCGTGAGGCCGGACGAAAGTCGATCCTATTGCTGGTGCGCCGGGACGGCGAGCCGCGCTTTGTGGCGCTTTCTGTCGGCTGAGCCAAGAACGTCTGTACAGTCGCATAAAGCCCCGCCCTGGTGCGGGGCTTTTTTTGTATTGGTCGCGAAAACGGCAGTGGGTTTTTGCGCTCCGAGCGGCGATGGTCCAACGCCGCGTCTCGCGTCGAGCGATAGGAAGGTGGCGCCCAAGTCTGACCTAAAGCCGGGCCGGATCAGTCGGCGCAGCTCAGTGCTTGCGCAAAGCCCGACGGTGTTGCGGGATACCTGAGGCTGCGCCGGGTCAAGGTGGGCGCGTCGAATATGACCGCCACTGTCCCAGACCAGTTCGCCTCTGCAACAATCATTTCGGGGCCGTCTCCGCAGTCGCGCAACCCACCCGAGATGAAGTCTTCGCCGATCCGATGGTTGGTGACCCCTCCAAGCTGAGCAACCTCTGTCAGCCCGCCGGGCGCCCAGCTCCAGACGCGGAGTGTTTTGGCGAGATGGGGGCGGTCGATATAGGCAAGATCCACTGTGCCGTTGCCGTCGAGATCCGCGATCGCGACGGGGGCGAGCCAGCGAAAGCGCGTCCCGATGTGCGGCGTCGCGGCTGACTTTACCAAAGCGTTGTTTCGAAGCGAATAAATCGCCAGCTGGCCGCCTTCGGTTTGGCTGCTTTCGACAACCACAATATCCGGTCGCCCGTCTCCGTCTGCGTCTACAACGCGAGGTTCTATATCCTCGAACACATTGTGGCCGGGGCCTGAATCGCGCAGGTCTACTCTGTAGACCCGACCTGCGTCATCCTTTGCCTCGAGAATTGCTTTCTCACGAATTTCCCCCATGATTCTATGCGGATAGATGTCGAGGTCTTCTGTAAAGCGCGCCGTTTCTATCTTTGGAGCTACGCCATCCGCGCTTGCGCATCCCGCCGCTAAGAACAGTGTAAACGCGGCGAGCAAACGCATCAGATCTGCTTTTCGGGCAGTTGCAGAACCAGGCCGTCGAGGGCGTCCGTGACTTTGATTTGGCAGGTCAGGCGCGACCGTTCGGGATCGGGTTCATACGCGAAATCGAGCATATCTTCTTCCATGGCTTCGATCGCGGGAACTTTTTCTACCCAGGCAGGATGAACATAAGCGTGGCAGGTCGAACAGGCACAGGCGCCACCACAATCTGCATCGATGCCGGGTACGCCGTTATCGCGCGCGCCTTCCATTACGGTCAAACCGTTTGGCACGTCGATTACATGCTCGGTTCCGTTGTGCTCGATATAGGTAATCTTGGCCATGGGTGTTCTCATCAAGTGTCGGTCCGCATCGACATAGTGCAGCCGAGCGGGATTTGCCAGACTTGGCTTTATTACAGGTTTGTTCTATCTTTGTTCTAAAGATGTTTGTTGAGAATCCTCCCGCGCGGTCTGGGCCGCCAGGCTGGCCTCGCCCGCCCGCCTGCCTGCCTGCATCCTGGCTTGACCGGCCGCCTCAGAACGCCCGTATTTGCGTGGCGGGTCTTGTTTTGCTGCGGCAACGTCCTGGTACCGCCCACGGGGTCATCTTCATCACGCTTGAGGATGAGACTGGGACCGTGAATGTCATCGTATGGAATAAAATCTACGAGCAGTTTCGGCGTTCAGTGATTGCAGGGCGCATGCTGAAGGTTACCGGGCGTTTGCAGCGCGAAGGGGATGTGACACATTTGATCGCTGACCATATCGAGGATTGCTCGGCCATGCTTGACGGACTTTTGCGCCCTGAAATGTGCCGGGCTGCTGATCAGCCACATACCGGCAGTCCAGAACGCTAGACCTTGCCGCAGCACTAGGATAGTTCCGCTTGCACGATTTGAGTGGAGAGACCCATGTCGCGCATTCTCATAACCTCGGCCATTCCGTACATCAACGGGATCAAGCATCTGGGCAACCTTGTTGGTTCGCAACTGCCTGCAGATCTCTTCGCGCGCTACAACCGCGCGCGCGGGCACGAAGTGATGTTCATTTGCGCGACCGACGAGCACGGAACGCCCGCAGAGCTTGCAGCTGCCAAGGCTGGCAAGCCCGTAGCGGAATACTGTGCCGAGATGCACGCGATCCAATCCGATATTGCCGATCGGTTCGGACTGAGCTTCGATCATTTTGGGCGGTCGTCTTCGGATCGCAACAAAGCACTCACCCAGCATTTCGCCGGTCAGCTTGCCGAGAACGGCTATATTGCGGAAGTTGCCGAAAAGCAGGTCTACTCCAACGCCGACGGGCGTTTTCTGCCTGACAGGTACATCGAGGGAACCTGCCCAAATTGCGGGTATGATAAGGCGCGTGGTGACCAGTGCGAGAACTGTACCAAACAGCTCGACCCTACAGACCTGATCAATCCTCGCAGCGCCATTTCGGGCTCCACCGATCTTGAGGTGCGCGAAACCAAGCACCTGTTTCTGCGTCAGTCGGCCCTGAAGGAGCAGCTAGATGCCTGGATCGACAGCAAGACCGACTGGCCGGTTTTAACGACATCCATTGCGAAGAAGTGGTTGCATGACGGTGACGGTTTACAGGATCGCGGTATTACGCGGGATCTTGATTGGGGTGTCCCGGTCAAGCGAGGGACCGAGGACTGGCCAGGAATGGAAGGCAAAGTGTTCTACGTGTGGTTTGATGCCCCGATTGAGTACATTGCCGGCACCGCAGAATGGGCCGACGCAAACGGCAAAACCGAAGCGGATTGGGAACGTTGGTGGCGCACCGACAAAGGGGCCGATGACGTGCGCTATGTGCAATTCATGGGTAAGGATAACGTGCCCTTCCACACGCTCAGCTTTCCGGCCACCATTATGGGCTCCGGCGAACCCTGGAAGCTCGTCGACTATATAAAGTCCTTCAACTATTTGAACTACGATGGCGGGCAGTTCTCGACCTCGCAAGGGCGAGGTGTCTTCATGGATCAGGCGCTTGAAATCTTACCTGCTGATTACTGGCGTTGGTGGTTGCTAAGCCATGCTCCGGAAACATCCGACGCGGAATTTACCTGGGAGAATTTTCAAGCAGGCGTGAACAAGGACCTCGCGGATGTGCTGGGCAATTTCGTAAGCCGGGTCACTAAATTCTGTCGCTCGAAGTTTGGCGAAGAGGTCCCTGCCGGAGGAAGCTTTGGTCCAGAGGATGACGCTTTGATCGCAGACCTGCAGGCTCGGCTCGAAACATATCAGGCGCATATGGACGCAATCGATATTCGCAAGGCTGCGGCCGAGTTGCGCGCAATTTGGGTGGCCGGAAATGAATACCTGCAAGCGGCAGCGCCCTGGGCGGTACTTAAAAGCGACCCGGACCGCGCGGCGGCAATTATTCGCCTTGCGCTGAACTTGATCCCTGTCTACGCGGTCCTGTCCGAACCCTTTATTCCGGAAGCCGCTGGAAAGATGCTGCGCGCGCTGGATGCAGACGGCTCAACCTGGCCTGAAAACATGAAGGCGACGCTGACCACGCTTGCGCCGGGACATGGGTTCACCGTGCCTGATAACCTGTTTTCCAAGATCGAAGATTCGGACCGCCAAGACTGGCAGGCGCGGTTTGCCGGAACGCGGGCGTAATTCTTCCTATGGTGGGCGTCTAACTGAAAAATTCCCGCAAGGGTTGCAATTCGTTGCCTCGCGCGCCTACAGTTCTGTGTACGTGACCACCAAGAAATGCGGATATGCCTGACCTTGCGCTCACCGGCTTGCTGGACTTGGATGCGGAACCTGTTCGGGATTTCTTTCGTCAGGCTCCGGTGATGATGCACGCGATCGACGACGACGGCTGCATCACCGCCGTTTCGCGGTACTGGGCGGCGCGGCTTGGGTATTTACCAGACGAGATGATTGGTCGGAAGTCGATCGACCTTGTGACACCAGCGTCCCGCCGTATTGCAGTTGAGGAGGCACTACCACGCTTTCTCCGGGATGGCGAAATCCAGCGCCAACCGTATGATTTTGTCAGAAAGGACGGAACCGTGCTTCCCGTTCTTCTTTCGGCGATCGCTTTGAGAAGCACCGCCGGCGTGACCGGACGCGGGTTGGCGTTCATGACCGAGAATGACGAACGCGACGATCTGCAACGTGACCTGCAACTGGCGCTTTTGCGTACCGATCGCGCGCATCGGGCAAAGTCGCAGTTCCTGACGGCAATGAGCCATGAATTGCGGACGCCGATGAACGCAGTCCTCGGATTTGCACAGCTTCTTTCGCTCACAGAATTGGACCCGAAGCAAACTGCTCACGTCGAAGCTATACGCGCCTCAGGACATCAACTGATGACCCGCTTGCAGGAGCTTCTGGATCTATCGCAACTTGAATTTTCCGACTTTAGTCTTTTCCCGGAGGCGGTCGAAACGAAGGATCTACTTGTGCCTGTACTGGCGCGGTGGCGACCCGCGATCGAAGCAAAAGCGCTCAACTTCGAGCATGATATTGCGGTGGATACACCAAAGCGGATGCACGTTGATGTTGCCCGGCTACAACAAATACTCGCGCATTTTCTGTCCAATGCGCTGTATCACACTGAGTCGGGACGCATTCTCCTGGCGGTCCGAAAGACATCAGCGAAAGAGACTGGCGACTGGGTCGAGTATTCGGTTTCTGATACGGGTCCCGGCATAGACCCAAGAAAGCGAGAGCATTTGTTCGAACGCTTTTCGGAGAAGGAGTTAGACTTCACCAAATCCGGAGGAGGCTGGGGGGTGGGACTGTCCATTTGCCGCGGCCTTGCAGATGCAATGGGCGCCGAGATCGGCGCCCGGAGTGACCCGGATACCGGAGGTGCAGTATTCTACATAAGGTTCCAGCTGGCGCCGAAGGCAGAAGGGGTTAGGCGGGCTGAAAAACTAGCGACACGCCATTGATGCAGTGGCGCTTTCCGGTTGGCGGAGGACCATCGCTGAATACGTGTCCCAAATGCCCGCCACAGCGTCTGCAGTGTACTTCGGTGCGCGGGCGTAGCAACTTGTAGTCTCGTTTTGTCCCGACGGCGTTTTGCTTCGCGCTCCAGAAGCTGGGCCATCCGGTACCGCTGTCGTATTTCGTTTCCGAGCTGTAAAGCGGCAAATCACACCCGGCGCACAAATAATCCCCGCGCCTTTTTTCAGCATTCAAGGGCGATGTGAAAGGCCGTTCCGTTGCTTCACGTCGCAGTACACGGTACTGCAGATCGGTAAGCTGCGCGCGCCATTCGGCGTCAGTTTTCGTGATCTCGAACGTTGCGGCCTGCGCCGTACGCGGCAGGGAAACAAAGCCCACTGTACTCAGTAGTGAAAACTCTCGTCTGTTCATTATGGCCTCCTCGCACAAATCATAACCCGGACTGGCTTAAAATACGTGGGATACTAGGCGGCGATCACGCGGTTGTGCTTGTTTTGAGCACTTGCGCCGAGCGCCTCACTCGGTCACTGACGCGCCATGACGGCTTTAAAGCCCCAATACAGTACGGTGATTTTCGGTGCAGGCGCTGCAGGACTAATGTGCGCGGCGCATTCTGGTTCGTCGACCCTCGTTCTGGATCACATGCCCAAGCCGGGAGAGAAGATCAGGATCTCGGGTGGAGGGCGGTGCAACTTCACGAACCTATACGCCAGTCCAGAGAACTTCCTGTCACAGAATCCGCATTTCGCTAAATCCGCTCTCAGCCTTTACACTCAATGGGACTTCATCGACCTCGTTGAACGCCATAAGATCAAATGGCACGAAAAAACGCTGGGGCAGCTTTTCTGCGATGACAGCTCGCATGCTGTAATTGATCTGCTGGTGTCAGAAGTGGCGCAGGCTGGTGCGACGCTGAGCTTGTCCACGCATGTAGATAGTGTTCGCCATGCAGACGGGCGGTTTGTACTGTCGCTTACGGCAGACGGGCAGATCAGCGAAGTCTCAGCACAGAACCTTGTGGTCGCTTGTGGCGGCAAGTCTATTCCAAAGATTGGCGCCAGCGATCTGGGATATCGGATTGCACGCCAGTTTGACCACCCGCTCACTGAAACGCGGCCTGCGCTTGTTCCTTTGACATTCGGCCCTGAGGCGCGGTTTTCGGAGATGTCGGGCGTTTCTTGCTTGGCCCGGGTCACAACCAATGGCGTCGGTTTTGAGGAGGCACTGCTGTTCACTCATCGTGGTCTGTCCGGACCCGCCATCCTTCAGGCGTCCTCTTATTGGCGGGAGGGAGAGGAAATTTCAGTCTGCATACTGCCAGAAAGCGATCTTCCCACGCTTTTGCGTGAGACCCGGAACAGGGTCGGGCGACGTGATGTTTCAACCGTCCTGTCGGAACATGTTCCGAAACGACTGTCGCAGTTCTTGTTGGACCGTTCTGGTGTATCTGGACGGCTCGGAGACCTGTCGGATGCCAGGTTGTCAAATCTGACGGATTTCCTGAAGGACTGGCGCCTCAAACCCACCGGGAGTGAGGGGTACCGTAAAGCCGAAGTTACGCTTGGTGGTGTGTCCACAGACGCGTTGCAAGCGCGCAGCCTCGAAAGCCGGTCAGTCCCGGGGCTCTATTTTATCGGCGAGGTGGTTGATGTCACTGGCTGGCTCGGGGGCTATAACTTCCAATGGGCCTGGTCCTCTGGCTGGGCTGCCGGGCAGGCGATTTCCAAGCGATTGAGCGCTGTTTCGGGTACCTAGGAAAAACACCTCTCTTGGGCCTTTTCCTCCCCGCGCTAGGCTATATGGTGCAGCGACATGTCGGGCAGGGTCCGACTCGGAGTTTTTGGGGAAGAACATGGCGGACGGCGGCTTGGACATCGGCAAACCAACCGAGGAACTCTCGGTCTACGAAGCCTTCGGGATTGATTCCGATATGAAGGTGAAGGGATTTGCCGAGAAAACGGATCGCGTGCCCGAGATCGACCCAACCTATAAGTTTGATCCCGACACCACGCTGGCGATCCTGGCAGGATTTTCTCATAACCGTCGTGTAATGGTGCAGGGCTACCATGGGACCGGCAAATCGACCCATATTGAACAGGTTGCAGCGCGCCTGAACTGGCCCTGCGTTCGGGTCAACCTTGATAGCCACATCTCGCGGATCGATCTCATCGGAAAAGATGCCATTAAGCTGCGTGATGGAAAGCAAGTGACCGAGTTTCACGAGGGCATCCTGCCCTGGGCTCTGCGCAATCCTGTTGCGATCGTTTTTGACGAGTATGACGCAGGCCGTGCAGATGTTATGTTTGTCATCCAGCGTGTCTTGGAACACGATGGCAAGCTGACCTTGCTGGATCAGAACGAGATCATTACACCAAACCCGAACTTCCGCTTGTTTGCCACGGCGAACACGGTCGGATTGGGGGACACGACCGGGCTCTACCACGGCGTTCAGCAGATAAACCAGGCGCAGATGGACCGCTGGTCGCTCGTCTCGACCCTAAATTATCTCAGCCACGATGCCGAGTCCGCAATCGTTTTGGCGAAGTCGCCGCACTACAATACCGAAAAAGGGCGCCAGACAATCGGACAAATGGTGACGGTTGCAGAGCTGACCCGCACAGCGTTTATGAACGGCGATCTGTCGACAGTGATGAGCCCGCGGACCGTGATCACCTGGGCGCAGAACGCGGAAATCTTCCGCAATGTCGGTTATGCATTCAGGCTGACTTTCCTCAACAAATGCGATGAACTCGAGCGAGAAACTGTTGCTGAGTTTTACCAGCGTTGTTTTGACGACGAACTGCCTGAAAGCGCCGTGTCCAACGCAATCGGCTAGGGGAAGGCGGGCAGTGTCCGCTATGCGTATTGCCAGCTATAATATTCGTGCCGGTCTTGGCGTCGATCTTCGGCGAGACGCGTCGCGGGCTTTACGCGCAATCGCAGCGCTTGATGCTGGTATAGTGGCCTTGCAGGAAGCTGATTTTCGTTTGGGAATGAGGCCTTCAGCTTTGCCGGTCTCTCGGATCAAGGGAAAGACAGGGCTCGTTCCTGTACCTCTTGATGTGCATCCGGAAAGCCTGGGCTGGCACGGCAACGCCATTCTCACGCGCCCAGATATCCGAACCGAAGATCGTCATCTTTTGACCCTGCCAGGGCTGGAGCCTCGCGGTGCAATCGTTTCGGACCATATCGTTCCGGGGATCGGACCTCTTCGCATCATTGCGGTTCACCTGGGATTGCTGCGCAGCTCCCGTCGACGGCAGTTATCTGCCATCAAACTCGTCATCTCGCGCCTGGCACCGCGCCCGACCCTTTGGATGGGCGACTTCAATGAGCGATCGGACAATGTCGGGCTCGGGCGACTCTTGCCGCAGTACAAAGTCGTAACACCCGGTCCAAGCTACCCCGTGCGCACTCCGCTATGGGCCTTGGACCGTATGGCACATTGCGACCAGCTTCGGGTGACCGATTTTGGGGTTGGAGAGCCGCCAGAAGGGGATGACCACGCATCAGATCATCGCCCGATTTTCGGGCGCCTGTCCAACGCGCCCTAGGTTGCGGGTCTGGTCTTTCCTGTTTCACCCGCCCATAAACACCATATACCGATCAGGCGCCCTGTGCGCCACGAGGATCCGCCGACATGAAGAAGCCCGACAACCCTGTAGAACCGTTCAAGAAGGCGTTGGCCGAGGCAACACGCGTGCTCGCCGATGATCCGGAAATGTCGGTGACTTACTCTGTCGACCCGCCGGGTATGTCGGCAGACTCCGTGCGCCTGCCGCAGATCAGCCGCCGTATGTCGCGCGACGAAATCTTGCTGGCCCGCGGCACCGCAGATGCCTATGCGATGCGACGGAAGTACCACAGCCCGTCCACCCACCTGAAGTACGAACCATCCGGCCAGATGGCCCGCGACCTGTATGAGGCGATGGAGACGGCCCGCTGTGAGGCGATCGGAGCCAAGGCCATGCCTGGAACGGCGGGCAATATCGACGCAAAAATCAACTCTGAAGCGGAGCGTCGCGGGTACCAGCAGATTACTCAGGCGTCCGATGCGCCTTTGGCTATCGCGGCCGGCTATCTTATCCGCCAACTCGCAACGGGACGTGAGCTGCCGGACGGGGCGCAAAATGTCCTCAATCTTTGGCGAGACCATATCGAGGATCAAGCCGGAGACACGTTGAAAGACCTCGAACGCGACCTGTCCGACCAAACAGCCTTTGCAAAGCTGGTCCGACAGATCATCGACGACCTCGGCTACGGCGATCAATTGGGGGATGACCCTGATGATATGGACGACGACTCGGACGAGCGCAGCGAGCAGGACGAAGAGGAGGACGACGCAAGCGACGAAGGCAATGAGGGCGACGAGCAGACTGAGCAGGGCGATGCTGCGCCCGATCCTTCTGACACTCAGGAAATGGACCCGAGCCAGGCCGAAGTTTCTATGGATGACCTGTCGGACATGGATTTGTCAGACGAGGCCGAGTTGCCCGACGGCGAAGCGCCACTTGAGCCACCCCCACCGCCGCCGCATTCCGAAGCGGATCCGAACTACGTTGTGTTCGAGACTGATTTCGACGAAGAGATCAAAGCCGAAGAGCTTGCAGAACCTGCGGAGCTCGAACGCCTGCGCGCCTACCTTGATCAGCAACTTGAGCCCCTTAAAGGAGCGGTTTCTAGGCTGGCAAATAAACTGCAGAGGCGTCTTCAGGCACAGCAGAACCGGAGCTGGAAATTTGACATGGAAGAGGGGATTCTTGATGTCGGCCGGCTTGCGCGTGTCGTGGCCAATCCGACCACGCCGCTCAGCTTCAAAGTGGAGCAGGACACAGAGTTTCGCGATACCGTGGTGACGCTTCTTCTGGACAATTCCGGGTCTATGCGCGGTCGCCCGATTTCCATTGCCGCGATCTGCGCGGACGTTTTGGCGCGAACGCTTGAACGTTGTCAGGTGAAGGTGGAAATCCTGGGTTTCACGACGCGTGCCTGGAAAGGGGGCCAGAGCCGTGAACGCTGGCTTGCCGAAGGGCGTCCGCAGCAACCAGGTCGCCTGAATGATCTTCGTCATATCATCTACAAGCCGGCTGACAGTCCTATGCGTCGAACCAGGGACAATCTCGGTCTGATGATGAAAGAAGGTCTGCTAAAGGAAAATATTGACGGTGAGGCGCTCGAGTGGGCGCACCGTCGGATGCTGGCCCGCCCGGAAGCGCGGAAAATCCTGATGGTGATTTCGGACGGCGCGCCTGTCGACGATTCCACTCTCTCTGTGAACCCTGCAAACTACCTCGAAAAGCACCTGCGCGACGTGATCGAAATGGTCGAGAAGCGTCGCGCGGTGGAGCTTATCGCAATCGGAATTGGCCACGATGTGACCCGGTACTATCAGCGTGCAGTGACGATCACGGATGTCGAACAGCTTGCGGGGGCCATGACCGAACAACTGGCCGCGCTGTTCGACAGCGACGCGCGGGCGCGGGCACGAATGATGGGGCTCAATAAGGCGCGGTGATGTTTCAGAGCTTCGAAGTTAAAACGCGCCCACAGGACGGTCCACCACGTCTGGAGGCTTTGCGCAAAGCGATGGGTGCGGAAGGTGTGGACGGCTTTCTTGTCCCCAGGGCCGATATGCACCAGGGCGAGTATGTCTCGGCTCATGACGACAGACTAGCATGGCTTACAGGCTTCACCGGTTCGGCAGGCTTTGCAGCTGTGCTTTCGGATGTAGCGGGCGTTTTCGTCGATGGCCGGTATCGGTTACAAGTGCGGGCACAGGCGGATCTGAGTGTGTTCACCCCTGTGAACTGGCCTGAAACTAAGCTGGCCGATTGGCTGTGTGCGCATGCTCCCGCCGGAGCAATAATCGCCTATGATCCATGGCTCCACACCATACGCGAGGTCGCAGATCTCTCCGCGAAGCTCGCGGAGTCTGGACGCAAATTGCAGCCATGTGCCAACCTTGTCGATCGTGTTTGGTCAGACCAGCCCGCGCCGCCTCAAGGGAAGGTGTTCTGCCAACTGCCCGAATACGCGGGCGAGAACCGGACCGAAAAGCGCGCGCGGATCGCGGCTGATCTTAGAGATGCGGGTCATGGTTCAGCCGTACTAACGCTTCCGGACAGCATTTCCTGGTTGATCAATATTCGCGGAGCCGACATTCCCCGCATTCCCATTGTTCAGTCGCTTGCCATCCTTCACGACGATGGGCGCGTAGATCTGTTTCTGCATCCGGTAAAGCTCCAGGGTGAGGATTTGAACCTCGGAGATGGTGTCTCAGCTTCCCCCCCTGGCGCCTTCGCCCCGGCACTTGAAGCGTTGGCAGGGGTGGTACGCGTTGACCGTGAGACAGCCCCGCAGGCCGTTCTGGATCACCTGGCAAAAGGTACGGCCCAGATTGTTTTCGAGCGTGACCCGTGCATCTTGCCCAAGGCATGCAAGAATGCGGCAGAGATTGCGGGCACCCGCGCGGCGCATTTGCGGGATGGAGCGGCGATGGTCGAGTTCCTTGCGTGGCTTGATGCACAGGATCCTGCAACGCTGACCGAGATCGACGTGGCAACTTCTCTGGAGGGGTTTCGGCAAGCAACGGGGATGTTGAAAGATATCTCATTCGAGACGATTTGCGGTACCGGGCCAAATGGCGCCATCGTTCATTACCGGGTCACCGAGGAAACCAATCGCAGGATCACTCCCGGCGATCTGCTGTTGGTCGACAGCGGTGGGCAATATGTAGACGGCACAACAGACATCACCCGAACCATGGCGACCGGGACACCGGCACCGGATGCGGTTGCTGCCTTCACACGGGTTCTTCAAGGCATGATTGCTGTCAGCCGCGCGCGCTGGCCAAGCGGACTGGCGGGACGGGACCTCGACGCGTTGGCGCGTGCACCGCTCTGGAGAGCGGGTCAGGACTATGATCATGGCACCGGGCACGGTGTCGGCGTGTATCTTAGCGTGCATGAGGGACCGCAGAGATTGAGCCGAGTGTCCGAGGCCAAACTCTTGCCAGGCATGATCCTGTCCAATGAGCCGGGCTACTATCGTGAAGGCGCTTTCGGAATTCGTATCGAAAACCTGGTGGTGGTTCAGGAGGCTGACGTCCCGGAAGGTGGCGACCGGCATCGCGCCATGCTCAGTTTCGAAACGCTGACCTACGTTCCGGTCGACGTGCGGCTTGTTGATGCCTCGGCGCTCAGCGCTGAGGAACGCGATTGGCTGAATGCGTATCATGCCGAGGTGGCCGAAAAAATCGGGCCAAACGTATCCGACGCTGCCCGAGACTGGTTAATCAGGGCCACACGCGCTATCTAGGCGCTCCTGAGGACGTGAGAACTGTCACAAGTCTGTATTGGCTTGCGCGGTATCACGTGAAAAAGACGATCGAGCGGAGGGTGCAGAATGGCCGAACATATCAGGATTCATAAAGCAGATGGGGTTTGGGTTATCAGGGCTGGTGGCGCGGTAATTGGCGAAACGCGCGACGCTTTGGAACTGGTAGAAGGCGATATGACCCCGGTCATCTACTTTCCACGCAGCGATATCGGTATGGCGTTTTTGGAACGGACGGACACGGTTTCCCATTGCCCCCATAAAGGAGACGCCACCTATTTCTCGATCCACGCGAAAAGCGGTGAGATCAAGGATGCAGGCTGGTCTTACGAAAGCCCAAAAGACGCCGTAGCGCGCATCCGCGATCATATCGCGTTCTATCCCCACAAGGTGACTGTTGAGCGGCTTTGAGTGTTACTCTGTCCGACGTATGGTCGCCCTTATTCGAAGATCAACCGGATCCGCGACCAGATCGGCGTAGCCTGAGGCTCCGAACGCGCTGCGGCTGAGTCGTCCCTCGAGAATGATCACCAACGTGCTAAGGTCTTCTGGGGCGCGGTCCGGCAGTCGAAAGAATCTTGCATCGAGCGTGACAGGCAGCGTTCGTCCTCGGAGGGTCAACTGCCCCGTCATTTTGGCGCCTGCACCGTCGGCCCGCACACTATCCGACCTGAACTGGATCGTTGGATACCGATCCGTGTCCAATATCGCAGCGCCTTTCAACGCGCTTTCTGCTAACGGCAGTGCTGTCCGCGCCCGGTACGCATCGAGCGTCACCGAGATGCGCGTGTTTTCTAAGCGCCGAAAATCGATGCTGAGCGCAGCACTTTTCAAAGGCATACTGCCGGAAGTTTCTACGCCACCGAGTGTGTAGCTGAAACCAATTTCCGTCCCCCTTGGGTCGAGCATATAGGCCTGTGGTGCCGCCGCGAGTTGCAGTGGGGCGCTGAGCAAAAAAAGCAGTGTCAGATTTCGTAGGTGCTTGGATATCATCAGCTGCAACTAGGCGCAGTGTCTTTGCCGGCCAGTCACGAAGGGTGGAGCAGCGTCTCCGGTACTCTGTCTGCACGGCTGGCCCAGCCGTCTGCTCCGTACTGCAGGTGCCAGGTGGCGGGGGGCGCTGAGCGGTCGCGCTGCCGGGTCAGGTGCCATGCGCTCTGGCCTGGGCGATGATCCGGGCTGAGGTTCCAGCGTGTCTCGACGCCGGGCGCGCCACCCGCGCCGGGTGTCAGCAGCAGGCCGATCGGGACCTGTGAGACCCGTTCGGCGCCGGTTTCAGCGGCCAGATGTAGCCGCCGCACAGGGGTCAGGGCAGGGGGGCTAGGCAGGTCTGCAACCACAATAGGAACTGCGCCGCTGCGCAAAGCTTCCTCCATGCACCACAGCAGGTCTTCGGTCCGTGTTGGTGAGACGCACAGCACCCGGGCCGGATCTATTATATCGGCGAAGCCTTCGGGGTGCAGCTGATCTGGCTGCCATTTTGGTGCAATCCACAGTACCGGTCCGTTCGTCTGTGCCGCGCATAACAAGGCCAGCCGTCGTCTTGCAGTCCCCGTCAATTCGTGCACGCGGGCGAAAGCCAACGACATTTCGGGCAGCGGTGTATATGCAGGTCGAGTCGCCCGGTGCAGCGCCCCGGCGGTCAGCCCTGCTTTTGTCAGAGCATGAGTTCCCATTCCTCGATACTATAGTGTTCTTACTTTGTTCTCAACCCATATTGGCGTCGATCACAGCGTTAGAACAAGGATCAACACGCTGACCACAAGAATGAGAACGCCCAACACTTCGCGCTTTGTGGTTTTTTCCCGAAACAGGAAAGTTGAAGCCAGAAAGGAGAAAACCAGCTCGATTTGCCCCAGCGCTTTTACGTAAGCGGCATTTTGCAGGGTGAAGGCAGTGAACCACCCGAGACTGCCCAGCATCGAGGTCACTCCGACCAGCGCAGATACACGCCAAGTGGTCAGAACCCGCCTGATCTCGCCGCGCTCACGGAAATGAAGCCACACTGCCATAGACACAGTCTGGAAAGCCGTCACACACATCAAAGTTATTGAGGCTCGCAGAAACGGATCCGTGTTCGCGACTTCAAGAGACGCGGCTCGGTAGCCAATTGCTGACATGCCAAAGAGCGCCCCGGACGCAATACCAAGTGCTGCACCCTTGTTTAACAACCGTCGCCAGTTGCCACTGGAGTCGGGCGGGTCAGACAGGATCATGACGCCCACGAAGCCAACAGCGATTGCAGCTGCTGCGCCAAGGCTGATCGCCTCGCCCAAAAGGAGAAAACCGATCAGGGCGGTCAGCATAACCTCGGTTTTCTTGAATGTTATCCCTATCGCAAAGGCGCGTTCTGCAAACAGCGCAACAACACACATCGTTGCCAAAATCTGCGCAAGACCCCCCAGGATTGCATAGCTCCAGAACCGTGCGCCCAGTGAGGGAACATCCAACCCTCGGGCCGCAGCGTAGCCGAGCGCGATAATCGCGACCAAGGGTGCCGAATAGAGAAACCGTGCAAAGGTCGCGCCGCCGGTCGAAAGCGTGGTGACCTTCAAATGCCGCTGCAGCATGAAGCGCAGGTTCTGTGCGAAAGCGGCGAAAATGGTGACCGGAATCCATAAGGACATTTTCGGCTTTTGGCAGGCTTGCTCTTGACCAGCAAGAGCATAGGATCGCGCCCAAGCAGGGAGACAAACATGAAAATGAACACCCTTGGGCGCGGCGGACTGCGCGTCACGCCATTTTGCCTTGGGACCATGACCTTTGGAAGTCAGACCGATCCGGTCGACGCGCATGCGCAGATCGATGCAGCGCTTGGTGCCGGGCTGAATTTCATCGACACAGCCGAGATGTATCCGGTCAATCCCATACGCTCCGAAACTGTCGGTCGTACGGAAGAGATTATTGGGACATGGAACTCCAAGAACACAGCGCGTCGTGGGGACTACGTTCTGGCGACCAAAGTGTCCGGAGAGGGGCTCAAAGTGGTCCGTGAAGGTGTTCCGATTTCTCGCCAGACGATCGAGGCGGCGGTGGACGGCTCATTGAGGCGGCTCAAGACAGACTACATTGACCTTTACCAGCTCCATTGGCCCAATCGCGGATCGTACCATTTTCGACAGAACTGGACCTACGACCCAAGTCAGCAGGACAAAACGGACGTCATTGCGCATATGGAAGAGGTTCTCGAAACCTGCGATGACCTGATCCGCGCCGGCAAGTTGCGCCATATCGGCTTGTCGAATGAAAGCGCCTGGGGGACCGCACAATGGGTCCGTGTGGCCGAAACGCGGGGACTGCCGCGTATGGTCTCGATCCAGAATGAATATTCTTTGCTTTGTCGACTGTTCGACACCGATCTTGCGGAGGCCAGCCTGAACGAAGATGTCCAATGCCTTTCGTTTTCTCCGCTTGCGGCAGGTCTTCTGACCGAAAAGTACCAGAACGGAGCGGAGCCCGCAGGATCTCGAAAGTCTCTCAACGGCAATTTGGGGGGGCGATCAACAGACCGGGTCTATCCAGCGGTTGAGGCTTACGCGGATGTTGCAAAGCGCCACGGTTTGGATCTGGTGCATATGGCCTTGGCCTTTGCCGCGTCGCGCCCGTTCATGGGGTCCGTGATATTCGGGGCAACGAGTCTTGCGCAACTGGAGCGAATTCTTGCGGGACTTGATCTGACGCTTGGTGAAGAGGTGCTCGCTGAAATTGATGCCGCACATCGCGCGCATCCAATGCCCTACTAGATTCTGGAAAAACGCGACAACGTATCGTCATGCTGGAAGAATGGTACGCCTTGCGGCGCTTCGAGCGACGGCAATGCGCCAGCGACCTCACCTAAAACAACTTCAGTGATAAATGGCAGGTTCAACGCTCGCGCTTCGGCCAGCGGTACCCAGTGTAAATGGCTGAGTTCGTCTGACGCTTTTGAGAAGTCATCAGGATCGTCCAACAATGCTTCGGTAGGTGCGAGCAGAAACCGAGCGTCGAAGCGGCGCGGCCGGCCAGGTGGGGTAATCGCGCGAAAAACGAAACGCAGCTGCGACGGATCCGGTTCCGCGCCCGAGCCTAGAAAGCTGCGCCAGCTTTCAGAAAGGCGCCCGTCAAAAAGCCGACTACTCTCGCGGCCGAGGCGCAATCCGGTTTCTTCCCAGAGTTCACGAATTGCCGCCCCAAGGATGGCGTCGGCTGATGCGCCGCGTGCATCGCTGTCGAGCTTTTGACGGCAAGGGGTCCGGTAGGTGTGAAGTCCGGGCGCGGATGCATCGTCAGGGTCCAAAGCACCGCCCGGGAAAACATACTTCGAGGGCATAAAAGCGGCGCTTGCGCCTCTCTGCCCCATGAGCACACGCGGTTTCGGTCCAGTTGCATCGCGCACAAGAATTACGGTCGCAGCGTGCCGTATCGCAGTTTTATCCACGCGGAACCTCCCAGCGGTGGGACCTAGGAGGCGGACGCCTCGTGGGTATCGAACCCGTGCAAGCGCCGTGCCCACTGGTATCCGATCATGGCCCCCTTGAGCCTCGGAAGAAGGTAGAGCGAAAGTGCCACGCACCCAACCGAGAATACAGCGATCATGTTCAGTGGCTCTGGCCGAAAGGTTACGAAATACCAATGCAAGAGCGGGGCCATAAGATGGCCTACAATCAGTATTGTCAGATAGGCGGGACCATCATCAGCGCGATGCCCCGAAAGCTGTTGGCCGCATACCGGACATTCGTCGCGTACCTTCAGGTAGCCGCGCATCATGGGCCCGGAGCCGCAGGACGGACATCGGCGGCGCCACCCCCGACGGAGCGACGGACGAAGCTCGCGCTCCGCAGACTGGTTTTCAATCGTCATGGAAGGGCTCCCGACCCCTGTTCGCGCTACCAACTTAGGGGAGCAAGGCGCCGAGGTCAGTTTGACAACTTGTCTTGCGTCGGGATGTCGCAAAGCCCTGCTTGTCGTTTTCTAAAAAAAAATTCGACGGATTTCGCCCGCAGTGGCGTGTGTTGGGGTGAAGCGGTTGCACAGGGCGATCGCGACGATACGAAACAAAGGAAAAAAACATGACTGCACGTTGGAACACAGGTTTGCTTCTCGGACTTTTTGTTGCGATGGGGGCCGGTAGCCTTGCTCTCGCAGCGCCAGGTGGCGCGCGGGACGCTGATCGAACCGAGATTCGCGAAGAGATGTTCAATCGGCTCGATAGCAACGGCGACGGCCAATTCACGCGAGAAGATCTGGAAGAGCAAGCAGCCTCCCGTTTCGAGGAAAACGACACAAACGCCGACGGTTTTCTTTCAGCGGACGAACTGAAGGCCGCTACCGAAAAACGCATCTCGGAACGGGCCGAACGCATGAGCGCCCGTATGCTGGAGCGTCTTGATGAAGATGGCGATGGCCAGCTTAGCCTTGAGGAGGCCTCGGCTGGGGGCAAGCGCAGTGAGCGGATTTTTGAGCGTGCCGATGCGGATGGTGATGGCGTCATAACGCGCGCTGAATTCATGAGCGCCGAACGTCCTGGTGGCCGTCCGAATCGCGATGGTCGTCAATAGACTTCAGAGCCAAACTTGGTCGGCGTATACCCAAGTCTCTGTGTACGCTGGCCAGCTGGGCCCGTTCGGGCTACGCCTGACCCATGACGCAACACGCGCCTCAGGACACCACTATCTCGGATACGGTCTGGTTGGTGCGTTTTGCCAACGGCGACCCCGAGGCTGCGCGAGTTTTGACCATAAGGCTCGCGCCGCGCGCATATGGTCTGGCACATCGTATGTTGGGCGACAGGGCGGAAGCCGAAGATATCGCTCAGGAAGCCATGCTGCGGCTTTGGCAACTGGCGCCGAAATGGCAACAGGACGGGCCGGCGCAACCCGCTACATGGCTGCTGCGCGTGGTTCGCAACCTATGCATCGATCGACTGCGCCGGATGCCCGCGCTCGGGATAGCGGCAGGTTCCGACGCGCTCGATACACTGCCGAACCAGGGACCCTCTGCAGAAATGGTACTGGTTCGAAAGGATCGTGCGCTCGCGTTGGACGAGGCTCTTGCAAAGCTGCCGGATCGCCAGCGGGAGGCGATTGTCCTGCGCCATCTCGAAGGGTGTGGCAATGCCGAGATCGCGGAGATCATGGACATATCAATCGAGGCAGTCGAAAGTCTGCTGGCGCGCGGAAAACGCGGACTCGGAGCGCAACTTGCAAGTCGCGCACCGGAACTGGGGTTTGAAGATGACAGAGAAACCTAAGACCGAAGAGCAAGTGCTCGAAAACTTTCTTGCCACTGAGCGCGATATGCGTATTCAGCCATCGGATGATTTTCTTGCGCGTGTCGAAGCGGATGCTCTTCGCGTCCAGAGAAGTTTTCGAGCGCCCCCAAAGGCCCGGACCGCCGCTGCCAGAGGGCTGAATTTTGGATGGTCCGGCTGGGGAAGGTTTGCGGGACTGACGGCCTGCCTCGTTGTGGGTGTCAGCCTTGGAAGCGGGTTTTCGGGTCAGATCGGCGCATTCGGAGACTACTATCTGTCCGGTGGTGCCGTTGCCTCAGAAGGTTTGTTTCCGACTGGAATCGAGACTCTCCTGACCGGAGAGGAGGGCTGAGAGATGACCGAAGCAGCCCAGAAGAAAAGTTGGAGCCGAGGGCGAACCGCACTGTTTTATGTTTCGGTGGCGATGAATGTTCTCATCGTTGGGGTCATTGTGGGCGCGCTTTTTGTTGGAGGGAGACCAATGCCGCGCGCTGGCTTCGATGGTCCCTTCCCAATGCTGCGCGCGTTGTCGGAGGAGGAGCGGGGCGCTTTTGTCAGGATTGTGCGGCAAAGCCGTGACTCACGCCCGGAGCGTCCTGTGAAAAGCCTCAGGCGCAGCCGCGAACTTCTTAGTCTATTGAGTGCTGAGGAATTTGATGCGGCCAAGTTCGACGCTCTGCTGTCCGATCAAAGCCGCGCCGCTGCCGGGCGCGCTGACACTGCTCGGGTCGCTTTAACAGTTTTGTTGTCCGATATGAGCGTTGCCCAGCGTCAAGCCTACGCCGCCCGGCTGGAGGCCTCATTGCAGCGGACTGCGCGCGATCGCCGCAAACCGGACGCAGGGCATGGCCCGTCGCGCTGAGCCTTAGGCTGCCGACCGGCCATTGCCGACGACGATCTGGTTGCGTCCTTCCGCCTTCGCAACATAAAGTGCGCGGTCAGCCTGTTCGAGGATTTGCGGAACGCTTGCATCCGGAGTTGCGCGTCCACCGCCCGCGAGCCCGATACTGATCGTGACCCTGACCTCGGTTTTGTCTTTGTTTGGCAGGAAAATTGCTGCGTCCTCGATCCTACGACGCAACCGCTCGGCGACCTGTGAGGCGGTTGTCATATCTGTGTCCGGGAGAACGATCATGAACTCCTCTCCGCCGATCCGAGCCACGATGTCGAGCGAGCGCAGGTGCCGTCGCAATCGGCCTGCGGTTTCTCGCAAAACCTGGTCTCCGGCCGCATGGCCGTGCTGATCGTTGATCATTTTGAAGTGGTCGAAATCGACAAGCAGCACCGCAAAATCGCGCGCTTCCCGGATCGCCTCGCCTGCGAGATTGCCGAGCTGGCTCATGCCAAAGCGCCGGTTGTACAAGCCGGTCAGAGGATCAATAACCGCGAGGCGCAATCGTTCCGACATCTCGTCCCGCAGTTGATCCTGCGCCCGCTTGCGTTGCAGCTGCGCTCGGAGGCGCAGAGCCATCTCGTCAATGCTCACCGGCGTATAGACAACATCATCCGCACCCATATCGAGCGCACGCGCTGCCAGTTCTGCCTGGCCCGCGCGAACGACGAAGACTTGGCCGGAATGCTGGGTCGCCGGGCGCGACCGCAATTCCGATAGAATTTCGATGCCTGCATCCGACCGTCGGGAGTCAGCTTCGATAACAAAAACCTGCGCCTGATCTTTGCTCGCCTCCAGGGCTTCTGTTCGGGACAGAATACGGACGTCTTCGCGAATGCGAGTGCGGAGGCCACTGGCCCAGCTTTCTCCAACACCTCCGGGTGCCAGAACCAAACTGATGCAATCCTCACGGGGGGCGCTAAACGCAGCGCCGTCTTCGGCAAATCCGCCCAGCTCCGGTGTGCGAGTCTGCTCCAGCAATTCTTCGGCTCTGGATCGCGAGCGCAGAAGGCTGCGTACCCGTGCGAGTAATGTCACCTCCGACAGGGGTTTAGACAGGAACTCTTCGGCGCCGCAGGCCAGCCCGCGCAAGCGGGTGTCCGTATCTTCAAGCGATGTGATCATGATAACGGGGATGCCAGATGTCGCTGGATCGCCTTTAAGGCGCTTGCACACCGTGAAGCCGTCCATGTCGGGCATGACGACATCGAGCAAGATCAGGTCGGGCTGCTGCTCGCGCGCGATTTCCAGTCCTTCAAGCCCATTTTCTGCAAGCAGCACGTTGTAGCAAGCCGAGGCCAACTTGACTTTCATCACGATGCGGTTCGTTGCAACATCGTCGATGACAAGTATTGTGCCAGACATCACCGCTCCCTCTTCGGCTTGGTAGAAGTGTTTAGCGATTGAGTGGTTAACAAAGTGTTAGGAATTAACGGAGAAGACGGAGAATGCACCAGGAATTTGCCGAAGAGGTTGCTTTGAAGGCACTTTCATGGATCGCAGAGGATGAAAAGCTCCTCCAGGTGTTTCTTGGGTCAACCGGCGCTTCTGTTTCTGATCTCAAGTCTCTGGTTTCAGAGCCAGAGTTTCTGCTTTCCGTGCTTGATTTCCTGACGATGGACGACGCTTGGATTATTTCCTTCTGTGATGCCGCTGGACTGGCTTATGAGATCCCGATGCACGCCAAATCTGCTCTGCCGGGGGGCGCGCGGGTCGACTGGACATAGAGCTTCCCTTGCGTCATTCCGCCGCGAAAGAATATTGCGCAGAGAACTCAGGCGGGTTTTGTGGCACAACGTCCAGGCGGAAGAGGAGTGGAACGCACGTTCCAGGACAGCGCTCTGCGCAAATGGGAGGCCGCCTGGGCGGTTAGGGGCATGCTGGCAGGTGTGATCTTCGACAAAGACGGAACGCTTTTCGATTTCCAACAAACCTGGGGTGCGTGGGGCGAGACTGCGTTGTCGACGCTGGCTGGTGGCGATGATCTGCTGTGTCAGCGTCTTGCCGATATTGTCGGCTTTGATCGGATCCTGTCGCGGTTTCATCCCGGAAGCCCGGCAATCGCGGGCACCAACGCCGAAGTGGCAATTCTTCTCAAAGCGGAGATGCCGCATCGAACGGAGGAGGAGGTTCTGTTCGAACTGAACAAGCTGTCCCGAGACGCGACGATGGCTGAGGCGGTTCCACTCGGACCGTTTCTGACCGAGCTGCGTGCGTACGGATTGCGTCTGGGTGTTGCCACGAATGATTCAGAAGACGCCGCCCGTGCCCATTTGAGTGCCACGGGGGCCTTTGAATATTTCCACCAGGTTCTTGGTTATGACAGCGGCTATGGCGCGAAACCTGATCCTGGCATGTTGCTGGCTTTCTGCGATCTGGAGGGACTGGACCCGTCAAACGTCGCAATGGTGGGGGATAGCACCCATGATTTGCAAGCCGGCCGTGAGGCCGGGATGATCACAATCGGTGTTTTGACGGGCGTTGCGCGAGCGGAAGATCTCACAGCCCTGGCCGATGAAATACTGCCAGATATTGGCCACCTCAGTTCCAGCGAAACTCTCTCGCCGCTCCGAGCGCATGCTCAGCAGGCGCGCGCCTGAGCAAAGCGCTCTGGCGCTATCCTACGACATTATAGCCACGGCCTCGCATGCAGTTTCGCACGATGACCTCTTTGTTTGCGTTGCGTTGAATGGCGTCCGAGGTCACCCCGGCCAAGGCCCCGACCGCTGCGGCGCGTCCCAGATCATCGCTGTTGTCATTTAGGATAACCGAGGTTGCCCCAGCAAGGCCCGCGCCGGTTGCAGCCGCAGCGGCGGTGCTGCCGCCGACTTGACCTTGAGACGCTGCCAGTGCCTGGCATTGCCCCAGATCACTTTGGAAGTTTGGACCCACAGGACCGTCAATTACCGGCACATAATTTGCGCCTGAATTCGCACAGGCGGTTATACTGAGAGAAAGAAAGAGCAAAGCTGTGCTTCTCTGACGGATCATCTGCGAATTCCTCATTTTGCTTGGGCTAAGCCATCACTAGCACATTTGAGTGTGCACGGTTGCCACTCTGCTAGGCGATAGCAACCGCCTAAACATATGTTTTTCGGCTGACGCCCGCGCATGTGCATAAATTCTCAAAACGACAGGAAGGGTCGGTTTCCTGACCGCATACTAGGCAACGATTGGGGTTTGATGATCTGGGAAGGGAGGCGCCTATGCCAGGGGATCAGAGCCGACAGAAGCGCAGGCAAGGCGGACGGCGCGGCAACACTAGGCGGTCCGTCTCTGGCCCTATATCGCAGCTCCCATTTTCCCCCCCGATCAACAGCGACGCACCGACTGAGCCTTTGTCTGCCGAAGGGGTAGCTGCAATCCATAACGGCGCCATGCGTATCTTAGAAGAGATCGGTGTTGAGTTTCTGAATCCCGAGGCCTGCGCCATACTCAAAAAAGCGGGATGCCATGTGTCCGGTGAGACTGTGCGCATGGACCGCGCTTTTGTCATGGAAATGGTCGCGAAAGCCCCCTCAAGCTTCAAGATAACGCCCCGGAATCCCGCTCGTCAGATCACCGTAGGTGGGCGCAGCATGGTCTTTGTGAACGTTTCGTCGCCTCCGAACTACTGGGATTTAACGACAGGTAAAGTCCCTGGCACGCTAGATCGATGTCGTGATCTTTTTAAGTTAATACAATATTTTAACTGTTTGCATGTGGTGGGCGGGTACCCTGTTGAGCCTGTCGACATTCATGCCTCCGTCCGGCACCTTGATGTGCTTTACGAGAAACTCACCCTCACCGACAAAGTGGCCCATGCCTATTGCCTCGGAAAAGAACGGGTCGAGGATGTTATGGAGATGGTGCGCCTTGCGGCCGGGCTCAGCGATGCGGAGTTCGAAGCGACACCGCGCATGTACACAAACATTAACTCGACCTCGCCGCTCAAGCACGACTATCCCATGCTGGATGGTGCGATGCGCATTGTGCGGCGCGGGCAGGCTCTGGTCGTCACACCGTTTACGCTCGCAGGTGCGATGGCCCCGGTTACAATGGCTGGTGCGGTGACTCAGTCCCTCGCGGAGGCGCTTTGCGCGATTGCGCTGGCCCAGGTCATTCGGCCTGGTGCGCCCGTGGCAATCGGGACTTTCACCTCGAATGTCGATATGAAATCCGGGGCGCCCGCTTTTGGGACGCCAGAATACATGCGCGCGACACAGATGACCGGGCAAATGGCGCGATTTTATGGACTTCCGCTCCGCGCGTCTGGGGTCTGCGCGGCAAACGTCCCTGATGCTCAGGCGATGATGGAGACTTCGAACAGCTTATGGTCCGCCGTCCAATCGGGCGTGAATATGGTGTATCACGCGGCAGGTTGGCTTGAGGGCGGTTTGATTGCCAGTCCCGAGAAGCTTGTTATGGATTGCGAACTTCTGCAGCAGATCCAGCGCTATTTTGACCCTTCGATTGTGTCGACGGAGCCGGATGATATCGCGGTGGAGGCCGTGGCTGACGTTGGCACGACGGGTCACTTCTTCGGGATACAACACACACAAGATCGCTACGAAACCGCGTTCTACCAGCCATTCCTGTCAGACTGGCGAAACTTCGAAGCCTGGGCCGAGGACGGTGGGTTGTGGGCGGCCGAGCGTGCGCATCGTATATACAAGGAGATTCTGGCCAATTTCGAACCACCACCGATCGACCCGGCCCATCGCGAAGCGCTGAAAGCCTTTGTTGTGCGGCGAAAGGCGGAAGGCGGAGCGCCCACCGATTTCTGACGGCAAATGTGCAAGATCGCTTTTCCCTAAGGTGTGTGCGGGGTAACACTTTCGGGCATGGAGCCAAGCCACGATCAAACAGGGTTCCGCGCGGCCATGGCGCTGGCCGGCGTCTCGGCCGGGCTTGCGCTCTGGGCGCTCACGGAATTTGTACTGAATTCACTCGGCAGTCCACGGCTTGAGCTCTGGCTGTTTGCCGGCGCAATTGCCTATTTTCTGCCTGCGCTGCTGCTGTCGGGCCCTATGCCAATGCCACGCGCTTTTCTCTGGGCTTTGGGTCCGGGCCTTCTTGCGCCGGCATTGTTGCTCTGGGCCAGCATGCGGTTCACCACTCTGTCCGAAATGAGCAATACTCCACAGCCTTTTGCCGCCTTTTTTGTGCTTGTGGTTTTGTCTTTGCCCTATCTGGTCGCTCTGCAGCGGCGCGCGCCGACGGACTATGTCGTCCTGTTCAATGAAGCCTGGCGCATTGTCATTCGCGCCGTTGCAGCAGGGCTTTTTGTTGGTGTCTTCTGGGGCGTCTATATGATGTCAAACCTGCTGCTGTCGCTGGTCGGGGTCGATCTCCTTGAGATACTTCTCGACCAGTCCGCATTTGGCTACGGTGTAACTGGCCTGGTTGTCGGATTGGCGCTTTCAGTCCTTTACGAACAGCGACACTATTTATCTCCCCTGCTCCTGATGCGGCTCTTGCAGCTTCTTCTCGTGCCGGTGACGGCGGTGGTACTTGTTTTCGTAGCGCGGGTGCCTCTGCAGGGGCTCGACGAGGCATTTGCCGGTCTGTCAGTTGCAGCGACGTTGATGGCTATGACCCTGGTGCTGGCCACGCTTATCAGCGCTGGGCTGGATTCCGAATTCGGCGATCCGCGTCCCAGTCAGTTGCTTCTGGTGACGATGCGGCTTGCGAGCATCCTTATGCCTGTATTGGCATTTCTTGCAGCTTTCGCAATCTGGCAGCGTGTAGCGGCCTACGGATGGACACCTGATCGCATCTCGGCAGCAATGATCTGTTTTTTATCGATGGCCTATGCAGTGGGCTACGCAGGCGGCGTCAGTTTTTTGGGTGCTTGGGATGAGCGCTTGAGGCGGTCCAATGTCTGGATTGGGATAGGCATACTTCTGCTTTGCGCAGTCAGCCTGACACCAGTGCTCGACGCTCAACGAATATCCTCGGCAGACCAAGTTTCGCGGTATAAGGCTGGCCAGATAGAGGCAGAGAATCTTCCGCTTTTTGAGATGGCGAACCGATGGGGTGTCGCTGGGCGCGCGGCTTTAACGGAGCTCGAGACGGGCGCCAGTCCCGAGCTAGCCCGCATGATCGACGGTTTGCAGGACGGTCTTACAGGGACGGCCGATGGCGTGGAAACCGCAGCTGAAAAACGCGCAGCGCTCGCACGTCTTCTGCCGCGGCGCCCGGAACTCGCCGAACTGCCTGAAGGGTTCTTTGACGAACTGCCTGAGCGCTACCTGGAAGACTGGCTGGCCACGTGCCGGCAAGGTGTCGGGCGTTGCGTGGCTGTGGTCTCTGCGCAAGACGGAGAAATTGTGGAGCCTGAAGTGCGCGTTGTCCTCTGGACGACTTATGGTGAAGTTCAGGGATATCTTGTGGTGCGCGAACCGCGAGGCGATCTGGCCATTCGATCCCTTGCGGTGAGCACGTCTGAAGACCCGCAACTCGTGCTTGAGCAACTTTTGAACGAAGACTATCAGATCGCCCCGCCCAGTGTGCCTGCTCTGAAGGTAGGCGACACGGAGTTCATTGCTTTGCCGCGCTAGAATTGGAGCTTTGTTAACACTCTCCCGCTTAGGGTCGCCCTATGGAGAGACCGACATGCATGGGCTGATTACCAAGTCGATACAGCGCTTCCTGGAAGACACATATGGTGGCGAGGTTTGGTTGCGTATTGCCGAACAGGCCGGAGTACCGGATGCACAATTCGAAACCATGCTCTACTATCCTGAGAAGGTCTTCGACCAGACACTGGAAGCGGCATGCCAGGAGCTCGACAAACCCAGCGCGACCATCCTCGAAGATATGGGCACGTACATCATTTCCCATCCGGAGAGGCCGGCGCTGCGCCGTTTGCTGCGGTTCTGTGGGGCCAGTTTTTCGGATTTTCTGAACGCGCTGGAAGATCTCAGGGGGCGCGCCCGCTTGGCGGTTCCAGGTCTCGATGTTCCGGCGCTTGAACTCAAACCTCTAGCCGAAAAGCGATATCAAATTGCCTATGAATGGCATCGCAAAGACGGGATCTTTGTTATTTCGGGCATTCTGCGCGCCATGGCAGATGACTATGGAGCATTGGCATTTACTGAGGTGGCAGAGGATGGGAATGGTCACCCAACCATAGAGATCGCCGTTCTTGACCGTGCGTTTTCGGAAGGACGGGAGTTTGATCTGGGAGCTCCTGCATGACGCCAAGTAGCAACGACACAAGCTTTCTCAACTTGCCGGCCAACATCCTAGACGACCTGATGCCCATGCATCTCTGGATGGGTGCAACAGGGCATATCCTCCATGTGGGGCGCGCACTTCGGCGGATCACCGATCAAAGTCGGGTTGAAGGGCAGCTCCTGTTTGAGGTTCTGGAGTTTCGCCGACCGCGAGAACTGTGTTCGATCGAGGAGGTTCTGAACCTGAACTCGGTGCAAATCAAGGTCGTCTTGCGGGATGTGCCTGGTTTGTCGCTGAAGGGCGTGGCTACTGCATTGCCTTCTGGGAGTGGCGCATTTTTGAACCTATCGTTCGGTATTTCCGTGCAGGAAGCTGTTCGGCGCTTTAAGCTTGATATAGGAGACTTCGCGGCCTCGGACCTCGCGGTCGAAATGCTCTATCTGATCGAAGCAAATGCCGCTGTAATGGCGGAGTCGCGCTCACTGAATGAAAAGCTCCAGCAGGCCAAACGTGAAGCTGAACGTCGGGCCTTGACCGACACCTTGACCGGATTGAACAACCGACGCGCTATGGACGCCGCGCTCGAGGACCTGGTTGCTGCCCCGGGTCGTGTCGGCTTTGGTGTTATGCATCTCGATCTTGATCACTTCAAAGCGGTCAATGATACGCTTGGCCACGCCGCCGGCGACGCAGTTCTTTTGAAAGTCGCAGATGTTTTGCGCACGGAGACACGCGGGGATGACGTTGTCTGCCGCGTTGGTGGGGATGAGTTTGTTTTGCTGATCCGAGACTGCGACGACAAGGGACTGCTGGGACGCATCGCTGAACGGATTATTGGAAAACTCGAAGAACCAATTGACTTCGAAGGGGAGACCGCGCGTATTTCCGCCAGCATTGGCATTACACTGTCTTCGTTCTATGACCCCCCTGAGGTTGATAAGCTCCTCTCGGATGCCGATGAGGCCACCTATGTTTCCAAGCGAAGTGGGCGTGCACAGCATTCCTTTGTGCCTGGGCCCGGGGGTGAGCTTTCTTCCGACCTTCTTCTGGCGCCCTGACCTTCGATCTCTTCCTTTGGCGGGTACGCTTAAAGTAAGAGGACCTTTCGACCCTTAGAGCTGGTGCCTGTCGACATATCGGGGCTAAACTCACCCCCGTTTCTTCAGGAAGCACGTTTTTTCGATCCCAGATGTTGTTTTGTAGGCAGTTGCGAACATATACGACATGTCTATAGGCACTACGGCGGCAGCAGTAACTCGACGGACGCGCTGGGTTCACCCAAGTGGCGTACATACTGGCAAAGCCGCAACGCCCTGAGTTGCATCGGTGTTGGCAAGATGCTGAGATTAGGTGCATCGTCAGCGGACAGACGAGCACGAGCGAGCAATCCAAGCGGAGTTCTCTACAGGAGGAGCTACAGGATGACCCTAACGAGACGAGATACCCTGGCTATTGGCGCTGGTACTGCATTGGTCTTGGCTTTGCCATCCACGGGATTTGCGACCGCAGAGAGTGCGCTTGAGGCTTTCACGGGCGGCGCGGATGTCGGTACTGGGGGAGTGACGCTTACCATCCCTGAAATTGCTGAGAACGGAAACGCGGTTCCAATCAGTGTGAATGCGCCCGGCGCCACCGAGATTATGGTCCTGGCCCTTGGAAATCCTGTGCCTCCGGTTGCGAGGTTTTCTTTCGGGGCGTTGGCGGGTGAGCAGGCTGCCTCAACTCGGATCCGCCTTGCAGGTTCGCAGACCGTTGTGGCCGTGGCGAAAATGTCGGACGGCTCATTCGTTCGCGACAGTCACAGTGTGACAGTGACCGTCGGCGGCTGCGGCAGCTGACTGAAGAGGAGGTCCAGAAAATGGCTCAAGATGTGAAACCCCGTGTTAAACTTCCAAAGTCTGCCTCCGCTGGTGAGACTGTTACGATCAAGACCCTGATCAGCCACAGAATGGAGTCAGGACAGCGCAGAGACAAAGACGGAAAGTTGATCCCCCGTTCGATTATCAACCGCTTCACTGCGGAGTTTAATGGCGAGAGCGTCATCGATGTAGCGATGGAGCCGGGCATCTCCGCGAACCCGTACTTTCAGTTTGACGCAAAGATCCCAAGCGCGGGCGAGTTCGTGTTTACCTGGTACGACGACGACGGTTCTGTGTACACCGCATCCAAGTCCATAGCACTCTCCTAGGGACAGAGCTGCCTTCGGCTCAGCGAAAACCGTGATCATTCGAAAAAAGGGGCGGCTGAGATCAAGTGCGTCCGTACCCTGATAGACAGCTACAATTCGGGTCCGCTCACAGGGCCAGGCCCTTTCTTTTTCTCGTCGCTAATCCTTAGGGCTTTATCCCGCACTCCAAAGTGTTCTTTAATGGAGTGTGCAAGGACGAGGAGCTTGATGCACTTATTGCGTAGACCTTGGCTCAAAATGATCCCAGACAAGGGAAGAGACCGCAGATTTTTTGATTTTTTGGTCGCCCTCGGACTGTGCTCCCTTCAATTCGGCGGTTGGGCGGATGCTGCAGAACGCGGCGCGCAAATGCTGGTCCAATTCAAGTTCTGCCAACCCGGCGGATATTGCTCGGAAACCGATCCGACGCAGCGACTTGATGATATTTTTTCTCAACCAAAGGGCACCGTTAAAGAGCTGCTTTACTCAGACGAGAAAAAACACCGTGCTGATGAAACGCTCGCCTTGAAATTCGAAACAAGCAACGCGGCTCCTCGTGTCTTGGACCGTCTTCCGTCTTATACGCGGGTGGACTATCGGGCATCGACTCTTCTGCCGGACCAAGCGGGTGTTCTGGTAGTCATGCAAGCCCGCTCAGCTTCGCCGAAACCTCTTTTGGGCGCACAGCGCACCGCAAGCCATAGTCTACCCGAACTCGCACCAGAAATTCTGGCCATACCCGGGGACCGGGAGTACGGGGCATATTTGTCTGCTGAGTGCATAACCTGCCATCAGGCGGACGGATCCTATCAGGGCATACCTTCAATTACCAATTGGCCCGAAGAAGAGTTTGTTATCGCGTTGCACTCGTACAAACAAGGAATCCGGCCGAACCCGGTCATGCAAATGATCGCTGGCCGGCTTGGCGACGAAGAAATCGCGGCCTTGGCCGCATACTTTAAAGAGCCCGACTGACATCTGAGTCGGACGGAACGCAATAGGGGAGAAATTGATTATGACACTTTCACGCCGAGGATTTCTCGGGACCACACTGGCCGTATCCGCAACGCTTGCTGCGCCGATGCTGGGCGCCCAAGGCAGGCCACGGGTGGTTGTGATCGGTGGCGGGGCAGGCGGCGCAACTGCTGCACGCTACATTGCCAAAGACAGCCAGGGCGCCATTGATGTGACCCTGGTAGAGCCCACGCGCACCTATTACACCTGTTTCTTTTCGAACCTCTATCTTGGCGGCTTCAAGAGCTACGACGATCTCGGGCATGGCTACGGCAAACTTGCCGCCGAGTATGGCATCAACGTTGTCCATGACTGGGCGATTGGCGTGGACCGCGACGCGAAGTCAGTTGCCCTGGCGGGGGGCGGTTTGCTGCCGTATGACCGCCTGATCCTTAGCCCGGGTATCGACTTCAGGGAAGACACCGTGCCGGGATGGACACTGGCCGATCAGGATGCGATGCCTCACGCCTACAAAGGCGGCACACAAGCACAGCTGCTCAAGTCTCAGATCGAAGCGATGCCCGAAGGCGGTACCTATTGCATGGTTGCTCCTCCTAACCCGTATCGCTGTCCACCGGGCCCATATGAGCGGGTTTCGATGGTTGCGCACACACTCAAGAACACAAATCCGACTGCGAAAATTCTGATCGTCGATCCTAAGGAGAAATTCTCCAAGCAAGGGCTTTTTGAAGAAGGGTGGAACAACCACTATGGCGGTATGATCGAACGCGTTGGCCCCGATTTTGGCGGCGATATCATTGAGTTACGCCCGGATGCGATGGAGGTCGTTATCGATGGCGAGGTCGAGAAGGTCGATGTCTGCAATGTGATTCCAGGTCAAAAAGCCGGCCGCATAGCCGAGCTCGCCGGCATTACAAATGAGGCGGGCTGGGCGCCTGTGGTACCAGCAACGATGCAAAGCCGCATGGACGAGAACATTCACGTTCTGGGCGATGCGAGCCAGCAGGGTGATATGCCAAAATCCGGCTACTCCGCCAACAGCCAAGCCAAGGTTGCGGCTATGGCTGTGCGCGGGGCGTTGACAGGATCGCGTGTTTTCCCGGCGAAATTCTCCAACACCTGCTGGTCGCTGATCGAGACCGACGACGGCGTGAAAGTCGGTGCGTCATATGAGGCGACCGAGGAAAAGATCGCCAGAACTTCTGGGTTCATTTCAGAAACCGGAGAGGACGCTGCCTTGCGAAAAGCGACATATGAGGAAAGCCTTGGTTGGTATGCCGGCATAACGTCAGACATGTTCGGCTAGGGCTCACAGTGTGTCCGGCCCTTGCGAGATGGGCCGGGCGCATGAGGTTTTTTCCGTGTATCGCCTCAGGCGAGGTGTACCAACAGAGTGGTGATCCCCTGGAGGCCGCATAGACGTTCTAGCGCAGCTCAGCCACACGCATGTCGAGGGGGTGTTCACTGGGTGCGCGGTACGCATAGTCAGAAGGGGGAGGCAGACGCACGGCTTCGAAACTCGTGGCGCGGCGAACAGCGTCGAAATAAGCCAGCCCGTCTGTGCCGGAAAGCCGTGCATCCCGTTCAACGAATGAGCGATAAAGCCCATACTTGAAGAACAGATGGCCGGTGGACGTGTTTGGCCCATAGTCTCGTGCAATCGGTGTATAGTCTGGAGCGCTGCCCTTGCGCACCCAGAACTCGGTCCAGGCATCCTCATGGCCCCATTTGGCACCCACGATCACGTCGATCCATTGCCCCAGCGCGTCGTTGCCTAATTTTCCGCCGTCCACCAGCGTATAGGCACGCTTGCCAACGGCTTTTTCGAACTGCGCGACCAGATCGCCATTCGGCTGGACATAAAACATCAAGGCTGGCTTGTCGGATCGACCTTCGGCGTCGCGTTGATGGAACTGTGCGACAGACAGTTTCGCATGTTTTCCGTTCGCGGCCGGGGCCGGCAATACACTGTTCGGCTCAAGAAAAACTGAAAAGGAATACCAGAGCGTCTGGCCCGCAAAATTCGCGTCATCGCTGGCGGAGCTTTCTTTTGCTTCCACCCTTTGCGAACGCTTCTCCCCAGTGAATTCCGGTTCTATATCGGCAGACAGAAAAATGCGTTCGAATGCCGCGCCTTCACGTGGGAGAACGTCGCCGTCTGCAGCGATCTCGGACAGTCCCGAACCGCCGAGACCAGCGGTCACGACCGCTGAGGCGAAAACAAAATCCTGTACGCCAGTCAACAGTTGGGAAAGTCCGAGATCGGGCAAAGCGGTGTCCTTCTTCAGCCATCGCCACTTAAACAGCCTGACTACTTGAAGCCAAGTTAACGCCTCAATTGCGCCCGATTTCACCGCCTTCAGAGGCAAATTTCCGCACAAAGCCGCTTTTGAAAACAGATTAATTCCGATCTGTGTCCAGCCAGATCGTGACAGGGCCATCATTGACAAGGCTGACCTGCATGTCGGCAGCAAAAACCCCGGTCTGAGCAGGCACGCCTAATGCGTTCAAAGCGGTCGCAAACTGTCGATAAAGCGCTTCTGCAACACCTGGAGAGGCGGAGCTGGAAAAACCTGGGCGATTGCCGCGGCGCGTATCGGCAGCGAGAGTAAACTGGCTCACCACCAAGGCGCTGCCCTGAATGTCGAGGACCGACCGGTTCATTTTGCCTTCTTCATCTTTGAAGATCCGCAGCTTTGCGACTTTCGCGGCAAGCGCGGGGACGATATCCGCAGAGTCGGTCTCCATCGCGCAGACCAGCACCAGCAAACCTGGTCCGATTTCTCCTACAATTTCACCATTGACCGCCACACTGGCTTTGCTGACCCGCTGGACCAGGGCCCTCACAGTTCATCTTCCCAGGGCGGGTTTGCGCCTGCGCGACTGACGGTAATCGCAGCGGCCTGCGCGCCGAGTTCGAGGGCGTCGCGCAAGTGCGCCTCGTTAAGATCAGCAATCGCGTCGCGCGACAGAAGCGCGGCCCTTTCCAGAGCCGCCAGGAAGCCTGCGTTGAAGGTATCTCCGGCGCCTACGGTATCGACCACCTCAGCTTTGCGGCCAGGAACTCTGACCTCGCCGCGCCCTGTTATGGCGCGCGCCCCGTCTGCGCCTTCGGTGACCAGAACGACCTTCACGCCGCGCACGAGCAGGTCCGTTGCGCCGCTCTGCACGTCCCGACTTCCCGTGATCCATTCGAGATCTTCGTCGGAGACCTTGACGATATCGGCGCGCGCCACCAGACGATCCATCCGTGCACGGAAGACAGCTTCATCGGCCACAAAGTCAGGCCGTACATTCGGGTCGAGCATCACTACGCGATCGCCGGCCCGGGCGACCAGCGCTTCGTATGCAGCAGCGCAGGGTTCCACAGCAAGGCTGATGCCGCCCACGAACAGCGCTTGCGCGGCGTCGGGAAGATCCGGCATATCGTCAGGAAGCAGCATGCGTCCGGCCGTGTTCTCGTCATAGAACGCGTAGCGGGCTTGACCATCTACCAGTGTCACAAAGGCCAGTGTGGTGGGTCGGTCGAAGAAAAGAACTTCGGTTGCGTCGACGCCGCTGGCAACAAGTCCACTCAGCAGCATCTCACCGAAAAGGTCCCGAGACAGGCCAGTGCTCATTCCCACGTCTGCGCCCAGTCTGCCCAAGGCGATGGCTGTGTTGAACACAGAGCCGCCCGCGACGGGCAAGAAGGCTGTATCGGCCCCGACCTTGCGCGGCAGCATGTCGATCAGGGCTTCGCCCGCGCAAATGATCATCGTCTGAAACCCCCGCCAGTGTTTGCGCTACCCTTGTCCAGATTTAAGGAATATTCCAGAGCTTCGACAAGGCGCGTCAGTTTAGGGCTGCTGCCCGGCCAAATAGGCAATTGCGGCCCCCACGATCATCGCGGCGATGACTGCAAGTGCGATTTTTATCGCCGAGAAAGGACGTTCGCCGGCCACTTTTCCGTCCTGGCCGTTTACGACAAACCGGTAACTCTTGCCCCCGTAGCGATACGCAGCCACCCAGACCGGCAGCAAAATGTGCTTGAAGGTTACGTCAGATACACGCGTTTCGATGGCGTCGATGCGTTGTCGGTCGCCGCCAATATCCATGCGCACATCGCGCGCAATCACGCGGTCCATATGGGCCCGCGCTTCTCCCAACCCATCGTCCAAAGACACGGTATAGCCTTCGGCGCGAAATCCGGCCAGCGGCTCGGGCGTGTAAGGTATCAGGTCGGACAAATCCCAGGGTGCGAGGGCGTCGGTGAACTTCTTAGGAAGACTCCGAGCCGCCAGCACCAGCACATCATCAAACGCGCGCGCAACGCGTCCGGAAGCCAGGCGCCAGCGCACTCTGGCCTCGCGCGTCTGCACCCGCTTTCCGTTTACCATTCGCGAAGCCGTTACGTAGTAGACTGTGCCGCGTTGGCCGCGATACTGGCTCTGCGTGCGCGCGTCATAGGTCCAGTACGGCACATAGATCCCATTCATGCGTCGACCTTTCCGTGCGTATTCCTGCAACCCCGACGGCGCAAACCAGAGACGCCCGAGCCATTCTGTCATCGCGGCCTTGGCCGCCTCTTCCGACAGAGCAAACGGAACCACGGCGGCGGGTTTGATATGCCGGTGCTCGCCTGTGTCTGTGACGACGGGGGTGGCGCAGAACGGGCACTCTTTTGCGTGGACCTCGGGCTGAAACTCCACCTGAGCACCGCAATTTCTGCAGGAAAGGACGCGGGTAATTTCCTCTTCCGTGCTGCCCGAGAAACCTTCCTGAACAGCGGTTTGATAGTCGATCTCGCGCAAAGCCGCGCGGGCGGCCCACGGGCCTGCCACGTCTAAGGCCTGCGTGTTACCGCAGTGATCGCAAACCAAACGGTCGCGCCCCGGATCAAAACGGAAATCAGCGCCGCAGGCATCGCAGGGGAAGCGATGCTCTTCAACCGGAGGGGCAGGCGGAGGCGCTGTTTCGGACATTACATATCTCAGCCAGCCGGTGGCGGAGGTGGCGGCAGCACCGTGAAGAGTTGCGCCAGTTCTTGGACATCCTCTGCCCGCATCCATCCATCCTGCCCGGGTGTCCAGACATGGCTCTGCCGTGTCAGCTCACCCTCGGCAGCCATCCGTCCCATATCGGCCTTGGAAAACGGCCCCTTGGTCTGCCCGGCTTCCGCAATGTGCCAGACGTGTTCAACTGGGGGCGGTGGGGGAGCCATTGGCGCAGCCGCCGCCGCCGCTGGTCTGGCGCCCCAGGGGCCCGAGGCCATCTGCGCGCCCATGGCCATGCCCATGCCTGCGCCGATGCCGGCCCCCATACCGCTGTCACCACCAGCGCGGGCGGCTTCGGTCATAGCCTCCGCTGTTGAGAATTGTGTGTAGCGACCCAGATCACCGGCAATCCCTACAGAGGTCCGCTTGTCGAGCGCGGCCTCTACCGCAGGAGGCAGCGATATGTTCTCTATATAGAGTTCGGGCACAGTCATCCCGTATTCCGCGATCTGAGGAGAAATCGCGTCAGCCACGAGCTTGCCAAGTTCGCGCGTATTCGCCGCCATATCGAGCACCGGTACACCAGAGGCCGCGATCGCCCTGCTGAATTCCTGCACGATGATGTTGCGGATCTGGAATGTGATCTCGTCCGAGGTGAATTCTCCATCGGTGCCCACAATCTCAGTCAGGAACCGCGCGGGGTCGGTTACTCTGACACTGTAGGTCCCGAAGGCCCGGATACGCGTCGGCCCAAATTCGGGGTCACGCAGCATTATTGGGTTTTTGGTGCCCCATTTCAGATCATTAAAACGGGTTGTATTGACGAAATATATCTCGGATTTGAAGGGAGACCGGAAGCCGTGATCCCAATGCTGCAGGTTGGTCATGATCGGCATGTTGTTGGTCTCAAGCATGTAAAGACCTGGTGTAAAGACATCCGCCAGAACACCTTCGTGCACAAAGACTGCAGCCTGGCCTTCGCGCACTGTCAGTTTGGCGCCGTATTTGATTTCGTGACCGTGACGTTCGAAGCGCCATACCATAGTATTGCGGCTGTCATCGACCCAATGGATAACGTCGATGAACTGGCCAGATAGGAAATCGAATATGTTCATGGGACTGTCCTTTCGGTCAACTCGTCTCGCCCAGAAGCTCTGCAGCGATCTGCTTGGTCATCGGGCGCGCCTCTGAGGGTGTCATGCCCGGCGACAGGCGCGGGTCATAGAGCATATTTAGCATCAATTCATCCTGCGCAGTCAGCAAAGCAAACTCGTCATCATCGTTAAAAATTGACGGCCGTGCGGTCGGACTATCATTTGCAAGGCCGAGACCCTGAGCGATTTCTTCATGAATGCAGGAACTTCGCAAAAGCGCCGGGTGTTCAGCGCGGATCACCACCAATGCGGCGACGTACCGGTCGTCTTCCGAGAATGCATTGACCGAACACATTGTAAAGCGCGGCATCGTCGTGATGAACTCAATTGTGTTTCGGCCAACCCCCGGGATCAGCGATTTGATAAGCTCTTCCGAGGCGGCCATCTCGTCCACGTTCAAAACTAGAACGTGGAAGTTGGCGACACCTGTCGCCATGGCAAGTGGCGCCCCGGTAATTCCCGCAAGACGGTCCACATAAGCGCTCAGTTCGCGTGTGGTCTCTGCCCGCTGTTCCAGTGAGACGCTTTCGCCGAAATAGGGCTGCACCCGTATGGGTGTTTCCCAGCGCCGCAACCGGCTTTCGTTTTGCTGCGCTACGAACCTTCCGCCCAGCAAAGTGTATTCATCATAAAGCGCAATCCGCTCGAAATTTCGTGCCAGATCCCGGGCATCGAAGGGCGTATCGACATCGCCCCCGTCCGTGCGCAGAAGGCCCTGCGCGACCTGGCGCTGTTCAAGCCGGGTATAATAACGTGTAAGGTCCATGGATGCCTGCGACGTTGCAGGCGGCGCCGTTCGCGGCTCAGGTGTCGGGCTGACTCGAGGGCCGGCTCCCGAGAGCGGGTCGCAGGCGCTCAGAACGCCTGCGGCCAGTGTTGCAAACGTCCTTAGGCGCCACGCAGTATAACGCGTGGGTTTCTGCATCAGGTTGTACCGGTCTCCGATGCAGCGGGCGCTCGGGATTTTGCTGCCGCAAGCGCATCGCGCAGCTCGCTTTCCATTTTATGCAGGTCTTCTTCGGCGGCTGCCCGCTTCGCTTTGCCCTCGTCTGCGATCTGCAGACTTTCTTCGATCGTGGCAACAAGCTCGGCATTTGCGGTCTTTACCGCTTCGATGTCGAAGACCCCGCGCTCCATCTCCTGCCGCACGATTCTGTTGCTGTCTCGCAGATTTTTGGCATTCGCTGTCAGCAGTTCATTTGTCAGATCAGAGGCGTCTTTCACCGCCTCGGCGGCTTCACGCGAGCGCTGCACGGTGACCGCTTGCGCAAGCTGTGTCTCCCAAAGCGGGACGGTGTTGACGAGTGTCGAGTTGATCTTGGTGACGAGGCTCTTGTCGTTTTCCTGAACCAATCGGATCGAAGGAAGGGATTGCATTGTGACCTGACGTGTCAGGCGGAGGTCATGAACCCGCCGTTCCAGATCGTCGCGCGCCGCGCGCAAGTCACGCAGCTCCTGTGCCACCATGACCTTTTGGTCTTCGGCTGCAGCCTCCACCGCGGCCTCTTTGGCCGGGATCGTCTCCTTGTCGAGTTCCTCGATTTTTGCGTGACCGGCCGCAATGTAGATCGCCAGTTCATCGTAAAAGCCCAACGTCTTCTCATAAAGCTTGTCGAGCGACTTTATGTCTTTCAGCAGCGTATGTTCGTGGTTCAGAAGGTTATCGGTGATTTTGTCGATTTGGTCCTGAACATCTTCATACTTTGCTACGAATTGTGCCATCGGCGCGGCCCGGCCCAGGAGCTTTTCCCACCAGCTCTGCTTTCGCCGGACGTCCAGCTCATCGACCGAGAACCCGCGGATGGTCGAAACAATGTCGCGCAAACTATCTCCCGCAGGGCCGACGTCTTTGTTGCGGACATCCGCAAGCATGGCTTGGCTGATTTCCTGAAGCTCTGCTTGCGCACCCGAACCAAAACGCACGATCGACTGCGTATCGCCCATGTCGATCTCACCCATCGCTTTGCGAATATTTTCCGCAAGCGGCGGCTGGGCCTCCTCAAGCGGCACCAGAGATGGTTCTGGTTCCGGAAGCACGCTCAGTGTAACCTCTTCAACCTCTTTCAGGGCCGCCTCGGCCTTACTGCGTACATCTTCAGACATCGGGTCTCTCCCTTGGGTCACTCAAACTTTGGTTTAATGCCTTCTTGCGCCAACCGGTCGCGCAGCACTTCGATCTCCACATCCAGATCGGAGCGGTCGTCCAGCAAAAGTGCCTCCCGGCGGGCTGCAAAATTCGTTTCCAGGTCTTTCAGCAGCGCCAGGTAATCCTCGCGGGCCTTCGGATCGCGGCTTTGGGCATAAAAATCAGCAAACTTCACAGTCGCGTCCCGTGCACCCATTAAATAGACGCCCAGGTATTTCCGAGCTGCCGCCAAGTCTCGCGGATCTTCTTCCACCTGCCGGCACAGGGCCCGGGCCGAGGTCTTGAACTGTTCGACCGCAAGTTCCAGCGGACGTTCCCGCGCGCGCAAGATCGCGTCGGACATCTCCGACAGATAGTTTTCGGCCTCGTCCACAACGCGGGCCACACGGGCCGCCTGATATTCGTCGACACCTTCTGCGCCTTTGTCCTTGAGCGGGTCGATCCCGAAGGCTGCAAGATGCAAAACCATGCCTGCCAAGCCCAAAGCAACCGCACCGATCAAACCAGCATCGTTGGCGAATGCGGCAAGGCCGATCCCAAGCCCTGCAAGGTCGGCTGCAAATATCTTCCTCGGTATCGCAGGGCGTTTGGCAACATTTCGGGCGTCATACGCCTCTTCAGCTTTAAGGCCTTCGCGCAACAAAAAGGCGCCTCCCAACATGAGGCCGAGAGCCGCGAGCATCATTGCCAGGCCCGTCGCGTCCTTTGTGAAAGCGGAAATTGCGAAAGGAAGAGGCAGCACGAACATGGCGTTTGACCGCGCGCCGAGCCGCGTCCGCCGGGCGTTTACCGCTGGTCCAGCCGGGCTCAGCCCCTTTGAGGAAGCCGGTTGACCGCCAGGACTATATTTGCCGCCGAAGCGCTGGCTCATGAAAATCCCCCGCCGAAACCGACATAGAGAATCAGAGCCGCCAGCAGACCAAAGGCCAGCATCCCAAGTCCGCCGTTCACCATATTGCCCCCTTATGTCTTGTGGCCACTCTAGTCCCGGGCGCAGGCACAGCATAGCCCGTTCGGAAACGTCTTTTCGATATAAGCACAGATTTGCGCGATTTCATGACCCGCGGAAGATAGATTTTCCCCCTAGACGAGCGGGTTTAGCGTGAGTTTCCACCCCGCGCTGTCGTTTTTCTACGTCGCTTTTTTGCAGGCTTTGCCGGTATCGTCGCAGTATCTTTGTCGAGGCCCAGTTGCTCGCGCAGAACCTTGCCCTTAACCTCCTCGATCTCCCCCGCCTTCAGCTCGCCCAGACGGAACGGACCGTAGCTGATGCGGATCAGGCGATTCACGGCAAGGCCCACCACCTCCATCGCTCTCCGAATTTCACGGTTCTTTCCCTCGCGCAGCCCTATAGTCAGCCACGCATTTGCGCCTTGCTGTCGGTCAAGCCGCACGTCCATGGGCTGAAAGCGTTCGCCCTCGAGCTCGACCCCCGCACGCAGCGCAGCCAGATCGCCTTCGGATGGCGTTCCTTTGACGCGCACACGGTATTTGCGCAACCATCCTGTTTTCGGCAACTCAAGCCGTCGCTTGATCCCGCCATCTGTGGTCAAAAGCAGCAGTCCTTCGGAATTTAGATCGAGGCGCCCGACCGACATCACGCGAGGCAACTCGTCGGGCAGGGTGTCAAAAACTGTTTTGCGGCCCTTTTCATCTCGTGCTGTCGTCACAAGACCTGTGGGCTTGTGGTACCGCCAAAGGCGCGGAGCGTCCGGCAGGCTAATCTCGGTGTCGTCGACCTCCACCTTGTCTTTGACCGTCACTTTGACCGCGGGGCTGTCCAACCGTTTGCCATTCACTTTCACCCGACCATCCGCAATCATGCGCTCGGCATCCCGTCGCGAGGCAACGCCGGCGCGCGAAAGAAATTTCGCGATGCGGTCCGAAGAAGGGCTGGGGTCAGTCATGCCTCGCCATAGCCTGCGCAACACGGTTCGGAAACCCCTTGCATCGCACGCGCCAGCGCGCAACCACAGTGTATGAGCCCATTTCGCAGCCATATGGACATCGCACTGGCGGAAGCGCGCGCAGCGGCCGCGCGTGGCGAAGTGCCCGTTGGCGCCGTGATCCTTGACGCCAAGGGTCGGGAGCTGGCGCGCGCTGGCAACCGCATGCGCGAATTGTGCGATCCCACGGCGCATGCCGAAATTCTTGCCCTACGCGCGGCCTGTGCCGCTATGCGATCCGAGCGCTTACCCGGGGCCGCCTTGTATGTCACTCTCGAGCCCTGCGCCATGTGCGCTGCGGCCATCTCAAATGCCCGCATCGCGCGACTCTATTATGCAGCGGCCGATCCAAAATCGGGCGGAATTGCGCAAGGTGCGCGTGTCTTTGCGCATCCGCAAACCCACCATGTCCCTGAGGTTTATGACGGTATCGCTGCGGCCGAGGCAGAGGCTCTGCTGAAAGCGTTCTTTCAGGAGCGCCGCGCGGACTGACCCGGGCTCGCTGCATTCATGTCTTCAAATATCAGCGCCGCAGGCTCGCGCGCGGGCGCGTTTCAGAGTTCGACCATTTCCATCACTTCTGGGGTTCGCACATCAACACCGGGCAACCCGTCGCGCAGAGCCTCGGCCGATTGTTCGAGCAATGGGAAGGTTTTGTAGTGACAGGGAATCACTGTTTTGAAGTCGAAGAAGGTGCGCGCGGCATAGGCGGCCCTGGCCATATCCATCGTGAAATGCCCGCCCGCGCAAAGGATGCCGATTTCAGGGTGGTGCAGATCGTTAAAGATCTTCATGTCGGCCATCACATCCGTATCGCCGGACACATAGATTGTCTTGCCTTCTCCTTTAATCATGAACCCTGCCTCGGCGCCGGAGTACATCGGTCCGTGATTTGTTCCAATGGAGGATGAATGCACTGCATTCACCATTGTCACTGCTACTTCGCCCAGCATTACGGTGCCACCCTTGTTGAATCCAACGACGTCAACGCCTTCAGCCTCAGCCCAGAATGTCATCAGGTCATAGATTCCAACAATGGGTGCGCCGAGTTCCTTCGACAGGCCCACCGCATCCGCGGCGTGATCGCCGTGTCCGTGCGTGATCAGGATATGGGTGGCGCCCGAAACTGCTGTCGCGCGAGAATCTTCTGGAAAGACCGGGTTGCCGGTGACCCATGGGTCAATTAACAGGATCTGATCCCCGATTTCGATCCGAAAGCTGGCATGGCCCATCCATGTGATTTTCATCTGGTTTCCTCCCATGTTTTTCCTAAGTGCGACAGTAGCGAGGAGAGATTGGAATGGAAGGCCTGCTGCGCCAGACTGACGGGTATTGCGAACGGGTAGACCCGAGTTACTGGGCTGAGCCGGTAAACGCGGTTACGAATGCAGCCTTTATCATCGCCGCCTATATTATGTGGACGCGTGTCCGGGACCAAAAATTGCCCTTGGCAAGTGCACTATGCGGCCTGTTGGCTGCAATTGGTCTGGGCAGCTATCTGTTCCACACCCATGCGCAGGTCTGGGCGGCGATCGCGGATGTGCTGCCAATCATCGGGTTTTCACTGCTCTATTTATTTGCCGCCAACCGTCATTTCTGGAACCTGCCACTCTGGGCATCGCTTGCCCTGACCCTCGCTTACCTGCCGTACTCTGCTTTGCTGACACCTGTGTTCGAGAGTTTACCTTTCTTCGCAATTTCCTCGTTCTACTGGCCGCTCCCGCTGCTGATCGCGACGTATGCGGCCTTGTTGAGGAACCGTGCTCCAGACACAGCGCGCGGTTTGGCGCTAGGCGCAGGGATTCTGGTTGTATCCTTGACCTTCAGGTCTGTTGATGAACCGCTTTGCTCTGCTTTGCCTTTGGGGACTCACTTTGTGTGGCATATTCTGAACGGGATCATGCTTGGCTGGATGATCGAGGTCTATCGCCGTCACAGGCTCGCAGAGCGTCTTGCGGGCGCGGCGGCACGAGGGTAAACCCGCCGGGACGAAAATTCTCGTGCCCCAAACGGAGCCACATCCATGTCCATCGATATCGAGACAGCGCGGCGTGTCGCGAAGCTCGCCCGTATCAAAGTGGAAGACGACGCTTTGCCCGCGCTTGCCCAGGAATTCAATGACATTCTCGGTTTCATCGAGCAGCTTGCGGAAGTGGATGTGGAGAATGTAGAGCCTATGACCTCAGTCACGCCTATGCGTCTCAAGCGGCGCGAGGATATAGTGACCGACGGCGATCAGCAGGACAAAATTCTCTCGAACGCGCCCGACGCGCGGGAGGGCTTCTTTGCTGTCCCCAAAGTGGTGGAATAGAGCATGTCCGATCTGACAAAGCTTAAGATCTCGGAGGCCCGGGACGCATTGAAATCGGGCGAGACGACATCGGTCGCTCTTACAGAAGCTTGTCTTGCAGAGATTGAAGCAGCGGGCGCGCTGGGTGCTTTTGTGCACAAAACCCCGGATCTTGCGTTGCAGCAGGCCAAGGCCGCCGACGCGCGGATCGCGGCCGGAGAGAACGCGTCGATGACGGGCATCCCGCTTGGTATCAAGGACCTGTTTTGCACCGAGGGCGTGCCCTCTCAAGCGGCCTCGGGCATTCTCGAAGGCTTTAAGCCGGAATACGAAAGTACTGTCACGACAAACCTGTTTTCTGCGGGCGCCGTCATGCTGGGCAAGCTAAATATGGACGAGTTTGCAATGGGCTCGTCGAACGAAACTTCAGTTTATGGAAATGCCGTAAATCCCTGGCGGCGCGAAGGCGATGACACGGCGCTGACACCGGGTGGCTCTTCGGGCGGCTCGGCGTCAGCTGTGGCGTCTGATCTCTGTTTGGCGGCAACGGGCACCGATACCGGCGGATCCATTCGTCAGCCGGCGGCGCTTGTGGGCATTACTGGGATGAAGCCCACCTATGGGCGGTGTTCGCGCTGGGGTATCGTAGCGTTTGCCTCGTCGCTCGACCAGGCGGGACCCATGACAAAAGATGTGCGCGATGCGGCGATCATGCTGTCGGCCATGGCCGGGCACGATCCAAAAGACAGCACCTCGGCTGATTTGCCCGTGCCGGATTTTGAGGCGATGCTGACTGGCGACATCAAGGGCAAAATCATAGGGATCCCAAAAGAATACCGCATGGACGGCATGCCCGACGAGATTGAAGCGCTCTGGCACACGGGCACCGATATGTTGCGCGATGCCGGCGCAGAGATTCGAGACATCTCGCTGCCGCACACGAAATACGCGCTACCTGCATATTACGTGATTGCGCCGGCCGAGGCGTCCTCAAACCTTGCGCGGTACGATGGCGTACGCTTCGGCCACCGAGCCAAACTGAGCCAGGGCGACGGCATCACCGAGATGTACGAGAAAACGCGGGCCGAGGGCTTCGGAAACGAGGTTCAGCGCCGCATCATGATTGGGACCTATGTGCTCTCGGCGGGCTTTTATGATGCCTACTATAACCGTGCGAGAAAGGTTCGGACACTGATCAAGCAGGACTTTGAAACCGTGTTTGCTGAGGGGATCGATGCGATCCTGACACCTGCTACGCCGTCCCCTGCGTTCGGCCTTGGCGAGATGTCGGATGCCGACCCGGTTCAAATGTACCTCAACGACGTCTTTACGGTGACCGTGAACCTTGCCGGTCTGCCGGGGATCGCTGTACCTGTTGGTCTCGACAAGCGGGGTCTGCCCCTGGGGCTGCAGCTCATTGGTCGCCCATGGGAAGAGGGGGACCTGCTCAATACCGCTTATGCGCTTGAGCGAGCTGCGGCATTTGTGGCCAAGCCTGCGCGCTGGTGGTAGGGTCTCGGCATGAAACGGTTTATCAGTCTCAGCCTTTGCGCAGCCGCCGGACTCAGCCTGGCCGCCTGCGATCCATCTGTTCCCGACGACCGGGGCGTTGGGTTCTCGGACTACGACTCATTTGAGGCGGAACGCCGCGCGCGTGACGAAGCCTTAGCGACGGGCAATGCTTTGGTTTTGCCAGCTGGCCAAGATGCGCCACTGACGGATGTACAGGGCGCGCAAGCCGCTGGCGCAGACGGAGCGCCGCTAGCGGGCACAGCTCTTCTGGCGCGCGGCCCTGGGATTTCTGACGAGAATGATTTCGGAGCGGTTTCTGACCGGGTTAGCATCGAGGATGATGCCGCGCGCATTGCTGCTCAGCGCGAGCTCTACCAGGTCGTTGAACCGGAAGCTGTGCCGACGCGCCCTGGCGGAGACAGTTTTGACGACATCGTTCGTTATGCTCTGTCAACCAGCAACACTGTCGGCCAGTCGGTCTATCCCCGGTCAGGCGGATCTACCGAACGCGCGGCACGCGCCTGTGCGCGGTATGATGGTCCCAACGACGCGCAACAGGCGTTCCTGAATTCTGGTGGCCCGCAGCGCGACGGTCGCGGAATGGACCCGGATGGGGACGGCTTCGTATGCGGCTGGAACCCGGCGCCTTTCCGGCTGGCGGTGCGCAACTGACTCCGATCATCGAGCGGCCGTCTCCGAATTTCGGAGGCAGGCGTGACAATGCGCAGCCTTCTCTGATTGTGCTTCACTATACGGCGATGGCATCGGCCAGGGACGCCTGTGAATGGCTGTGCAACCCTGCGTCCGAGGTCTCGGCGCATTACCTGATTGCTGAGAACGGGGACGTCCTGCGGCTTGTTGCTGAAGAAAACCGTGCTTGGCATGCCGGAGCAGGGCGCTGGGGCGCAATTTCGGACGTGAACAGCCATTCTATTGGCATCGAGCTCGACAATGACGGCAGCTCGCCTTTTTCCGCGTCTCTCATGGATGCCCTCGAAGCGTTACTGCCGGACATCATGGGCCGCTGGGGTATTGGGCCTGCAGGGGTCATAGGGCATTCCGACATGGCCCCCCACCGCAAGATTGATCCTGGCCCACGGTTCGACTGGCGCCGTCTCGCGCGCCAGGGGTTGGCAATCTGGCCCGATGCTGGCAAAGCCCAGGCCGTGGATGAAAAGCGTTTTATAGCCGATCTCGCAAGCTTCGGTATGACAACAATAACTGACATCCAGAAACTTCTAAGCGCCTTTCGGTCGCGCTTTCGCCCCGGCGCCAGGGGACCACTTGAACCTGCGGATATGGCCCTGGCGGCGGAGCTCGCGGCACATTTCAGCGTTGACGCAAGCCGTACCAAAGCCTAAGCCAACCGGCGCGCGGGTGGGCTGGATGGCCGCGGCTGCTGGGTCATTCCGGTTGTCGAGGAAAGTCCGGACTCCAAGAAGCAACGGTGCCGGGTAACCCCCGGGCGGGGAAACCCGACGGAAAGCGCCACAGAAATCAAACCGCCTCGCAATGCCGGGGTAAGGATGAAACGGTGGGGTAAGAGCCCACCGCGGAGCTGGCAACAGCTCCGGCACGGCAAGCCCCACCGGGAGCAATGCCAAATAGGGACCCCGTAGCGTGCAAGCGCCGGGTTGCTTCGATCCAGGGGTCCGGGTTGGCAGCTAAAGCGCGCCTGGCAACAGGCCGCTCAGAGGAATGGTCATCCAAGGGGGCAACCCTGGGACAGAATCCGGCTTACAGGCCTTCCCGCGCAGTGATTCCGGTTGACAGCTCGGTCTGGCCGGGTAAAAGCCGGGCTTCAAGTTTATCTAAGGGCGTGCGCCCTTTGCCCGTAACCCCGTCAAGGAGATCACACCATGGCGAAGCCGACCACGATCAAGATCCGCCTGAACTCCACTGCGGATACTGGCCACTTCTATGTGACCAAGAAAAATGCACGTACGATGACTGAGAAGATGGTTGTCAAAAAGTATGACCCGGTCGCCCGCAAGCACGTCGAATATAAGGAAGGTAAGATCAAGTAATCTCGCCCCAAAGACCGACTTGAAAAGGCCGCGCCCACCAGCGCGGCTTTTCTTTTCTCTGGGCTGCGCCATCTCTGTTGGTATGTCGCTCACAATTCGCCCAGCCACGATACAGGACGTCGAACCGGTCGACGGGCTGTTGTCGTCCAGCTACCCAAAGCAGCTCAAACGAGACTACGCGCCCTCCACAATGGTTACCGCGCTTCCTCTGATTTCGCGTGCACAGCCCGCGCTGGTTACCTGTGGAACTTACTTCGTCTTGGAGCAGGGTGGCGCGCTTTGCGCAGCCGGCGGCTGGACACGCGGTGCGCCCAAAGGCTCCGCTTATTTGCCTTTGCGCGGTCATGTTCGTCATGTCGTCACGGATTACAGGCACACCCGCCGTGGACACGGGCGGGCGCTTATGGAGCACATCTTTCGCTCTGCCAGGACCACAGGGATTGAGACTCTCGAGGTTCTGTCCACCCTTACCGCAGAACCTTTTTATCGCGCTTTGGGTTTTAAGGGAGCGGAGGCGGTGACGGTCCCGATCGGGCCAGCGAACCTCCCGTTCCAGTCTGTCCGGATGCTTCGTGACCTTTAGGCCGCAGACGGCCCTTGTTCTAAAGTCTCGTAAACTTGCCGCGTTCTCGCCATCTTGGTATTTGAAAACGCAGGAAAGTGACCAAGCCGGAGACTTGCAATGCGTCCGCTTCTATTTCTTTTGCCCGCCGCCGCACTTGCCGCCTGCGAGCCCAACCTGGTGGGGTTTGACAAATATCCAGTGGGGTCGTCTGCAGCGGCTATCGACGCGCGGGAAGAAGCACAGGCGCAGGCAATTTCTGCTCGGCGGTCTGCCCCGAGCTTCTCGTTCACGTCGAAGGAGATGCGCCGCAACAACACGCCGGTATCTCAGAATGAAGCTGCCGCGCTATCTATGACTGAACGCAAATCGCGCGATGGCATTGCAATGAATGCCGGTGGGCAGAGCTTTACTGTTACGCAGGTGAACTATGACGGGTACGATTTCTTAGTGGCCCACGCCGACCGCGCAAACGGTTCTATTGATCAGTCCGAGGCCCTCAAGAGCATGGTCAATACCGTAAGCCCATGCGCAGCGTCGGGTCCGGCGTGGCGCGCGCCAAGCTCCTATGCGATCGCTCTGAACTGCCTCTGAATTCGACAGCTTCGGCATCAAAATAAAAAGGCCGGCGCAAGCGCCGGCCTTTTCTGGTTGCAACTTCTGCGTTCCTATTCGCGGTTGCCCAGGAACTGCAGCAGAAACATGAACATGTTGATGAAGTTCAGGTAGAGCGACAGCGCGCCGAAAATCGCCGACTTCGCCAGCCATTCCTGATCGCCATATTGCGCATGCTGAATGTACTCAGTCTTGATGCGCTGAGTGTCATAGGCGGTCAGAGCCGCAAATATCAGCACACCGATCACCGATACCGCAAATGCGATCGCCGGCGAGCCCAAGAAGATGTTGACGATCATCGCCGCGATCAGGCCGATCAGACCCATGATCAGGAAGCGTCCCCAACCACTCAGGTCCTTTTTCGTCGTGTACCCGTAAAGGCTCAGACCCGAGAATGCGATCGCTGTGACCAGGAATGTCTGCGCGATAGATACACCCGTGTAGAGTGCGAAGATATAGCTGATGGACAGCCCCATCGCTGCAGCAAATGCATAGAAGAACACTTGCGCCGCCGAGGCGGACATTTTGTTGATCATTGCACTGAAGGCAAACACCATGATCAGCGGTGCAAACATCGCAATCCAGCCGAGGATATTCGGCTGGAGGGTCGCCGGGTCACGGAAGATGCCCAGCAGCGCGTCATTTGAACCTACCGCCCATGCAACAGCACCTGTCAGCACCATCGCAACGGACATGAGCCCATAAACCTTGTTAAAATGGGCGCGCAGACCCTCGTCGATCTGCGCGGTGCGCACGCCTGCGCCAGCCGTGCGGATCGTGTCGTATTGTGCCATAGAACCCTCCTTGAAAAAGAACGGACCGATGGCGCGGCCCGGTTGGGTCAGATATTGGCGGGTTTGAGATCTTTTTCAAGGGGGGGAAGCGCATCTGGAGATGCCAAAAACAGTAGATTTTCGCTTGTTTTTCGAGTTAGCGCAAAAATCCACATCTAACATGTGAATTTTTGCGCAGACGGTTACAAACGAAAGCCAGCGGGCACATCCCATACGGCGCGCCGGCTCTCAGCCTCAGCCTCCTCCTGGGTCACTCCGATGTCTTGTAGAAGATGCGCATCGAGAGCTTTCAACGCAAAACGCTGGCGACGCAGGCCATCGAGGTGAAGAAGCGTATCAAGGGAAACGCGGGGCAGGGCGCTGCGAAGGCGTGCAAAGGAAAACGAGGAAGAGGCGTGGGACGAGCTGAACATGAGATGATCCTTTCTTATTCCTGATGTCTCCGGGGTGTCTCATTCTTTCTGTTGATGAATATGATCCCTTGTGATACATTTTAAAAACGAATGATTGTGATCTATTAAATCATTTTTGGTGATGATATGCCTCGTAACCTGGACATGACTGCCTTGCGCTCCTTCGTAGCGGTTGCTGAGAATGGTGGCGTGACCCGCGCGGCCGGGGTGCTCAACCTCACGCAGTCGGCAGTGTCGATGCAGCTCAAACGGCTCGAAGAAGGATTGGGGCTTCCGCTTCTCGACAGGTCCGGGCGCGGGATCGCGCTTACCGCGACAGGAGAACAGCTTTTGGGTTACGCCCGCCGGATGTTGTCTTTGAATGACGAGATCTACGCCAGGATGACCGATCATGCTTTTGAGGGCGAGATCGTTCTTGGGGTGCCGCATGACATCGTCTACCCGGCAATTCCCAAAGTTCTGCAGAGGTTCAATGCCGACTACCCTCGTGTGAAAGTGCAGCTTGTCTCTTCCTTCACAACGCGCCTGAAGCAAATGTTCTCGCGTGGCGAGGCGGCGGTTATTCTCACCACAGAGGATGAGCCGGATGGAGGCGGTGAGACATTGTGCGAGATGCCTCTTGTGTGGGTAGGGGCGCCGGATGGGTCAGCCTGGCGCCAGCGGCCTCTGCGGTTGGCTTTTGAGCACAATTGCATCTTCCGGCGCTCGGTGCAGGACGCGCTAGACGGGGCGGGCATACCTTGGGAAATGGCAGTTGAGGCAGATAGCTCCCGTACAATCGAGGCAAGCGTGTCCGCCGACCTCGGTGTGCATGCGATGATGGAGGGCATGGTTCCGTCATATCTCCAGACGGTGTCACATGGCGGCGAGCTTCCTGCGCTTCCGTCGAAACAGATCAACATGTACTCGAACAGACTGACCAGCGATCCGGTTAGTCGAGATCTGATATTGGGACTTCGCCAAGCCTACAGTGCGCTGTGATCTATCGTAATTACAACCTTGCCAGTCGATGTGCGGGACCTGATCAATTCAAACCCGTCCTCTACCTTCTCAAAAGGCAGCAGGTGGCTGATATGCGGTTTGATCCGACCCGCCGCATGCCATGCAAAGAGCTGAGCGAGGCTTTCAGTCAAAGCCTCTGAATTGAACTTTAAGAACCCTCCCCAATAAAATCCGTGCACCGAAATATTCTTGACCAGAAGGTGGTTCGGCTTGATGTCGGGCAGCGCCCCACTGGCAAACCCTATCAGCACCATGCGGGCCTCGGGATTACAGGCGCGCATTGCGTCCACAAAGGCGGGTCCGCCCACAGGGTCATATACAACATCGGCCCCGCCGAGCGCTTTGACACGGTCGCGCAGATCGTCAGCTTCGCTGTCGATCAGGTGATCCGCTCCAGCGGCTTTGGCATGCGCCAGTTTCTCCGCGCCGCGCGCGCAGGCAATGACTTCTGCACCCATGACCTTGCCGATTTCAACGGCCGTTAGCCCAACTCCACCGGCTGCGCCAAGGACAAGAAGCCGCTCGCCCTTTTGCATCCGCGCGGTACGGCTCAGCGCAAGATGAGAGGTGCCATAGGCAATCTGGAAACCTGCAGCATCGGTAAAGGACATGTTTTCAGGAAGCGGAATGCAACGCGCCGCAGGGAAGACACCGAACTCCGCCAGACCTCCATGCCCTGCATAGACCGCAACCCGTTGGCCATGTACGAGCCCAATCGTGTCGTCCCCTACAGCATCGACCGTCCCGGAAATTTCGAGCCCAAGCGTGACAGGTAGCGCGGGTTTTTCCTGATACTCACCCTTGGCCATGAGCAAGTCCGCAAAATTCAGACCGCAGGCTGCGATTCGGACGCGTACTTCTCCGGCGCCAGGCACTGGCAGCGGCATATCGGCGAAACCGGGCGGTGCTGTCGGATCAGTGGAGACATAGGCGCGCATGGGAAACTCTTACTAGTCTAGAGGTTTGGCATCATTTCAGACGGATCGGAGACACGCTAAAATGCCACGCGGCAATTGACCAGCAGACACTCTGAGTCTGCATAAGCTTCGCCATAAGAGAGGCCCTCAAAATGCGAAAAATTGCAAAATGCAATGCAAAATGATAAACACGTATAAGGAGATTCTCATTTGAGGAGGACAATCCGACGGCTGTGCGCACTAATCCGCTGCCCTGCGGGATCTTCACAATAGTCTAAGGTTTTTCTGCGCGAATGGTGATCTAATGCGACCACAAATACCGGTCAAAACCTCTACTTCGGCAAGTTGGTATGAAATTTGCTTATCAATAGTGGATGGCAAAGGAGATGGTGATGAAACACCCTGTCGATGTTCACGTGGGTAAACGAATGCGTCACCGGCGTTGGATGGTGGGCATGACCCAGCAGCAATTGGCCGAGCGCGTAGGGATCAAGTTTCAGCAGATTCAGAAATATGAGACTGGTATGAACCGGGTGAGCGCCTCCCGCTTGTGGGAGATCAGTGCCGCCATGAATGTACAGCCGAGCTTTTTCTTCGAAGGTCTCGGCAACGACAGCGCCGCGACTACGCCGCCGGATCTTCCTGGCGATCTGCTCTCGGACAAAGAGGCGCTTGAACTCGTGCGCTCCTACTACGCTATCCCCGAAACACAGCGCCGGCGTCTTTTTGACCTCGCTCGTGTTCTCAGCGACGCCGCCTGATTGTAGTCTTTGCCCGCTTGGGCACCCGCAAATACTTGACGCCGCGCAGCCTGCCCGCTAGCGCGGCGGTGTATTTTCTGCCGACAGCGCCGGAGCTTTGAATGACCAGACCTGCCTCCGAGTCTGACCTGCGCCGCGATCTTGATGCGCGGGCGTTGTGGTCGGTCGCGCACGCGCTGGCGGACGCCGCGCGTCCGGTTACACTGACGCATTTTCGATCCAGGGCACTCGATATCGCAGATAAGGGCGCGCACGGATTTGATCCCGTAACGCAAGCCGATCGAGATGCGGAAGCTGCGATGCGCGACGTTCTTCACCAATTGCGTCCCGAAGATGCGATTCTGGGCGAAGAGCACGGCAGCAAATCGGGCAGCAGCGGTCTAACTTGGGTGCTGGACCCGATCGACGGCACACGCGCCTATGTCAGCGGCGCCCCGACATGGGGTGTTCTCGTCGCGTTGAAAGATATCAACGGGCCTTTGCTCGGGATCATTGATCAACCGTTTATCGGGGAACGATTTGCGGGGGGGCTTGGAACGGCCGGCGCCACAGGGCCGATGGGGTTACGCAATTTGGCGACGAGAACCACAAAATCGCTAGCAGAGGCTACCCTTTTCACGACCTTTCCGGAAGTTGGTTCTCCGGCTGAGCGGGCGGGTTTCGCGGCTGTATCGGACCAGGTTAAGCTCACCCGGTACGGCTTGGACTGCTATGCTTACGCGCTTCTGGCAGCAGGTCAGATCGACCTTGTGGTCGAGGCTGGATTGCAGTCCTACGACATCTGCGCCCCCATTGCCGTCATCGAAGCTGCAGGAGGGATCGTGACGAATTGGCAGGGCGGCTCGGCTGCGCAAGGCGGACGGGTGATCGCTGCGGCCAACCCGGAGATTCATGCCGCTGCACTTTCTTTGTTGAAGCAGGTCCCGTGACCGAATGTCTGGTTCAGAACGCGCGGGTTGTGGTGACTATGGATGCCGCGCGCCGAGAGTTCAAAGATGCCGATATTCTGATACGCGATGGTGCGATAGTCGCAGTAGGGCAGGGGCTTTCAACCGACGGTACGACGTTTTCGGCACGCGGTTGCGTTGTCACGCCCGGCCTGATCAATACGCATCACCACCTTTATCAAACCCTGACCCGCACTGTACCGGCCGCGCAGGACGCCTTGTTGTTCGGCTGGTTGCAGACGCTCTATCCGATTTGGGCGCGCATGAAGCCCGACGACATACGCAGCGCAACTGCTGTCGGCCTTGCGGAGCTCGCGATGACCGGATGCACTCTTTCATCCGACCATCTCTATCTTTTTCCAAATGGCACGCGCCTCGAAGATACGATCGAGGCCGCGACTGATATCGGGATCCGCTTCCATCCGACGAGAGGCGCGATGTCGATCGGCGAAAGTGCCGGAGGATTGCCACCCGACAGCCTGGTCGAAGATGAACGCGCAATCCTAAAAGACTGCATCCGCGTGGTGGACGCTTTTCACGATCCTGCGCCCGATGCGATGGTACAGGTTGGTCTTGCGCCCTGTTCACCGTTTTCGGTTAGTCGCGAGCTGATGCGCGATGCTGCATTGCTGGCGCGGGACAAGAGTGTGCGGCTCCATACGCATCTGGCTGAAAATGACGAAGATATCGCTTACAGCCTTTCACAGTTCGGATGCCGCCCTGGCCAGTATGCTGAAGACCTCGGATGGACAGGCGCAGATGTCTGGCATGCCCATTGTGTGAAGCTCGACACGAGCGAGATAGACCTCTTTGCTCGGACAAAAACTGGTGTCGCCCATTGTCCGTGCTCGAATTGCCGGCTGGGTTCGGGGATTGCGCCGGTGCGCGCCATGCGCGACGCAGGTGTCCCGGTTGCGCTCGGAGTAGACGGATCAGCTTCCAACGATGCCGGATCTCTGATTGCGGAGGCGCGTCAGGCTATGCTGCTTCAACGCGTACAAAATGGAGCGGATGCCCTTGCGGCCCGCGAAGCCCTGGAAATTGCTACCCGCGGTGGCGCAGAAGTGCTGGGCCGCGCCGACGCGCTGGGGCAGATTGCGCCGGGCTTCCGCGCGGATCTGGCAATTTGGGACGTCTCCGGGCTTGAGGCCGCAGGAGCTTGGGATCCGGTTGCGGCGCTGCTTCTGTCCGGACCGCCGCGGGTCCGCGATCTTATGGTTGATGGCCGCCTCGTGGTGGAGGCGGGAAGGCTCACTCGCGTTGATCCAGCGCGTCTTGCGGACGATCAGGCTCAAGCTCTCGCCCGTCTGATGGCATGATACTTCGGGCTGCATACTGTGTGCTGGTATGTCTTGGCCTTGCGGGCTGCGCGGGGTCTGCGCAGGCTCCGGGCGGCGTTGTGGTTGCCGGTCCTGCGCCTGCACTTCTGGCTGAGGTAAACGCTGCGCGCAGCCTCAGGTCAGTGCCTGAACTCCCCGAAGCGAGCGCGCTCAGCCGTGCCGCAGCCGCGCATGCCGAGGACATGGCGGCAAAAGGCTACTTTGCCCACAATGCGCCAGACGGATCGACGCCGCTTCGCCGCATGCGCGCAGCCGGTTTTGATGCTTGCTATGCCACAGAGGCGATTGCCCGCGGGCAACGGACCGAGCCCGAGGTAGTCGAAAGCTGGATTAAATCGCCGGAGGATGCAGCACTGATTTTTAGTCCCAATCCAACTGCCGCCGGCGCCGCTCGTTTCGGCACCCTCTGGGTCATGACGCTCTCTCGCCCCTGCTAGGTTCGTTCAAATCCGGGTCTCCCAGGACGCGACGCACTGCATACCCAAGATTGCGCTGCGAGCGCGCTCAGCCCACCTTCGCGCCGGCGATCCAGACCCCGGAGATTGCCCGGTCATCTCCCATCATCAATGTGGGGAACACCGCCTCCCAGATATCTTCAGCTCGCGCCGCGCGCTGTGCGATCGAGGGCGTCGAGGCAAGATCAAGCGCCAGTAGATCCGCCTCCATACCAACTGCAAGCGTACCAATCTGTTCACCGAGATGCAGGGCCTCAGCGCTACCGCGGGTGGCCAGCCACAAAAGCTCGGCAGGGTGCAGAGCGCGCCCGCCCAACTGGGCGACCTCGTAAGCGGCCGCCATCGTCCTCAGCATCGAAAAACTCGAGCCGCCGCCTGTATCTGTCGCCAGCGCAATCCGATGCGAACCGGCAAGGCCACCCATGTCGAAAAGCCCCGATCCGATAAAGGTGTTCGAGGTTGGGCAATGCACCAGTGCCCCACCGGTTTCCGCCAGTCGATCCCGCTCCCGTTCCGTAAGATAAATCGCGTGTCCAAAAAGCCCGGTTGAACCCAGAAGCCCGGCGCGTTCGTAAGTATCGAGGTAGTCGCGCGCTTCTGGAAATAACTCTGCCACCCAAGCCACTTCATCGGTTTGTTCGCTAAGATGCGTCTGCATCAGACAATCTGGATTCTCGGTGTAAAGCGCTCCAAGCGCTTCGAGCTGTGAATGTGTAGAGGTCGGTGAGAACCGAGGTGTGATGACGTAGCCCAGCCGGTCAACGCCATGCCAGCGCGCCAGAAGCGCCGCGCTCTGGTCATAGGCCTGCTGAGCGGTGTCCCGCAGTCCCTCAGGCGCATTTCGGTCCATGCAGGTTTTTCCGCAGAGGGCGCGAAGACCACGTCGTTGGGCTTCGGCAAAATAGGCTTCGACGCTTTCTGGATGCACCGTTCCATAACTGCAAATAGTGGTTGTGCCGTTGGCAAGTGTCAGGTCGAAATAGCGCTTGGCCACTTCTGCGGCATAGGCCGGGTCTTGGAACTTCAGCTCTTCGGGGAACGTGTAGCCATTCAGCCAGTCGATCAGCCTTTTGCCCCAGCTGGCGATGATCCCTGTCTGCGCGAAATGCGCGTGTGCATCCACAAAACCAGGCAGCAAAAGTGCGTCGCCGAGATCGACGTGATCTGCATCTGGGTGTGCAGCCCGCAGTGTCTGTGCATCCCCGAGCTCCGCAATCCGACCGGCCTCGATCAGAACGGCTCCCGTGGGGGTGTGGCGGCAGGTGGCCTGCCAGCCCTCCCGCATTGGATTTCCCGTGATCTCAAGTGTTTGCGCACACAACAGGCTCTTTGACATAGGTTTACCCTGACGCCGCCCGGCAAATTTGTAAATCGCAGGACTTGCCTTTCCGGTTGGCGCCCCGCGACCGCCCGCCTATGCTGCGCGCAAGCGCAGGAAATGAGGCAATCCATGGCGGAACCCGAGCTCCTCCCGGAGGCAGAGACGGAGGTCGAGTACGCGCTCGACCGCGATCTTGTCGCCAGCCTCTATGACGCCTTGGCGGTAGAAGACGCGCCGCGCGTTTCCGAATTGCTCGAACCTCTCCATCCGGCAGATATCGCAGATCTTTTTGAGCAAATTGGCCCCGGCAAGCGTCGCGACGTTCTGGCGCTCTGGCAATCCGAAGATATGGGCGAGGTGCTGTCGGAGCTCAACGAGGGACTGCGCGAGGACGTGATCGCCACGCTTGAACCTGAAGCCCTTGCCGAAGCGGTGCGCGATCTTGAAAGCGACGATGTTGTGGATCTGGTCGAGGACCTGGATGCCGAACAGCAGGACGCAATTCTTGACGCGCTAGAAGCTCCGGACAGGGTTGCTGTCGAGCAATCGCTGCAATATCCCGAGACCTCTGCCGGGCGCCTTATGCAGCGCGAGCTGGTCATGGCACCCGAGCACTGGACTGTGGGGCAGACCATCGACCACATCCGCGCGGACGACGACCTTCCTGACCAGTTCTATCATGTGATCTTGGTTGATCCACGCTTGAAGCCCACCGGTTATGTTACGCTGGGCAGGCTGCTGGGTGCGACGCGCGCCACGGCCCTTGCCGACATCACCGAAGACAGCTTTCGGACCATTCCCGTCATGCAGGACGAGGCAGAGGTCGCTTACGCCTTCAACCAGTACCACCTTATTTCAGCACCAGTGGTTGACGAGGAAGATCGGCTTGTGGGGGTCATCACCATAGATGACGCTATGGTTGTGCTCGACGAGGAGCACAACGAAGACATTCTGCGCCTTGCCGGTGTGGGCGATGAAAGTGTGTCCGACACGACCTGGGAGATCACCAAGCAGCGCTTTCCCTGGCTCGCAGTAAATCTGCTGACAGCGATCATCGCTTCGCTGGTTATTTCCCTGTTTGATGATGTCATCGCGCAGGTTGTGGCGCTTGCAATACTGATGCCTATCGTGGCCTCGATGGGCGGCAATGCCGGAACGCAATCGCTGACTGTGGCCGTTCGTGCGATTGCCACCAAGGACCTTACCGGTTCGAACGCGTGGCGGGTTTTGCGGCGCGAAGTTCTGGCGAGTGTCTTCAATGGCCTTCTTTTTGCGATTGTTATGGGCGCGATCAGCTACCTGTGGTTCGACACGCCTGTGCTCGCCCTGATTATTGCCGCTGCAATGGTTATCAACCTCGCAGTCGCGGGACTGGCGGGGCTCCTTGTGCCCCTCGGGCTCGAAAAGCTTGGCATAGATCCCGCGCTCGCGTCCGGCACATTCGTGACCACTGTAACCGACGTCGTCGGCTTTTTTGCATTCCTCGGTCTCGCGGCGCTGATCCTGATATGACCAAGACGGATGCCCGCGCGACTGCCCGTGCCCGGCGCAAGATGGCCTTTGACAGCGATCGACGCCTGGGCGGGCCGGCAGTAGAGGCCGCAACTGATCTGTTGCTTGCGCATTTGAATTCGGCACCACCGGGTCCGGTCTCAGGCTACATGCCGATCCAGTCGGAACTCGATCCGCGTCCTGCGATGACCGCGTTACACTGGGCGGGCCGCGACATTTGTGTGCCCGTCGTACAGAGCAAGGGACTGCCCCTGCGATTTCACCGTTGGACCCCCGAGACCGAGATGGTCGACGGTCCCTACGGTGCGCAGGTGCCCGCCTCAGAGGACCTGTTGGCGCCGCAGGTTTTGATCCTCCCGCTGCTGGCTTTCGATGGGCGCGGCACGCGCCTTGGATATGGCGGCGGTTTTTACGACCGGACCCTTGCTGAGTTGCGCAGCCTTGATCCAGAAACCTATGCCATAGGGTTTGCCTTTGCAGCGCAGGAGGCCGCGCGCCTCCCTGCCGAGCCCACCGACGCGCGGCTTGATGCCCTGGTTACTGAGGCTGAGACCTTGCTCTGGCCGCGCGCCTGAAGCCATGGCCCTCAGAACTGCATCACGTTCGTAAGACCAATGCGTTCGGCTTCGGGTGCGGGTCGTATTGCTTCGCGGGTGCCCAAAGCTTGCGCCCGGTACTGCAAAAGCCTAGGGCTGATGCATGAAACTCCTCTTTCTGGGCGATGTTGTCGGCCGCGCGGGCCGGACCGCCGTGACCGAGCATCTGCCGCGCCTTCGGACCGAGTGGCGGCTCGATTTTGTGGTCATCAACGGAGAAAATGCGTCCAACGGCGCAGGCTTGACACCGGATCACGCCAGGGGGCTGCTTGAAGCAGGTGCGGACGTAATCACACTCGGGGATCACGCCTTTGACCAGCGTGACATGCTCCAGTTCATCGAAGCAGAACCTCGGATTCTGCGTCCGATCAACTATGCCAAAGACGCGCCAGGCAAGGGAGCACGCGTTTATGATGCGCCGGGCGGGCGCAAGATCCTTGTGGCACAGATCCTGGGCCAGGTGTTCATGAAACGTCCTTTCGCGGATCCGTTTTCAGCACTTGACGCACTGTTACGTGCCCACCCGCGCGGAGGGCTCGTGAACGCGAGCCTCTTGGATATTCACTGCGAGGCGACATCAGAAAAGATGGCGATCGGACAGTACTGCGCTGGGAAAGCCAGCGTGGTTGTGGGGACCCATACCCACGTGCCCACAAGTGATGTTCAGATCCTTGAAGGCGAGACAGCCTACCAGACAGATGCGGGCATGTGCGGTGACTACAATTCGGTGATCGGAATGGATCCCGCCGAACCTCTGAGGCGCTTTGTAACAGGCATGCCCAAGGGGCGGTTCCAACCCGCACTGGGTGAGGCCACGCTGTCTGGGTTATATGTTGAAACCGACGACCGAAGCGGTGCTGCAAAGCGCGTCGAAATGGTGCGCCAGGGCGGACGGTTGATTTCCGCCGGGCCCGACTGACATCCAGCGCGCTGCGCTTGCAAAGTTATGCGGACCTGCGCAGACTGCGTCCTCGGAACGCAAACTGACCGGACCCCTTACCCCCAATGATTGATCTCGGTCTGACCCCGACACAGGAGGCACTAACTGCGCTCGCGGTTGTGCTGGGCATGTTTGTGCTCTTTATTCGCGAGGTATATCCAGCCGAAGTGACCGCCCTGGCCGGGGCTACGCTGCTTCTGGTTCTGGGGCTTTTACCCTATGAAGCGGCGCTAGATGTCTTCTCAAACCCGGCGCCGTGGACCATCGCAGCGATGTTTATCGTCATGGGGGCGCTGGTGCGTACCGGCGCGTTGGATTGGTTCACGTCCTTCGCCCAGCAGCGCGCCGCCAACCGCCCAGCTGTCGCGCTTGGCGTTCTTCTTGGATTTGTCGCGCTTGCGTCAGCCTTTGTCTCTAACACTCCGGTCGTGGTCGTGATGATCCCCGTATTTGTGCAGCTGGCCAAAACGTTGGGCATCCGCGCTTCGAAACTCCTGATCCCGCTGAGTTACGCTGCGATTATGGGGGGTACGCTTACACTGATCGGCACATCTACGAACCTTCTGGTCGATGGTGTCGCCCGCGCCAACGGTTTGGAGCCGTTTTCTCTGTTTGAGATTACCCCGGTTGGCTTCGCAGTTGTGGCCTGGGGCATGCTCTACATTGCACTTGTCGCCCGGCGCCTGCTGCCAGTCCGCGACAGCATGGCTGAGCTTTTGACCAACAAATCCCGCATGAAGTTCTTTACAGAAGTGGCGATACCTGAAGGCAGCGCCCTGATCGGGCAGCCCGCGCAGGAGGTCGAAGTCTTCCGACGGGACGGTGTGCGGCTCATAGACGTTTTGCGCGGAGATATGTCATTGCGGCGCGATCTCGCAGCGGTCATGCTGGATGCCGGCGATCGGGTGGTTTTGCGGACCGAGATGGCCGAACTTCTTAGTCTGCAGTCCAATAAATCGGTCGAAACCGGATCCTCCTCTCAGGATAGCGCTGCCGATGAACCCGGGGCAGAGGTCGACAAGCTAAGTTCGGTGCGCACCGCGACCGTTGAAGTGCTGATCACACCTGGTTGCGGCCTTGTGGGGCGGTCGCTCGGTCAGTTGCGGCTGCGCCGCCGCTACGGCGTTTACCCGATCGCCGCCCATCGCCGGAACCAGAATATTGGTCGTCAGCTTGATGACCTTGTGGTCCGTGTCGGCGACACATTGCTTCTGGAGGGCAACCCCGAAGACATCCAGCGCCTTGCCGCTGATCAGGGCCTGGTGGACATCTCACAACCGTCCGAGCGCGCCTATCGACGAAGTCACGCGCCGATCGCACTTTTGGCGATGGCCGGTATTGTTCTTCTTGCCGCGACGGGTCTGGCGCCCATCCTGATGTGCGCAGTGCTTGCGGTCGCGGTTGTACTACTCACCCGCTGTATCGATGCCGAAGAGGCCTTTTCCTTCGTCGAAGGACGGCTTTTGTCGCTGATCTTTGCCATGCTTGCGGTCGGCGCCGCTCTAGATGCTTCAGGTGCTGTGGCACTGATTGTCGATCGGATTGCCCCGGTGCTGGGTCAACTGCCACCGTTCATGATCGTCTGGGCGGTTTATCTGCTGACGTCCGTTTTGACCGAGCTTGTCTCCAACAATGCGGTCGCCGTTGTGGTCACGCCGATCGCGATCGGCATTGCAACTGCGCTTGGTATTGACCCGCGTCCGCTCGTGGTCGCTGTCATGATCGCGGCGTCCGCCAGCTTTGCCACGCCCATCGGCTACCAAACAAATATGATGGTTTATGGCCCCGGCGGCTACCGGTTTACCGATTTCATGAAAGTCGGCATCCCGCTGAACCTGAGCACCGGTATCGTTGCAAGTTTGGTTATCCCGTTGGTGTTTCCGTTGTGACTTGCTTAGCGGGCGTAGGCGTCCCTATTGTCTATTCATCCGAACAACAACTTAACTACGATACCCGCAAGAAATGCTAGTGTCGCATACAGGGTTATTACTCTTGCTTTCGTATAAATGATTAGTCGTATTCCTGCTTCTTCGACCATAGCATTAACGTAGTCTTCTGTGTTTTCTTCGGCAGCCAGGGCCGACTTGTTGACTTCTGGTGGGAAACCCGGTCGCACAATATTGATGCATCGGAGAAGGCCGGTGGCGACGGCAACGTAGACGGCGGCTTCTAGAAGAAGAAAAATATCGCCGACTGTGTTTTCGAATACAGTGAGCATAATGCTGACTGCTGCGATCAGCATTGAAACGTGGGTAAGAAGCGCTGAACTCTTGTTGTCGAGGTCGTCCATATAGCGAAATACCGCGCCAGTTTCAGAAAAGTCGTGGTTCTTTGACTGTGTCTTAAAAAAAGTCTTTAGGTCGTCGATCTGAGTGCCAGATGGTTTTGCAGAAAACACTTTTTCCACGAAGCGATCCAAATCAACTTTTTGCATAGCAGCCTCCGAGTGGATACATGCCTTAGACATGCCCACGCTATTAGGGGCTCGCAAGGTGGAGCGTGGTATCCTACTGTTTGTTAATTGATATTTCTGATGACCTGCAAGCGCACCTTGGACACATTTGGATATCTGTTAGTGTTCGGCCTCGTCGCCAATGCGCACCATCCGCGCGAGCTGAGACCCTTCAAGAGGAAAGACTATGACTATCACGCTTTACCATGCTCCGGGCGCATGTTCGATCGCCGCCTATGTTTCTCTTCTGGAGGCGGGCGCCGACTTCGACGTTGTGTCGATCAGCCTCGCGAAAAAGGAGCAAAACTCTGAGAGTTACAAGGCGCTCAATCCGAAGCAGAAAGTTCCGTATTTAGTTGTCGATGGGAAGGGTTTGAGTGAGAATCCTGCGATTCAGACCTGGATCGCCGGCGCCTTTCCCAAAGCCAACCTGCTGCCACAGGACAGGTTCGAACGCGCACGCGCAATTTCCTACATGAACTGGTTTTCTTCAGGGATGCACCCGCATATCACCCGCCATTTTCGGGTGGCCAAATTCTGCGAAATCGAGAGCGCGCATGACGACATCAAAGCCAAGGCGAAGGCGATGTTCTTTGAGCAGATGGCTCTTGTCGAGCAGGAACTCGATGGCCGTACCTGGTTCTTCGACCATAACACGGCATGCGATTCATATTTTTTCTGGGTCTATGACCGCGCACTGCGTGAGGACTTTGACCTGTCAGAATTCAGAAATTGCACGCGGCATTACGAGGCTGTGAAAAAGCGGCCCAACGTCCAAAAAGCGCTGGCGCATACCAACTAAGGGATTTGCGCAGGCTTTTGTGATTTCTGGGTCCGGCCTTCTGAGGTCACTGGGGGGTCGAAGCGGACAAAGCCGACACACAGATTTGCGCCTGCGTTCATTACCTGACACGTCGAAAACCAGAAGCTGATCGGAGTCGCGAAGGGTACAGAGTGAGAAGTGAAATTCTGAAAGGCTACGAGGAAGCAGCCAACGGCGACTTCATTGAGCGGGTTGAAAACATATCTTCAGCCGATCTGCTTAAGCCAGTTATCAAGCACATCCCGACCCAGCCCTGTCACATACTGGATGTGGGAGCCGGGACTGGGAGAGATGCTGCATGGCTTGCTTCACTCTCTCATAACGTCCTGGCCGCCGAGCCTGTAGACGCTCTGAGGCAGGCCGGCATGGCAAAGTACACAGCCCCTAGTATCTCATGGATAAAAGACGCCCTGCCTGAACTCTCAAACACGATTTCAATTGGGCAATCGTTCGATATTGTTCTTTTGAATGCCGTTTGGCAGCACTTGGACGCTGCTGACCGCCAAACTGCTCTTTCGACCCTACGAGCAGTGACTGTCGATGGAGGCAAAGTCATTGTTTCGATTAGGCACGGTGCAGGTGCGCCCACGCGGCCAGTATTTCCTGCAAATGTCGCGGCTACGGTGACATGGGCGGAGGATGCCGGGTTCACTGCTGTCGACACCAAAACCACCCAAGCTGTTCAGCGAGGAAATCAACAGGCAGGTGTCACATGGACCTGGTTGGTGCTGCGAGGGTAGGACTCCCGTTAGACGGGCTCGAAGCGGACGAAGCAGCTGTTCGCCGCGAGTGTGCTAACGTCCGCTCATTGGTCTAGCTGCAAGCATGGGTCCAAATCGTTGTTATCGGATATCGCCCTAATCAGACAATCCTTGGTCAAGCCCCTGCTCAGGAGAGCGTCCCAATACCTGTCCCGTTCCGTCAGTGCTTCCGTACAGTCAAATTGAGTTCGCACAGAACTGTGTATGAACTCATATAAGAATTCGGCGCTTTCGACGCCGGGAAAGCGCTTGGAGAACTGAACCAAAGCTGCCGAGTACTCTGTTAGAAAGACCATTTGTCCTCGCGTAGGTGGGACAGGTCCTACGCACTCCCGCTGGTAGGACAAATCGAAACCCAATGCTCGACCCAACAATGCTGGATCAATCTCGGTGTCAGCTCTCAACGCATGGGGACAAAGTACCAAAACCCACAGTATGCAAAGACGAGCCAACCGCATCCTTTTGGTCCACCTTCCTCTTGTAGCATGGTGCCATATCAAGTCTATTTGCTGCCTTAGCAGAAATTCGAGCAACGCGCAGCATCGGTCAGGTTGGACTCGTTGCTGCCATTCGCTGCGCTCTGCATGAACAACCGCTTTGCGGACAAAGCTGCCGTCAATCGTCAGCGCTTCGCCGTTCCATGTCAGCGTAAACGAAATTCGCGGTAAGGCTCATAGCGATGGCAAAGTGAAACGTTTCCCCGTCGCTCTCAGTCCGACAAAGCCCAAACATCGAAACTCCCATATCTCGGTCGGAGGCGTCAGCTTCTTCGAGCCTACAATCCGAAAACGATACAGCGCCGGTGTGCCCGATTTCAGACATACGCTTGAAGTAATACGATGTTGTGGTGATGAGGTAGTCATGGTCGGATGGTCGATAAATCGATACAAACAGCAGCCATGCCGCCGCGAAACTGGCGCCCCCTGTTCCGACCATTTTCCAAGCAACCCGCATTCAACGCCTTTAGTCTGGTTAGCAGCAACACTTGCACCGTTTTAGTTGGGCACTTTGGAGACTACTAAGTCAATGTGGGCTCAAACCGGACCTTCGCTGCAAGCGCGGAACAATCCAAGTCCCAAGCCGGGACCCGATCGGCTTTAGACACGCAACTAAAGCTGCGCCATCACCTCGTCCGAGGTTTCAAAATTCGCGGTCACCTTCTGGATGTCGTCATCATCTTCCAGCGCATCCAAGAGCTTCATCAGCTTCTGCATTTCTTCCAGACCCAACTCGGTCGTGGTTTGTGGCTTCCAGACCAGCCGCGTGGCCTCGCTTTCGCCCAGCTCGGCTTCCAGAGCGCCCGACACTTCGTTCAGGTCTGTATCCTCGCACCAGATCGTGTGGCCCTCATCAGAGCTTTCGACATCCTCGGCACCCGCCTCAATCGCAGCCATCATAACGGTGTCCGCGTCGCCTGCGGCGGCCGGATAGACGATCTCCCCCTTGCGGTCGAACATGAAGCTGACCGAACCGGTCTCCCCAAGGTTCCCGCCATTCTTTGAAAACGTTGAGCGCACGGTTGATGCCGTCCGGTTGCGATTATCCGTCATCGCCTCCACGATCACCGCGACGCCGCCGGGGCCATAGCCCTCATAGCGGATCTCGTCGTAATTCTCCGCGTCGCCGCCTTGCGATTTCTTGATCGCGCGGTCGATCACGTCCTTGGGCACCGATTGCGACTTGGCTTCCTTTACCGCCAGGCGGAGGCGGGGGTTCTTGTCCGGGTCCGGGTCGCCCATTTTCGCCGCCACGGTGATCTCCTTGGCGAGCTTGGAAAACAGCTTTGACCGCGCGGCGTCCTGACGGCCCTTGCGATGCTGAATATTTGCCCATTTTGAATGGCCGGCCATGGGGCGCACTCCGTTTGGTTCGTCTCGTTTCGAGGTGCTATACCCAAGACAAGCCCCCCGCCGCAAGGAGCAGCCATGCTGAAAGTGAAACAAGTCACGCCGATGCTTCTGACCGACGACCTTGCGGCGTCGATCCGGTTCTACGAGGGGCTGGGGTTCACGGTCGGTTTTACCGAGCCGAGCCAGAACTACGCCTATGTTTATTGCGAGGGCGCGGCGCTGCGGCTCCTCCACGCGGAACCTGAGGTCAACCTCGAAAGCGTAGATGCGCAGCACATCGTCTATTTCGACGTGGACGATGTCGATGCGCTCTTTGAAAGCATGAAGCCTTTTCTCGACACGCTCCCGACGGAACGGGTACGTGCACCCTTTGATCAATACTACGGCCAGCGCGAACTGCATGTCATCGAAGGCCCGCACTTGCTGATGTTCGGACAGGAGATTAAATCCTAGCGACGATCTTTCTTCTTTGCCGAACTGCTCCGGGGTCCGGTGCGGCGGCCGGGCCGCATGCCAAAGGGCGCCGCGAAATCACGGCGCCCCCGACGGATGTCAATGTGTGCGCCTTAGAAAGGATGGATACGCGGCCAGTTCTCGTCACCGGCCACAATATGCGCGGGGATATCGGCCTGCCAAAGCTCCTGCGCGCGGGGGTGCACCTGGACGTAGAGCGTGTTGTCAACGATCTCCCAGACATTCGGGTCACCCGGGGCCTTGTAGCCCTGGCTCGCCGCCCACGAGCAATAGCCGTCATAAGCCGGCGCATAGCGCTCTGGATCGGCCGCAAAGAGATCTCGGTTGCCTTCCGAGGCGAAATACCAGATCGCGCCATTGTGGAAATGGTTGAACCGCGCCTCGCCCATGGTCGGTTCGCTGGTGTGGTAGGACACCGTATCATAGCCCCCGATGGCGACGGCCAGCTGGTTTCCGGCCAGAGCGGGAAGGGTGGTCGCGGCCATGCCTGCCGCCACAACGGCGGCTGTCAAAAGAGTTTTCACGTCATCGTCTCCTTAGTGTGAAAGAAGCAAGCAGTGCACTGGCCAATGCAGAGACGACCCTAAAGGCTGGCCCGATCACACGCACATGAAGACTTGGACAAAAACCGTGACCAAATTCTCATCTTATGGTTATTAACGCACCGGTGATTTGCCAAACGGAATTCCACTGCGCGTGGTCGCACGCTAGCGTTGCCAAATGACCCTTGAACAAACCCTGCTGTTTTCCCTATTTGGCTTCGTCTTTGCCCTGCTGCTTTGGGGACGCATCCGCTATGACATTGTGGCCTTTAGCGCGCTGCTGCTGGCCGTGGTGCTGGGCCTCGTGCCAGCCAGCAGCGCGTTTGCAGGCTTCGGGCACCCAGCCACGATCGTTGTGGCGCTGGTTCTGGTTGTCTCGGCGGGGTTGGTGCGCTCGGGTGCGGTTCTGCTGATCACACGCATGCTGGTTGATCCTTCGCGCACGCTTGGAGCGCATATCGCGATTATGGGCGGCGTCGGCGCGGTACTCTCGGCCTTCATGAACAATGTTGCGGCGCTGGCGCTGCTGATGCCGGTTGACATCGCCACCGCGCGAAAAGCGGGGCGGATCGCCGGGCTGACGCTTATGCCGCTCAGCTTTGCGACCATCCTTGGCGGGATGGTTACACTAATCGGGACCCCGCCCAATATCATCATCGCGGCGATCCGAGAGGAGGCGGTCGGCACGCCGTTCAAGATGTTTGACTTTGCACCTGTCGGCGGCGCCGCGGCTTTGGTCGGGTTGGCTTTCGTGGCGATGATCGGATGGCGTTTGATCCCGATGCGCGCAGATGAGGCGCAGGCAGGAAAGGGGCTGGAACAGTTTTCCGACTATATCGCAGAACTTACCGTGCCTGAGGGGAGTTCCCAGATTGGCAGGCGTCTGGAGGATCTGTTTGACGAGGCCGAGAAAGCGGATGTTGCCATTCTTGGAGTAGTCCGCGACAACAAGCGCCGCTTTGCTTCACGCTTCATTATGCTTGAGGCCGGAGACGCGCTTGTGCTGGAAGCGCGCCCCGAAGCACTCGAGGAGTTTCGGGCGGCCACAAAGCTTGTTTTTTCCGACACAAAGCGGCTCGAGAGCCTGGAGGCCGAGGGATCAGGCGTCACATACGTAGAGGCCGTCGTCACAGACAGCTCGCGTATCAATGGCAAATCCGCTCAGGGTGTGGGCCTTGCGTGGCGGCAGCGTACGGTTCTGATGGGGGTCGCGCGGGAAGGCAAACGCATCACCGAACAGGTGCGCAAGACCCCCCTGCGCTCGGGCGATATCCTGCTCTTGCTGACCCCGGAGACCGCCCGCGACGATGTTATAGAGTGGCTCGGCGTCCTGCCGCTGGCCGACCGGGGCGCGGCGGTTACTCAAGACAGCAAAACATGGCTCGCGATCGGGATTTTCGCCGCGGCGGTCGCAGCCGCTGCCCTTGGTTGGCTCTACCTTCCGGTGGCGCTGGGGCTTGTCGCGATGGCCTATGTACTCTTCAAGATCCTGCCGGTGTCTGAGCTGTACACCCATATAGAATGGCCGGTGGTGGTACTGCTTGGGTCGATGATTCCGCTGGGCGCGGCGCTTGAGGCTTCGGGCGGAACTGAGCTTCTGGCCAATACACTGCTTAATCTCACCACCGGGTGGCCGGCCTGGGCGGTTCTAACCGCGTTGATGGTTGTGACCATGACCCTTTCGGATGTGCTCAATAATACAGCGACGACGATTGTCGCAGCGCCGGTTGGCATAGAAATGGCACGGGCGCTGGGAGTGTCCCCCGATCCGTTCTTGATGGCGGTTGCTGTTGCTGCCTCGGCCGCGTTCCTGACACCCATTGGGCACAAGAACAATACGCTGATAATGGGGCCCGGGGGATACGGTTTTGGTGACTACTGGCGCATGGGGCTTCCGCTGGAGATCCTCATCATCGCTGTGAGCATTCCGGTATTGCTCGTGGTGTGGCCGCTCTGAGCCGGGCGTTCGCTCTCACAGTCGGCGGCAGGATTTGAGTATTTCGACAAAGAAGAAAGGGCTGAAGTGGCACGAGTTCAGATCATGCGGCGGCTGGGACTGGCGGGTCTGTGCGTGCTTGTGCTTCCATTCGCGCTCTATGCGCTCGATTTCGGCTGGCGAGGGCTCACTCAGGATCTGTCGGGCGAGACCTATCTTTGGCGGCCAGATGCTCCGGGGCCAACAAATGCGCTGATGGTGCACATGATCGCCGGCGCTGTGATCACCCTGCTGGTGCCGGTCCAGGCGGCGCTCGGGGCTTACGGGCGCTGGCCCGAAATTCATCGCATGCTGGGCCGTGGCGTGGTGATTGCCTGTCTTGTCACCGCCTTTGGGGGTCTGTGGTTTATCGCCCATGTCGGCACACTTGGCGGACGGCTTATGGATGTGGGATTTACGATGTATGGTGCGCTGATGCTGCTTGCCTCCCTGAAGCTGTGCTTGCGGGCTTGGGAACGCGACTGGGCGGCGCACCGGCAATGGGCTTTGCGGCTGGTGGTGCTGGCCCTCGCGTCGTGGATGTTTCGGGTCCATTATGGGCTGTGGTACCTGCTGACCGGTGGCTGGGGCTCCCAGCCTGACCTGCGCGGCGCGTTCGATCAGATTCAGGTCTTTGCATTTTACCTGCCTTACCTGCTGGTCCTGGAGCTCTGGTTGCGTCGGCGCCGCGCTTAGCCGGGCTGTCGAAACGGGTGGCTATACTTCGGCTTTGCTGCGGTCTAAAGAGCGCCGGGCGAGATCTGGAGGCAGGGGATGACAGGCGCAATCTGGACGGCAGCCGCGGCCGGATTTGCCGTAAGCCTGCAACTTATTCTGGCGATTGGCGCCCAAAATGCGTTTGTCCTTCGGCAGGGGTTGCGGGGACGCCATGTAACACCCGTGGTTCTGACCTGTATCCTCTCGGAATGCCTGCTGATCGCTTTCGGTGTTACAGGGTTTGCCAGGGTTGAGGCGAGATTCCCGGCTGTCGCTCCGCTCCTGCTTTATGGCGGTGCTGCGGTGCTGGTCTGGTATGGCATTCTCCATGCTTTTGCCGCTTTGCGCGGCGGGGCTGCACTGCAGGCAGGGGATGGCGCGGACCAAAGTTTACGTGCGGCGGTTCTGACCTGTCTTGCACTGACCTGGGCCAATCCGCATGTCTACCTCGACACCGTTATCCTTCTGGGCGCCCTGTCGCGCGGCTTTCCCGGTGCGGAGGTTTGGTTTGGTGTCGGTGCCGCGACCGCATCGGCCGTCTTCTTTTGCATACTGGGTTATGGGGCAAGCATCCTTGCGCCGGTATTCGCGCGTCCGGCTGCTTGGCGCATTCTGGACGCGGTGATTGCTCTGACGATGTGGGCGATTGCCATAAAACTTCTGTGGCAGGGATTGCCCTGAGCGGCCTTGCGCCCGTGTGCCGTGCGTGAGAGTTCTGGGCAATGACCCCAAGTGCTTCACGGCCTGTGGCCGGCATCATCTGGATGATTGTGACCGGGTTTTGCTTCGTGGCCGTCACGGCGCTTGTTAAGACCATCGGCGACGCGATCCCTGCCGCTCAATCGGCTTTCCTGCGATATGTTCTGGGCCTTGTCTTTCTGATCCCGATTGCAGGACGCTTGCTGTCCTTGAGGCTCTCCGGCGCCGAGCTCAGGCTCTTTGCGGCGCGTGGCCTGATCCATACCGGTGGGGTGATGGCCTGGTTCTTCGCCATGACCCAGATTCCGATCGCTGAAGTGACGGCGATGAACTACCTCAGCCCGGTCTATGTGACGCTTGGAGCTGCGCTCTTTATGGGCGAGAAGCTCGCGGCGCGACGAATAGCTGCGATCTGCGTGGCGCTCCTGGGGGCCGCGATCATTTTGCGCCCCGGTTTTCGAGACCTCAGCCCGGGGCATATCGCAATGATCTTCACTGCGCTCAGCTTTGCCGGCAGCTATTTGCTCGCCAAGAAACTGGCCGAGAACTCTGACCCGGCCATTGTTGTGGCTGGCCTTTCAATTGTGGTGTCGCTCGGGCTTGCGCCTTTTGCACTCGCCGTCTGGGTCCCGGTCACGCCGACGCAGCTGGCCATCTTGTTCGGGGTCGCGTGTTTTGCAACAGCCGGGCACTATACGATGACACTCGCATTTCAGGCCGCGCCTCTCACCGTAACCCAGCCGGTGACCTTTTTGCAGCTGGTCTGGGCGACAGCGTTGGGGGCCGTGGTCTTTGGCGAAGCGGTGGATGCTTACGTTTTGGTGGGCGGCGGGCTGATCGTCAGTGCAATCTCGTTCATGTCGTGGCGCGAAGCGCAGCTACGCCGCCGTGCGCGCACACCCTCGGTCCCGGAGACAAAGGGGTAAAAAACGAAAGGCCATGTGCGATGCGTGTTTGACCAGGATCAAGGAGCGCGCCAGAACAGTGGCTAAGGTGTCTTGAGATAAGGGACATACGGGAGAAGTTGATGTCGCACACGCCCCATGAACTGGCAGAGGAATTTCCGGACAAGACCGAGCTAATGTCTATGCTGAAGACCAGCGACGCGCATTTTGCACGATTGTTTGACGAATATCATGAGGTGAACCGGGCAGTGCATCGCGCGGAAACGCGTGTAGATGCCATGTCACAAGAAGCAGAAGAAGAGTTGCGCCGCGCGCGTATGCGCCTCAAGGATGAGATCAGGTCGATCCTCGCCTCTGCACCGACCACGTGAGGGTTCACCTGTTTCGAATGGACGGCGCAAGTGGGGGCGCCGGAACGACCACCGCCCGGCCTGTAAGGTCGGGCGGTTCCTCTCAGGCGTCTTCCACCGTGTAGGGCAGCACGCCCCGTGTGCCCGGATCGACGCTTAGACGCCGCTCCAGTGGCGGGACGGACCTTTGGTGGCAATTGCGCCGTTCGCAGATGCGGCAGGAGATACCAATCGGTTCGAACCCGCGGCTCAGGTCCAGCCCATCGGCATAGACAAGAGACTCTGCATGGCGCACCTCAACCCCCAGCCCAATCGCATAACGCCGCGTCGGGGCGCCCCACGCGCCACCGGATTTGGACACATCCCGCGCCAGGCAGAGGTACTGAACTCCGTCGGGAGTTTCCGCGAGCTGGCGCAGGAAGCGGCCGGGGGTTTCGAACGCCTGATGGACGTTCCAGAGCGGGCAGGCCCCACCAAAGCGCGCAAATTGCAGGCGGGTTGCAGAGTGGCGCTTGGTAATCGTGCCAGCCTGATCGACACGTACAAAGAAAAACGGGACGCCTTTGGCGCCGGGACGCTGCAGTGTGGAGAGCCGGTGCGCAACCTGCTCGATCGATGCGCCAAACTGGTCTGCAAGCCGCTCCAGATCATGCCGGGTGTCAATCGCCGCCTGCAGGAACCTGCCGTAAGGTAGTAGGGCGGCACCGGCAAAATAGTTGGCAAGGCCAATCTTGGCGATTGCGCGGGCCGCATCGGTGCGAAAGCGCGCAAGATCGAGCGTGGCCTCAAGCAGATCGTTCTGCGCCACAAGCGCCAACTGAACCAAAAGCTGAAAGCGGCGCGTTTCCGGAGCGGCACGGTTCGAAAGGGTCAAGACGCTTGAGGTCACGTTAAAAAGGCGCAATTCCGGTATGTCGGCATACTGGACAGCGATCCCGCGCCGCGCGAGCAGTTTGCGGATACCGGCTTCAAGATCGCCTTCGACCCGGGTGGCGGTATGTTCGGCGGCCCGGTCCACTGCGTCGATATAGTTGTCACAGTAATGGAAGAAATCGCGCACCTCTTCCCAGGGCGACGGCTGCAGCGTCGCATCTTCGCGCCCCAACGCCTCGTCGAGCGAGGCCAGGCGTTCGTGGGTCTGGCGATAGGCGCGATGGAGCTGCAGGAACGCGTGTGCCAGGGCGGGTGCGTTTGACGATGCAAGCCTCAGATCAGCCAGAGGCGGCGCGGTGCCGTCGAAGACAGGGTCGGCCAGCGCCTCGCGCATATCGGTGACCATCCGCTCGCTCTCCCCCGCGCTCAACTGCGTGACATCGAAGCCAAATTCCTGGGCCAGGGACAACAGCACCGTGGTGGAGACCGGGCGGTTATTGTTCTCCATTTGATTGAGGTAGGGCAGGGAGACACCGAGCTTGATGGCGAAGTCTTTCTGGGTCAGTCCCAGCCCGGTTCGGGTTTCCCGCAGCTTTGCGCCGGCATAGAGTTTCTGGCTGGGCATGGTTGGATTTCCAAGTTTGCTAACTTGATTCTAAAGTTTGCAAACTTCATCGGCAAGGGTGCGTGCCCTTTGGACTTCAGGACCTTCACAGCTTAGCCTGCGGCGAGTCTCTTTTCGCGTTGGATGACGTAGAAAATCGCAGCAATGGATGCTGCCGACGTTGCGATCATTAAAAACTGCAATGGGTAAGGGCCAGAGTCGGGGCTCAATAAAAGGCCTGCCAAGACAGACATGGCCGCGCCACCGCCGATCATGAAGGCGCCGCCCAGACCGGAGGCTGTTCCTGCGAGATGGGGGCGGACCGAAAGAAGCCCGGCGTTTGCGTTTGGGAGGGCCATCCCGTTCCCCAGGCCGACCGAAGCCAGAAAGCCGAAAAAGACAAGTGGATGTGTAAGCCCGCCAAGATACAAAAAAAGCGACAAGCTAAGACCCAGCGTGCTCAGGATTGTGCCCCAAAGGATCATTTTGTTGACGCCAATGCGACGAGAGTATCTCCCGGCGATGAAGTTGCCGACAACATAGCCGAGAGCAGGGGTCGACAAGTATAGCCCGAGCTCAGCTGGTGCGAGGCCGAAATGTACCGTCCCCAGATAGGGAGCCCCCCCCAGAAAAGCGAAAAAAGCCCCTGAGCAGAAGGCCGCGCAGGCAACATACCCCCAAAACCGCCGCGCGCGTAGCAGTTCGGGTGTGTCTCGCAATTGCTCGCTAAAGCTCGCTGATGTGTGGCGCGCGGTCTCGCCCAGATCGAAATATAGCAGTGCGAACATCGCAATTGCCGACACCAGCAACAGCGTGAAAGAAGCGCGCCACCCAAATGCCTGGTCTAGAAGACCGCCAAGGCCAGGCGCGACCAGAGGAACAAGCGCCATGCCCATCGTGACATAGCCGATCATCGAGGCGGCTTCAGCTTCGTCGAAGAGGTCGCGCACGATTGTGCGGCTTAGCACGAGCCCGGTGGCGACGACCGCCTGCATCATGCGGAAGGCCAGAAAGACCTCGGCGCTGGGGGCGATAAGCGTCCCAAGGGTGGCAAGCGCAAAGGCGGACGTCGACCACAGAAGTATCCGACGTCGGCCAAAGCGATCGGCGAGCGGGCCCACGATAAGCTGCATTACCGCGACTGCCATCAGATAGGCCGAGACCGACAATTGCATCACCGCGTACTCGGTTCCGAAATATGCGGTCATCCCGGGCAGCGACGGGAGGAAGATATTCATCGACATCGCCGCCAGCCCAGCCATGAGCACCAGAGTGACCAGATGCGGGGGGGTGGTCCGGTCCAGGAAACAGGCCCGCCCGGAACACGGCTTCAGGTGGGAATGAGGCGCAGTCTCTGCCATGAGAACGCAGGTAAACCGGGCAGCTCGTCATGACAAGCGCGCCAGCGCGCAGGCCCCTGTGCGAAGTGCGCAGCACTGTGGAGATCTGCTCTGCGTCGGGACATGAGGTCGCGGACGGTGCGCCCCAAGCACGCAGCCTGGAGCACTGGGTCAGCGTTCCCGCCGTGTGAGAAAGCGAGGGCACGCGCCCAACTCTGAAAACAAAGGGGTTTTGCTGAGAAGTACTCGGCCAACCGTAGTATTTAGCAAATTTGCAATTATCCAGATCAATACGCGAAGATATTTGCAAATTTTCGGTTATCCCCTTCTCAAAGTGTGGGTGCTCGGGCTAAGCCCAATCAGAACGAGCCCGCAAGAGCAAGACGGAGAGCTGGCGATGAAAGATATCATAGGTCAATTGGCTGATCGGCGCGGAGATGCGCGCCTGGGAGGCGGTCAAAAGCGGATCGACAGCCAGCACGCCAAAGGAAAGCTGACCGCTCGCGAGCGGATTGAACTTTTGCTCGACGAAGGCTCCTTCGAAGAATTCGACATGTTTGTCACGCATCGCTGCACCGATTTCGGTATGGAGAACCAAAAGCCTGCAGGCGATGGCGTCGTTACCGGTTGGGGAACGATCAATGGCCGCATGGTCTACGTCTTTAGCCAGGACTTCACGGTTCTTGGCGGTTCGGTGTCGGCAACGCATGCACAGAAGATCTGCAAAATCATGGACATGGCGCTGCAAAACGGCGCGCCTGTGATCGGTCTGAATGACTCAGGTGGCGCGCGTATTCAGGAAGGCGTCGACAGCCTTGCAGGCTATGGAGATGTTTTCATGCGTAATATTCGCGGCTCGGGCGTGATACCTCAGATCAGTGTGATCATGGGCCCGTGCGCGGGCGGGGCGGTCTATTCGCCGGCGATGACTGACTTCATCTTCATGGTTAAAGACAGTTCCTACATGTTTGTGACGGGCCCGGATGTTGTGAAGACCGTTACAAACGAACAAGTCACCGCCGAGGAACTTGGCGGCGCGAGTACGCACACAAAGAAGTCCTCTGTTGCTGATGGGGCGTTCGAAAACGATGTCGAGGCCCTGACGGAAATTCGCCGTCTGTTCGACTTCCTGCCACTCAACAACCGCGAGAAAGCGCCGGTGCGCCCCTTCTTCGACGACCCCGAACGCCTGGAAGAAAGCCTCGATACGCTGATCCCGGACAATCCAAACCAGCCCTATGATATGAAAGAGCTGATCACAAAGGTTGCCGATGAAGGCGATTTCTATGAAATCCAAGCGGATTTCGCAGGCAACATCATCACGGGGTTTGTTCGGATAGAGGGTCAGACCGTGGGCGTGGTTGCCAACCAACCGATGGTGCTGGCGGGCGTTCTGGACATCGACAGCTCCCGCAAGGGCGCGCGGTTCGTGCGCTTCTGCGATGCATTCTCTATCCCGATCCTGACACTTGTGGATGTGCCGGGCTTCCTGCCGGGGACATCTCAGGAATATAACGGTGTGATCAAGCACGGCGCGAAGCTGCTTTATGCCTATGGCGAGGCGACGGTGCCGAAAGTGACTGTGATTACCCGCAAGGCCTATGGCGGCGCGTATGACGTGATGGCGTCCAAGCATCTGGAAGCCGATATCAATTACGCCTGGCCCACGGCCGAAATCGCGGTAATGGGGGCCAAAGGCGCAACCGAGATCATTTACCGCTCGGAGTTGGGCGATGCCGAGAAGATTGCGGAGCGTACGGCCTACTACGAAGACAACTTCGCAAGCCCCTTCAAGGCGGCCGAGCGCGGCTTTATCGACGAGGTGATCAAGCCGCAATCGACCCGCCGCCGCGTGGCGCGGGCCTTTGCCTCCCTGCGTAACAAGCAGGTGCAACTGCCCTGGAAGAAACACGACAACCTGCCGCTGTGAGCGGTTGGGAGTTTGACGAGATGGATCGGCGACAGACGACCAGATTTCCGGGAGGAGCTTGGGCGACGCCAACGCGGCCCATGCCGGTGGGGCGGTCGTGCCGGATCCCGGGGGTGGTGTCCACCACCCCCGAAGTAAGAGGAGGGGTCGGGAATGCCTGAGTATCATCTGGTCCAGGCAGGCCCGACGCCGGTCGGCCCATTCTGTCACGCGACGGAGGCCGATGGCTGGGTCTTTCTGACCGGGCAAATGCCGACGGACCCCGACGCCCCGGACGCGCCTTTGCCCCAGGGGATCGAGGCGCAATCGGTGCGTGTGATGGAGAACCTCAAGATCGTGCTGGAAGGCCTCGGCCTGTCCATGGCCGACGTCGTGCAGTGCCGCTGCTACCTGACCGAGTTCGAGCGCGATTTTTACCCGTTCAATGATGTCTACACGCGTTACTTCCCAGAAGGCGCGCGGCCTGCTCGAACGACCATTGGCGTCACCGCGCTTGCCGTGGGCGCATTAGTTGAGGTCGACATGCTGGCCCGCAGGAGCGATGGCTGATGGAAAAGCACCGAGGATTTCCTTCGCGCCTGACGGGCACGGATTACCAGTTCACGATTCGCCGGGCCTCAAAATCCGGAGCGACGGAGATCAAACCGCGCGAACGTTATGCCGACCGCAAGCCCGCGGACCGTCGCGCAGATGCTGCCTTCATGTCCGCGCTTTGGGCACAATTTGGCGCCGAGCCGTTCCATCGCGGCAATCTTGATGCAGGGCGATTGAGTTGGCTTTTCGAGCGTGAAGTGGTCGCTGCAGAGGATCCGTTCGATCCGGCGAGCTATGATGCACTGCTCAAAATCGACGAGTCAGTTGCAAGAACGAGCTTTCCTGAAGCTTTTCAACTGGAGGATTGGGCGTGATCCTGCCTGTCGGTCCAAGCCTGCGGCGGGAAATGGCCGGTTCCGCCCGGACCGAAAGGTTTCTTTTTGGCAACCTGCGAGAATCACTGACACTTGCAGACGAGGCGTCCCCTGTGCGGGCTACCGCACGTGCCTCAATTTATTACCGTTACCCTAACCCAACTTCTGGGCGCGCCTCTCCAGCCGGCGCGCCCTTTTTTGTGCAACGCAGTTCTCGGCGAGTTTACGCGCGTCATGCGCGGCCCCCTGCCGATCTGCGGGATGTAGGCAAGGCCTGTCTCGCCTGCCCCCAGGCATCCATGCAGTCTGCCCCTGATTTGCAAAAAGACATGGGGCTTTCATGCACATACACACCATTCTGTTTGCCACCGCAGCGGCCGCCATTCTTTCGGGCTGTCATATGTCCTCGGACGCGCAGCGCGCCTCTGTCGGGGCGGCCGCCGGAACCGTTGGGGCGGCCGTGGTCAATGGAAACCTGTTTGCCGGCGCCGCAGTTGGAGCTGCAGCCGGCGCGCTTTGCAATGATGTCGGTCTTTGCTGATCCGCTGACCTTCAAGCGCGCGGCTCAGTCGATCGATACTATGGAATTGGCCACCGGGGCGGGGTGCTCCGGTGGCTATCTTTTTTCCGCTTACGCCTGAGGGCGTGCGGAAGGGGACTGAGAGGAAGGACGACAAACCGATGTTCAAGAAGATCCTGATTGCCAACCGGGGCGAGATCGCCTGCCGTGTCATCAAGACGGCGCGCAAAATGGGCATCCAGACTGTGGCAATCTACTCGGATGCGGACCGCAACGCATTGCATGTGAAGATGGCTGATGAGGCTGTTCATATCGGACCACCCCCCGCCAACCAGTCCTATATCGTGATCGACAAGGTACTTGACGCTATTCGTAAAACCGGCGCCGAGGCCGTCCACCCAGGTTATGGCTTTCTGTCCGAGAACAAACTCTTTGCGGAAGCACTTGAGAAAGAGGGCGTGGCCTTTATCGGGCCGCCTGCCGGTGCCATCGAGGCGATGGGCGATAAAATCACCTCCAAGAAGATTGCGCAGGAGGCCGAGGTCTCCACCGTGCCGGGCTATATGGGCCTGATCGAAGATGCCGACGAGGCGGTGAAGATTTCCAACGATGTCGGCTATCCGGTGATGATCAAGGCGTCTGCCGGTGGCGGCGGCAAGGGCATGCGGATTGCATGGAATGACGAGGAAGCGCGCGAGGGCTTTCAGTCTTCCAAGAACGAAGCTGCGAACTCCTTTGGTGACGACCGCATCTTCATTGAGAAGTTCGTCACCCAGCCGCGCCATATTGAGATACAGGTCCTCGCCGACAAGCACGGCAACTGCATCTATCTGGGCGAGCGTGAATGTTCGATCCAGCGCCGGAACCAGAAGGTTGTGGAAGAAGCGCCGTCGCCGTTCCTCGATGAAGCGACCCGCAAAGCGATGGGGGAGCAGTCCTGCGCTCTGGCAAAGGCCGTAGGCTATGCCAGTGCGGGTACAGTGGAATTCATCGTCGATGGCGAGCGGAACTTCTATTTCCTTGAGATGAACACCCGCCTGCAGGTGGAACACCCGGTGACAGAGCTGATCACCGGTGTCGACCTGGTGGAACAGATGATCCGCGTCGCCTATGGCGAAACGCTGCCCATGGCGCAGGAGGACGTGACGCTGACCGGCTGGGCGATTGAAAACCGGCTTTATGCCGAGGACCCTTATCGCAACTTCCTGCCCTCAATCGGTCGCCTGACCCGGTATCGCCCGCCAATGGAAATCGCGGCTGGCCCGCTTTCGGACAATGGCAACTGGCACGAGCCGGCGCCCGTGGGCGAGACGGCGGTGCGCAACGATACCGGCGTCTACGAGGGCGGCGAGATTTCAATGTACTATGACCCGATGATCGCCAAGCTCTGCACCTGGGGGCCGGACCGTCCGATAGCGATCGAGGCGATGCGCAATGCGCTGGACGGCTTTGAGGTCGAAGGGATCGGGCACAATTTGCCCTTTGTTGCGGCCGTGATGGACCACGAGATTTTCATCAACGGCGACATAACCACCGCGTTCATTGCCGAGCAATACCCGGATGGGTTCGAGGGGGTGACGCTGGCGGAAGCTGACCTTCGGCGCCTCGCGGCCTCGGCCGCAGCAATGTACCGGGTGGCCGAACATCGTCGCACGAAGATCTCCGGCACAATGGACAATCACGAACGCAAGGTTGGTCACAACTGGATCGTCACGTTGCAGGGGCACGAGTTTGCTGTTGGCATTGATCCGGATCGTGAAGGCTCGACCGTGACCTTCGATGACGGCGAGACCATTCGCGTGGCCAGCCCCTGGACGCCGGGCGACAGTCTTGCCGAACTGACCCTCAACGGCGTGCCTATGGTGGTGAAGGTGGACAAGATCACTGCAGGCTTCCGGCTGCGCTTTCGTGGCGCGGATCTAAAAGTGCATGTTCGAAGTCCAAGACAAGCCGAGCTGGCTCGAATGATGCCTGAGAAACTGCCTCCGGATACCTCTAAGATGCTGCTCTGCCCGATGCCCGGCCTCATTGTAAAAGTCGATGTCGACGTCGGTGACGAGGTTCAGGAAGGTCAGGCGTTGTGCACTGTCGAGGCGATGAAAATGGAGAACATTCTGCGCGCTGAGAAAACTGGAAAGGTTTCCAAGATCAATGCGGTGGCTGGCGACAGCCTTGCTGTAGATGATGTGATTATGGAGTTCGAATAGAATGACAAGCCGCGTCTGGGGCATAATGCTGATCGCCAGTGCCTGTGCGCTGGCGTTCTGGGCTGTGCCTGATGACGCGAGTTCTGTGCGCTGGGGCGGCGCGGGTCTTGCTCTTTTGGTGGTGATGGGGTGCCTGTATTATTGGCTCAGCGGAGCGGGCACTGTTTTTGTCATTTCGCGCGCATTTATCGCCCTTTTGCCTGTGGTTTTTGTGGCGTTCTTTCTCACGCTGTTTATCGCTCAGGGTCCTGACCCGACCGAGAACCGCATCATGATCGCCGCAGTCGTTGTCGCTGGGGGATGGGTGGTTGGCTTTATCACGCAGGAATTACGGCGATTGGACGAACGCGAAGAACGCCGTCGCGACCTGACCAAGGCTCTGATTGCGGAGGTTCAGGCAATTGTCGAATTAAACAGCGCCTATGACTGGGAAAACGCGATCGCCGATGCCGAGATCAACTTCACACGGGATCAAGACTACGTCCCGTTTCTTGTCTTTCTGCATGAAACCGAGGTTCTGCGCCGCGTTGTAAATGAAGTTGAGCTCTTGCGTCGTGACCAAATCCGCGACGTTTATGCGTTCTTTCACTTGATGGACAAAATACGTCAGATTGCTGTTCGATTGGACACGGCCACCTACGGAAAACTCGCGACAGTTCGCCGAAAGGACATTTTTATCCGTCTTCTAAAAATGCACGGAAACATAGTGGAAACCGGCGAAAAAGCCCTGCTTTCGCTCCAACGAGATGCTTTCAATGGATTGGTGAAATGGGACGAGTAAGCCAGAAGCCTAGCCAAACGGCTTTTCTTCGTCCTCCGCATATCGACGCAGAGGCACTTGTGGGCTGTCTTGAAGAACCATCCTGCACCTTCCTTTCAACGCTGTATACTATAGGTGTTCAGAGAGATTTACACAAGAAAAAGCAAAGGTACGCACGCTGTCAACTTTCGGACAACGGCGCCTTGCGCAAACGAATCTCCTCCTGCCGTAGCGGCATTTTGTCGATGGAGCGCGTGATTTCGCGCACGTCCCAAGGCGCTGGTTTGCGCAATCGATTGCCGTCCTTGCCGATCACAACCAGCATAAACCCGCGAGGCCGCAATTCTTTGCGCAATTCCGACCGGACCGACGGGTCGGTGTCGGTGATAATGACCACGTCGCGAGCGGCCAGCTCCTCCGGCCGGGCGGCCAGAAGCTCCATCTGCTCCACGAACCTCGGGTCCGCCGGTGTGTCGGCGAAAACAACAATCGGCCGCGCGACCCAAAGAAAATCATTCAAATTGATATCAACCCCGTCCAACGGGGACAGGTCAGCGCCTTTGTCATCATTGGCGCCAGCAATTCCCGTCGCGGCTATAAATCCAGCGATAACAAGGGGTATCAGTCGTTTCATGGTCCCTCCGGTTCGGGATTATATATGCCGTCAAGAGCGGATTTCGAAGGGTTTGATGCGGAATTTCTACTCAGTTCACTTTAATGCGAAGAAAACGGGCTCGACCCTAGTCTGGCAGGGTGTTGCTTTGCCTGCCAGAGGGACTTCGCAGGCGCATTTGGCCGGAGTCCGCATGGACCTTTATCTGCATCTTGGAGCACATCGCACCGGCAGCACGACCCTGCAAATATACGCGCGGCATCATGCGCGGGCTTTGCGGTCGGCCGGCGTAGAATTCTGGGGCCCTTTGCAAATACGAGATGGCCGCATGGAGGCTTTTTTCAAAGCCGCGGATCAGGTGACGCCGGCCATAGCGAAGGCCGGGCGCGCAACCTGCACTGAACTGCAGATCCGCATTGCGGAAACGGGTGCCAACGCGCTTTTAATTTCTGATGAGAACCTTTTGGGTTCAATGTTCGCAAACGTGCGAGACAGCTCTTTTTATGATGACGCAGCACGCCGCCTTGCGCGTTTGCGGCCCGCCTTTGAAGGGCAACGCCTACGTATAGGCCTGGCGATCCGCAGCTATGACAGGCATTGGGCATCATCCTTGGGTTACGTGCTGCAAAAGCAAAGGCGCGGCACCAGTCAAGCTGAACTGGCTTCTTTGGCAGGCCAGCCGCGGCGCTGGCGGGACGTGATCACGGAAATCGCGGCGGTTTATCCTGATGCTGAGATTGTCGTCTGGCCATTCGAGGCCCTGGTGGATGCACCCGGTGCGGTTCTCCGCACGGTGATCCCGGCGCTCAGTGCGGCGCCGTTGCAAGCTTGCGCTGGGCATCACCACCCGTCGCTGTCCTGTGCTGACTTGCGTAAGGCATTGCCATACGGCTGCGCGCGGGAAAGTATCCTCGGCGAGGGCGCTTGGAGCCCGTTTGATGCCGACACACGTGCGCAATTGCGCGCTGAGTATGCCGCAGATATCGCCTGGCTGCGTGCCGGAGCGAACAACATTGCCCGATACTTTGAAACCGAAGAAAATACGAGCCCCGAATGCATCGCGGGCCGCTCCGGACTGACGAGAGGAACCGACCATGACCAAAGGCAAAGACGCGTGGGTTGATCTAGCCACGAAAGAGCTTCGCGGCCGCCCGCTGCAAGACCTCACCTGGAGCACGCTCGAAGGGATCGACGTGCAGCCGCTCTACACGGCCGAGGATATGGAGGGGGTAGAGCACCTGAACTCAACGCCTGGCTTTGCGCCCTTTACGCGCGGGGTCAAGGCCACGATGTATGCCGGCCGTCCGTGGACGATCCGACAGTATGCCGGGTTTTCGACAGCAGAAGAGTCGAACGCTTTTTACCGCAAGAACCTGGCGGCCGGTCAGCAGGGCGTTTCTGTTGCCTTCGATCTGGCAACGCATCGGGGGTATGACAGCGATCATGCGCGCGTCGTTGGTGATGTCGGCAAGGCCGGCGTCGCTATCGACAGTGTCGAAGATATGAAGATCCTGTTTGACGGTATTCCGCTCGACAAGGTGTCGGTCTCCATGACCATGAATGGCGCGGTGATCCCGATCCTCGCAAGCTTCATTGTCGCGGGAGAAGAGCAAGGCCACGATCGTTCCGTCCTTTCGGGTACAATTCAAAACGATATTCTCAAGGAATTCATGGTGCGAAACACGTATGTTTACCCACCTGAACCTTCGATGCGGATCATCGCAGATATCATCGAATACACCTCGAACGAGATGCCGAAGTTCAACTCTATCTCGATCTCCGGCTACCATATGCAGGAAGCAGGGGCGAACCTCGTACAGGAGCTGGCGTTCACCCTTGCAGACGGGCGCGAGTATGTCCGCGCGGCGATTGCGCGGGGTATGGATGTGGATGCCTTTGCGGGGCGGCTTTCCTTCTTTTTTGCCATCGGCATGAACTTCTTCATGGAAGCCGCAAAGCTGCGGGCGGCGCGATTGCTATGGCACCGGATCATGTCCGAGTTCGAGCCGAAGAACCCTCGCTCGATGATGCTGCGCACGCACTGCCAGACATCAGGTGTGTCGTTGCAAGAGCAGGACCCCTACAACAATGTCATCCGCACAGCCTATGAGGCGATGAGCGCAGTACTCGGCGGGACCCAGTCGCTTCATACCAACGCGTTGGACGAGGCGATCGCGCTGCCGACTGAATTCAGTGCCCGGATTGCAAGAAATACGCAGCTTATTCTTCAGGAAGAGACCGGCGTAACCAATGTCGTGGACCCTTTGGCAGGCTCGTATTACGTGGAAAGTCTGACCAGCGAGCTGGCCGAGAAAGCCTGGGCGTTGATCCAAGAAGTCGAGGAAATGGGAGGCATGACCCAAGCGGTAGCCTCAGGCATGCCCAAGCTCCGCATCGAGGAGTCTGCGGCCAAACGGCAGGCGATGATCGACAAAGGTGACGAGGTGATCGTAGGGGTGAATAAATACCGCAAGGATGCAGAAGACCCGATAGATATCCTTGAAATCGACAATCAGGCAGTTCGAGAGTCCCAGGTATCGCGCCTCGGCGCCATTCGTACAGGGCGCGATCAGGCGGCGTGCGATGCCGCTCTTGCGGCGCTTGAAGAACGTGCTGCAGAGGGCGGAAATCTTCTGGAAGCCGCGGTGGAAGCTGCGCGTGCACGCGCCAGCGTAGGAGAAATCAGCATGGCTATGGAAAAAGTCTTCGGGCGTCACCGGGCCGAGGTAAAGACCCTCGCAGGTGTGTATGGCGCGGCCTATGAAGGCGATGATGGGTTTGCGGCAATTCAGCAAGCGGTTGAAGGTTTCGCCGAGGATGAAGGGCGTCGGCCCCGGATGCTGGTGGTGAAAATGGGCCAGGACGGGCATGATCGCGGTGCGAAAGTAATCGCCACCGCTTTCGCCGATATAGGGTTTGACGTGGATGTCGGGCCTCTTTTCCAGACCCCGGAAGAAGCGGCACAAGACGCCATAGACAATGACGTTCATGTTGTTGGGATTTCCAGCCAGGCCGCCGGACATAAAACGCTGGCGCCGAAACTGGTAGACGCACTGAAAGCGCAGGGCGCGGGCGACATCATCGTTATTTGCGGAGGTGTGATCCCGCAACAGGACTACAAGTTCCTCTACGATTCAGGAGTAAAGGCAATCTTTGGACCCGGAACCAATATTCCCGAGGCCGCGAAGGACATCCTAAGCCTCATTCGCGACGCACGTGCTGCGGCCGCCTAGCAACAAGGCGCGTGCAAACATCGTTCTTCCGAGCGGCGCTGCACGCGCTGCAGAGCCGGGGCGCTAGCTTTCGATGACAAGTTCCGGCCAACTCTGCCGGGCCACCTCGCGTATCACGGCGGCAATCTCCCGATAGCCCTTATCTCGGGCACTTTGCCGCCGCCACACAAGGCCTGCTGTGCGCGAAAGGCGTCGTCCGGCCAGTGGGCGGATCGCGACTTCCGCCCCACGGCCTTCAATTTCAGACCGGACGTAAAGCGCGGGCAACAGAGTAAGGCCCATGCCCATTCCCACCATCTGGCGCAATGCGTCGAGGCTGGTGCCTTCATAGTCTCGGGCAAGTTGCGCGCCGGTGTCTCGGCAAACCTCGGTAATCTGGTCGTGCAAGTGGTAGGCTGGGCTCAGAGTCAACATCGACTCGCCATGCAGATCTTCAGGAGCAACCTGGACAGCCTCGGTTAAAGGGTGGTCTGCCGGCAATGCCAGCATCAGAGGCTCACGAAACAGTCTCGCTGTTGCAAAATCTGCTCCGGCTACGGGAAGTTGCGTAAGGATGGCGTCGTGACTGCCACGGGCGAGATCAGTTTCCAGCACACGGGGCGCATCTTCACGGATATAGAGACGTAAATCGGGGTGCGCCGCATGCAGTGCCCCTACCACATAAGGCATTAAATAGGGGCCAAGCGTCGCCTTTGCACCAAGCCGGATCGTGCCCGCAAGCCCATCGCGTGCTGTAGAAGCGTAATCCACCAAGTCTCTTACCCCGTCCATAATGCCGCGCGCCCGCGCGCAGACCTCGCGCCCAGCGGGTGTCATGCGAACACCGCCGCGTCCGCGCTCAACGAGGCGCAGACCAAGTCGATCCTCTAGCAGCTGGATCTGCGCGCTCAGGGAAGGCTGAGTTACACCGACATGTTCGGCCGCCCGGCGGAAATGGGCGGTTTCCTCAAGAGCAAGCAGGAATTTCAGCTGTTTGACTGTTGGATCCGACATCGCGAATTTCAATTGGAAAAAACTATTGAAATTTATTGAATGATTGGCTTTTCATTTGCAAGGAAAAAACCATTTTACAGGTCACGGAGGCACAAAGCCATCTCCACCCGAACTGATCGACACCTTCAAGTTTCCTCATGTCGGTCAGCGCGGAACACAGAAACGGGCCAATACAGGAAGACGGGGTCCCTCATCTTTCCGGCCTGTGCCGCCGCAAGGTGGCAGGGTCGCGCCGCATCCGGGGCCGCGGCGCGACCCATTCTAAGCCCCTCGATATCTTGTCTGCAGGCTCCGCGCCGCTAGAACTAATACATGGTTCCTTATTGGCGCCCAGAATTGAGTAGACGCTACCTATGCCCCGGCCTCTGACTTTGCTTCCCGCCGTTTTGAGCGCGCTCGCGGCAAATTGGTTTGCAGGATTTATCCCCCAGATTGCAGCCGGACAGGCTCTTACGTGGTCGCGGCCTTGGATCCCGGGCGCCGGTATTGAATTTGCATTCCTGCTGGACGGTCTGTCGCTTCTCTTTGCGTTGATGGTCACAGGTATCGGCGCGATCATCTTTCTTTATTCCGCAGTCTACTTCAAAGGGCATCCTAAACTGACGATGCTCTTAATCCTGCTCAGCTTGTTCGCGATTTCCATGCTTGGGCTGGTGCTGGCGGACGATGCGATCACTCTGTTTGTGTTCTGGGAAGGCACAACCATTACATCCTTTCTGCTGGTTGGGTTTGACCACGAGAAAGAGAAAGCCCGGGACAATGCCCTACAAGCACTTATCGTGACCGGGCTTGGTGGGCTTGCTTTGCTTGCAGGTCTTATCTTGCTTGGCGCCGAGATGGGCACGTTCCGCCTGTCGGAGATGAATGCACAGGGCGAGCTGATTAAAGCCTCCGCGCTTTATTTGCCGATCCTGATTTTAGTATTCTTGGGCGCATTCACTAAGTCGGCACAGTTTCCGTTTCATTTCTGGCTACCGGGGGCAATGGCCGCCCCGACCCCGGTGTCTGCCTATTTGCACTCCGCCACCATGGTCAAAGCCGGGATTTACCTTTTGGCACGTTTAACACCGGCCCTGGGTGGAACCGAAGTGTGGTTTTGGACGCTGACGATCGTGGGTGCTGTTACAATGGTCTGGACCTCGATCCTTGCGCTCAAGCAGACAGACCTGAAGCTCATGCTGGCCTACACGACCGTAATGGCGCTTGGTGCTCTGACGATGTTCCTGGGCGGCGGAACGCGGTATGCCGCAATGTCAGTGGCTGTGTTTCTTGTTGTGCATGCGCTCTATAAGGCCGCGCTCTTTCTCACCGTGGGTCTGATTGACAAAGGCACCGGGTCCCGGGAAGTCAACCAGCTTGGCGGGCTTGCCCGGGCTATGCCGGTCACAATGGTGATCGCGATGCTGGCAGCCTTGTCGATGGCAGGCTTCCCACCTTTCATCGGCTTTATTGGCAAGGAGCTGATTTACGAGGCGAGCCTCGGTGTCGTGACCGAACCGCTGTTTGTGGCAACTGCAGCACTTTTGGCGAATGCCAATATGGTCGCGGCTGCGGGGCTGGTCGCGGTTGCGCCATTCTTTGGGAAACAGTGCCAGACGCCAAAGCCTCCGGCGGACCCGACGCCCTGGCTGTGGATAGGGCCAGGGCTGCTGGCAGTGCTTGGTCTGACTTTCGGTGTCATGCCATCGTTAATCGACAGCTCGATCGTCACGCCGGTCGTGCAGTCCATAATTCCCGGGGAAGAGCCGGTGGAGCTCAAGATCTGGCATGGTGTGAACCTGCCGCTGATGCTATCGCTTTTGACCTTTGGCCTGGGCTTTGCCTTGTTCTATGGCCGTGGGCAAATTCGGAGTTCACTGCAATCCGACAACTTTACCGGCGGGCTGGATGCGAACGGGACATACTTCCTGTGGCTAAAGGCCTTCAAATCCTTTGCCGCTTGGACAGCGCGGACCGTGCAGGGCGGGCAGATGACTGTTTACCTGCGTACGGCCTTTGTGGTGTTAGGCCTGCTGATATGGGGCGCGCATCTTGCATCGCGCGATGTCTTTGAGGCGCCCACCGAATTCCCGGATCTGATCCCGCTGACGATCAGTGCATTGATTGCTGTATCCGCAGCGGTCGTCTTGCGTACTGCCTCGCGCCTTTACGGCCTAACGGCTCTTGGGGTGGTCGGGGCCGGGGTCGCGATCCTATTCGTTTTCTATTCCGCAATCGATGTCGCAATAACACAGCTCTTGGTGGAGATGCTCGTGGTTTTGATCCTCGCTGTGGCGCTGGTCAAACTGCCGAAAATGCCGCGCGAAGTGAATTTCCGAGCAGGTGACGCAGTTATCGCCTCGGCTCTGGGCTTGGGGGTGGCCTTCGTGCTCGCGTCCGTTACCTCAAAACCCTTTGATCCGCGTATCACCGAATTTTTCAACGCAGCCAGCTATCCTGAGGCGTTTGGCAGGAACGTCGTCAACGTCATTCTGGTGGACTTCCGCGCGCTCGATACACTGGGTGAAGTGGCGGTCGTTCTGATCGCTGCAATCTCGGCGGTTGCAGCGCTGACAGCCGGTAAGCGCGCTTTGGCAACAAAAAGGGGGGGGAACAAATGAACTCCACCATCCTGAAAACCGCGACGCGGGTTTTGTTGCCAATCTTTCTGATTGCCTCGGTGCTGATCCTTCTGCGTGGCCACAATCAGCCAGGCGGTGGCTTTATTGGTGGTCTCATGGCGGTAATCGGCGTAGCGCTCTACGCTATTGCGTCCTCGGTTGACGAGGCACGCAAGCGGCTGATCGTTGACCCTCTTGTGCTCGCTGGGATTGGATTGGCGTGTTCTGTCCTGGGCGGGCTCTGGGGCGCGGCCAACGGAGGCGCCTTCTTGGAAGGCGTGTGGCCTTTTTACGAGTATGTACCTGGCGAGGGGGCCAAGGGATGGCCGATCGGGTCTGTGCTCCTGTTTGATGCCGGGGTCTATCTCACAGTTCTGGGCGCGGTTTGCGCCATTCTCTTTGCGTTGGAAGAGGCTGTCTACACCGATAAAGAGGGCCGGAGCTGATGGAACTGGTTCTTGCAGGTCTAGTTGGCTTTCTCGTAGCAGGCGGCGCCTACCTGATGATGAGCGGGCAGCTGATCCGGTTTCTTTTTGGGCTGGTCCTGCTCTCCAACGCCGCAAACCTCGCCATTTTTGCAGCCGGACGTCTGACTTATGCAACGCCTCCTTTTGTGCTCTCGGGCCAGGCGGCCCCGGCAGCCGGTGTCGCAAACGCACTTCCGCAGGCTTTGATCCTGACTGCCATCGTAATTGGTTTCGGGCTGCTGGCTTTCGCATTGGCACTTGCTTTCAGGGCCTGGCAGGCCCTTGGCACAACAGAAATGGACGCGATGCGTGCTTGTGAGCCGGTCAACCTGACCGTTGGCAAAAAGGATGAAATTGGCCTGGACGGGCCTCAAGCCTATGCGCGAAAAGAGCGGGAGGCTGCAGAATGAGCAGCGGGATGCTTCTGGTCTGGCCAATTGCACTGCCAATGGTCACGGCAGTACTGACGCTCGTATTGCGTCGCAGCCCGACTGGAAATTCGGTATCTCTGGTGGGCGCTGTAGCGCTTTTGGCTGCAGGCGTCGCGCTGTTGCGGCATGTTCTGGAATTTGGGCCTATTTCGGCGCAGATGGGCAGCTGGGCGGCACCATTTGGGATCACGCTCTTTGCCGACATCTTGTCCGCAGCCATGGTCGTAATCGCAGGGATCGTGGCTGTGGCAGTGGTCATATACAGCCGCCAGGACGTTACCGAGGATGAGCGCGGTGTCGGGTTCCATGCGCTCAGTCACTCTTTGCTTGTCGGTGTCTGCGGCGCATTCCTGACAGGTGACGTGTTCAATCTGTATGTCTGGTTCGAAGTGATGCTCATTGCTTCCTTCGGTTTGCTCGTAATCGGCGGGCGCCGCGATCAGATGGATGCAGCTGTAAAGTATGTGGGGCTGAACCTGATCGCGACCCTGGCGTTCCTGACCGGTGTCGGGATCCTTTACGGTGCGGCTGGTACGCTCAACATGGCGGATCTGCATCTGACGTTGGCCGACCGCCAGAATGAAACGGCGGTTCTTGCGGCGGCTGCGATGCTGCTCTTTGCGTTCGGTGCAAAGGCCGCGATGTTCCCCGTTTTTGCATGGTTGCCGGCATCATACCACACGCCCGCATTTGCGACATCTGCGCTGTTTGCTGCTCTTCTGACCAAGGTTGGTGTCTATGCGCTTTTGAGAGTTTTCACGATTGTCTTCGATGGCTCTGGCGGTTTCCTGCAGCCAATACTCCTGATCGGCGCGGTGTTGACCATGGTTGTCGGCGTTCTCGGCGCTGCGGCACAGAATGATGTGCGGCGGATTTTGTCGTTCCACATTATCAGCCAGATTGGGTACATGGTCTTGGGGCTCGCGCTGTTCACGCCGCTCGCGATTATTGGCGCAATTTTCTATCTGTTCCACCACATCATCGTGAAGGCGAACCTGTTTTTTGTAGCCGGTGTAATCCGCTGGAAAGCCGGGTCCGAGGAGCTGGACAAAATAGGGGGTCTGCTTAAAGCCTCGCCCCTGCTGGCCGTGCTCTTCCTTATCCCTGCGTTGAGCCTTGCCGGCGTTCCACCGCTCAGCGGATTTTGGGCGAAGTTCATCATCGTACAGGCAAGCCTGGAGGCTCGAGACTGGTGGGTGGCACTGGCGGCTCTCGCTGTGGGGCTGATCACACTGTTCTCGATGACAAAGATCTGGCTGGCAGCCTTCTGGAAAGAGCATCCTGATGCAGAGCCTGCCGGCATGCCGGTCGCGCCGCGGTCGATGATATGGCCGATTGCCACGCTGGCGGTCATGACTGTGATTATCGGCATTGGTGCGGGCCCGCTTTACGCAACTGCAGAGGAGGCCGCCGTTACGCTGCTTGATCCGCTGGCCTATGTCGAAGTTGTGCTAGGGTCAGAAGCTGTGGCCGAGGCACGCGCGGCAGAGCAGAAGGATCTGCAAATCGCGGAGGTTGCGCAATGAAGCTGCTTATCCAGATTTACGGGATCGTCAATTTGGCGATTTACTTCCTGTACGAGCTCTTCGTCTCCAGCCTGCGAGTGGCCTGGGATGTTCTGACGCCGGACATGAAAGCACGTCCCACCTTCATTGTGATGCCGCTCGACGCAAAGACCGACGTAGAGCTGATGCTGACGGCGAACATTATTTCTCTGACGCCTGGTACCTTGTCGATAGATCTGAATGCAGACCGGACAGAGCTGTTGATCCATTCCATGTTCGGCGCTGACAATCCCGATGGAGAGATCGCCGCCATGAAGCAAGGGATCGAGCGTCGGGTGCTTCGCGCGACACGGGGGGTTAACCTTTGATTGAGACACTTTCAGAAGTTCTGCTGGAAACCCGGCAGCAAGGCCCACTGGCTGTGGCTGTTATGTTCGCCTTCGTTATGGTGACCGCTGCACTGGTGATGACAACCTACCGACTTCTTAAGGGACCGACGCTGCCGGACCGCGTGGTTGCGCTCGATCTGATCTCAATTCTGCTGGTGGCGATCCTGACGCTCTTTGCCCTGTCGAGCCAGGTGGAGACCTATCTTGATGCGGCACTGGTTCTGGCGTTGGTAGCATTCCTGGGAACCGTGGCGCTGGCGCGGTTTATTCTCAGAACCGGGCGCAGCTATGCCCAGTTCAACCCTTCAGAGCGAGAGGATTAAACATGAGTCTCGCTGATTGGATAGCGGCTATTTTGTTGGTTGGTGGAGGTTTTTTTGCCTTTATCGCCTCTCTCGGCGTCGTGCGTATGCAGGACGTATATATCCGCATGCACGCCTCGACTAAGGCCGGTACGCTTGGCGTTGGCATGATTGCTGCCGCGGTTGCCATGACAGCAAGCGGGGAAGGTGTTGTAAAAGAGATCGCAATCATCCTCTTTTTGCTATTCACCGCGCCGATCGGCGCGCATTTGATTGCGCGTGCAGCTTTCCAGTCGCGCGTACCTGTTTTTACGGCCGGGGAAGCAGAGAGCGCGCAAGAGAGTTTCCTGTGTGAGAACCAAGCCGAAGCGGCACCGCCATCACCTGCAGAATGACAGTGAAAATCGGAGCTGCGACCAATGCAGATGCCGCGCAAATTGCGGCGCTTTGGTCGTCCTTTATCCGCGACACAGATTTCACTTTTACAAGCGATGAGAAATCTGAGGCGGACATCAGAACTCTGCTGGCTGAAAAAGCGACGTCAGGGCATGGGGTGTTCGTAGCGCGCGACGAAACTCGACTGCTTGGTTTTTCTGCCTACGGGCAATTGCGGGTCGGCGTCGGTTATGCTCGGACGATGGAGAATACGATCTACGTGACCAGTACCGGGCAGGGGCTTGGTGTCGGGCGCGCGCTGATGGCAGCTGCCGAAGACCATGCCAGAGAGAGGGGGGCGCATTCGATGTGGGCGGCCATCACCTCAACAAACCAAGCTGCAATTGGCTTTCACGGACGTCTTGGGTACGTCCAAATGGCGAACCTTCCGGAAGTCGGGTTCAAATGGGGCGAACCAAAAGACCTTGTTTTGATGCGCAAACGTTTGTGACGCAGCCTTCGCGGCGCTGACAGCGCGGAGGCGATAAGCTATGGATGGCCATATGTCGATCTGGACTCGCATTGCCGATGCTATCGCTGCTTTCACGTCAGGTGAAAGCCTCGCGCAGGTCTTTGACAAGCTAAGGGCGCCGCCGGAACGTTCTGTGGCCTTTACAATTGCCACAATCGCGCTTTCGGCCAAGATGGCCAAGGCCGACGGACTTGTCACGCGAGACGAAGTTGCCGCATTCCGCGAAGTCTTTACCATCGCTCCGGAAGATGAGCCGGCCGCAGCCAAAGTTTTTAACCTCGCACGGCAGGATGTGACGGGCTTCGAAGACTATGCGCGCAAAATTCGCAGTATGTTCGGCGAGGGTGATGCCGCGTTGAGCGACCTGATGGAAGGACTGTTCCACATCGCGATCGCCGACGGTGAATACCACCCAGCAGAAAATGCGTTTCTTCAGGAGGTGGGCGAGATTTTCGGCCTGTCGGAGACCTGTTTTCGCAGACTACGTGCCCAATATGTGCCGGATGCAGATCCAGACCCCTATGATATTCTTGGTCTCAACCCTGATGCGACACGAGACGAAGCTCGCGCCGCGTGGCGCGCACTGGTGCGTGAGAACCATCCAGATCGAATGATGGCGCGCGGTGTTCCGGAAGAGGCCGTGAAGCTGGCTGAAAAGCGGCTTATCGTCATCAATCGCGCCTGGGAAGAGATCGCCGGTCGGGAAATGGCCTGAGTGGTATGCGGTTGGCCACGTATAATGTGGAGTGGTTCAACGCACTTTTCGATGACAATGACCAGCTCATCGAAGACAATCAATGGTCTGCCCGGTACAACGTTACGCGGGCGCAGCAGTCTGCGGCGCTCGGCCACGTCTTTCGCGCGATGGATGCAGATGCGGTTGTGGTGGTCGAAGCCCCTGACCACAGTGATCACCGATCGACTGTAAGCGCGTTGGAGGGGTTCGCGGGACGACATGCGTTGCGCACGCGCGCGGCTATTATCGGTTTTTCAAACGATACACAGCAGGAGATAGCGCTTCTCTATGACCCTGACGCGCTTCGACCGCGGCACGCGCCAACGAGCCTTGGTGCGCCGCGCTTCGATATGGCTTTCACGCTCGATCTGGACGTCGATGCGCGACCCGACCCGATCCGTTGGTCCAAGCCGCCCATTGAACTGGAAATTGTAACAGCCTCCGGCCGAGTGCTTCGCCTGATCGGTGTGCACGCCAAATCTAAGGCCCCCCACGGCGCACGCTCCGCAAAAGCTGCGACCAGAATTGCTATCGAAAACCGGCGTAAGCAGCTCGCTCAGTGTATCTGGTTGCGGCAGCGTGTCGAAGCGCATTTGGCAAAAGGCGATGACCTGATCGTGCTCGGAGATTTCAACGACGGTCCCGGCCTCGATGAGTACGAGAAGTTGTTTGGGCGGTCCGGGGTGGAGATCGTGTTGGGAGAGGAGGGTGGCGAGGGGGAAAAGCTCTTCGATCCCCATGCCAGCCAGGCGCTTCAGCGCAAGCTTGGCGCCAGCCCGGTCACAGCTCGGTTCTTCAATCGGGAGACCGGTGGCTATCTGTCTGTCTTGCTGGACTATGTGATGGTTTCGGCGGGATTGCCGCGCGAACCGCATGCCTGGCGGATTTTTCATCCGTTCGACGATCCGGATTGCTATAATGATGCGGAGTTGCGTCAGGCCCTGCTGCTGGCGTCAGACCATTTCCCCGTCGTTTACGACGCGGATCTCTAACCGGGTGAGGAGCTGGCTATGCTACTCAGATCTGCCATCGTCTGCGCATTGATTGTGACCGCACCGATAGCGCAGGCACAAAGCGAAGATCGCGATAGTTTCGAGGAGGGGCTCGATCTTTTTTCTGAAGGTGCCCGCAGACTGATGGAGGAATTGGCAGGCGAGCTCGGTCCTCTTTTGCTGCAGCTTGAAATACTCATGGATGAGATAACCGCGTATCAGGCGCCCGAGATACTGGAAAACGGCGATATCATTATTCGCCGCAAGCCTGACGTGCCGCCCCAATTGCCCGATCGACCCGGAGCCGAGGAAGACGCGCCGATTGATCTTTGATGAAGACGCGAGGGATGTAGGGTCTTAGCTTGCTTCACTAAACACCACCGGCTCGGCATTCATCGAGCGCGCCAGCGAGCGGAACCGAGCCTCGGCAACCTCGCCGAAAAGCGCGCTGGTCTCCGGCAGTAAAGTCAGCGACAACTGCGCTTTTTTCTCTGAGTAGTCCAGAGTTCCCATGCGCTCATAGTCCTGTGCGGCGAGCATAGCACCGAACCGCATTGCCTTGCCGAGAATTTCCGCCTCGCGCTGTGCCTCTTCGCCGATCAACTCGAAATACGGCTCGAACCTCGAGCCAACTCTGCTGTTCTTGTACCGATGCAGAAGTGCAAGCCCCAGAAACACCCTTTCTGCATGATTTAGGCCGCCGAGATTAGCTCTTGTGGCGGTATCAAAACACACCTCTGCGCGGTAGTCGGGATGCGCCCGCCAGCTTATGTCGTGCAAAAGACAAGCGGCTTTGATCAGGCGCAGCTCAGACCATTTTTCGGTTTTGAAGATCGGGGAAATGAAGGAAAACAGGGCGCGGCCAAAGCCAGGGATGCGCGCCGATTGCGCTTCCGAATGCCTGCACGCCTCGATAAGCGGATCGCGTTTGCGCAGGGCTTTGGGCATCTGTTCATAAAGCAGACCTTCGCGGATGCCGTAGCTTGATACAATGACCTCGGATGGATCATATGCCTCCACCAGTGGCGCAAGTATCCGTGCTGCTGTAGGCACAAGTTTCATGCGTGCCTCTCCGATGCCCGACAGGGCACGCAGACTTTCAACGTCGCTTGCCGCAATAAAATCCAGGGTATCCGACAGCGAGGCTCTTGTAAGTCGATACTCGTGAAGAACTGTCAAAGGATAGTCGCGCCGCAGCATATCGAGACGAGCAATTGCCCGCCATGAACCGCCGACAAGGTGCAATGGATCTTTCGTAGGCGGCACAGCTTTCAGCAGCTCGGCAATCTGCGCCGCAATCTGGCTCTGAACGGCCTGCTTGCCGCCCTCCAGGTCCCGCAGTTTCAGAGGCCCTAAAGCCGAAGTTGCCCGCTTGCCCACTTTACCATCGTTGACTTCTGCCAATTCCATTGACGAACCGCCGATGTCGCAGACAAGACCTCGGGCGTCGGGACGGCCCAACAGCACACCCTGGCCGCTTAGCCTCGCTTCTTCTTCTCCGTCGATAACCCAGAGGCGGAGGCCGGTCTCCTGCGTTACCTCCTCCCGAAACGCAGGACCGTCCTCCGCCTCCCGCATGGCTGCCGTTGCGACAGCTACCAGCGGGGTCACCTCCATGGACTTGGCCAGAAGCGCGAAGCGTCTCAGAGCCGCCATGGCCCGGGCGCGCCCTTCTGGGTTGAGCCGCCCGGTTTGGGTGAGACCAGCTCCGAGGCCGGCCATGACTTTTTCATTGTAAAAGTACGCAGGCGAGCGCGCCGCCCCGTCAAATACAACCATGCGAACAGAGTTGGAGCCAATGTCGATTACGCCAACGCGGCGCAATGCCCGCGCGCTTGGGTCTTCAAACAATGGTCGGCCAAACGGTCCCCAGTCGTCGTCTTTCACTGATCTCCGCCCGGCTTCCCCCTCGGTCGCAGAGCGACGTTATGTTTTCTGGGACTAGTAGGTCAACGGAAAAAATTGACCCTAAGGCACAGCTTTGCTCGAACTGTTCAGTCCATTGTATGAGTCAGTTCCGGTACATCCGAGGCCCCCGCAGATCCACGTCCCGAAAGTGAGGGGTTTTCCATAAAGAAACGATGCGTATTAAAGACCGGACCATCCTCAGGTACCTCTTCGCGCGCGTAGCTGCCATCCGGCATCAGAACCCAAGTCTGTGCGATATCGGCCATATTTGCAGCCATGATCTGGCTGACGATTTGAGCCTTGACGGTCTTGTTGTCTATTTCGACCAGTGTCTCCACACGGCGGTTCAGATTGCGCCCCATCCAATCCGCGGACGATATGAAAACCCGTGCCTTATTTGCCGGCAGGCCATGGCCGTTGCCGAAACACACAATCCGCGAATGCTCCAGAAAACGTCCGACAATAGATTTCACACGGATGTTCTCGCTCAGGCCCTTTACGCCTGGCCGCACTCCGCAAATGCCACGAATTATAAGGCTGATTTTTACTCCGCGCTGCGACGCATTGTAGAGCGCATCGATTACATCCGGCTCGATGACGGAGTTCATTTTCGCCCATATTTCAGCAGGTTTTCCTGCCTCGGCATGCTTGGCTTCCATTTCGATCATCTCGATCAACGAAGACTTCAGATTGATCGGCGAAATCGCGAGGTTCTCGAGCATTTCAGGCTCCGCGTACCCGCCGACATAGTTGAAGACTTTGGTCGCGTCGCGTCCCAGCGCGGCATCGCATGTAAACAAGCTCAGGTCAGTATAAATGCGCGCAGTAATTGGGTGGTAGTTGCCTGTGCCATAATGGGTGTAGGTTACAAGCCGGTCGCCTTCGCGGCGCACGACAGTGCTGATTTTGGCATGGGTCTTGTAGTTGAGAAACCCATAGACCACGTGCGCGCCAGAGCGTTCCAGCTTGCGCGACTGACGAATGTTGGCAGCCTCGTCAAACCGTGCTTTTAGCTCAACAAGCGCAGTAACGGATTTGCCGTTCTCCGCCGCTTCGCAAAGTGCATCCACGATCGGGCTTTCGTTTGATGTTCTGTAGAGTGTCTGTTTGATCGCCACCACGTTGGGGTCGCGAGCCGCCTGTGCCAGAAACCTGATCACCATGTCGAAAGTTTCGTACGGGTGGTGAAGCAGCATATCCTTTTGGCGGATCGCCGCAAACATGTCTCCATCGTGGTCTTGCACCCGTTCGGGCACGCGCGGCGTAAAGGATGGCCACTGCAGATCACGGCGCTCGTCCAGAACAAGTTCCTTTAGGTCGGACAGGCCGATCAACCCTTCGATCTCGATGATTTCTTCTTCCGAAACGCGCAGCTCTTCGACCACCACCGCGCGCAGGCGGGCGGGCGCATCGGCCGACAGCTTTAGCCGAACAACCTCACCGCGGCGACGGCGTTTCAGAGCGACCTCAAACTCCCGCACCAGATCTTCGGCCTCATCCTCGACTTCCAGATCACTGTCGCGCAGGACGCGAAATGCACAGTGTCCAGACAGTCTGTAGCCTGGGAAGAGGTCCGGAATTTTGTGAAGCAGCAGTTCTTCAAGCGGCAAAAAGCGCTTTGTGTCTCCGACATCGGGCAGACTCAGAAAGCGATCGATCTGAGCCGGGATCGGCAGCAAGGCTTTTAGCTCCCGGCCGTCCTTTGAGCGCTTGAGCGTCAGCGCCAGCGAGAAGCCTTCGTTCGGAATGAAGGGGAAGGGGTGGGCCGGATCCACGGCAAGAGGCGAAAGCACCGGGAAAACACCCGACATAAAAACCGCATCGATCTGCGCTTTGTCCGCCTTGGTCAGCTCCGTACGATCCAGTACCTTGATGCCTTCAGCTTCCAGAAGCGTCAGCAATGCCTCCAGCGTGGTTTGTTGAACCTCCATCAGCTTGCGGGCTTCGGCATTGATCAGAACGAGCTGTTCTGCAGGGCGCAGGCCATCCGCGGCTGGGGTGGTATTTCCTTCGCGGGCCAGCTCTCTGAGGCCGGCGACCCGGACGGAGTAGAATTCATCAAGGTTCGTGGCGGAGATTGAAAGAAACCTTACCCTTTCCAATAAAGGCACCCGCGGGTTCATCGCTTCTTCCAGCACTCGGAAATTAAAAGCGAGCCAGCTGAGTTCGCGGTTGAAAAACCGGTTCGGACCTGTGCGTTGATCCTCGGGCATTTCGATGGCAGGCGGAAAAGGGTCGACTAGGAAATTGGCGTGGGTCATGAGGATGACGTGTGGTCGCCTGTTGTAACTGTTTTATGACGTTCAGAGATCAGAATTTGCCATACTTTCGAGGACTTCGCCAGCCAATGCTGTATTCAGCGGGCGGCGCTCACTCAAAGCGCGGTGGTCCAGTTCTGCCACAAGTGTATGGGCCGCGGCAAATGAGCGTTCCATGCGAAGTAGAAGAAAGGGGATCAGCTTCTCGGGAGGTCTGATTTGGCGATCTTCGAAGAGTTTGGAGAGTAATGCGCCCAGCAGTTCATCGTCAGGAGCCCCCAGTTTGGCAAGTGGCATCGCCTGCAGACGGCTCGCCAAATCCGGGAGCACGACTGGCCACTGCGCGGGGGATCCAAGGCCGGTCACCAAAAGCCGACCCTGGCGCTCTGCAAGGTCGTTGTACAGATGGAACAGAGCTTCCTGCTGCTCGATCTTACCAAAAAGCTGGTCCGCGTCTTCGACGACAACGCGGTCGGGCAACTCAGGGACCATATCAGTTTCCAGAGTATCGGCTGGAAGGATCACCGCACCGCTTTCCCCGGCGAATATGCGCGCAAGATGCGTCTTGCCACTGCGTGGCGGACCGGAGAGAGCGAGCCGACCACCTGTCCAGCGCCCCCAATCTGACACTGCTGCGAGAGCGTTAGCGTTACAGGGGGCTTTTATGAAGTCTGTGCGGCCCATGGCCGGGTCACCCGGCAGGTCGAAGATAAGCTGCTCTGCGCTCATTCCTCGCGTTGCTCCCCGTCAGCCGCCAAGCCCTTGTATAATCGGCCGTCCTGGTAGTGTGAGACCGCGAAGCGCACGAGGACGCCGATCATGGCCGAGACGGGAACGGCAACAAGCATACCCACAAATCCAAAAATTGTGCCGAAGGCCGAAAGGGCGAACAGCAGCCACACCGGGTGCAGCCCCACCGACCCACCGACGAGTTTCGGTGTAAGGTAATTGCCTTCGATCATCTGGCCCAGGATGAAGATAAGCGCCACAGCGACGATCCAGCCTGGATCGCCCCAAAACTGAAACACCGCCAGCCCGATAGACAGCGCTCCGCCCACCAAAGAGCCTACATAGGGAATGAAGGTCAATAGACCAGCGACGGCGCCGACGACCAGTCCAAATTTCAGGCCAACCGCCATGAGCGAGATGGAATAGAAGGTTCCGAGGATCAGGCACACTGTCAGTTGCCCGCGGACAAACCCGGACATAACGCCGTCGACCTCAAGGGCTAGCTTTCGGATTGTGTCGCGGTGATCGCGCGGTAGCAGTGCGTCAATCCGCTCGATCATGCGATCCCAATCGAGCAGAAGGTAAAACGCCACCACTGGAACAACGACGATGAACACGACAACGCCGATAACGCCAAGAGCGGAGGCGAAGACCTGCGAAACCAATTCTCCGGCGTTGTTCTGGATGGATTGTCCAAGCGCATTCAAGGACTGGCGTATTGTGCTGTCGGGGTCATCAATCACTGGAAAGCGCTGGCTCAAATAGGCATCGAGCTGTTGCAGCATGTCAGGAATGGCTTCCCCTAGCGCGATCGTCTGGCTGATGAGGGTGGGGATCACCAAAAGCGCAATGATGGTGAAGGCCACCGCTGCAACGATGGCGATGATCGCTGTTGAGATCGCTCTGCTCAGGCCAGAGGCTTCCAGTCTGTCGGCAACCGGGTCGAGGAAGTAGGCAATCGCGCCACCTACAACGAAGGGCAACATCACATCGCCGAGAAACCACAGCAACGCAAAGAAGATCAGCGCAGCTATGCTCCAGTATATGATTTGTTGGCGGACGGGCAGAGCCATTGGCACTCCGGAAGGTCAGATGTTGCTCAGATACATGGCCGAGTTCCGCAGCAAAGCCAAGAGGTACAGCACGGTTTCGGCTGATCTTGGCAAGGCTTTGGCGATGGCATAGACCGGAGCGAGTTTTGACCGCGACTGAAGAGGCATCGCCTATGCGCCTGACCCGATATTTTCTGCCGGTTTTGAAAGAAACGCCGTCTGAAGCCCAGATCGTCAGCCATCGCTATATGCTGCGCGCGGGTATGATAAAACAGGCGTCCGCAGGTATCTATTCTTGGCTGCCGTTGGGCTACAAAGTTCTGCGGCGGATTGAGCAAATTGTGCACGAAGAACAGGTTCGTGCGGGTCATATTCCTATGCTGATGCCCACGCTGCAATCAGCAGAGCTTTGGCGTGAATCGGGTCGCTATGACGACTACGGGCAGGAGATGCTGCGCATCAAAGACCGGCACGACCGCGATATGCTCTATGGTCCGACAAACGAGGAACTGATCACTGACATTTTCCGGTCTAACGTATCCAGCTATCGCGATTTGCCACTGACGCTCTATCACATCCAGTGGAAATTTCGGGACGAGATCCGCCCGCGTTTCGGAGTGATGCGGGGACGCGAGTTTCTGATGAAAGATGGATACAACTTCGATCTGACCAAAGAAGACGCGCTGCACGCCTACAACCGGCATCTGGTAAGTTATCTGCGCAGCTATGAGCGCATGGGGCTGCAGGCAATTCCCATGCGCGCCGATGGCGGCCCGATTGGAGGGGACTACACACACGAATTTCTGGTTCTCGCAGAAACCGGAGAGTCGGAGGTCTTCTATGACAGTGAAATTACCGACCTGACCTTTGGCGAGCGGGCAATTGACTACGACGACCATGATCAGTGCCGGGCGGTGCTGGAGGAGTTCACGTCGCGCTATGCCCGTACTGATGAGACCCATGATGAAGCGATTTTCGCTGAGGTACCGGAGAAGCGCCGCCGCATCGCGCGCGGTATCGAAGTTGGTCAGATTTTCTATTTCGGAACCAAATACTCCGAGGCGATGGGCGCAACAGTGCAAGGCCAGGACGGTCAACAGGTGGCAGTGCATATGGGCTCGCACGGAATTGGCGTAAGCCGCTTGCTGGGTGCGATCATTGAAGCCAGCCACGACGAAAACGGAATAATCTGGCCTGAGGGGGTCACGCCGTTTCATTGCGGTATTGTCAATCTCAAGCAGGGCGATGCGGATGCGGACGCGGCCTGCGAGCGCCTCTACGCAGCGCTCGTCGCGCATGGGCTTGAGCCGCTCTACGATGACCGCTCAGAACGGGCTGGCGCGAAATTTGCAACGATGGACCTGATCGGTTTGCCCTGGCGGATCACGGTGGGTCCGCGTGGTCTCAAAAACGGTGTTGTGGAGCTTACCAGCCGGCGTTCCGGAGAAAGCGAAGAGCTCTCGCCTGATGCTGCCGTCGCCCGGGTCGCTGAAATCTACGCGGGGGTTTAAGTCTTGGCGCAGCCACACGGAATGGAGATTGACTGGGCTGAGCTTCCAGAGCCGGTCGATGACGGGGCTGCGGACCATCTGGTCGGCATGATGTTGCCCCCGGTCAGGTTGGGATCAACATCGGGAGGCGCCGTTGCCCTCTCCAAGCTCTCAGAAACTCTGGTGCTTTATATCTATCCGATGACGGGCAAGCCGGGCGTTCTTCTGCCAAAGGGTTGGAATGACATCCCCGGCGCGCGGGGATGCACGCCTCAATCCTGCTCATTCCGAGATCACTTTTTGGAGTTGAAGCAAGCGGGCGCATCCCACGTGTTCGGTGTGTCCACGCAAACAAGCAAAGTGCAGGCAGAGGCAGCACAACGTTTGCATCTGCCGTTCCCACTTCTGTCCGATGCCGAGGGTGATCTTACCGAAGCCTTGCGCTTGCCGACTTTCGAGACCGAACAGGGGATACACCACAAACGCATGACACTGATTGCGCGAAACGGAGTTATTGCGAAGGTTTTCTATCCTGTTTTTCCTCCGGACAAGGACGCCGAGAACGTTCTGAACTGGCTCTCGGAAGGCTATATTTAGGGTCCGTTTGCGACCTGCGGGCTGACGGAAACTCGACAGACGGCTGTCGACACTACGTGGCACCCTCAGCTGAAGAGGAGACCGCACATGTTCGGAGATACATGGCGCATCGCGTTGGTCATCCGCACGATAGGTGCGGAACGTGGACGCGCGGCACGCGGAGGGCCGCAGGGCTGATGTCGCCCTGAGTTTCTGCCCTTCTCCCAACACTCCCGGATTGCCATGACCACACAAGCTTCGCGCCGCTCCGGCGGCAGATCCGCCCGCCGCGCCCTGCGTGCAGCCCCTCTTGCCGCCGAGAAACGCCCTGTGCGCGCTGGCCTGACCGGCGGTGCTTACCAGCCGCTCAGTGATGCCGAGATTCTGCGCATTCATCGTGCGGCTCTCGACGCCTTGCATGAAATCGGGCTTGCTGATGCTCCACCCTCGGGCATTGAGGCGATGAGCGGTGCTGGTGCCATTCTTGGCGAGGACGGGCGGTTGCGGTTCCCGCCAGCTGTGGTTGAGGACGCGCTGGCTAAGGCTGCAAGAGACATCACGCTATTTGGCCGCGAGCCCAGACACGATCTGCATTTGACCGGCAAGACTGTCCATTTCGGAACCGCGGGCGCGGCCGTGAACATGGTAGAGGCGGACGGGCGCACTTACCGGGAAAGCACATTGCAGGATTTGTTCGACGCTTGCCGCATTTCGGATCAGCTGGACAATATCCATTTTGTACAGCGCCCGATTGTCGCGCGCGATGTGACTGACAATCAGGAACTGGATCTGAACACTGTCTATGCGTGTTGCGCAGGAACTACCAAGCATATCGGCGTCTCTATTTCTGAGCCAGGGAACGAGGCACCGTGCCTGGATCTTCTGCACATGATCGCCGGCGGAGAGGCCGCTTGGCGCGCCCGGCCGTTCGTTTCGAACACCAATTGTTTCGTCGTGCCCCCCCTAAAATTTGCCACGGAGAGCTGCCAGGCGATGGAAGGATGCATTCGGGGCGGAATGCCTGTGCTGCTACTGAGCGCGGGAATGGCTGGCGCGACCGCTCCGGCAACGCTGGCCGGGGCAATTGTTCAGGCAGTGGCGGAATGCCTGGCAGGGCTTGTCTATGTCAATGCGATCTCGCCAGGACATCCTGCGATTTTTGGCACCTGGCCGTTCGTGGTCGATCTCCGCACGGGCGCCATGTCTATCGGCTCGGGCGAGCAGGCGTTGCTCAGCGCGGGCTGCGCGCAGATGCATCAGTTCTATGGACTGCCAGGGGGGGCGGCCGCCGGGGCGTCAGATGCCAAGCTGCCTGACATGCAGGCCGGGTGGGAGCAAATGTGTTCCAACGTAATGGCAGGGCTGTCGGGTCTGAACATGGTCTATGAGGCGGCTGGTATGCATGCGTCGCTCCTGGGGTTCTGCCACGAAAGCCTCATTCTTGGTGATGATATGATTGGACAGGCTTTGCGCTGCGTAAAAGGTATCGAGGTTACTGACGAAACACTCGCGCTCGATGCGATGCGCGAAGTCTGTCTTGACGGGCCGGGGCATTACCTCGGTGTGGGCGATACACTGGCACGCATGGAAACAGACTATGTTTATCCCGCTTTGGGCAACCGTATGAGCCCAAAAGAGTGGGAAGAAGCACAGAAGCCTGATCTCATAGCAAGCGCTGCCAGCCGTAAAGAGGCGATCCTCGCGTCTATACCCGCGTCCGCTTTTTCGGCCTCATTGGATGATGATATCCGAGCGCGGTTTCCAATTCATCTTTCTATACCTCAAAGATAATCCGATCTTCCGGGGTCTTTGTGAGGAAAAAAAACTGTGATTTACTATGGGTATAGACGGAGCCTCTTGTGCAGGAGGAAGCGCAGGCTCTGGTCAATTCTGAGGGAGGGCCCCAATGTTCAAACGTACACTCGCCGAGTTTATCGGCACATTCTGGTTGGTATTCGGTGGTTGCGGCAGCGCGCTTTTGGCGGCTGGTGTCGCCGATGTCGGAATCGGCTGGTTGGGCGTAAGCCTTGCCTTTGGTCTGACGGTTATGACCATGGCTTATGCAGTCGGCGGCATATCGGGCGGTCATTTCAACCCCGCCGTAACCCTCGGGCTTACCGTTGCTGGTAAATTTGAGGTAAAAGATATTGCGCCATACTGGGTTGCACAGCTCATTGGCGGTGCAGCCGCTGCGGGGGCCCTTTTCATCATCGTCTCCGGTCAGGCAGAGTTCGCTGGCGTGGGCAGTTTTGCTTCCAACGGATACGGCGAAGCGTCGCCTGCGGGCTACAACATGATTGCAGCGCTTGTGGCTGAAACCGTTCTAACTGCGGTGTTCTTGATTGTGATCCTCGGATCGACATCGTTGAAGGTTCCTGAAGGGTTTGCACCGATCTCGATCGGTCTTTGCCTGACGCTGATCCACCTCATTTCGATCCCCGTCACCAATACGTCCGTAAACCCGGCACGCTCCACCGCGATGGCGCTTTATGCAGATGCTCCTGCCATGGCTCAGCTCTGGCTTTTCTGGGTTGCGCCTCTGGCAGGTGGGGTGATCGGCGCTCTGATTTGGGCCGCATTCGACGAGGATTGAGTGACAGTACGGCGGGGGTGATTGACCTCCGCCGTGGGCAGGGTAAGACCAAGGGGATCTTTTTCGGAGCCCGCCTTGGCCACTTCGCCACCGCCCTTTACCCGCTATGAATGGATGATTGCCTGGCGCTACCTCCGCGCGCGTCGCGCGGAGGGAGGCGTAAGCGTAATGACGTGGATCAGCCTGATCGGGATCACTCTCGCCGTCATGGCACTGATTGCCACCATGTCCGTGCGCTCGGGTTTCCGTGCAGAGTTTGTCGATACGATCCTGGGCGCAAATGCCCATATCGCGGTGTATGGCAGCTTTTATAACGAAGAGACCGGAGAGACTTCCCGCCTTTTGCCCGAAGCAGATGCCATCGCGGCGCGGATTTCCGAGTTGCCAGGGGTGACCCGGGCCGCGCCTCTCATCCGTGGGCAAGTCATAAGTACCCATGAAGGTCGCACGGCAGGCGCTGAAGTCTACGGGCTGGCTCCCGGCGATTTTCTGAGTCTTCCTGGAATTCGCGGCGACGAGGCCGGGCGCGGAGATATTCAGCGGTTCGGTGGCGGGGTCGCCATTGGATCCGGCATTGCGCTCGAATTGGGGCTTCGAGTTGGGGAGCAAATCCGCCTGATTTCTCCCGACGGAGTAAAAACACCCTTCGGGACCAGTCCACGCGTGAAGACCTATGAAGTCGTCTATATTTTTTCGCTGGGCCGCTACGACATCGACCGGACGCGCATCTATATGCCCTTCAAGGAGGCGCAGGCCTATTTCAACCGCGACGCAGGCGCGGACGAGATCGAGGTTATGGTGAGCGAACCTGAAGACATCGACCAGTGGCGGGGTTCCGTATTGGGTGTCTCTGGCGCGGGTACGTTTCTCTGGACATGGGAGGACAGCGCGTCAGCTTTTTTGCGAGCGCTCGAGATAGAAGACAATGTGATGTTTGTGATTATGGCAATTCTTGTCTTGATCGCCGCCATGAACATCGTTTCAGGCCTGATTATGTTGGTGAAAAACAAGGGGCGTGATATCGGCATCCTGCGCACGATCGGGTTGAGCGAAGGGGCTGTGCTGCGGGTGTTTTTCCTGTGCGGGGCGGCAACGGGACTTCTTGGAACACTGTTTGGGGTGATCCTTGGGTGCTTGTTCGCGATTTATATCGACCAGATCTTCAGCTTCGTGAACTGGGTCGGCGGTGGCGGGGTCTGGGACCCGTCCATACGCGGCATCTATGAAGTACCCGCCAAGCTCGAGCTGGCAAATGTTCTGGCAGCGGTCGCGCTGTCGCTTGGTTTGTCATTCTGCGTGACCTATTTTCCGGCGCGCCGCGCGGCGCGGATGAACCCGGTCGAGGCTTTGCGCTATGAGTGACCCGGTTCTGGAGGCCTCAGGGCTCACCAAGGCCTATAATCGCGCCACGCCTGCTGAAGTGTCCGTTTTGCGCGGCGTGGATCTGGCCGTCGCGACCGGAGAGGTCGTGGCGCTGGTCGCGCCTTCAGGTGCCGGCAAGTCGACCCTTCTGCACATTGCGGGCCTGCTCGATACCGCGGATAACGGCACGCTGCGTCTTGGTGGGCGCGATGTTGCCGGGCTTTCGGATCGGGCGCGGACGGCGGTAAGGCGCGAGGATGTCGGATTTATCTATCAGTTTCACCATCTTCTGCCCGAGTTCACAGCACTCGAAAACATCTCGCTCCCGCAACTGGCCAATGGAGCATCAAAGGCCGAGGCCGGTGCTCGGGCGCAAGCACTTCTGGAAAGTGTTGGTCTGTTTAAGCGCGCAGACCATCGGCCTGCCGCGCTGTCAGGTGGCGAGCAGCAACGTGTCGCGTTCTGTCGTGCACTCGCCAATGCTCCGCAGCTTTTGCTGGCAGATGAGCCAACGGGAAATCTTGACCCTGCGACCTCGGACACGGTGTTTGACGCCATGATGAAGCACGTCCGAGGCACGGGGCTTTCCGCGCTGATTGCAACGCACAATCTGGAACTCGCCAGTCGTATGGACCGTGCGGTCCGGCTTGAAAACGGAGTACTTGTTTCGGCCTGACAGGCTCACGCGAAGTTTGGTGTTTCGTGAGCGGGAACGTTCCTAGGTTTTCCTCAAACCAAGGAGACACCCAATGCGATCCCTTTTTCTTGCTTTAGCGCTTGCGCTTGCCACTCCGCCAGTTTCCGCCGAGCCTGTGCCTTTTGACGGGGCCTGGAAAACCCAACGTTTCTCGCTTTTTTCGTCGAACACCTACCGGTTTAACGGCAGCGAGCTTGATGTTCTTTCGGACGGATCGGTCTCTATGGCCTATATGGCGCTCGACCCGTCGCGCTGGAGCGCGCGGGATGCGGAATGGAACTGGAGCGTTGTCGAAAGCGTTGCCGCAACGGATCTGACACGAAAAGGCGGAGATGACCGAAACCTGGCCCTTTACTTCGTGTTCCTTCCCGAGGCAGAGGCCAAAAGCCTGCGCGGCGGTAATATCCGAAAGCTTCTCGGCAATGAGCAGGCGCGCGTGCTGGTCTATGTCTGGGGCGGTGACCACGGTCGCAAGCAGCAGCTTGACAGCCCCTATCTGGGCACACGCGGCAAGACCGTAGTGCTGCGCAATGCTGGCACGGGAACGCACCGTGAGAACGTAGATTTGGCCCGCGACTATCAGCAAGCTTTTGGCGGCGAGGTCGAAGCGCTTGTCGGCCTCGCAATCAGCGCCGACAGTGATGATACCGACGGCGCCATTCGCGCTCGGATCGCGGGGCTTCGGCTCGACTAGACAACCGGCCCGCGATGCCTCAATCACAAGGCTCCGGCTAACAGCTGTCGCAGCTGCGCCTTGTAGGCGTCAGAAGTCGCTGGGGCTATGCCCGGAAGGTGCAATGCTTTTTCTGCAACGCTGATACCGAGCAATGCCGCGCTGAATAGGGCCGCTTTACTGCGGTCGGGGACGATCTTTTCGATTGGGGTTTGCCATTTGCGTGTGTAGTGGAGGCGGACCAGCTCACCGACTTCCGGATCACCGGCATTGGCCAGTATCGCGGCAGTGGGTGAGGGCTCAGGACCATTCCTGGGCGCGCTTGAGAAAAGGTCGACGATCGCCGTGATGAGATCCTCGGAAGTTTCAAGGTCGCGCACGTCCAAAGCAGGTACGTCAGCCATCGTTGCTTCAAAAAGTCCGCGTTTCGACCCGAAATACCGCGATATCAGTGCAACATCGACACCAGCTGCCTTGGCGATTTCCCGCACTGGGACGTTGGAGTAGCCTCGTGTCCAGAAGAGCTGCTTGGCCCTTAACAGGAGGGCAGCTTTTGTATCTTCACCTTTTGCCATCACTCAAACCTGCTCTTCAAATGCCTAAATGTCAACAGGTGTTGACACTCGTGATTTACTGTCTTATGTGAAGGTCAACACTTGTTGACTTAGATCCAAAAAGGGGTTTGAAATGAAAAAGACTGCATTGATCACTGGCGCGTCTTCGGGCCTTGGTAAGGAGTTTGCACGGATTCACGCCGCTGCAGGCGGAGATGTCATTCTGACCGCGCGCAGGGAAGACGCTCTGATCGACCTCAAGCAAGAGCTTGAAGCCGCACATGCAATAAAGGCGCACGTCTTCGCTCTCGATCTCGGAGCAACCGGTGGCGCAGATGCGCTTTACGAGGCCGTCCGCTCCGCAGGTTTGTCGGTTGATATCCTTGTAAATAACGCCGGCTTTGGCGGACAGGGCGTGCATGTGGAAAGGGCGCTCGCAGATGAACACGCGATGATCGATCTGAACGTCAAAGCTTTGGTGACGCTGACCCACCGGTTTGGTGCCGATATGGCGACAAGAGGTGGTGGTAAAATCCTCAACGTGGGCTCTACGGCAGGGTTTCTGCCCGGACCAAATCAAGCCGTCTATTTCGCCACTAAGGCTTTTGTAAATTCATTCAGCCAAGCTGTGGATCAGGAATTGCGCGACAAAGGAGTGACGGTCTCTGTTCTGGCACCGGGCTATGTGGAGACCGAATTTGCGCAAGCTGCAAACCTTGAAGAGACGGCCATGGTGAAAGCTGGTGGCGCGCAGCCTGCAGATGTCGCGGAATTTGGCTATCACGCGATGATGGATGGCAAGTTGATCGCTATTAACGACTGGAAACTCAGCTTCTTGCTGAACTGGATCCTTCCCTTGTTTCCAAGGCGGAGCGTGCTCCGCATGGTTGGAAAAGGGCAGCAGGTGAACTGATCAACTCTCAGATGAATAAAAAATCGGCGAAGTATAGGCCCGGTCCTGCACTTCGGCCGGGACCGTCTCGGGCAGAGGGATGCCGAAGACCGCCGCATCACGCGTGGTCCAGCGTGGGGTCGGGATCTCCAGCACGCGCACGTAGTAAAACGCATTCTGGGTCGGATCGAACTCCGGGTCCTGCCAATGGCCTTGCAGCGCTGCAGTACCGATTGTGTTAGTGAAGGTCGCGGTTGGGATGTCTACCGTGGATCCGACGGGCTCGCGCGCGCGCCCGTCCTCGCCGATCTCGCGGTCGCCTGACACGGCGACGTCGTAGATACGCTCGAAAGTACTGCCGCTTTCGTCGATCCAGCCCTTTACTATTTGGACGCGGTCAAGGTTGGCCCCGTCCGGGTCGCGCAAAGCGCGGATCAGGAAGCTGGGCGACGCCCCTTCGGGCGCATTGCGCAGATCACCGCCCATGGGTACGCCGTTCTGGTAGCCGTTGGAGACAAAATCTGCGGCGCCCAGATCCTCGGGCTCAAATTCCCATCCGCCGAAGACGCGCACACGCATGCGGGTGCCGGTGGTCGCGTAGGCTTCTTTGCGGGTAAGGGCGCTGAACACCTCGTCCCGCGTGTTTTCCCGCGCCCAGACAGCGGTCAAACCAGCCGCAGATTCCTGAGCAGTCAGAATGCGTAGGGCCGGATCATCAGCGGGGATCACGTCGATGTTGTGACGGTTGGGCGAGGGCTCCGTATGTTGGTATTTACCGAAATAGTTATCCTCGCGCGTAGTAGGGATCGCGGTATGCGCGTCTGTGGTGCCGTACATTCCGAACTTGTAAGGGTTCACCCCGATTTCACGTTCGATCTCGAGCCCAACTTTGAGTGCTGACCGCGCATATTCGTATCGCAGCATTTCCGGGGTCTTGGGCACAGAGCCTGCAATATTGCTTACATCCCAGGTCTCGAAATCCGCGAATTCATCGTCAGGGGACAAAAGCGGGTGCGTTTCCTCGTCGCCCTTGATCTGCGTCATCTCGTGCATCGGCTCCCACCGGATGCGTTTGGCTGCATAATCCGCGTCCATCGGTGTTCCGTCATACTTGTTCTTCGTGAACATAATCCCGTTCGACAGGTTCCCGTTATGCGGTACGGCAATTGCGCGGCCGCCGGTGTCTCGCTCGTAGGCAGCCAGATAGTCCCACAAGTCCTCGGGCTGACTGTCAAAGAACGGGAAAGGGCGCGTCTGGCCAGTTTTGTCGGCGCCATCAGCAAACAGGATGACGCGGTGAAGGTTGTCGCCAAGAGGTGTAGAGGTCCACTCGAACCCAGCGAGCGAAGTAAAGACGCCCGGCTCGTTATACTGGTCCACAGTTTCTATGATCTCCTCCCAAAGATCGCCGTCGATGTCTACTCCCGCAAGCGGGTCGCGCCCCTCGACCGTGGCAATGCGGATGATGTCGGCGAAAGCCTCCAGCCGGCCTTCTTGGCCTGATTGGAACAACTCATATGTTTTCCGCCCCCAGTCATCGGCAAGAAGTCTGGGATCTGAGGTCCGGATTGCGGTCGCCAGCCCCAGCATCTCCGCATGCTCAGTGATCGCGAGAAAGTCCAGCGGTCGCACCAGTTGCACGCGCTGGCCGGTGTTTGACAGAATTTCCTCGCCACGTGCGACGGCAAAGGCGTCGTGCATATCGAGTGAGGTTCCAATCAAACCGGCGTCGAAAGAAATCTCGGTATGAAAATGCAGGTCGCCGAACAGAACCTGATCCGGATACGCACGGCCCACGAATGGGGAGTAGTCCTCTGTCCCATCGACGATATCGGGGGAAACGTTGCCTTCAAAGCTGTTCGCGATGTTCGGCAAAAGCGCCGCAAGTGAGAACGCCGCTGCGATTGTTCTGTAAACTGTCATGGGGCCTTCAACCTGTCTTCCTCGCGTGTCATTCAAAAACAGACGGCGCGAAATAATCGTTCTGCTTGAACGGTAACATGGCAAATTGCGGATCGCCAAATCACGAAACTTGCGCTTGTTTCAGATCATTATCGGGTGTGCGCGGCAAGTTCTCGTTGCGGCATCGTGCCACCGATTTCAAGGATCAGCTTGCGTCGGATTGCATCCGCCAGGCTTTCCATTCCGTCAGCGGTGATTACGAACGCCCCGGGGCCTCCGATAATCCGGTCTTCGTACAGCTGTTCCAGATCGCCAAAGCCGGGACGGGAACAGGACCGGCAGAGTATCGGCAAGCCGTTGATGGTGATACCGGCGGCCAATGCTGCACCACGGCCTTCGGCGATAGAAGGGCCGTTCCAGTTGTTTGCGCTATCACCAGAGAAGTCGATGACCTTCCTCCACCCTTCAAATTGGTTGGTTTCGATAAGTTGGGTTCCGAAGATCAGAGCTGATCCGATCGAGTTTCGGCCGAACGCGCGTCTGGGTTTGCCTTCAAACTCTGCTGCGAACGCTGCCGCGCTTTCCGGCCCGTCAACGATGCGCCAGGGCACCACTACGTCTTCTGCGCCGGCAGCGGCCCATTCCACATAGGTGACTGCAATGCGCCCATAGGCGGAGTTGGCAATTGCGCCCAGAACGGCCGGATCCTGAAAGGCGGTCGCATAACCCTGACGCTGAAATTCTATCTCCGCCGCGTCAATGGACCCAGATGCGTCGGCCATTAAAACCAGCTCAAGCTCCACATCTTGGGCCATGACTAGGTTTGGAAAAAAGGCGAACAAAACAGCAAGTGCGCGGATCATCCATGTCTCCTGATCATGTCTCGAAAAGGTAGCGCTGTGTTTGGGTCCGTCAGGCGCGTTGAGTGAGAAAAACACCAACACCCATCAGTGCAATGCCGAGGGCGCGGGTTGTCTCCAAAGGGGCGGGGCGCGCGCCAAAGAGGCCAAAATGGTCAATCGTTGCAGCGGAAATAAGTTGGCCCAGCAGTACAAAAAAGACAGCGTTGCCGACCCCGAAACTCGGCGCGACATAGGTGATGGAGATCACGTAGAACGCGACCAGAAAGCCTGCCAGAAAAAGATGCTTCGGCTGAGACGCGAGTGCGCCAACGCCTTTCCCACCGGTCAGTACCATTGTGACGCATGCGGCTGCCAACGCGACGGCAAAAAGAACCGCAGCGGCAGTTGCCGGAGCACCGATATTGGTGCCCAAGCGCGCGTTCAGCGCTGCAAGAAGTGGAACGCCTATTCCGGCGGCAAGCATAATGGCGGCGTGAGTGTACATGGGCGTCCTTTCCCCGGCTGTCACGGGCTTGATGCACATCAAGGCGCTGTGCCGCTTCGGGCACGAAGATGAGACCTGCATATCGCATTCGTCTTCGGGAGGCGCGCGAGATGAAACTAACCACACTCTTGGCGATTGGGCTTGCAGCGGCAAGCCCCGTGGCCGCTGGGGATCCAGGGGCTGAAGCCTTCGCGCGATACTGCGCAACCTGCCACGGGATCGACGGGCTGGGAGATGGTCCGATGTCTGAAATCATGTCGATTGCCGTACCAGATCTGACGCAGTTGAGTGCGCTCAACAATGGTGTGTTTCCGATGCTCGAGGTTATCCACATCATCGACGGTCGCACCGGACTTCGCGGGCACGGGGCGCCCATGCCGCTTTACGGGGCCCTGTTCGATGACGCGGCAGGCAATACAGGTCCCTATGGGGCGCCGGTCGAGACTCGCGGAATGATCCTGTCGATTGCCTACCACATCGAAGCTTTGCAGAACGACTGACTTGGAAGGAGATCTCGATGAAAGCCACCGTATGGGCAGCTTGTGTTCCGATCCTGCTGGCAGCAGCACCGTGTTTTGCGCAGGACATCAACGCAGGGCGGCAGGTGTTCCGGGACTATTGCGTGACATGCCACGGAATGGAGGGGCGCGGCGATGGTCCGATGACCCAGGTATTAACAATCCAGCCGCCGGATATAACGCGTTTGACGCAGAACAATTCAGGGGTCTTTCCGATAAGCCGGGTTGTGGCACAGGTCGATGGGCGGGTTCCGGTGTTGGGACATGGGGGACCAATGCCAATTTTCGGTCCGGTGTTTGAGGGCAGGGCAGGCGCGCTGGATAGCGAAACCGGTGCGCCGATCCTGACCTCCGAGACGATGGTGGATGTGGTCAGCTACCTTCAGACACTGCAGCGCTAGCTAAAACTACCTTCGGGCCCGCGCGCTAAAAAGCTCCTGAAAAGCAAATCCTCCCGGGCGAGTTGCCCGGGAGGATCTGTAGTTTCCAGGTGTGTAGGTCTGGACTGGCTTACGCTGCTGCCATCGTGTTGTCGGTGCCGTCCATATGGCGGCGGTAGATCATTACCGCAGTGCTCAGCGCCATAGCGCAAAGCGACGTGCCAATATAGATGAACCCGGCCAGCGCGAAGCTGGCCCCGAAAAACAAGCTGGCCACAGCGATATGCGTGCCAAAAAACGCACCAAGAATAGTAGAAGAGAGAACAATTTGCATATCTGTACCTCCTCTTTGCACACTGTTTTCAACCGGTGTCCAAAATTGTCTGGCAGCAGGGTCATTTCGCGGCAAATGGGGCGGGATTGGACCTTTACGGCATCAAAATGGCCAAGCTTCCGCCTTGTTGGAACGGGCGGAAAGGCGCCGATTTACCGCCAAATGCAGGAGAAATGAAAGCTGCGGACACGGTCGGGGGCATTGCGGCGAGCGTCTTCAGACCGCACTCTGGAGCACGGACCGCGCAGCAGAGAGGGACCGCGCCATGACCAAGAGCGTTCAGACGCAGATCGGAGAGGTCAGAGTGACCGTCTGGAATGATGGACAGTTCGATCTGCCGTCAGAGTATTTCTTCGGTGTACCAAATTCCGTGACCCTGGGCGAGACGGTGCCCGCCGGGGCCAATCTGTGGCTGATCGAGACAGGCAACCGTCGTGTTCTTGTCGATACCGGATCTGGCCAGGCGCTCAAGGCGCGGTTTCCCGCAACCGGGGCCGCGCTGGCGGATCTGAGCCAGGAGGCCGTCACCGATATCGTGCTGACCCATATGCATGCCGACCATATCGGCGGGCTGATGAGCCAGGACTGGGGCGGGGTGCCGATCCATCTCGCGCAGGCGGAATGGGCGTTCTGGACCGCGCCGGGCTTGCTGGAGGCAACGCCCGAGGCCAGCAAACCCATGGTCGAAATGATCCAGACGGGTGCGCTGGGCTTTGCGGACCGGGTGGTCATCCATGAGGGCGAGAGCGATCTGGGCGACGGGCTGCACCTTGTGCCGCTACCTGGGCACACGCCGGGCCATAGCGGGCTGCGCATGGCCTCGGGCGCCGACAGCCTGCTGATCGTGGGCGATGCGGTGATTTCGGAGGCGATCCAGTTTGCTCATGTGGATGTGGGCTATGCGCTCGATAGCGACGCCGCGCGGGCGGCGGACACGCGGGCGCGGGTTTTTGCGGAGGTCGCGGCCTCGGGCGAGCGGATCGCGGCGACGCATTTGCCGTTTCCGGGTGTGGGGACGGTGGAGAAGGACGGGGACGGTTGGCGGTTTGTGACCATCTAGGTGCCGGGGTGAACCCCGGCCTACGGGTGACGCGCGACTTTGATCAGATGTCCTGCCCGTCGGGAACCGCCCGGGCAGCGGTGAGGCGGATCAGGGGATCGTCCGGGGGACGATCACCCCGCCGAACACCCGCCCCCGTCATGCCGGAGGCATGCCGAGTAAGGCACGGCGCACCTGCGGTGCGACGGCGGGCGCTTTCGCGCCACCCGTCGGGCCGGGCGCTATCCAGTTCTTTGGCAATACGCGAAAGTTATTGAATTTGTTGTAATTTCGCTCGTGATCCCTACGTCTATGATGAATTGGGTCCTTTGCCAAAGTGAAATGATCAAATGAACAACCTTTACGTTCATTTCGACGTACCTAAGCACGAGGTTACATTACACGCGTTTATCGAGTCCGCGCGTAGCGCTGAACGGACAATAGCGGCTATTAACCGAGAGGTTTTCTCTAACAGCTTAGAGATTGAGCTTCTTGTTGCATCGCCTGAAACTGGCAGCGTCAAACAAGTTCTTAAAGTGATAATCAAAGGTTTCAACTACTCGGGAGGGATAATTGCCTTTCTGCTGATGGTTGCAGAGACCGACCTTGGTAAAGAATCAATTCGAGAACTTACTGGAAAGTACCCCGTTGAACACGCGGTAGAAGGAATACGCAAACTTCAGGAAAAGAGTGAGAGTCTTGAAGGAAAGCAGACCGAAGAAACTGACGAAACAGAGAAAGAAGCTTGTGCGATCGTCGAAAGGTTCGTGGTGAGTGCGACGGGAAATGCTCTGTCGTTGGAACGCGATGCAATAGACAAACTGGAAATCTCAGAAGGTACCCGCTTTGAAATTGCTGACGCGCAAAGTGGCATGTTTGAAGCTTGCCTCCAAGACGAGAGAATAAACGGAATCGGTTTCTCAGAGGAAGATGACTTCCCGATTAACCGCAGCTCTTTTGCGGCACGCGCCGTAAAGCCAGTCCGGATTGACAAGGAAGACGCCGACAAGCCCGAATACAAAGTTGAGTTAGTAGAGTTGCTGATAACTTCTCCGAATTTTCGTGAACAAGACCAAGAAGGCCGGCAGTGGAAAGCAGAGTTGGCTAATGGAAGCTCTTGTTTCTTCATTGTTGCCGATAAACAATTTTGGTCTCGTCTTCATTCGAAAGAGTTTTCGTTCGGTGAGGGTACAAAGGTTCGAGCACAATGGGTGATAAAGACAGTTAAAGGAAAGGTGCGATCTAGAACGGTATTGCGCGTACTTGCCGTTGATTCAGTGCGTCTGGCCGAACCGCTCGACAGAAATGCTATTGAGGCAGCTGTTGGAGACATTCAGTCATCGGGAGAAAGTCCCTCGCAAGGTGAGCTTTTCTAGCTGCCCTCACTCAAACATCCAACTCCTCAACAAACCGCGCGTTCTGCTGGATATACTCAAACCGCTTCTCAGGCTTCTTGCCCATCAGCCGTTCCACCAGATCGCCGGTCTCGCCGGGTTCGTCCTCGTCGATGCTGACGCGGATCAGCTTGCGGGAGGACGGGTCCATCGTGGTTTCTTTGAGGTCCTTGGCGTCCATCTCGCCGAGACCTTTGAAGCGGCTGACGTCGATCTTGCCTTTCCCGCCGAGGCCTTTCTCCAGCCAGTCGTCGCGTTCGACCTCATCAAGGCAATAGACGCGCTTGGGGCCCTGGGTCAGGCGGAAGAGGGGCGGGCAGGCGAGGTAGAGGTGGCCCTGATCGATGAGCGGGCGCATCTGGGTGAAGAAGAAGGTCATCAGGAGCGAGGCGATATGCGCGCCGTCCACATCCGCGTCGGTCATGATGATGATCTTGTCGTAGCGCAGATCCTCGATATTGAACTTCGCGCCAAGCCCGACGCCGAGGGCCTGGGTCAGGTCGCTGATCTCCTGATTGGAGCCGAGCTTGGAGGAGGCCGCGCCAAGGACGTTGAGGATTTTGCCGCGTAGGGGCAGAAGCGCTTGTGTTTTCCGGTCCCGCGCCATTTTGGCGGAGCCGCCCGCGCTATCGCCCTCCACAATGAAGAGCTCCGTGCCCTCGCGCGCGTTTTGCGAGCAGTCGACGAGCTTGCCGGGCAGGCGCAGGCGTTTGGTGGCGGATTTGCGGGCGGTTTCCTTCTCCTGCCGGCGGCGGAGGCGTTCTTCGGCCTTGAGCACCATGTAATCAAGGATGGCGCCGGCGGCCTTGGTGTCGGCGGCGAGCCAGTTGTCGAAATGGTCGCGCACGGCGCCTTCGACCATGCGCTGCGCCTCCGTCGTGGCCAGCCGGTCCTTGGTCTGGCCGACGAATTCAGGCTCCCGGATGAAACAGCTGACCAGCGCAGAGCCGCCGCCCTGCACATCATCCCGCGTGATCTGGGCGGCCTTGCGGTTGTTCACAAGCTCGCCATAGGCCCGCAGCGATTTGAGGATTGCGGCCCAGAACCCGGCCTCATGCGTGCCACCCTCGGGTGTCGGTACCGTATTGCAGTAGGACTGGATCGACCCGTCGCGCGCGGGCGTCCAGTTGATCGCCCATTCGACGGAGCCGGGGGCGTTGAACTTGTCTTCAAAACTGACTTTGCCGGCGAAGGGCGCATCCGCATAGGTCGCGGCGCCCTGCAGCTGCTCTGTCAGGTAATCAGCAAGGCCGCCGGGAAAGTGAAACGTCGCCTGTGTGGGGGTTTCGCCGTCGTCGACCTCGGACTTCCAGCGAATCTCTACGCCCGAAAACAGGTAAGCCTTCGACCGGGCCATCTTGAAAAGCCGCGCCGGCTTGAAATTGAGCCTGCCGAAAATCTGCTCGTCCGGGTGGAAGGTCACAGTTGTACCGCGGCGGTTGGGCGCCTGGCCAACTTCGGCCACTTTGCCGAGCGGGACGCCACGGGAAAACTCCTGGGCATAGATCACGCGGTTTCGGGCAACCTCAACGCGCAGGTGATCGCTGAGCGCGTTGACAACCGAAACGCCCACGCCATGCAGACCCCCGGAGGTCTGGTAGGCCTTGCCCGAGAATTTGCCGCCCGCGTGCAGGGTGCACAAGATCACTTCCAGCGCAGATTTATCAGGGAATTTCGGGTGCGGATCGACGGGAATGCCCCGCCCGTTGTCGCGGATGGTGACCGAATGATCGGCGTGCAGCTCCACCTCGATCCTGTTGGCATGGCCCGCGACAGCCTCGTCCATCGAGTTGTCGAGAACCTCTGCCACAAGGTGATGGAGCGCGCGCTCATCGGTGCCGCCGATATACATACCGGGGCGTTTGCGCACGGGTTCGAGCCCCTCCAGAACTTCGATGGCGGAGGCGTCGTAGGCAACCGCCTCAGGGGCGGCGGAAAGAAGGTCGTCGGCCATAGCTGCTGCTCGGTATTATTTGTTTGACGGCAGTATGGCAGGGTGAGGAATGTGTGGGAAGGGGGCGGATGTCCACAAAAGCGGGGCAAAAGTCTCTCCTCCTGCCCGCCGCTGTTGCGACGATGGACACGATAACGCCATTATTTTGACATAGTGCAGTTAGTGTGCTATCGATGCTCTGTTTATTTACGAGGGTCAGAGTATGTTTACCTTTACAAAAACGGCTGCGATAGCATGCCTGGCTGTGGCCGGCGCATCATTGTCTTTTTCTGCGCACGCAGCTTCCGTGACGATCACGGTGACCGAATTCTCGGATCGCGCAACCACAGTGACCGCACAGCAAAACGCGCTGAACGGCCATTCTTTGCTCCAGTACGAGGATTTTGAAGGGTTCAGCGCGACAGAACCAAACGGTCCATACGATTTCGCCACGGAGACTGTGGCGCTGTCTACAGACGTAGGAGAGTTCTTCGCAATTCTGCCGTCCGGCACCGGCGGATCCAATCGGACACCGACAGACGCGGCAATTATTCGGTCCAACGGTGACGAAAACAACAACGGTCAACCGAACTACGGCCGCTACGATGCTGACTTTGGTTCGCTTGGGTCTCCTGTCGATCCGAGCTTCAAGTTCATCGACAGCAACGATAACACCGGTATAAGGCTGGCAACGGCTGAGACTGGCGAAGCGTTTAACTACATGTCGTTCATCCTGACCGATTTCGATGATGTCGGCGGGGCATTCTTTGGAATTGCAGTAGACGGCACCGACATCTCCGGGCCGGATTCTGTGCCCAACAGCGTTGTTCAAGGAAATGGTGACATTTTTTTGGTTGAGCTGGCGTTCACCGGCCTCGTAACCGATATTCTGGTGGATATGACGATTGACACCGGCGACGGGTTTGGCGCGGACAGTTTTGCAATGTCTGTTGTCCCGCTGCCTGCGAGCTTGTTCTTCCTTTTGGCTGGCGTGGGGGCGCTCGGGTTCGCCCGCAAACGCCACGTCTGAGCCAGGCTGAGTTTAATAGAATGCGGGCGCCATGGGCGCCCGTTTTTCTTTTGGAGTTTTTGATACGGCTCAAAGCGCTCGGCTCGGTGATCTGATAACTCCGGTCTCAGTGACCCCGAAGGAGCTCCCATGACTGAACAAGCCCCGGTTCTGAATACCATTGAAACCACCGCCGAGATCGCTGCGGTTCATACGCCGCCTGTAGAGGCCGGCCCGTCGCCTGAAGCGATACGCCGCGCCTTTGAGACCGGGCGCTATCCGTACCGCAGAAAAATGCCCCGCCGCAGCTATGAGGCCGAGAAGGCGCGCCTTCAGGCAGAGCTCTTGAAAGTCCAGCTCTGGGCTCAGGATACCGGGCAACGTTTTGTTCTTTTGTTTGAAGGGCGGGATGCGGCTGGCAAGGGCGGTACGATTAAACGGTTTACCGAGCACCTCAACCCCCGGTCTGCGCGTGTTGTCGCATTGAACAAGCCGACCTGGGAAGAGAAGGGGCAGTGGTACTTCCAGCGCTACATTCAGGAGCTGCCAACGGTTGGGGAGATGGTTTTCTATGACCGTTCCTGGTACAATCGCGCTGGCGTAGAGCGCGTGATGGGCTTCTGCTCACCCAACGAATACCTGGAGTTCATGCGCCAGACGCCTGACTTTGAGCGCATGCTGGTGCGGTCTGGAATTCGTCTTTACAAGTACTGGTTTTCCGTCACCCGCGCTGAGCAACTCAGGCGGTTCAAAAGCCGCGAGACCGATCCTCTGAAGCAGTGGAAACTCTCGCCGATCGACAAAGCTTCGCTCGACAAATGGGATGACTACACTGAAGCGAAAGAAGCGATGTTCTTTTACACGAACACCGCTGACGCGCCCTGGACGATTGTGAAGTCAAATTGCAAAAAGCGCGCGCGTTTGAATTGCATGCGCCATTTTCTGTCAACACTTGAGTATCCGGACAAGGACCATTCCATCGCTACATCGCCGGATCCGCTGCTTGTTGGCGGTGCGAGCCATGTTGTGCATTCTGCGGATCACATTCTCGGCACATCTTTGCACCCCGAAACCCGCAAGCGTAAATGATGCATTGAGCCTGTGCGCCGGGACCCGTAGACTCGCATTATGAGGTTCTGGCCCGCGGCAGTATTGGCAATCATTGGAATGGCGGCGTTGCCCTTAGGGCGCGCGAACGCGCATCCGCATATTTTCATCGATTCTGGCGTCACGTTGATGTTTGATGATGCGGGCCAGCTTGGAGCCGTGCGGATCGTATGGGCCTATGACGAACTCTACTCGCTTCTTACGGTTGAAGAACGCGGACTTGATAAAGACTTCGACGGTGTTCTGACATCCTCTGAAAGGGTGACTCTCGCGGGCTTCGATATGAATTGGATCGAGGGCTTTGCAGGGGACGCCTATCTGATCGTCGGAGGAGAGGAAATTCCCCTGTCGCCTCCTCTTGAGTGGGATGCGGCCTACGATGATGGACGTATTGTATCCACGCATCTTCGGGCCCTCGAAGAGCGTATCACGGTCGGGCAAGACCCTGTAATTCTTCAGATTTATGATCCCACTTACTACACCGCATACCAGATCTCTCTTCCGACACGGATGGAGAACGCGCCGGAGGGCTGCAAGGCACAGTTGTTTGTTCCGGATTTCGCTGCGGCAGGGGACCAGCTGCGCGCCGCTCTGCGCGAGTTTGCTGGCAGTGAAGACGCGTTTCTGGAAGATAACTTTCCGCCCGTTGGTGAGTTTTTCGCCGAGGAGGTTCGTGTGACATGCGCGTCGTAAGTCTTCTTGCTTTGCTTGCTTTCGGATACGGAGCTTTCTGGCTCTGGACCGGTGGCTGGGACCAAATGGTGTTCTGGGCTCAAAACCTGCAACGAGAGACGCAGGGCGCTCTGGCGCGAGGTTTGCGCGCTCTGCGTTCAGGCGAACCCGGCGCACTAACCGCCCTGCTTGCGGCTTGTTTCGCTTACGGGTTTGCCCATGCTGTCGGACCAGGCCACGGTAAGCTTGTTATAGGCGGCTACGGCGTCGCCCGGCGCGTTTCTCCGGTGCGTCTTTCGGTTGTTGCGATGGCCTCTAGCATTGCACAGGCGGCCACTGCGATCGTCCTGGTTTACCTTGGTATCTGGCTTTTGCAGGCGTCCGCTGCCAGTTTAAGCGTCGCAGCAGAGGACTGGTTGGCGCCTGCCAGCTACGGCGCTGTATCCTTGCTTGGAGTATGGCTCGTTTGGCGCGGGATACGTAGTTTTCGGACACAGTTCACTTTCGCTGAGCCAGGCCCTCAGCGCGCCCACGCCCATGATGCTCACCATGATCATGCGAATGCGTGCCCGTCATGCGGACATGCTCATGCGCCGTCGCACGAAGCTGTGGCGCAGGCAAAATCTTGGCAGGAGCTCGCGACATTGGTTGCAGCGGTCGCGATCCGACCCTGCACCGGCGCAATCTTCCTTTTGATTTTGGGCTGGCGTTTGGATCTCCAAACTGCCGCAATTGCTGGTGTGATTGCGATGGCCCTGGGGACAGGCTCGGTGACCATCTCGGTGGCGCTGGCGGCGACAGGTTTGCGCGAAAGCGCAGCATCCACGGCTGGTGGATGGGAGCGCGTTTCGCGCGCTGTACCGGTGATTGAGGTATCCGTCGGGCTGGTTGTGGCTGTTCTGGCTTTCGGGTTGATGCAGGCGTCGTTGTGAGGCGCTATGTGGAATGATCGCTACAACCGCCCAGATTATCTTTTTGGAACGGAGCCTGCAGAGTTCCTGAAAGTGCAAGCGCGTCATTTGCCCTCTGAAGGGCTGGTTCTGGTTGTCGCCGACGGAGAAGGTCGCAACAGCGTTTTTCTGGCCGAGCGCGGGCTAATGGTCACCGCATTCGATTATGCCCCGAATGCGCTGGCGAAAGCGGAAGACCTGGCAAAGCAAAAAGGTGTTGAGGTCGACTTTCTGGAGGCGGATATATTCGCTTGGGATTGGTCCGCAGACAGCTACGATGCTGTTGTCGCGATATTTATCCAGTTTATGCCTCCGCAGTCGCGCGTTGCTGTTTTCGAAGGTTTGAAAGCCGCATTGAAGCCGGGTGGGGTTCTGCTCTTGCACGGCTATGCTCCGCGACAGGTAGAGTATGGTACTGGTGGGCCACCGGTGGCGGAGAATATGTACACGCTCCCCCTGCTGGAAGAAGCCTTCGCGGGTTTTGAGGTTCTGCACAGCGCTGATTACGACGCTGAGATCGATGAAGGACCCGGCCATTCTGGGCTTTCTGGCCTGATTGACTACGTTGTTCGCAAGCCAGTTGGTTGACAATGCTTGTCGCCTCGCTCCGGGTGATCTAAGGCGGCGCCATGGCGCAAACGCTCTCATATTCTCAGCACGTCCGGGCCATCCTCGTTTTGGGCCTGCCGCTTATTGGCAGCCACATGGCGCAAATCGCAATCGGGGCGACTGATACAGTTATGCTGGGTTGGTATTCGGCCGAGGCATTGGCCGCCGTGACACTGGCCGCCAGTTCAGTCTTCTTTCCGGCACTACTGATCGGTTCAGGCTTTGCCTGGGCTGTAATGCCCATGGTCGCCAAGGCTTCCGTCGAAGGCGATGAGGTGCGTATCCGGCGAGTTACGCGAATGGGTTTCTGGTTGGTTCTGATCTTCGCCGCACTGCTGATGCCAGCGATGATCTGGTCAAAGCCCTGGTTGATCGCCATAGGGCAGGCGCCGGAAAATGCAGATGCCGCACAAGGTTATCTCCGGATCGCCGGTTGGGCACTGATCCCGGGTTTGCTGGTGATGGTTCTTAAGGGCTACCTGTCAGCGTTGGAGCGGACGCAGATCGTCTTGTGGGTGACCATTGGCGCGGCAGTGCTGAATGGCGTGCTGAACTACATCCTGATTTTCGGAAATTTTGGCGCCCCTGAGATGGGCTTAGCCGGAGCTGCAATTGCTTCCCTCGCTTTGCACACAGCATCGCTTGTCTGGCTAGTGCTCTACGCGCGAAAGCACTTTCCCCAGCATGATCTTTTCACGCGTCTTTGGAGGATCGACATGCCGATCTTTGCAGAGGTCTGGCGTTTGGGGGCTCCGATCAGTGTCACAAGTTTTGCTGAGAGTGGTTTATTTGCCGTGTCCGCCTTGATGATGGGCGCGCTGGGTACGCTTGAACTGGCCACCCACGGCGTTGCTCTGAATCTCGCGGCACTGACGTTTATGGTGCATGTCGGGCTCAGTCAGGCCGCAACGGTGCGCGCGGGGCGCGCTCTGGGACAGCGCGATGCTCTGGAGTTGAAACGCGGCGGTCGCGTGGCTATTGGAATGTCCGTTGTCTTTGCGGGACTCACAATAGCTATGTTCCTGTCAATTCCAGAGTTCCTGATTGCGCTTTTCATTTCGCCTGATGACCCGCTGAAGCCAGAGATTGTCTCGCTTGGCGTTGGCCTTCTGGCTATGGCGGCGCTGTTTCAATTTGCTGACGGCGCGCAAGTCATGGCGCTCGGCCTTCTACGGGGTGTCCAGGACACGCGTGTCCCTATGCTTCTCGCCTCCTTCAGCTACTGGGCCGTAGGTTTGCCTGTTGCGTGGTGGCTTGGGTTCCATACTTCACTAGGTCCTTATGGCGTCTGGCTTGGTCTGGTCGTCGGCCTTGCCTTGGCTGGGATAACGCTGATGTGGCGCTTTTGGGGACCTGGCGGATGGCAGGGACGTATTTCGTTGGCTTAGGCGCGGGGCCAGAGTTGGGGAAAGAAGTCTCCGACCAGCTTGTCGCCTTCTCGGTATCCTTCCGCTTCAAAAAGCGCTCGTTCTGGCTTGGCCCAGTCCCCGCGGTACCGGATCAACCCGTCTGGCGCGGTCATTCTTAACGTAAACCGCCGCACGGTCTCGGTAGGAGTAATCGACGACAGCCCGCCGTGAAGTGTCCGCATGTCAAGATAAATGCAGTCGCCAAGTTCCAGATCCCAGCGCATAAGTTCGGATGCCTCCGGGTCTGCATTCACATCAGGAGGAGAGTGGCAAGTTTGGCCTGCAACTTCTGTCGGCTCGAAGCTGGCGTGACCGTCTGCAAAGCGGACCCGCATGAAAAGCTTATCCTGAAGTTGTGAGCCTTTCAAAACCGCAATGCCGTTTTCCCTGATGAGTGGTTCAAGCGGCAACCAGAGTACGTACATTTATCCATAACCAGATTGACACTCTCGGCGCCAAGCAGGTCAGCCGCAACAGGTCCGCACGGCGAGTTTCGCACGAAGTCCTCACATTCTGGGATCGTGTTCCAGGTCCAAAAAGTCTTCGAGAGCGGCTGATACGTCGGGGTCTTCCGTACGGCGCGCAAAATTTGCAGTTGGAGTGGCCAGGTCGGTGTCAATTCCGTCGCGCAACTTATCAATCCACTGGGGGGAGATTTCACCCTTCAGCAAGACCGCGCCGTCACGCTTGCAAGATCCGATTTTGTCTTCAGTTGCAAAGTCTGGCGATAACGTGGAAGGTCCTGGCGATTGCGCCGTTTCAGGAAGCCCAGCTTGCCAGCGCCGCGTCTCAAAGCCCCGAGCTTGACGCGGTGGGTGGGGCTGGCCACCTTCTGGAGCGGCAGTGCCACGTGCTGCAAGCTGAGCGGCCCGAAGCAAAGGACACCAGACCATGTTCCCTGACCTCGTTTTTTACATCTCGACGGCGATAGCGGTGGCTATTGCGGTTCTTTATTTTCGAGATCTCGGGGATATCCCACAGCTTTTGATTAGAACGAAACGCAGCAATGTGGATCGTTTTATTCGGAATGAATACAGATTTTTAGGGGCTTGTCTCTTCCTGTGGATGGTCTCTGCGATTGTGCATTTCCGCTTTGCAGGAGGGGCCGGCTGGGTTTTCTGGCTTGGCACGCTCGTAACTCTGGGCCTCGTGGCATTCACATGGGTTTATGTCCACCTTGGACTGCGCAATCAAAAAGACACCGCGAAGTACTACAGCATCGACGAAGCGAGGGATTTTGTCAGTCCCACTACTCAGGTGATCGTCGTGGAAAACAACGGCGCGGCCCGCGCGCATCCGCAGCCGCAAATCATGCGCCCGCATCTGGCGGGGACGCGTGAAAACCCTGGCGAAGACCCTGTGGTTATGACCTTCTGCGCAATTGCAAATCTTGGACTTGGGTATGTGCCCTTAGTGGAGGGTAAGAAGCTCGATCTGGAAGTGCTCGCCCAGCATGGAAACAATCTGGTATTGCGCGACAACTCAACCGGGGAACCGTTGCAGCAAATCTACGGCTTTCGCGCAAAGGACCAGGACACGCACGCAGATGGTCCGGCTTGTCCCTTAAGGCCGGAGTTGGCAATGCGACCCTGGCCCACTTTTCGTATGACGTTTCGCGGCTTTCAAAAGGCCTATCCGGAGGGTCAGGTCTTTTTAAACAAGCTTCCCTCAAATCCATTTTTGTTCCTGCTCGACAGCGCCATGGAAATAGCCTTCACCGCAACCATCCAGAAACACCACACGGAAGCCAAGCCGATTATGCAGAACCTTGAGCGGCCTATCGACCCGCGTCTGCCAACAAAGACCTATGTGTGGGGAGTGAATATTGGTGCAGACGCGACCTGCTGGACCGACGATTTCTTGGTCGAGCATGGGAATATCGTGAATGCAGAGGTTGGAGGCCAGTCGCTTGTCGCCGCATGGGACCCTGGCTATGAGAGCCTCAATGTCTGGGTGAACACTACTGGCGCGCCCGTGACGGAAATCGACTTCTTCGGTACAACTGCTGAAGGCGTGCGCCTACGCCGCTCGCCGGATGTGAAAGCTGGGCTGTTCTGGCACGTCTGGGCGGAATTCTTTCCTCATACGGATATCAACCGGGTTGGCGCCCGCGCCGCCGCCGCAGAGGCTGCAGCTTAGGGGGGTCAGTTCATGAGCACCTCTTGAATGCGCTCGATCTCATTTTGCAAGGAGTCCTGACGATAGACTGTCTTGTCCGCGAAGACCGCAACACGCACGGTCGCGCTCAATTGTGGTTGTTCGTCTTGCGCCGCGCGACGGCTGCGCGTTTGCTTGAAGCTCAGATCCGAGATCAGGCAGTTGCCAAGTTCGGCGCGCACAAGCTTGCAAAGTTCAAGCGCTCGGGAAAGTGCGGCCTGTCGGTTTTCCGGGGTCGCAATCTGTTCGGCGTTGGTGTCAAGAAGGCGCGCCCGCGCGACCATAACCTGGCCGTTTTGGACTTCGGCGACGTTGCCAAGCTCATAGGCAGGAAGATAGGTGAGACTGCCTTGTATTCGCACGCGGCCGTCGCGGGACAATCGACCGCCAGAGCTGCCGACATCGCATTTTTTGGCAAATGACCCCAGAATTTCCGGGCAGAATGCAATCAATTGCGATGGCGCCCGTGCTTTGACGTACAGCTCAAGAAGGTCGTTGTCAGGCACGGACTCCCCAGGTGCGAGAAGATCATTGAAATCAAGATCAATGTCGAAGGATACAGTTCGGCGCTTCGTAAGATCTTCGAGGCTGTAATAGCCCCGCAATTCCGCGCGGTTTTTGAACCACTGAACAGGGGCGGGTCCGCCCACAAGCTCTTCCGAGATCGCCCCGTCTTCGCTCATAGACTCTGTTGTGACCTGATATCCCCAGATCATTGCTGGCACATACCAAAGCAGCGGCAGTCCCATAAAGACAACGACAAAAAGGAGCGTGATTGGTCTCATTGTTCCTGGCCTCCCAATTGCAGTGGCGCTGGGTCGAGCATTGCAACACTTCCGCCTATGGCGGCCTCAAGCGTCGTGTCGTGAAGACTGCGCAAAGCGTCCTCTCCGATCACCAGATGATCGGTGTTCAGAATATGGGCTTTGCGCGTCTGCAGTGGCGTGTACGGCACCGGGGTGCTGGGCACGGGACCGGCAAGTACATGCGCGGTCTGGTTCACAGCCACGAGGTTTTCAAAGGGCGTCCAACCTGCGAGAGCTTCGGCATACCATGCGGCGAAGGCGCGGGCTCCTGCGTTGTAAGAGTACATTTGGTTCTCAAAAAGCTGGTTGCCGCCCTTAGCTTTTTGCAAACCTAGCCAGTCCTCACGCGGGACCCGCCAGGGCGCAACCATACAGGGCTCGATTTTGTCATTTGATCCAAACTCGAACCTTTCAACGAAATCGCTGATCCTGAGGGCCTCCAGGCCCGCACCTTCGGGCAGGCCCGCCACGGCAGGGGTTTCTCCGATCAGGACCACGTGGGCCAGGTTCACACCTTCTCCCAAATGCAGGTTCCAGATAGTACGGGCCGCGAAATCCTGAAGCACCAGGTACACCGGACCGCTCGTGTCCGTGATCACGACGTCGATTTTGCTCATCTGACCGTCGGCCATAGACCCGATCTTGTAGTTGCCGCTGTGGCCTGAGGTAATTCCCTCTATGTGACCGATCAGAGCTTTGGCCATTGCCGCGGTGGAGAAGGCATGCGCCTGTGTCTTCGAATTTCCGCTCTCAAGCCGAATGTTATGAACAATGTCGCCTTGAGACGGGATGCGCACTCGACACTCGGAATTGGCTTCGAACACCGTGAATTCCTGCGGCGCGAGAACTTCCAGAGCCGGGTCAAACCCGGTGGTTACGTCTCCCATTATCAACGGGTCGAAACCGCGATTCGCGACCCCGGGACTTTCAAAACTCCACCCTTGATGGGTCTGCAATCGTGTTGCAACGCGTGGGTCTGCGGGGCCTGTTTCAGCGGGGTCTGGTGCCGAACCCGAAAGCCAGCCTTCGGCTGAAACCAGGCTGTCTTTCAACTGTGTCGGGACGATTTGGAAAGGGCTTTGACGAAACTGCCAGGCGGCAAGAAGGGCAATACCGATCAAAGCGATAAACCCAAGGACAATCGCAAGCCTGTTGCCCATGCCGGGGTTCAACGGGGCCTTGGTCGATTTCTTGGTATTTGCCTGCCGCGCATTCGGGGCCGTCAGCGTTTCTGCATCCTGCGTCGCCGCTTTCTGTTCCAGTCGTCGCAATCGGGCTTCAAAATCGTCTCTTCCTGCCATTCGACTTGTCCTGCTTCGCTCAACAATGACAAAAAACACGCCGATTGTGGCAAGAATAGTCACGTCATTGGAACTTGCTGTGGCATTCCCGCCCAGTTGCGGCTCACACGGGATCGCAGGTTTTACTGCAAAAGGGCCTTCAAGTTAATTTCCACGCGTGCCGCCGACTTGAGCGCCGGATGTCTTCCGCAGTTCGATCACGGTCCGAAGCACGCTGATCGTTTGCACGCCTCCGCGCCAGAGTTGAAATAAAAAATCTCCTCGGGGCCGGTTCGGCTCGTTCTATGCGTGTGCGATCAAACGCTAACTTCGCGTACCGAAAACCGGATCTGTTCGTTTTTACAATCGCAGACTTGGCTGTGGAGAAGATCGAAGTTGTGTAGTCGGCGACGGCTTAGATGTGGTGATAATCATGGCCGGTGTGCGCCATGATGATACTCACTTTCTTCAATTCGCAAAGTGGGTCGTGTAGTTTATGAGCCCGCCCTGCAATGCCGGCTCTAATCGCTATAGCGGTCTTTCATCAATTTGTCGGCCTTCTTGCGCACCAGCACGGTGCGCAGGTCATGCATGGCGAGCAGCAGGCGGTCGCTCACCGCTTCTAATTCAGCGTCCGTTGCTTTGGACTGAACCCATTGCGTAGACAGGTTCAGAAAATCCAGGGTTCGATCAATATCCTGCATATGGCGGTGCGCCAGAGTTGTCCGCCGCGCCTCAATCCAAGCTTGGATTTCTTTTTCCTCGTCAGGCGTCGGGCTCTGGCCACCCTGTGCCCGGATCTCGCCGTTTCGAACGTTGGCATTGGCGATTTGAACAAGGTCCATCCGGTTCTGTCGTGTATCAGTCACGACCCTGAACACTGAGGCGCCATTTTCCTTCACACGGAAGTAGAGATTGGGCAAGGAAAGGGACACGCGAACTAACTGAGCGCTGCGCAGAAGTCCTGAATACGCGTGCAGGCTTCTTTAAGCGCCTCGTCCGAGGTGGCATAGCTGACACGGAAGTTCGGGCTCAGCCCAAAAGCGGCGCCAAAGACGACCGCAACGCCTTTCTCTTCCAGCAGCGCCGTTGCAAATGCCTCATCATCCGTGATTTCGGTTCCTCCAGCGGAGGTCTTGCCGACACAGCCTGAAATTGACGGATAGACGTAAAATGCGCCTTCTGGCATCGGGCAACTTATGCCCTCTGCTGCATTCAGCATATCTACAACCATGTCTCTTCGACGCTGGAATGTGGCGTTGTTGTCCGGGATATAGGCTTGAGTTCCGTTCAGAGCCTCAAGTGCCGCCCACTGACTTATAGAACACGGGTTAGAGGTGGACTGAGACTGGATTTTTCGCATCGCGGCGATCAGCTCTTTTGGTCCCGCAGCATATCCAATCCGCCAGCCGGTCATGGCATACGCCTTTGAGACGCCGTTGCAGGTCAGCGTGCGGTCATAGAGCCTCGGCTCGACCTGCGCTGGCGTGCAAAATTCGAAATCGCCGTAGACCAGATGCTCATACATGTCGTCGGTCATGATCCAGACGTGGGGGTGGCGCAGCAAAACGTCCGTGAGCGCTTTTAGTTCATCCCATGTGTATCCGGCGCCAGTCGGGTTCGACGGCGAGTTGAAGATGAACCACTTTGTCTTTGGGGTAATGGCGGCTTCAAGTTGATCGGCCGTCAGTTTAAATCCGGTTTGCATGGATGCCTCTGCAATCACCGGCTCCCCGCCGGCGAGCAGCACCATGTCGGGGTAGCTGACCCAGTAGGGGGCAGGGATAATTACCTCGTCACCGGGATTTAGTGTCGCCATAAGGGCGTTGATCAGGATCTGCTTGCCGCCTGTCCCGACGCTGACTTGCTCGGGCGTATAGTCCAGCGCATTGTCGCGCTTGAATTTGGCACAGATCGCGTCTTTGAGCTCTGGAAGGCCGTCGACGGCCGTGTATTTCGTTTTGCCAGCATCGATGGCCGCTTTTGCGGCAGCTTTGATGTTGTCGGGCGTGTCAAAATCAGGTTCACCAGCACCAAGCCCAATGACGTCTTTTCCTGCGGCTTTCAGTTCTCGCGCTTTGTTGGTCACTGCGATCGTCGGCGACGGTTTGACCCGGGCGAGTGAGGTGGACAGGAAAGACATTTCAAGGCACTCCGGTTGGCAGTTGCGGCGCTCAACTTCTAGGCGCGCGCCCTGTTGCGATCAAGCCGGAATAAAATAAGAGGAACGCTTATGGATGCGGATGTAAATTGGTATTCCGATGATGTCGCAACTTTCGGTGACCGCCTCGCCACAGCGCGGGAGGCTACCGGCTTGAGCCAGTCGCAACTTGCGCGTCAACTGGGAGTAAAGCTCGCGACCCTGCGTGGATGGGAAAACGACGTGGCCGAGCCCCGCGCCAACCGTGTGCAGATGCTTTCGGGAATGCTCAACGTAACGCTCGGCTGGCTGTTGACCGGGGATACATCAGAAGTTCATCTTACTGAAGCTGGATCTGGAGTCGACGGTTCGGACCCAGTACCAGAGATCTTGCACGACCTGCAGATGCTGCGAGCGGAACTCGCCCGTATCAACACAGATATGGCCCTGCTCGAAAAACGGTTGCGAAGCGTATTGGGGAGCCAGGAATGAGCGAATTTCGACTGTCTGAAGCCGATCTGGACCACGTACCGGAAAACGAAACCAGAGAAACGCGGATCAAGCGTCTGAAGATCCGGTCCTGGCGGCGGGGTATCAAGGAGATGGATCTGATCCTTGGAAGATATGCTGACAAGCATTTGTCGTCGATGTCGGACGCTGATCTGGACGCTTTTGATGCGCTGCTAAAAGAAAACGACCAAGACCTTTACCAATGGGTATCCGGTCAGGCGTCCTGTCCCAACAAGCATGCTCACTTGATTGCAAGGCTTTCTGGACGGACGTAGCTTTATCGAGCTGATATCCCGCCAATTAACGGATTGTTTGAGCTTTTCGGACACGGTCCTCTGCACGACACTCAGCGAGGAGGCCGTAGATGACTGTACAGTCTAGTTTGCAGGAAAAGCCCGATATCGGCGTTCTGTCAGGTTATCAGGATGCGTTATCACTGGTGGAGCGTCTGCATCGTCTCCTTCTCGATGTGATCAAGGACGAATTTGAGCGCGTGGGAGTTCTGGAGATCAACGCGGTCCAAGCCCTGTTGCTTTACAACATCGGCGAGAACGAAGTGACAGCGGGCGAATTGAAGTCCCGAGGATACTACCAAGGGTCAAATGTCTCTTACAATCTGAAGAAGCTGGTAGAGATGGGGTATATGCACCATCAACGCTGCGAAATCGATCGCCGCTCGGTTCGCGTACGCTTAACCGAAAAGGGACGATATGTGCGTCAAACCGTGGCTGATTTGTTCTCGCGCCATGCACAAGGTTTGCAGGATAGGTCCATTGTTGACGCGGATGGCCTGGAAACAGCCAATTCAATGCTCCGGCGGATCGAAAGGTATTGGGGCGATCAGATCAGGTATATCTATTAAGGCCACTTAAATGGGCTGTGTGTATGATTTCTTTTGTTCAAGCGAATTTTGTGACCTTTCTGGGTGCTGTTGTTGCTGGCACTGTAGTTTGGGCCGTTGTGTCCAGTCTTGTTCCTCCAAAACGCCAGAAGCTGCGGGTATCTACGTCGCGGGCACTGCGCAATAGAGTTTCCAAAACCATAAAGCCCGGGATCCAAGTCCGCGGCTAGAAGCGCAGCGGTCGCAAGGCGGGCGCCCTACCAGTGACCGGTATTTTCCATAGAGGCCCACGGCTCCTGCGGGGCAAGAGCATCGCCTTTTTGCAAGAGCTCAATCGAAATGTTGTCTGGGGATCGTACGAAAGCCATGTATCCGTCCCGCGGAGGCCGATTGATCGTCACGCCGTGGTCCATTAGGTGCTGGCAGAGCGTGTAAATGTCGTCGACGATAAAAGCGATATGCCCGAAATGCCGACCGTCCGCTGGCAGACCAGGGTCATCGTCCCAGTTATAAGTTAGTTCGATATTGCCATCCGCGCTGCCATCCGGCGACATGAAGACATTGGTGAAACGTCCGGCCTCGCTGTCATACCGGCGGCGCTCCGCCATCCCGAGAAGTTCGTAAAAGCGAATGGTTTTGTCGAGATCCTTCGCGCGCTGCATAACGTGATAATACGCGATCCCCATAGCGTTCTCCTTTGGCGTCAATGACCCTGCCAGGTCGGAACGAGGCATTGGACAGAAGGACTGCGCGCAAAAGGCAGTCCGTCGGCCCGTCGTCTTCGAAAGTACTAGACGCTTCCCCTAGAAGCGGCAACGGCGGTATTTCTTAAGAGCTTCTTGGCTACCTACGGGGCTGCCTTCGGTCTTTGCATACGGTGTGGAAAACCTCGTCCTACTTCCCGTCCGCAAAACAGAGATATCCACAGAAAATTCGCGGCTGGGCAAACTCAACACTTTTTGTGGTGCAAAAGTTCGGGTAGCCTACAACATGTAGACGCCGACTGAGCTATTGAACGAGGGCGCGATGACCGACATGCCAAACGATATTGCCACTCCCACAACGCCAGAGGAAGAAATCGCGCAATTGCGCGCAGATCCGCAACTGACTCTGCGGGCTGTTGCACCGGGAATGGAACAGCATCTCTATCTGCCGAAACAGGTTCTGGATCATGGTTTCGTCCGCGTTGTCGACTACATGGGCGATGATGCCGCAATTGTTCAGGCCGCGCGGGTCAGCTATGGAGCAGGAACAAAAAAAGCGCGTGATGATAGCGGGTTAATTCGCTATCTGATGCGTCACTGGCATTCCACACCCTTCGAAATGTGTGAAATCAAGCTTCATGTAAAGCTGCCCGTTTTTGTCGCGCGCCAGTGGATCAGACACCGGACCGCGAACGTCAATGAATACTCTGCCCGCTACTCTATCTTGGACCGCGAGTTTTATATTCCGGCTCCCGAGCATCTTGCGGCGCAATCAAAGACAAACAACCAGGGCCGAGGTGACACGCTGCAAGGAGCGGAAGCCGAGCGCGTTCTGCAGATTCTTAAAGACGACAGCACGCGGGCTTATGACCATTACGAAGACATGTTGAGCCAAGACGGACAACAGGGCTTGGCGCGTGAGTTGGCTCGGATGAATCTTCCGGCGAATGTGTACACTCAATGGTATTGGAAAGTGGATCTCCACAACCTCTTCCATTTCCTGCGTCTCCGCGCAGACCCCCATGCGCAGTACGAGATCAGGGTCTACGCCGACGCGATCTGCGATATGGTGAAGGACTGGGTTCCTGCGGCGTTTTCCGCATTTGAGGACTACCGCATGGGCGCGGTGCAGGTCAGCGCAAAAGGGGCTGACTGTTTACGCCGCAGGCTTGCAGGCGAAGAGGTCACACAAGAGACCTCCGGTATGAGCAAGGGCGAGTGGCTCGAGTTTGTGTCCGACTGGGGCGAGCGATAGGGTGACGTAGCGTCAGCTTGCGAATTAAGCGACTATCTTCGTTGGTCACACTCCTGTTACCATGTGGATAACCGGAAACCTGAACACTCGGTATTCGGCCAGGAAAAACCACTCACAAATAGCAGCGCCCGGAACATCACTTCCGGGCGTTTTTTCCGCACAGACTTAAGGGGATTAGCTTGTGACCTGCAATTCAACGGCTGACGATCGACCGTCACGGCCTTCGCGCAGCTCGTATGTGATTTTTGTATTGTCGGCAAGTCCGGTTAACCCAGCCCGCTCAACGGCGGAAATGTGCACAAATACATCCTTGCCACCTTCGTCGGGCGCAATGAACCCGTAGCCTTTGGTCGTGTTAAACCATTTCACGGTGCCGGTTGGCATGTCCGCGTCTCCCTTTCATCAATGTTCCGCCGCGTGCGCGACCCGCGTGTGAACCAAGTCTTCCACACAGTCGCTGGTAGTCCATTGATGGAGCAGACGTCAGAAGTCGAGTATCACAATATTTGAACTGGGGCGGCATCCGGGCCAAGTCCAGAAAAAAAGCACGGGCATGTTCACAATCCTGAGAAGCTTGCTCGGCTTTGGCAAAAGAAGAGGAAAAAATGCGCATTTACGGTCTGAAAACCTGCGATTCCTGTCGAAAAGCGGCTAAATTATTGGGCGCGCCAATAAACGATGTTCGGGATTGTCCGCTCTCCGACGCACAATTGGACGCATTTCTGGCCCAGTTCGGGCAGGCATTGGTGAATCAGCGGTCCACCACCTGGCGCAGCTTGACGGAAGACGAACGCAGCGCGAATGCACGCGATCTGCTGCGGCAATACCCTGCATTGATGAAGCGCCCTGTGATAGAGGATGACGCTGGAGCGCTTTACCTGGGTTGGGGGGCGGAGGTCAGGGAGCGGCTTCTCTGACGCAGGATTGCATCGACGGAAATAGGTCCTGCTCCTCGCAGCACAAGGTAGCCAAGCGTGAACACCCAGAACGCGCGCTGATCGACAATCAGACCCGACGGGTTTCGATCGAACCACACACCAATATCGGAAGCGCCGAGGCCATGGCCGTAGATATCAACCCAACTCTGCACCAGCACAAATCCAATCATACCAAGCGCTGCCGCACGGGTTGCAAGGCCAACAACGATCAGGACCGGAAGCACGAATTCCGCTGCGGTGCCCGCGACAACGATAGCCCAGTGATGCAGGCCAAGATTGGACGGGTCATAGCCTGCTGCTTCGACCGCCTTGGGAAAAATTTGCGCATAGGCCCCGAAAGACGGATTGAACAAACCGAAAATCCCATCGCCCAATTTGGTCGTGGCGGAGTTCCAGTAGTAGACAAATAGAACGCCCGCAAAAACGATACGAGCCAGACTTGGCATGAGCCAGTCCCCAAGACGTTCCAGAAGCTCAGTGAGGCGGGTATAAAGGGTCAACATGGGGCACTCCGGGTCTTAATTGCTGTCTGGCGCACAGAACAGGCGGTGGGCAAAGGCCAGTTGCAATGCTGCAGTGGCGTCAAATTCGGCGGCGTCCGCCGCCCCGCTTTCAGCCGCAGCCGCAAGCGGTTTTCCATTGGAAAGACTATGGAAGAATGTGTAGCACCCGGCCGGTAGTTCGAGAGGAACCGGATCGTATTCCGGACGGGCTATCAGAACATCCTGCCCGCCTTCGGGAATCGAGGTGCTTGGGTCTTTCATATTGCGCTGCCAGATGGCCAGGACCGGCCATTTAGAGCGCAGTAGCCTGGCCGAGGGTGCCAGTCTCAGCTTCAGGTCTCCAAGTGCTTCTGGCGGTATCTGGCCAAGACTTTCCGGATCAAGCGCAGCGTGGTCGGCCGCGTGGTAGCTTTCACGCAAAGCGATCTCGAGCCGGCTCACATCAGCAAGATAGCGTAAATGGCTTACAGGACCGAATGTCTCTAGAAAATTCGGGAGCCTCGCACCGTATTGCGTCAGGATTGGGGAGACAGGAGTGTGATTCTGAAGATAGACTCTGGCCATCGCGGCAAAGAACTCGTCGCCGACAAGCTTCGCCACCGCCGGAAAGCCCGTGGCAAGCGCATCGGAAAGGGAGGACACGACATTATTGCGGTAAACATTGAAGCGTTTTACTGAGACGCGCCCGTCTGGATCAATAATTCCGCCGGGAACCGGCGCTTCCGGGTTCAAAAGCGCATTTGCGAAGTCAGATTGTGTCATTGAACCAGGTCCGAAATCAGCGTGGCGGCGCGCGCTGCCTCCACTTCAAGCTCGGACCATGCGGGAACATCAGTGTCCCATTCGATCAGCGTTGGCTTAGGTCCGGACCGGCGCAGCGTATGTTCGTAAAGCGCCCACACCGGATCGATAACTTCGGTGCCGTGGCTGTCGATCAAAAGCGGCGCACCGAATTCGTCTTCGTCCTCATCATGGCCGCCGAGGTGGATTTCTCCAACAAGGTGGAGAGGGAATGCGTCGATATATTCGATCGGGTCAAGTTTCTGGTTGGTGCACGAGACAAAGACATTGTTCACGTCAAGCAGCAGACCACAGCCCGTGCGCGCTCCAAGCTCAGTGAGGAACTCGATTTCCGTCATTTCCGTCTCAGCAAACGCGACGTACGTGGACGGGTTCTCCAGCAACATGCGCCGGCCCAGAGCGTCCTGAACCTGAGAGATATGCTCGGAAACGCGCGCCAGAGTGGTCGTTGTGTAGGGCAGGGGCAGAAGATCGTTTAAAAATCCAGTGTCGTGGGTCGACCAGGCGAGGTGTTCGGAAAAGCTTGCTGGGTTAAGCCAGCCGACGAGATGTTTAAGACGCGCCAGATGGTCCTTGTCCAAGGGGCGCTCGCCGCCAATAGACAGGCCAACTCCATGCACGGATATTGGGAACCGCTCGGATAAAGCCTTCAGCTGCGCAATCGGACGCCCGCCGTTCCCCATGTAGTTTTCGGCGTGGATCTCCAGCCATGCCACACTGCCAGGGTCGTTGGTTACATCGCGAAAGTGCTGGGCTTTAAAACCAACGCCTGGCCGAGCTGGCAGGGCAGAGAAAGGTGTCAGGTCGAGCATGGCGGTCTCGTGTCGTCAAAACATAGTAGTGCCCGGACCCGCAGGGCAGTGCGGGTCCGGGCGGTGTGCGCCGGAATTTATGCCGGAAGGTCGCGCTCGAGCTCGCTCAGCGAGCCCATGCGGTCACCAGGCAATTCCATGCTCTCGCAGGATCCTGCTGGTACGAAAGTCCATGCGTTGCCCTGATAGTCAACGGTGGATGTGCCCGCGCATGTTGTTCCGGGGCCCGCGGCGCAATCGTTCTCGCCTGCAAGGCTGATCCCGAAACACTTTTCCTGTGCTTGCGCTTCGGCAGTGGTGGCATGGCCAGAAATGGCGGCTGCGACGGCACCTGCAAGGGCGAAGGCAGTGACTGATTTCGACATGTGTAGTTCCTTTGGTTTCGAATTCGCACCCCGGGGCTGCCGGGGATCGTTATTTCACGATACCAGAAAGCTAAGGGAAATGTTGGGTCACCTGCCATTCACGCGCGCGTGCGTCACGAGGGCGTGCACATGCCGAAACAATGTTACAGGACCGGCCATTGAGGCGCTGCAATCTTCACGCAAGCGTGAGCGATTGGGAGAATTCCGCAGAAGCCTGTGAGCAGATTTTGCAATGCTGCAATGCAGCTGAAACATGGCTGAAATGAAAATGCGCCCGACCGCGTGCCGTGCTCTGTTATTCTTTCAACCGCGTGAGCAGTCTTAAGCGATCAACTGGTCCGGTGGAGTTGCCTCAAACGCAAGTTCTGAAACCAGATCATCTAGTCTTACAACCTGCGTTTTTTTCTCACCCAGCTTGCGTACAGTAACGGTACGTTCCTCGACTTCTTTGCGACCTACCGCAAGGATGTATGGCACTTTGCCAAGAGAATGCTCGCGGACTTTGTAGTTTATTTTTTCGTTCCGGGTGTCGGCCTCGGCCCGCAGTCCTTTGGAGGTCAGCGCTGCAACGGCTTCGTGCACAAAGTCGTCTGCCTCCGATACGATAGAGGCAACCACTACCTGACGTGGCGCCAGCCAGAGCGGGAAGCGTCCGGCAAAGTTCTCGATCAGAATGCCCAAAAAGCGCTCGAAAGAGCCGAGGATCGCGCGGTGAAGCATGACCGGTCGATGCTTTGCGCCGTCCTCTCCCACATAGGTCGCATCCAGCCGCTCTGGCAAAACGAAATCGGCCTGGAATGTGCCCAACTGCCATTCCCGGCCAATCGCATCGGTCAGCTTAAAGTCGAGCTTCGGCCCGTAGAACGCGCCTTCGCCCGGATCAAGCTCGAACTCATCTGTGACCGTACGTATTGCAGCCTCTAACGCCGCTTCGGCTTTATCCCAGACCTCGTCAGAGCCCGCACGCACCTCTGGCCTGGTGGAAAATTTGATGTCAAAGGACTCAAATCCAAGATCTTTGTAGATTGTGCTGAGCATCTGGATAAAACGCGCGGTCTCATCCTGTATCTGGTCTTCGGTGCAAAAGATATGTGCATCGTCCTGAGTAAAACCACGCACACGCATAAGCCCATGCAAGGCCCCGGAAGGCTCATACCGGTTGCAGGCCCCGAACTCTGCCATGCGCAACGGAAGATCGCGATAAGACTTCAAACCCTGATTATAAACCTGAACATGACAAGGGCAGTTCATGGGTTTGAGCGCGTTTATCGCTTTCTCGCGGGCATGTTCTTCGTCCACCTCGACGATGAACATGTTCTCCTGGTACTTATCCCAATGGCCTGAAGCCTCCCAGAGTTTTCGGTCCACGACTTGCGGGGTGTTCACCTCGACATAGCCGTGCTCGCGCTGGCGGCGGCGCATGTAGTCTTGCAGAGCAGTGTACACTGTCCAGCCATTCGGGTGCCAGAAGACCTGGCCAGGAGCTTCTTCTTGCATGTGAAACAGATCCATCTCGCGGCCCAGCTTGCGGTGGTCGCGTTTGGCTGCCTCCTCCAGCATGTTCAGGTGCTTCTTCAGGTCATCCCGGTTTTTGAACGCGACGCCATAAATGCGCTGAAGCATCGGGCGGTTGCTGTCGCCTCGCCAGTATGCACCGGCCACGTTCATCAGTTTGAACCCATCTGCCGGGACTTGTCCTGTGTGCTGGAAGTGCGGCCCGCGGCACAGATCCTGCCATGCGCCATGCCAATACATGCGAATGGGCTGATCTTCAGGGATCATCCCCACAAGTTCCACTTTGTAGGGCTCGTCGGACTCTTCGTAGTGCTTTATCGCACGATCCCGATCCCAAAGCTCGGTGCGTACTGCATCACGCTCGTTGATGATCTCTTTCATCTTGGCTTCGATCCGGCCAAGGTCTTCGGGAGTGAATGGCTCCTGGCGATCAAAGTCGTAGTAGAACCCATGCTCGATGACCGGACCGATTGTGACTTTCACGTCTGACCAGATCGCCTGAACTGCCCGCGCCATAATATGCGCGCAGTCATGGCGAATAAGCTCCAGCGCCTGCGCATCGTCCTTCAGCGTATGAATGGCGATAGATGCATCTTCTTCTATCGGCCATTGCAGGTCCCAATGGATGCCGTTCACGGTCGCAGAGATGGCCTTCTTGCCAAGCGACGTCGAAATCCCCGAAGCCACCTCAGCCGGCGTAATGCCCGCCTCAAACGACTTCGCATTGCCATCGGGAAAAGTGAGAGAGATCTGGGCCATGATCTGGCTTCCTCGTCGGTTTGGCGCCCACGGAACGCCCGGTTGCGGGTATATGTTGCGCAGCCCATGTGCCCGGTCGCGCCGCCTAAGTCAATCGGCGGCGCAATTGCTTTGCAGTGTATGACCTGATCGGGTTCTTTGCGTGGTCAGCCGGTGGCGGGCAGGGGGAACCGCGCAGGTCTACCTGTTTCCAGATAAGTCTTCAGACCAGCAGCAATCCGCGACCACCCGTCTGCCACGCCTTCGTGGCCTGGCGGGATATTGTAGTGCTCGATAATCAACCGGCACTGGTCCCCTTCATCACTGACGATATAGCGGCAGGTGGATGTTTGTTCTTCTTTGCCACTAAAGAAGGGCGCGAATGTCATAACGATTTCGGACTTTGGATGTATGCTGATGACATTCATGTTCAGCATCAGATTTCCGCTCGGGCCGGTAAATGCCAGTGTCGCTCCTTCCTCGGCCAGCGATCCTTTGGCAGCGGTTGCCAGAAAGTGGTACTTCATCGCTTCTTCTTCATCGACAAGCGCGTGCCATAGGGCGTCGAGGGGGCAGCGAATAAATGTCTGTGAAACGAAATCCGGTTTCGTAGACGCGAGATCGAACATCATTTTGGATCCTTCAAGTTTTGATTTAAGCGAAATAACCCCGCGCGCGGCGGGCTTTGCGAGAAACGGATCGATCCAGCGGTCAATGACTTCCTGCAGGGGAACCGCATTCAGGTAATGGTATTTGAACCGTCCTTTTTTGACGGGAACCACCAGCCCGGCATCTTCTAAAATTCCAAGATGCTTCATGATGCCAAACCGCGTCATATCGGAGGTTGTTTGCAGGTCCTGCAGTGACTGCCCGTCTTTCTGGCGCAGGCTGTCCAAAAGAGCACGGCGGGTCGGGTCATTGAGCGCTTTGAAAATCGAATCCATGGCAATGACCATACGTGAATAAATAGTCACGTGTCTATATAGTCACCTAAGGGGTGTGAGAGATTTATCCGCCAGGCGTCTAGGCCGTGCCCAAGATTCGCATGTTAGAAATTTGATAAGCTACGGGCGTCCCATGCTGCCCCAGCGCTTGATCCGTTGGTGGCGTAGCCCTGTCGCCCAGCTCCACTGATTTGGCTGTCTTTTGTATTTCTTATGGTGCTTTTTGTGAGTTTTCTTGTGATATTTCTTGTGTTTGCTGTGCTTTTTCGGCGAAGAGAGATACGGAATATAGCGCTGTGTTTCCCGTATAATGACCGTTTCCCGGACCTCGGGCTCAGGATCGGGGGCGACGATAGGTGGTGTCACCACAACAGCCGCGGGAGGGACCTGGGGCAATCGCCCCACAACGACGAGAAGCCGGGAGTTGATAACCGCCGTGCCCTGATCGAGCGCGCGCTGGGGTGTAACGAAGTGTGCTGTAAGTCCTTGCGACGAAGGCGACGGGTCAGCAGGCGGCGTTGTGGATTGCGCCAAAGCAAAGGACGATCCGGCGAAAGCGATCACCAAGGAAATCCATACTCGCGATATCATAATGCCCCCGTGATCAGGTGTTTTGTATTATAGCGGATAGGGGTCGTTTTTGCGAAACCACAATTGCGTGCGGCTGCAGCTCGTGAGGGACGTTTACTTGGTTTTTCGCGCGCGGGATGCCGCGGCCCTGATCTCTTCGGCGATTTCCTCGGCTTCTTCGGGGTCGAAGTCCAACGGAATCTCGAGGCCATCTGCCTCGATATAAATGCGAACCATCCCAAGGGTCGTGGGGCCTATCTGTAGATTGGCAGCGAGATCGCTTTCTTTATTGATACTCATCCTGACCTCCGTGGGTGGGATTCGGCTTTACTGCGCTGCTTCCCAACTGGCAAGACCCTGTGGGTTGACAGGATCTCCCGGCCCAAGGTTTCTGGTGATATGGCCAAGCTCCGTTTCAGAGATGCAAAAGAAAGCGACATACCGTGGTTGGTCGACCGCCATATCGCTCTTTATTCCTCTGAAGCAGGCTTCAATGATGAGTTTGGGCCGGTCGTTTCCAATGCTTTGCAGCACTATTTCGACACGCGAGATCCAGAACGCGAGCGGGCCTTCGTTCCGGTTCCAAATAATGGCCCTGTCGGCAGTCTGTTCCTGACCCGCTCGGATGCGGCTGACTGCGCACAAATACGCTTGTTCTGGCTGGAGCCGGAGTGGCGTGGTCAAGGTCTCGCACAACGAATGCTAAGCTGCGCCCACGAGTTCGCTTGCTCTGTCGGGTACCGGCATATGCTTGTGCGCACCTATGACAGGCACGTCGCGGCTGGCCGTATTTATGCAAGAACTGGCTTTGATCTGGTGGAAGAGAAGCGCGTTCAGAGCTTTGGCCAGTCGATGACCGAACAGGCATGGCTGCGTGCACTTTAAGCCAGAGAAAAGCAAACCGCTGAGTTATGCGTCTCTTGCAATCGAGCCCGGCCAGAGCTAAACCCCCGCAGCGTGCCGCCTTAGCTCAGTTGGTTAGAGCGCTGGATTGTGGATCCAGAGGTCCCCTGTTCAAGCCAGGGAGGCGGTACCACCCCAGAAATCTGTGGTGAAATGGCTTTAGCCACCGGTATCTGGTGTGATGTTCGGCCAGGCGCCGAAGGCTTCCGTGCCTCTGCGAGCGAGACCCGAACAAATACAAGTGCGGATTTGATCCAGTTCATCCAGTCGCTACGCAAACGCTGGCGGTTGAATCTGTTCGGCCTTATTTCACGAGAGAGCGGTGTCCTCCAATGCGCTTCTGAAACCGCAGTAATGCAATCTGCCGGAACCGTCGCCTAAACGACATCGAAAGACTCGTTCAGTACGCAAATTACGTCAGATACTTCAAAATATCATACATGATAATTTGATTTGATGCGCCGCCGTCTCAGATGCTGAGGCAGGAGGACGTCATGAACGCACCAAACCCGATAGCCGCCCGGTCACCAATTACGACCATAAACCCGTTAGAACTGCGTCGGTCTCTGTCGTGCTTTCCGACAGGGGTCGCGGTTGTCACGACCATCGGCCAGCTTGGGGGACCAGTGGGCGTTACGATCTCGTCCTTCAATGCGGTTTCTCTCGATCCGCCGCTGGTTCTGTGGAGTCTTGCGCTAAAAGCCGCAAGCCTCGCGGATTTCCGGGCGGCCGACTATTTCGCTGTCAACGTTCTGTCCGAAGCGCAGGCAGAGCTACCGCGCGTTTTTTCTAGTTCTGCAAAAGAACGGTTCGACGGAGTGTCCTGGCAAGGCGGGCATGGCGGAGCGCCGGTGCTGGCAGGCTGTGCGGCTGTTTTCGAGTGCAGCATTTACGCGCGTCATAATGGCGGCGATCACGAAGTCATAATTGGAAATGTTCTCCGCCATTCGTCTTCAGAGGCATCCCCGTTGCTCTATGCGAAGGGTCGAATTGGCGCAGTGCCGGACAGTCTTTGCCAATGATCCGCGCGGCACTTGCCGGTTATGGTTGGTGGGGTCGCCATATGGCACTGCGCCTTGAGGCGCATGAGCGATTTGAGGTTGCAGGCATTTACGCGCCCGAACTGGAAAAAGATACCGTGATAGACGGGCATCGGGTTTTTGGAAGCTACGAAGCGCTCTTGGAGCATGCCGGGGCGGATGCCGTAGTGTTGACCAGCCCGAACGATCTTCATGAACCGCAGGCGATCGCCGCTGCGGCTGCAAGTCTGCATGTCTTCTGCGAGAAGCCGCTTTCCTTGAGCGGGGCCAGCGCGCGCCGGATTGTCGAGGCAGTGTCCGGCGCCGGGCGCGTATTGGCCGTTGGACACGAGAGACGCTTCGAGCCCGCGATGCAAAAAGTTGCGTCGATGGTGCGCTCGGGCACGCTGGGCACAATTATGCATGCTGAAGCAGCATTCAGCCATGACAAGCTCGCTGAACTGCCGGCCGATAACTGGCGCACCAAGTCTAAACTCGCGCCCGGCGCCGCAATGACCGGAATGGGCATCCATCTCACCGATTTTTTTATCTGGATGTTTGGCCCTGTCGAAGCCGTTCAGGCCATTACCGCCGACAGAGCACTTGGATGGGAGACCGGAGACGTGGTTTCTGTGCAGCTGAGATTTCGCGCAGGTATGACCGCCACGCTTTCCGCTATTTTAAAGACACCGCACTTCATTCGTTTTCATGTCTTTGGGTCCGATGAATGGACCGAGGTTCGTAACGACACTCATCCCGACACACCAGGCGGCGTAGCGCATCTGGCGCTTTCGCGCTCTGGAAAAGCCACGACAACAGAAACCTACCCCTGGACTGATACGGTCATGGACAACCTGTCGGCCTTTGCCGACGCCATCGAAGGGCGCTCAGCCTATCCTTTCACCGAGCAGCAACTTGTACATAACATTCAGCTGCTCGAGGCCATTGTCGCGTCTGCCGTGTCTGGAGAAACCGTGCGTCTTTGATGGGTTAGAAAAGCGGCGCATTCGCGCTGTCGAAGTACTCAACAGTGGTGAAGCACAGGACAGTTTCACCTATATTTTCAAGGTCATGTGTCATCGAAGCGCCTTTGTCGAAGGTGAAATGCTTGGTCATGCCAACCTCGTAGTCGACCTCCGCAACGGTGCCGTCCGCGTAGCGCGACCGTGCTTTCCCCGGTGTCGTAGCAACCCAGAAATAGTCAAGTACATGCGTATGGAACGGGAGGCGGTCACCTGGTTGCATCTCGATCAACCAGACCCTTGCACGTTCGCTTTCGCTCACAAGTGTAGAGCCGACGCGACCTTTGCCTTTTGCGCTTTCGAGCTCCGCGACGAACTCTGGTGTCCAGTGTGGGCCAGAGAAAGCAGCGATGTCTTTTTCGGCAGTTTGGTTCATAAGCGCCTCTCACACCCTCGCTTTTTATTTATAGACTGATAATTAGTGTGAGGGAAGAGGCTGGCGAAGGGGAAGGCCATATGGCTGGGAAGGTAGCGATCACAGGCGGATCTATCGGAGGCTTGTTTGCGGCTGCGGCACTCAGGAAGGCGGGCTGGGACGTCGTGGTGTATGAGCGCGTAGCGGTTCCGCTGGCTGGTCGGGGCGCGGGGATCGTCACACATCCTCAGCTCATTGAAGCGCTGAAAGCCGTTGGCGCAGATATCTCGGCGCTGGGGGTCCAGGTTGACCAGCGCGTCGCTTTTGATCGAAACGGGCGACAGGTTGCGATGCGCGAGCACCCTCAAGTCGTTACCTCTTGGGACCGCATGTATCAGATTTTGCGCCGGCTGATTCCGGACAACGCCTATCGTATGGGCGCAGTGCTGGAAACCTATGAGGAAGACGAAACCGGTGTCACGCTGAAGTTCGCGGACGGAACGAATGACAGAGCCGATTTTCTGGTGGGAACAGACGGCTTTCGATCGGCGGTACGCTCCAAACTCCTTCCGGATGTTCAACCTGAATTCTCGGGATATGTTGTATGGCGCGCACTTGCCCAAGAAAACGAACTGGATGGCGATATCCGCGACTGCGTCTTCAACGTGTTCGGGATGTTCATGCCCACCGGGACACAAATTGTCGGATACCCGATCGCCGGCCAAGGCAACGATCTGCGCGTCGGGCACAGGCGCTATAATTTCGTTTGGTATTCGCCGGTTACGCCCAGTGAATTACAGGATATGCTCACCGATGCGACGGGTACCACACACAGCATCTCAATCCCTCCACCGCTCGTCCGGGACGAAGTGCTCGAACGTGTCCGAGAAAAGGCGACCGAACTTCTGCCGGAGGTTTTCACGCGGATTCTGTCAAAAAGCGAGCGCCCTTTCTTCACACCTATCTACGACCATCTGTCACCTGTGTTCGCGAAGGGACGCGTGGCGCTCGCGGGCGACGCCGCGTGTGTGGCGCGTCCCCACGTGGGTATGGGCGTGACAAAAGCAGCTCAAGACGCATTGGCGCTGGCCCGACATCTATCGGGCGCTTCGCTAGCTGACGGACTGGCTGCCTATTCCGACGAACGCGTGCAAGCTTCCAAGGCCGCATTTGAACGTTCACGTATGCTAGGAAGCTATATATTTGAAGTGCCCGCCGGGAGCGACAACAGCGATGGCGCGCGTAATCCGCAAATGGACGAGATACTGCGCCTGACCGCGGTTGCCGATTTTCCGTAGGGTTACTCTCGTGAGCTATAGATGCCTTATTTTATTGCCTGCGGATTGATCGGCGAACCGGCGGCTCCGGGAATATGCAGAGGCGGTGCATTGAACAGGAATTCGTAGACCCCGTCTGCTGCGCAATCCTCTGCCAGCTCTTTGACGTAAAAGATCTCTCCCATTGAAATCCCTATGGCCGGAATTACCACCCAGTGCCAAGGCTGGTTAGCTTCATCAGTTTCGTTGGGCCGTACCTCGCATCCCCAGGTGTCAGCACAGATCGCGGCGATGTCTTTTTCTCGGATCCAGTGCGCAGTCTCGAAGGACAGACCTGGCGCATCACCGCCAGCGTAGCCGGTCCAGTCGCCTGCCGCGAGGCAACGTTCCTGATGCCCGGTTCGTACTATAACAAAATCGCCCCGACCCACTGCCACTCCTTGCGCCTCGGCGCATCCGTCAAGATCGGCATTCGTGATGGGATAGCCATCGTCGAGACTGTTGACACCTTTCCAACGCGCAATGTCGAGTAAGACCCCTCGGCCCGCCATCTTGTCGCGCACGTGTTCAATGCCCAGTTGCTTAGCGCCATTCACCGAGACGTCTGTCGCCGGGTAACCGTTGTACATCTTATCATCGAGAAAGATGTGGCAAAGTGCGTCCCACTGAGTGGATCCCTGACAGGGCAGATTGATCGCGTCGTCGGCATAGCGAAGGTACGCTTTGCCATCTCCGTCCTGCTCACCCGTGACAGCATCTGTGCCGGTCGCCAGCATTTGATGGATCATATTCCAGCGTCCCCCGAACAGTCCCGACTGGATCTTTTCCTTCAGATCGAGACCAAGAGCGAATACCTTGCCCTTACGCACCAGTCCGGCCGCTTTAACGATGTCTTCAGGCGTGACATTGTTGAGTGTTCCAATTTGGTCGTCGTCCCCCCAACGGCCCCAGTTCGAAAGTTCCTTTGCGGTGTCGTAGATCTGCTGGCGCGTAAGGCGGGTCATCGCGTCTCCTCCCAAAGAATGATGATGTCGCTATTTATCGATTGAAAAATAAACCGTCGTCGCCTGTCAATCCAGACACGTCACGATTCAGTTGGATCGCATATTCCTAATGATCGATCGATAAACATGCGCTAAGTCTCGCAAACGAACTTTTACATATGCCGGTGACCAAAGGAGATGACGGCCATGGGGGAACAGAAAACATTCGATGTCATTTTCGAGGGCAAGGGAAAGGCATCTGGCAAGATGCGCAACGACATCGCGGTTGAATGGCCGATGATGAAGGAAAGTTTCGACCTTGCAACGGACGAAGGTCCTTTCCACGGCGGCGACGGCACTGCGCCACCTCCGCTTGCGCTTTTCACAGCGGCATTGACAGGCTGCCTAATGACTCAGATCAGAGCCTTTGCAAAACGGCTGAAAATTCAACTGGATGGGCTGGAAGTCGGAGCGCGCTTACACTGGAAAGGGGAGCAAATGGGAAACGAGCCCTATGTAACTGCTCCCGTGTCGTTCAGTCTCGACGTCGAAGTGGAAAGCGGCGCGAGCAAAGAAGACCTTCTCAGACTGATTGCGGCAGCCAAGAAAGGCTGTTTTATTGAACAGACGCTCGCGGAAGGCATTGTGGTGGGTCACAGATTAAAGCTGGATGGCGAATGGTACGAGACCTGAACGAAATATCACCTAAAGAACCCGGTCAGCCGTTGCAGCGCCGCAAGCGCATGGCGTCGGAAGAGCGGAAGGAGGAGTTTTTAACAAAGGCGATTGAGTTCTTTGCGAAGGAAGGGTTTGAAAGCTCGACACGTGAGCTTGCGCGTCAGCTCGGCGTTACGCAGCCATTGCTCTACCGCTATTTCCCATCAAAAAGCGATCTGATCTCCCAAGTCTATGATCGTGTCTATGTTCAGCGCTGGCGTGACGAATGGGCGGACCTGATCACCGACAGGTCGAGACCAATCAGAGACCGTTTGGTGGCATTCTATCTTGCCTATACCGACGTCGTCTTCAAAGACGAATGGATGCGGATCTTTCTGTTTTCGGGCTTGAAAGGCGTCGATATTAACCGGCGCTATATGAAGCTGGTTCGTGCGCGCATTCTGACCCCAATTGTGCGGGAAGTCCGGCGCGACGCTGGCCTTTCAGACCTCGAACCGACCGATGAAGAGATTGAGTTTGCTTGGATCACTCACGGCGGAATCTTTTATTACGGTGTTCGTACGCTGATCTACGAAGCCTCGGTTCTGAACAACCGAAACTTCGTGATCGAATCTTCGATAGACGCATTTCTGAAGCAAATCGATCAGGTCCGCACCAAGGCCAGCAGCTAGCGAACCCCAGTCGGTCAAGCCGCCTTTGTGCCCCTGGCAGGATAGCCAGCGCCGACTGCGGGAACCTTGGCCAACAGAAGTTTCAGGTCCGGGCGTGCGAATGGCATATTCGCGATGTCTATCAGGTAAAGGCTTCCGTCCGGCTTCACCCAAAATGTACCAGGCTCGGCGAACACGGCAGCTTCGACTTCTTTGATCGAACTTGAGACATAAAGCCCCCAGTCCCGGGCAGTTTCTTCGGTCATTCCATAAGCAATCGGTGTCTTCGAAAGGCCCCATTCTTCTTTGGCTTTGATCGCACGCTCCTCAGTGTCCATAGACACAGCAACCACGCTGACACCGGCCGCGTTAAAGTCATCAATCATTGGTTCCAGCTCGTCCGACAGGAAGTCTTTGCAGAGCGGGCAGTGGTAGCCACGGTAAACAATCACCATGGTGACGGCGTCGGGGCTTTGCTCGGTCAGCGTCCAAGTGCCGCCGCCCACAAGCGGCAGGGAGAGGGCCGGAGCCTGGGCGCCTGGCATCAGTTTCGTAGACATTTCTGAGTTCCTTTTCCTGAAGTTCTTGTATCAGTCGGAAGAGACAAGGACTTCAAAGTGGCGTCGTCTTCCAGTTTTCTGTGATTGTGATCCCGCTGCCGCGCATCACTTTGGCGATCGGACAATACTTCTCAAGATCGGTCTTTATCGCCTCTAGCTGTTCGGGTGTGGCATTTGTGGCGACTTCAATGTCCATCACGATGTTCGAAAATGGTTCCTCGATCTCTTCCTGCAACATCGTTCCTAAACGGTTGAAGTCCGCAGACAGCGAAACCTTCATTTCACCCATTTCAACGCCCATTCCATGGGCAATGCGCTTCGAGATCACATTTGTACAACCGATGAGAGACGACATCAGCGTCTCGGTTGGCGTCAAGCCGAGGTTGGTTCCGCCGCGCTCAGCTGGTTCGTCTATTATAGACGAAACATCACGCACCTTGACGCTCGTTCGACCATGCGTCTCACCCGTCGCCGATATAGCCATTTTTACGGTTGTCTTGGGCCTAATCTTAACCATGTCGGTCCCCCCGCGGGATTAAAACTTGCCAGTTATTTATAGTTCGATAAATTAAGGCATAAGTGATTAGCTTGGCAGGAGCAAGCGGGCTATTCCCACGTCCGTGCGAGGGCGAGAGGGGGGGAAATGAAAGCACCGGATTTTCGGTATACGCGGCCTGTGACCATGGCCGAAGCCTTGGCGCTACTCGGCGACGAGGAAAACGAAGCGTCGCCCCTTGCGGGGGGGCAGAGCCTCGTGCCTATGATGAATTTCCGCATGGCGCAGCCGGAGATCTTAGTTGATCTGGGCGCTTTGAAAGAGTTGCGCGGCATCGAGAACGCCGATGGTGGTTTGCGTATTGGGGCAATGACGCGGTATGCCGAGCTCGCCGCTTCGAAACTTGTTTCAGAACGAGCGCCGTTGGTTGCAATGGCACTTCCCCACATTGCGCATGCTGCAATCCGAAACAGGGGCACGATTGGAGGTTCGGTGGCTCTGGCAGATCCAGCTGCGGAGATGCCCGCGGTACTGCAGGCGCTTGACGCTCGTATTGAGTTGGTTTCTGCGAGTGGTACACGCACTGTACCCGCTTCGGAGTTCTTCCTTGGAATGTACGAAACTGCTTTGGAAGAAGGTGAGCTTGTGGCTGCCATTTTGCTCGGACCAGTGGCGGCGGAACGAAGATTTGGTTTCCACGAATTGGCAAGACGCCATGGCGACTACGCGATGGCCGGAGTCACAGCTTCGGCGACCGCGCGCCCAGATGGCACCTTCGTTGACTGGCGCATTGCCCATTTCAGCGTCGCCGATTGCGCTGTGCGCGCGACCGGTGCGGAAGCTGCCTTAGAAGGCGCCAAGCCGACGGATGCAGAAGCTCTTGAAGCTGCGAAGGAGGCGCTGTCGGAGATTGATTTCAGCGCCGATCTGAATGCGTCTGCCAAGACCAAGCGTCATCTCGCCGGTGTGGTGATGACCCGCGCTTTGGAAGGAATGTGATCATGCAGGAAACGCGGACAATCACCTTGACAGTAAATGGCGAAACCATTTCTGAGGCTGTGCCCAACCGCCTGAATCTGATAGATTTTTTGCGTGGTACTCTTGGTCTGACAGGCAGCCATGTTGGGTGTGAGCACGGTGTTTGCGGGGCCTGCACTCTGGAAGTCGACGGCGCGATGGTGCGCGGTTGTCTTATCTTTGCGGTTCAGGCCGATGGATCCCAGATCACCACCATTGAAGGCCTCGCCGAGGACGGCAGGAGCGCCGCACTCAGGGAAGCTTTCATCCAGAGAAACGCTTTGCAGTGCGGCTACTGTACGCCCGGTATGCTTGCGTCGGCATTGGAATACGTTGAGTCCGGTGGCGCTGCAGACCGAAGCGCGATCCGCGAGCATATCTCCGGGAACTACTGCCGGTGCACGGGGTATCAGGCTGTCGTGGAAGCGGTTTGCGACGTTATCGAGGGGAGAGTTTCGACGTGAGTGGTCCGCTTACGATTTTCGACAAGCCAAATTCCTATATCGGACGGACTGTACCCCGAGCGGATGCCAGGCGTCTTTTGCAAGGACGCGGAAAGTTCGTCGATGATATCCAGCTGCCAAGAATGCTCCACGCCGCATTTGTTCGCTCGGATGTTGCGCATGGAAAGATCATTTCCATAAATACTGCAACTGCAAAGACAATGCCGGGCGTGAAGGCCGTTTTCACAGGCACCGATTTCGTCGATGTTGTCGAACCCTACATTGGTGTTTTGAGCCATCTTGCCGGGCTGCGCTCCGCACCGCAGATGCCGATCGCGACCGATGTCGCACGTTGGCAGGGGGAACCTGTCGCGATGGTTATCGCGTCTACCCGGGCAATCGCGGAGGATGCTGCGGAACTGGTTGAGGTCGAAATTGAGCCTTTGGATGCCGCAACGAACATGGAACTTGCGCTCGAGCCGGAAACGCCAGTCATCCACAAGGACTTGGGATCCAACCTCGCCTGGGAACGTGTGGTTGAAGCGGGCGACACGGAGGCCGCTTTTGCGCGCAACGATGTAACAACCGTTGAGCGCCGCTTTCGTTTCGGAAGGCATACGGGCGTCACGCTGGAGGCGCGGGCGGCAGTTGCGGATTACGATCCCTCGGAGGAAACGCTGACGTTCTCGTACTCGGGCCAGGCGCCGCATATGATGCAGTTCATCTTTGCCAAACACCTGGGACTTCTTGAAGAGAATGTGCGCGTTGTCTCGCAGGATGTGGGAGGGTCGTTCGGGATAAAAATCCACACGTATGGTGATGAGATTGCGACTGCTGCGGCCTCCAAACTCCTTGGCCGGCCGATAAAGTTCGTAGCCGACAGGATGGAAAGTTTCCTGACAGACATCCACGCGCGTGACCATCTGGTCGATGGGAAAATTGCGGTTCGCGAAGACGGTAAGATCGTTGCGCTTGCCTTTGATGATGTAACAGGGATCGGCCCTTATTCCATGTACCCGCGCACATCGGCCATTGAAGCAAACCAAGTCCTGAACCTTACGGGTGCGCCTTACCGCATTGAGAACTACCGGGCGCAATCCAAGGTGGTCTTCCAGAACAAGAATTTGATGTGTCAGTACCGGGCAGTGGGTCACCCTATCGCGATGGCGATTGCTGATGGTCTGCTGGAGGATGCGGCTGCGGAGATCGGTATGGACCCCGTGGAGATGCGGCGCCGTAATCTAATTCCCGACGACGCGTATCCGACCACCTCGTTCTCTGGAATGAAATTTGATGATCTGTCTCACCACCGGACACTCGATCGTCTGGTTGCCGCAGTCGGTTATGACGCCCGCAGACAGGAGCATGCAAAGCTCCGGGAACAGGGGATTTACCGCGGACTGGGCCTCGTTTCCATGGTCGAAGTTACTAACCCAAGCCCGATGTTTTACGGCGTGGGTGGCGCGCCCATTGCCAGCCAGGATGGCGCGACGGTGCGCCTAGACGCCGGTGGAGGGGTGCATGTGTCGTCGTCGGTGACCGAACAAGGGCAGGGCACGAACGCGATCCTTGCACAAATCGTGGCCGGTGTGTTTGGTGTGCCGATCGAACGAGTAAAGGTCACAACGGGTGATACGCGCACCACGCCTTACGGCGGAGGAACGTGGGCGTCCCGCGGAGCCGGGATCGGCGGTGAGGCAGCTCTGCAAGCAGCGTACGCTTTGAAAGAGCAGGTGCTGGACGTGGCGTCGGTGATCCTGCAATCGAGCGCCGACAAGCTTGATATTGACGCTGGCGATGTCGTCGATGCTGGGACCAAGACAGAGCGAATAAGTCTCAGCGATCTGGCGCGCACGGTTTATTATCGTGGCAATGAGTTGCCTTCTGATCTTAAGCCCGAGCTGGTCGCGACGCGCCACTATCGCGTGACGGATTTTCCATTTGTTTTTACCAATGGAGCAATGGCTGCTGAGATAGAACTGGATGTCGAAACTGGTTTTGTTAAGGTTCTGAATTTCTGGGCTGTTGAGGATTGTGGTCGCGTTATCAACCCGCAACTTGTGGACGAGCAGGTGCGCGGCGGCGTCGTCCAAGGCATCGGTGGTGCGCTCTACGAGGAATGTCTTTATTCCGAGGACGGTCAGTTCCTCAATGCCACAATGGCCGACTACCTCGTACCGATGGCTTTCGAAATGCCCGACATTCATGTTGAACATGTAGAAACACCCACGAAAACCTCGGTACTTGGAGCTAAAGGCGCCGGAGAGGCCGGAACAGGCGGTGCGCCAGCGGCTGTAATGAATGCGGTCAATGACGTTTTGCGCCATATGGGAACATCGATCCACCAGATGCCAATGACGCCAGAGCGGGTCTTGAAGGCGCTCGGTAAAGTCTAGTGAACTGCCGTAGCCGGGCCGAACGCCCGGCGATTTGTCAAAAGACTGTAGAGGTCAGTCTCTCGAACGTCGCGATCGGAACCTCGGAGATCCTCCAGACTCAAGGGACGTGTTGTATGGCACACGGGGCTAGGGAAGGTGCAGTTCTTTTCTTTGTGAGCCAGAAACCTTCGATGGCTGTCAGGGCAAGGCTTGCAAGACTGACGCTTACCCCTCTTCCAGATCTCCTTCAGTATTCACGCGAAGCCCCGTTGCGTGGCTCTGCTCAAGAACCTTCGGCGCCCAGTCCACGCGCCCCCCGTCCTGGGTTGTTTCTTTAGATCCGATAATGGCCATGAGCATTGCATGGCTTTCGCCGATATTGCGAAAGCCCCGATATACTCCGGGCGGGAACGAAATCACGTCAAAGGCTTCAATTTCAATTTCCTTATCGCCGTCTTCCCCCCAATAGGCCGCCCAGCGGCCGGAGAGTGGAATAAAGACTTCTATGGTCTCATGGGCATGTAGCGCTGCACCTTTTCCCGGATCGGCGCCCACATAGGTGATACTAAAAAATCGTGCGTCGCCAATCTCGGGGGTCAGATCCGGATCCTCGGTCACGCCGCGCCCGATCACGTTGTATATATCCCGCTCATATTCTGGAATCCGCGTATCAACAAAGGCCTGTTTTGACGCGCGCAGGTCGCGATATCGCGCGACGCGTGCCTGCATCTCCTCAATGGTGATATCTGTGATTTCCATCGGTCAGTCTCCTCCTTGCATGGCGATGCGGGTCATTTCATCCCGGTACCAGTCGCCGATCTGGCTGGCGGTCATCCATGCTGTGCCGTCATGGCCGTCGACATGATCGAGCAGCTGTTCAAGATACCCGATCCGGTGCGGGACGCCGGTGATGTAAGGGTGGATCGAGATCGCCATGACGCGTGCATTCTCAGCGCTCTCGGCATAGAGCCGGTCGAACTGGTCTTTCCCGCGGCGCAAGAACTCGTCGGACCGGTGGCCTTGGAGCGCAAAGACTGTGATGTCGTTGGTTTCGACGGTGTAGGGCAGAGTGGTGATTTGCCCGAATGGGGTATCGATATCTTGCGGAAGGTCGTCGATCACCCAATCCGCGACGAATTCCACCCCGTGTTTCCGCAAAAGATCAAGTGTTTCGTCAGTCTCGGTCAGGCCCGGGCTTTCCCAGCTGCGTGGGCGCTTTCCGGAAAACGCCTCAATCTTCTCAATCGCAGCGGCGATGGCAGTTTCCTGATCCTCAAGTTTGTGCATCGGGCCTTGAAGGAACCCGTGGCCCATGAACTCCCAACCGGCCTCCGAAGCGGCTCCCGCGACGCGGGGATAGGTTGAACAAACATTTCCATTTATGGCCAGCGTCACAGGAATGTTTCGGTCGGTCAGTGCTTTCCACTGACGCCAGAACCCTGACCGCATCCCGTATTCGTGCCACGACCAGTTGGGCACGTCGGGAATGAGCGGCTGGCCCATCGGCGGGGGAAGGACCGTGCGCGGCATCGCTTTCTCGATCCGCCATTCTTCGACGTTCAATATCACCCACACCGCAATCTGCTTGCCGTCGGGGAGCGAAAGCCGCGGGCGATCAACGAGAGCCTGGTAGGGAATTCGATCCGAAAGTGCCATTGGTGGAACCTCCGTTCCTAGGAATTCGACTGGACGCGGGCGAAAAGAAAAAGGGCGGCCAAAACGGCCGCCCTTTTGATTTCTGTCTGTGACTACTCCAGCGTGTACTCAAACGGCCATTCGTAGCCTGTGGCTGCCACAGCCTCGAGATAGGCCTGCATCACCTCGGTGCCTGGCATCCCGCGTCCATCTGCATCTGCGGCCTGCTGACCAGGGAACGACGCAAGTGACTCAGCCCAGCCACTGCGCACTTCCGGAGCGATTTCGCCGAGTGTTGCACCTGCCTCTTCGAGGCCTACAAGACCTGAGGCCTGGCGCGCGTTCAGAGATTCCCCGGCCTGATCCTCGTAAGCTCTTCCCACTTCGACAATAATCTGCCGAACGTCTTCGGGCAGCCGGTCAAAGCTGCGTTGGTTCATGGTCAGCGCGTTGACACCCATCGCCCCGAAGCCGATCAGTGTGTAATAGGGTGCAGGTTCATAGAACCGGAAACCCAGATAGGCCGACGGGAACATCAACCATCCGTTGTAAACACCGGTTTGGAGAGACAGGTAGCCGTCCGGCAACGTGGACTGCACCGGCACAGCGCCCGCAAATTCGAGCCAGGGCAGGTTCGGACCCGCTCCCCCGATTTTGACACCTTGAAGATCTTCAACCGTGGCCCACGGATCAGTTGTGCCCAGATGATAGTTGTCCCAGCCATGCAGGCCCAGCAGCACCTGGTCATATTCAGCGGTGAACTGTTCAGTGAGCCATGGAACCTGATCATACACTGCGCGCGTTGCAGACATCTGCTCGGCCGAGTCCTGCGGACCGAAGGGCGCATAGTACGGGAAGTTGTGCAGGAACAGCTTAGCAGGCTCGAAGCAGATACAGTAAGCGCCAATGTCCAGAATGCCGTTTTGTACCGACTCCAGCGTCTCCGCCACACCTGCAATCGCGCCACCGTACCCCTCAACAAATTCAATGGTGTGCTCGGTTTCCGCCGCGACCCGGCGAACCACTTCCGGCACGAAAAACTCTGCAACGTCAGCAACATAGACTGCTGGTCCGTTGGGATGCCCCGATCCTATTCTAAGTGTGAAATTTTCTGCGATGGCTGCTGTTGCGCTCAGTGTCAGAACGGTTGCGGCAAGCGTCGCACCTGTCAGATGCGCCTTTGAATCCATGATTTGAATCCTCCCTGTGATAGCACGTTTTCAGCTTTTCGGGTCGGCTCTCCTCCAGAGCCATCCGTGATACCGGCCGCATAGGTAATTCGATGCCCACCCTTATTTATCGACCGCTAATTCCAGCATTCCCCCACAAAACGCTGCGTCGGTCAAGCGTTGGGACGCATCAGAGCGAGTTATTTATCAGATGCTAATTAGTGCCTTGACCGAGGTACGGGATAGGTTAGCGTTCAACAAGAATAATCTTTGTAAGGCAGGGGAGGGCCATATGGGGGCGCCTATTCGTATTGCGCGTGTGATTCATTTAGTATCCGCGTTTTGGACACTTGCCTTGGCAGTTCTTATTTTCGGTGACGTAGTTGGGCGCACAGCGTTTTCCGCACCAATCCCCGGAACAAAGGAGATTTTGCAGAACTCTGTCGTCTCCATTGCCTTCCTGCAATTGCCGCTCGCCATTTACTCTGGCTCGATGCTCCGCACTTCGGTTTTCGCCGATGCGGTACCACCGTTCATGCGCCGCATTCTGCGAACTTTCGGCGCCCTGCTGGGGCTTGCAGTCTTCATAGGGCTTGTCTGGTCGACCTTTCCATCGTTCTTGGACGCATACCGGATTGGAGAATACGAGGGCGAAGGCGCCCTGCGGGTGCCGACGTGGCCGGTACGGGGCGCCGTGCTTGTGATGTCCGCGTTTGTTGCGGTCGCCTACATCCAGATGATTCTGCTCGACTGGCAAGGAAAGCTGATTGATGAGCTCGAAGCCCCGGGGGCTATCGCGCCCACGGTGCAGGACTAAGCGGGGGCGTCGTCATGGGTGGTGATATTGTCCTGTGGATGCTCGGACTGCTGATCATCCTCATCCTTATGGGCGTACATATTGGCGTATCGCTTGCCGTATGCTCTGCCCTCGGTGTCTGGCTGATGCTGGGCAGTTTCGAGGCAGCCATATCGATCCTTGGTAATACGGCATATGAGGCCGTCAGAAAGGACGTCTTTGCGGTGATCCCGCTCTTTGTCTTGATGGGGGACTTTATATCCCGATCCGGGGCGGCGGCCGATCTATACCGCATCTGCGACAGGACACTGAAGCGCTTGCCGGGTCGACTGGCGATCGCAACCATTGCCGGAAATACAGTTTTCGCAGCTGTGACCGGGGTTTCCATTGCTGCCGCGGCAGCTTTCTCTCGCATAGCATATCCAGAGATGAAGAGGGTCGGATACAAGCAGACATTTTCGCTTGGCGCTGTCGCCGGGTCAGCATGTCTCGGTATGCTGATCCCGCCATCGGTACTTCTGATCGTCTGGGCAATCCTGACGGAGATGAGCGTCGGTGCTCTTTTCATCGCGGGCATCGTGCCCGGCGTGCTTCTGGCGCTTTTGTTTACCGGATACGTTGTAATTTCAGCCCGGAGAAACCCGGAAATAGCGCCAACTTTTCAAGAAGATCTCGTGCCCATTACCAAGGAAGAGCTTCGCTCTGAGTTGATTGGCGGCCTTGGAATACTGTTCCTGATTTTGCTGGTAATTGGTGGGATCTGGACTGGCTTTTTCACACCGACCGAAGCCGCAGGCTTCGGCGCATTGGGCGCATTCGTGATTGGCGTCGTGAAAGGGATGCGCGGCAAAGAAATCCTCGAGGCCATCTACCAAGCGGGGCGCACGACTGCCCCGATCATGTTCCTGCTTATCACGGCACAAATGTATTCGCGGCTTCTGGCACTGGGCGGAGCAGTGAATTTCATACAAGGCCTGTTTTTTGGTCTAGGTGTGGAGCCATGGATGATTATCGCGTTGATGATTGCCATCTGGCTGGTTCTCGGCATGTTGGTGGACTCAGTATCGATCATCCTGCTGACCGTTCCGATTTTTGCACCGATTGCCGCTGTTCTTGGGATTGACCCGATCGCATTCGCTATCTTCGGCATACTTGTCATCGAGGCCGGCCTTCTGACTCCGCCATTCGGCCTGCTGGTATATACGGTGAAGGGGGCTGTGCCCGACCCCTCTGTCACACTAGGACAGATTTTCTGGGGATCGACGCCTTACTTTTTCCTGATCCTGGTCGCCGCAATAATTGTTTTGCTGCTGCCGGGCCTTGCAACATGGTTGCCGCAACTGATGCTCTAGGCTGGTTCGCGCAGGGCTTCGATCTCTGCGCGGAGCGCGTCCAAGAAAAGATGACCTTCGGGTGAAAGGGGGCGGCTTGCAGGTTCTATTACGACAAAGTCGGAGTAAAGCGTCGGATCGATGAGCGGTGATACCCGGCGGTCGCGTCCCCCAGCCTCAGCGTCCGGGCTACAGATGATCCAGGGCAGGATCGTAACCCAATCGCTGTTGGCAACCAGCTCCAACGTGCCGATCATCGCATCCATCTCAAGGATGCGCAGCACCCGGACACCGAGTGTCTCAATATACTCGTCAATTCGTGCCCGACGGACATTGGCGCGTGCAGGCACGATCAATTTGATTGGTGGCATCTCTGCAATGCGGAGGGGCTGGAGGTTTGCCAGTCCCAGAACAGGTCCGGACACAAGCATTTCTCTGCTGCGCGCAAGCCGTCCAACACGCAAACCAGTACCGCCCGCAAAACCGGGAACAAGCGCAAAATCCAATTCCTGAGCGCGCACCATGTCCGTCAAGGCGCCGCTGTAGCCCTCGATAACCTCGATCTCTATGCCTGGATGGCTCTGCGCAAATCCCTCCAGAGCTGGTGCCAGCGCTCCTCTCGTGAACGCGGGAATAAGCCCGGCACGAATTTTGCCAGTCATCATGCCGCCTGCCGCGCGCGCTTCATCTTCGGCGATTTCCAAGGTGCGCAACACATCTATGCAATGGGAATAGTAGCGGCGACCAGCGCTTGTAGGGATCACGCCTTCGCTGTTGCGTTCGAAGAGTGTAGTGCCGAGGTGTTGCTCTACTGCGGCCACGTGTTGAGACACGCCTGACTGAGTTGCGTTTTCTCGACGCGCCGCTCTGGTGAAGGAGCGTTCCTCGACCACCGCGACAACCGAGCGAATCTGGCGCAAAGAAACCATAGCGCTATCAAATATACTAATGCGACTTGTTATCCATTATTATTTTCCCTTTATGGTGCGCCACCCTAATCTCTATCAAGCACAAGAAGCGGGGAGGTAGACATGAACCTTGGATTTTTCACGATGCCCATCCACCCGGTCGACAAGGACTGGCGCACCTCCTTGAAGGAAGATCGTGAGGCGTTCCTCCTGGCAGATGAGCTGGGTTTCACCGAAGCTTATGTTGGTGAACATGTCACCGATGCTGCCGAGAACATCACAAACTGCGCTATGTTCGTGGCTTCGCTTGCGTCTGCGACCAAGAATATCCGGCTCGGTACCGGCACGGTGAATATGCCGAACAGCCATCCTGCCGCCGTAGCTGCGCAGGTCGCAATGCTGGACCATATGCTTGATGGTCGTTTCAACTTCGGTATTTCACCGGGGGGTCTTGCCTCGGATGCCGAAGTGTTCGGAAATCTCGACAATGACCGCGGCGAGATGTTCCTGGAAGCCATAAACATGGTCTTGAAAATCTGGGAGAGCGAGGCGCCCTACAATATTCAAGGCAAGCACTGGAACATTTCGACCGAACGGACGCAGATGACTGAGATCGGGCAGGGCATAATGCCCAAACCACTCCAACGTCCACATCCGCCGATTGTGGTGACGGCTGTTGCGCCTTTCTCCAAAGGCGTGACCGAAGCCGCGGCACGGGGCTGGGATCCAATCAGTGCGAACTTTTTAATGCCGCAATGGGTGCGAAGCCATTGGCCCCGCTACGTTGAAGGTTGCGAACGCGTCGGGCGTCCGGCTGACCCAGCAAATTGGCGCGTAGCCAAGAGTATACTTGTGGCGGACGATCTCGATACCGCCCGGCATTATGCAACAAACCCCGACAGCCCTTATCGCTTCTACTACAGCCAGCTTTATACAAAGCTGAAAAAGCATGGGCGGATTAATCTCTTCAAGGAATACAAAGATCAGCCGGACGAAGAAGTTACGTTGGACGCTGTCTGCGATCGTTTGATTGTGTGGGGCACGCCCGACAAGGTCGCCGACGAATTGCTCGCCTTCCGGGAAGAGACGGGAGACTTCGGAACGCTTCTTTACGCAGGTAAAGACTGGGCGGATCCCGAACTTGGCCGCCGTTCTATGGTTCTTCTGGCCGAACAGGTGAAGCCATTGATCGAAGCTGCTTCAGGGCCCGCACAGGCAGCAGAATAGTGATGCGCATCGACCTCGGGGGGCATGCTCTCAACTGCAGAGTGGATGGATCTGACGGGAACGACTGGATTGTGCTGTCCAACAGTCTTGGCGCCAACCTTTCGATGTGGGACGATCAGATCCCTCTTTTGACCAGTCGGTATCGCGTATTGCGCTACGATACCCGTGGTCATGGTAGCAGCGATACGCCAGCGGGGCCTTACAGCTTCGCCGATCTTACGGGCGATGTCTTGGGACTGCTCGATCATTTCGACATAGAAAAGACGGCGTTCATGGGACTGTCTATGGGTGGCATGACTGGTCTCGGTTTGGCTCTGGACCACCCGGAGCGAATGAACCGTATCATCTGTGCCGATGGCCGCGCCGATGCGCCCGAACCATTTCGCGCCATGTGGGACCAGCGGATTGAGAAGGTCAGAACAGGAGGCCTCGAAGCGATCGTGGACGGAACACTTTCCTCCTGGCTGACCGAGGAATGGCGCGACGCCAACCCCGGCCGTGTCGCAGCCGTACGGGAAATGGTCTTGGGCAACGATCCGGAGGGTTACATCTCCTGTTGTCTTGCTTTGAAAGAGCTCGACTACTTTCGGCGTTTAGGCCATGCGAGGGTCGCTATCCTGTACGTCGGTGGGCGGCAGGACCTTGGCGCAGCGCCGGAGGTGATGCAGGCGATGGCCGACAAAACCCCGTCGTCAGTCTACGTGCCTGTCGAAAACGCGGCGCATGTTGCGAATATAAATGCGCCCGAAGCCTTCAACGCGGCGATACGCGGCTTCCTTGACCTCTGAATGAAGTGGCGGTGGCGGCGCATGCAAGAACAAAGAGGCTGCGCAAAACCTTAGCGCCGTCTGTCGCTTCAGATGTTTCCACGCAAGGAACAACCGCGCTCTTGGCATGCGACCCAGAGATAAGATGCGAATGCAGACAACGCGCCCGCTTGTGATCGGCGCTGCATTCACTCTCGCTGAGTGTTAGAGATTACCTATGAACGTGCACTGCGCAGGGTGCGTGCCGGACCACATTCGCTGCCGTTGAGCCGAGCAGATAGTCCGCCAAACCTGGCTTATGCGAACCTAGAACGATGCACTCAGCGCCGTGTTCGGTGGCAAACTCAATAATGCTGCGATACACGTGGCCTTCGACGACATGTGCGACAACACTGCTGTGTTCAGGCAGTTTCTCTTTCATCATTTGTTTCGCGCGATCAAACGCCGCTTGAGCGTGGGCGTCACTTTGGGTTGCCTTTGCAAGACCAAAGGCCGCTTCTACAACATGCAGCGCAAGAATTTCTCCACCTGGCGACAAGAGTTGGCGAGCAATCTTCAACAGGTCTTCTGAAAGCCCATGATCCAAGGCCAAGGGAACAAGAATCTTTTTGTACAAGGGTGTCCTCCGATCTGTCTGGATCGCTTCACTGCAAGGCTCTGTGGCCTTCTGGGTTTGTTCGCTGCTCCTTTTGAGGCCTCAAAGTCACGCCTTTTCCGGCGCGCACATTGCGTTCATTCCTCAGCCGCCCATGACCTTCGGCAGCCAGAGCACCAATTGAGGGAAGATGAAGAGCAAAATCAGCCCCAACAGCTGCACCAGCATGAACTGCATCATACCAAGATAGATGTCTTTCAGATCCCAGTTCGGAACAACGCCCTTCAGGAAATATGCCGAGAGCGCCACCGGCGGACTGAGCCACGCGGTCTGCAGGTTCACTGCAACAAGGATCCCGAACCAGACCATAAGATCGTATCGATCAAGGCCGTGGACCGAGAGCGCTTCTACAGTTGGAAGGAGTATCGGCACAACAATAAGAACAATAGGCACCCATTCCAGGGGCCATCCCAGAAGGAAGATCAGCGCCATCACCAGCAGAAGAATGAGATACGGTGACATCTCAAGACCAAGAAGAAGCTCGGTCAGCATCTTCGGTGTTCCCAGAGCGCTGAACTGCGCACCAAAGAAGTTGGAGGCTGCGACCAGGAACATAATCAGGACCGTGATTTCGAGGGCTTTCATCAGGCTGTCGAAAAAGCTTGGAATCGTGAATTTGCGATAGGCCATCGACAAAAGGATCGCACCGAATGCCCCCATCGCCGCCGCTTCGGCAGGCGTGGCAAGCCCGAGCAGGATCGAGCCCAAGGCGAACGAGATCAGAATTGTTGGCGGCATCAGGCCGGCAAAGAACTCGTCCCACAAACTCGAAAAGTAAAAGCCGCCCTCTGCTTCCTTGCTGTAGATAGGGCGGGCAAGACCCGCCAGCAGCACTGTGAACGCCGCGAAAATAATCGACCATATTGGCAGGGAGCCATCTTCCCCAATGTTTGCAACGATCATGTAAAGATGAAAAAGCACTGCAATCGGCAAAACAACTTTAAGAACGCCGAGGTTTCGGTAGGCCGCGTAGGCGGCCACACAAGTGGCGATCAGAACCAACAGGCCGGCGAAGGGCACAGTCCCTGCGAATGCACCGCCAAGACCAAGCCCGAAAACGCGGCAGACAGTCAAAATCCCCAAACAGATCAATGCGACTTCGGCCCCGTAGAACTTTGATGTTTCAGGCTGGTCTTCTTCTGCCAGGATTGGTCCCAGACTGGGGTCAATCCAGCATCGCCCGAGCGTATAGATCAGGTAGAGCGACGCCAGGAGCGCGCCCGGAATGAAGGCCCCCCGGAAAAGGTCGAGCGTAGACACCTCCAGCACGGGTCCCATAACTATCAGCATGATCGAGGGGGGGATCAGGATGCCCAATGTGCCGCCAGCTGTGATCGTCCCGGCAGCAAGCTTAACGTTGTAGCCTGAACGGCTCATGGTTGCGCCAGCCATAATGCCCAGCAACGTCACCGAAGCTCCAACGATCCCGGTCGCGGCGGCAAAGATGGTTGAGACGATAAGCACCGCAATAAAGAGCGCCCCCCGGACGCGCGCCATGATCATCTGTATCGAGGCGAAAAGGCGCTCCATGAGCCCGGCGGACTCCATAACAATGCCCATCAACACGAAAAGCGGAACCGCCATAAGTTGGTCGTTCAGCATTGTCGAATTGGTATTCAGGGTCATCAGGAGCGTTGTGAGTTTAAAGTTCGCGCCCCAGATGCCGAAAACAAACGCAAGGAAGATCAGGGTAAATGAAATCGGGAAGCCCACAAAGATCACAAAGAGCATCGCGCACAGCATGATCAGACCGATTGTCGGCTTTTCGAGACCAGGCCGAGCGCTCATAAGGTCAGTGAACCATGCTCCCCCGGGGACGATATCCGGAACAAAGACTGCAAGCACAAGCCAAATCAGAGCCACAAGATAGAACGGCAGCGCCCTGACAAAAAGCCGCTCGCGCTCCTTGCCCATATTGTTGAAAGCGCGGAAAATCTCCGGGATGCCTTGAAGGGTTAAGAGGAAACCACCGACAGGCATGGCGGTCCTGGCGGGCCACAAAAGGGGGCCCCATGCGCTGTCGAGAGCCATCGTTTCACCTGTCGAATAGGCCAGCCACCAAAATTGAGCTGAAACGATGGTGAAGAGGATCATCGAAGGCATAAAAAACAGCAGATACAGTGTGGCATCCACCGTCGCCTGAGTCTTCACTGACCAGTTTCGATAAAGGAAATCAGCGCGGATATGCACGCCACGCATGAGTCCGTACCCGGCAGCGGCCATAAAGAGAACACCCGCGATCATTCGACTGGTGTCATAAACCCAAAGCGTTGGACCAAGCCCAAGGGTGCGCGCCAGATCTTCGAAGCCCGCGTCTTGCAGGATTGCGAACGCGTTGCGCGATATAACTTCATAAACCACCACTGCGATCAGTGGGACCATCAAAAGAGCGATCAACTGGCCTGCACGATAATTCAACACGTCTATGGCCGCTGTGATCGGACGCTGCCACGCGGTCATATCGTCTGGTGTTTCACCAGGGGCCTCGGCACGTCGCTCCGCGATGAGCTCGTCAGCAGTCTCGAGCTCTTCGGGATTCGGCTCGTCTGCAGCCATCCCCGTTCTCCCTCTTTTGGGCCCCGTTTTGGGGTCTTCATTTTTGAAAAAGGCCTGGGCCTTTATCAAAAATGAAGGGCGGGGCTCTGTGGGAGCCCCGCGCAATTTTTTGATTACTTCAGCGTATCCGCAAACGCGCGGCCCAAGCTTGCGTTCGACGTCTGTGCGCCGGACCAGAATGGAACGGCGATCTCAGCAAAGTCCTTTTGCGACTGCCAGACCTCGGCGAAAAACTCGTCCTCGTCTGCAGCAGCCTGCAGCGCCTTGGTTGCCGCAGCTGAGTACTCGGTGAAATAATCGGCTGGCGTGTCCTCCAGAATGACCCCGTGGTTTTCGGTGAGATCCTTCAGCGCCTTGCCGTTTTCATAGATCCGGTAGGACAGGGATTTCGACAGAGATGCATTGGCAGCAACTTCCAGAGCTTTTTGCTCTGTCTCGGTCAACCCGTTGTAGAAATCGAGGTTCACATACATGTCCGCGTTTACCGTGACCTGATGCAGGCCCTGCAGGTAGTAGTGCTTCAGAACTTTCTGAAAGCCAAAAACCGAGTCCGGCTTCGGGCAGCACCATTCTGCTGCGTCAATCGTGCCTTTCTCGAGCGCTGGCAGAATGTCACCACCTCCCATGGCAACGGCTGGGATACCAATGTCCGCATAGGCCGCACCAACCATGCCCGGAGGCGCACGGAACCGCATCTGACGGAAGTCGTCCATCGACTCGATCGGTTCCGGGAACCAGCCCAGAGCTTCAGGCCCAACAGGCTGCAACATGAAACCCTTCACGTTGACGCCCATTTCTTCCCAAAGGCGATCGTAGAGCTCTTTGCCGCCGCCGTACTGGAACCAACTCAGAAACGCGATGTTATCGAGGCCAACACCTGCACCGGCAACCGGAGCCCCAAAGAGGTTGGCAGCAACATGTTTGCCACCCCAGTAGTGGGTCCATGCAAAGCCACCTTCCACGAGGCCGGCATCGACCGCATCCATAATGTCGCGCGGACCGACAATTGCGCCTGCAGGCAGAACTTCGATTGTCAGTGAGCCGCCGGTCAAAGCTGCGACGTCCTTGCCAAACTCATTCAACATAAAGACTTCATCAGCCGTATTCGGCAGTACTGACTGGATGCGGAGAACTTTTTCCGCCATCGCGCTCGATGCCACAAAGGCAAGTGCCGTGGCGCCAACCGCCACTGTTTTCAAATTGATCATGTGTATCCTCCCTAGGATGTTGCCTTCCGATCAGTCGTTATTTTGCGCACAAGGGGCGAAGGCTAAGGCCCTTGGCCGCGTCTTAATACTCTCTGTCCCTCTTAGTTTCGTTTTTTGGTGCAGATTTCACGGCCTGGCATCCTCCAACACCAGATCGCTTGCCTTCTCCCCGATCATTATCGCCGGGGCGTTTGTGTTGCCGCTGACAATCCGTGGCATAATAGATGCATCTGCAACCCGAAGGCCATGCAAGCCTCTTACTCTTAACTGAGGATCAACCACTGACATTTCGTCAATCCCCATCTTGCAGGTGCCAGTCGGGTGATAAATCGTGACGGCCGACCGCCGCGCCCAATCGAGCGTCGCGTCCTCGTCGTCAAAGGCCACATCCGCACCAGGGGCATATTCTTCGCTGATGTGCGATTTGAGCGGCTCAAACTGTGCGACGCGCCGCGCGACCTGAATGCCCTTTATGAGCGTTCGGCAATCGGTTTCTGTCGCAAGATAGTTTGGATAAATCTTTGGATGATCGTCCATGCTTGCGGATGCCAAAGATAAATGCCCTGCGCTTTCTGGTCTGAGTTGCAGTACGGACGCCGTGAAAGCAGAAAACTGGTGCGGGCCTTCTACCGCGTTGTCTGCGCTAAATGGCTGAATATGAAATTGAATATCTGGGGTTTCCAGATGCTCTGCCGTCCTCAGAAAGCCGACCCCAAGGCTGGCAGCCATGGTCATTGGTCCGGTTTGCGTAAGGAGGTATTGCAGCCCGATAAGGCCCTGCTTCAGCAGACTATCGGTCTCCACATTGATTGTGCTGAGGTCTGTCTTGAATATGGGCCGCGCCTGAAGATGATCTTGAAGGTTTTTTCCGACGCCTTTGAGCTCCTTCTTGACCTCTATCCCGTGCGGGATCAGCTCGTCCGGGTCGCCGACGCCGGACAGCATCAGAATTTGAGGTGAGCCGATAGACCCGGCGCTCAGGATAATTTCACGCCTCGCTCTAATCTCTGTCATCTCGCCATCGATGCGGGCACGGACTGCGATTGCGCGATTGTCCTTTATTACCACCTTTTCTGTTTGGGCGTCGGTCAGAATTTCAAGGTTTTCGCGGTCTCTGGCGGGTTTGAGATAAGCAACGGCGGATGAACAGCGCCGCCCGCCGGTCATCGTCAGTTGGAAATGGCCAACTCCCTCCTGGTCTGGTCCGTTGTAGTCGTCAGTTCGCTTGTAGCCCGCGCTTACAGCGGCTTCGATCCAATGGTCCACGATGTCTCTTGAAAGGCGCGATGTCTGAACAGAGAGCGGTCCGTCTTTCCCACGGAGGTCTGTCTTGTCTGGGCCTTTCCACGATTCAGAGCGTTTGAAATATGGAAGTACTTCCTCCCAAGACCATCCCATGCACCCAAGCTGCGCCCAGCCGTCGTAGTCCTGCGCTTGACCCCGCACGTAGAGCAACCCGTTGATCGAGGACGACCCTCCAAGCACGCGCCCACGTGGCCATGGGATGGAGCGCCCCGCGATACCTTCGTCTGCTTCTGTCCGATATCTCCAGTCGGTGGCCGGGTTGTCCATTGTACGAAAATATCCGACCGGAACGTGGATCCAGGGGTTGGTGTCCCGCGGTCCTGCCTCAAGCAAAGCAACCGAATGCGCGCCGTCTGCCGACAGACGATTTGCCAAGGCGCATCCTGCGGATCCGGCGCCTACAATGATGAAGTCAAACTCCATCCCCCTCCCGAAGCACTTTTTGAGACTTTTTGTCTCGATTTTTATTGTTCGAAGACGCTACAAGGATTCTCGTGAATTACAAACATCAAATCTGGTCTCTCGATCGCGCATGACCGACACGGGACGAATTCCAACGACGCTGAGAACACTTTTGATCTTGGAGGTCCTCGGAAAAAGTGACCGGGCGCTGTCGCCGACCGAGATTAACTTGCAGCTCGGCCTCCCAAAGCAGTCGATTCACCGTTTGTGCACGTCGCTTGAAGCAGCAGGGTTTCTGACGCGGATTGGTGGCTCTCGAAAATACGTTCCATCCAGGCGTTTGCGCGAGTTGGGTAACGGGTTGCTGTTCAACTCACGGGTCCATATTGCGCGGCGCCAAATCCTGATGGACGTCGCAAGACAAGTTCGCGAAACAGTGAATTATGTCGTCCCGGAAGATGCTGGCATGAGCTATGTCGACCGCGTCGAAACAGATTGGGCGCTTCAGTTCCAATTGCCTATTGGGTCGCATGTCCCGTTCCACTGCACCGCAAGCGGCAAGTGTTTTCTGGCCAGCTTGGCCCCGAAAGCACAAAAACGGTTCGTGGCGTCGCTCGACCTGACACCTTTGACGCCCGCCACTAAGACTACCAAGGATGCTCTTCTTGAAGATCTCGCCGAGATACGGCGGAGAGGGTATTCGCTGGATGAGGAAGAGTTTCTGGCAGGCATGGTTGCGATTGCCGTACCTGTGACTGACGCGCAGGAGCGTTTCATTGCGGCCTTGGCATTTCATGGCCCTGTTCAACGATTGTCCATTGCCGATGCAGTTTCGAAGGAAAGTGTTCTGCAGTCAGCTGCTCTGCAACTAAGAGCTGCGCTTTTTGAATGATGTTCACATGTAAGCGCAGTCTTTAGAGTGGGGCAGGGATGTGGCTATGACCCCGACTCTCATAAAATGGTGGCCTAGCTCTCCGCGTCTGAGTGTCTGTTCTAAAACACTGCAGCCAAGCGGGTCGATCGCCGAGACGATTGACCGACCCACGTTGGCAGTTTTACCGTTCAGAATTCCAAAAGCTCTTCCTCTTCTCCGCGCTCTTCGCGTGGGGCGTTCTGTTCATTTGAGCTTTCGGTGGTCGGGATTACATCTTCGATGCTTGAAGCTTGATCAATAAGGCGAGAGGCAAAGCTATTGGGCTGTGGGCTCTCCTCTGATTGTCCCTCTACAACGTCCTCTTCTGAATTGTCTTGCTCACGCTGTCCGCCAAAGAACGAAGAAAAGAAACTGAATAGCCTCTGGAAAAACTGGGAGAACCGAACTTGTGGGTCGTCCTCTTCAGTGGAGGTATCTGATTCCTGTGAGGCGCCGTCTTCCGATTCATCGGTGACTTCGTCGAAGAATGGATTGTCGAGTTTTACCCGAACTGGTTCTTGTGACGGCTCTTGGTCCTGGGGTTCTTGAGCCTCTTCGGCAGCTTGATCTTGCGGATCCGGTTCGTCCTGGTCAGCTTGCTCTGGCTGCTCTGGCTGCTCTGGCTGCTCTGGCTGCTCTGGCTGCTCTGGCTGATCCTCCGGTTGTTCCGCAACGGGTGGCTCAGGTTGTTCGGCTGGCTCGTCAGGCTGAGGCGGCTGCTCAGCCGCCGGTTCCTGCGGCGGCTCTGGCGTCTCAGGCTCGGGCGTCTCTTCAGCCACGGTCGGAGGCGTCACCTCAGGTTCGTCTGGTGTAGGCGGTTGCGGTTGGTTGGGGGCGGGCTCCTGCGGCATACTCTGCACAGGTGTATAGTCAAGGAAGTCAGCCAGGGTCAGGTTTGGACCGTCATCGAACTGAAACCGCTCTACCTCGATGACAAAGTCGCTACCGTCGAGGCCTTCAATGCGCCAGCCATCTCCGTCTTCGGTAATGCTATAGTCGTCCGGCGACCCGGCCAGAACGACGGTGTCCGTTCCGTCGCCGCCGTGCAAACCGTCGTTTCCTCGACCGCCGACCAAAATGTCATCCCCCGCAGCGCCGATAAGAAAGTCCTCCTGAACGGTGCCAATCATAGTCTCGTTGCTATCGTCGCCTAGAATGGTTCGGCCCTGCAGCGCTTGCTCGCCGGAGCGATCGTCCTCCCACCAGATTTCTTCCGTTTCATTTTGTTCCATGAGGTATTCGGAGCGAGGCGTTGTGTCGTCCAGGTTTGCCAGAAGGCCCCAAGATCCCCATTTGCTTGGCTCAGCGACGTCCCCAAATTGCATATACGGTCCGTCGGAGACACTCTTCCAGGCGTCCCAGTTCTCTGCGTAGAGCAATGCCATCTCGTCGGATCTGACAAACTCCGTCATGAACTCTGTGAGGATTTCCAGGTCCGCTTCTGGGATCTGCGTTGCAAAGCTATGATGCACGTGTTGTCCGCCCTCATAGGCCAACAGTCTCATGCCGGCATCCTCGGCGATGTCCGATTGCTGCGCCCACAGCCCCAGATTTGTAGCCGTGGTACTCGGCCCGTTTGGATCCGATAGTAAGTCGTAAGTATACTGGAATGCATCAACGTTGGGATCTTTAATCGCCGCGATCAGATCGGGTCTGTAGTCATCGTTCACAATTGAAGTACCGAAATAGCTGGTAATCGCGATCGCATCGAAAACCGATCTTGGATCAACAAAACCGTCGGGGTCGTTTTCCTTCCACAGTTCTCCGTCGAGTATTCTATTGGTGATCCAAGGATTGACCGCTTGGCTTCCGATCGTCGCGACAAGTCTGTCATCGGCTTCTGTTCCGAATTCCTCTTCCCAGATCAGCGCAACTTCAGTTGCGCGTTTGGCGTAGTAGTCCCAGGCCCATGCATCGTCCGTGCCGTATAGTTCTTTAGCTTCTCGGTGCATCCATTGGGTGTGTGAAAAGGCGTTGTTCCAAGCCTCGTTTGTATACTCAACAGTTGCAACAAGATCCGGGTCGAGATTGTCGCGCACATAGACTGCGAATTCTCGGACATACTCATCCGTTGCCAGATGGGGCATTGTAAACCAAGGATCAACGCCAGTCTGGTTTGCGAGCTCGACCATAACCTCAAGCGGCACTCCTTTTGTGCTCCAGCTCGCGTAGTCAGCGTCTACCTGATCCTCCCAATCCGATTTATCGCTGTTGTTTGTTTGCATCCAATCCATGAAACGCAACTGGCTTGCGTCTTCGATCACGCTGATCCAGTCGGGGTTGAAGATCGCGCCAGCTTCATGGAGTTCGAGATGCTCTTCCCGAACAAGGCTCACGTTCCGCAGAGTGTCGCCTGTTCCGTACGGGTCCGTAGACAAAAATTCTATCCAGAACGTCCCGTCGCCATCAAAATCAAAAGAGATCGTGTCGCCGGAAATGTCGACATTTGAGACATTACCGCCGAGAGATATCTCGCCAGTACCTTCGTACGACAACACGAAACGTCCTGGCTCGATAAGAGGTCCATCAATCACTCCGTCTTCTTTGTTGTAGTTGAACACGGAAATAAGCTTCGATGTGCCTTCCGGAATCTCCAGCGGCCATCCATTTTCATCCAGATACTGGTCGTCTAGATATCCCCACGTGTCGGTGCGGAACGTGCCAGACATCTTCATGAAATCAATGAATGGAACGTTAGATGTATAATAGGACACGCCTGAAGGATTGTAAGCTAAAGTCGGTTTAGCAAGACCGTCGGCGGAAACTATAGATGACGAGGTGATGGGCTGCGTCATTTGAGGTACCTCTAGTTTTGCGGTCTTTTGCGCCGCTCATAGTTCTTTCAGACAACCTGGAACTCGCTATACACAACGCCCCGAACCCTTTCCCCGGATCAAGGCCGCTAAGTGGTCAAAATGCGGGCAAATATGGGCATTATCCACATCCAGGATCTTTTTGTCGGCGATAGGCGGATATTTGCTCTGCAAACCGATCAATTTTCCTCTCCAAAGGCATAAGTCTGGCTTCATTCGTGAAGCGAAGCGCCTTGCCTGCTTAGTTTTGTCGAAACAAGTCTTTTCACCACAAGGTTTGAGGTCGGCTGGAAGCGTCTTGTGCGCCAATTCCGGGTACGTTCTCAGCATCTCATAGCCCAGCGCCGTGGGCCGCTCTAAAGCTGATAGTTACTTGGACTTTTCGGGGTTTGAGTGAGTGTTTTCCGGGTGAGAGTTAGCAAAACCTTATCGGCTGCGAGGGCCTAGGGGTGTGGATTAGACTTGGCGAGCGCCACCATTTGTCTTCTTGGTGGTTGGTTGTTCAATCAAGGGTAGAAATAAGTCTTCAGTATAACAATTCGTTCTTCCGGAAGACTTAGCTACTCGGCGGGAAGTTGCCACCGAGCCGCCTAGAAGTCTCCGATATTCATCTGTCTCTGCAAGGCCATTCCAAGGTCCTGGAGCGCCTATGAAAGCGGTGTCGGAGAGAGGGAGGAAAAAGAGTAACCCTTCTCGATGCCTGAAACTGTCCTTGGGTTTTGTGGTTGCCCGAGCGCGCGCGCCATAATTCTGAACGACCCGTCAGTAGCTCCGAAAAACTCTATCCAGATCAAAAACCTAGACTCTGGGCGTTGTAAGCGGCCGGTGATCTTCAAAAAATTCGCCAATTCTGGCCATAACCGGCGCGAGTTTTTCTGGGCCTTCCATGAAGACTTCATGCTCGGCGCTGGGCACTTCAAGCAATTGGGCGCCATCCCAGGCAGCGATGCGCGCTGAGATCGCATCTTTTGAGACGATCCGTTCGTTCTCGCCCATCAAGACAAAACAGGGCAGATCCGGGCTTTGAACGCGCGCGAGATCGCGTGTTTCCATGTGAGCTGCGTATACCCACTGGATTGACGGACCGGCTAGAGCCAGTTTTGGTTCCTGCCGTACCTGGTGCGCCATATATTCAAGGCCCTCGCGCGTGCGCGTCAGCAAATTTTCTTCGAAGGGGGTCGACAGGATGTAAGGATCCGGCCCGGTGGTTGGAGCGTAGCGCTCGTGCAGCCCAACCAATCTTGCTCCCGACCCAAGCAAGCCGGCAACAGGCCTCGCCCAAAAAGGAAGATTGATCCCCCACATTGGGCCGCTGAAGACGACCGCACGGACGTCCAATCCTCGCAGCAGGGCGCGCAGCCCGATCGCTCCGCCCATTGAATGCGCCAATAAAAAGTACGGAGCAGGAAGTGAGGCGGTCCGAACAGCCGCCATCACCGCATCCACATCATGTTGATAGTCGTGGAAATGCTCGACATGCCCGATGAGCGGATCATCCAGCATTCGGTCTGCGAAGCCCTGACCACGCCAGTCAATCGCGACGCTCGAGTATCCCATACCTCCAAGGAGTTGTGCGAGACGTCCATACTTTTCGACTGCTTCGGTGCGCCCGGGAAACATAAGCACTGTTCCACGGCTGCCGGTTTCAAAAATCCCAATGCGCAACCGCAGGCCGTCACAAGTCTCTACCCAGACACCACGTGCTTCCTCCGGCCCATCGGCCAGATCATGGCGGTATGGAGCCGAAGAAAGCAAGGCGCGAGCTAGCCCAATACGGAGCCAAGCTTCATTGCTGTGCTCATATCGCCATCGAGTTTAAGATCGCCCGTCATGAATGCCGCCGTTGGGTTGACTTCCCCGGCCAGAATGCCCTGAAAGGTCTCCGAACTGGCGGTCAGTGTACAATCGGCCTCTTCATCCGCTGCCCGAACACCGTCGGCGTCGATCATGACGGCGCCTTCATCTTCAATGACGAATTTGACCGAACCGTCAAAACCGCCCTTCATCTTTTCGGTGAGGGCCTCCACGGCCTTTTCAATTACAGTGCTCACACCACTCTCCCTTTGTGATGCGCCAGCTATCGCTTTTTTCGGCGCGTGCGTTACCATCTAGGACATGTTGACCAACATTATACAACGCCTCAACGTTGCCTTAGCGGCAGTTCTGTTTCTTACGTCGGGTGCTTTTGCACAAGGCACTGATGTGAGTGAGCTTCTAGAGCGTTTGAAGGATCCTGAGACCTCCAACTGGGAAGCCGTCGAACAGCGCGTGTACGAAGCCTGGTCTCAGTCGGGGTCTCCTGCGATGGACCTGCTTCTGACCCGCGGTCGCGACGCACTCGAGGCGGAGCAATACGAAGAAGCAATCGAGCACTTCACTGCGCTGACTGATCATGCACCCGAGTTTGCAGAAGGCTGGAATGCGCGCGCGACGGCATATTATCTGGCCAACATGTATGGGCCGTCGATCGCGGATATCCGGGTCACACTGTCGCTCAATCCCCAGCACTTTGGTGCGCTCGCGGGGCTCGGGCTGATGATGTCAGAGCTCGGGTACGACGAGTTTGCTCTTGAGGCCTATAAAGAAGCGCAGACTATACATCCTCACCGCCCAAATATAAATGAAGCGGTAGAGCGGTTGGAACAGGAGTTGGAGGGCGAGGCGCTCTAAGCAGCGCGCCCTTCGAAGGCGGTAGATTATGAGAGACGCTGGCCGGATTTCGGCGGTCCTCGGTCCGACAAATACAGGCAAAACCCATTACGCAATCGAGAGGATGCTAGCGCATCGGACGGGTGTGATTGGGTTGCCTTTGCGCTTGCTGGCCCGCGAGGTCTATGACCGCATTGTCGCACTGCGCGGCCCTTCAGTTGTGGCCCTTTTAACGGGGGAAGAACGAATTGTTCCCGAGAGGGTTCAGTACTGGGTGTGCACCGTCGAAGCCATGCCGCAGGAGATCGGTGCGGATTTCGTCGCGATTGATGAAATTCAGCTTTGCGCAGACCCTGAGCGAGGCCATGTTTTCACCGACAGGTTGTTGCGGGCCCGGGGGTTGCACGAAACCCTGTTTCTCGGCTCAGACACTATGCGCCCTGCCATTGCAGCACAGGTGCCGCGCGCTCAGTTTCTACGCCGGGAGCGCTTTTCCGAGCTGACCTATTCCGGCCCCAAGAAAATAAGCCGGATGAAACCGCGTTCTGCGATTGTCGGCTTCTCCGTCGACTCAGTGTATGCCATTGCCGAGCTTATCCGGCGACAGAAGGGGGGATGCGCCGTTGTGATGGGCGCGCTGAGTCCCCGGACACGCAATGCGCAAGTCGAGCTATATCAAAACGGCGATGTCGATTATCTGGTCGCCACTGACGCCATTGGCATGGGGCTCAATTTGGATGTGACCCATGTCGCTTTTTCGTCGACAACAAAGTTTGACGGTCGCCGAATGCGCCCGCTCGCGCCCAACGAACTCGCCCAAATAGCTGGTCGGGCGGGGCGCTATATGACACCGGGAACTTTCGGGGTCACCGGCGAGGCACCTGCATTGGACGACGAGGTTGTGGATGCGATTGAAAACGCCCGCTTTACTCCCATCCGTAAGTTACAATGGCGTAATCCGAACCTGCAGTTCTCGAGGATTGACCGGCTGGTTGCCTCGCTTGAAGCTTCTCCACAGGACGAATGGCTCTCCAAAGGGCGCGAAGCGGATGACCTTAGCGCGCTGAAACGGCTTGCAGGGGAGGCAGAGATCGCGGACCGTCTGACCGATGCGCGTGACGTGCGGCTGTTGTGGGATGTGTGCCGTGTGCCCGATTTTCGCGGGATCGCTGCGGGAGAGCATGCAGGACTCCTCAGGCAGGTGTTTTTCTTCTTACACGACGAGGGATTCATACCAGAACCATGGTTTGCCCGTCAGGTTGCGCGTATTGACAGGACCGACGGCGATATTGACACATTGTCGAAACGGTTGGCGTATATTCGCACATGGACCTATTGCGCTCAGCGCTCGGGGTGGGTTCAGAACGAAAATCATTGGCGCGGAGAGACCCGCGCCGTCGAAGACAGATTGTCGGACGCCCTGCACGCACGTCTGACGCAGCGATTTGTCGACCGGCGCACCTCAGTGCTGTTGCGCCGGTTGAAACAGAAGGAGAGCCTGGTGGCTGACGTGAACGACAAAGGTGAAGTGACGGTCGAAGGAGAACTGATTGGCCGTCTGGAAGGGTTCCGCTTTCGCCAGGACAAGACCACGACCCCCGAAGAGGAAAAAGCGGTGCGCGCCGCGTCGCTCGCCGCTCTGGCGCCGGAATTTCATCTGCGGGCCGATCGATTTTATAACGCGCCCGATACAGAGATCGACTTTACGGAACAGGGGGGCCTGATGTGGGGCGATCAAGCGGTTGGCAAACTTGTGAAAGGCGCCGATCCGATGAAGCCGGGGGTGCAGCCATTTGTCGACGACGAGGCCGGTGCGGATGTGGCTCAAAAGGTCGAGCGGCGGTTGCAGCATTTCATCGACCGCAAGATCGCCGCACTGTTTGAGCCTCTGCTGGCGATGAGCCGGGATGAGGAATTGACCGGGCTCGTTCGCGGCTTTGCTTTCCAGATCGTCGAGGCGTTGGGTGTTTTGCCACGCGCGGCAGTTGCGCAGGATGTCAAAGCTCTGGATCAGGATGCGCGTGGCTTGCTGCGGAAGCACGGGGTGCGTTTCGGTCAGTTCACGATTTTCTTGCCGGTTTTACTGAAGCCCGCGCCCACACGGTTGCGTTTGGTGCTATCGTCGCTTTTCAAAGGGCGCGATGTTTTTCCGGAAGCACCGCCACCTGGACTGGTCACGATCCCGGCACTGGATGCCATTGCGCAGGACGTTTACCTTGAGTCCGGCTATCGTGCTGCCGGCGCCCGCGCAATTCGAATAGATATGTTGGAACGTCTGGCCGATATGCTGCGGGCGCAGGACACTCGCGGTGGGTTTGAGGCGACGGCTGACATGCTGTCCATCACCGGAATGACGTTGGAGCAGTTTGCAGATCTTATGCAGGGCCTCGGCTATGCTGCCGAAAAAGCGGAGCGCACAAAGGTAAAACCTGCCGAGACCAAACCGGACGAGGCGACGCAAGGTGAGCCCGCAAACGCGCCCGAAGAACCTCTGGAGGAAGTCGGAGAAGCGCAGTCAGCGGAGGCACCCGCCAAAGACACCGCTGAGGCGACGCCGGAAAACGCTCCCGGTGAAGAACATCTGACAGAGCCTGAGATGGTCGGCAGTGAGCCCACAGATGCGGCACACGATCCCGAAACGGAGGTGTTCTACACTTTCCGATGGGCCCCGAAGCCTCGACGTGAAGGGGGACGCGGCAACCGTCCGCAAGGAAAAGGGCAGGGAAGACCACAGGGCAAAGGCAGCGGCAAACCTCAGGGGAAAGGCCGCAAGGGCGGGCCCAAAGGAGGATCGCGCCATGATAGCCCCAAAACCTATCAGTCCCGCCCGGACCGCAAGAAAGACAGGATCGATCCGGACAACCCGTTCGCCGCAGCGCTTATGGGTCTGAAGGACAAGACCTGATTGTCCGAGGACAACCGCCAAAGGCTCGACAAATGGTTGTGGTACGCGCGTTTTTTCAAGACACGTAGTCTCGCGTCGAAGATCGTCAGTGGTGGCGGTGTTCGCGTGAACGGCGCACGTGTTGCAAAATCCGCCTCCCGGGTTGAACCGGGCGATGTTCTGACATTCGCGCAGGGCAATACCATCCGGGTTATTCGCGTTGAAGCGCCTGGCGCAAGACGCGGGCCTGCCCCTGAGGCACAAGCGCTGTACAGCGACCTGACGCCGGCTTCTGATAAAGATGCGGAGAAATCTGCGCGTGTTGGCGCACGCCCTACAAAAAAAGATCGAAGAGCCCTCGACAAAAGCCGTCAAACGCCGCTTGAATGATCCTGCCCCGAAAGTTAGATGCATCTGCAGCATGAAGGGGAAGACCATCCATGACTTACGTCGTCACTGAAAATTGCATTGCGTGCAAATTCACTGACTGTGTCGAAGTGTGTCCGGTCGACTGCTTTTACGAGGGTGAGAATACCCTCGTGATTCACCCCGACGAGTGCATAGATTGCGGTGTTTGCGAGCCCGAGTGCCCAGCCGACGCTATCCGTCCGGATACCGAACCCGACATGGAGAAATGGGTGGAGTTCAATCGGAAATACTCCGAGCAATGGCCTGTTATCATCACAAAGAAGGATCCTTTGCCAGAGGCCGACGAGCGCGATGGTGAGGAGGGCAAACTTGAAAAATACTTCTCTGAAGCGCCGGGCGAAGGTGGTTGAGTCGCTGCAAGGGCTTTCATTCTTGACCGGAAAGTGACGGATGATGCGGCGGTTCCACGCCGTCGTTAAGGCGAATCGCTTCTCAAACGCCCATTTATTTGATATAGTGGCAGGATAATGATGTGGAGAAGTGATCCATCCAAGCGCCTCAGTTCAGTTCTGAAGCGTTTTTTTTAGCGCATATGCTGCCAAGTTGCCCCGCGCAAAAGCGCCGTCTTCACAGGCGTAAGGATCGTTTGTCCAGAAACAGGAGAAAGCTAGCATGAGCAAAGCGACAAAATCCAACGAGTTCCGCCCGAACGAATACGTGGTTTATCCAGCCCATGGTGTGGGTCAGATCATCTCGATCGAAGAGCAGGAAATCGCTGGAATTACGCTTGAGCTGTTCGTCATCTCCTTCGAGAAGGACAAGATGACCCTAAGGGTGCCGACAAACAAGGCAACCGAGGTCGGCATGCGTACATTGTCGAGCCCGGATGTTGTGTCGAAGGCTATGGATGTCCTGAAGGGCAAAGCGCGCGTTAAGCGCGCGATGTGGTCTCGTCGTGCTCAGGAATACGAACAGAAAATTAATTCCGGCGATCTGATCGCCATCGCCGAGGTCGTGCGTGACCTGCATCGTAATGACGACCAAAGGGAGCAAAGCTATTCCGAACGTCAGCTTTATGAAGCTGCACTGGAACGGCTGACCCGAGAAATAGCCGCAGTCAGTGGGTCCGAAGAAGGCGATGCTCAGAAGAAAGTTGACGACGTCCTGATCTCGCGCGCGGCCTGAGGCGCCTCAAATTCTCTTAAAGCCGTCCTCGGGGGCGGCTTTTTTTATGTGAGGCTCGCTGTCAGCGTCAGGAGGGCTGAAACCTCCGCGACTTGTTGCGTTGCGCCCAGAATATCGCCGGTTTGACCGCCGATCTTCGCTCTCGCCACCAGGGCTACCAAAAAGGAGACCGCGGCCGTCACAAGAGCGGCCGTTATGCCAGCTGCAATGCCAGCACCGAGGCTGAAAGCCAAACCCAAAAGAGCAGCGATCAATGCAGCAGAGGAAGGTACTGCGCCGACGCCGGCGGCGAGACCGTCCTCTCTGGCTGGCGGGAGCGCATGCATAACCCCAGCCATCGCCGCGCGGGACAAGGCCGCCGCCGCACTTATTCCCACCAGAAACGCGAGCGTGCCACTGGACAAAAGCGCGGCGAGCGCGCTCCAGCGGAGCCCCAGGGTGAGGACCAGAGCCAACACACCGTAGACGCCAACTCGGCTGTCTTTCATGATCTCTAGTCGCCGGACAGGCTCCCAGCCGCCCCACAGCCCGTCTGCGCTGTCGGCCAGACCGTCTTCATGCATAGCGCCGGTCAGCATCACCATCGTCAGAAGGCTTGCTCCTGCAGCAATCGGTGCGGGCACCGCGAGCATGGTCAATAACAGGCCAGGCAGCGCCGCAAGTGCTGCAATAAGCACACCAACAACCGGCCAACCCCACGCAGCCTCCGCGCTGCGACGCCCGGCAACAACATGATTGACACGCACAGGCAAGCGGCTCAGCAGGCTGAGGCTTGTGGCAAGATCGGTTATAAGAAACCGCATGGTCTCGTAGGTCCTTTTGAAATGATCTCTTGCGTGACAGTCCCGCCAGACTCGTTAAACAGGTGCCGTTTGAAGATCAACGACCGGACGAACGAATGACCGATGCCCCCTTTAAGTCCCTAGACCAGTTCCGTGCCCTGCTACGGGATCTTCCAGGCCCGGATACTGAAGCACAGGCGGCGGCTCTGGCGCGAAATGGTCAACTGACAAAGCCGCCCGGCGCACTTGGCCAGCTGGAAACCCTCGCAATCTGGGTATCCGGGTGGCACGGCACGGCAACACCGCGGATCGTGTCACCACAAGTCGCAGTCTTTGCCGGAAATCATGGCGTTTGTGCACAGGGCGTCTCGGCCTTTCCGCCTGAGGTGACCGCGCAGATGGTTGCCAATTTCGAAGCCGGCGGCGCGGCAATAAACCAGCTCTGCAATGCAGTTGGCGCTGAGCTTTCCGTTCACGCCATTGAGCTGGATCGGCCAACAGCGGATTTCACCAAAGACCCCGCAATGTCTGAGGATGAGGTGGTGCACGCCCTGACGATCGGATGGCAAGCGCTCGACCAGGCGGCTGATCTGTTTGTTGCAGGAGAAATGGGAATCGGCAACACAACCTCGGCCGCCGCGCTTGCGCATGCTTTGTTCGGCGCAAGCGCGGCGGATTGGACGGGGCGCGGGACCGGAGTGGATGCGCAAGGTCTCGCCCGGAAGGTCTACGCGGTTGCCCGTGGTGTTGATTTGCATATGGCTGCATCGCTCGACGGGTTGGATCTGTTGCGCCGTCTTGGAGGTCGCGAGCTTGCAGCCATAGCCGGCTCCATTGCAGCAGCCCGGCAAGCGGGCATTCCTGTGATTCTTGATGGGTTTATCTGCTCGGCTGCCGCAGCGTGTCTGGAAAATGTACAGCCCGGACTATTGGATCACTGCGTCGCGGGCCATGTCTCAGCCGAAGCCGGGCATGCCCGCCTGCTTGAAGCGCTCGGCAAACCGCCACTTCTTGCGCTGGATCTGCGGCTCGGCGAGGGGTCTGGTGCCGCAACGGCCATTGCGCTCGTCAAAGCCGCTGTTGAGTGCCATTCGGGCATGGCCACCTTCGCCGAAGCTGGCGTTGCTGAGGGCTAGCCGCTACCTGCTTTCGCACTTTTCGCCTGCTTCAGCGCAGTCTCGGATTCAAGGGTTGCAAACCGTCCCTCCGGAAAGGCGATTTCACCGGCATGATTGCCGCTCTCGCCATCATCGAGTGCCGCCACAAGCGCTGTTTCAAGCTCGCTGTTCAATTCATGCGCTCGCGCAATGTAGTCCGGGTTGTCGGCTACGGGCACGCCTGGTTTCCAAAGCCGCGCAAGATCGCGCATCGAATGTCGGTCAAGGCGGAAGAACGTGTGCTCCGCCTGAGCCGCGTCGTATTCGCTCATGCCCATCGTTTCCAGCACATAGCGGCCCGCGCGCAGAGAACTATCGAACATTTCGCGCACAATCTTGTCCGCACCGGCTTGATAAAGCTCGTACACATTGATCCGGTCGCGTGCCCGCGCGATGATAAAAATGTCGGGCCGGACCCGCTTGGCGTAGCGTACAAGGTTCAGGCCGGCCTCCTTGTCGTCAAGGGCAATGACCAGAACACGGGCCTTTTCGATGCCTGCTGCATGCAAAAGCTCCGGTCGTGTTGGATCGCCGAAGAACCCTTTGAAGCCGAACTTTCTCATCAATTCGATCATCTCGAGATCATGGTCGAGAATTGTCGTCTTCATGCCAGCCATCTGCACCAGGCGATTCACCACCTGTCCAAAGCGCCCGACGCCTGCGATGATTACGGGCTGCTGCTCGTCGATGGTGTCGGCAGGGCGTTCGTCTGGGGATTTGCTCTCAGCGACCCGCTTGCTAACCATCTCATAAAGAATAAACAGCAATGGTGTCAGAAGCATCGACAGTGCGACCACCAGAAGCAGCGTCTGGCTGACGTCCCGTGGAATCACGTTCGTGCCGACCGAAAAGCTGATCAACACAAAGCCAAATTCTCCGGCTTGTGCCAGACCTAAGGTGAAGAGCCACCGGTCCTGCCCGTGTAGTTTGAAAAGCACCCCAAGCCCGTAAAGGATAGCGCCCTTGATCAGGATCAGGCCCAGCGTCAATCCAAGGATCAGAATAGGATCGTTGAAAAGCACATTGAAATTTATCCCTGCGCCCACCGTTAAGAAAAAGAGCCCAAGGAGAAGACCTTTGAACGGTTCGATGTCGGCCTCAAGCTCGTGGCGATACTCGGAATTGGCCAGCACGACGCCTGCAAGAAACGCGCCAAGTGCCGGAGAAAGGTCGACGATCAGCATCAGCGAGGCGACGCCAACGACAAAGAGCAGCGAAACCGCTGTGTTCATCTCCCGCAAGTTGGATGCATGGACAAACCGAAAAATTGGCCGTGTGAGGTAGTGTCCGCCGAAAATGATCCCGCCAATCACAGCAATAGTTAAGAGCGTGACAGCCCATGCAGGCAGTTGGTCGACCAGAAGCATAATTGCCGGAGTGGCATGATCGGCGGCGTGATGGGCTTCCTCCGTCACACCCATACTGCCATCCGGCGACAGTGCGACCCCTTCCATGCTGCCGGCCGCCGCCCCGGAGTTGTGGATGTTCTGCCCAACCGCCAGCAGCGGGATGAAGGCCAGCATTGGTATAACCGCGATGTCCTGACTAAGCAGAACCGAAAACGCACCGCGCCCGCCATTCGTTTGCATCAGTTTTTTTTCGTTCAGCGTCTGCAGAACGATGGCGGTGGAGGACAGCGCCATAATCATACCGATGGCAAGGCTGATCTGCCAGTTGATGCCCAATGCCATCGCCGCGCCTGTAATGGCAGCCATGGTCAGGCCGATCTGAAGTCCCCCCAGACCCAAAAGTCTGTCCCGCATATCCCACAGAGCGCGCGGCTCCAATTCAAGGCCGATCAGAAACAGCATCATTACGACACCGAATTCTGCAAAATGCTGAAGTTCATTCACATCGGTGCCGATCAGCCCCAGCACAGGACCTATCAGAACGCCTGCAGTGAGGTAGCCAAGAACAGATCCGAGCCCGAAGCGCACAGAAAGAGGCACGGCAATCACCGCCGCCAGCAGGAAGATAGTGGCTTGAACCAGAAATGCGGTCATGGGGGAAATCTCGAAACCATACCGGCAGGATGCGCTGTGTTGCGGCTCATAACAAGCGTGCGCATGACGAGAAAGCCACGCTTGCCGACGAATGCCTAGCCGTTAGGCACCTCAAGAAGGATATTTCGGGTGCCTTTGGTGTACTGAAGCGAGGCCTCGCCAATGACCGCGACGCGCCCGCCGTCGAGCCGATCTCCAACCTGCACCTTAACATACCGACCCGCAGGCGTACGCACCAAGGCCCGGCGATCGTCGCGACTGCCATAGACTCCGATCAGGTTAAGTCGGTCCAGACGGATCGCGTTTTCAAGGGTTGCCTGTCGCGCCACCGATGCTGTGGTTGGAATGGCCGGCGCCGGTGCGACGGGCGCTGCTCTTGCCAGCGACGCAGTTGATGCTGCGGCGCCTGTCGTGCGGGCGGTGTCGGGCTGCTGTTGTTGCGCTTGCCGCGCTTGAGCTGCGCGCACCTCGGCAACGATGGCGTCAATGCCAGACGGGCGCGGGGGGGGCGAAGGAGCTCGGGCCACTGCTAAAGCGCTTGGAGCTGTTTCTGCGACGGCCAAGGCCTGTTGTTGCTCCGAAGCAGGACGTGGGCGCGGGCTGAGCGCGGCGAGCTCAGACCGGGTGCGTCCGTCCAGCGTTGCGCGCTCGACCAGCTCGCGTGCATTGGAAGGTCGTGGGGCGGGACGTATCTGCGCAAGGTTCCCCAGGCTGGTGTCGGGGAGCGCGTTGAAGGGTCGCTCTCGGGGGCGTGCCTCCCCGCCGCCTTCAAAGATCATCACGCCATCGGGACTCAGCGCGCCATCCGGCGTGGCAATCACTCTTCCGTTCTCATCAAGGTCAAAAACAAGACCAGGTGCGAATGGGGGCTGTGGCGTTTCAAACAGGCCGTCGCGACCCTCTTCGTAGGACGGTAGCGCCAAGGCGTCGTCTATGTCGATTTCAGCGTCGAGCGAGGCCACGTACAGGCCCGAAAGATCCGGATCAAATCTTGATGCGGGCTGTTCCGGGCTGCGCTGCCAAATTCCCGTGACCGCGTAGAAGGTTTCCGCTTCAAGCAATCCAGGACCAGCGCCTGCGATCGGGGCTGGTGCCAAACCCTCCGGGCGATCTACTGTCGCCGCCACGAGTGACTGTGGCGTCCCTTCAGGTAGAGCCTCTGCCCCTTCCGCAACCTCTTCAGGTTGCGGCGTCTGCTCGAAAGCTGTCAGCTGATTAGGCTGTGGAGCGACAAGCGTGTTCTCCATTTCCAACATGACCTCTGGTGCGGTGACACTCTCGATCTGTGGAGGCTCGGTGGTGCTTGAGAGGGGCTGCGCAGGTCCGTCGGGCGCGGTGTCTGCGAGAACAGTATCTGCCGATGCCGGTGGAGCCTGTGGCAAGCCAAGCTGCTGAACCGTGGGGGCGGCGGGTTCGGCTTGCTCTGGCCGTATCAATGCGGTCTGCACATCTGGTTCCGGCGCGTTCGCAGTGGCCGCGGTTTCCGCGTCTTCGCGTCCCACCAGGACTACCGAAACGGCGATCAGCAAAACAGCGAGAATTCCAACAAACGTGAGAAGGGCGGGACGGGCGGCCAGAGGCGCGGTCTTTAGCTTCGGGGCAGAGTCAGCGCTCGGGCTTGCTACGCTCCCTGTCTGGGCCAGAGGCCGCGTGTCACCAACTGGGGCAGGGGGGATCCGAGGCTTGCCCTCGGCAGTCTTCGCGACACCCCGTTCATCTTGAGGTGCGTTTTTTGTTTCGTTTGTAGCCGGACCAGCACTCTCATCCCCGGCTTTTCCGACCACAACGACCGGCACCGCGTCGCGAGCGAGGTCCGTGCCGGCTGTCAGCAAGCTGACTGCTGCGCGTGTCGTGCCAAACATAGGCTCGCCTGCGAAACTGTTTTTCGGCGGGATTGCCGCGAAGCTCACAGGATTAAACCCGTGCGCGACCGCAAAGTCTTCTGCTTCGATCAGTGTCTCGCGAGCGACAACTGCAATCTGCGCGATTTGCCCGGACACGACATAGTCATAGCAAAGCTCTTCGAGCGCGTAGGGCGTTCGCCCGTCCAGGGCCTCGCGGACCAAAGCTTCGTAATCCGGGCCGGTTGCGCCGCCGATACTCGTCTGCTCATAGAGTATCTCTGAATTGGGCAGGATCAGCTTTGTGCGCAGCGGGCCCTCCCGCGCCAACAGTTCCGCTTTTGTCCGCAGCTGCGCAAGATCTGCCTCCACGCTGTTCGAGCCCAGCGACACGGCACCGACGCTCAACCAGCCGTCCTCGGACCGCTGCAGCAGTCTGATCCCTTTAGGGGACAGCGAGAGTGCAAATTCCGGTTTCATAGCTCGTCCTGTGCCGGCTTGTATGCGCCGGTCTCCCATTTTTGGACTATACGGCGTTGCATGCTGTAGGAAAAGTCTGACGATGGGGTTCAGGCCCGTACGCGGGCCCTCGCGCACATCGCTGAAGGAGCCCGAATATGTCCAGTCCATCCAAGTCCTTTTTTGCCCTTGCCATGTTGATCGTCTGGATCTTTGCGGGACCTGCAGTCGCACAGGGCAGCGGGGAGCGTACCATTCTGGTGTCAGGAGAGGGCGTTGTAACTGCGTCACCAGATATCGCGACGGTCAGGCTGGGCGTTACGACGCAAGACGCCAATGCTGGCACCGCTCTTTCAGAAAACTCCGCGCAGATGGAAGCGGTCATGGAAAACCTGACCGAAAGCGGCATTGAGCTGCGCGATATCCAAACCAGCGATTTCTCGGTCCAGCCAGTCTATGACCGCAACGCAAATGGAAACCGGTCCGAAATCGTCGGCTACAGCGTGCGCAACATCTTGAGTGTCCGGGTTCGTGACCTCGATGGGCTAGGCGCGCTGCTCGACGCGGTGGTTGGCGATGGGTCGAATACACTGCAGGGACTTACATTCGGGTTGTCCGATCCAGACGCAAAACAAAAGCTGGCAGAGGCCGCTGCGGTAACCGACGCTCTTTCGCGTGCGCGGGGAATGGCAGAGGCCGCCGGACTTTCCCTTGGCCCGGTGCTGCATATTGAGGCGGTTGGCAGTGCCATACCAAGACCTCAGGCGGAAATGGCAATACGCGCCGCGGACTCCGGAGCTGTGCCGATTGCAAGAGGCGAATTGGCGATCCGAGCGCAAGTCAGGGTGACTGTTTCGCTCGCCGAATAGGCCTTCCTGCAACGAGTTCCCCGCCTTTTCCTGCCCCTTTTTTTCCTGTTTTGGATTATTTTTTGTTTTTTTCGGGCTCACGAAAGATGTGAAGGGCGCGAGGTTTGTATGCGTATGTATGCAGGCTCCCGTAACGTCACGCCCGCGTGAAAAGCGTGACA
>JBCCXD010000004.1:0-356556 GCA_039192165.1 Pseudomonadota bacterium | reverse complement strand
TGATTCAAAAAAGAATTTGACGGCGAATCGGCTTTGACTCATTTTATTGCCAACAACAAGCGCTAGAGCGCGAACGAGGCAGAAGATGAAAACCAAGTCGAAATCGGCGGCCGCCGACGCGTTGCCGCTTAACCAGATTGTAGCGGGCGATTGCATCGAAGAGATGAACGCCCTGCCTTCTGAATCTGTTGATCTGATCTTTGCGGACCCTCCCTATAACCTTCAGCTCAAGGGGGACCTGCATCGTCCTGACAACTCCAAAGTCGATGCAGTCGATGACGCATGGGATCAGTTTGCGAGTTTCGAGGCCTATGACCGTTTTACGCAAGACTGGCTTTCTGCCGCGCGGCGGCTTCTGAAACCTAATGGCGCGATCTGGGTGATCGGGTCTTACCACAACGTGTTCCGCATGGGCGCTCAACTCCAAAATCAGGGCTTCTGGATCCTGAACGACGTGGTCTGGCGCAAGTCGAACCCAATGCCAAACTTCCGCGGTAAGCGGTTTACCAACGCGCACGAAACCATGATTTGGGCTTCGAAGTCAGAAGGCGCAAAATACACCTTCAATTACGAAGCTCTGAAGCAGCTGAACGACGGTGTCCAAATGCGGTCTGACTGGGTTATTCCAATCTGCACAGGACACGAACGGCTGAAAGACGAGACCGGCGAAAAAGCCCATCCGACACAGAAGCCCGAGGCCCTCTTGCACCGCATTCTCGTCGGAACAACCAATCCTGGAGACGTGGTACTCGATCCTTTCTTCGGCACGGGGACAACCGGCGCAGTCGCGAAGATGCTGGGCCGAAATTTCATCGGAATCGAGAGGGAACAGGCATATCGCAGTGTTGCCGAGAAGCGGCTCAAAGCTGTGCGCAAATTCGACCGTCAGAGCTTGTCTGTGACGCAGTCCAAGCGCGCTGAGCCGCGCGTACCCTTCGGCCAATTGGTCGAGCGGGGTATGCTGCGTCCCGGCGAGCTGCTTGTCTCGCCAGCCGGAAAATTCGCGAAAGTGCGCGCCGACGGAACTCTGATCGCGGACGAGATCACGGGATCCATTCACCAGGTTGGCGCCGCACTGGAACATGCACCGTCCTGTAATGGCTGGACATACTGGCATTTCACACGCGACGGACAACGTGTTCCGATTGATATGCTGCGCCAACAAATTCGCGCAGAGATGCGCACAAACTAATCCAAGAGGTTACCGCCAGTGCCAGCGGCCGCCGCCGCTTCGGCACAAAACTTACCCCGCCTGTCCGTCAGGCGGGGTTTTTTTTCCGAAACCTTGTTTTTGCGCAACCTACCTACCAGATGGTAGTTTATGACAACACGCGAGCATCTTCTCACACACGCCGAAAACCTGGCGCGCCGCCGTGGATATGACGGGTTCAGCTTTGCCGATCTTGCAGACGGCGCGGGTATTCGCAAAGCCAGCGTGCACTATCATTTTCCGACGAAAGCAGCGTTGAGCACAGAACTGGCCGAGCTCTATGCAAAACGCAGCATGGCCGCTCTGCGCACCAAAGACGAGGACAACGCGGGCGCGCGGCTGAACGCGGTGATCGATCTTTACCGCGCTGCAATGGAGGGCGGTCGCAGCCAGTGTCTTTGCGTGGCTTTCAGCGCAGCAGTCGACCGCTTGCCTCACGCTACCCGAGCGGCCGTCGCCACCTACCAGGCCGAAATCACTGCGTGGCTCAACACAGTGTTTGCAGACGCCCGAACAGACCGGACAATCGCAAACCCGTCCAAACCCGATGAAGAAGCCGCAGCGACACTCGCCCTTCTCGAAGGCGCCCAGCTTTTGGCACGGGCCGCTCAGGACTCAAGCCAGTTCGATCTTGCCGTCGCCCCTTTGCGGGCCCGTATCCAGACAGGAATAAACCCATGAAACTCAATGCCGATTTCTCCGAACGGGTGGTAATCCGACCCGAAGACTACGTCTGGGTCGACAGCCCGGCCAACGGCGTGCAGCGCATGATGCTCGACCGCATCGGCGACGAGGTCGCGCGCGCCACGACGATTGTCCGCTTTGCGCCGAACAGCAGCTTCGATGCGCACAGCCATGGGGGCGGCGAAGAATTCATCGTTCTGGAAGGCGTTTTTTCCGACGAGCATGCGGACTACCCGGTGGGCAGCTATGTCCGTAACCCTATCGGGACAGCGCATACGCCGCATATCGGGCCCGAAGGCGCCACGATCCTGGTGAAGTTGCACCAGTTCGATGAAGAGGACACTGAACAAAAAGCCATCAGTACGACCTCTTCCAACTTCCTGCAGGGATCAGCGCCAGGTTTGAGCGTGTTGCCCTTGCACTCGGTACCGGGAGAAAACGTGGCACTCGTCCGATGGGACCCAGGCACGAAGTTCGGCGATCACAGCCACTGGGGCGGCGAGGAGATCTTCGTCCTAGAAGGCACCTTTCAAGACGAACACGGCGACTATCCTGCGGGCACCTGGATCCGCAGCCCGCACCTGTCTCGCCATACACCATATTCTGACGAAGGCTGCTTGATCTATGTGAAGACCGGGCATCTGCCAATTCCACAGATGACTTGAGCATAGAATTCGCGCTCGGACGGCGACAAAGACGCGCGGGCGGGGTTTCTCCGGTCTGTTCCGCGCTATTTGGCGGCGAAACAGGAGAGTGAGATGCAGAAAATACTCGTGATCGGCGCCAGCAAGGGGATCGGTGAGGAGGTCGTCAAAACAGCTCTTGCCAAAGGGCTGGCCGTGCGTGGCCTTGCACGCAGCGCAGACAAGATGAGCATCATTGACCCGAATTTTGAGCCGGTGGTCGGCGATGCAACCAAGCCTGACCAGATAGATCCGGCGCTCGAAGGAATTGATGGGGTGATTATGACCCTTGGTGTCGCCAAGAACCTGAAATTCATCACCACACCCACCACGCTCTTTTCGGACGCAACGCGCGCGGTTTTGCCTGGCATGCAGGCGCGCGGCATCAAGCGCCTCCTCGCGGTCACGGGCTATGGTGCGGGCGACGGCGAAAAAGCGTTAAGCAGTTTCGAGAAGCTTCCCTTCAAAGCTATTTTCGGGCGAGCCTATGCAGACAAGGGTGTTCAGGAAGAACTGATCAAGGCGTCAGGTCTTGACTGGACAATCGCCCGCCCGGGGGTTTTGACCTACAACCCTGCCTCCTATTCCTATCGGATTCTGACCGAGGCCAAGGACTGGCGGAACGGGCTGGTCTCGCGCGCGGATGTTGCCGACTTCCTTGTGAAGAGCTTCATGGAAGGTACACATATTCACCAGACACCGGTGCTGGTGCGCTAACGCGGCAGCGGAGTTTCGCCGCGTTTGTAGGGACCCCAATCTGTGATCTCCGGATAGTGCATCTTGCGCCATGCGCGCACGCGTGGATTCATCATCCGCCGCCAGAGCGGGGGCACCATCGCCGCCATGGTCATCACCGGATACCCGTAGGGCAGCTGAGGCGCTTCGTCGGCCCCGTATGTCTGCAAAAGCGGGAATCGGCGGTCCGGTTTGAAATGGTGGTCCGAGTGGCGCTGAAGATTGATTAAAAGCCAGTTCGAAGCCGTCTGCGCTGCATTCCAACTGTGGCGAGGCTGAACATGCTCGTATTTTCCCTCGCCCAGATGTTTGCGCGTGAGGCCGTAGTGTTCGACATAATTCACGAGTTCCAGCTGCCAGATCGCGACAAGAGCTTGAAAAGCAAATAGTCCAAGACCCCACAACCCGCCCAGCGCCAGCGCAGCGATCACCCAAAGGCCTTGTAAAACGAAGAAGCGCCAAAATGGATTGCTGCGATGCCAGACCGGCAGCTTCCGGCGGGCAAGCATGGTTTTCTCCGCCTGCCAGCTGGACGCCAGGCACTGCCAGAGAACGCGCGCGAAAAAACGATGAAACCCCTCGTTGTAGCGCGCGGTCACGGGGTCGCGGGGCGTGCCGATATAGCGGTGGTGGACCAGAAGGTGCTCGGACCTGAAGTGGCTGTAGAGCACCGAAGACAGCAGCAGGTCTCCCATCCAGCGCTCGAGCTTGGGTTTCTGGTGCAAGAGTTCATGCGCGTAGGTGATCCCGACGGTGCCCGACACAACACCCATCCCGAAGAACACACAAAACTGTTCCAATCTGCTGAGATGCGCTGCCTGCGGCACATACCACAGGAGCCAGATCAGGAGCGATGCCTGAGCGGGGAACCAAATCAGCGTGATAGCCCGGTGCCAGGCGAGCGCTGCCTCCGCCGTTTGCGGATCAGCGTTCTGCGTGTCTTCTCCTAACGCGGCATCGAGAACGGAAAACAGGCCCCAGCTGGCAAGTGGAGTCAGAAGAACCCATCCCCCCCCGAGCAACGCGCCGGCAATCACCACCGGTATGAGCCCAATCGAAAGCCAGAACGGCGCGGCAGGCGGGAGTGTGCTGATATTCGTCGGTAGAGCGGTCATTCAGGTGTCAGAATATCACATGTCCTTTGCAAAAGATGAACCGGTCGGTTCACTCTATGTCAAGCATCAGTCGATCCAACGGTTTCCGTGCCAGATCGAAAGCCTTCCGCATCACAGTTGGCAAACTGGCCGGGCTGAACACATCATGCGGAACAAAGCCGCCCCGAGTCGGGACAGCCTCGGAAATGCCAATGCGTACAGCCAGACGCAGATGAAAATGCGTAAAAGTGTGGCGCACTTCTATCCCCGGATCGTGCCAGTCCGCCGTACAAGGTGGTTCAGCGGGCGGAGCGGTCTCGGACCAGTCCGATGTTGGCCATCCCAGCATACCGCCCAGAAGACCTTTCTCGGGGCGGGTCTCCAGCAACCAGTCACCTGCAGGATTTCGCGCCACATAGACATAGCCAAGTCGCGTGGGTTTGGCCTTTTTCGGCAGCTTTCGCGGCAGCTGCGGGGCAAGGCCCGCAGCACGGCCGACGCAGGAATGAACGACCGGGCAAATGCCACAAGCCGGGTTGCGCGGAGTACAAACCGTAGCACCAAGGTCCATCACCGCCTGGGCGTAATCTCCGGGTCGCTCCTGCGGTGTCAGGGATGTGGCCAAGGCTGTCAGTTCTGTCTTAGCCGGTGGAAGCGGCGTTTCGACGGCATGAAGTCGCGCCATTACGCGTTCCACGTTGCCGTCGACCACAGTTTCAGCACGATCGAAAGCGATGGCCGCGATCGCAGCCGAGGTGTATGGTCCGATCCCCGGCAGAGCGCGCAGACCTTCGGCTGTATCCGGAAAGACGCCGCCGTGCTCCTGCGCGACGACGCGTGCACACTTCAGAAGATTGCGGGCTCTGGCGTAGTAGCCAAGACCGGCCCAGGCCGCCATAACGTCGGCATCCTTGGCGGCGGCGAGATCCAAGACCGTGGGCCATCTGGATGTGAAGGCCCGAAAGTAATCCCGTACTGCGGCCACCGTGGTCTGCTGAAGCATAACTTCGGACAACCAGACCCTATAGGGGTCGGGCAGCACCCCTGCAGATCGATCGGCAGGCCCGACTCGCCACGGCATCTCCCGGGCGTGGATGTCGTACCACTCCAGAAGCGTTGTGCTTAGCGCAACGCTTTCGGAATTCTCACGCAAACTTGAGGTTACCTGATCACTGCCCACTAGCCGCCCCCTGCAACTCGTCTAGAATAGGGCGACGGAGCAAACAAGCGAGACCCAATGGCAGCGTCCCGACAGTTTCGCGGTGGCGGGTTCAAACAGACCGGCAAACTGCTTGAAACACGCATTCGCAAAGCGGGCGAAGGGCGCGGATTTGCGGTTGCAAGACTGCTAACACATTGGGACGAGATTGCAGGCTCGGATATCGCCGCCCAGTGTCGTCCGGTGAATGTCGGCTACAGCCGCAAGGGCTTCGGGGCGACATTGACAGTTTTGACAACCGGAGCCTTTGCGCCGCTTCTGCAAAGCCATTTGCCACGCCTGCGCGAACGCGTGAACGGTTGCTATGGCTACAACGCCATCGCGCGGATCCGAATTACCCAAACAGCCCCCGATGGCTTTCGCGAGACGCCCGTCGCATTCGACGGCGCCGTACCGAAACCAACGCCGAACAAAACCTGCGCCGCGCGGGCAGCCGCTGAGACCTCCGCCATCGAAAATGCGGAGTTGCGGACCGCGCTTGCGCAGCTTGGCGCTCAAATTATGTCTAAATCGTCTTCAGGAACCTGAAAGGAGCCTAAATGACACGCCTTCTCTTAAGTGCAGTCGTTGCCTTCGCGCTTGTCGCGGGCGGCGCATATCTGTGGAACGCGCAGCACAATTCGCTGCCTGAAGTTTCGCTCAACCCCGTTTCGGCTGCAGACGCACAGGAAGTCGACACGTCCATAGTGCAAGAAATGGCGCTCGGTTCTGACGACGCGCCTGTGACCGTGATCGAGTATGCTTCTTTCACCTGCCCGCATTGCGCGAACTTCCACAATTCAGTCTTCAAGGATCTGAAAGAAAACTACATTGACACCGGCAAGGTGCGCTTCGTCTACCGCGAGGTATACTTTGATCGACTGGGTCTCTGGGCTGGCATGACGGCACGATGCGGTGGGCCAGAGCGATATTTCGGGATCACTGATCTGCTCTATGAACAGCAGCGCGATTGGGTGGGCTCAGGCAACCCGGGCGAAGTGGCTGAGAATCTACGCCGGATTGGGCGCGTTGCAGGGCTAAGCGACGAACAACTGGATTCCTGTCTTCAGGATGCCGAAAAAGCCCAGGCGCTTGTCGCGGCTTATCAGGCGAACGCTGCCGCTGACGGGATCAGCTCTACCCCCTCCTTCGTCATTGATGGCCAAAGCTACTCGAACATGAACTACCGCGACTTCTCAGCAATTCTGGACGATCTGCTGGAAGACTAAGCCGCTAAAATCCGATCCAGCGCGGCATCGAGTGGCGCTGGATCGGCTATCTCAAGCCGAACCGGAAGGCTCAGGACCTGCGATCTTAGCCCTTGAGGAAGACGCACAGCATCCTTCTCTGTCGTGACAAGCTGGGCCCCTAGCGACTTCGCATCCGCGATAAGTCGGCCAATCAAGCGATCGTCCAGTGGCTGGTGGTCTTCCAGGGCATGCGTTGACACCACAACTGCACCCATTCCTCGCAAAGTGTCGAAGAACTTTTCGGGATGCCCGATCCCGGCGAATGCCACAACACGCAACCCTTGCCAGACCATGCCTGTTGGCAAAGGCGTAAGAACACCGGTGAGACGAGGCGCAGACCCGAGTTTCGGGCCCCAGACCTCGTCAAACCGCGATTGCGCCTTGTCCGAACCAATGGTCAAAACAAGGTCCGCCCGTGCAAGCCCGACAGAGACAGGCTCGCGCAGCGGACCAGCCGGCAATACGCGGCCATTGCCGAAGCCACGCCAGGCATCCACCACGACAATCGACAGGGACTTCGCCAGAGCCGGGTTTTGAAATCCGTCATCGAGTAAGACGATTTCTGCACCGTTGGCAACCGCAGCCTGCGCCCCTGCCGCCCTATCTTTCGCCACCCATGTTGGCCCAAAGGCCGCCAGAAGAAGGGGCTCGTCGCCGACCTGATCTGCCCGGTGAGTTCGCTCGTCGACCTGCACGGGACCGGAAAACTGGCCACCGTATCCACGACTGACGACATGCGCGGAAAGCCCACGCGCCGCCAGCGCCATTTGCAATGCGATTACAGTCGGCGTTTTACCCGTCCCGCCTGCATTGATGTTGCCCACGCAAATTACCGGAACACCGGGGTCAACCGATGTCCCATGCCGCAATCGCCTTGCTGTGACCGCAGCATAGAGCGCGCCGAGTGGTGAGAGAAGTCGCGCTCGCGCTCCAGGCGAGTCTGGCGGGGCATCCCAGAAGGCCGGCGCCCGCATCAGGGCGACTCGCGACCGGACAGCAGTGCTTGCGCTTCGGCATCTTCCAAAAGAGTAAGCATCTCGTTCAGCGCAAGATCCGTCACCTCAGCCCCGCGGCTTGAAACTTCCCAGGCGGAATGCGCCATACGCGCGGCCTTGTCCGGTGACATCAGATCCTCGACCGACGCAGCCAAGCCGTCGGCTGTACTGGCCAGACGCGCAGCACCAGCTTCGGCAAGTCTTTGGTAGATGTCTGCGAAATTCCGAACATGGGGACCGTGCAGGATCGCCGATCCAAGCGCTGCAGGCTCGAAGGGATTATGTCCGCCGATGTCTTGCAGCGATCCGCCCAAGAAACTCACCGGAGCCACACGGTACCATAGCCCGAGCTCACCCAGAGTATCGGCAACGTAAACCTGAGTGTCGAATTCGATGGGATCATCCGCGCTGCGCAAGGCCACTTCCCAACCATCGTCGCGCAACATCGCGGCGACCTCTGGTCCGCGCTCAGGATGGCGCGGAACCAGAATAAGCAGAAGCCGGTGCATCTTGCGCACCAGAAGCTTGTGCGCAGCCGCTATCAGGGCTTCTTCCCCGGGATGGGTGGAGGCAGCAAGCCATCTCGGACGGCTGTCAGTAGCCTTCATGAAGTCTTCACGATCGGACTCGTTACAAGGCAGCACCTGCGCGCCTTCCTTAAGGGTCCCGATCACCCTCAGTCGGTCTTGTGGGGCCCCCAGTCCAATCAGGCGGTCGCCAGTGGCCTGATCCTGAACAAGGATAACTGAGAACCTCGACAATAGCGTTTTTGCCGTGCCCTTAAGCCAGCGCCAGCGCCGTGCGCTTTCATCGGACATCCGCGCATTGATCAGGGCCATCGGGATTTCGCGCGCCGCCGTGTCGTGGATCAACCTGGGCCAAAGCTCGCTCTCGACCCAGATTGCCAGATCGGGCCGCCAGTGGTCCAGAAACCCGCGTACAGCCTCCCGGGTGTCGATCGGAGCAAACTGGTGAATAGCCTGCGACGGCAGCCGGGTTGCGACCAGGTCCGCTGAGGTGCGTGTTCCGGTGGTCAGCAGGATCCGGACATCGGGGCGTTCTTCGGCGATACGACGGATGAGTTCCTGTACTGACAGAGCTTCGCCGACCGATGCCGCATGCATCCAGATCAACGACCCCTCCGGCCGCTGCATCTCGGTATGCCCTTTGCGCTCGTTGAGCCGTTGGGGGTCCTCCTTGCCGGCTGCGAGGCGGTTGGCGAGCTTGCGATCTGCCCAGCGATCTGCGCGCGCGGTGAGCGCGAGATACGCAACAAGTCCCAGGGGCCGTGCCACGGGTTAGTCGAGTTTCTCGGTGCCGGAAGCTTCTTGCCCTTCATCAAGCAACCGGTGCAGATGGGTGATGAAGTAGCGCATATGGGCGTTGTCCACAGTGCGCTGAGCCTCCGACTTCCAGGCGTCATAGGCACTTTGATAATCAGGAAACATTCCAACAACGTGGATATCATCTAAGTCGCGGAACTCGGTTCCAGACGGATCCACGAGTTCTCCGCCGAATACGAGATGCAAACGTTGCGACATGGAATGCTCCGAGCAGAGTGCAGTCGCGCGCAGCCTAGCCACGAGCCCTGCGCCGTCAAGATATGGATGCCCGAAGTGCCTCAGCCCGCAGCACGGGCCTGGCGCTTTCTTTCGTGCGGATCCAGATAGCGTTTGCGAAGCCGAATGGCATTGGGCGTGACTTCGACCAACTCGTCATCGTCAATATAGGCGATGGCTTCTTCCAGAGAGAAGTCGATATGAGGGGTGAGGCGGACCGCTTCATCGGACCCCGAAGCTCTGACATTGGTCAGCTTCTTGCCCTTAAGAGGGTTAACCTCAAGGTCGTTGTCACGAGAGTGCTCGCCGATGACCATTCCCTTATAAACTTTTTCCTGAGGGCCAATGAACATCCGGCCACGTTCCTCCAGGTTCCACAGCGCGTAGGCTACCGCCTCGCCATCTTCCATCGAAATCAGAACACCCGCGCGCCGTCCAGGAATGGCACCCTTATGGGGCGCCCAGTCATGGAAAACCCGGTTCAGAACCCCGGTTCCTCGCGTATCGGTCAGAAACTCCCCGTGATACCCAATCAGGCCCCTCGATGGCACGTGGGCGATGATCCGCGTCTTGCCGGCACCTGCAGGTTTCATTTCGGCAAGTTCCCCTTTACGGGTCCCGGTGATCTTTTCGATGACTGCGCCGGTGAATTCGTCGTCGACGTCGATAGTGACTTCTTCGATTGGCTCATGGCGGGCGCCGTCAATCTCTCGGAACAGAACCTGGGGGCGCGAAATCGAAAGCTCGAACCCCTCGCGCCGCATATTCTCGATCAGAACACCCATCTGTAATTCGCCCCGGCCAGCAACCTCAAACGCCTCGCCACCCGGCGTATCCGAAACCTTTATCGCAACGTTCGATTCCGCCTCTTTCATCAGCCGGTCCCGGATCACGCGCGACTGGACCTTTTTGCCGTCCCGCCCTGCCAACGGGCTGTCATTGATCCCGAACGTCACGGTAATCGTCGGCGGATCAATCGGCTGCGCGTCGAGAGGCGTATCGACAGCCAGGGCACAGATCGTATCTGCGACGGTCGCCTTGGACATGCCTGCGAGGGAGACGATATCGCCAGCTTGCGCTTCATCGATATCCTGCTGCTGCAAACCTCGAAAGGCGCGGATCTTAGTGACCCGGAACTGTTCGATCTTTTGCCCGATCCGGGAAAGCGCTTGGACGGTTGCCCCAACCTTGAGCGTGCCGGCCTCGACCCGACCTGTAAGAAGTCGTCCGACAAAGGGATCCGAGCCCAGTGTCGTCGCGAGCATGCGGAAATCATCATTCTGCCGCGCGGTTTGCTTTGGCGCTGGCACATGACGGACAATCAGATTGAAGAGCGCCTCCAGGTCTTTGCGCGGCCCGTCCAACTCAGCATCTGCCCAACCCGAACGTCCGGACGCATAAAGATGGGGAAAATCCAACTGGTCGTCATCAGCGTCGAGGTTCGAGAAAAGGTCGAATACCTCGTCCAGCGCCCGGTCTGGTTCAGCATCCGGTTTGTCCACCTTGTTCAAAACAACGATTGGACGCAGCCCAAGTGCCAAAGCCTTGGAAGTAACGAATTTGGTCTGCGGCATAGGCCCTTCGGCGGCATCTACCAGCAGAACGACACCGTCCACCATGCTCAGAATCCGCTCGACCTCGCCGCCAAAATCGGCGTGGCCCGGCGTGTCGACAATGTTGATACGCGTTCCGTGCCATTCCACAGACGTGGCCTTTGCCAGAATCGTGATCCCGCGCTCGCGCTCCAGATCGTTGCTGTCCATCGCGCGCTCGGTTGTGGCTTGATTTTCACGGAACGTACCGGACTGCTTGAGCAGCTCATCGACAAGGGTTGTCTTGCCATGGTCTACATGCGCGATGATCGCGATATTACGAAGGTCCATGCGGTGGCCTTTGGGATCTTAGAATTAGGATTGCGCGCGCCCTACCCCACGCAGGTCGGTTTGGCCAGCGCCAAATTCTTGCAGATCACCGATACTGAGCGGCAGTGATAAATTCCGAGAAGGCCTCACACCAGATCAGAACGGTGTTGTAGGCCTCAAGATCTACGTCCGCTGGCATATCGAGGATGAACCCGTCAAAGGTCTTCACATCGCCGACGCGGAGTGATGCATCCTTGAGCGGCTCGAATTCATCCTCGTGCTCTACGAACTGAGAGACCAGATAAACTTTGTAATCCGGACCCGGTGACAGAGCGCCCTGATGTACGATCTGCGTCTCGGTCAGGCTGATCATACCCTCTCCCCAGTGCAAGCGATCGGAACCCCGAAGCTCCCGGGTCAGCTCAGCGTTGAACATCGCCGCCTGCGCTCGTTCCTCCAGCATTTCGGCATCTGGCGACGGTGGAGCTGTCAGGATCGGCAGGAAGTAAATTCCAGCAGCAAATCCGATGGCCACGGCCGCGCCATGCGTGAACAGAAATAGGACCAAACGCTTCAAGACATCACCTCAGGCGCTTGAGAACGTCCAGAGAGGCGTAGCCATCCGGCTCCAGACCGATGGACGCCTGATACTCGCGCACTGCCTGGATTGTGTTCGGTCCAATTATCCCGTCGACTTTCCCGACGGGAAACCCGCGGCGACTAAGCAGGCGCTGCATCTCTTTCTTTTCAGTAAATGACAGCCCCCGGTCTCCGCGCGGCCACGCAGCCTGAATTGACGGGCCCCCTTTGATCCTGTCCGACAAGTGCCCGACCGCGATCACGTAAGCATCAGCGGTGTTGTAGCGTTCGATCACGTGGAAATTGTCAAAGATCATGAATGCCGCACCACGCGATCCCGCTGGCAAAAGGATCGATGCACGTCCGTGGTCAGGCACTTGGCGTCCTGACATGTCCCGCACCCCCAGCCGAGCCCACTCACGCGGACTTTTTTTGATCTTCTCGCCTGAGAGCGCATAGTCGAAACCTTTCGGAAGCCGTACTTCCACGCCCCAGGGTTGCCCTTTGGTCCAGCCGAAGTTCTTCAAATAGGCCGCTGTCGAGGCAAGCGCATCCGCCGGATTGTCAGACCAAATGTCCCGTCTGCCGTCACCGGTGAAATCCACCGCGTGTTCCAGATACGAGGTTGGCATGAACTGGGTGTGGCCCATAGCCCCGGCCCAGGAACCTCTCATCCTTTGCGGTGTGGTATCGCCCGATTGCAGAATTTTCAGAGCAGCGACAAGCTGAGCTTCGAAGAATGCTGCGCGGCGGCCGTCATAGGCCAAAGTTGCCATCGCAGAGATCGTCGGCGTATTTCCCCGATAACCGCCGTAAGCGCTCTCCAGCCCCCAAATGGCGGTAACAACTTCGGCTTCAACACCGTAGCGCTGCTCGATGCGCGCCAGAGTCGTGCTCTGGTTGGAGAATGCGGCCTTGCCATTGCGCACGCGCGTGGCGGACACAGCGGTATCGAGATATTCCCAAAGCTGTTTGGTGAACTCAGCCTGGTTCCGATCAAGACGGATGATGTTGGGGAGGTAGTCGACACCTGCAAAGGCGCGGTCAAAAGTGGCCGGACTGATGCCCTGCGACAAAGCGCGTCGGCGGAACCCGTCAATCCAGTTTTCGAAACGTGCAGGGCGGTTGACTGTCTGGACGACAGGCAGGTCGGCGCGCGGGGCGGGCCGAAGACTCAGGAGTGGGGCCGCACGACTGACAACCGCATCTGTGCCAAAAAGGCTTTGTGCGGTTGCCGGTGCGGCAAGAGAAAACATTAAAATAAGCCCTAAGGCCTTCCGTTTCATCGTCATTCCATGGCTCCTGCTCGATTGCCATTTTTGAGTAGAGTAACGCGAATCCGTTTTTTCTCAAAGCCTGCGAGCGTTCCTTACCTGGGTAAGTCGCAAAGTCTCGCCGAAGCGAAGACTACGCCCGCTTTCGTTTCAGCTTCTTTTTCAGCTTGGCCTTTTTCGCCTTGTTAGATGCGATTTTCCTACGCACAGGGCGCGACTTGCGGCGCGGTCCAACTGGTACGGCTGTATCCTCGACCGACAGAAGCTCAAGCATCAAACCACCCGTGACCGGCACCGCCTCGGCAAGGCGCACGATCACGCGTTGCCCGATACGAAGTGTAAACCCGGTCTCCGATCCGGTCAGGCTTTGCTCGTCGGAGGAGTAGTGGAAATACTCCGCCCCGATGGATCTGATCGGAATGAGGCCATCGGCCCCGGTTTCGTCGAGTTTGGCAAACGCCCCAAACCGCGTGACGCCCGAGATACGAGCGGCAAACTCATTGCCCACGCGATCTTTCAGGTAAGACGCAAGATAGCGGTCAATCGTATCCCGCTCCGCCACCATCGAGCGGCGCTCCGTGTTGGAAATATGTTGCGCAGTCTCGTCCAGATGCTCGATCTCGTCGCTACGCAGCCCGTCGTCATCCCAGCCGTGCGATGAGATCAAACCGCGATGCACGATCAAATCGGCATACCGACGGATGGGTGACGTGAAATGTGCATAGTTCTGCAAGGCGAGGCCGAAATGCCCGAAGTTTTCAGGGCTGTAGTATGCCTGGGTCATCGCGCGCAAAGTGGAGATATTTATCAGCTCCGCCTCGTCATGGCCGGCTGCTTGCTCTAGAAGACGGTTAAGATGTTTGGTGCTCAGAACTTGTCCCTTGGCAAGCGTCAGCCCAGAGGCTTTCACGATTTCACGCAGTGCCTCGAGTTTCTCCGCACTGGGTTCTTCATGGACACGGTAAAGAAGCGGTGTCCTGCTCTTAGCCAAAGTCTCAGCTGCGCAGACATTGGCCAGGACCATAAACTCCTCGACCAGACGGTGTGCGTCAAAGCGGTCTCTGAAGGCTACGGACGTGACCTCGCCCTGCTCCGACAGAACAATCCGGCGTTCCGGAAGATCAAGATCGAGCGGTTGGCGACGATCCCTTGCGCGCGACAGGGCGGCATAGGCATCGAAAAGGGGGCGCAGAACCGGCTCTAGCAGAGCCTCGGTCCGTAAATTGGTTTGTCCGTCAACGGCAGCCTGTGCTTCTTCGTAGGAGAGGGACGCATGCGAACGCATCAAAGCACGGTAAAACCGGTGCCCTCGTTTGTTGCCCTCAGCATCGATAACGACGCGAAGTGCAACACAGGCACGCTCCACATCTTCGTGCAAGGAACACAGGTCTCCTGACAAGCGGTCCGGGAGCATCGGGACAACGCGGTCCGGGAAATATGTTGAGTTGCCACGTTTGCGGGCTTCACGGTCCAACGCCGATCCAGACGTCACAAAGTAGGCGACATCTGCAATCGCGATCCACAGAATGAAACCGCCTTCGTTTTTCGGGTCAGGGTCGGGCTGGGCACATACAGCGTCATCATGATCCCGCGCATCGGCCGGATCGATGGTGATAAGCGGGATCGCTCGCAAATCCTTGCGCTGTGCCAGGCCGGGGGCTCTTGCCTTGTCGGCCTCCTCCATGACGGCGTCCGGGAAATCATCGGGTATTCCCTGTTGATGCACTGCAATCAGCGAGACCGATCTTGCTGCCATCGGGTCGCCGAGGCGTTGCGTGACCCTTGCAAGCGGCAGACCCATGCGCGAGCGCGGTCCCGCTTGTTCGGCCTCCACCAGTTCTCCATCTTTCGCACCGTGTGTCGCGCCGGGGCTGACCCGCCACTCGCGATCAGCACCCTTGTCAATCGGCACGATCCGGCCGCCCTCCGCGCCTTTTCGATAGATGCCAAGGATCTTGCGCGGTCCGCTTCCGATGCGCCGGATCAGACGCGCTTCATACTGGTAATCCGGCTCCTTTACGCGGCTCAGACGGGCAAGGATACGGTCGCCTTCGCCCAAGCCAGGATCACCCTTGCGTGGTAAATAAAGGACGCGCGGCTCTGCGCCGTCGCCCTGCCATTCAAGCGGGCGTGCAAAGAGATCTCCATCAGCATCCGCGGGCAGAACCTGCAGCACCGACACAGGTGGAAGGCTGTCGGGGTCGCGGTAGCTCCGTTTACGCTTCTCAAGATGTCCCTCTGCTTCCAGCGCGCGCAAAACGCGTTTCAGCTCAATGCGGTCGGCGCCTTTGATTCCGAACGCACGCGCGATGTCGCGCTTGCCGGTTTGCGTTGGATTTTCCTCGATCCACGAGAGTATGTCGTCTTTGGAGGGAATGCGGCTCATACCCGCGAAGTATCACGCCGGAGTTGCCGCGTCGAACGCTATTCGGGCCTCAAATCTTCGATCGTGTCGACGTCGCGAAGCTGATCGATATATGCGACACGCAATCCTCGCAGAGTGCGCTCGGTATCGGTCCTTGCGTGCTCGGTCGACCAGCGTACACCTGCGAAGATCGGGGCAGGAACAGCCTGCCTGCGGGCGAGCCCGATCAACCAGTAGCCGCCATCAGGTGCAGGCCCAAGAACCGCGTCTGAAGAGCCTAGAGCCTTGAAGGCGCGCGCAATATGGCAGGTAGAAACATCGGGAATGTCGGCACCAATAATAACCACTGGGCCAGGCGGCAGCGACCTGAAAAGACGGGCCATCCGATCGCCAAGATTGCCCGCTCCCTGCGGGACCCGAAGCGCCCCGGCGGGCCAGACACGGCTCGTCAATCCCTCCCTGTCAGGGCTGACAGCCAAAACCAGGCGCCAGCGGGGACTTTGCAACCGGCGGATCAGGGTTCGCGTTTGATGACGGAACCACCATGCGGCGCCGACCATGCTGAGATCCCGCCCGAGACGGGTTTTCACCCGGCCAGGTCTTGGTTCTTTGACCATGATAACGAGGGTGGGCCGCATCCTCAGAACAGGACCTTCATATCCCGATGGGGAATACCTGCATCGTCGTACACAGGTCCGAAAGCCGTAAACCCAAGTCCCTCATAGAACGGGATGGCGTGTGTCTGAGAGCCAAGCTTGGCCCCGAGAAGCGCGGGGTCTGTGCGCAGCAGGGCAAGCGCGGCCTGCATCAGGGCGCGTCCGGCCCCGGTGCCGCGTGCAGTCGCGCGTACGCAAACACGTTCAATTTTCCCAAAATCTTCGACCACTCGAAGCCGTGCCGTGCCAACCGGTGCACCCCCGTCGAAAGCCAGTAAGTGGCGGGCGGAGCTATCACGCCCGTCCCACTCCTCTGCCTCCGACACGTTCTGTTCTTCGATAAAGACATCGCGGCGGATCGCCCGACACAACTCCAGCTCGCCCGGGCCCGTAATCTCGCGGACAGAGATCACGCGAAATACTCGCGCAAAATCCGTTTATAGATTGATTTGAGTTGGGGAATCTGGGCCAGCTCGACACGCTCATCGACCTGATGCATCGACTTGCCCACCAGGCCGAACTCAACCACCGGGCAGTGATCTTTGACAAATCGCGCATCCGAGGTTCCGCCTGAGGTCGACATGGCAGGCACCACACCGGTTTCGGCTTCCACTGCAGCTGACACCAGATCCGAGAGAGCACCCGGCGGTGTCAGGAAACTCTCGCCGGAAACGGACACACGATGAGTGATCTGAACACCTGTCTCTGTGGTGACTGCCGACGCTTCGTTCAAAACCATTTCGGTCAGGCTGTCCGATGTATGCGCATCGTTGAACCTGACATTCACGGTGGCCCGGCACGAGGACGGGATGACATTATTGGCAGGGTTACCCGTATCAAAGGTTGTGACCGCAAGTGTGGAGGCATCGAAATGCTCTGTGCCTTGGTCTAGCTCAAGTGCGCTGAGCCGCTCTACCAGCTTTGCCAGGGCTGGGATCGGGTTCCTGGCACGGTGCGGATAAGCGGAATGCCCCTGCACTCCGACTGCCTCGAAGTAGAAAGTCATCGATCCGCGCCGGCCGATCTTCATCATCTCGCCCATTTTGTCAGGACAGGTCGGCTCGCCGACAAGGCAGACCGTCATAGCTTCGGCATTCGCTTCCATCCAGTCGAGCAATGCACGCGTGCCGTGTTTGGCATCGCCTTCCTCATCGCCAGTAATGGCCAGTATGACCGCACCGTCCGGCGGTGTGTCGCGCACGAAGTCCATCGCTGCGGCTGCGAAAGCTGCAACACCGGACTTCATGTCGACCGCGCCACGCCCGTACATGAACGCCCCGTCTTGGGTGGCTCCGAAAGGGTCGAATTTCCAGTCTGCCTGTTGTCCTATCGGAACAACGTCCGTGTGCCCGTTAAAACCAAATGTTTGAGGGTGACCTTTCGCGCCCCACCGGGCAAAAAGGTTGGAGACCCCGCCACGGTCCACCCGGTTGCAGGTGAAGCCGGCCTCGGACAGTCGGACCGAAAGAAGTTCAAGCGCTCCGCCTTCTTCGGGCGTGACGGACGGGCATCGGATGAGGTCGGCGGTCAGGGCCACAGCGTCGGTTGTCATGTCAGCTTTCGTCATAGAATGCGGTGGTCTGGGCTACCACGACGGAGTTTTCCTCAAGGGCTCGCACCATCAAAGCTCGCTCTTCTTCGGTAATGTCATGGCCTTCCTCAAGGCGCTCTTCCAGGGAGCCGTACCCAGACACATCAAGCGGATTCAGATCGGCATGTTTAAGAAGCGCGACCGTCTCGCGCACCGCTTCCGCTTCATCAATTCCGGAAGCATAGCACATCAGCGCCGCGCCCGTAGAAGCCTTCGGCAGACCGTCGCCGTCCTTGCGGCCGACCTCGACCAAAAGCGTGTAGACTGAATGTGGTTTTTTGACCTTCGACATCAGCGCTCTCCCGTTGCGAAGGTCAGTTCCCTTGACGGCGCTGCAATGTCAAGACAGCGCCGGAAACGGAAGCTACCGGCGCCCACGGAAATCAGCACTCACCTCACCCCAAAAGCAGCGAGGAAAGAAAGGGTAGCTGTCGGTCGCAAAGTAGACATATGCGCCATTGAGCATGGCGCCGTTGCATTCATCAAGATTGCCAGAGCCGGCGACGAACACCCAGTCTTCAACGTAGGTGCCGTCATACGCGCCAAAAGGAGCGGTCTCGCGTGTGCCGGAGTTAAGCTGCCAGCCGGGCACCGCGGCATCGCCCACATAGTGAATCTCAAAGCCATCCGCCGCGTAGCCGATTTGCGTTCCAGATACTGACTGAACAAGGCTGTCGGACACGCCGTGATAGTGATAGAGCCCGCGGTGATCGACATGGGCGTTGTTCTTGTCCATACCAAGTAAGTCGGCCGCCCCCATGCCTTCGAGACGCCAGCCACTGGAGCTGTCGCGGGAAAATCCTCGCGGGCTGGAAGCATCAAAGAAATCCGCAGTGCCGGGCCTGAAGACGATTCCCGTCAGTGAAATACCTGAGCTTTGAACGTTGCTGTCCGCCTGTGCACCACGCGTGGGTGTGGCATCGACGCAAACCTCAACCTGCTGCTCTGAAAATGAATGGGGGTTTCCCGAGTTCGGAAACTGGCCGATGTCGTGGTTCGGGGTTCCATTCGATAATATACAGCGCTCATCTCCACGCAGCGTGATGGTCACCTCATTTTCATGACTGGTGGCCTCCTGTACGCAAAACCCGGCCACAATAGCCACGGTCAGAACCAAAACACGCATCATAATAAAGCTCCCTTCGTGCATCTTTTGACAGATTCCACGAAGACGGCTGAAATTTCCGTCGCAACGGCATAAAAAATCTTCCGGCACAGCCCAAGCCGGAGCCAGACCTGTCCTTTCGCGCAGGGATCAGTCGCGAAGCAGTTCGTTGATACCAGTCTTGGATCGGGTCTTTTCGTCGACGCGCTTTACGATCACCGCGCAGTAGAGACTGACATCGTTCTTAGATGGCATGGAGCCGGCCACAACCACCGAGTAGGGCGGCACTTCCCCATACATCACTTCGCCGGTTTCGCGATCCACGATCTTGGTCGATTGGCCAATAAAGACGCCCATGCCGAGAACCGAGCCTTCGCGCACGACCACGCCTTCGACGACTTCGGAGCGCGCACCAATGAAGCAATTGTCTTCGATGATGGTCGGACCGGCCTGCATAGGTTCAAGAACGCCGCCGATGCCGACTCCCCCGGACAAGTGAACGTTCTTTCCGATCTGCGCGCATGAGCCGACTGTTGCCCAAGTGTCGACCATCGTGCCGCTGTCTACGAAGGCCCCAAGATTGACAAAGCAAGGCATCAGAACCACGCCCGGCGCGATATACGCCGACTTGCGCACGACACAATTCGGCACAGCGCGAAATCCCGCGTCCGACCAGCGGTCTGCATCCCAATCCGCCCACTTGCTGTCAACTTTGTCCCACCAGGATCCGCCTTGCGGTGAACCGGATTGCAGTTCCATATCTTTCAGGCGAAAGCCCAGCAGAACCGCCTTTTTTGCCCACTGGTTGACATGCCAGCTGCCGTCCTCGCGCCGCTCTGCGACCCGCAGACTGCCGCCATCAAGGGCCGCCAGCGTGCTTTCAATAGCGTCGCGGGTTTCACCAACTGTCGCGGAAGTAATGGTGTCCCGAGACTCCCATGCGGCCTCTATCGCCGTTTCAAGTTGCGCGTTGGACATGTGGACCCCTCAGCTCTACCAGATGCACCTCTGCGGCTGGCTATACCCAAGCCTTTGCGGCGCTGCAATCTCTGGCCTGCGCGAAACCTGAGCTAGTGGGGGCGTCCGTTCTCACCGCTGCGGCGGCTGCCTGCCATCATATCAAAAACGCGCTCTGCGAGGGTGGTGGCCTGCGGCGTTAGGGCGGCCTCAACCGCCGGGATTGCATTTCCGATCCGCCGCCGGGAGAGTTCGAAGTCTGTCGCAATAGACAGCAAAGCCCAGTCGCTCACACGGCCAACCGGGAAGCGCAGCACGAAATGATCGAAACTCGCCTGCCCGAACACCTGCCACGACTCAGTCTTGCGCGCGGCCTCTGGCACTGCGTCAGCTGCATCGAAGGAAAAAGAACTTGGCGGGACTGCCGCATATATCGCGGCCTTCAACTCAGGCAACGCGACATCGAGGCCAGAGAGAATTCGCGACAGTGTCGCGGCCTCCGCCGCTTTATCGCGCATCCCGAAAGCGTCAACCTGGAAACACTGCAAGCCCGGAGCAATCTTGAGCTTTTTGCGTCCTGCCGGCTTTGACCAGACTTTTGACACATGGTCCCAAGACGTAAGCAATGCCTTGCCCGGAACGATAGTCTTCGCCCAGTTCTCAGAAAACGCTGAAAAGTCGTCGAACTCTTGGAACGACACGCCATGAAAATCAATTTCACCAATTCGAAACTGGATACGCACGCGACAAAACCCCCGGGCACACTACACCCGGCAGAGTGCCTCATTTGCCACCTTCTTGCAATCGGCTAGGACGGCTTTGTCCCAGAAACCTCTGGTCAACCGGAGCCTTCCCGGTAGGGTGGTATCAAAGCGAAAGCGAGAATTCAGGGACAAAAATGAAAGACGATCCCAAACACCACGGACCCTTCAGGGACGCACAGCAGGACGTCGAGACTGCCGACAGTATTCCGGACACGGCGCAGACGCGTGCGCCAGCCTATCGACTTGCGTTCGACGATCCGGATTTCCTGTGCCGCGACGAACTGCGGCCAGTTCGCCTGCAACTGGAACTGCTGAAACCGCAGCTGATCCTGGACGAACGCGGGGTCGAAAGCACGATTGTCATGTTCGGGGGCGCGCGTATTCCTTCACCGCAGGAAAAGGAAAAAGCGCGCAGTGCGACCCTTCGCGATCTGTCAGGTTACTATGAGGAAGCGCGCAAATTCGCCTTTGTAATGACGCAAAAGAGCATGGAAAGCTATGGCCGCGAGAATGTTATTGTAACCGGCGGCGGCCCAGGCGTGATGGAGGCCGGGAACCTCGGGGCTCATGAAGCCGGCGGTGCCTCTATAGGGCTCAGCATCGTGCTCCCACACGAACATACACCCAACAGTTATGTAACGCCGGATCTGTGCTTCAACTTCCACTATTTCGCGATCCGGAAAATGCACTTTCTGATGCGCGCGAGGGCCATCGCGGTGTTCCCCGGTGGGTTTGGCACTCTGGACGAGTTGTTCGAAACGCTGACCCTGATCCAGACCGGGCGCATGGAACAGGTCCCGTTCCTGCTGTTTGGAACGGAATTCTGGAACAAGATTATTAACTGGGATGCATTGGCGGACGCAGGAACAATATCCCAAGAAGACTTGAAACTGTTTCGTTTTGTCGACACCGCTGAAGAGGCTGTGGAACTGATCGAAAGCTGGGGCTATTTGCCGCCACGGGACAGTTTGCCCGGTCGCTAAAGTCCGGCCTCGGCGGCGATTTGAGCCTTTGACCGACGCGCCCGCTCGGTTGCAGATTTGAGCTGACCGCAGGCGGCCATGATATCCTCGCCGCGCGGAGTACGGATCGGCGACGCGTATCCCGCCTTGTAGATAATATCGGCAAATTTGCGGATGCGGTTGTTGCTCGACCTTTCATAAGGCGCGCCGGGCCACTCATTGAAGGGAATCAGATTGATCTTGGCCGGGATGCCCTCGATCAGTTTAACCAGGCGCCGCGCATCATCATCGCTGTCGTTAACATCCTTGAGCATGACATATTCGAACGTGATCCGTTCGGAATTGGACACCTTCGGATAGGTTCGAAGCGCCTCCAGCAACGTCTCAATATTCCAGCGTTTGTTGATCGGTACGAGCGTGTCCCTCACCGGGTCCGTCGTTGCATGAAAGCTCACCGCCAGCTGACATCCGATTTCCTCGGCTGTCCGCGCGATCTCGGGAACAACACCGGAGGTCGACAGTGTTATTCTCCGCCGGCTTAGCGAGATGCCCTCGGGATCCATGGCAATTTTCATTGCATCGCGGACATTCTCGAAATTGTACAATGGCTCGCCCATGCCCATGAGGACGATATTCGACAGAAGACGCGTTTCGTCCTTGGGGGTGCGCCCCGGGGCAGGCCATTCGCCCAGATCGTCGCGGGCAATCATAATCTGCCCGACAATCTCCGCCGCCGTCAGATTGCGCACCAGCTTCTGAGTACCGGTATGACAAAAGGAACAGGTGAGCGTGCAGCCGACCTGGCTCGAAACGCAGAGCGTCCCACGGTCGTCCTCGGGAATATAGACGACCTCCACCTCATGCCCTCCGGCGATGCGCACAAGGTATTTGCGGGTCCCGTCTTCCGAGATATTCCGCACCACCACCTCCGGTACGGAAATCTCAAAATTTTCTTCCAAAAGACCTCTATAGGCCTTTGACAGATTCGTCATATCCGCGAAATCGCGCACGCCCTTGTGGTAAATCCACTGCCAGATCTGCCCCTCACGCATCCTGGCCTGCTTCTCGGGTGTTCCAACATCAACAAGCGCATCGCGCAGCTGCGGACGCGTCAAGCCGACCAGGTTGCGCTTGCCTCCAGCCGCATCCTTGCGGGGGATTGTCAGCACGTCCTGCGTGATCGGCGCTTTGGGCGCTGGCTGTGTCATAGCGGGCTCCGAGGTGGGTTTCCGGCCCATATAGTGTGTTGCGCCGCATCTGGGAAGAGCCCGCCTGCAGCCATGCCGCGCCCGGGGATTACGAAAGGAATTCCGTGGTTTTGTGATTTGGAGCAGATTTTGCCCCCCCCGGAAACAACACGGGCCGCCTTGAGCCGAAAGCAGAGGTTATTCGGAAACCCGTGTGCCGGACCAAATCCGATGGAGATGCGGGACCCGAGACAATCTTCCGCCAGTTTCAAAGAGAAACAGACCGCGACAGCTCTTGGGGGCTGTGCGTTCACTCAGAAACGATTTGCCAGAATGCCCCAGACGCGGCACCCTGCGGGGGACATTCCCTCATCTGGGAGAAAGCTCTTGAGACGATTGTTTTTTATCGCGGCCCTTCCGGCGGCTCTGGTTCTGGCCGGATGCGAGGCGCCAAGCCCAACTGGGGCAAATCCCGGCACCAATGCTGGAACCGAGCAGCTGCGGGCGACCCTGACGCCGGCGATGCGCAGGGCGGGCGTCTCGGATGAGTGCATTCAAAGCCTGTCGCTTTCCTCCCTGACGGCAGTCAAGAGCGCCGCAAGCGCAGGCCCAAGACCCCGCGCGACAGGGCGGAATGTCGGCTTTGGCAATCCAAGACGGCAAGAAGAATCGCGCATCCAGGCAATCGTGCGACGGGAATGCCCGAACCTTTGAGAAAGATGCGGCGTACGCCTCTGCCGCCGTCAGAGGTCGTACTGGACCTGCTGGACCGCTGGCCGGAGGGCCCGGTCACTAAGGAGGACGGCGAGAGGGTCCTCGACGCGCTGGGGCATCGGGTGGTTTCAGGGTGGGTGTTTCGCCGGCTAATGACTGATGACACTTTCGGCACACATCGCTTATTATTTGACGATGGTTCAACGGCGCCTTCTGACGGTCGATCTTTTGCGCGATCTGGAGCTACCAACGCGGCAGGAGTATTGGATCGCGGATACAAAGGTTCGAGGCTTCGGTGTCAGAGTTTGGGCAAGCGATGGCACGGCGCGTTTCAATTACGCAGTCCGAAAATCTGACCCGAGCGGAAGGTCTGTGCGTCGGAGTCTGAACTTAGACGCATTAAGAGTGCTCCACTATGACCCTTGGAACTTCTCATTCCTTGATCGAGACCTCGCCAGTTTTCTCCCAGAAGCGCGGCATTGGGCGCAACTAGAGATAGCAAAAATCACTGGCAGGATTGAGTCCGACGAGGCGTTGGATGCGGCCAGAAAGGCAGATGCTGAGTATCGAGAGTGGGTGGGCCGCTATGTTTCTGAACTTAAGCTGACTCGTTGCGTCGAACTGGTGTTCCGGTCTGCGAAATATCGTGGCTGGACTGAAGAGTATGAAGACCGGCTTTGGCGAGCATACTGGGCGTTTGACAAGGCCACTAAGGCCGGAGACTTGACGATCGGCCAACTCGAAAACGGCGTTCTCGCAAACAAAATTGAAACCGCCCCAATTGGGTTCGGGAATGTGCGGCTCTTACGGTCCCTTCTGCGCATTGTCGCCGAGAATGTTCATGCGCTTAAGGGTGCCCAGCGCTGGCGGCTGCTTCCTAGCCATCTGGACCCAAATGCTTCTCCGAAGGAGGAAGCTGCAGAATTCCTTGAAAACCTAGATGGCGAGGACTTTGATGCGTTTCTAGAGAAACTCCGCAATATGGATGCATCGTGGCAGTCAAAGCTCAGTATTGAACTGGCTTTTCTTTTTTCAACGCCGTTTTCGCGAGTCCTACGCGGGCGTTGGTCCCAAGTTCACGAGGATCGTTGGTACCCCTATGACCCTGATGAGCGTAAGTATGGCCGCTACATCTCCGAACGTATAGCGGGTCGCTCCGCCGAGTGCTTAAAACTAGCACAGGACTTCAACAAAACCGGGTCTGACTATTGGTTCCCTGCCGAAAGTAACCCAAACGTACCGATCAAAAACATTGACAGAACATGGAACCGGGCGCTCCGCGAATGCGACTGGCCAGAAATGCCGCTGGGCTTTGTAAGCAAGTTTTTTAGCCAAGCGCACTTTTGGCAATATCGGTACCATCGGTTTTCTAGGCTTTAAGTCCGAAAGTATCGGGCTCTTTTGTCCAAAGTGTGCCCCAGTTGGCACCGTAAGCTTTTCTTTTTTCAAAGAAAGTGGCAGTCCACCTGCGATTTCCATCGATTGCCATGCGAGGCTTTCAGGACCAAATGCAATTCAAGGAAGGACGAAAAAGTCAGTTTTGTCCAAAATGTATGGAGGAGAAACGCCTACTCGCTGAAATCTAGCGCTGCGCACCGGATTTCTGCGATTTTCATCGCTCGCTTGGGAAAAGCCTTCGAGCAAGTATCCCAGATATCGACCCCGCAAAACACAGGTGAGACATGACTAATATGGCTGAATTGTCCAAATTCCCGCAGAGCGTAGAGCTAAGCAACGCAATTATTTGTTGTTACTACAGCTAGATGCGATTTTCATCGCTGTAAGTAATCCTCTCACTAATCGAAACTTCCACCAGCGAGTAAACAAAAAACGCTGAGAAACATCATGACCCAAATGTCCAACCCAGGTTCGCGGACTGCGAGAAAGAGGGCTAACTGCACGAAAAGCTGACTAAAGGGACGGTAGCGCACTTCGTAGCAGCGACTTTCATCAGGTTCCCAAAACCGAACGCACATTGAATGAAGCTCCCAAACGTCAGACGACTCTTGGCTCACTAGAGGTTTGTGAAGATGCAATCATGGTCAATTTGTCCAAATCGGGACCGGGCCCCACAGGTTCGTTTTTGTAACCGCCTCTGTCCAAGGCATAAAGCCGAGAGATCGGTGCTCTTCTGCGATTTTCATCCATTGAGGCGCCACCCACTTCCAGTGATCTTCGAGATTGTAAGAAAGTGGCGAAGATGTCCAAAATCGGGCAAATCAAAAAAGAACGAAATCTGCAAACCATTGCGAAAAAGTAACTTTTTATCAAAGGCGCTCCCTTGCTGCGATTTTCCTCGCTTTTCATCGCAATACCCAAACGGGCATAACCGGCACAGGTCGGCCGCCTATCTCAACCTAGGAGAATGAAAATGAAACACCTATCTTTGGCCGAAGTGGCAATTATAAAAGCGCGCATTAACCGAGGCGACAAATACCATGAAATTGCCTCCGACTATCGCATAAACCAAGGACGATTGTCGGACCTCAAATATGGCCGGATTTTTCCGGAAGTGCGTCCTGCGAACCTTCGCTAGCGCCGTAATTGCCCCTCTCACGAGAACTTGGAAGGGGCACTTTACCTCACCGCCGATCCAAAATCCGCACCGCCTTCCCATGTGACCGCGCCACCTGCCCGGTCTCGTGGAGCTTCACCGCGACGCTCAACCCCACGTACTCCTTGATCCGGCCCTTCAGCTCGGCGGTCAGATGGACTAATTGCGCCGCGTCCGTGACCCCCGGCAGGGGCTCGACATGGACGGTCATGGTGTCCATCCGCCCCTCCCGCGTCAGCTCCAGCTGGAAATGCGGGGCGAGGCCTTCGACGGCCATCAACTGCTCCTCAATCTGGGTCGGGAAGACGTTGACGCCGCGCAGGATGATCATGTCGTCGGAGCGGCCTGTGACCTTCTCCATCCGCCGCATGGAGCGCGCGGTGCCGGGCAGCAGGCGGGTGAGGTCACGGGTGCGGTAGCGGAGGATCGGGAACGCCTCCTTCGTCAGCGACGTGAAGACGAGCTCGCCCAGCTCCCCCTCCGGCAGGACGGCGCCGGTTTCGGGATCGATAATCTCAGGATAGAAATGGTCTTCCCAGATGTGCAGGCCGTCTTTGGTTTCCACGCATTCGTTGGCGACGCCGGGGCCGATGACCTCCGACAGGCCGTAGATATCCACCGCGTGCATGTCGAAGGCCTGCTCGATCTCCGCCCGCATGGCGTTGGTCCAGGGCTCGGCTCCGAAGATGCCAACCTTGAGCGGGGAGTGCCGGGGGTCGAGGCCCTGGGCGCGGTACTCGTCGAGGATGGAGAGCGCGTAGGAGGGGGTGACCATTATTGTGGTGGCGCCGAAATCCTCGATCAGCGTGACCTGCCTTGGGGTCATGCCACCGGAGACCGGGATGACGGTGCAGCCGAGCTTTTCCGCGCCGTAATGCGCACCAAGGCCCCCAGTGAACAGGCCGTAGCCGTAGGAGACATGGACGACGTCGCCCGGGCGGGTGCCCGCGGCCCGCATGGAGCGGGCGACGACGCTGGCCCAGGTGTCGATGTCGCGGGCGGTGTATCCCACGACGGTGGGCTTACCGGTGGTGCCCGAAGAGGCGTGGATGCGGGCAACCTGGTCTCGCGGGACGGCGAACATCCCAAACGGATAGGTGTCGCGCAGGTCCTGCTTGGTGGTGAAGGGGACGCGGGCCAGATCATCGAGCGTTTGAATATCGTCCGGGTGGAGACCGGCTGATTTGAAACGTGCGCGATAGAACGGGACATTTTCATAGGCATGACGAACGGTCCATCTGAGGCGGTCAGTCTGCAGGGCGGTAATCTCGTCGCGGGAGGCAATCTCGATCGGGTCAAGGCTGTCGCGCGGCGGTGTCAGGTCTTCCAAGATCAGCCCTCCGCTTCGTTAAAATGGCGGCCTGGCACCTCGCGGGAGGCGCCGCGGAACTCGGCCACCTTGGTTTTGCCGTCCCATACGCCGACATCATAGAGCCCGGAACGCCCGGTGCGGGAGACTTCGATCGCTTCGGCCCGCAAGGTGGCTCCGGACTGAACCGGAGCGATATATGTGATCATGTTATGCTGGGCGACAACACGGCGGTTGTAAGAGTTGCAGGCCACCGCAAAGGTCGTATCCGCCAGCATGAAGATCACCCCGCCATGGCAAATGCCATGCCCGTTCAGGTGCCAGGCCTCGACCCTCATAGTCATTGAAGCGAAGCCCGGGGCGACGTGCTCCAGCGTAATGCCGAGCGACCGGCTGGCGGCATCATCAGCGAGCATGGCTGCAGCGCTTGCCTCAGCCCTATCCTTCGGTTTCATGTCCCTCTCCAACGGCTTGCGATAGCGTGGGACAGCGGCGGGACAGGGTCAAGCCGGTTGCGTGCGCCCCGGCCCTGGCCCTAGGCTGCCCGGCAGGAGGAGCTGCATGCTGGATCTGGAGAGTTATCTGGGAGGTCGATGGATCGCGCCGGGCTCCGCAGCGCGCGAGATACGGTCAGCCGTCACCGGCGCACCAGTTGCACGGGCCGGCGGGAGTGCTTTGGACACAGCGGCAGTTCTGGACTTTGCTCGCGATGTCGGAGGTCCGGCCCTGCGCGCGATGAACTTCCACCAGCGTGCAAAGATGCTGAAGGCAATGGCGCAATATCTGGAGAGCGAGAAGGAAGCGCTCTACGCTCTGAACCCGATGACCGGTGCGACGCGCAAAGACGGCTGGATCGACATCGACGGGGGTATCGGCACAGTGTTTGTGTTTGCCTCCAAAGGGCGTCGCGAAATGCCTGAAGGGCACGTTTTCCTCGACGGTGGAACAGAGCAGTTGAGCCGCCAAGGTACGTTCCTGGGGCAGCATGTAGCGGTGCCATTGCGCGGTATTGCCATTCAGATCAACGCGTTCAATTTCCCGGTCTGGGGTATGCTGGAAAAGCTGGCGCCCGCGCTCCTTGCCGGCATGCCGTGCGTCGTCAAGCCGGCCACAGCAACCGCCTATCTGGCAGAGGCGGCTGTCAGACTGATCCTGAAATCAGAAATCCTGCCAAAAGGCGCGTTACAACTCATCCTTGGTAGCACCGGCGATCTTCTTGATCGGTTGGGTCCGCAGGATGTGGTGAGCTTCACCGGTTCAGAAGGAACAGCACTGGGTCTGCGCGCGCAGGCAAGTCTTGGCGGGGCGCGGTTCATCGCCGAACAGGACAGTTTGAACGCGTCCATCCTCGGACCGGATGCGGAACCGGGAAGTTCGGAGTTCGACCTGTTTATCCACGAAGCTGCGCGTGAAATCACAACCAAAGCTGGGCAGAAGTGTACGGCGATACGGCGCCTAATCGTACCGGAGGCCGCGACCGGGGCCGTCGAGCGGGCTTTGTCTGCAAAGCTTGCCAAGGTCAGTGTCGGTAATCCGGAGGTCGCGGGCGTCACTATGGGTGCGCTTGTCTCCACGGCACAGCGCGCCGACGTTTTGGACAAGGTCGGGTTAATTGAGCAGGAAGCGACCCGCATCACTGGCGATCCGGAGCGCTTTGTGTGCGAAGGCGCGGACGCGCAGGCGGGGGCTTTTCTACCGCCCATGCTGTTTCGTTGCGATGCTCCGGACAGCGCCATTCACGTGCACAGCGTCGAGGCATTCGGACCCGTTTCAACTCTGATCCCCTATCGCGATATGTCTCATGCCTGCTCTCTGGCCAATCGCGGGACAGGATCGCTTGTCGCCTCGGTCTTCACCCATGACCCAGAAATTGCACGGGAAGTGGTCTTCGAAAGCGGCGCGTGGCACGGGCGTATCTACGTCAACAACCGAGACAGCGCAGATGAGGCAACCGGCCATGGCTCGCCGCTGCCACATATGACCCATGGTGGACCAGGCCGTGCGGGCGGTGGCGAGGAGCTGGGCGGCGTGCGCGGTGTTTTACACTACATGCAGCGTGTCGCGGTTCAGGGCAGCCCGGAGATTCTGACCGGCATCACCGGGCAGTGGCTTCCTGGAGCAGTGGAGAAATCTCCGCCAGAACATCCGTTCCGTCTAAATTTCGACCAGATAGAGATCGGGCATACGCTTTGGACAGAGCCACGCGAGGTCACACTGAAAGACATAGAGACTTTCGCCGCGTTCACGGGTGACACGTTTTATGCGCACATGGACGAGGACGCCGCACGCGCAAATCCGTTCTTTCCGGGCCGCGTCGCGCATGGTTACCTGCTTTTGTCCTTTGCCGCAGGCCTTTTTGTGCAACCCGATCCTGGGCCGGTTCTGGCAAATACCGGCTTAAACGGGCTGAGTTTCCAGCAACCTGTATCGCCCGGAGACAAGATCCGTGTCCGGCTGGTTGCGCGGCGAAAAACCCGAAGAACTGAGGAGTATGGCGAAGTGCGCTGGCAGGTTACACTTGTCAATCAGGACGCCGAACAGGTCGCCGAATATGAGCTTCTGACAATGGTTGCCTATGACCACTCCGCCAAATGACGCTTCGGACGCTCTGGGTCCGCTGATCGCGACATTGCATGCGAACCGACGTCCGCGCGTCTGGTCGCTGATCGTCACTGTTTTCGGAGACGTAGCACTGCCAAGGGGCGGCGAGTTGCCGCTGAGCCGGCTGCAGGTCTTGCTGGGGCGTATCGGTGTTGAAGCCGGTACGGTCCGTACAGCACTTTCACGTCTGGGGCACGACGGTTGGGTAGAGCGCCGGCGGGACGGGCGCAGCAGCGTCTATCATCTCTCAGCGCGTGCCGCCGCAGAGACACAAGCCGTGCTGCCCCTTGTCTATGCTCCACCCCAGCCGAGCGAGGTTTGGGGCCTGCATCTGGGCAACCGCCCCGACGCACACGCGCTGGAGATTGGGCCAATGGCTTGGCTTGCCCCGGCAGATCCCTCGCAAGAAGCATTCCTTTCTAATCGGGTAACACGCTCGGTCCCGCGCAACGTACTGAGGCCAGAGCATGCAGCCGCGCTCACGCTGCTGGAACGGGACCTGGCAGCACTTCCACCCAATGCCACCTCAGCCTTCGACCAAATTGAAGCCGCAGCCGCACGCATTCTGCTTATTCACCGATGGCGCCGGTACGCTTTGCGGTTTCCACAGCCTCTTCCTGGCGCGGACCCGCGTGCCGGTGTTGCACAGGCCTATCAGGCGCTTTGGAACGACTCGGAGGCTTGGTTTGACGGCAACGCGGACGGTCTTGCCCCCCTGCCTCCACAACAGGCACCACAGGCGAAGCGTTTCTGATCCGGCATTCCGAACTGAAAAGACGCCCCGCTGGTTGGAGCGGAGCGCCTTTAGTGAATAACCACCCCCGGGGTGATGTGCTGGGTGGGGGCTATGAAGAACACCGTCCCCGGGGGATAGAGCATTTCTGCTCCCGATGCGTTCTAAGTTCACCTTGCACCGTGGCGGGGGCGGGGGCAGTCCGGGGCTGGCCAAAGGTGTTTTTGGGGCATTTTCTTGGCATTGTTTCTGAAATGCGCAAAGCCTTGATTTATTGGGTCGATAGCCCCACCATCGGCCGTATGGTTGTCCAGTCCCCAATTCCATTTTCTCGAAAATCGTTACCACCCGAGCAGGTGTCCTTTGACAGGCGGGAGCTCGGCGTGATCCTGTCGCTCTACGGCCGGATGGTCGCCGCCGGAGAATGGCGTGACTACGGAATATCAACCTTGAAGGACGTCGCGGTCTTCTCGGTCTTCCGTCGCACGGCAGAAAATCCGCTGTACCGGATCGAGAAGCGGCCGAAGCTCAAGGCGAAACAGGGCCAGTATGCAGTGATCAGCATGGAAGGTCGCATGCTCAAGCGCGGGCATGATCTGCGCACGGTTCTTCGGGTCCTGGAAAAAAAGCTGATCCGCGCCGTGGACTAGGCGCTGGACGGTACCAGCCCCGGACTCCTGCGGATCGATGTGATCTCTCCGAATTCCTTCTGACCGATCCGCGCGCGCGCCTCGCGAAACGGCTCGATCGCCACCGCCATGTGAAATGCGTTGGCGTGGATCAGATCAGTATCGGTCAGCATCGCGCCAACATGGCCCTTCCAGAACACGAGGTCGCCTGCCTGCGGCGTTTCAATCGGCACACCCAGCGCAGTCTCCTGCTGATCGCTGTCGCGGGGACAAACAAAGCCCGCAAGGCGGCAGCCAAGCTGGATCAAACCGGAGCAATCGATCCCCAGATGGCTGTTTCCGCCCCAGAGATAAGGCGTCCCAACGAGTACGCGAAGGGTGTCCAGGAATGGCACCGAAGCGGCTATAGGGCCGATATGCTGCACAGGGACAAACCCATCGCGCGTCTCAGCAAAAGATCCCTGAACGCTATGGACTGCGAGCTCCGCGCCCAACGACAGCGCCATGCGGGCCGGAGACTTGATATCAGGCATGGTGTAGATATGGCTGCCCGGCACGCGGATACGATGAGTAGCGGCGACGGGACGCGCGAGCGCGATTTCAGGCACATAACCGACGTATCCATCCCAGCCGGACTGCACGAAGGCGATCGGCGCGTCCTCGATCACGGTTACTGGCTCACCGTGCAGCAAGACCTTGTCGATACCGCCGTCGGGGCGCCGGCAGAGTGGAACCTCTGCCACCTCAACCATCGCAGATTTTCCCGGCACAAAGGTCTCAGCATCAGTTTTGCCACGAAGGCTGTCCAGAGCGAAACGCCCGTTGGATGCAAGAAGCCTGCGGTCCGCCATTACAGGCCCAAAATCGCGGGAAGGCTGTCAAACAGCGCCCGGGCACCCTGACCCACACCACCTTTTGGCCGCGCAGGGGCCGCGCTAGGCTGCCAGCCATAGATATCGAAGTGGAGGTAAGGCAGACCCGCGGTGAAGCGCTTCAGAAAAAGCGCTGCCGTAATCGAGCCTGCAAATCCACCCGAAGGCGCATTGTCGAGATCCGCGATTCCGGGTTCGATCATCGCCTCATAGGGCGCATGAAAGGGCATTTGCCAGACCGGGTCCCTCACGGCACGCGCGGAAGCCGCAAGCGCTTCGGCATGTGTTGGGTCGGTTGCGTAGAACGGGGCGAGGTCCGCGCCGACTGCCACCCGGGCTGCGCCCGTAAGTGTTGCCATTGACACGACCAGGTCGGGCGTATCCTCGGCCGCGAGAGCCAGCGCATCGGCCAGCACCAAGCGGCCTTCGGCATCAGTATTGTTTATTTCTACCGTGAGCCCGTTGCGCGCAGTCAGGACATCTCCGGGGCGGAAAGCTGACCCGCCTACGGCGTTCTCGACAGCCGGAATAAGAACGCGCAGCTGAACCGGCAGTCCGGTAGTCACGATCATTCGGGCGAGCCCGAGCACTGTTGCTGAGCCACCCATGTCTTTCTTCATAAGTCCCATTGAGCTGCCGGGTTTCAGGTTCAGCCCGCCAGTGTCAAAGCACACACCTTTGCCCACGAGCGTCAAGCGAGGCCCGCTGCCCGGCCAACGAAGATCGATCAGGCGAGGACGCCGGGGCGATGCACGTCCGACGGTGTGAATGAGTGGAAAGTTTTCCGCCAGAAGATCCGCGTCACGCACCACATGGCAGGTCGCGCCGGTTTCATCCGCCAGCGATTGCGCGGCGGCTTCCAGCTCCTCAGGACCCATGTCATTGGCCGGGGTGTTGATCAGATCACGCGTCAGCGCTTCGCCCGCCGCGATAGCCTCTATTCGCTTCGCATCGAGGCGCGCGTCGGCCTGCAATTGCGCGCGTTTCGGAGTTTGGCCAGCGTAGCGTGTGAAAGCGTAGCCGGACAAAAGCCAGCCAAGGCTCTCCTCGGCGAGTGCCTGATGATCCTCGAGCCCGACAATTTTGTAGACCCCTACGGAGAGTCTCGCAGCGACCGCCGCCAGCGCAAAACGCTTGCGCGCTCGGGCGCTTTGCGTGCCGTAGCCTGCAAGAACTGCTTCGGTCGCGCCGTCTGGTCCCGGCAAAAGCAAAGACTGCCCAAGCTTGGCTTTGAAACCCTGTTCGACAACCAGAGTTTGCCAGGCCGCAGGGGCCTCTGACACCCAGGCCTCAAGCGCGTCTTTTGTCAGTACGTGAACCGGCAAGGCCTGCGCAGCGGGGTCGGCAAATGTCGGCGATGGCGAAGTCATGGCGGCTCCCGGTCTGGCTATAACGCCAGATTACGGGTTGCCCGTCCGCCCGCAAGGGCCCAAGGAACCCGCTGCTACCCGGATAAGTCCTGCATGCCCCAATTCGCCGGACGCGGCATGGCGCAGATCCGGCTGAGGCGGGCGACCACGGATGGAATATCATTAGCGCGTTGCGCCGCCGCGCAGTCAATCGTTGCGTTCGCAGCATCCTGGCAAGATACAAAGCCAATCGACCCTGCCAAGGCCGAAACCTCCGTCGCCAAATCGATCAGTCCGCGCCATGTCCCTTGTGCGTATTCGCCCGCCATGCGGTCGACCCGAATGCGAATGTCCTCCAGCGTCGCTGTGACTGTTTGTTGCGCCCCCAACTCTCCCAGATCCACAAACAACTCCACCACACGGTCCTGGTCGAGCACAATCGGCTCTATCGGAAGCAAGACAATCACTTGATCCCGTCCGCACTTGTACCACTGCTGCGCAGCTCTGGCCTGTCGCATTGCACCCTCGTCTTGTCGTAACCCACATCGCGCAGTGTGTGAGATCTGCCTAAACACCACCTTTCCCGGCTCTTTCTTTATCCGTCGGATTTTTCGCAAACCTTCTGCATACCAGGCCCGGTGACACTGACGCGTTTCTGGCCGTTTAGCCCAGACATGCGCTGGCCAAGGGTTGATGACATCCCTATACCCATTTGGAAATTCTGACAGGAGATGCGCGGATGGACGGCATTCTGGCGCTTGCGGTGGCCAACCTGGGATCGCCGATTATCCTCAGCTTTGCTCTTGGACTTGCGGCCTCGCTGGCGCGGTCGGAACTGACGGTGCCCGAAGCAGTGGCCAAGGGCATGTCGATCTATCTGCTGTTCGCCATCGGGTTCAAAGGCGGTGCTGCCGTGGCTGCGAACGGGCTGGACGCCGCCTTGATCGGCGCCCTGTTGGCCGGGGCGATTCTGTCGTTTTTCATACCCTTTGTCGCCTTTGGATTGCTCCGGGCGATGACAAAACTCAGTACCCTGGATGCAGCGGCAGTGGCGGCTCACTACGGCTCGATTTCCATTGTGACCTTTGTGGCCGCCACCTCGGTTCTGAACTCTCAAGGCATCGCCTCGGAGGGATATATGGTTGCAGTCGCCGCCGTGATGGAGGCGCCAGCCATCGTGGCCGCTTTGTTTTTGGTGAGCCGCACCACTGGCGGCTCTGGCCGGATGGATGCAGAACTGTGGCGGGAAATCCTGCTCAACGGATCAATTGTACTGCTTGTTGGATCCTTCGCAATCGGATGGATCACTGGAGAGGACGGGTTGGAACAGATCTCCAGCTTCATTATTTCGCCGTTCCAGGGCGTGCTGTGCCTCTTTCTGCTGGATATGGGTCTGGTCGCGGGGCGCGGCCTGCGCCAGGCGCGGGGCGTGATGACCATTCCGGTTTTTGCGTTCGGCTTACTTATGCCCCTGGTGGGAGCAAGCTTCGGCCTGATCACCGGGCTGCTTCTGGGTCTGTCCACTGGCGGGGTCGTCCTCATGACAACGCTTTCGGCTTCAGCCTCTTACATCGCAGTCCCTGCAGCTATGCGCGTGGCTCTGCCCGAAGCAAACCCGTCGATTTATCTGACCCTGTCACTGGGTGTCACGTTCCCCTTCAACCTGACGCTCGGCATTCCGATCTACGTGGCCGTCGCGTCGGCCCTCACCGGAGGCTGAATTTATGGAAACTCACAATGCCAAGCGTGTGGCAATCATCATCGAAGCGCCGATGGAACGCCGCCTGACCGACGCCTTGATGAGTGCAGGCGTCACGGGGTTTTCGATCTTGCCGGTCCTCGGTGGGTCGGGGCGATCCGGCAAATGGAGCCGCGAGGGGCAGGTCGGGCGTGCAGGTGGAATGGTGCAGGTTGTTTGCGTTATCCGCCCAGACCGGCTGGACGAACTACTGGAAGCGGCCTTTAAGGTGGTAGAACGCCATATCGGCGTGGTCACAATCAGCGATTGCGAAGTACTTCGGGCTGAGCGGTTCTGACCAGCGGCCCCAGACCGAGCCCCCGTGTTTTTTCGGGGGCTCGCTGGCACTCTGACCGTCAGGCCTTTTTAAGGACGCGATTACCCAGTGTCTCGGCAATCTGAACAGCGTTCAGTGCCGCGCCTTTGCGCAGGTTGTCAGAGACACACCACAGGTTAATGCCATTGTCGATTGTGCTGTCCTGACGGATGCGGCTGATGAACGTTGCAAAATCGCCCACGCATTCGATCGGCGTCGTGTAGCCACCATCCTCGCGCTTGTCGACGACCATGATACCCGGCGCTTCACGGAGGATATCGCGCACTTCATCCTCATCGATGAAATCCTCAAACTCCAGGTTGATCGATTCCGAGTGGCCGACGAAAACCGGTACGCGCACGCAGGTCGCGGTGACTTTGATGGACGGATCAACAATCTTCTTCGTCTCGGCAACCATTTTCCACTCTTCTTTGGTGGAGCCGTCCTCCATGAACACATCAATATGTGGGATCACGTTGAAGGCGATCTGCTTCTGGAACTTGTTGATTTTCAGATCGTCCGTCGGGTTGTAGACAGCCTTGGTCTGATCCCAAAGCTCGTCCATGCCCTCTTTGCCGGCACCGGATACCGACTGATAGGTCGACACCACGACGCGCTTTATTTTGGCACGGTCATGCAAGGGCTTCAGCGCGACAACCATCTGCGCGGTTGAACAGTTTGGATTGGCGATAATGTTCTTCTTGGCATATCGCTCAACGGCCTCCGGGTTAACCTCCGGCACCACCAGTGGAACGTCTGGATCGTAGCGATAAAGCGACGAATTATCGATAACGACACAGCCTGCTTTCGCCGCTTTCGGTGCGTAGTCCTTTGTTGCGCTGGAACCGATGGCAAACAATGCGATGTCCCACCCGGCGAAGTCGAATGTATCGAGGTCCTTTGTTTTGAGGGTCTCGTCGCCAAAGCTCACCTCTGTGCCCAACGACCGGCGGCTCGCAAGCGCGGCGATCTCATCGATGGGGAACTGGCGCTCTGCCAGGATATTCAGCATTTCGCGGCCCACATTTCCCGTGGCGCCAACGACGACGACTCTGTAGCCCATTTTCGGGTCTCCTCAGGATTAACGTGGCGCTCTTAACGCAAGGCAGGGTCGGGGGGAAGAGGTGGCGCATCGCCTGGGCTAGGTGTTGGCCAGGAGTCGCTCGTAGACCTCAATAATCCGCCCGGCTTCACCTTCTATGGCAAAGTTGCCCGTCACATGGGCGCGGCAATCGAGACGCGCCGCAGCAAGCTTCGCGGGATCGCCAAGCCAGCGCATCATAGCCTCCGCCAGAGCGTCGATGTCTCCGATTGGCACGATCTCCCCGGTGAGGCCCGGAACAACGATTTCGTCGAAAGCGCCGACCCGCGTAGCCAAAACCGGTACACCGCTGGCCATGGACTCAAGCGGCGTCAGGCCGAAGCCCTCCCACCTTTGCGGCGCGATATAAAGATCAAGCGCCCTGTAATGCGCGACGACCTCCTGCCATTCGACTTCACCCCTGAAATGAACGCGGCTGCTTAGTCCGGCTGCAGAAATCCTGGACTTGAGCTCATCGAGGAAGCCCTGCTCTTTGGGCAACGCGCGCCCCAGAATCACAGCCTGCACATCCGGATGGTCAGGCAGAAGCCTGCACAAGGCATCTACAAATACGTCAGTGCCCTTCTGGTGCCGGATACGGCCAAAACACCCGATCAACGGGCCGGCCCCGAAGCCCAGATGCGCCTTGAGCGCGGCCTGATCGTCTGTCGGGAAAAAGACCGTCGTATCCACGCCGTGCATGATAACGCTCGACGGATGGTCAAGATAGCTGGCCGCTTTACCTGTCGTCGCAATCAGCCCGTCCATGCGTGCGATGAGTGATTTGGTGAACCCGGTGTGCTGGCGTTGGGCAGCCGAGGTAAAGAGCAACTTCAGTTTGCGGCGAAACAGGACCCGTAAAACCAGCCCCAGTGCCATTTCCGTATTGCGGCGCGCGTGCCAGACCCGCCATCGATTTCGAGGCAACACAAAGCAACTGGCAAGTGGAATCGTGGGCACGTCTGCCGGCAGGCCAGGTCCCGTTGCACGAATGGGAAATGACCGGGCCTGAAGTGGCACCAGCCGGATGACCGTTGATGTCACGCCCGACAAGCGCCGCTTGAGATTGGGGGCAATGACTTTCAGTTCGGAAAGGGGTAAACCGTCGCTCATGGCGCTTGCCTAAGCCATTGATGCGCCCCGCGCAATTTCGTTTGCGACAGCGCGCCGCAACGCCTGCGCAAATTCTGTGCAGGGCGCCCAGAAAATCAGCGTGGCCGGGTGCCCCCCCCAGTGGAACAGCGGCGTAGGAGCAGACGGTTGCAACCCACCCAAAAGGCGTTAGCGTCGGAGGGATGGGAGAACAGTACTTTTTTGACGAAATGATGGGGCGGGGCGACGATGGTCCCCGCGGTCCATACCAAGACTTTGGGGCCTGGTTCGACGCGGAAAACCCCTCAAGACTGCGCAAGAAGGCCCGCGAAGCCGAAGATTTTTTTCGTCTGACCGGGATAACCTTCAACGTATATGGAAGAGAAGAGGCGAACGAACGCCTTATTCCTTTTGATATTGTCCCGAGGATCATTTCGGCACGCGAGTGGGCCAAGCTGGAACGTGGGATCGAACAGCGCGTTCGCGCGATCAATGCCTTTCTGCACGACATTTATCACCGGCAGGAGATCATTCGGGCGGGCCGCGTTCCAGCGGACATGATCGCAAGAAACGAAGCATTCCTGCCGAAAATGATCGGAGTATCGCCGCCAGGAGGCGTCTACACACACATTGTAGGGACCGACTTGGTGCGAACCGGCGAGGACGAATTTTATGTCCTTGAAGACAACGCGCGCACTCCGTCCGGTGTATCCTATATGCTGGAGAACCGCGAAACGATGCTGCAGATGTTCCCGGAACTCTTCAGCGCGAACCGCGTTCGGCCTGTCAGCGACTACCCCCAGAACCTGCGCAGGTCTCTGACCGATTGCATTCCCCCGGCTTGTACCGGCCGCCCGGTCGTCGGCGTTCTGACCCCTGGCATTCACAACTCTGCATATTATGAACACGCTTTTCTTGCGGATCAAATGGGAGGCGAACTTGTAGAAGGGCACGACCTGCGCGTCGTGGATGGGCGCGTGGCAATGCGCACAACACGAGGCTACAGGCCTATCGACGTTCTGTATCGCCGTGTAGACGACGATTTTCTGGATCCGCTGAACTTCAATCCTGACAGTCTTCTGGGTGTGCCAGGTATTCTGGATGTTTACCGTGCCGGCGGTATCACCATTGCAAACGCGCCGGGCACCGGTATTGCAGACGACAAGGCGATCTATTCCTACATGCCGGAGATTGTTGAGTTCTATACCGGTGAACCCGCGATCCTGAAGAACGTGCCCACGTGGCGCTGCAACGAAGCGGACGCACTGGCCTATGTTCTCGACAATCTTTCCGAGCTTGTCGTGAAAGAGGTGCACGGGTCCGGTGGGTACGGGATGCTTGTCGGGCCCGCCGCCAGCAAGAAGGACATCGCCGACTTCCGCGACAAACTGATCGCGAAGCCCGATAACTACATCGCACAGCCCACACTAAGCCTGTCTACAGTTCCAATTTTCACAAAAGCCGGTCTGGCACCCCGCCATGTGGATTTACGGCCCTTCGTTCTTGTCTCCCCTCGTAAGATCCACATCACACCCGGCGGGCTGACCCGCGTGGCGCTGAAAAAAGGATCCCTTGTGGTGAACTCCAGCCAGGGAGGCGGCACCAAAGACACCTGGGTGCTGGAGGACTGAGCATGCTTGGAAAAACCGCAGGCGGCCTGTTTTGGATGTTCCGGTATCTTGAGCGCTCGGAGAATACCGCGCGCCTGATCGATGCAGGCCACCGCATCGCGCTTACAAAAAGCAGCTCGGGCAGCAATGAATGGACATCGATCCTCGCCACTTCGGGCGCGCGAACGGCATTCGATGCCAAGTACGACGCGCACCACGGACCGGATGTGATCGATTTCCTGTTGCGCGACCGGGACAATCCTTCGTCTGTCCTGTCGGTGATAACGGCTGCACGGGACAACGCCCGTATGGTGCGCACTGCCCTGACCCGCGAGGTCTGGGAGGCGGTGAACGAGTGCTACCTGGTCATGAAAGACCTACTCGCGCGCAAAATTCCCGACCGGGACCTGCCCCATGTTCTGGGAAAAATCCGCCAGCGCTCGGCCTTTGTACGCGGGGCGCTGCATGGCACAATGCTGCGCAACGATATCTACGATTTTGCGCGCATCGGCACCTTCATTGAGCGGGCCGACAACACCGCACGCATTCTGGACGTGAAGTACTATGTACTATTGCCATCAGCGCATTTCGTCGGGTCTTCGCTGGACAATGTCCAGTGGGAAACGATTTTGCGCTCGGTGTCGGCCGAAAGCGCCTACCGACACACCTATGGTCCCGATATCGGGCCGTCCGAGATTGCGGAATTCCTGATCCTTGATGGGCGCTTGCCACGCTCTTTGGCGTTCTGTGCAAGCAAGATCGGTGACAATCTCGGCTATCTGAAGCAGCAGTATGGACAACATTTGCCCTGCCACGACACTGCTGAAGCAGTGTGCACGCGGATGCGGGCCAGCACCATTCAGATGGTTTTCGATGGTGGTCTGCACGAATTCCTGCAGGACTTTCTGAGATTTAATGGCATGTTGGGTCAACAAATCGAGCAGGACTACCGCTTCTATGGCTGAGACGATGCACCTGAAAATCACGCATCGGACGTCATATCACTATGACGAACCGGTGCCTTATGCGCTGCAGCAAATTCGCAAAACCCCCAAAAATCGAAGCTTCCAGAACATCCTGTCCTGGACCGTCGCGCTTGAAGGTGCGACTGCGCAGGCCAGCTTTGAAGACGCGCATATGAACCATGTCAACTTGGTCAGCTTCAATGAAGGTGCGACCGATATCATCATTCATTGCGAGGGTGAGGTTGAGGTAACCGATACTCACGGCATCATCGGAGCCCATAGCGGGTTCATGCCGCTATGGATGTTCCTTCGCTCGACCGAGCTTACTCGTGGGGGACCGGCAGTGCGCAGCCTGCTGAGAGGTTTCAACACTGAGGGGAAGGTTCTGGACCAGCTTCACCGTTTGTCGGCTACCATTCTGGACACGGTGGCGTACACACCGGGCGAAACTCATGCCGGCACCACCGCAGAAGAAGCGATCGCAAGCGGTCACGGCGTCTGCCAGGATCACGCGCATGTTTTCGTGACAGCCGCCCGCGCTCTCGGCGTGCCCGCGCGGTATGTGTCCGGGTATCTCTTGATGGAAGACAGGGTGGATCAGGATGCCACCCATGCCTGGGCTGAGGCCCATGTGGACGGGCTTGGCTGGGTCGCTTTTGATATCTCCAATGGGCAGTCGCCGGACGCACGCTACGTTCGAGTGGCAACCGGGCTTGACTATTTGGATGCATCTCCGGTGTCGGGCATGCGGCATGGCTCCGCGAACGAGGAACTGAAGGTAGCCTTGCAAGTACAGGCGCAGACACAGCGACAGGTGCAAAGCCCGGCAGGATAGCCGGCGGCACTGAAAGAAGAGGGACGAACGGGCAGATGACCTATTGTGTCGGGATGAAGCTCAACCGCGGGATCCTGATGATGTCGGACACCCGCACCAATGCGGGCGTGGACAACATCTCGACCTTTCGAAAAATGTACTCCTGGGAAAAGCCGGGCGAACGGGCAATCACAGTGATGACTGCTGGCAATCTTGCCACAACGCAGGCGGTGATCAGTCTGTTGGACGAACGCATGAAGGCCCCAAGCGACCGCAATCCGTCTGTTTTTGAAGCACCTTCGATGTTCCAGGTTGCGCGGCTGGTCGGCCAGACCCTGCGCGAAGTCATAGGTGAAAACGCAGATACCGGCGAGCGGGCGGACAGCGCTTTTAACGCAACCATGATCGTTGGTGGGCAGATCGCGGGCAGCGAACCTCGGCTTTTCATGATCTATCCGGAGGGAAATTTCGTCGAGGCGAGTGAAGACACGCCCTTTTTTCAGATCGGCGAGACAAAGTACGGCCGACCGATCATTCTGCGCGGATTTGAACCTGACCTGCCGTTTACGGATGCGATCAAACTGCTTTTGCTGAGCTTCGATTCGACGATCAAGGCAAACCTGTCCGTTGACTTGCCAATCGATTTGCAGGTCATCGAAGAAGACAAACTGGAGCTGGGATATGCTGCGCGGATTGAGAGCGGAGATCCCTATTATGAAGAGATTTCGAGCGGTTGGGGCGAAGCCTTGCGCGCAGCCTTTCACAGCCTGCCGAATTATGTGCCACTTGATGGTGACATCTAAAGTGTCAGGTTAACTTGACATATTGACACCGGCGAGTCAGGCTGCATGGCAGACCACAGGTGCCCGGATGCTCGACCGATCCATTGATGCCGGCTTGATTGCTCCCTCCTCGAAGCCGGCGGCACAACGCAACATGTGCACGGATTGCGGGTTGTCCCGTTCATCGCGTGCCGGGGCCTGTGGCACTGCCTGCCAGTTCATTAAACCCGACTATCCCGCGATGGAAAGCCGCGTCCATGGTCGCGCACGCGATCGCGACAAAGGGGACGAGCGTTTCTTCGGGCCTTATCGCGCGATGTACCGAGCGGAGCTGGCACACCCCGCGCCAGGAGCACAATGGACGGGCATCACCACGCGGCTGGCACAGAAGCTCCTGGAAGATGGCGCTGTGGATGCGGTCCTGTGCATGGGGCCCGACCCCGAAGATCGCTGGCGCCCTCGGCCCGTCATCATCACCGATCCGGCTCGTATGGCAGAGGTGCGCGGCATGCGTATGGGCTATGCCCCGCTGCTGGCGGCTTTGGAACCCGCGCAGGCGGCTGGCTACCGGCGGATCGCTGTGATCGGTATTCCCTGCCAGATCTATGCTCTGCGCTCAATCGAAAGCGCGCTCGGGCTGGAGCGGCTTTACGTGATCGGCACTCCCTGTTCAGACAACACGACAACCGAGAATTTCCACCACTTCCTGTCGCGCCTGACGGATGCGCCAGACACCGTCTCCTATCTTGAGTTTCGCGCCGACTACCATGTGGAAATGCGTTTTGACGACGGACGGGTGCGCGAGGTTCCGTTTCTGAAGCTGCCGCTGTCGGACCTGCCCCGCGATTTCTTTCCGCTGACTTGCCGGACCTGTGTAGATTATACCAACGCGCTGGCCGACATCACCGTCGGCTACATGGCGGGCGAAGGGGGCCAATGGCTGATCGTGCGCAACGCTCGTGGCCAGGAACTGCTCGACAGGATCTCGGGGGAGGTCATCCTGTCCCAGCCAGGCAGTGCCGGAAAGCGCGCAGGCTCAGTAAAAGGTTTTGTCGAGAACACCAAGCGCGCGGCAGGCGGACTGCCCTTGCGTAAGATGCCCAACTGGGCACGCGGCATTGTCGCCTGGCTGATGCCAAGAGTGGGCCCGCGCGGTTTGGAGTTTGCCCGTGCACGCGTCGAGATGAAGGCCGTAGAGACGATCCTGCATCTGCGCCGGGAAAAGCCAAAGCGCATGCGCTCTATGGTGCCGGACCATGTCTGGGATCTCGCCGCACCCTATGAGCTGCCGCCCGAAACCGGGGAACGTTAGCGCCGGGTTTTGGGCAGGACCGGCGCCGTCTTTTCCAACGACAGCTCCGCGTCTGAGAACTTCCAGGGACCGCGCACGCCAGAAACCCCTTCCGGCGTGATTTTCATGCCTCTGGCTTCAGTCTGTGGATTGTTAAAAACCTGCTCGATTGTGTTGATCGGCCCCGCCGGAACTGTTGCAGCTTCAAGCGCCGCCAAAAGATCGGCAGATGTCCAGCCGCGGATCAGCGCGGAGAGTTGCGGAACCAGCACGTCGCGCGCTTCAACCCTTTGCTGATTGGTGGCGTGGTCCGGCGACACCGCGATCCCTAATACCTCGCAAAGCCGCGCATACTGTCCGTCATTCCCGGCCGTGATGATGATATGACCGTCCGCGGTTTGAAATACCTGGTAGGGCACAATGTTCATATGGGCATTGCCATGGCGTCCGGGTGCAACGCCCGTAGCGAAATAGTTCATCGCCTGATTGGCAAGCAGGGCGGTGGCACAGTCGAGCAGCGACATGTCCAGATGCTGGCCGCGCCCGGTGCGATGGCGCTGCTCCACGGCTGCCAGAATCCCGACAGTGCCGTAAAGCCCTGTGACGATATCCGTGACTGCAATCCCGTATTTCTGCGGCATGCCATCTGGCTCGCCGGTGATCGACATCAGACCTGACATCCCCTGCAGAAGGAAGTCATAGCCCGCGCGGCTCGCATAGGGACCATCCTGTCCAAAGCCTGTAACAGAGCAATAAATCAAACGCGGGTTGAGTGCACTCAGACTCGCGAAATCAAGCCCGTATTTCTCAAGCCCACCGACCTTGAAGTTCTCGATCAGAATATCAGCGTCCGTGACAACACCTTTCACAATCTCCTGTCCTTCAGGTGACCTGAAATCTGCCACAACGCTACGCTTGCCACGGTTCGCCGCATAGAAATAGGCCGCTGTACGGTCGCCATCACGCTCGATAAAGGGGGGGCCCCAGTGCCGGGTATCGTCTCCGCTCGGGCTTTCGATCTTGATGACCTCCGCCCCGAGATCGGCCAGGGCCTGTCCTATCCACGGCCCAGCGAGGACACGAGACATGTCAACAACCTTCAGTCCTGCAAGTGGTGTCATCCCCGTCCTCCCCGGCGCCTGACCCTAGCGCACCGGGCAACAGAGGCAACCAGGCTCAGGCGGCGCGACGCGCTGTCCCTGCGAGCGAAAGAAGGGCTGTTCGGTCCTCGATCACCAGACGGCTGGGCGAACGCAGCGAGATTGCGCCGGATTCCACCAGCCCCTTGATCTTGCGGCTCAGTGTCTCAGGCTGCATGCCAAGGTACCGCGCCATGTCATAGCGCCGCATCGGAAGCTCGAAGCTAAGCCGATCGCCTTCTGTCCCGGACATTTCGGACACCCATATCAGAAATGCTGCGAGCCGGTGCTCAGGAGCCTTGCCGGTCAGTTCGGCCACATGCTCGCGCAGATCATGAGCCTGGCGTTTGAGGCGCGCAACGACTTCGTGGGCCAGCGGCGCGTGGCGACGCATCGCGGTGTGAAACCCTGCGGCGGGTATCTGCAGGACTTGTGCAGGGCGCAGGGCAGCCAGCATGTCCTCTCCGTCGTTCGGCACCTCTTCAAGCTCAATCAGATCAAAGGGAAAGAACAGCTCGGTCACCGCCGCGTCGGACAGGTCGCGCCCGCGAAACGCGCCCAGAACCCCGTAAAGGACGATTGCCACACGCCCTTCCAAGGGCGCATCTTGCGCGAGCTGCACCACGGACCCTATACCAAGAAGTTCTTCAAGGCAGGCTTGTGGCAACTGGCGCCAACCACTGTCAGACAACAGCCTTCGCACTGCAATTTCTTCGACCGAACCAACCATTTTGTCCCCTCTCGCCTTTGCGTGGGGCCATTCAATGCTGCAGGTGCGAAAAGCGCCTTGATTTGAGTCAATCAAGGCGATGCGGGGTTCTCAGGTTTTGCGATTGCGGTTTTCCTGCCACAGACAGGCAACCTCAGCCGATCTGCCCCCGCGGCCCGGCGCCGACCTGTCCGCGATGCAAAAGCAGGTGATCCAGCAACACGCAGGCCATCATCGCTTCCCCAACGGGCACGGCGCGGATGCCGACACACGGGTCGTGACGCCCTTTTGTGATAATCTCGGTCTCATCACCTGATTTGGTGATCGTCTTGCGTGCGGTCAAAATCGACGATGTCGGTTTCACCGCAAAACGCACAACCACGTCCTGACCTGTGGATATTCCGCCGAGAACACCGCCGGCGTGGTTGGAGTTGTAAACCGGGCCGTCCGGACCCATGGCGATTTCGTCGGCATTGGCCTCTCCGGTCAGCGAGGCTGCTGCCATGCCCTCGCCGATCTCGACGCCTTTAACCGCATTGATTGACATCATCGCGGCCGCGAGGTCGGTGTCCAGTTTGCCGTAAACCGGGGCACCCAGTCCCACGGGAACGCCCCGGGCAACAACTTCAATCACCGCGCCCACGGAACTTCCGGACTTGCGCAATCCGTCGAGATATCCCGCCCAGTCTTGCGCCGCCTGCGCATCGGGTGTCCAGAACGGGTTGCGGTCGATCTCTGCCCAGTCAAATCGCGCCCGGTCGATCCCATGCGGGCCCATCTGAGTCATGTAGCCCGTGATCTGCAGCCCCGGGACCAGCGCGTGCAGCGCCGCGCGGGCAACACCACCCGCTGCAACGCGGGTAGCGGTTTCACGCGCACTGGAGCGCCCGCCGCCGCGATAGTCCCGAACCCCGTATTTCTGCCAGTAAGTGATATCGGCATGACCCGGACGAAATTTCTCGGCTATATCGCCGTAGTCTTTAGAGCGCTGATCGGTATTTCGGATCATCAGCTGAACGGGCGTTCCTGTGCTGACGCCTTCGAAGACACCAGACAGGATCTCGACCGCATCAGGCTCCCGCCGCTGTGTCGTGAACTTGTTCTGCCCGGGTTTGCGCCTGTCGAGCCAGACCTGCAGGTCCTCCGCAGAAAGCGGGATGCCCGGCGGACAGCCATCAACCGTGGCGCCAAGCGCAGGCCCGTGGCTTTCCCCCCAGGTGGTGACGCGAAACAAATGGCCAAAACTGTTGATCGACATACGACCTCCGGAACGCTGCGCAACCGGGTCTATCCATCAGACCCGAAAGGCTCAAGGATTTCTTCTTTGCGCAAATACTCAAAGACGGGATGCCCGAAACGCGGGCGTTGAGACAAACCGCTGTGCTGCAGGCGCTAAAAAAAACGCGCCCTTCGGAAAGGACGCGTTCTACTCTTCGAACATGGACCTGCTATTCGGCAGGTTGACCTTTGACCCGTGCTTTGATCGGCGCCCACAGGCGCTTGTTCGTCAGATACAGCAAAACCGACAGAACGATCAGGAAGATTACAGCAGTAAAGCCAACCTCCTTGCGCGCATTCAGTTTGGGCTCGGCGGTCCACATCAGAAAGGCGGCCACATCCTGTGAGACCGACTCGATATCCGCCGGAGAGCCATCGGCGAACTCGACATCATCACCCCAAAGCGGTGGCGCCATCGAAATCCAGCCACCGGGGAAGGCGGTATTTTCATAAAGAATTGTACCGGCTTCCTCTTTTTCCTCGCCCGTGTAGCCAGCCAGCAAGGATGCAATATATTCCGGTCCGCCCATGCCGTTAAAGAGCTGGCTAAGACCGGTGCCATAGGGCCCATGAAAGCCAGCGCGAGCTTTGGCCATCATGCTGAGATCCGGAGCATTCTCGAGACCCGATTCTGGGAAGTGATCCGTTGGTTCGGCTACGCGAAAATCGTCCAGTGTCGCATCAAAGACTTCATAGAACGCTGCATAGGCACGCATCTGATCTTCCGGCAGCATCGGTCCGCCTTCGTCAGAAAGGGTGCGGAACGGTACGTATCTGAGGCCGTGGCAGGCTGCGCAGATTTCAGTATAGACCTGCAGTCCACGCTGGAGCTGCATCGTATCAAACGTGCCAAAGGGACCTTCGAACGAGAAGTCGTAGTCGTAGACCTTGCCGGCTGCACCGGCCGCCAGGGCGGTACCTCCCGAAAGGAGGAGCGCCGTGGCTGCGATTGCGAGTTGCTTGATCATTTTTGGTGGTCCTCTCACTCGGCCGGTGTCGGCGCGGTCGCCGAACCGTCGGCGTCAGACGCCTTGCCGTAATGTGCTTTGAAGTCGTCTTCGATGGTCGCTGGCTGCGCCAGCGGCTTCTCGATCACGCCCAGAAGCGGCAAAATGACGAGGAAGTAGGCGAACCAATAGGCCGACCCGATCAGAGCAATGATCGGATAAATCCCCTCCGCCGGCATCGCGCCCACCCAGGTGAGGACAACGAAGTTGACGATAAAGAGCCAGAACCACCACTTAAACATCGGGCGGTAGCGCCCGGACCGCACGGTGGAGGTGTCAAGCCAGGGCACAACAGCCATCACCGCAATCGCGCCGAACATCGCCAGGACACCAAAGAAGGCTGCATCGATGATCCCGCCGCTGATCCAGCTGGCAAACATCACGATCCAGACGTCTGGCGTGAATGCGCGCAGGATCGCGTAGAACGGCAGGAAGTACCATTCAGGGACGATGTGCGACGGTGTCACCAGTGCGTTTGCTTCCACATAGTTATCCGGGTGGCCAAGATAGTTCGGCATGAAGCCAACGACCGCGAAGAACACGACCATGATGACGCCAAGCGCGAACAGATCCTTGATCACGAAGTACGGCCAGAAGGGCAGCGTGTCTCGCGCGGCCTCTTCTTTCGAAGTGCGCCGCACTTCTACCCCGGTCGGGTTGTTGTTGCCCGTGGTGTGGAAGGCCCAGACGTGCACGATGGCAAGACCAAGGATCACGAAAGGCAGCAGATAGTGCAGCGAGAAGAACCGGTTTAGCGTTGCGTTGCCGACCGCCGGTCCGCCCAACAGCCAGGTTTGCAGAGCTTCTCCGACGAACGGGATCGCGCCGAAGAGGCCTGTGATCACGGTTGCGCCCCAGAAGGACATCTGGCCCCAGGGCAGAACGTACCCCATGAAGGCGGTACCCATCATCAAAAGGTAAATGAGCATGCCAATAATCCACGTGATCTCTCGCGGCGCCTTGTAGGAGCCGTAGTAAAGACCGCGGAAAATGTGGAGATAGACCGCCACAAAGAACAGCGACGCGCCATTCATATGCAAATACCGCATCATGTGGCCGCCATTTACGTTGCGCATGATATGCTCAACGGATGCAAAGGCCAGGTCCACATGGGGAGTGTAGTGCATCACCAGAATGATTCCGGTGACGATCTGCAACACAAGACAGAAAAACAGGACGATTCCCCAGATCCACATCCAGTTCAGGTTCTTTGGCGTGGGGATCATGATGGTGTCGTAGATGAGCCCTACGATCGGAAGGCGCGAGTGAAGCCACTTCTCGCCACCTGATTTCGGCTCGTAATGGTCGTGCGGGATGCCAGACATAAACTTCTTCTCCCTTAACCGAGTTGAATTGTTGCGTCGTCGATGAACGCCACCGTCGGGATCGGCAGGTTCTCGGGCGCCGGGCCACGTCGGATACGGCCCGAAGTATCGTAGTGCGACCCGTGGCAGGGGCAGAACCAACCGCCAAAGTCACCGGCATCGCCGAGCGGCACGCAGCCAAGATGCGTACACACGCCCTGCATGATCAGCCATTCTCCATTCTCACCGAAAGACCTGTTTTCGTCCAGTGCGTCGGCGCCTTCGTCATTGGCGTTGCGCGCTTCCGGGTCAGGCAAATCGTCGAGCGACACCGCCCGCGCCTCTTCCACTTCGGCTGCGGTGCGGCGGCGGATAAAGACAGGCTTTCCAAGGAACATCACCGAGATCTGCGTGCCTTCGGCTACGCCGCTGATGTCGACCTGGATTGAAGACAGGGCCTGCACATCTGCGGAGGGGTTCATCTGATTGATCATCGGCCAGATCGCGGCGCCTGCAGTCACGGCACCTGCTCCGGCCGTTGCATAGTACAGAAAGTCGCGTCGTGTACCTTCGTGATCGTCTGCGTGGGACACGTAGTTTCTCCTTCTCGGGGCGCGAAACGGCGCCTAGATGTCGGAGGGCCGCTTATTTCGCAGCCCAACTCCAACGTGGTTATAGGCTCGGCCAGTCAACCGTCGAGGGGACATAGGAGCGCAGTTTTGTCGCAGGCCGCAGCCACAATCATAAATCGTCTGACGGAACCCGCCATATGCTGAACAATTTTAGTCTCAACTACTCACTTTTGTGCCGCTCCCCCTCCAGCGCCGCACGCGCGCGACGTCTTCTCAGGGAATCGCCTCAAACGCAAGCCGATTCAGGATTTCAGACAGTTACGCCAAGAGCAGCTCAGCCTGCTGGGGCTGTCGCGACCATTGCAGGCCGCTCCAGAAAAGTCTCGGCCCAGCCCGCAAGAGCCGGTCGACCATCCCGCCATGCGCGCGAGCCGTGGCGGAAGTCGAGATACCCCAAAGCGCAGCCCAGCGCGAGATGGCTCATGTCCACAGGGCCGGCGAGATGACTCATCCACCGGGCCTCGAGCGCATCGAGCGAGCGGGCAACCTTCCGCCATTGGCCTTCGATCCAATCGGGATCCTGATGATTTTCCGGCCGAAAGCGCCGCTCGTAGACCATCAGAACCCCGGCATCCATAATGGCGTCTGCGGTGGCTTCGAGCGTCAGCATCTCGAACTCGCCGCGTTTGGGATACATGCCCAGACGGAAGGTCTGGTCGAGATAGCGGCAGATTACACGGCTGTCGTACAGCGCTGGCCCTTCCGGGCGGATCAACGCCGGAATTTTTCCGGACGGATTGGTCGAGGAAAGCAATTCGTCTATGGGACCGACGACGGCTGAGGTTACGTCCTCAATCTCGACCTTGTCGCTACACTCGGTTTCTACAAGCAGAGCCCGCACCTTGCGGACGAAAGGTGATGCCGGAGAGCCGAGAAGCTTGATCACGTGCGACGGATCCTGATCCGCCCCAGAAAGGTTGCGTCCAGTTCGACGCCCGGCCCAGAGCGGCCCGCGCGGATCACACGACGATACCGCCCACGCGTGTTGACTTGGCGCCCATCATGAGATCGCGACGTGCGAACGCCTTCGTCCAATTCGTCCAGAAGGTCTTCAGCGCGTTGGTCTGCGTGGCCGGGTTGCGCGCGAAGGTAGGCCAGCGTGGCAAGCCCCGCCACGGCCACGGGCCCGTATTTCAGAACGGCGCCGGCAATTGGAACGATTGGGATTGCCATGTTCGGTACCTCCTTAGGTATTAATGTAGGGACGCTGTCCGATGCTGTTAAGTATGAAAGCCCACGGCGCGCCGTTTGCTTGACACTTTGCGACTCAGCGGCCCTACTGCCACGCAATGGAAAATCCCGGATTTCCCAGTCAGCTAAGCGCAAGGCGGGGGGAACATGAGCGCCGCGGATCAGGTTTCAGATTACATCATAGCACCCGACCCAGAACGGGCGGGTCTGACCCGCGCAATTGACGGGATTGACCAGTCCGGCCAAACCGGGCGCGTGAATGTCGTCGAAGAGCGGCCACTGACGATTTTTCTCAACAGTCGAGAGATCGTCACGGCGATGACCATCGGGGATTATCCCGAATATCTGGCGTTGGGATTTTTGCGCAACCAAGGCATGCTGTCAGACACCGAAACTGTAACCGGAGTGGAATATGACGACGATCTTGAGGTCGTTGTTGTGCGCACCGAGGTCGAAACCGACTACGAGGAAAAACTCTCCAAAAAGACCCGGACCTCGGGCTGCGCGGTTGGTACGGTTTTTGGTGACATTATGGAGGGGCTCGAAACCGTTCAGTTGCCGGAGGCGCCGCTTAAAACCTCGTGGCTCTATTCTCTTTCAGCCAAGGTCAATCGCACGCCTTCGCTCTATCTCGAAGCGGGCGCCATACACGGCACTGTTCTGTGCCAAGACGACCGGCCACTCGTCTACATGGAGGATGTCGGGCGGCACAATGCCGTGGACAAGATTGCAGGCTGGATGCGGTCTGAGGACGTGTCAGGCGCGGACAAAATTCTTTACACCACGGGGCGCCTCACCTCGGAAATGGTTATAAAAACCGCCCTGATGGGCATTCCTATCCTAGCGTCCCGCTCGGGCTTTACTGCTTGGGGCGTCGAGATCGCTCAAAAGGTTGGCCTGACACTGATCGGGCGTATGCGGGGCAAACGCTTCACCTGTCTGTCCGGGTCCGAGCGTCTGATATGGGATGCCGACCCCGCTTCAGCCGATGAAGAGGACCCACGCCACCGCCGCAAGAGTGCGCGCGCATGAACGTTCCAGGCGTCATTTTAGCAGGCGGACTGGCCACCCGCATGGGCGGAGGCGACAAAAGCCTTGTAGATCTCGGCGGCAAGCCGATCCTGCGCCATGTGATCGATCGGCTCACGCCGCAAGCGTCTCCAGTGGCGCTGAACGCCAATGGAAACCCTGACCGGTTTTCCGGCTGGGGTTTTCCGGTTCTTCCGGACAGCATCGAGGGCTATGCAGGCCCCCTAGCCGGCGTTCTGGCCGGGCTCGACTGGGCCTCCACTCTGGGCGCGGATGCGATTGTCACCGTGGCCGCCGACACCCCGTTCTTCCCCGATGATCTGGTCAACCGGCTCGACGCTGCGCGGCGCAGCTCCGGCGATCCCATTGCTCTGGCGGCCTCTCCCGACGCGGGGCGTAAAAGCGGTCTCGGGCGTCACCCGACCTTTGGACTGTGGCCCGTTTCCCTCCGCGAAGACTTGCGCGGCGCCTTAACAGACGGTCTGCGCAAGGTTGTGCTCTGGACCGATCGCCACGGCTGCGCGATTGCTCTTTTTGATCCAATCGGCCCGGATCCGTTCTTCAACGTCAACACACCCGAAGACCTTGCAGCTGCCCGCGCACGGCTGGAGGCTGCGCAGGCATGAAGGTGTTCGGCATTGTAGGCTGGAAAAACTCCGGCAAGACCGGGCTGATGGAGCGGCTCGTTTCGGAAATAACAAACCGTGGCCTTTCGGTGTCGACGGTCAAGCACGCCCATCACAATGTAGATGTCGACCAGCCCGGCAAAGACAGCTATCGCCATCGCGAGGCTGGAGCGGTGGAGGTGGTTCTGGCCTCCCGAAAACGCTGGGCGATGATGCACGAACACCGCGGAGCGCCCGAAACCGAGCTTGAGGATCTTCTGGCAAAGATGGTTCCGGTCGATCTGGTACTGGTGGAAGGTTACAAACGACATAACCACGCCAAGGTGGAAGCACACCGCTCAGAAACGGGCAAAGACATACTTGCGCGGGATGATAAGACGGTACGGGCAGTGGCCAGCAATGCCCGTCCTGAGGGCTTGCCGGTACCGGTGCTAAACCTGGATGACACCGCAGGAATTGCCGATTTCATTCTGGACGCGTGCGGGCTGGCGACAAAACCACCGATGCACGAAATTGGCGCAAAGCCCAAGCGGCTGAAGAACGACTGCTTCGCATTGCCGCCCGGGGTCGATTGGACCCCGGTCGATGAGGCGTTGAAGCGGCTTCGCGAAAGCGTTGCGCCGGTTGTCGGAACAGAAGTCATCCCGGCGCATAGCGCACTTGGGCGGGTGCTGGCCGCCGCACCCATGGCGGCGCGCGCCAATCCCCCGGCGCCAAACTCGGCCGTGGACGGCTACGGGTTTGCCCATGCCTCAGTCGGGTCCGAGGCGGAGTCCCTGCCCTTGGTGGCGGGCCGCGCTGCCGCCGGTGCACCGTTTGCAGGCTCTGTTCCTGCCGGGCAAGCCATCCGGATCCTGACCGGCGCGGTGGTACCGGACGGCGTTGATACTGTGGTGCTTGAAGAAGACGTGACAGTAAGCGGAGACCGTATTGCGTTCGAGGCCGGCCTGAAGCCCGGAGCCAACACCCGTCGCGCCGGCGAAGACGTGACCGCCGGCACCCGGCTTTTCGACCCTGGGCACCGGTTGCGCGCGCCTGATCTTGCTCTGCTTGCAGCGACGGGGCTGGCAGACGTGTCTGTTTGTCGCCTTTTACGGGTGGGTGTGCTTTCCACAGGCGATGAACTGGCCGCCCCCGGCAGCACCACGGACCCGGGCCGCACCTTCGACGCCAATCGCCCGATGCTGCTGGGGTTGGCCGCAGGCTGGAACACAACCCCTGTAGATCTTGGTCACGCGCCTGACGATCGGGACGCTTTGCGCAAAATCCTGGATCGTGCGAGCGACGAGGCAGATGTCATTCTGACCTCGGGCGGCGCGTCGGCCGGGGACGAGGACCATATGTCCGCAATCCTGCGCGATGAGGGCAGTCTTGCGGCATGGCGCATCGCTCTGAAACCGGGGCGCCCGCTCGCTTTGGGACAGTGGAACAACGTACCTGTCTTCGGCCTTCCAGGAAACCCTGTCGCTGCATTGATCTGTGCGCTGATTTTTGCCCGCCCGGCGCTTTCAGTGCTTGCGGGCAGCGGATGGAGCACCCCGCATAGAATCACGGTCCCGGCAGCGTTCGAAAAGTCAAAAAAACCTGGCCGCCGGGAATACCTGCGCGCGCGCCTGACCGAGACCGGCGCCGCCGAGGTTTTCAAATCAGAAGGCTCAGGACGGATCAGCGGACTGAGTTGGGCAAACGGGCTTGTTGAGCTGCCGGACGGGGCGCTCGATGTGGAGCATGGAACACCGGTGCGGTTTCTGCCCTACTCGGAGCTGCTGTTGCCATGACTGGCATGGCCGGCCGGTCAGTCGAGCCTAACAGAGGACGGGCTCGATCCCTGTGCGGCGCTGGAAAGGCCCACCTCTCCAAGTACGAAATATGCCCCGACTGAAATCACGGCAGTTGCCACAAACGCCAGCAACATTGGTTTCATTGCTCCCCTCCCACTGATGTCGTTTGGTCCCGCAGATAGGCGATCAGATCCAGTCTGTCCTGCGGTTCCGTTATCCTTTGCATCGGCATTTTCGATCCAGGGGTGAACACATCCGGTCCCAGATCGAAGAGTTTGTCAATCGTCTCGTCGCCCCAGACGATGTCTGTGCCCGTCAATGCGTCTGAATAAGTATAGTCCTGTATTGCCCCTGCGGGGCGGCCAAAAAGGCCATGCAGCGAGGGTCCGGCACGCCGTTGGCCATCCGGTGTGAGCGTATGGCAAATTGCGCATTTGCGCTTGAACTGTCGCTCACCATTGCTGGCCATTTCCGTTCCCTGCAGGAACGGCTTGCCCTCAACATCCATTTGGGGGTTGTCAGACGCCCGGTCTACGGGCCAGGAATACATCGCCTCATCGAGCCCCCCTGCATGCACATTCGCGCCATCCGGTGAAAAGGCCAGCGCCCAAATCGGACCGCGCGTCGTCGCACGGAAATCGGTCGCGACGGACCAATCGCTGGTGTTGAACACCGAGATGTACCCCTCGCCGTCGCCCATTGCGAGCTGACTTCCGTCCTGATTCAGAGCCAGAGCCAGTATCGGCCGTCTGCCCAGTGTCAGGTCGATCACCTCATTTTCGCTGGTTAGGTCGACCACCCTGGTCACACCGTCGACCGATCCGTAGGCCAGCCATCCCGCATCCTCATCCACCACGAGCTTGTTGACCCCGAAACCGTGGCGTAGCACGACACGTTCCTCAGTTGCGCTGAGCGTATCCCACCGCCGGATAGTCCCGTCGATTGATGCGGAAAGCAGGGTCTTTCCGCCTTCAATGAAAACCAGATCATTTACGCCCCCATCATGTCCGGAAAGAAAACGCGGCTCGTTGCCTTCGACCGGCCAAAGGCCAATCGTGCCATCCCAGCTGGCTGCGGCAATGAACTTTCCGTCGGGCGATGGTGCGAGGGCGACAATCTTCCCTTTGTGCCTTCCAAGTTCGCGGCCATTACCGGTCGCGAGGTCCCACACACGCACGGCAAAATCATCGCCTGCGGACGCGAGCCTGTCTTCAGAGAGGAAAACCACAGATTTTACCGCAGCCTCGTGCCCATCCAGCCACACCGGCTGGTCGTCCCGCCAAAAGCCGACGGCATTGTCAAAGCTCGCAGTCGCCACCACGCCAGAGGGCGCCACAGCGATCCCCATGATGGGGCCCCCATGCCCTTTAAGGGTGTAGAAGTCGCCTGCCGAGGCAAGCCCCGGCAGTGCAAGAAGCACCGCTGCAATCAGCGCGCGTAGGGTCATTCAATGGCTACTCCGCCGGGGTCGCCGCTGTTCCGGCTTTGCCGGCCTGCCCGGCCTCTTTCGCCTTCACCTCCTCGACCCAAAGCGAATGGTGTTCTTTCGCCCATTGTTCCTCGACCTGGCCAGAGCCCATGGCGTCATACGCTCCCTCCATGCCAACCGAACCAATGTAGATGTGCGCGATAATGATCGCCATCATGACGAAGGCCACAATTGAGTGCCAAAGCTGCGCATACTGCATCTCTTCATGCGGCGCGAGCTGTTCTGGAAGTACTCCAAAACCCAGCAGTTGCGGCAGGCCGGTGGCATTGAGCTTTTCGAACGTCGCCGCGAACATTGGCAGTTCGAACGGGAACAGAAGCGACAGCCCGGAAACGGAGATCGACCCCCCGAGAATGATCACCGACCAGAAGATCACCTTCTGTCCGGCGTTGAACTTCTTTGCCGGGGGATGAACCCCTTTTTTGAAGATGCCGCCGCCCTGCGCGATCCACTTCAGGTCTGTCTTGTTTGGAATATTGTGTTTAATCCAAAGGATCGTGACCATCACGATGGCCAGCATAAATGCCCAGGAAATATTGTTGTGGACCCATTTGCTGGCGCCAGCCAGCGTAGCATAGCTGTCCTTGCCGAGGACCGGAATCAGGTAAAGTCGCCCGAAGAGCGAGATCAGACCCGTTATTCCTAGAATGATAAAGGACCCTGCCAGGAGCCAGTGTGAGAACCGCTCGATCGAGGCAAAGCGTTCAATCGTGCGACCAGTTTTCTCGCCGTCGATCCGAATCTTTCCGCGAACCAGGTAAAAAATAAACAGCGCGCCGATGGTGCCGAGAAGAAGCCAGCCGCCGTAGCTCAGAAGCGGACCTTCCCGGAACTGCCACCACCACATACCACGATCCTGGATCAGCACGCCCGCCGCCGGCGACCGGGACGTTACGGTGACATCCGCGGTGCCGTAGCGAAGGGCCAGATAGACCTCGCTGTCAGACGCACCACCCAGCGTGCCGAGTTGTTCCGAAATACCTGCGGCAGCTGTTCCGCCTTGGTCCAGCCGAAAGGAAAAATCGACGTTCTCGCCGCGCTGGCGGGCCATGATGTCTTCGCGGGTGGGCGCGCCGCCGGTCGCAGACCGGTCAATTTGCGTCTCTTGCTGCTCGGGTGGAGCGTCCTGAGCAAAGGCGGACAACGTGAACATAAAGGATATCAGCAGGACAAGCAGACTGCGCAGGATCATATCTCTCTCCCGTGGTTTGGTGCGGTCAGAGCGTGTGCGCTCCGTTGAATTCGTTTTGGACGGAGTTCACTGCGGCGAAATAGCGAAAGCCGAGGACGCAGGATCCGACAGACAGCGCCCCGGTCGGAAACCGGGGCGCTGCAGGGTCGTTCAGACAGGGTTAACCGTCTTTCTGGTCATAGGCTGTGCCCCAACCCCAAGCACCGGAGCCGAAGCCACGGGCCACCACGCGTTCGCGGTAAATGCCAGAGACGACGTCGCCGTCACCTGCGAGAAGCGCCTTGGTGGAGCACATCTCGGCGCAGATCGGCAGTTTGCCTTCCGCGATCCGGTTGCGTCCGTACTTGGCGAACTCTGCTGTGGAGTGGGTCTCTTCGGGTCCACCGGCGCAGAAGGTACATTTGTCCATCTTGCCGCGGGAACCGAAATTGCCGGCCTGCGGATACTGCGGCGCACCAAACGGGCACGCGTAGAAGCAGTAGCCGCATCCAATGCAGAGGTCCTTGGAATGCAGCACCACACCGTCTTCGGTCTGGTAAAAGCAGTCCACGGGACACACCGCCATGCATGGCGCGTCCGAACAGTGCATACAGGCAACGGAGATCGACCGTTCACCGGGTTTCCCATCATTGATGGTCACCACCCGGCGGCGGTTGATGCCCCAGGGCACCTCATGCTCGTTCTTACAGGCCGTGACGCAGGCGTTGCACTCAATGCATCGTTCCGCGTCGCAGAGAAATTTAGCTCTAGCTGCCATTTTCTTTTTCTCCTCCTTTACGCGGCCCAGATCTTGCAGAGAGTGGCTTTCGTCTCCTGCATCTGGGTCACTGAGTCATAGCCGTAGGTCTGTGCTGTGTTGGTGGATTCACCCAGCACATACGGATCGGCGCCCTCGGGGTATTTCGACCTAAGATCGTCACCCTGATAATGTCCGCCGAAGTGGAAGGGCATGAAGGCGACACCTGCGCCGACACGCTCGGTGACCATGGCCATCACTTTGACCTTTCCACCCTCGGGACCTTCGACCCAAACCTGTGCCCCATCGCGAATACCAAGGTTGTTGGCATCCCGCGGGTTCACTTCGACAAACATGTCCTGCTGAAGCTCAGCAAGCCAGGGGTTCGAACGGGTCTCGTCCCCGCCGCCCTCGTATTCGACCAATCGGCCCGAGGTGAGGATGATCGGATAGTCCTTGGAAAAATCGTTCTTCTGAATCGATGCGTACATCGTGGGAAGACGATAGAACTTCCGGTCCTCGTAGGTGGGATAGTCGGCCACAAGATCGCGGCGGTTGGTGTAAAGCGGTTCTCGGTGCAGCGGCACCGGATCCGGGAACGTCCAGACCACAGCACGGGCTTTCGCGTTCCCGAAGGGCGCACAGCCATGCTTGATGGCAACCCGCTGAATGCCTCCCGAAAGGTCGGTCTTCCAGTTGGTTTTCGGTCCGGCCACCGCATCAATCGCTGATTTTTCGTCAGCGGTCAGATCGCCATCCCAACCCAGATCCATCAGCATCTGCATGGTGAATTCTGGGTATCCGTCCTGGATCTCCGACCCCACCGAGTAGACACCTTCGGCCAACAGGTTGTCGCCATCCCGCTCCACGCCGAACCGGGCGCGGAAGGTGAGACCACCATCGGCGACAGATTTCGACATATCATAAAGGTTCGGCGTACCCGGATGTTTCATGTCGGCTGTGCCCCAGCACGGCCAAGGCATCCCGTAGTAGTCTCCGTCTGCGGGTCCGCCAACGGCTTTCAGCGTCGTCTTGTCAAACGTGTGCTGGTTCGCCATGTGCAGTTTGATCCGCTCTGGGGACTGGCCGGTGTAGCCGACGGTCCACATACCCGCGTTGAACTCCCGCGTGACGCTTTCGATGTTCGGCGTGTTCTCGTCGTCCATCTCGATGTTGCGGAAGAACCGGTCTGCAAACCCGAATTTATTGGCAAAGAGACCGATGATCTCATGGTCGGTTTTGCTCTCGAAGAGCGGGTCCATGATCTTATCGCGCCACTGAATAGAGCGATTGGACGCGGTTACCGAGCCATAGGTTTCGAACTGCGTTGCGGCCGGCAGCAAATAGCAGCCATCGGTCCGGTCATGCAGCACGGCCGAAACCGTCGGGAATGGATCGATCACGACAAGCATGTCGAGCTTTTCCATCGCCGTCTTCATCTCGGTCATTCGGGTCTGAGAGTTTGGCGCATGGCCCCAGAGCACCATTGCCCGGACGGTGTCCGGCTGGTCGGTGTTTTCTGGATCCTCAAGAACGCCGTCGATCCAGCGGGACACAGGAATGCCCGTCAGGTTCATCAGGTTCTTGTCTTTTCCATCGGCGCCTTTGACAGTCTGGAACTGACCTTTCAGCCAATCCAGATCCTCGCCCCACACCCGCGCCCAGTGGGCCCAGGAGCCGGCAGCCAGGCCGTAGTAGCCGGGCAGCGTGTGCGAGAGAACACCAAGGTCCGTCGCGCCCTGCACGTTGTCGTGGCCGCGGAAGATGTTGGTGCCGCCACCCGAGGTGCCCATGTTGCCCAGCGCGAGCTGGAGCACGCAATAGGCGCGGGTGTTGTTGTTGCCGTTGGTGTGCTGCGTACCACCCATGCACCAGATCACGGTACCCGGACGGTTGTTGGCAAGCTGCATGGCCACACGGCGAAGCTGGCTGCCGGGTGTACCGGTCACGCGTTCAACTTCTTCGGGAGTCCACTTGGCAACTTCTTCCTTGATCTGGTCCATCCCCCAGACCCGGGTCCGGATGAACTCTTTGTCCTCCCAGCCGTTCTCAAAGATGTGCCACAGGAGGCCCCAGACCAGCGCCACGTCGGTGCCGGGACGGAAGCGCACATATTCATCGGCGTGTGCTGCCGTACGCGTGAAGCGCGGGTCGCAGACGATGAGCGGTGCGTTGTTTTCTTCCTTCGCCTTCAGCACGTGCAGCAGCGAGACGGGGTGTGCTTCCGCCGGGTTGCCGCCGATGATGAAGATGGCTTTGGAGTTGTGGATGTCGTTGTAGGAGTTCGTCATCGCGCCGTAGCCCCAGGTGTTTGCAACACCTGCAACCGTGGTCGAGTGACAAATCCGGGCCTGGTGATCCACGTTGTTCGTGCCCCAGTAGGCCGCGAACTTGCGGAACAAATAGGCCTGTTCGTTGTTGTGCTTGGCCGAGCCGAGCCAGTAGACGCTGTCAGGTCCGCTTTCGTCGCGGATCTTCATCATGCCGTCGCCGATCTCGTTGATCGCCTGTTCCCAGCTGATACGCCTCCACTCTCCGCCCTCTTTCTTCATGGGGTACTTGAGGCGGCGCTCGCCGTGTGCGTGCTCGCGCACCGCAGCCCCTTTGGCGCAGTGGGCACCAAGGTTGAACGGGCTGTCCCAGCCGGGCTCCTGACCCGTCCAGACGCCATTCTGAACTTCGGCGATGACCGTGCAGCCAACCGAGCAGTGCGTGCATACAGATTTTACGATGTTTACGGCGCCGTCAGCAGCTGTTGCTGCGCTCGCCTTGGTTACTGTCCCGCCGGTCGCGCCGATCGCGGCAAGGCCACCAATGGCCAGACCGGATGTGCGCAAGAAGCTCCGTCTGTCGACGGTCTTCTCGGCGATATTGGACAGGAGGGTCGTCCGCTGGGGGCGTCGCGCAACCCCGTTGGTCTTCTTCCTGAGCATTTTAGTTCTCCTTGCGTGCGTCGCACGGTCTGCGTGCGGGCTAGCTTGGGCTTCGTTCGGCTCCAGTCAGTCGGGCGTCACGCAACCAGTCGCTGGAACGGTTTTGCTCTCGTCCGGCCAAACCGGGCGGAAGCGAGATGGGTCGCTTAAAAGCGGGCGCTTTCAAAATACGCGCGGGTATGCGCGGTATTGCGCAGGCCTTCGCCATTTTCCGTTGCCGTGTCCGCTTCAGCTGCATCCGGTGCGATCGCCACCGCCGCTGCTGCAGCTGGAACCGATGTCGACGCGAGTTTCAAAAAATCGCGGCGGCTTGCGGTTTCGCCGGCTTTGGGTGTTTTGCTCATCTCTCTCCTCCTCTAGTCCTGGCCGGGAGACGCCCGGCGGTGTTAGCCCGGTCGTTCAGTCCGTTGTCATCCGGAAGGCGTGGGTTTCGATCTCCATGAAAGCTTTGCCGGTGGCACCGACAGCCGCATAGAAGACCGAGTTCTTCGCAGCCTCGAGATCAGCGAAGAAATGTCCGGCCCAGAGGCCGATATGCTTGTTGAAAAACTCTTTCTGCTGGGTCAGCGTTGCCGGCTTGCCAAAGCGGCCCCGGATCATGCCAGCCATCATTTCCATCAAACTGGCAATATTGTCTTCAGGCTCATAGACGCTTTCGGCGCGAGTAATCGCAAGCCGCGCCATGTCGCTGCGCAAGGTCGCCAGAGGCTTCTCGTTGAGAAACCCGGTCAAATAGTAGCTGGCGTAGGGAAGAAGCTCGCCCCGGCCCAGCCCGATAAACAGTGTATTGAACTCCGACTCGACAGCGCGCGGCTTCGCCACTTTCGCAATCCGCGACAAGGCCCCGATGGCCTGTCCAAGATCGCTGTCATCGCCCGAGAGCCCTTGCGCTTGCGCTAGCATATCGGCGGAGGGTGCGCGCGCCAGAAGAACTCCAAGGAAATCATATAGGTCAGCGCGGAGCGCGTCCTCTTCGGCGATCTGGATGTTTTCGGCGGCTGCGGTCATCTTGCTCCTTTCTTGCGAGCGCTGTTTATCGTTCATTCTGCAAAGGCAAAACGCATACGACGACTGGGCGCGACGGCCAGCTCTTCATCGAAACTGTCAGCGGAAACCGGAGTTTCCTCAACAGCGACCATAGTCGTGGGCGGTTCCTGCCGAGGCTCAACGACCGGAGCGTCGCTCTCTGCATCCAGCGCTTCGCGGTCTGACATCTGGTCGGTCGTGTTGGCCACACTCTGGTCTTCGCCATCGGCTTCTGCCGCCTGACGTTCCATTTCCAGCACGTGGGCCATCATGCCCTTGCCAACCTGGTAGGCCGTCGACAAATTCTCCACGACGGTCGCGGCGTCAGTGTAGTCCTCACCGTACTCAACAAGCGCATCTAGGTTTGCCAGTACCGGATTGGACAGCCAAAGCCTGCGCAAGGCCCTGCGCCGGAGACGCTCGGGCACGGCTTGCTTCATGAAAACGGAAAAGTCGTCGCCCTTCTGGAGACTGTCCGGGTCCGGCAAGTTGAGTTCTGCCAGAATTTCTTCGTCGGATTTCTCCGAGAGCTCGGCGGCACGCTGCTCTGCGTGCGCGGCCTCTTCCACACGTTGGTCGGCGTCCCGTTCCTGCTGGACGCGCGCTTTTCTGCGGGACCAGAAATCTGAACGCGTTTCCGTCAATGCAGGCTCCCAACTTTTCGGCGTGGCGCACGATAGACATCGGACATCTGCGAAATGCGGGCGTCACCCTTACCGTCTTCGGTGAGGTCAATCCGCTTCTTGTCGCGCCGACGCTTCACAAACACCTCGTCTTGATGGTGGTCTGCAATGAAGTCGCGAAGGAAGGCGATCAGCTGCGGGGGCATTGGCACCCGTTCCACGATCTCCTCGCCGCTGTCGGTGTAATCCTGCGCGTCATAGGGCGACGCGGTGACCAAAAGCACAGACAGCTCCCGTCCTTCAGGGGCTTCGGGATCTTCGCGCAGAACCACATAAACAGATGGAACCTCGGTGTTCAGCGCTGTCTGGTAGGCCTCAGTATCGGTGCGCCAAAGCTCCATCCCAACAGTGTCTGCGTGATACTCGACGCTGTCGCCTTCACGGCGCAGCTCGACCCAGTTCGCCTCTGCCGCGCCGGGCAAAACCGCGACTGCGCGCCAGGACCACTTGGCCCAGCGCGTAACACCTGGAAGGCGTCGCAAAACAACGCCCACGGGGATCACCACGCATCTGTCGGTCGTATACAGAGTTGTCCCTCCGAATCGAGCTTTGGTGTTTTTGTTAGCTCTTATACCTCACCATGCCCCGGCGCTCGTGGGAAGGTAAAGCAAATTTTCTTTTTAGATCATATACTTGACTGATTAAGTCAGGAATGTCGACCGTTGTATACGACCAAAGAACTGGTTTTATTGGAAAACCTGACTTGCGCATACCGCTTTAACGCAGGCCTCTGCGGCGCGGCATTTTTTGCCGCAACGCAGAACCTGATTCGATACCCCTGATTTCGGCTTTACCCCACTTGAAAATCGTGGATACCGTATCGACGACTGACGTGCCGGGTTACAGAAAAACCGGTCCGGGGGGATAAAATGTCGAAAAAGCTAGTGCTGTGCGATTGTCTCAGCAGCCAGCCACTGAACGCAGACGAAATTTCCGCAGCATCCGGGCTGGAGTGCACGCGTGTTTACACCGGGCTGTGCGTGACCCAAACCGACGCGCTTGCACGCGAGCTTCAGTCGGGCGACACAATTGTCGCTTGTGCTCAGGAAGGTGCGATCTTCTCGGAGGTCGCAGACGAGTTAGGTGTGGACGCACCCGCACTGGTGGACCTACGCGACCGCGCGGGCTGGTCAGAAGATGGCGAGAAAGCCTCCGCAAAAATGGCTGCGCTGGCGGCAGAGGCTGCGTTGCCCGCGCCCCTGACACCGGCCATTGACGTTGTTAGTGAAGGTATCTGCCTGATCCTGGGCGCGCCTGACGTGGCCTTCGCAGCCGCGGAGCAGTTGAAAGACCATCTGAGTGTCACGGTCCTTTTGTCTGAGGCGGTCGAAGACCTGCCCGTGACACGCGAATTCGATATCGTAGTGGGGCGTATCAGGTCGGCAACCGGTGCGCTTGGCGGATTTTCTCTTCGCTTCGATGCACTTCAACAAGTCCAGCCCGGCGGCCGCGGAGCTTTGCAACTGACCGAGCCGCGCGACGGCGCCAGCTCGGAGTGCGATCTTGTGATTGACCTGCGGGGCGACGCGCCCCTTTTTCCGGCTCCGGAGAAAAGAGAAGGGTACCTGCGAGCCGATCCGGGAAGTCCACAAGCGGTTTCAGGTGTGGTTTTGGCGGCCAGTCATATGGTTGGCACGTTCGAAAAGCCACTTTATGTCGGCCTTACAGAACACCTTTGCGCCCACTCACGCGCTGAAAAAGAAGCCTGTCGCAATTGCCTCGATATTTGCCCGACAGGAGCGATCAGCTCCGCCGGTGAGCATGTGTCCATTGATCCGATGGTCTGCGCGGGTTGCGGTGCCTGTGCTGCACTTTGTCCCTCCGGCGCAATAATGGCGCAGGATCCACCGGTGTCGTTCCTAATGCAAAGGATCCAGACTTTGGCCGGGACTTTCGCCAAAGCAGGAGGCACCGCCCCCGTATTGCTGGTCCACGACACCACCTACGGCGCAGAGATGATCAGACTGTCTGCGCGGTTCGGGCGTGGCCTGCCAGCACATGTAATCCCGATGGCGCTGGAGAAGGTTTCGGGCTTTGGGCATGCAGAAGCGCTGGGCGCATTAGCGTCTGGCTTTGCATGCGTCACGGTTCTGCTTTCGCCAACAACCGAGCGCGAGGCGCTGGACCGGGAAACCGAGCTTGCAAATGCCATCAGCGATCTGCCCCGCATGGTCCTGCTTGAAGTTGCAGACCCTGACGAAATGTCAGACGCGCTCTATGGCGCGAAAGCGGAACGCAACGCGGTTTCCCCGGTACTACCCATGGGAGACCGCCGCCAGATCACGCGCCTTGCCGCGAAGGCTTTGCATTCAGGATCGGACGAAACCCTCCCGCTGCCAGAGGGCGCTCCTTATGGCGCGGTCCTGGTCAATGACGAGAGTTGCACACTGTGCTTATCCTGCGTCTCGCTGTGCCCTTCCGGGGCTTTGACCGACAATGAAGACATGCCTCAGCTGAAGTTTCAGGAAGCTGCCTGCTTGCAGTGCGGATTGTGTGCAACTGTCTGCCCGGAAGACGCAATTACCCTCGAACCTCAGCTCAATCTGGCCGACAGCGCTTTGGCAGAAGTTGTTAAGAACGAGGAAGAACCAGCAGCCTGCATTGAATGCGGGGCACTCTTTGGCGTGAAATCCACCATCGAGAGAGTTGTTGAGCAGCTTGAGGGCAAGCATCACATGTTTGCCAATTCGGACGCGGCCAAAATGATCCGCATGTGTGACAACTGTCGGATTCAAGCCCAGTATCACAGCACCAATAACCCGTTCACCGGCGGCGAGCGGCCTCGCGTGCGCACAACCGAAGACTACTACAGCGAGCGCAAGGATCACTGATGCCGGATCGGCGCCCCCAGGTCTGCGGGCTTCATCCGCGCAACGAAGGCGAGGATTTCGTCAAGCTCTTCGAGCGTTATTTCCACAGGAATGATCGGTGGCGGACGTTCTGGATTGAACGCGGGCGTAACTTCCGCGACCTGGGTAAAGGACGGATGCGGGTTCAGCACGTAAAAGCTCTCGAACCTGCGCTCCCAGTCAGCAAACGTCCGCAGCACCCCGAAGGATGGCGTAGAGCCGATCCCGTTCATCTGGTTCTGCGGTCCGATCACATGGCACCGCCCGCAATGCACAAGCGACAGTTCGATGCCTTTGCTGACGTCCACGCTCATATCCAACTCTTTTTTTGGCGGCGCTCTATTGGCAGCAGCGTCGAACGGAGCGCCGCTTTCGGGCGCGAAAGACGCGATCGTACGCTGACCCACATCGCCCAACAGCCAGTCGCCAAACCGCGCCGCGTCTGGATCGCCTTCGGGCAATGCGAGCCTGTAGTCGGTCCCCTCCCGTGCGAGCGCCAATCGTCCCGGTCCTGCGGTCAATTGCGCCGCGGTCGGGTCTTTTTCGCCGAGCGGAAGAACCGTGACCCGCACACTCGTCTTCATCGAGAAGCGCGGAACGAGATATTTAACCAAACCGCTGTCGATCAGGTCGGGCGCAGCTTGCAACGTAAACTCTTTGTCCTGAGCGGAGACCGGCCCCAGCGACGCAAAAGACATGAGTGCAGCCGCAAGAACACAACGAATTCGGGGCTTTGGCATCAGAGACCTCCCGTTGCAGGGATGCGCTCGCTTACACTAATCGCCGGATTTAACAGGCGTCAACAGATGCGAAATAAGAGGTAAAGGGATGACCGACGACTTCAACATGAGCATGCGAAAGTTCCTCAAACAGGTTGGTGTGACCTCTCAACAGGCAATCGAAAACGCGATGCGCTCTGCCGAAGGCAGCGCCGGTAAGACCTTTGAGGCCAAGGTGGTGCTGACGATCGACGGCCTTGATCTTGAACACGTCGTTACCGGAAAAATTGAAGGTCCGGACGCATGAGCGTAACGCGGGAACAAGTCCTTGAAACGCTCAAACAAGTGCAAGACCCGCTTGGTGGCGGAGATCTGGTGTCGGCCGGAATGGTCCGGGCTTTGACCGTCGACGGCGGCGCGGTGCGTTTTGTCATCGAAGTCGATCCCACTCGCGCGAAAGAGATAGAACCCGCTCGCGCCGAGGCTGAGGAAAAGCTAAAGGCGATCGATGGAGTGGCCTCGGTTTCTGCGGTCATGACCGCGCACGCAAAACCCGCGGCGCCGCCTGACCTGAAATCCAAAACCGCGAAATCAGCGGAGCCCAAAGGACCTCAGAAAATCCCCGGGATCGATCGGATCGTGGCGATTGCGTCCGGAAAGGGTGGTGTCGGCAAGTCAACTGTCACGGCCAACCTGGCTACGGCGCTTTCTGCGGAAGGGCGGCGCGTTGGCCTGCTGGACGCAGATGTTTACGGCCCAAGCCAGCCGCGCATGCTGGGCATATCCGGACGCCCAGCGAGCCCGGATGGCAAGACCATTCTGCCCATGCGGAACCATGGCGTCACCATGATGTCGCTGGGCTTGATGACAGGCGAGAACGAGGCCGTTGTCTGGCGTGGTCCTATGCTGATGGGCGCGCTGCAGCAGATGTTGAGCCAAGTGCAGTGGGGCGCGCTCGATATTCTACTGGTGGACTTGCCGCCGGGCACCGGCGACGTCCAGATGACACTGGCGCAGAAAGCCGACGTCACCGGGGCGATCATCGTTTCTACGCCGCAAGACATCGCACTGCTGGATGCGCGCAAAGGGATCGACATGTTCAACAAGCTCGGGACGCCGATCCTTGGCATGATTGAAAACATGTCGACGCATATCTGCTCGAATTGCGGCCACGAAGAGCATGTCTTCGGCAATGGGGGCGTCAAAGACGAAGCCGCCAAACTCGGTGTGCCAGTCATGGCTGAGATTCCGCTGGATATACAGATCCGCCAGGCCGCCGATGGTGGAGCACCGGTTGTCGTCTCTCAACCTCAATCGCCACAGGCGGACGCATTCCGCAAGATCGCAAAGCAGCTGATTGTCGACGGAAACGCATGAGCGATCTGGACCTCAAGCCAACGGAACCACAGTTTCCGCCGCTTTTTTCCGGCCTCGAAGTCGCGGCGGGCATTGATCCGTTCGCAAAAGCCTGTGCCGAAGCGGCACTTGGTTGCGACGCGGGGCTGGTGGTCTACACAGCGGCCGGGACAGACATGCGGGCAGCCGTCGTGTTCGCGCCAGAACAACCGCTCGACGAAGCGATGGCAGTCTTCAAAGCCTGCGGCGTCGGGTTTCAGAACGCGCTTGGTGCCTTGGCGCCACCCGAGGTCGGAGTCCATCTGAGCTGGGACGGTCAGATTTTCGTCAACGGCGCGCGCTGCGGCCGCCTGCAGGTAGCCGCCGCAACCACCGAGGGCGCGGCAGAACCCGACTGGATCGTCGTGGGTATCGAACTGCCAATCCTGCCCCCGAACCCCGACACGCCGGGTCTGACGCCTGAAGATACCTGTCTCTACGAGGAAGGCTGCGCCGAGGTCGACAGCGTACATCTTCTGGAAGCCTGGGTGCGCCATACGCTGGTGTGGATCAGCCGGCTGGAGGCAGACGGACCGCGCAGTCTGCACGGCGAATGGCGCGGGCTCGCGCGCGATGTCGGGGAGGATATCAGCCTGATGCTTCAGGAACGGAGCTATTCAGGGACGTTCATGGGCGTGGACGAGCATTTTGGTATGCTATTGCGCAACGCGGACGGAGAAACGACGGTTCTGCCATTGCGGTTGATCCTCGAGACAGGAGGCACAGCATGAAACTTGCACGCGCCATTCATTTCGACGAAAGCGACCAGCGCATCTTTCACAACCCTGCGCGCACCGGCGAATGGTGCATCTCCGGCGGGTTTGAGTTCTCGAACTGGTCTGAGGCGGATTTGACAGGAAAGGCGCGTCAGGCGTTCGCCAACGGATGGCTGGGCCTCGAAACCTTTGGCCGCGTAACCTTCGTAGCGGTAACTCAGATTGAAACGACCGAGGTCAGTTGGCTGGAGGGGACTTTAGCACAGCACTTTGTCGACCTGTACGGCGCACCGTCGGTCGAAGCCGCAATGGATATTGCCAAGGACGAGGTCGCGCAGATGATCGAGCTTTGCGAAGACCATGATCCGAACACGCTGCTAACCGTCGCCCGCGAGCTGACCGAAAGCGGCGTGCGAGAAAGCTACCGAATCATCAAGGCGGAAGCCGCCGGGCTTGATCAGTTTGCGATTCACGGCTCACTCGACGAGTGAGGCGATTTTGCGCTTCCTCGGGCAAGCTGCACCAGCAGGATACCGAGCGTCACGATCAAAACGCCGACCACGTCCCGTGGGGTAAGCGCCTCGCCCAAAAGCACCGCGGCAATCGCGACACCGAACACAGGATTAAGGAAGTGGAAGGTCGCCGCGCGAACTGCACCGATCCGCTCTACCAATACAAACCACACAAAAGTTGCCGCCAGCCCGGGCACCAGTGTCGTGTAGATAAACGCGGCCACGAGTTGCCAACTCCAATCTATTTCCCAGGATTCGAACGGTGCTCCGAGAACGGCAAGACACGCACCCCCGATCAGCATTTGCAGGCCCACCACAGCCATCACATTGCCACCTGAAGACGCGCTGCGAAGCGCCAGCGTTGCGAACGCCAGGGCCAGCACACCGATCACGCACAGCAGGACCCCCCAAAGATCCACCCCGGCCTGCAGCCGCGATCCCATGATTACCACGACCCCTACCACACCAAGAACAAGGCCGATCTGACCTGTTGGGCCGATTTTCTCGCGCAGCACAAGCCAGCCAAACAACCCAACCACAAGCGGCATGGTCGACGCGATAATGGCGGCAAGCGAAGCTTCGACCGTCTGCATCGCTACGAAATTCAGCCCGAGATAGAGCGCATTCTGGCAAATGCCGAAAAGGACGGTTGCGCCCCATTGGGCGCGCGTCAGCCGAAAACTCTGCTTTAGGGCAAGCGCAATCAATACTGCCAGCAGACCAGACAGAAAAAAGCGCAAGGACAATGTGGTGAGTGGCGGCGCTGCGGCGACGATGATGCGCGCCGAAGTGAAGGCGCTCGACCACATCAGGGCAAATGCCAGCCCCATACCAATTGCACGCAGATCCATGGAGGCCCTTCAAAAAAACGGGCCGCACAAAGGCGGCCCTTTTTTACTTTGTAGCGCTGGCTTAATTAGCCGTTGACGCTGTCTTTCAATGCCTTCGCGATGGTCACTTTGACCACCTTGTCGGCATCCTTCTTGATCTGCTCGCCCGTGGCCGGGTTGCGCACCATGCGCTCTGGGCGTTCACGGCAATATACTTTGCCGATCCCCGGCAGGGTCACAGCACCGCCTCCGGACACTTCATCCGTGATAATTTTGGTCAGCGCTTCAAGCGCAGCGCTCGCGGATTTTTTGTCCATTTCAGCACCTTCGGCCAGTGCGGCCACGAGCTGCGTTTTTGTAAGCGGTTTTTGTGCCATTAGTCTCTCCCTGTACCGTGCGCTTCCTTGCCGGAAGCTCGTTTCATACCTAAACAATCGATTGGCCAGTGAAACAAGGCCTCATACGGCAAAAAACTGAAGAAAATAGTGGTTTTCCACAGGTAAACGCAGGTTACAGGAAGGCAGTTTCTGTGAAACTGCGCAGTTTTCGGGAATGTATGCGCTCGAGCGGCGTCTCTCGCAGTGCCTCCAGGGCATGTATCCCGATCCTCAGATGACGCTGGACTTGCGTCGTGTAAAAGGCGCTTGCCATACCGGGCAATTTCAATTCGCCATGCAGCGGCTTGTCGGATACGCACAGCAACGTGCCATAGGGCACACGGAACCTAAACCCGTTTGCTGCGATCGTTGCACTTTCCATATCGAGCGCAATAGCACGGGACTGGCTAAGCCGTTGCACAGGGCCCGACTGGTCGCGCAGCTCCCAATTTCTGTTATCAATGGTGGCAACTGTCCCGGTGCGCATGATGCGTTTGAGATCGTAGCCGGACAGCGCGCTGACCTCTTCGACGGCCTGTTCAAGCGCGATCTGGATTTCGGCAAGCGCCGGGATCGGCACCCAGACCGGCAGGTCATCATCCAACACGTGGTCCTCACGCAGATAGGCATGGGCCAGCACGAAGTCGCCAAGGCTTTGCGTGTTGCGCAACCCAGCGCAATGGCCCAGCATCAGCCACGCATGGGGTCGCAAGACCGCGATATGATCCGTGGCCGTTTTCGCGTTAGACGGTCCCACTCCGATATTGACCAGCGTGATGCCGGCTCCCTTGTCCCGCGTGAGGTGATACGTCGGCATTTGCGGTGGTTTGGGCAACTCCCGGAAGGGCGCGTCGGGATCGGTGATCACCTGATTTCCGGGTGCGACAAAGCTGGTGTAGCCGCTTTGTGGATCTGCCAGAGCCGCCCGCGCAAAGGTCACGAACTCATCCACGTAGAACTGGTAGTTGGTAAAAAGGACGTAGTTCTGAAAGTGTTCAGCATCCGTTGCGGTGTAGTGCTGTAACCGCGCCAGCGAATAATCGATGCGCTGCGCAGTAAAGGGTGCAAGCGGTCCGGAGCCGTCCTCATGCCGAAAGTCGTACCCGTTGACGATCTCATCGTTTGTGGTTGCGAGATCAGGCACGTCGAACACATCCCGCAGAGTAAAACTCAGAACGCCTTCATGCGGTACAGCCACTTCTGCACCGACGCCCATGGCGAAGTGCAGCGGGATCGGTGTGGTCGAAGGGCCGACCTCCACCGCGATGCCGTGATTGCGGATCAAAAGGTCGATCTGCTGGCGCAGATAGTTCGCGAACAGGTCCGGTCTGGTGACCGTCGTTGTGTAGGTCCCCGGCTCGGCGACATGGCCGAAGGACAGGCGACTGTCGACCTGTCCGAAGGACGTGGTGGTAACCCGGATTTCTGGATAGAATGCGCGATACCTGCATGTCGGCGCGGCCCCCCCCACTGCGTCGGAAAATCGTGCGCTCAGGAAGGCCGTCGCCTCGGTATAAAGGTCCTGCAGGCAGGCTACGGCAGTTTCAGCATCGGTCAGAATCTGAGGGGCCCTGACAGGGGGCGTTTCGATCTTGATCGTCATCGCGCGATTTCCTTGCTCTTGCCCCACCATGGGAGCAGGCCCCCTCGCGGTGCAACCGCAAATGCGCTCAAACCGCGTCGAAGTCGAGCGCCAGACGCGCTGTGGTCGGACGGGCCTGGCAGGCCAGCGTGAAACCTGCCGCGACCTCCCATGGCTCGAGAGAGTAGTTCACGGCCATCTCGGCGCCGCCTTCAGTGACCTTGCAGCGGCAGGTGCAGCACATGCCACCCTTGCAGGAATAAGGCAGCTCCAGACCGTGCCGCGCCGCCGCGTCGAGAACGGATCGGTCACGCTCCTCCATCGTGATCCGCCTTTCCACACCATCGAGGCGAAAGCTCACCTCCACCCCCTCCGCAAGCGCCTTTTGCCCGACCGGTGAGGACGGCAACATAAACCCGCCTGACGTCGCAAAGAGCTCTTTACGCACTTTCTCAGACGCCACACCCAGATCGCTCAGCGCCTGTTCCGCAGTATCGATCATACCCTCAGGTCCACACAGAAACACCGCATCGGCCGCCTGCGGGTCAATCAGACGTGAGGCGGCCAGCGCCGTGATCTTGTCGGCATCGATCCGACCCTCGAACAGTGGTACATCCTGCAATTCACGGCTGAGAACGTGAATCAGGCTGAACCGTTCCAGATATCGATCCTTGAGCGCCTCAAGGTCACTGCGGAACATGATCGTATCCATCTGACGGTTGCCGAACACGAGTGTCACGTCTGCCCCGGCTTCAAGCGCAGCGGAGGCGATGGAAACCATCGGCGTAATCCCGGAACCAGCCGCGATAAGCAGGATATTCTGTTCCCCGGACCAACAAAAACGTCCGTCCGGCGCCATAACCTGCATGCGATCACCCGTCTTCAATCCCTGCGCGAAGCCCGAAAACGCGCCGCCCTCGACATGCCGGATACCGATAGTAAGCCCCTCTCCCGGTGCACATGCGAGAGAGTAGTTGCGGCGCAGTTCGGCACCGCCGATTTCAGCGCGCACGGTCAGGAACTGGCCGGGCAGGAAGGCAAACTCATCTGCCAGTTTGGCCGGTAAATCGAAGCGGATGGCAACAGCGCCGCGCCCTTCGGATCGCACCTGTGCAATTTTCAGATCGTGAAACACCGCGTCCTCAGATGCATTTGAAGTAGTCAAAGGGTTCAGCACAAGTCGTGCAACGATACTGCGCTTTGCAGGCGGTTGACCCGAATTCGCTGATCTTCTCCGTCGTCACGGCCCCGCACTGCGGGCAAGGCACGACCGGATCGGAGAACAGCGCGCCCTTGCCAGAAGGCCCGGCAGGCGGCGCAATCCCGTAGGCCCGCAACTTCTCGCGGCCCTCTGCCGTGATCCAGTCCGTCGTCCAGGGTGGCGACAGGAGCCGTTCGATGCGCGGCTCGAACCCCGCCTCCCGCAGGGCGGCTTCAATGGCCATCTCTATGGCCAGAACCGCTGGACAGCCGGAATAGGTAGGCGACACACCAGCCACTGCGACCCCGTTTTGCACGTCCACCCAGCGCAGGATGCCCAGCTCTGATACGGTCACGCAGGGCACTTCCGGGTCCGGAACTGCCGCCGCGGCCGACCAGGCCCGCGCCTGATCGAGAACCGTCACCATGTGGCCCCCGGATAGGCGCGCTGGAGATATTGCATCTCCGCCAGCATATGCCCCAGGCATTCGCCGTGAAGACCCGCGCGCCCGCCGGTCTGAGGATAGACCTCGGGCACTTCCAGCGCAGCCTGACCAAAGACGTCCGTGAGCGTGGCGTCCCAGGCCGGCCGTATCCGGGCCCGCTCAGGGAGGATCCCGGCGGCTTCCGCCAGTCTCGCCTCATCAGAACTTTCGAACAGCTCCCCGGTGAACCGGTGCAGCTCATCCACCGCGTCTGCCATGCGGACCGCACTGTCTTCGGTTCCGTCCCCGAGGCGGATTACCCACTCACCGGCATGGCGGATGTGGTAGGCCATCTCCTTTGAGGCTTTGCCCGCAACCCCGCGCACAACGTCATCCGTGCTCTTTGTCGCCGCGTGCCAGAACGGGGCCATGAACGCCGCGAAATAGAGCTGGCGCAGCATGGTCTGCGCGAAATCCCCGTTCGGACGTTCCACCAGCAACAGGTTGCGATACTCCCGTTCGACACGAAGAAACGCCAGGTCATCCTCACTGCGTCCCGCGCCTTCGAGGGTAGCCGCGTGGTCATAGAGCGTCCGGGCTGTACCAATCAGATCGAGCGCCATATTGGGCAGCGCCAGATCCTCCTCCAGCATCGGGGCGTGGCCACACCATTCCGACAACCGGTGGCCCAGGATCAGATGGTCATCTGCCAGCTCGATCAGCGCGAGATGCGTCATCACATATGCCCCACGTCGTCAGGAATCTCGTAAAAGGTCGGGTGCCGGTAGGGCTTGTCGGCGGTCGGATCAAACAACTCTTCGGCCGCCCCGGGGTCTGATGCGGTAATCGCATGCGAAGGCACCACCCAGATCGAGATACCCTCGCCGCGTCGGGTGTAAACATCGCGCGCTGCCTGAAGCGCCATCACCTCGTCTGCAGCATGCAGCGATCCCACATGCTTGTGCGAAAGCCCGTTGCGCGGGCGGATGAACACTTCCCAAAGCGGTGTTTCTGCAACCATCAGCCTTTCCCCCGCTCCGGCCCCAATCCTGGCCCATAAGCATCAACATGCAAATCCTGCCCGAAGGCGATCAGATGCCCGTCAATATCGGTGACATCGAAATCCCGGCATCCATAAGGTGCGTCTTCCGGCAGGCGCGCCAGCGTGATCCCGGCGGCCTGAAACTCCTCCTCCAGAGCAGTCACATCGTCGACGTAGACATACGCGGCCCAATGCGTGTTCCGCGCTAGTTCCGGTGCCCGCGACAGCTGCAACGCCAAAGTGACCTCACCGCGCTGCACAATACAGAACTGTGCCTCTTTGCTACCTTCTTCAGTCCACACACCATGAGAAGCGAACCCAAGACGCGCATAGAAGTCACGCGCGGCTTCTACATCCCGTACCTGCAGAACGGTCATCGCGCGCCGGGTTCTCTGTGCCATCGCCTCGCCCTGTCTTCTTTGCAAAATACTCCGGGGAGCGCGAGGGGTCGGCCCCTCGCAGCTTTCACTCCGCGGCCAAAGCGGCCTTGCGGGCTGCGCGCTTTGCGGAATGGGCCAGCGCCGCTTCCCGCACCCAGGCGCCGTCCTCCCACGCTTTGCGGCGCGCCCTGATCCGGTCCCGCGCCATGGGGCCCTGGCCTTTCACCACGCGCCAGAACTCCTCCCAATTGATCTCTCCATGGTCATAACCGCCCTTTCCACCATTCTTGTCTGGGTCCCAGCGCAGGTTTTTGTCCGGCACAGACAGGCCCAGAAACGTGGCCTGGGGCACAGTTGCATCAATGAATTTCTGACGCAGGTCATCATTGGTGAAACGCTTGATCTTCCACTTCATCGACTGATCGGAATGGGTGCTGTCGGCGTCATGGGGTCCGAACATCATCAGGCTCGGCCACCACCAGCGGTCAAGCGCATCCTGAACCATCCGCCGCTGCGCCTCGGTTCCGCGGGCCAGCGTCATCACGATCTCATAGCCCTGCCGCTGGTGGAAACTTTCTTCCTTACAGACCCGGATCATCGCTCGCGCGTACGGCCCGAAAGAACAGCGGCAGAGCGGGATCTGGTTCATGATCGCTGCGCCGTCCACCAGCCAGCCGATAATGCCGATATCGGCCCAGCTGAGCGTAGGGTAGTTGAAGATCGAGGAGTATTTGGCCCGACCATCGAGCAATTCTTCTGTCATCTCTTCCCGGCTCACCCCCAGCGTTTCCGCTGCAGCGTAGAGATAGAGCCCGTGGCCGCCCTCATCCTGCACTTTGGCGAGAAGTGCGGCCTTCCGCTTCAGGCTGGGGGCGCGGGTGATCCAGTTGCCCTCCGGCAGCATCCCGACGATCTCGGAATGGGCATGCTGGCCGATCTGCCGAACCAAGGTCCTGCGATAGGCCTCGGGCATCGGGTCCTTGGGCTCGATTTTCTCTTCAGCGTCAATGCGCGCCTGAAAAGCGGCGAGAAACTCGTCGGTCTCTTCGGCTACCGCGCCTCGCGGGCTTCCGATCAATCCTTGTGCGTACATGCCAATTCTCCCGCATTGACCGTGCGTTTATTTGTTACAAAGTAGCACACCTTGATACTTTTGGTAACACTATTTCATCTTGCTCCCTGACCCCCGCCCGCACATGGTCGCGATATGAAAAAGACCCTTCTTTCGTTCGGACACGGGTATTCCGCACGTGCGCTTGCCCGTCGACTGCGCGCCCGAGGCTGGCGCGTCATCGGCACCACCCGGAGCACCGAAAAAGCAGAAGCGCTGCGGGCAGAAGGCACCGAGGCCGTAGTCTGGCCCGGCGCAGATATGTCCGATGCGCTGAGCAGTGCAACGCATCTTCTTTTGTCCGCGGCCCCGGGCCCAGATGGCGATCCTGTCCTGGCAGAACTGCGCGACAGCATCGCCAGCGTGGCGCCGGGCCTCGAGTGGGTCGGATATCTTTCGACCACGGGCGTCTATGGCGACCATAAGGGTGGCTGGGTCGACGAGAACACCCCTCTGACCCCGGCCACACAGCGCGGCCAGGCCAGGGTAGAAGCCGAGGCCGCGTGGCGCGCGCTGGCCGAAAAGGCAGGTCTGCCACTTCACATCTTTCGGCTCGCCGGCATCTATGGCCCGGGCAGAGGTCCGTTCGCGAAGGTACGTAACGGCACGGCCCGCCGGATCATCAAACCAGGCCAGGTGTTTTCCCGCACACATGTGGAGGATATCGCCCAGGTGCTGGACGCCTCGATCAGCCAACCCAACCCGGGCGCGGCCTACAACGTGTGCGACGACGACCCGGCCCCGCCAGAAGACGTCATCGCGCATGCCGCCACGCTTTTGAACCTGCCGATCCCGGCGGCGGTCGATTACGAGACCGCTGATATGACTCCAATGGCGCGCAGCTTCTACGCCGAAAGCAAACGCGTGCGAAACGACCGCATCAAAGACGACCTTGGCGTCGCGCTTTTGTATCCAAGTTACCGAGACGGACTTGCTGCCCTTTTGCAGCAGGAAGACACGAGGGGCTAGCCCCTCGCGCTCCCCAGAGTATTTGCGCAAAGAAGAAGATCAGGCACGCTTTTCGCCAATCTGCGCGATATCCAATACCTCGAGCACCTTTGCCTCGATATCCGGAGCATTCAGCCCGGCGATATCGTACATGTCCTTTGGGCTCGCCTGATCGATGAACTGATCGGGCAGCACCATCGTCCGGAACTTCAGGCCGCTGTCAAAAACTCTCTCCTCGGCCAGAAGCTGTGCGACATGGGAGCCGAAGCCGCCGATTGCGCCTTCTTCGATTGTGATCAGCGCTTCGTGATCTTCAGCAAGCTGCACGATGAGGTCCCGGTCGAGAGGCTTTGCAAATCGCGCGTCGGCCACGCTTGGCGACAGGCCACGGGCCTCTAGCTTTTCGCAGGCTTCCAGCACCTCCCGAAGACGCGCCCCAAAGGACAGGATTGCCACGCGGTGCCCCTCGCGGATCATCCTACCCTTGCCGAGCTCTAAGATCTCTCCGCGCTCAGGCATTTCGACGCCGACACCTTCCCCGCGTGGAAAACGGAACGCGATCGGGCCGGCATTGTGTGCGACAGCGGTGGCCACCATGTGGCGCAGTTCCGCCTCGTCGGCTGCCGCCATAACAACCATATTGGGAAGATTGGCCAGATAGGCAGTGTCAAAAGCCCCGGCATGGGTCGCACCATCCGCGCCGACAAGCCCCGCGCGGTCGATCGCGAAGCGAACCGGCAGATTCTGGAGCGCAACGTCATGCACCACCTGGTCATAGCCGCGTTGGAGAAACGTTGAGTAGATCGTACAAAAAGGCTTCATGCCCCCGGCCGCAAGCCCAGCACAAAAGGTCACGCCATGCTGCTCGGCAATCGCGACATCAAAACACCGGTTGCCGAAGCGCCTGGCAAACTTGTCAAGACCAGTGCCCGATGGCATCGCTGCTGTTACAGCAACGATTTTCTGGTCACGCTCTGCTTCCGCGATCAAAGACTCGGCAAAGACATTCGTATAGGTCGGCGCGTTGGTTGGGCTTTTTTTCTGCTTGCCGGAAACGACGTCGAACTTTGCGGTCGCATGCCCTTTATCATCTGCAGACTCCGCCGGGGCATACCCTTTGCCCTTCTTGGTGATCGCATGGATCAGGATCGGTCCGGTCGCGCGCTCTTTCACTGTACGCAGCACACCCAGAAGCTGCTCCATGTCATGCCCGTCGATGGGCCCGAGATAGGAAAAGCCGAGCTCCTCGAACAGTGTTCCGCCCACGGTCATATGCTTAAGCATGTCCTTGGCGCGTTTTGCCCCTTCCTGAAACGGCGGCGGCAGCAGGCTGACTGCACCTTTCGCAGCGGCCTTGAATTCCTGAAAGGGCGCGCCGGCGTAAAGGCGCGACAGATAGGAGGACATCGCACCTGTGGGCGGTGCAATCGACATTTCGTTGTCATTCAGGACCACGATCAGGCGTTTTTTCAGATGACCCGCATTGTTGAGCGCTTCAAAGGCCATACCTGCACTGATCGCCCCATCGCCGATCACAGCGATTGCATCCCCGATCCCATGCTCCGGCGCGCCCCCCAGATCGCGCGCAACGGCAAAGCCCAGCGCTGCGGAAACGGAAGTCGAGCTGTGCGCCGCGCCAAACGGATCGTACGGAGATTCGCTGCGTTTGGTAAAGCCGCTCAACCCGTCTTTCATGCGCAGGGTACGGATGCGGTCCCGGCGCCCGGTCAGGATTTTATGCGGGTAACACTGGTGCGACACGTCCCAGATGATCCGGTCCTTGGGCGCATCAAAAACCGCGTGCAGCGCCACGGTCAGCTCGACCACGCCAAGACCCGCGCCGAGATGTCCCCCGGTCTCTGAGACCGCACTGATCGTTTCAGCCCGCAAATCGCGGGCCAGCGCCATAAGTTCCCGGTCTGACAGGTGTTTCATGTCAGCCGGGGTCTGGACGCGGTCCAGAACAGGCGTGTGCGGGCGGTCGCTCATTGGCTAAGCCTCCGGGTCTCTTCAGGTGTCGCGTGCGATAACGAAGCGGGCCAGGTCGCGCAAGGTCTCTGCCTCGGTGCCATAAGGGATCAGCGCGTCCTGTGCGGCCTCCACGAGTGTGGCGGCCCGGTAGCGGGCGCTATCTAGCCCGAGCAGGGACACAAAGGTTGCCTTCCCGGCTTCGGCATCTTTCTGCAACCTTTTCCCCGCCTTTTTTGCATCGCCAGTCACATCCAAGATGTCGTCGGCAATCTGGAAGGCAAGACCAAGCGCCTCGGCATAGCGTCGCAGGGGCGCAGGATCGGCCCGTCCCAGAACCGCACCGGCTTCAGCGGACCAGCGGATCAGCGCGCCGGTCTTACCGGCTTGCAGATGGGTAATCTGCGCAAGCGTCAGCGGCTGCGCCGAGGTTTCAGCCGCGATGTCCAGCGCCTGACCGAGGACCATGCCCTCTGCCCCGGAGGCCTGCGCCAGAGAGCGGACCAGGGTCAGCGCAACGCCTTTATCCTGTGTCATCCTTGGATCGGTCAGAAGCTCAAACGCAAAAGTCTGCAACGCGTCGCCGACCAGAATTGCAGTCGCGTCATCCCATTTGACATGCACGGTCGGTTGCCCGCGCCTCAGGTCATCATCATCCATAGCCGGCAGGTCATCATGGACCAGCGAATAGGCATGGAGGCACTCAATCGCAGCAGCGGCATAGACGGCCTGCCGCGCATTTATTCCGTGAAGACGGGCTGTCTCCAGCACAAGAAAACCGCGCAGTCTTTTGCCACCATTTGTGGCATAGCGCATCCCGTCACCGACAACGCTGTCAAAGCGCGCTGTCTCGGCCTCAAGACATGCGGCGATCCGGGCCGCACCCGCAGTCAGGCTGGACCTGAAACTCACAAGTCTTCTGCCGGCTTCGTCCCTGTCGGCGTGCCATTGGCATCGAGGGTTATCTGAGCAACTTTTTCTTCAGCCTCTTTCAGCTTGGCTTCGCACCGCGCTTTTAGCGCCGCTCCCCGTTCGTAGAGCTTGATCGATTGGTCCAGCGGGACATTGCCCATCTCCAGATCGCGCACCACTTTTTCCAGATCGGCCATTGCCTCCTCGAAACTCATCTCCTCGACAGGTTTCTCGTTCATCCACCCTGCTCCATCAAAACGTTCACATGCGCGGCCGTGCTCGCCGCCAGCGCGTCCAGATCGTAGCCGCCTTCCAGCGTGGACACCACGCGCCCGTTGCAATGATCTGCAGCCAGTTCGCACAGCCACTCCGTCACCCAGGCAAAATCTTCCTCAAGAAGCGCCATCTGTGCCAACGGGTCAGCCCGATGCGCGTCAAAGCCGGCCGAAATCAGTATCAGATCTGGCCTGAAGTTGTTCAGGGCCGGAAAGACCTCGGCTTCATAGTGTCGACGAAACGCGGGTCCGGCCGTTTCCGGTGGAAAAGGAACGTTCAGCACATTGCCGTGCGCGCCGATTTCATGCCGTCCGCCCGAGCCGGGGTACAGCGGCATCTGGTGGGATGAAACGAAAAGCGCCCGTCTCTCGTCCCACAAAAGGTCCTGCGTCCCATTGCCATGATGCACATCGAAATCGACGACCGCCACCCGGCCAAGCCCGTGGTGATCCAGAGCGCGCTTGGTCGCAATTGCGATATTTCCAAACAAACAGAAACCCATGGACGTTTCGGTCTCTGCGTGATGACCCGGAGGCCGACAGGCGACAAATGCATTGTCGAACTCCTCTGCCAGAACGCGGTCCACTGCATCACAAATCGCACCAACACCCCGCAGCGCCGCTTTGAAGGACCCGACGGTCACATGCGTGTCGGCATCAAGACTAGCCCACCCGGTTTCGGGAATGGCAGCCTTCACCCGATCGACATAGGTCTGAGCATGACAGCGCAGGATCTCGCTTTCCGCCCCGAGCGGCGCGTCCACCCGCTCCAGCGCATCGAAAGCGGGCGTGCTTAGCGCTGTCGCGATTGCCTCAAGACGCGCGACCTGTTCGGGGTGTCCGGGAGGGGTCACATGCTCAAGGCAATCGGAGTGCATATAAAGCGCAGTGGTCATTGCAAAGGGCTAGTCTATCAAAGCAGGGCAGACAATCCCTGCGCGCAACGCCCGTCTTCTCCTTTGCAAAAATACTCAGATCCAACAGCTGAACCGCAAGCGGTTCAAGCACCGTTTTCGACAGCCAGCATGTATCCCGCACCGCGGACTGTTTGCAGATAACGCGGCTGCTTGGGATCGCTTTCTATCTTGCGGCGCAGCCTTGTGATCTGAACATCTACTGCGCGTTCCTGCGCCTGCGCGCCGTCCTTGCCGGCGCCGCGGCCCAGATCCTCCACCAGCTTCGATCGGCTGAGCGCCTCTCCGGGACAGGCTGAAAAAATACGCATAAGAGCCGACTCCGTCGCCGTAAGGCGAACCTGCTCCTCACCGCGCCACATCTCGCCGCGCTCCACGTCGTAGCGCACTGCACCGAGGTTCAGAATTTTCGGACGCTCGCCGGCCTCATCGGCCTTGGGCACGCGGCGCAGAATCGCGTTGATCCGCAAAAGCAGCTCTTTTGGCTCGAATGGTTTGGGAAGATAGTCATCGGCGCCGGCCTCCAAACCCTCGATCCGGTCGTTGGCCTCGCCCTTGGCGGTCAGCAACAAAACCGGCGTCTCATGGGTTTCTCGGATCGCACGGGTCAGCGACAAACCATCCTCGCCGGGCATCATTACATCGAGCACGATCAGGTCAAATTCAAGCCCGCTCAGCAGGCGCCGTGCATGGGCTGCGTCCCGCGCCGCTGAAACAAGAAATCCATTTCGTACCAAAAACTTCTGCAACAACGTCCGGATACGTTCGTCATCATCCACAATCAGCAGATGCGTGTCGTCATCTTGCATCAAGCGCCCTCCTTGAGCGCATTGAACATCCTACGGCTCTCGGCGTCCATCATTTGTTCAAGCACCTGCCGAAATCCGGCCACAGCTTCCGGCCCTGCGTCTCGGAAGGCGGCCCGCATGCGTATGCGCTGGGCCTCGGAAACCTCGCGCTCAAGCGCCGAACCCGCCTCTGTCAGGTACAGGTGCCGTTCGCGTTTGTCGCGCTCGCCGACCCGGCTTTCGACAAGCCCATCCTCAATCAATGCGCGCAAAACGCGGTTCAGGCTCTGTTTGGTCACCCCAAGTATCTCAAGCAGGTTGTTCACAGTGGTGCCGGGCGCGCGGTTTATAAAATGAATGGCACGATGATGCGCGCGACCATACCCGTATTGCACGAGAATGCGATCAGGATCCGCTGTGAAGCCACGATAGGCAAAGAACATGGCCTCGATCCCCTTACGCAGCTGTTCATCCGTCAAAAACAACAGGTTCTCGCCCTGATGGGTGCGTGCGCTCGACTCTGCCATGATACCAGTCTCTTGTTGCGTGATGGAATTTTATGTCAGCCTTGTTGACTTTCCAACCCCTGATTGGTATCGAATCGAAGCTTTGGCGCAATATAATGTCCGAACCGGACCTATTCTGCGCAACATTCGAAAAGTGGGTTGAGAAACTCAGAGAGGGGGAAAACCATGGCAGGCGCTTATGACGATCGCGATGGCACGATCTGGTTGGATGGGAAGCTTGTGCCCTGGCGGGAGGCAAACATCCACATCCTGACCCACGCGATGCATTATGCCTCGAGCGTGTTCGAGGGCGAACGGGCCTACAACGGCAAAATCTTTGAGTCTCGCCGCCATTCCGAACGTCTGCACTTTTCCGCAGGAGAGCTCGACATCACCATCCCCTACACGGTCGATGAGATCGAGGCGGCTAAATACGAAGTGATGAAAGCCAACAACCTGTCCGATTCCTACGTACGCGCGGTCGCATGGCGCGGAGCAGGCGAAGACATGGGCGTTGCTTCAGCGCGCAACCCGGTACATCTGGCTGTCGCCTGCTGGGAATGGGGCAGCTACTACGGAGATGCCAAGTTCAAAGGGGCCAAGCTCGACATCGCCAAATGGAAGCGCCCTTCGCCCGAAACGATCCCTGTACATGCAAAGGCTGCAGGTCTTTACATGATCTGCACCACTTCAAAGCACGCCGCCGAGGCGAAGGGCTGCTCCGACGCGCTGTTTATGGACTATCGCGGCTACGTGGCCGAAGCGACAGGCGCAAACATCTTCTTCGTTAAGGATGGAGAAGTGCACACACCCGATCCTGACTGCTTCCTGAATGGCATCACCCGGCAAACCGTCATCGGGCTTTTGAAAGACCGTCAGGTCAAGGTGCACGAGCGCCACATCATGCCCGAAGAACTCGAAGGCTTCGAGCAGTGCTGGCTGACGGGCACAGCAGCCGAGGTGACGCCCGTTGGTCAAATCGGAGACTACAATTTTGAGGTCGGGGCTCTGACCCGGGAGATCTCCAATGAATACGAAGCCCTGGTGCGCAGCTAAGATCTCGCGCTTGGCGCATCGGCTCTGACATGTCAGGGTCACAATATGGATATCGTGGCCCTTACATTTTATGCCGTGGTCTGTGGCGTGCTGAGCCTTGTGGCACCAAATCTTGGCGGCCGCGCCCAGCGGCTGGCAATCGGCGCGGTGGTTGGCGTTATGGCAGCCGCTGTTCTGCCCACCCTGCGGAGCGCACTCGGTCTTTGACCATCACCGGCCTATCCCGCATCGAGCGCTGATCTCAGCCGCAGAAGGCGCGGATGGTTGGGGGCAGCACGCAACCCTTGCTCTATCGCCGCGCGTGCGCCGTCCGCATCTTCAAGCGCGAGGCGTGCCTGCGAGAGCAATTCCAGTAAAGCCGCCTGCTGATTTGTCGTTTTGGAAATGCCTGTCACACACGCCTTCTCGACAGCCTCCCAGTCTTTCCGCGTTGCGTGTACGCGCGCCAGAGTGATCCATCCGGCTGTCATCTTGGGTTTCTTGGCCGTCGCGTCCTGGGCTTCCGCCAAGGCCGTATCAAGATGGCCCAACCGCATTTGAATCAGCGCCATGCGCATCGACAGATCCGCGCTGTCGGCGCCTGCATCGCGGGCTTTGTAAATCACGTCTTCGGCCTGCTCTACGTGACCTTGAGAGACAAGGTGCATCGCAAACTGACCCGCAAAGCCCGGATCATCGGGAAATTTCGCGATGGCAGCTTCGAGGATCATCTGCAGCTCTGCCAATTGACCGTTCTTCTTGGCGGTGCGCGCAAGAAACTGGTAGCTGCCAGAATTGGTCACCGACAACGTTTTCAGACGCGCAGCGATTTCCAGACAAGTCTCTGACCACCCGGCCCGCTCTGCTATGGTTCCGTATACCTGCAGACCGCTTTCAGTCGGAGTTTCCCACAGCACCTGTTTGAAGGCATCGAGCGCCGCTCTGGCCTGGGGGTTTTCAGCGTCAAAGTCGAAGTTCGACGGGTAGTTGTTCTGGCCTTTCTCCAGAAGGACCTGACCGCGTTCAGCGTATAGCGCAAAAACCGTGCGCGCTTGATCCGAGATATCCGTTGCGGGAAAGTTCACTGCGATCTCCCGGTGATCCACTTCCAGAAAGCGACGGCGCAGCGTTTCTGAAACAGGCCCCTCAACGGCAATCCGCGCGCCGTCCTCCAGCGGCGCGAGCGCCTCTGAAATCGCCGCGTCTGCGGCATAGGCTGGCAGAACTTTGACCGGATCGACCTCCGGAGGGAGCACCACGCCGCCCGTTTTGCGCACACCAACAATGTTGTGGAAGCGGAAAAGTGTCTGGATTTCCGCAGCCTCCCGTGCACCGGAAACAACCGCTGCCATAAGATCCGAAAACAACCCAATTGTGTTTGGTGCCGTCAGTTCGAGCGAACCGCCAAACCGGGGAAAGACCGCTGTCTGCACGTCCTCGACAATGTAAAACCCGCCGGGCTTCACCGCCTGAAACAGAAGGCGGTAGCTTTCCACAACATGCTCGTTTCGATGGCTGCCGTCGTCGAGGATGATATCGAATGGCCCGTGCTGCGTAACGAGGTCCTCCAGAAATGCCGGGTCGACCTGACTGCCCTGCGCAAGGTTCACGCGCGGCCCGAGGTCCAGCGACTTTGCGGCGATATCAATGCCAATGATCCGACCATGCGGAAAGTAATCGCGCCACACCTCCAGGGAACTGCCTCCGGCCTTTGGGTCCGCGTAGCCTCCGACCCCAATTTCAAGCATGGCGATCGGCTCTTTGCGCAGGTGACGCAACAACCTGTGGTAGTTCGGAGTGTAGTCATGCAGACCGAATTTGTCCGTACCGTAAAGGATCGCAAGTCGGGAAAGTGGGTCGATCATGAACGCTCCAAGGAACGGGTCAGCTGACGCCGAGGCTATGCGAGCCGCTGCGACGATCCAAGACCAAGCTTCCGCTTAAAGGAAAACACGCTCTACAAACCAGAAAGCTCCGACCGCCCCAATTGCCACAGACCCAGGTACTGCAATCGCTTGGCGATACCAGGATTTGCGCCCGAATGGCAGCCCAACAAGGATGAACGAGGCAAGGATCACGGCGATCTGGCCCAACTCGACACCGATGTTAAACCCGATCAGGCCGGTGATGAAGCGCGCAGGTTCAAGCCCTATATCTCCAAGGACGGAGGCAAAACCAAGCCCGTGCAACAGACCGAAGGCGAACACGATGGCGACACGCCGCCAGCCGATTTGCCCACCGATGATGTTTTCAATCGCGATGTAAACAATAGACGCAGCAATCAGCGGCTCAATGATCGAGGAAGGTAGGTTTACGATCCCGAGGGTCGCCAGCGCGAGCGTTACAGTATGTGCGGCGGTAAACGCGGTAACCTGAAAAAGCAGCGGGCGCCACGCAAGGCTGTAGAAAAACAAACCCAAGACAAAAAGAATATGATCCAGGCCCTTGGGAACGATATGTTCGAACCCTAAGACAACGTAGCCGGCAAAGGTCTCCCAAACGCCGACCACGGCGGCTCCGCTGCGCGGCAGGGGTGCGCTCAGGACACCGCCTGACAAGTAGTCGGAATAGCCGCCGTCCTCGGCGATCTGGCGCACGATCAGGGGGCCGTAGGACGCTGTCCAGCCAACGCTGACGGGGGCATCGCCTTCCGGCAAACTCACAATCGCAGTCAGCAAACTGTCTCGGGGCAGCTCGAGATCGGCCTCTGCACCGACTTCGATACCCACGAACTCCCAGGCCAACTCTGTCCCATCGACCTCGGCGACCAGTCCTGCTGAGATTGCCGGCCATGCCGCCTGAAAGCGGACGGCCAGCTCCTCGGGCGGCAGCGCGCGCAGTTGGTCGTAGAGCTCGGCCTCGGGCGCATCGTTGGTGTCGGTAATTTCGGACAGGTCAATTCCGGCAACCAGAGGCTCCGCTGTTAATTGGATCCGGGCCTCCATTTGGGCAGCACCGACTGTCACGTCGGCTACGGATGGCCTAACCTCGTGCGAGAGCGCGGCGACCGCGCACCAAAGCGTTGACACCAGCGCTATAAGCGCCACCCTCAGCCCTGACCTGAAACCGCCGGATTGCCTCATGCGTTCTTCTCGCCTTCTCGCCCTTGTCACAGCTTCTCTTGCCACGCTTGGCGCGCCGCTTAGCGCACACGAGTTCTGGATTTCGCCCGAGCGCTACCAGATCGCACCAGGGGAGGCCATCCTTGCAGAACTGCGCGTGGGCGAAAATCTGTCCGGCGCGGGTTACCCGTTTATCCCATCCCTCGCCGAACGGCATTTCATTTTACAAAACGGGAAGGTGATCGATCCGGGATCGGGTCTGGGAGACCGTCCGGCGATAGACACATTGCTCGAGACACCCGGCCTGGCCATCCTTGTACATGAGACCGCCGACAGCAGTCTGACATACAGCGACTGGGAGAAATTTCGCGCCTTTACTGAGCATAAAGACTTCGCCTGGGCACTCGAGGCCCATACCGCTCGTGGACTGCCAGAGACCGGCTTTCGGGAAAGCTATCGTCGCTACGGAAAATCCCTCATTGCCGTAGGTGACGGCAAAGGCGCGGACACAAACATCGGCTTGCTGACGGAGTTGGTCGCCCTGCGTAATCCTTACACAAGCCCTCTGCCAGAAGGCCTTCCGGTACAGGTCTTCGCCTATGGCGCGCCGCGTTCAGATGCACAAGTCGAACTTTTTGCGCGATCCCCTGAGGGCGAAGTTACCGTGACCCAGCACCGGACCGACTCCGATGGCAAAGTTACGCTACCTTTGGTTCCTGGCACCGAGTACCTCGTCGACGCGGTCTTGCTTGAGGAGCGCACGGCCAACGAGGAGGGCGATCCTGTCTGGCATTCCCTTTGGGCGTCGCTCAGTTTCAGAACTCCATCCTGAGGCCTAAGGGTCGGGCTGCCGTGCGGGGCTCTGCAGAGCCAATTTCCGCTCCCGCCAGATGATCGCGCCCCAGGCTGCAGTGACGATCATGGCGCCAAGGATCATGTTCGTGGTTGGCGCCTCGGAGAAAACAAAATACCCGACAGCAATAGCCATCACGATCGAGGCGTAGTCAAACGGCGCCAACAACGACACATCTGCCTTTGAATAGGCGGTGGTCATCAGGATTTGTCCGGCTCCGCCGCACAGGCCTGCGCAGATGAGCATTGCCGCCACCGGTCCATCCGGCACAACCCATCCGAACGGAATTGTCGCCAGGGACAAGGTCATTGAGGTGATGGTGAACCAGAAGACGATCGCGCTTGTCTTTTCTGTTCTGGTCATGTTGCGGATCTGGACATGGGCCAAGGCAGCGAGAGCGGCGGCGATCAGGCAATAGATAGCCCCGAGCGCAGCCCCATCCACGGCCCAGGCCGCGCTCCCGGACAGGCGCGGGTACATAACGATCAGAACGCCAGCAAAGCCCACCAGCACAGCGGTGGAGCGAAAGAGCCGCACACGTTCGCCCAGCAGGAGCGCCGCAAACACCACCACAAAAAGCGGACCGGCGAACCGGATTGCTGTGACCTCTGGCAAAGGCAACAGTCCAAGTCCTGCAAAGCTGAAAGCCATAGCCCCCGTTCCGATGACACCCCGCAGCACATGCGCGCTGGGGCGTGCGACCTGAAATCCCGTTCGCAGCTGGCCCCGCATCGCGAGCCAGCCGATCAGGATCGGAAACGCAAAGAACGACCGAAAGAAAACGGACTGCCCGGCTGGAACACTCTCCGAAGCCGCCTTGATCAACGAGGCCATGACCAAAAATAAGGTCACAGCGCACAGTTTGAGAAAGATAGCGCGAAGCGAAACCATGCTCCGCGCCTATCCCAATTGAGGTCGGGTGGCTAGGCCTCGATCCCGCGATCAATACGCAGATACTGCGGCACTTGAGCCGCCTTCAGCGACCGTGGCCGCTGGTGCAGCGCCTTGCTGTTCGGATGCGGTCCTTCTCGCCGCTCCTGCGCGGTATAGCGCGCCATGCGCATGGGCGTTTGCCGCGGATGATCTTTGTCCATTACGTGCTTCATGGGTTCCTCCTTCCATGAACGGGACCCGACCGTATCACAAGATCAGAGAAGCGCCTAGGCCAGCAGTGCAGGTAGGATCAGCGCGAAACAGCTGCGCGTCTCTGTAATTGGGTTTTTGCGACGCCGAAAAGCGCAGCTCCACCCTTGTAGGCCGTCATCTCAGGGCTTTGGGCATCAAGGGCAGTCAGCATTGCACCAGCGTCGCGCGCTGAAAGACCGGAAAGCGGCGAGACTGACGATCGAATGCTAAAAACCACTGCGCCGGACTTACCCAAGCGGCGCAGCGTCTGGCGTTCGACGCGCAGAAAAAGCACCATGTCTGCGGTCACGTCCGGCCATGCTTTCTTCGCCTTGGGCGGCGAATGGAGCTCCGCGACCGGCGCAAGTCCCCAGTTGTAGCGCACGACCGGTTTCTCGAACTGCAAAGCCTCAAAAACTCGGTTCACGCGCCGCGCGAGATCATCGCCGTAGTCAGGGACAGGTGCGTGAATGCCTGTCAAAGGGCGCCCAAGCTTATCCGCAAGGCGCCAGTAGGCCGGAAAACACAGGACGGCTGCGCCCAGGTGATACTCCGAGGCGTCCTGTTCCTTCTGAAGGATACAAAAATCCTCCGAAACCAATTTCCCAATCGTGCCAAGCGGATCAGCGCGGTGCAGCTTTACGTTGACGCCACCCGGGCAAACCACCGAATTAAATCCAACCTCCCAGCCCTCCAATGCCGCCAAATGCGCCAAACAGGTCTCAAGCAGCTCCCTGGCTGCAGCGTCTGTTCCCGGCAGAGCGCCGATCACATCCTGCCGGCGCGTTTCGATCAGGCGAGCCCGGTAGTTCAGTTGCGCCGGCAGATCCGGAAGGTTCGTGATCCAGGTCCCTGGTTCGAGGGGGGACAATCCCGGTAGGCGCTGAGGCCCATCGCCTGAGAACGGCAGGAAAGGAGGCGTATCGAGGCAGATCATTTAGTCATTTTTTTTGCGGGACTGTGCAGACCCTTTACGAGGCTTCTTTCCAACGTAGTCAGACAGGCTGGTTTCGTGTAACCCTGATGTCCACAAAAGCCAGCGCCACGGGCGCGCGCAAGAAGAAAGCAGTCAGGCCCCGAAATGGGCCCGGAACAAGTGGCAGGACAAGGTCCTACAGGGCAAGCCATGGCAATCGGTGAAGCAGGCAAGATAACCACATCCTCGCCCGGCGAGAACGATCCGATCACGGTCACCCTGACCGAGCCTTTGACCGATCCCGTCTTCGCCTTCACCGGAACCAGCAACGGGGGCGATCCCTACAACATACGGCTGGTCGGACAGACGTTTGACACTGACGGAAATACAACCTCTTTCACCTTCATCATCGAGGAGTGGGAGTATCTGGATGGGCCACACCCGGCGACCGAAACAATCAACTGGATCGCCATTGAAGCCGGTATACACACTCTGCCTGATGGCCGCGTCGTCGAAGCCGGCACGACTGAAGTGTCGAGTACCGGCCGCAATACTGGAACGACCGAAACATTCAGCGCAGGCTTTACTGACCCACCAGTCCTGCTCACGTCGGTTATGTCCAACAACGACACCACCACTGTCGACAGCGACCCGTGGGACATTACTGCAAGTGGCTTCAATCTGACCCTACAGGAAGAGGAAGCTCTGGACGGGATTCACAGCACAGAGACGATCGGATGGATCGCCTTCCAGTCCGGGGGGGACGGCACCAGCGGCACGGCCAATTCTTCGACGAACTCAGTGACCCATGTCACCAGTACGCTTGATCTGGAGGCAACATTCACAAGCAGTGTCGTACTGGCGGAAACACAAACGCTGGACGGTCCGGATACTGCTACTGTCGCGATCGACGGGCAATCCAACAGCGATGTCGGTGTCTTCATCCGCGAAGAGCAATCAAACGATGGAGAGACGAACCATACTACCGAAGTCGTCGGAATCGTCGCCTTCGAAGAAGGGCTGATTCCCTGCCTTACCAGAGGAACGCGCATCGTCACGCCTGGGGGAGAGCGCCCTATCGAAGACCTCTTGGTTGGAGACTACGTCCTCGCTGCGAGCGGCGTGGCGCGCGAAATCCGATGGATCGGCCGTCGCACTTTGAATGCGATCGACCTAGCGCGCGTGGCAAATTTGCGGCCGGTTCGTATTTCGAAGGGTGCGTTGGGCAACGGACTGCCAAGCCGCGATCTTCTTGTGTCGCGCCAGCACCGGATGCTTGTGCGTTCGAAAATTGCCGAAAGAATGTTTGGCACACCAGAAGTTCTGGTCGCCGCAATCAAGCTGACGCAACTGCCCGGGATTTTTGTTGACCCTGAGGTGGAGGCAGTCGAGTACATCCATCTGCTCTTTGACGCGCACGAGGTTATACTGGCAGAGAACACTCCGACAGAAAGCCTGTTCACCGGCCCCGAGGCCCTACGCAGCCTGAGCACAGAGGCGCGCGCCGAGATTAGGTTGCTGTTCCCGGAGCTCGATGTGGGTGATCAAAATCCGTTACCCGCCAGGGCCATCCCGTCCGGGCAGCGCCAGAAAGCGCTCATCGCGCGCCACGCAAGAAACGCAAAGCCATTACTGAGCTAGCGACATTCAGCACAGCTTTGTCACGGCCCAACGCGCAGCATCCGCGACCACGGGATCGGCGTCAGAGGTGAGTTCAGAAACCACCGGTCGCAGCGCGGGGTTCTGGGAGTTTCCAATTGCGTAACAGACATTTCGGACGAACCGGTTGCGCCCGATGCGCTTGATGGGCGACCCCGAGAATTTCTGCCGGAACCCGCTGTCGTCAAGCGTTGCCAGGTCCGCAAGTCGCGGTCCACTGAGATCCCTGCGTGCGTGATACTTGGCTTCGTGCGCCTGTGCCGCGAACTTGTTCCAAGGACAGACTGCAAGGCAATCATCGCACCCGTATATGCGGTTGCCGAGCCCGGTTCGCAGGTCTTCATCAACGGGTCCCTTGTGCTCGATTGTCAGGTAGGAAATGCACCGCCGCGCATCGAGCTGATAGGGCGCGGGAAAGGCATCTGTTGGACAAATATCGAGGCAGGATCGGCAAGACCCGCAATGATCCACTTCGGGCGCGTCCGCCGGCAAATCAATGGTCGTGAACAGAGCGCCAAGAAACACCCAGTTGCCGAAATCGCGACTGAGCAGATTGGTATGTTTGCCCTGCCACCCAAGGCCCGCAGCCTGTGCGAGGGGTTTTTCCATTACCGGCGCCGTATCCACAAAGACTTTGATCTCACCGCCTGCGCGGTCAATCAGCCAGCGACCAAGTCGCTTGAGTTTCTTTTTGAGCACATCATGATAATCCCGATTCTGGGCATAGACACTGATCGCCGCGTGCTCCGGTTGCTTCAGCACTTCCAGCGGATCGGACTCGGGCGCGTAACTTTCTGCAACCATGACCACTGATCGGGACTCGGGCCACAGGGCTGCAGGGCTGCCGCGCCACCCCATGCGCTCAGCCATCCAGGACATTTGCCCATGTCGCCCGGCGTCAACAAACGCCCCAAGACGTTCCGGTGCCTGCGGAATGTCCGTTGGCTTGCAGATGCCAAATCCCACAAGGCCAAGCGCAAAGGCTTCAGATTTCAGTTGTTCTTTAAGCGCCGCGCTCAAAAATCCAGATCCGCATAATGCGGCGGCTGTATGAACCCGGGGATTTGATCAGCGAGGATCGACCGAAATGCCGGCCGCGACTTAATCTTGGCATACCAATCCTTCACCACGGCCGAGCGGTCCCAATCCACATCGCGAATGTAGTCAAGGCACGAAAAATGAGCCGCCGCAGCAAAATCGGCGATTGTCAATTGATCACCGGCGAGCCAGCGCCGCTGGTCCAAAAGCCACGTCATGTAGTCTATATGATACTTGATCTTTTGCGCTCCGGTCTTGATCGCGCGGCTTTCGGGATACCCCGTGCCCATGATCTTTCGGTTCACCCGTTCATAAAGCAGATTGCGCGTTACCTCGTTAAAAAACTTGTCATCAAACCACGCCGCAAGTCGGCGGGCCTCGAAACGGTCTTCGGGCCTGGTCGGCAACAATGCGGGCAGGGGATGCGTTTCTTCAAGGTACTCGCAGATGGCGCTGCTTTCTGACAAATGCTTTCCCCCGAGCTTGAGGACCGGGACTTTGCCTGCCGGGTTGCGCCGCAGGAAATCACTGGACGGTTCCCAGTACTTCTCCTCCACCAGTTCAACCTCGATCTTCTTCTCCGCCATGACCAACCGCACCTTGCGGCAAAACGGCGAAAGGGGAACGTGATAGAGCCGGTTCATCTCGGATTTTGCCTCGTCTTCTGATCTGCGGCGTAACTTGCACACCCCAGGCTGTCCATTCAATCCTCGAAACAGGCAGCACGCCCATCTCGGCGGATGGTCTCCGCTCCATCTGCGATCTGCGCTGCCCGTTGCTGTAATCCAACGCTTAAATTGTCGGGAGCTCTCGCTTTCGGATTTGGCAAGAGCACTGCAAGACGCGCGGCCTGCATAGGGCTCAGCTCCGCAGCGGTGATGCCGTAGTAGTGTCTGGATGCAGCCGCGACGCCGAAAACGCCGGCGTCAAACTCGGCCACGTTCAGATAGACCTCAAGAACCCTCGATTTCGACCAAAGAAGCTCAACGACAGGTGTCAGTGCGGCTTCCAGTGCTTTTCGCAACCAAGACCGCCCGTGCCAAAGAAAGGCGTTCTTCGTCACCTGCTGCGATATCGTGGATGCGCCCCGGGTGGCTCCATCCGAAATCGCGTCCCGGATCGCGGACATGTCGAAGCCCCAGTGATTACAAAAATTGGCGTCTTCTGCGGCGACAACCGATCGCGCGATAACCGGCGCCATATCATCGATCGGCATCCATTCCCGCTCGATCGGACCATAGCGCATCCGTTCAGCAGCCATGTAAGGCGTGGCGAAAACCGGCACCACGGAATAAAGCGCAATCCAGACAATGAAAATGACAAGCACGGCCAACACAGCGCGTTTTATCCATCGCCAACCGACGGCGATCAGGGCGGACAAGCCCTTGGGTGACTTCTTAGAGGACACCCGCTTCTTGGTTGATTTCTTTTTTGTGGCCACCTGCCCGTGCCCTTTGTTTTGCAGGCGTTCTAGCAGGCGCACGCCGCGCGATCCAGTGATCGCTTCGCGCGACACAAAAAACCGCCCCGGAAGGGCGGTTTTTGCACTTGAATAAACCCGAGAACTACTCCGCCGGGATCGCACCTTCTTCGATGCTCAGCGGCGCTGGAAGATGGACCAGCATTTCCTTCGGACAGATCTGCAGGAAATTGTCCTTCTCGATATCCCAATGCTGGAGGATGTCCGCCGCCTTGCGGCTTCCGGTTTCCGCCGCATGGCGTTCGATCAGACCTTTGAGCTGGTCCTCCCAATGCGTCACCGTCACAGGGCAAGTCACCAGCGTCTCCATGTTCATCATGTCGGACGCGCAGCCCTCGGGATCGTAAAGATACGCCATCCCGCCGGTCATCCCTGCTCCGAAGTTCGCCCCGATCGACCCGAGGATCACAGCAACACCGCCGGTCATATACTCACATCCGTTAGACCCGCAGCCCTCGATCACCACCTTCGCGCCGGAGTTTCTGACAGCAAAACGCTCCCCGGCCCGGCCGGCCGCGAAGAGATACCCGTCGGTAGCCCCATAGAGCACAGTATTGCCGATGATGGTGTTCTCATCCGCCTTCAGCGGCGAGCCCAGCGGTGGTTTTACAATGACGGTCGCCCCAGAAAGGCCCTTTGCAACATAGTCGTTGGCGTCTCCCGAAACCTCGATCTTAAGGCCCGGCGCCCCATAAGCTCCCAACGATTGCCCTGCAGATCCTTCGAGCTTTAACGTCAGGTGATCGGGCTGCAGCGCGTTGCGCATCCCGAAATTGGTAACGATGTGGCTCGATGTGCGCGTCCCAATGGTCCGCAGGGTGTTCTGAACGGCATAGCTCAGTTGCATCTTTTCGCCGTCCTTCAGGAATCGCGCGGCATCCGAGACAATTTGAGCGTCCAGTGTATCCGGGACCGCATTGCGCGGGCGGGTGCGATCATAATTCACGCTGGCAGACCCATCCACTGTGATCAGCAGCGGGTTCAAATCGAGATCGTCAAGATGCGCGGACCCTCTGCTGACCTGCTTGAGCAGGTCTACACGTCCAATCACTTCGTCCAGCGACCGGGCCCCGATTTCAGCCAGAACTTCCCGCACTTCCTGTGCGTAGAACGTAATCAGGTTCACCACCTTATCGGCATTGCCGGTGAATTTTTCGCGCAGACGCTCGTCCTGCGTGCAGACCCCGACCGGGCAGGTGTTTGATTGGCACTGACGCACCATGATGCAGCCCATGGCGATCAGCGCCGCTGTTCCGATGCCGTATTCCTCTGCCCCCATCATCGCAGCCATCACGATATCGCGGCCTGTGCGTAGGCCGCCATCGGTGCGCAGCGTCACCCGCTCGCGCAGATTGTTCATCGTGAGAACCTGGTGTGCCTCAGTAAGACCCATCTCCCAAGGAAGACCCGCATATTTGATCGACGTTGCCGGAGAGGCCCCGGTCCCGCCGTTATGGCCCGAGATCAGGATCACGTCTGCCTTGGCTTTCGCAACACCAGCCGCGATCGTGCCGACGCCCGAACTTGCGACCAGCTTTACGGTCACTTTGCAGCGCGGATTGATCTGCTTGAGGTCATAGATCAGCTGCGCCAGATCCTCGATCGAGTATATGTCGTGGTGCGGCGGGGGCGAGATCAGAGTTACGCCTTTGGTGGAATGCCGCAGTCGCGCAATCAGGTCGGTGACCTTCATACCCGGCAGCTGGCCACCTTCACCAGGCTTGGCGCCCTGGGCGACCTTGATTTCCAGCTCTTCGCAGTGGTTCAGATACTCGGCTGTCACCCCAAAGCGGCCTGAGGCGACCTGCTTGATCTTCGCAGACGGGTTATCGCCATTCGGCTCCGGCACGAAATGCGCGGGGTCTTCCCCGCCCTCGCCGGAGTCAGAACGCGCTCCAATCCGGTTCATCGCCACATTCAGCGTCTTGTGCGCTTCGGGGCTAAGCGCGCCCAGCGACATGCCAGGGGTCACGAACCGTTTGCGGATCGAGGTGACGCTTTCGACCTCTTCAATAGGGACGGGCTTGCCGATCGTGTCGATCGCCAAAAGGTCCCGAATATGAATAGGCGGATTGGCTTGCATGGCCCTGGAGTACTGCTTCCAGAGCTCATAGGACGAGCGGTTGCAGGCCGCCTGCAACATATGCATGGTCTGCGCTTCCCAGGCGTGCTTTTCGCCGGAGCGACGCGCCTTGTAAAAGCCGCCGATGGGCAGCACGTCCTGACCCCCGCGCCAGCCGAGGCCGTGAACACCCTCCAATTTCGCCTGAATGCCTTTGATCCCAATGCCAGAGATCCGGCTGATCATGCCCGGGAAGTATTCAGCCACCATGGCCCGGCTCAGGCCCACCGCCTCGAAGTTGAGACCGCCGCGATAGGACGAGATGACGGAGATTCCCATCTTGGCCATGATCTTCAAAAGACCCTGATCGATGGCGTTACGATAACGCTGGACTGCTTCTGTCAGAGTACAGTCGAGCAGACCTCGCTCGATACGGTCGGCAAGTGAGTCCTCCGCCAGATAGGCGTTCACAACGGTCGCACCGCAACCGATGAGCACCGCGAAGTAATGCGGGTCGACACATTCCGCTGAGCGGACGTTCAGCGAACAGAATGTTCGCAGCCCCTGTTTGGTCAACCAGCTGTGCACGGCAGAGGTTGCGAGGATCATTGGCATGCCGATGCGGTCAACGCCCTGCGCCCGGTCGCTGAGAACAATATGTGCCGCGCCGGAACGCACGGCCTCTTCGGCCTCTGAGCGGATGCGCGTCAGTTCCTGCCTGAGCGCGTCGTCCGTTCCACCTGCAGGGAACGTGCAATCAATGTAAACCACCGCCGAATGGAATTGCTCCACCAGCTTGTCAAACTGCGCATTTCCCACGAACGGGCTTTCGAGCACCAGTATTTCTGTTTGCTCCGATGTTTCATCAAGCACGTTCTTCAGGTTTCCGAAACGTGTCTTGAGGCTCATGACGCGATACTCGCGCAAGCTGTCAATCGGCGGGTTGGTCACCTGACTGAAGTTCTGCCGGAAGAAATGGCTGAGCGGCCGGTATTTTTTGGACAGAACAGCAGACGGAGTGTCATCGCCCATGGATGCGAGCGTTTCTTTGCCATCTTCCGCCATCGGCGCCAGAATCTGCTCGAGTTCCTCAATTGAATAGCCGGCTGCGATCTGCCGCTTGCGCAATTCCGCCCCGGAATAGAGCGCCTTTTCGGTCAGACCGGACAAGCTCTCATCCAGGTCCGAGATCTTCTCGACCCATTCGCCAAAGGGTTGCGACGCAGCCAACTGATCTTTGATCGCTGTGTCGTGGTAGAGCTTGCCGTCCTGCATATCGACTGCAATAAGCTGACCCGGCCCGAGCGCGCCTTTTTCGACCACAGAATGCTCGTCGACCGGCACCATACCGGTTTCCGAACCTGCAATGAGCAGCCCGTCACCGGTCACGACATAGCGCATTGGACGCAGTCCGTTCCGGTCCAGACCCGCACAAACCCAACGACCGTCGGTCATAGCAAGCGCTGCCGGACCGTCCCAAGGCTCCATCACCGAATTGCAGTAGGAATACATGTCGCGCCAGGCCTGTGGCAGCTCCACCGCCTGCTTGGACCACGATTCGGGGACCAGCAGAGTTTTCGCCATTGGCGCGTTGCGACCTGAACGAACCAGAACCTCGAACACCGCATCCAGCGCCGCTGAATCCGACGACCCTCCGGGAATGATCGGCTTGATGTCCTCGGCCAGATCACCGAATGCCCCCGACGCCATGCGAATCTCATGGCTTTTCATCCAGTTCACATTGCCCTTAAGCGTGTTGATCTCGCCGTTATGGGCCAGCATGCGGAACGGCTGCGCCAGCCACCACTGCGGGAACGTGTTCGTGGAATAGCGCTGATGGTAGATCGCGAAAGCCGAGGTAAACCGAGCATCCTTCAGGTCCGGATAGAACTCAGCGACCTGTTCGGCCAGCATCATGCCCTTGTAGATGATTGAGCGGCAAGACAACGAGCAGATATAGAGGCCAGCGACTTGCGCGGCCGCAGCGGCTTTTTCGATCCGGCGGCGAATGACGTAAAGTTCGCGCTCGAACGTTTCCTCGTCCACGTTCTTGGAGTTCGACAGGATGATCTGCTCGATCTCAGGCCGGGTTGCATTGGCCTTTTCACCAAGCACGGAGATATCGACAGGTACGTGCCGCCAACCGTAAATCGTGTAGCCCATGCGCAGAACTTCAGTTTCTACGATTGTGCGGCATGTCTCCTGCGCGCCGTGGTCTGACCGAGGCAGGAACACCTGCCCGACCGCCATCAGCTCGTCCATCTTGGGCTCGTGACCTGTGTGGCGCACCTGGTCATAGAAGAACTCTGCCGGGATCTGGACGTGAATGCCCGCGCCATCGCCAGTCTTGCCGTCCGCGTCAACGGCGCCCCGGTGCCAGATTGCTTTAAGCGCGGTAATCCCTGCTTCCACAACCTGCCGCGACTTGGATCCGTCGAGGCTTACCACAAGACCCACGCCACAGGACGAATGCTCATCTTCCTCGCGCCAAAGACTGTTCGCAGCCATCCAAGTGCGCTTCTTCTGCTCTGCAGCGGCCCAGTTCTGGTCAAACTTGGTCATGTCTCAGGCTCCTTGCGGGGGAGGGGCTCTTGCCACGCTCCGGGGTTTTTTCGGCCTGCGCATGCATGCGCGGTGGGCCTATGAGTGAAGTCTTTCGGTCAGTAGCGCCGATAGCTGGTTGGGATGCGGCTACTCTGCCGCCACTGCACCAGTTGTGGCGTTGAAGCGTTCCAGAATGGCCTCGGCGGCCTCCCGTCCATCGCGGATCGCCCAGACGACCAGCGAAGCACCGCGCACGATATCGCCCACCGCATACACGTTTGGCATCGCGGTCTCATGCGTTCGGAAATCGGCTTTGATCGTGCCCCAGCGGGTCACTTCCAGAGCCTTCTCGCCCCAAAGCGTCGGCAGATCCTCAGGCTCAAAGCCCAGCGCTTTGATAACCAGATCGGCGTCTTCGACATAGTCGGCGCCCTCGATCACCTCAGGGCTCTGGCGACCGGTGGCGTCCGGTGCGCCAAGGCGCATGCGTTGCACCATTACGCCCTCGACAGCACTGTCGCCGGTGTAGCCTTTTGGGGCTGTCAGCCAAACGAACTCAACGCCTTCTTCCTCTGCGTTGGCCACCTCGCGCTGAGAGCCCGGCATATTTGCCCGGTCGCGGCGATAGAGACATTTGACGCTGGTCGCGCCCTGACGGATCGCTGTACGCACGCAATCCATCGCGGTATCGCCACCACCGATGACGACCACGCGCTTGCCTTCGGCGTTGAGCTGACCACCATCGAACTCAGGAACCGTGTCGCCAAAGCTCTTTCGGTTGGACGCCGTCAGGTAATCAATTGCACGTTCGATACCTGCAAGGCCGGCCCCGGGTCCGCCCAGATCACGGGATTTGTAGACCCCGGTCGCGACCAGAACGGCATCATGCTTTTCATGGATCTTCTGGAACGAAATATCCGTTCCGACGTCACAGTTCATGACGAACTTAACGCCAGCCTCTTCGAGCTGCTGGTTGCGGCGCATAACTACGTCTTTTTCAAGCTTGAAGCCGGGAATTCCATAGGTGAGCAGACCTCCGGCGCGATCGTAGCGGTCATATACGGTGACCTGCACGCCTTGACGCCGCAACATATCTGCCGCTGCCAAACCACCGGGACCAGCACCTATGATGCCTACACTCTCGCGGCGTTCTGCGTGCGGCACGATTGGTTTGACCCAGCCTTGTTCCCAAGCAGTGTCGGTGATGTACTTTTCAACCGAACCAATCGTCACTGTGCCGTGACCTGACTGTTCGATCACGCAGTTGCCCTCGCACAGACGGTCCTGCGGGCAAATTCGACCACAGATCTCTGGAAAAGTGTTGGTCGCCTGACTGATTTCGTAAGCCTCTTTGAGGCGTCCTTCGGCGGTAAGCTTCAACCAGTCGGGAATGTTATTGTGAAGCGGGCAATGGCTCTGGCAATACGGCACACCGCATTGGCTGCAACGGCCAGCCTGCTCCGCAGCCTTTTCAGTCGCATACTCAGCGTAGATCTCGTTAAAATCTTCTTTGCGCAGATCAGGTGAACGCTTTTCAGGTGTGGCCTGTTCCACGGTCACGAATTTGAGCATCGGCTGCTTGGCCATTTCCGCCTCCAAGTTGCGTGGGACCGCTATAAATGGGAGCGTTTAAAAATAAAAGTCAAATATTCTGACCTAATTCTAAAAAATTTTCAGGCTTGCAAAGAAAAAAGGAGCGCTGACTACTTTTTTAGGTCAATATATTTGACCTTTATGCGTTTATGCATCGGCTTTCCCTTGACCGTTGCGCAGTCTACCGTCCTCGCGAATCACAAGAATTTTAGCCGATGACCCTGTTTCACCTGTTTCTCGTTGCAACGATCCAAGGCCTGACAGAGTTCCTTCCCGTTTCTTCATCCGGCCACTTGGTTCTGCTGCCCGAGCTGAGTGGCATGGCAGACCAGGGACAAGTGATCGATGTGGCCGTTCATGTGGGATCCCTGTTCGCAGTAATCCTCTATTTTCGGGCCGATGTCGCGATCACTCTGGCTGGATTCGGACGGCTTTTTCGCGGCAAAGTGGATACCCCGGGCGCGTTCTTTGCTCTCTGCCTGAGCATCGCGACAGTTCCCGTGATCCTCTGTGGAGCTGCGCTCCACGCGCTGAGCCTGACAGAAGCGCTCCGCAATATCGAGGTCATTGGCTGGACAATGCTTGGCTTCGGACTTGTCCTCTATTGGGCTGACCAACGTGGCGAAACAGCCCGCACCGCCGAGAGCTGGACCCTGAAAGATGCGGCAATTATGGGGCTTTGGCAGGCGCTTGCGCTGATCCCTGGCACGTCCCGCTCGGGCATCACTATTACAGGCGGGCGCTTTTTGGGATACGGGCGTGATGCGGCGGCCCGACTGGCCATGGTTATGTCCATCCCGACGATCATCGCCTCTGGTTTTCTGTTGGGCGGCGAAGTCGCTTTCAAGGCAGATGCTGCTTTGGCAAAGGATGGCGCGATTGCAGGACTCTTCGCATTTCTATCGGCACTGCTTGCGCTCCATCTGATGATGCGTCTGCTGCAAACGGTGAGCTTCACGCCGTATGTGGTATACCGCGTCTGCCTTGGCGTTGTCCTTCTGGTGATTGCCTACACAGCTTAAGTCTTCAAGTTCCGTGCAGAAGACTTGAGCTCCTCGTACTGACCGTCTGGTCGAAAACGCCACAAGTAGTCGGGCAATACAGCCTCAAGCGACACCGGCTGAATACCGAGATCGGCGAAACTCTTGTGCTCTCCCGAGACAATATTGTCCTGGGCCAAGTTCCGCACCTGATCCAGGGTCAGCATCCCGTTGTGGATCAGTCCCAAACTGAGTTTCTGAACGAGATCCAGCATGGTACCCATTATGCGGGCCACAAAGAACGGAATGTTCACAACCAGGCGCCGACGGTTGATCACAGCCAGCATCTGGCCCATCAACTCCCGAAAGCTGCTTACATCAGGGCCGCCCAGTTCATAAATACCCGACGGCGCGTTTCCGGTCGCTGCCAAAACCGCCGCCTGTGCAACATCATCAACATAAACCGGCTGGAACTTGGTCGAGGCACCGACGACCGGAAGTACGGGCCCCCAGCGGCTCATGGACGCGAAACGGTTAAAGAACTGGTCGTCAGGACCAAAAACGACCGACGGGCGCAAGATCACCGCGTCCGGCTGGTGTGCCAAGACAGCCTGCTCTCCAAGTGCCTTGGTGCGCGCATAGCCGCTGCGCGACTCGCGATCGGCACCGATCGCTGACAGATGCACAAAGCGGTCGATCCCGTTTTCGGCGGCAAGCCGCGCAACCCGATCCGCACCATGCTCCTGCACCAGCCCAAACGTGTTTTTTCCGGTTTCCGAGAGAATACCCACGCAGTTGATGGCGGCATCCGCGCCCTCCAGCACCGATGCGACAGAGGCATCGTCCCGCACGTTGCAGAACACAGGCTCCACTTGTCCTACGACACCATAGGGTCGGACGAAAATCGCTTCGTTCGGGCGGCGTACCGCGACGCGCACACGCCAGCCTTCTTGCGCCATGCGCCGGGCAATGTACCGGCCTATGAAACCCGAACCGCCGAAAATGGTGACCAGTTTGGACATAGATGATGCTCCTGGAGGGGTCTGCCACCCCGGTATTAGACCCAAGCCCTACATCGCTACAAGGCACATCCGGTCGCGGGTATTCCGGGTGCGCGGAGAATCTCGCTGAAAGCTCCCAAGCGCCGTTGACACACCCGCAAAGCCGCTGTAACTCCCGCGTCCACGACACCGGCCCAGGTGGCGGAATTGGTAGACGCGCTAGCTTCAGGTGCTAGTGTCCGTATGGACGTGGAGGTTCGAGTCCTCTCCTGGGCACCATCCCCCCCGGCCAGATTGGCAGAGTGAGGGACCCACGTGGCGAACCATCTTTATCATAACGATCTTCCCGACGGTCTCGACCTCGGCCAGATTGTGGCAATCGATACCGAGACCATGGGGCTTGTCCCACATAGAGATCGTCTTTGCGTGGTGCAGCTTTCCTCTGGCGACGGCGATGCGCATGTCGTCAAAATCTCTCAGGGCCAGAAAGGCGCGCCAAATCTCGAGCGCCTGCTGCAGGATCCGAAAGTGCTCAAACTGTTTCACTACGGGCGGTTCGATATTGCGGTTATGGAACATACGTTCGGCGTCAGGGCCGCGCCGGTATATTGCACCAAGATCGCATCCAAGCTGGTGCGCACGTATACTGATCGCCACGGGCTAAAAGCCCTCCTGCACGAACTTTTGGGGATCGACATCTCAAAGCAGCAACAAAGCTCCGACTGGGGAGCCCAAAAGCTGACCGACGCACAGATTGAGTATGCCGCCTCAGACGTCCTTTATCTCCATCGGCTGAGGGACGAATTGAACATCCGGCTGGAACGTGAGGGGCGTATGGCGCTTGCCCAATCCTGCTTTGAATTTCTTCCGACGCGGGCAGCACTCGACCTGAAGGGCTGGCCCGAGGTCGATATATTCCACCACTGAGGTTTCTATGGACGCGATTGAGTTTCTCAGCACCGCGCATCGGGTGATCAAGACCGAGGCGGACGCACTCACCGTTCTGGCCGAAAGCCTGGACGACAGCTTCGGGATTGCGGTGGAAGTCATCCTTTCGGCGCGCGGCCGGGTAATCGTCTCTGGTATGGGAAAGTCCGGACATGTTGCCCGCAAAATTGCTGCCACCTTCGCCTCGACCGGAACACCTGCGCATTTCGTGCACCCAGCTGAAGCCAGCCACGGAGATCTGGGCATGATGGCAGAAGGCGATGTCGCGCTGGTGCTCTCAAACTCCGGAGAAACTCCGGAACTTGCCGACCTCGTTGCCTACACGCGGCGCTTCCAGATCCCGCTGATCGGCGTTGCGTCGCGACCCGACAGCACGCTTTTGCGGCAGGCCGACGTCGCGCTGGTTCTGCCGGGCGCACCGGAAGCCTGCGGCACCGGCATAGTCCCAACAACATCAACAACCATGACACTGGCTTTGGGGGACGCCCTGGCCATCGCGTTGATGGAGCATCGCAATTTCAGCCCGGAAAACTTCAGGGACTTCCACCCGGGCGGAAAACTCGGAGCCCGGCTCGCAAAAGTGTCAGACCTGATGCACGAAGGGCCTGAACTTCCGCTTATCGATATCAATGAGCCGATGACGGACGCGCTTCTTGAAATCTCGCAGAAGGGCTTCGGGGTCGTTGGCGTCCTGCGAGATAAAAAGCTCGCGGGCATCATCACTGACGGCGACCTGAGGCGTCACATGGAAGGGCTTTTGAACATGCGGGCCGGCGATGTCATGACCCGCGCGCCCCTGACCATTGCGCCGGACGCGCTCGCAGAGGAGGCCGTGGCGGTTATGAACGAACGCAAAATCACATGCCTTTTCGTAGTCGACCCGCGCCGGTCGGGCTACCCGGAGGGCTTTCTGCACATTCACGATTGCCTGCGGGCAGGTTTAGATTGAGCCATGCCAGGCGCAGACAACACATATTCCCAGTTTGTCGCGCTCGCCAAGATCGTTCTTCCGGTCGTGGGTCTCGGGCTTCTCTCAAGCCTGTTTCTTTTGTCAGATCAGAGCAGCGAAGTTGGGGAATTGCCGTTCTCGGAAGTCGAGCTTGAAGAAATTGTGGAAAGCCAGAGTGTTTTAGGGCCGCGCTACAACACCATACTCGACAATGGCTCTTCGGTGACCTTGAACGCGCGTACTGCGCGCCCGGTTCTTACCTCCCCCGGCCAGTACCGCGCCTTTGATCTGACCGGACAGATGACCACCTTGCAGGGGGAGGTGATCACCCTGGAAGGGGGCGAAGCACATATCGACCAGGATACAAAAATCGCCACGATCGAAAACGGACTACGGATCGTGCATAGCAACGGATATGTGCTGACTGCGCGCGGGGGCGAGTCGAGCTTTGATGGCAAACGCGCGCAATCAGAAGGGGATGTGGTAATTACGGGGGAGGGAATAGTGTTGGCTGCCGAACGGGCAGAAATTACTTCAGATCCAGCGACAGATGCACAAGTGATTGTTTTCTCCGGCGGCGTCCGGGTGCTATATACCCCCCAATGACTCTTCTCCGCCTCATAACTGTTTGTACTTTTTTCTGTTTCGCGGGCGGCGTTGTTGTCGCGCAAAGCACAGGAATATCGCTTTCCACACCGCAAACCTCCAGCGATGAGGAGGTCGAAGTGACCTCCGAAACCTTGAATGTGAACCGGGAGACGGGTGTCGCAATTTTCACTGGCTCGGTTGTCGTCACACAGGGAGAGCTGAAGCTTTTGGCTGACGAGGTCATCGTCCAGTATTCGGAGTCCACCGATACCCGACCCGGTGGGGTCGAACAGGTCGATGCGGAAGGCAATGTCTTTGTGACCAATGGACCCGATACCGCAGAAAGCCAAAGCGCGACATACTGGCCGACGTCCAGAGACCTGCGCATGTCCGGAGACGTGCTCCTGAAGCAAGGCCAGTTCGTCGTCTCAGGTGATGCGCTTGCGATGAATGTGGGGACCGGCAAAGGTCAGATGGAAGGTCGGGTGCGCACGGTACTGCAGCCCGAAGAGCAGTAAATGAACGCCGTCCCGGATTTGCAGGTGACCGAAGGGGATGCCGGTCTGCGCGTGGATAGTCTGCGAAAAAGCTATCGAAAACGTCCCGTCATCCGCGATGTGACCCTCTATCTTAACCGCGGGGAGGCGGTAGCCCTTCTCGGCCCCAATGGGTCAGGAAAAACCACCTGCTTTTATTGCATTGCAGGTCTGATTACGCCTGAAGCTGGGCTTGTGACTATCGATGGGCGCGACGTGACTATGTACCCGATGTACCGACGCGCGAAACTTGGGATCGGGTATCTTCCGCAAGAGATGTCCATCTTTCGCGGCTTAAGCGTTGAAGACAACATCCGGGCAATTCTGGAAGTCAGCACCCGTGACCGCACACGCCGGATGGAAATGCTGGAAGACCTTCTGTCCGAGTTTTCTATCGAACATCTGCGAAGAACGCCGGCGCTGGCCCTGTCGGGCGGCGAACGCAGAAGAGTTGAGATTGCGCGCTGTCTGGCGGCAGATCCAAAATACCTTCTACTGGACGAGCCCTTTGCAGGCGTGGACCCAATCGCGGTCTCAGATATCCGAACACTCGTATCGCATCTGAAGGAACGCGGCATCGGTGTCCTGATCACGGATCACAACGTCCGGGAAACACTCGAAATCGTTGACCGCGCTTATATCCTGCACGACGGCACGGTGCTGATGAGCGGCACAAAAGAAGAGGTTGTCCAGGACAAGAATGTGCGGCGCGTCTATCTCGGCGACAAATTCACCCTGAGTTAAGACCTGCGTCACCTTCGCATCTGCAGGACGAGGGCGTTGACTCCCCAAGGGCCTTATCGCCAAATGATGTTGATGAGTGTTCATCCTGCCATCCACGACTCGGGGCGTTTTTTTCGACGACCCGCGGATGCCCAGCCGGGGCCGAAGCTTCGGATTACCCTTACCTACATGGTCTTACCTGAACGCTGACTCAGCGCGGCCAGGTAGATTATCGCTTAACGGGAGGCACCATGCGCTACCAAATCACCGGAAAACAGATCGATATCGGCGAAGCCCTGCAAACCCATGTGCGGGAAGAAATGTCCGAGGTGGTCGGCAAATACGCAGAACGCCCGACCGACGCCAATATCGTCTTCTCTAAGGATGCACATGAGCACGTTTGCGAAGCGATCGTGCATCTTTCGACCGGGCTGACAGCGCAGGCCAAAGGGAGCGCGCCAGACATCTATGCGGCGTTCGACAAATGTAACCAACGCATGGAGAAACAACTTCGGCGGTACAAGAGACGCCTGAAGAACCACCATCGCGAGCGTACGGAGCCCGTTGCATCGCTCGGCGCTTCCGCCTATATCCTCGACGCGTCAGAATCACATGAGGATAGCGAGCCTGATACGCTTCAGCCCATAATTGTGGCTGAAATGGAAACGAAAATCCCCTCTGTTTCGGTCGGTGAGGCCGTAATGCAGATGGAACTTGCGCATGCCCCGGTGCTTGTATTCCGTAACGAGGGGCACGGGGGCTTAAACGTCGTTTACCGCCGTGAAGATGGCAACATCGGCTGGATCGATCCGAAACTCGACAGCTGAGACGGACCGGCGCCGCCGGAAAAAACGGACCGCTCAAACGGTACATCAGACGGACAAGGGCAATGGAATTATCAGACTTGCTCGCCCCAAAGGCCATTCGTGTTCTTGGGCAAATGAGCAGTAAGAAACGACTCATGCAGGAGTTGAGCGACATCGCGTGCCAAGCTTATGGCACCTGTCTCAACGATGCTGTGGATGCTCTGCAGGAGCGCGAGTCGCTCGGACCGACCGGCGTCGGAGGTGGTGTTGCACTGCCCCATGCGCGCCTTGCTGATGTTGAAACGGTTGTCGGCGTTTTTGTCCGCCTTGAGAAACCGATGGAATTTGAGTCAGTTGATCGCCAACCGGTAGACCTGATCTTTGCCCTCTTCGCGCCCGAAGACAGCGGCGTCGAACACCTCAAAGCACTTGCGCTTGTTTCCCGGACGCTGCGCGACGCATCAGTTCTCTCTAAATTGCGCGCAAACTCCGACCCGGCAACACTGCATGCGATCCTGACCGAAGGCGAGCGCACGCGGGCCGCCTAATTGCCGGCCCAATCCTCGAAGCCAAAAACAGTATAGTCGCGGGCATAGGCAGCGCGCACAGCTTCCTCGACCTTCTCGTTATAGATCCGGTTTAAGTATGGTGAGGGTTCGGGGAGTGAGAGGCTTCCCAGATCAACTCCCCAGTCTCGCGAGACCTGCTTTGCCCCTGCGGATACCTCGCCTTCGCGTAAGATAATATCTGGCAAAGACACCGCAGACATCCCGTGCAGGCGGGTGTGTTGACCGACCCAAAGATCATCAATGCGCAGTCCGGTTTGGCCAGCAAGATTTGCCTTCAGGACCTTGCAGAAGGCCAAGAAGGCGCGCCGCAACTGTCCCTTGGGCAGATCGGGATCAGGCCAGACATCCGGCAACGGAACCTTGTACGCAGCTTTCAATCCGTGCCGCACCTCGGCAAAGGCCTGAAGATCGGTCGGCAAAATGACCTGTTCGAAGGCATCCCATGCACGGCGCACCGGGTGGCATAGAATTGTCAGAGTCCGGGCTCCCGGGTGCGCCAGCCGCCAGTCCCGCAACCCTTTTTGGGTCAAGTCCGCCAAGGGCGCGTTCCCGGTGTCCTGTACCGTCAGCCACTCTGCAACCGCCTGAGAGAAGGGGCGATGAACCGGCAGGTAAAGCAGCGGAATGCTCCGCCCCGCGAGAAAGCTCCGCACCGCGGCGCCTCGCTCCAGTCTGGCAGACACGGTCGGGTCCAGTTGAAACGGATCTAACGCGGCAACTGCATCTGCCATCGCCTCATGGTTGGCAACCCGCTCGACAACGTCGGTCGGATTTTGACGCTTCAGAGACCGCTCCGGCCGCTCGAGCCGATGCGCCGAACCCAGGTACTCCAATGCGCCGTTGATAGCGGAGAGATCCGAAAGATCGTCGTATTCGATCTGGAAAGCGGTCTGGCCTGCCGCCGCAAGAGACTTGCGGAGATCCGTCAAAAAGCCCGCCTGTGCCTCAGCAAACTCCTGAAACTCAACACCCTCGAATGTCGGCGGCGGGGCATCCACCTGTCCTTTCGCGTCCGTCAGCACCCATTGGTTCGACGCAAGAGCTTGCTTATAGGAAACATAGCTGTCCAGCGGATTGCGCGTGAGGATAATTTTCGCGCAGCGCGGGTCCTTGATGGCGCTGCGCCGCACCCGCAAATCATGATCATGGAACAGCCGGAATCCAACAAGCGCCGGCGTGTCCTGCCGCAATCTCTCCACGAGCTGCGCCGGCTCTGCCTCGCGCGCCTCGAGAGTGATACCAAGAAACTCCTCAAGACCCTCTTCCGATATGAAGTAGGGATTGAACAGTTCTCCATACGACTTCACGTCGGGGACAGAGCTGATGTTGCGTTCCAGGTAGTTCGAGCCGGTCCGCATCCCTGCGAACACAACGAAATAGTCAAATCGCCTTGTCACGATGCGCTGCCCTCGGCCCGGCGCGATCGGTTCAGGTCGGTTGTGACAAGTTCGCTGTCATGCGGGATATCGCCAGCAAGATACGGTTTCATGCCCGCATTTGTGAGCTGCTGCAAAAAGTCCCCGAAACCCTGCAGGTCTGTAAGTACCGGCGCCTCGGACAGGTGGCGACGCGAGAGCGGTGTCAGAACGTCCAGCGTATCCTGCAAATGTACCATCGGGTTCTCGATAAAGTCCGCCAAGGACGTAACCCGCACGGTGCAAGGCAAGTCTTTTCGGCGCAACTGGCCCAGAAAATGATCTTCAACCCGCTGCAGCCATGCAGCCTTTTTTCGCTTCTCGAGAAAACTCATGTCGGCCTTGAACAGCCCGACAGTCCAAGCACCGGATACGACCGAGATGTGGGCATTCGGGTCCCAAATAATGTAGTTGTTGACCTCCTGGCGGTCGTAAGGGCCCGTCAAAAAGCACTGAGTCTCGGCACGTGCGTTCCAAACTAGACTGGTCAGGAACCCCACTGGATCGCGATCCCGCAAGCTGGGATGGTGGCTGAGCCCGCCGTTGAAGGTTTCGGCGCTTTCCGCAAACTCCACGCTTTCCCAGTCGAAAAGATGGCCGTGAACACGTGCCGCCGTCCAGCGAGAAAGCCAGGGCGCAAAACCCTCGACCACTTCGTCATACCCCTGGAATACGAAGTACGGCGCAGCGCTTTTGCCGGCAGACCACGTGTCTGACGGAAAGCGGCTTTGCATAAACAGGCCAGGACGCCCGTCCCGATCCCGGCTAATTGCATCATCGAAAATCTTCTCAATCCGGTGAGGATGCGGTGCGCTGAGCGAGATACCGGCGCCTTTGTCCGATAACAGTGTGTCGTACAACTCCCCCGCTTCTGGCCAGACTTTGCGGACGAGATAACGGTCGGAGTTCTGCAAGAGCGTCATGTGATCGTCATAGAACGTGAATGGCTTTCCCTGTGCATCGAATTTCGACAGCATCAGCGATCGGCTTTCGATGGACACAGAGACTCTGCGGACAAGGGTCTGAAAGTAGGATTCGTCCGGAATCCACACTTTGGAGAAGTAGCGATCAAACTCCGCCCGGCGCGGATCCGAGAGGATTGCTTCCAGGCTTGGGCGTGTCAGACACCACCATTGCGAACCCAGATGCGGGACAATCCCGTTTGGGATGCGGCGGCGGAACCCGATCCGGCGTTGAAGGTTCACATAGCGGTCAAACAGCTTTTTCTGCGTCCGCCACGAGAACGGAAAGCGTAGTGTGAAGCGCTCCTGCTGCAGCCCGCCGATTGTCCAGGGTACATCTTCGACGGTCACTGACTCGATAAAGTCAGTATTTGGGGACTTTTCGAGCAAGGCCGCGAGGTCCTCGATCGGGCGCAAAGGAAGGCAATCCCCGCTGATTAGCGCAACATGCCGGATCTCAGGAGCAGATGACAATAGCTGCTCTGCCGAGACCTGCGTCGCTTCGACCATCGACCAACGGCCCCAGCCGCAATCGAAGCGCTGGGGGAACAGAACATTATCCAGGTCTTTCAAAGCGGCCTTTATCGACTTGACCTCTGCGTCCGGTACTTTGCGGTCGAGGTGCAGCGCTACAGGGTAGCCCCGAGATGCCAGATGGCGCGCCATCTGACCTGCCCGGCCAAGCTCGGCATGCGCGAGCATCACGAAACCGAGACGCGCGTTGCTCATGCCCAGTTTCCCTTCGACATCAGCCCCAACACCTCAAGTTGGCGCCACGAGACGTATTTTTCGGAGTAGTCATGCCACAGATTTACTCCGCCCGTTTTGTCCAGTTTGTCGACATAGGCGGCGTACTCGCGACCTCGTGCATAGTGTTGCCTGCGATTGGCCTCCTCCCGCGCTTTGACATCAAACGTATCGAGGAGTTTCGTGTGAAGCAGGCACCCTGAAACACGTTCTCCTCCATCGGTGGCGTAGACCTGATTTAAGCCGCGCGGCAGCAACATATGGGTGCTGTCGACATACGCGTAGCTGGACTGCCATTTCACCAAAGGGATCTTGTTCAGCGCCGGCGCTGCCATTGGGTCATCGGCAAAGAAAGCCCGTGCCCGAGGCCCCCCTTGAATCCAAATATTTTTCAGATGCTCGTTGCGCTGGAACGTGTAATTGCCGCTATCGAACCACGACGCGATTTCCAGTGGATTCTCCCCGGCTTTGTAGCAGTGCTCCTGCACGCTGCCCCTGGGGTACATGTCCAGCAACATTGCTGGCAAAGCGCGCAGGCGTGATGCATCCATCCAGTCGGTCAGTGCGCGCAGAGGGCGCGTCTCGCAGAATGGGTAAACAAGAAACTCGTCGGGATCGATCGTCAGGCACCAGTGACCCGTCCCATAGCGCCGGAGCAAGTGCATCATCCAGTCCATCCCGAAGCGGGCCTGACGGTAGCTGCCGGACGTTTGCCAAACAGACACATCGGGCTGTTCGGCAAGATAAGAGACCGATCCATCATACGATGCATTGTCAACGAACAGGAAGTGATTAACTCCGAACTTCCGGTAGTACTCCAGGAAGTATGGGAAACGGATGCGCTCGTTTCGCGCGGTGACAAAACACAGGATGTCGCCGCCGCGAATGTCGGAGGTCCTGTCCTTCACTGGCAGAAGTTGAAGAGACTTTCGCCGAGCGCGCAGAAGCAGGCGTTTCCTTTCCAGCCTGAGCTTGTAGCGCCCGAGAACCTTCAAAACCCTGCTCCTGTTGCCCGCGTGCCCGAAAGTCCCGCCCGCTTATGTGTTCGCGATGGTTAACATGCGGTATGACCGAGAGCCTAACGACACTTCAGGTTCGCGACAACGGGGCGTTCGAAACGTTAGTCGTTCCAGTCACGATCCCGGGCCATGAACCCAAGCTCTTCAAGTTGGGCGGGTCCTCGATACCGTACAGAGTTCTGGGACCAAAGATCGGGGCTGGCACTGAGCGCGTCGTAGTAGCCATCAAACAGCGCGCTGTTTCCGAAATGCTCGCGTCGGGCTTTCTCCTCTTTCGCCTTGGCAACGACGGATGGAAGGAACTTGGTGTGCAGCAAAGCGCCGGAAAGCCGGGCGGATTCTGGGGAGGAAAAAACAGCATTCAAGCGCCTTGGAAGGAGCGAATGAGTTGAATTCAGATAAGCCCAGCGCCAATGCCAGCGTACAAGCGGAATTTTGTTCAAGGTCGGAGCTCGCTTCGGCGCATTGGCGAAGAACATCCGATCACGAACGCCACCCTGATGGAGCGTCGCATGAAGGTGCGGCTGCGGCACCGTGCGGTATGGGGGTGGATCCAACCAGCCTAAGACTTCGGTGGGATCCTGTCCCGGCAAGTAGACCGCCTCGCCAACCGGCCCTTTCGGGTAGAGCTCGACCATCATGGCACCAAAACTGCGTATGCCGCGACGATCCAGCGTTTCGGTCAGGGCGCCAAGGGGCCGGCGGGCGCTGTCGGGGTAGATCAGAAGCTCGTCGGCATCCACAGTCAGACACCATCGGTTCTGTCCATACCTGGCGAGCAACACCATCAACCAGTCCATGCCAAACCGAGCCGATTTATAACTTGTTGTTGTCCGCCAGACCGAAACATCGGGCGCATCCGCTAACAACGATGCAGTTTCATCCGTACTGCCGTTATCGACCACCAGAAAATGCGTGACCCCAAGCGCACGATAGTGCGCGAGCCAGAACGGCACGCGTTCTGCCTCGTTGCGCATGCAGGCGAAGCACAGCACGCCAGTTTCAGCGACTTCCGGTGGAGTTCCGCGTGCGGAGACAAGCTCGTGGCGCTTTTTCCACGCGCGCCACATCAATTCCCGCCGCTTCCAGCGCAGAGTGTAGGCTTCGCGCAGCGTAGTTGTCATCCGCGCTGTCTCGTGGCGCGCCTACTGAGCTGCCTTCTGCGCGAAGGACAGTTCTTGCAGGAACTCCTGGAGCTCCGGCGCAAGATCGGGACGCGACAAGGCAAAAGAGACCGTTGCCTGAAGGAAACCGGCTTTAGAGCCGCAGTCGAACCTTTGGCCGGAAAATCGAAAGCCGTACACGTTCCTTGAGTCTTCGATCTCCTGCGCGATCGCATCGGTCAGCTGAATTTCACCACCTGCGCCACGACGGCCTGCGCCAAGGTTCTGAAGTACCTTAGGGGTCAAGATGTACCGCCCAATCACAGCGAGGTTTGACGGCGCATCCGCCTCTTTGGGCTTCTCGACCATACCCTTGACGGAAACCATCGAGCCCATGTCTTCGTCAATATCAACAATCCCATAGGCCGAGGCTTTGGACATCGGGACCTCCATGGTCGCAACCATGTTGCCGCCCGTGTCCTCATAGGCTTCTACCATTTGCTGCAGACAAGGTTTCTCCGCAGCAATAACGTCATCGGGAAGGATAACCGCAAACGGCTGATCTCCGATCAGACGACGGGCGCACCAGACGGCATGTCCGAGGCCCAAAGCCTGCGTTTGGCGAATATAAGCGATGGCGCCGCTTTCCATATTGGTTGCGCGGAGGGTATCCAGAAGTTCAGTCTTGCCGGCTTTTTCCAGCGACTGCTCCAGTTGCGGCGATTGGTCGAAATAGTCTTCCAATGCGCTTTTTCCGCGGGCGGTCACAAAAATGAACTCTTCGATTCCGGCGGCGCGCGCCTCATCGATCGCATATTGCACGAGCGGTCGGTCGACCAGGGTCATGATCTCTTTCGGGACCGACTTGGTGGCGGGTAAGAAGCGCGTTCCAAGACCGGCAACCGGGAACACAGCGGTTTTAACTTCGCGGGACATGAGATCTCCAAACGATGTAGCCAAGGATGCCGGAGTCTGAGCAGGTTTGCCTCTGGAAGGCAACCGATGTGCTTCAGACACGACCTGAAACCGCCGATAAGCAGAACACACTCCAAATTAAACGACTTAGGAACAGTGTGTTAAGACCCGGCAGTCAGGCTTTGCACAATTTCTGCGCTATTTGGGAACAGCGCTGATCGCAGGACCGCGAAGACGCGGTCAGCCATCGAGACCCCTCCGCATAAATTACTCGCACCTATGCCTGCGCCATCTCGGCCAGCATGGATTCAATACGCGGAACATCTTCGGGGTTATTGAGCTCCCAGAACTGGCGACCTCGCCCATCAACTTCAACGCAAAGGACATGCCGCCCGTTCTCGAGGAAGCGAAGTTGCTCAAGACCCTCCAATGCCTCAAGCCGTCCCAAGGGCCAACTTGCGTAGGCTGACAAGGCCGCCGGTCGGTAGGCATACAGGCCGACATGATGAAAAACCGGAGTGCCCTCGGCGGTTGCGTAGGCCTTGTCAGTATAGGGGATGACTTCCTTTGAGAAATAAAGCGCGCGGCCGCCTTCACCGAAAACCGCCGTCGTTCCGCCGACGCGACCGGCGCGACGGTCTTCGAGAAAGCCATTCAGCGCGCGGCCATCGCAGCGCAGGACGGGCGTCGCCATATCCGCCTCGGGAGCTGAACGCAGACCTGCGACAAGCTCCTCGACAAACCAGGGCGGAGTCAGAGGCGCGTCCCCTTGCAGGTTCACAACGATCTCTGGTGTCGCGCCCATGTTCAAGATCGTCTCAGCCACGCGCTCTGTTCCGTTCCGGCAGGCCTCTGAGGTCATTACGACCTCCGCTCCGAGAACCCGCGCATGATCGGCAATCCGTATATCATCCGTCGCGACAACGACGCGGTCGACGCCGTTTGCAGCCTTTGCTGCCTCCCACGACCGGGCAAGCAGGGTCTTTGCCACGCCGGTTGCACCGGTCAGTGGAACGAGAGGCTTGCCAGGATATCGGGACGACGCGTAGCGCGCCGGGATTACAACGAGCACCGACATCAGGACACTTTCAGATCGACGCCGGGAGCGTGTGCAATGAAGAAAGGGTTTTCGTACTCCGGCTTTCCATAGAGAAGGGGCGTGTGATCATCGAACCGAACGACACGGCCCCCGGCCCCACGTAGAACGGCGTCGCCAGCGGCGGTGTCCCACTCCATCGTGCGGCCGAGCCTTGGGTAAAGATCCGCCTCGCCGGCTGCCACCAGGCAGAACTTGAGTGAAGACCCGGCGGACGTCATGTCTCGAACTGCGTATTTGCCGATGTAGGCGTCGGTCGCCTCATCCCGGTGCGACTTGGACGCCACAATCATTAGGTTGCCGTTGTCGGGCGACGACACTTTCAGCGGAGTCACTGCTCCGTGCTCCGACACATCAAATGGTGCTGCTTCCTCGACACTTATGCCGTCGGCCTTTGTGTAAAACAGTCGGTTTTTGGCTGGGGCATAGACGATCCCTCGGACCGGAATTCCGTTTTCTACATATGCGATATTTACCGTGAACTCGCCGCGCCGCTGGACAAATTCCTTGGTGCCGTCAAGCGGATCGACAATGAAAAATGTGTCGGCCACCTCGCGATGTGTCGCCGCCTGTTCTTCGGTAACGCACAACACGTCGGGAAAGGCCGCGTTCAGGCCCTTGGAAATAATTGCATCTGCGGCTTCGTCCGCAGCGGTGACCGGGCTCGCATCCGCTTTAGCACGCACGTCGAAATTGTCGGACGCATAGATTTCCATGATGGCGTTTCCACCCTGAAGCGCCAGAGTACGCAGAACCGTTTCCAGTTGGTTAAAGTCCATTTTTGAAGAAGGCCCTTGTCGTTTGGTTGAACGGAAGACGCTTTTCTCTATGCTTCGCGCTTAAAGGAACCGCAACCGTTTGTGTCCAAGACTGAAGCGCAAACGGGTCAGTTAAAACAGAGTTCAGCATGCTTCGAGCGGAACAAAGCACATTCTTTCTGGCGCCCGTTGGGCGGACCTGCTCACTGATCTTCCACGCTGCTGTCCGGGAGGTTCGCAAAGAACATGGCAACGCCTTGATGAGCATCTTCATCAACATTTTCCAGACGATCGTTTTTGTCGGTGCGTTCTTTTTGGTGTTTTCGTTTCTCGGGGTCACAGGCGCAGGAATTCGTGGTGACTTCTTGATGTACATTCTGTCGGGCGTGTTTCTGTTTTTGGTGTTCAACAAATCGATGACATCGATCTATGGCTCGGAAGGGCCTGCTTCGCCGATGATGAAGCACGCGAACATGAACACGATGATCGCGATATGCGCTGCAGCGCTTAGCACCTTTTATGTTCAACTCCTGTCGATCACGGTGATTTTGCTGTTCTACCACATCGGCTGGCACCGGGTTGAGATCGACAACTTTGGGGGGGTGCTGAAAGTCTTCATTCTCACTTGGCTTACCGGTGTCGCGATCGGAATGATGTTTTTGGCTTTGAAGCCTTGGGCGCCGACAGCGACCCGTATGGTGATGACAATATATAGCCGTATCAACATGTTCGCGAGCGGCAAGATGTTTGTTGCAAACGCATTGCCCCCCATGATGCTGGCGCTTTTTACCTGGAACCCTCTGTTCCACCTGATCGACCAGATGCGTGGATACGTCTTCATCAACTATGAGCCGCGTAATACCAATCTCGAGTATCCGATCTGGGTAATGCTCGCCTGTATGGCAATCGGGTTGATGGGAGAATACTACACACGTAACAGAGCCTCGATCAGCTGGACAGCGCGCAACTGACGGGGGATCGCCACCCCACCTAGGTCACGACGCGCAACGTCAGGTTCAACCTTCCACCATCGCGCAGCAGATCGCTCGATCCGGCACGAATACGGTCAACGCCATGATGTGCGAGCCGCGCCTCTCCGCCGAGCACAACGATGTCCCCTGACCGCAGCCACAGCGACTCTGTCTTACCCCCGCGCGCAACACCGCCAACTCGAAACAGGCCATCATCACCCAAAGAAATCGACAGAACCGGAGCCTTGAAATCCTGTTCATCGTTGTCTTGGTGCATGCCCATCCGAGCCTCAGGGGCGTAGAAATTGACAAGGCAGCATTCGGGAGGGCGCGGAAAACCGGTAACCTGGTCCCACAACTTAAGGATCGGGGCAGGGATCGGTGGCCAGGGGCGTCCGCTCGGATGCGATGTAGCGTACCGATAGCCTTTTTTGTCAGAGATCCAGCCGAAGTCGCCTGCTGCGCTCATGCGCACGGACATCTTGCGCCCCGAGCGCATCTCCGGCTGATAGAGCGGCGCCCTGCGCACGATCTTCCGCACCAGCTCTAAGAGCTCTTCCTGCGCTGATCTGGACAGCGCGCTCTGGTAAACATCGGCCCCGCGGATGGACAGAGTCGGATGGATCTCGGTTTCGATCATAATTTTCTACATAATCCCCAATTTTCCCGTCACCCCACTGCTTGCAGCCCCTAAGACCCCTCCTTATATACCCCGGGAAGTCGGTCGCGGGCCCCGCGATCAATCTGGGATCAGAGGTTGGATGCCGCGCTCGGGTCCGGTCTCACAACAATCGCCAAGACGAAAGGGACTATAGCAATGGGAAAAGTCATTGGTATCGACCTTGGCACGACGAACTCCTGCGTCGCCATCATGGATGGCTCGCAGCCCCGTGTCATTGAAAACTCCGAAGGGGCGCGTACAACGCCCTCGATTGTCGGCTACACCGACGATGAACGCCTTGTGGGCCAACCGGCCAAGCGCCAGGCGGTCACGAACCCCGAAAACACCGTTTTTGGCGTCAAGCGCCTGATCGGTCGCCGGTTCGACGACTCCGCGCTCGAAAAGGATAAGAAGAACCTTCCCTATGCTGTTATCAACGGCGGCAATGGGGACGCATGGGTTGAGATCCGGGACGAGAAATACTCCCCTGCACAGGTTTCCGCCTTGATCCTTCAGAAGATGAAAGAGACCGCCGAAAGCTATTTGGGCGAGGACGTGACCCAGGCGGTCATCACGGTACCGGCTTATTTCAACGACGCACAACGTCAGGCCACCAAAGATGCCGGTAAGATCGCAGGTCTCGAAGTGCTGCGGATCATCAACGAACCGACAGCTGCTGCACTTGCCTATGGTCTCGACAAATCCGAAAGCCACACCATCGCGGTTTATGACCTTGGTGGGGGTACCTTCGATATTACCATTCTCGAAATCGACGACGGTCTGTTTGAAGTGAAATCGACGAACGGGGATACCTTCCTTGGCGGCGAAGACTTCGACATGCGCATCGTGAACTACCTCGCCGACGAGTTCAAAAAAGAACACGGCGTGGATCTGACCAAGGACAAGATGGCGCTGCAGCGTCTGAAGGAAGCGGCCGAAAAAGCCAAGATCGAGCTGTCGTCTTCCAGCCAGACCGAGATCAATCAGCCGTTCATCTCGATGGATCCAAACGGCGGCCAGCCGCTGCACCTGGTGATGAAGCTGACCCGCGCAAAGCTGGAAAGCCTGGTCAACGACCTGATCAAAGCGTCGCTCAAGCCCTGCCAGGCAGCGCTCAAGGACGCAGGCCTCAGCAAGGAGGACATCGACGAGGTCGTTCTGGTTGGTGGCATGACGCGGATGCCGAAAGTCATGGACGAAGTGTCAAAGTTCTTTGGCAAAGAGCCGCATAAGGGCGTGAACCCCGACGAAGTCGTTGCTATGGGCGCGGCCATCCAGGCTGGCGTTCTTCAGGGCGACGTGAAAGACGTGGTTCTTCTGGACGTCACTCCACTGTCGCTTGGTATCGAAACGCTGGGTGGCGTGTTCACGCGCCTGATTGATCGGAACACCACGATCCCGACCAAGAAATCGCAGGTGTTCTCGACCGCCGAAGACAACCAGAACGCGGTGACCATCCGGGTGTTTCAGGGTGAGCGCGAAATGGCTGCGGACAATAAAATCCTTGGCCAGTTCAACCTTGAAGAAATCCCACCGGCCCCTCGCGGTCTGCCCCAGATCGAGGTGACCTTCGACATTGACGCCAACGGCATCGTATCCGTGTCTGCCAAGGACAAAGGCACCGGCAAGGAGCAAAAGATCACGATCCAGGCCTCTGGTGGTTTGTCGGATGACGAGATCGAACAGATGGTCCGCGACGCGGAGGCAAATGCCGACGCCGACAAGGAGCGTAAGGAGCTGGTCGAGACCAAGAATCAGGCCGAAAGCCTCATTCACTCGACTGAGAAGTCGCTGGAAGATCATGCCGACAAGGTCGATCCCTCGACCGTGGAAGCCATCGAGCTCGCCGTTTCTGCACTTAAGGAAACACTGGAAACAGAGGACGCCGGCAAGATCAAATCTGGCATCCAGAACGTGACCGATGCGGCGATGAAGCTGGGTGAAGCGATCTACAAGTCGCAGCAGGAAGCGTCCGGAGAAGAAGCCCCGGAAGACGCCGATGAGCCGCGCGGTGTAGACGACGACATTGTTGACGCGGATTTCGAAGATCTCGACGATCAGAAGCGCGGCTAACCGCCGGTTTTATGTGACAGCCGCGCCGGCCCGAGCTTCGGGCCGGCGTCGCCGTTCAAAGGAAAGGACCGGTCATGGCCAAACGCGACTACTATGAAGTCCTTGGCGTGTCCAAAGGGGCTTCTGCGGACGAGATAAAGAAAGGCTTCCGTAAAAAGGCCAAAGAACTGCACCCGGACCGCAACGCGGATAATCCGAACGCGGAATCGCAGTTCAAAGAAGTCAACGAAGCTTACGACGTTCTCAAGGACGGCGACAAAAAAGCGGCATACGACCGCTTCGGGCACGCTGCATTTGAAAACGGCAGCGGTGGCCCTGGTTCCCGCGGAGGTTATGGCCCTCAGGGTCAGGGCGACTTCGCTTCGGCGTTCTCGGACGTGTTCGAAGACCTGTTCGGCGATTTCATGGGCGGCCAGCGAGGCGGCGGTGGCCGCCAACGCGCCTCGCGCGGGTCTGACCTGCGATATAATCTCCGTATCTCGCTGGAGGACGCCTTTTCCGGACTTCAGAAAACCATCGATGTCCCGGGCAGCATCTCCTGTTCAGCCTGCAACGGAACCGGGGCCGAGGGTGGCGCAGAACCTGTGACATGCCCGACCTGCTCCGGCATGGGTAAGGTGCGCGCGCAACAGGGCTTCTTCACGGTTGAACGAACCTGTCCGACCTGCTCGGGGATGGGCCAGATCATAAAGAACCCTTGCCCTGTCTGTCGCGGCTCCGGACAAGAAGAGAAAGAGCGTACCTTGTCGGTCAATATCCCCCCGGGAGTTGAAACCGGAACACGCATCCGACTGGCTGGAGAAGGCGATGCCGGCATGCGCGGCGGACCTTCGGGCGATCTCTATATCTTCATCGAAGTTCGCGAACACGGCCTTTTCCAGCGTGACGGAACCAACCTGTTTTGCCGGGTTCCGGTATCGATGGCAACGGCCGCCCTTGGCGGCGACGTTGAGGTGCCGACAATCGGCGGCGGACGCTCCCGTGTGAAGATCCCGGCCGGAAGCCAATCGGGTCGTCAAATGCGCCTGCGCGGCAAGGGCATGCCAGCCCTGCGCGGCACAGGAACAGGCGAGATGTTCATCGAGATAGCCGTAGAGACACCGGTCAACCTGACCAGCCGGCAAAAGGAGCTTTTGCATGAGTTCGAGGAACTTAGCGAAGACAACCAGCCCGAGACCTCGAAATTCTTCCGAAAAGTAAAAAGCTTCTGGGATGATATGACTGGTTAACCGCTGATTAACCGGTCCGGGGCAGGCTTGTTGAATGCCCCGGCACACTGCCTTTCACGATAGCTCATTGCCTCTGTTCGCGGCGGGCGCGCCCCTGCCGCAGGGGGCGCGGCTTCCTTCCTACATAAGGGATCACCGTGAAAGGCTTCGGGCGCGTTTTCGCGAAGGCGGTGCGGGGCCCCTGCCGGATTATGAACTTCTGGAACTGGTGCTGTTCCGCGCGCTTCCTCGAAAAGATGTCAAACCTCTGGCTCGGCGGCTTATCGAACAGTTCGGGGACTTCAGCCATGTGCTCGCCGCAAGCCCTGCGCGTCTTTGCGACATCGATGGGGTTGGCGAGGCTGTGGTGACAGAGCTCAAGATCGTCGAGGCTGCCGCCCACAGGATGGCGCAAGGGCGCGTTCTGAACCGTCCGATCGTTTCAAGCTGGGAGGCGTTGATCACCTATTGCCAAACCGCACTGGCGCATCAATCGACCGAGCACTTTCGCGTCCTGTACCTTGACACAAAAAATGTCCTGATTGCCGACGAAGCACAGGCCAAAGGCACGGTCGATCACGTGCCGGTCTATCCGCGCGAAGTTGCAAAGCGCGCGCTCGAACTTGATGCATCGGCGCTTATTCTCGTGCACAATCATCCATCCGGGGACCCGACACCATCGAAGCAGGACATCACCATGACCTACGCAATTCGGGATGCAGTAGAAGTTCTTGGCTTGAGACTGCACGATCATCTTGTGGTAGGAAAATCGCGAGAGATCAGTTTTCGGGCCGAAGGGTTCCTTTAGTCGGCTCTAACAACCAGACGTCGACGCGGGCATTCATCCAGTCTGCCCAGGGCGCGCCCTGGCACGCGACCGGCAGAAGTGCCCCGTCGATTTCAATCTGTGCGTCCGTCAACCCCTGCGCGTGTTCCGGCGCCAGCGCTGAAAGCCGATCGATCACAGCTTGTGCATAGACGCGGGCAGTCGCGGCGTCGGGTCCGCTGGCCACAAAAATGATCTCGCTGGCCTCGACATCTCCGGCCCTGAGGCCGCGTGCAAGTTCTTGCAGCGCAAGGCGCTGAACGCCTCGCATCGGACCGGTTTCCGTGCGCGCAGGAACTGAAACTGCGATCTGACGTGCGAGGCTCAGTCGCGCAACGAGCGCTTGCAGGCGCGGCAGTGTACTCGGCGCACTTAGACGCAGCCCGGCGAGAGCCCGTTCGGCCAGATCATCCAGAACAAACTCAGACGAAGGTCGGGCGAAACCAGCACGTCGTACTACGCGTGCCGCGGTATCCGTCGAGAGGAACCCGACGAACTTCATCAGTTCCTGCGGAGGACGGAGATCAGGTTTGTAGGTTTTTACAGGAACCACCCAAGGGTATCTGCCCATCGCCATTTGCGCGCTGCTTGGGGCGTGCCCGAGCCCACAGGGTTCCTTCAGCCTGAGCCCCCGCGTGGCGCCCAAAGCACTGGCAGGCAGAATACCCAGATGGGACTGGTCGGTCCTTAGTCCTCGGGCCACGGCGCTTGCATCTAGGCGGTACTCCACCGGAGCAGCAAAAGGGCCGAGAAAGGCCGTTAGGCGGGCCATGTCCTCGCCCTGAGCACGCAACATCAAGGCCAAAGGGGCATCTTCACCAAATCCAAGATCGGACCAGCGAGGTTCCGGCGACGCAGCGGCCTCTGCGAGCGCATCAAGCGACACCTCCGTTTCTCGCCGTTGCGGTGACACCGCAACTGCAAGACCATCCAGGGCCAGTAGCATCTCCTGCGACGGCTCCGCCATGTTCCCCAAACCGGCGTCGCTCAATATCGTCAGCTCAGCTTCAGAGATCGATCGATCCACAATCGCAAGGTCGGAAGCTTGAGCGGCAAGGTCCGCGAAGGTCTCTGACGCACTCATCATGCGCAGTTTGATCGGAAAACCGCCACGTTGCGTGCCTTGTCCTGACAGCCGGAAAGCCACCTGCGTACCGCTTTTTTCAACCTCTACTGACATCCCAAGGTCGGCAGCAAAAGCTCTGATCAGAGCGGGCACCAGTACATCGGCCAGGCTATGCGCGACCGCCATTGTGAAGCCGGTTGTTGTGCCCGCGGCCGGACAAGCAGACCCTGAGCATTCCACGGCTTCCGCGCGCAGGGTTATTGGGCCCGCGTCGGTCAGAACGCGGTAGTATAGGCCATCAAAGCTGCGCAGTTCGCCGGATACCGAGAAATCTCCGCGCTTGGCGGAAAGTGTCACCGGATTTGCCAAAGCCAATCCAGAGAAAAGTGCGCAGACAATCGCTGCCCACGCACCAACGCGCATCAAGCGTAGCGCCCATGGCAATGCTTGAATTTCTTGCCGGATCCACAGGGGCATGCATCGTTGCGTCCCGGATTGCCCCAAGTCGACGGGTCGTCCTCCTTGAACCCTTCAACGAGTGGTTCCTTCACATCTGGCTCGGTCACATCTGGCGCAGTTGCGCCCTCCGCAACAGATGCAGCTGCATCGGCCGCCTTGGCAGCAGCAGCTTGCTGCGCGGCCATCTGCTCGAGCATCGCGCGCTGCTCTTCTTCCGTCAGTGGCCGGATTTGAGCGAGCTTTTCCGAAACTTCTTCACGCAGCCCGTCCAGAAGCCCCCCAAACAACTGGAATCCTTCTGTCTTATACTCGTTGAGCGGGTCGCGCTGCGCATAGCCACGGAACCCGACCACTGATCGCAGATGCTCAAGTGTCAGTAAGTGGTCGCGCCACTTCGCGTCAATCGTCTGCAACAGCAACTGCTTTTCGATCCGGCGCATATTTTCAACGCCGAACTGGACCGCTTTCGCTGCCATGAATTCATCGGAAGCTTTGGAAAGCCGCTCGCGAATAACCTCGTCGTCGACACCTTCTTCTTCGCCCCAGGCAACAACATCGACGTCGATGCCCAGTTTCTCGGCCACCGCAGACTTTAGGCCCTCGGTATCCCATTGATCCGCGTAAGAGCGTTCCGGGATAAACGTGTCGACCAGATCATCGATAACCTGATGTCGCATGTCCTGCGTGATCTCAGAGACGTCGTCGGCTTCCATGATCTCCATACGCTGGCTGAAGATCGTCTTTCGCTGATCGTTCATCACATCGTCGAACTTCAAAAGCTGTTTACGGATATCGAAGTTTCGACCCTCGACCTTGGCTTGCGCTTTCTCGAGCGACTTGTTGACCCAAGGGTGGATGATTGCCTCGCCCTCTTTCATGCCAAGCGAGGACAGCACCTTGTCCAGACGTTCAGATCCAAAAATCCGCATCAGGTCGTCTTCGAGGCTCAGGAAGAATGACGAGCGGCCCGGATCGCCCTGACGGCCGGAGCGACCGCGCAACTGGTTGTCGATGCGCCGGCTCTCATGCCGTTCTGTCGCTAGGACGAACAGACCGCCTGCTGCGAGCACCTTCTCTTTCTCGTCCGAGTGTTCGGCCTCGATCTTGGCGCGCACCTCGTCGGGATGCGCATCGGGGTCGGCCGCAAGGGCTTCCAGAACTTTCATTTCGACATTGCCACCAAGCTGAATGTCGGTACCGCGTCCAGCCATATTGGTTGCAATGGTGACGGCACCCAGTTTGCCTGCATCGGCAACGATCTGTGCTTCCTGCTCGTGCTGGCGTGCATTCAGAACATTGTGCGGAACCTCTGCCTTCTTCAGCAACTGCGAGAGGAACTCGGACTTGTCGATCGATGTTGTCCCGACCAGAACAGGCTGGCCTTTGGAATGCGCCTCACCGATCATCTTCACAATCGCATCGAACTTCTCTTGCTGTGTGCGATAGATCTGGTCGTGCTCATCTTCCCGGGCAATCGGTTTGTTGGTCGGGATCTCAACAACGCCGAGCCCGTAGATTTCGGCAAACTCCTCGGCTTCGGTTGCTGCCGTCCCGGTCATGCCGCCCAGTTTTTCGTAAAGTCGGAAGTAGTTCTGGAAGGTTACCGACGCCAGTGTCACGTTTTCCGATTGAATCGAAACACCCTCTTTCGCTTCGATTGCCTGATGAAGCCCGTCGGCAAGCCGGCGCCCTGGGGTCATACGCCCGGTGAATTCATCAATCAGGACAACGTCGCTTCCGCGCACGATATATTGCTGATCTTTGTTGAACAACTTGTGGGCGCGCAGGCCCTGGTTGATGTGGTGCACAATGGTGGTTGATTCCGGATCGTATAGCGACTGACCTTCTGGCAGCAGACCCTCAGCGTGCAGAAGCTCCTCAAGGAACTCGTTCCCCTCATCGGTAAAGGTGACATTCCGGGTCTTTTCATCGAGCGTAAAATGTTCGTCTTCCACGCGAGGGATAACTTTGTCGACAGCGACGTAAAGCTCACTCTTATCCTGGCTGGGACCTGAGATGATGAGCGGCGTACGCGCCTCGTCGATCAGAATACTGTCTACCTCGTCGACAATCGCAAAGTAGTGTCCGCGTTGAGACATCTGGTCGAGCTCGGACTTCATGTTATCGCGCAGATAGTCAAAGCCCAGCTCGTTATTGGTGGCATAAGTGATGTCGGCGCCATAGGCTCTGCGCTTCTCATCCTCCGGCTGGAACGGCACGACCACGCCCGTGGTCATACCGAGTTGGGTATAGACCTTGCCCATCCATTCCGCGTCACGCCGCGCAAGGTAGTCGTTCACCGTGACGATGTGCACGCCGCGCCCGGTGAGCGCATTTAAGTAGGCCGGAAGCGTAGCCACCAGCGTTTTTCCCTCGCCGGTCTTCATCTCGGAAATATTCCCCTGATGGAGAAAAATACCACCGATCAGTTGAGTGTCGAAGGCGCGCAGCCCAAGGGCGCGCTTGGCCGCTTCGCGCGCATTGGCAAAAGCCTCGGGCAGGATGTCGTCAAGACTTTCCCCCTGACCGATCCGGATCTTAAACTCCTCGGTCTTGGCAACCAGGCCAGCATCATCGAGCGCCTCGAACTGTGGCTCTAGGGCGTTGATCTTGGCCACCACGGACCGAACCGATTTTACTTTGCGGTCATTCGGCGTTCCGAAAACCTTTTTGGCGATTGTTCCAATACCAAGCATCTGCGCGATTTCGCTCCGGTTGCGGCCGTCTCGACCTATCGTGATCTTCGCCCCGAGCTCCGTGCTTGCCCGCGCCTCGGCTGCGGCATAGAAACGGCGTAAGACGGCGCGGTCACCCGGCCTACGGGGTCCTGATGGCACATAAGGGGCCACCCCAAAACTGTCAACGTGGCCTAGCTGGACAGGCCAAAACGCCGCTCTGAAGCGCGCAAAAGGAGACACTTCCGTGACACTTTCAATCAAACCGGCCGCCGCGATGCTCGCGGGAGCCCTTCTGACCCTGCCGATCGCGGCGACCGCACAGGACGCAGCCACGGTTCTGGCCACGGTCGGGGATGAACCGATTACTCTGGGGCATGTTATTGCGGTTCAGGAGAGCCTGCCCGATCAATATAAGCAGCTCCCCGACGATGTGCTTTACGACGGAATTCTGGATCAGCTTATCCAGCAGTCGGCACTTGCACAGTCACTGGGAGATGCCCTGTCACCCCGCGCGGAACTTGGTTTGCAAAATGAACGCCGCGCTTTTCTTGCGAACATTGTGTTGCGTGGAGCCGCCGAGGCCGCCGTGAACGATGCTGCTGTCCAAACCACCTATGACGAGCAGTATCTTGGAGGTGAGGCCGGCAAGGAATACAACGCCGCGCATATCCTTGTAGAGACAGAGGAGGAAGCGCAGGCGATCATCGAAGAGTTGGGCGCAGGTGCAAACTTCAGCGAGCTCGCACAAAGCCGCTCCATTGGCCCATCAGGCCCCAATGGCGGAGACCTGGGCTGGTTCAGCGAAGGAATGATGGTTGCTCCGTTTGAGAACGCGGTTGTTGCGCTCGATGTCGGTGCTGTCTCGCAGCCAGTACAAACGCAATTCGGTTGGCACATCATCCAGCTGAACGAGACACGTGACATACAACCGCCGCAACTTGAAGAAGTACGCGCCGAGATCGTTGCAGAGCTCGAACAGGCGGCCATACAGGAAGCTATTGAGTCGCTGACTGCGGGTGTCGCAATCGAGCGGTCGGAAACCGAAATTGATCCTGCCGCAGTGCGCGACGCGTCGCTTCTGGACTAAGCTGCGTTGTTTGGAATGACGCTGAAGTCTGAAATGCGTGCAAACTGGCGGGCGGCGGCCCGCCTGCGCAAGATGGCGCGCGCTGCGGCGCGCCAGCCCGACGGACCGCTTGTGTCGCCGCTGGCTCCGGCCGCGTTCCCTGAGCTGCCCGATATTATGGGCGTGCAGATGGCCACGGGCGCTGCGGGCATCAAGTACAAGGGGCGCGACGATGTCCTCTTGACGCTTCTCGCGCCAGGCAGTGTCGTTGCGGGGGTTTTTACCCGTTCAGGCACGCGCTCGGCACCAGTCCTGGACTGTGAGGCAAAGCTTGCTATGCCCGTTGCGTCGAACACCGGTGCGGTTGTCTTTGTGAACGCAGGCAATGCAAACGCGTTCACCGGTGCTGCAGGTTCCGGAACTGTTGAACAGGTTACTAAAGCTCTTGCTGAGGCGCTCTCGGTGCCGGTTTCGCGCGTGTTTACAAGCTCCACCGGTGTCATTGGCGAACCGCTGCCCGCCCATAAGATCACGGATAACATCGCAGATCTGGCGCAACGACTCCGTCCGGGCGGCCTGCAAGAGGCTGCCCAAGCGATCATGACAACCGATACCTATGCCAAAGGCGCCTTTGCAGAGACAGAAATTGACGGCAAATCGGTCAAGATCGCAGGCATCGCCAAGGGATCGGGCATGATCGCGCCAGATATGGCGACAATGCTTGTTTATATCTTTACGGACGTGCAGATCTCTCAGCAGGCCTTGCAGACGCTCGTTTCCCGGTTGAATGCACGGAGTTTCAACGCAATCACAGTGGACGGCGATACCTCGACTTCTGACACGCTCCTGTGCGCGGCGACCGGGCATAGTGGGAACACCAGGATCACCGATCCTGACAGTGCAGATGGCGCAGCGTTCGAGAAGGCCCTCGGATCGGTCATGCACAACCTTGCGCTCCAGGTTGTACGCGACGGAGAGGGCGCAACCAAGCTGATCGAGGTTGCTGTAACGGGCGCCGCCTCTGAACCGGATGCCTGGGCAGTGGCCCGCAGTGTGGCCAATTCCCCGCTTATCAAAACCGCAGCGGCTGGGGAGGATCCGAACTGGGGGCGGGTGGTCATGGCAGTTGGAAAGTCTGGCGCGACCGCAGACCGGGACCGTTTAACAATCCGGTTCGGTGACATTCTTGTCGCGGAAAAAGGCTGGGTTGCAGAGAGCTATACAGAAGAAGACGGGGCGACTTATATGCAAAACTCCGAGATCAGAATCGGCGTCGACCTCGGCATTGGGGATGGCACTGCCACGATGTGGACGTGCGATCTTACAAAACGCTACATCGAAATTAATGCGGACTATCGATCATGAAAGTGGTGCTGGTGTCCGCAGTGGCCCTTATCGATCGCGACAGCAGGGTCTTGCTGGCTCAGCGTCCCGAAGGAAAATCGATGGCCGGGCTGTGGGAGTTCCCGGGTGGAAAGGTCGAACCAGACGAAACGCCGGAAGCATGTTTGGTCAGGGAATTGCACGAAGAACTTGGCATAGAGACATGGGACAGTTGTCTCGCGCCGCTGACATTCGCGTCGCATAGCTACGACACTTTCCATTTGCTTATGCCGCTTTTTGCCTGCCGAAAATGGGAAGGAATACCGCAGCCAAAGGAAGGCCAGACCCTTGCATGGGCGCGTGCATCAGAGCTGCGGACGTACCCCATGCCCGCCGCAGATATCCCGCTGATTCCTGTTTTGCGCGACTGGCTTTGAGGCGATTTCTAATATTGAGCAAAAAAATCGCTACAATTTGGCAGAATCCTGCGTTTTTGTAGCAGATTTATAATGAAATTAGCTCACCAATCTGTTATCCACAAAGTATAGCACTTTTGGAGACATCATGCTTCGCACCATCACCCTCGGAAGCTGCGTGTCCATTCAGGGCTTTTTTGTAAAGGCTTTGGATGACGGACGGATCGTTGTTCGTGTAGGTACCCGGACATTCGAAGGCACGCCCATCGGTCGCGCCGCGTAACCGATTAAACTGAATGCCAAAATGAAAAGGTGGCCCTGCGGCCACCTTTTCTAGTTTCAGTCAGACGTAAGCCTTTACTCGAGGCTGCGTTCGACTTCCTCGCGCTCAAAGATCTCGATCACGTCGCCGGGGCGAACATCATCGTAGTTCTCGAAGGCCATGCCGCATTCCTGGCCGGACTGCACTTCTTTCACTTCATCTTTGAACCGCTTCAGGGTCTTAAGTGTTCCTTCATGGATCACCACGTTGTCGCGCAACAGCCGTACGCCGGCAGAACGTCTCGCGATGCCTTCGGTGACAAGACAACCCGCCACTTTCCCGACGCCGGAAACTTTGAAGACTTCTTTGATCTCGGCATATCCGATGAAGTTCTCGCGGATCTCTGCGCTCAACAGGCCAGAGGCGGCCGCTTTGACATCATCCACCAGATCGTAAATCACCGAATAGTAGCGGATCTCAACGCCTTTTTGTTGCGCTGCGCTGCGGGCCGGTGCGTTCGCACGGACGTTGAACCCAATCACCGGTGCATTGGATGCCTCAGCCAACCCGATATCGCTTTCGGTGATCGCGCCAACGCCGGAATGGAGAACGCGCACACGCACTTCGTCGTTGCCGATCTTCTCCATGGCCTGTCCAATCGCTTCAGCGGAGCCCTGCACATCCGCTTTTACAAGGATGGGCAGTTCAGCAACATTTTCGTCTGCTTTCGCCTTTGCAAGAAGCTGATCGAGCGTGGTTGCGGCGCCGGCGGCTGCCCGCTTGTCTTTCGCCGCCTGCTCTCGATACGCCGCGATTTCGCGCGCCTGCGCTTCAGTGTCGACCACATTCAGAACGTCGCCCGCTTCCGGCGTGCCATTCAGACCCAGAACTTCAACTGGCACCGAAGGTCCGGCCTCGTTCACACGTTCGCCCTTGTCGTTGATCAGCGCGCGGACCTTGCCCCACTGTTCGCCGACAACAAATATGTCGCCACGGCGCAACGTGCCGTTCTGCACCAGAACGGTTGCGACCGGACCCCGTCCGACATCAAGCTGCGCTTCGATCACCGCCCCGGATGCTGCGCGTTTTGGATTGGCTTTGAGTTCGAGAATTTCCGCCTGCAGGGCAATCGATTCCAAAAGCGTATCGAGCCCCTGACCGCTGATGGCCGACACCTCAACATCCTGCACATCCCCTGACAACTGCTCGACGATCACTTCGTGCTGCAGAAGATCGGTCCGGACCTTGTCAGCATTGGCTTCCGGTTTGTCGATCTTGTTGATCGCCACAATCATGGGCACCTCGGCCGCCTTGGCGTGGTTGATGGCTTCAACGGTTTGCGGCATCACCGCATCATCCGCGGCCACCACAAGAACAACAATATCAGTAACTTGCGCGCCGCGCGCGCGCATCGACGTAAAGGCCGCGTGGCCCGGTGTGTCAAGGAAGCTCAGCAACTGACCGCCGTTGGTTTTCACCTGATAGGCGCCGATATGCTGGGTGATGCCGCCTGCCTCTCCGGAGACGACCTTTGCGTTGCGAATGGCATCCAGAAGCGAGGTCTTGCCGTGGTCGACATGCCCCATCACAGTGATGACCGGCGGGCGCGCCTCAAGGTCTTCGGCCTTGTCATCTACGGTGTCGATGACGTCTTCAACATCGGCGTCAGAGACGCGAACGACCTTATGCCCGAACTCCTCGATAATGAGCTCCGCGGTATCGGCATCGATAGACTGGTTCTGTGTCGCCATGATTCCGTTTGTCATGAGCGCTTTGACGACATCCGCGACGCGCTCGGCCATTCGGTTGGCCAGTTCCTGGACCACAATCGCTTCCGGCAGCTGCACGTCACGCACGACCTTCTCGCGCTCCTGGGTGCCTCCCATCGCTTTGCGGCGCTCGCGCTCCTGCTTGCGTTTCATGGCCGCCAGCGACTTCTGACGCCCACCGTCACCGGACAGGGCCTGGTTCAGGGTCAGCTTGCCAGAACGACGCCGATCACCGCCCTTGCCGCCTTTGTTTTCGCGGCGGTCACGCTCGCGCTCGCGTTCGGTGGGTTTGCTGCGTGCCGGGCCTTTGCCGCTGCGCGCCGCGTCCGCTTGCGCGGCCGCTGGGTCTGCCGGTGCCGCTGCGGCCGGCTCGCTGCTCTTCGCCTTTGCCGGCGCACGCTTGACTTCTGCTTCCTCGCGCTTGCGCGCCTCTTCCTCTTCCGCCTTCTGGCGGGCGCGCTCCTCGCGCTCTCGCTCTTCGCGCTCCTTGGCTTCGATCTCGGCACGTCGACGGGCGCGTTCTTCCTCGCGCTCCTTGGCCTCCTGTGCGCGGCGTTCTTCTTCCTCGGACTCGCGTGCTTTCGCCGCGGCAAGCGCCTTCAGGCGGCGCTCCATTTCCGCATCGGTCGCACCGGCGGGTTTGGCCGGGTCACCTGCACCGCCTTGGGCTTTGCCGGCTCCGGGCTTGGGTACCAGAACGCGCTTGCGCTTGGTCTCAACCACAACGTTTTTGGTCCGGCCGTGGCTGAAGCTCTGCTTCACCTGACCGGTCCGAGACCCGCTGCGCAAACCAAGTGTTTTTTTGCCGTCTGTATCGCTCATACGCTTGTCGTATCCTTTCCGGCAGCAATACTGCCGACATCGTTTTCGCGGACGCCCGAGAGCCGCGTGGCTTCCTCTACAACACGTGTTGTGAGTCCACCAGCCGTTAAGGCGCCATGTATCACACTATCGCGGCCAAATGCCAAACCCATTTCCCGGGCGCTCAGGCACGCAATATAAGTCTCAGGCCCGCCTGGCGGGCGCAATTTGCTCTTTCCTCGCTCCGACCCGTCTTTGGCCTGAAGCAACACCGCGGCTTCGCCGTTGATCAGCCGGCTCTTCACTTTCTCGTAGCCCACAACCGCTTCCCCTGCTTTGCGGGCGAGCGCCAGCAAAGAAACCAGGCGATCGACCAGCAAAGTCTCCACCCGATCCATAAGATCGACGGGAACCTCGACAGACTGTTTCGCACCCCTGGCGAAGGCGTTGCGCTTTATCGCCACCTCCAGCGATCGGCGCTCAGCCAGGACCCAAATCCCGCGACCGGGCAGCTTTCCGGAGATATCCGGAACGATCTCATTTCCGGGCCCGACGACGAACCGCACCAGGCGGGCCTTGGGAAAAACCTCGCCCGTCGCGATGCACTTTCGCTCTGCACCGGCCTCCCGGTTTTTTTCGGCGCCGCCCCGTGTCATCGGCTTCCGTACAGGCCTGCGATCAGGCCTGCGCGTCCTCTTCTTCCGGCGCCGCCTCAGCATCGCTGCTTTCGGCGAGCAATTCCTCGGGGCTGACCCATCCGATCGCAACGCGGGCCGTCATGACCAGGTTCTGCGCCTCTTCCAGAGACACGTCAAACTTCTCAAGAACCCCGTCATCCTTGACCCGCTCCCCGTCGACCGTGGTCCACCCTCCGGCAAGCTCCCAGTCAGCACAGGTGGCAAAGTCTTCGAGCGTTTTCACGCCGTCCTCGGCCAAAGCCTCCAGCATTTGGGGTGTCAGGCCCTGGAAATCAATAAGGCTGTCTTCGGCGCCAAGTTCGCGGGCGCGCTCAAGCGCCTTGCGCGCCTGCTCTTCCAAATGTTCACGGGCCCGGGTCTGCAGTTCTTCGGCAGTGTCCTCGTCGAACCCATCGATGACCAGCAGCTCGTCCTGTTCAACATAGGCGACCTCTTCAAGGGAGGTGAACCCTTCAGAGACGAGCAACTGCGCCAGAACTTCGTCAACGTCGAGCGTGTCGACGAACATATTCGTGCGCTCAAGGAACTCGGCCTGACGACGTTCAGACTCCTCCGCTTCGGTCATGATGTCGATGTCGAGACCTGTCAGCTGCGACGCCAGACGTACGTTCTGACCCCGACGACCGATGGCCAGCGACAATTGCTCGTCCGGAACGACAACCTCAATGCGTTCTGCATCTTCGTCCAGAACAACTTTCGACACTTCCGCAGGCTGCAGAGCGTTCACAAGGAAGGTCGGCTGATCTTCGTTCCAGGGAATGATGTCGATCTTTTCACCCTGAAGCTCGTTCACGACCGCCTGTACACGCGACCCACGCATACCCACGCAGGCGCCAACAGGATCGATCGAATTATCGTAGGAGATAACCGCAATCTTGGCTCGGCTGCCCGGATCCCGCGCAACGGCCTTGATCTCGATAATACCGTCGTAAATTTCCGGCACTTCCATTTTGAAGAGTTCGGCCATGAACTCCGGCGCCGTGCGGCTCAGAAAAATCTGCGGACCGCGTGTCTCGCGGCGCACATCTTTGATGTAGCAGCGGATACGGTCGTTGGGGCGATAGCTTTCGCGACCGATTTTCTCGTTGCGGCGCAGGACACCTTCACCGCGACCGATATCCACGATCACATTGCCATATTCCTCACGCTTAACGACACCGTTGATAATCGTGCCCGCGCGATCCTTAAATTCCTCAAACTGTCGATCGCGCTCTGCTTCGCGCACTTTCTGCAGGATGACCTGCTTGGCGGACTGCGCCGCAATCCGGCCCATCTCCACCGGCGGAACCTGGTCCACCAGCTCATCGCCGGTTTGGGGGGGCGTATCCTGGTCCACACCCTCGGCAAGCGCCCGGTCGATCTCGGTCGGTGTGCGCAGCAGGAAGCGGCGAATCTTGAAGGTCTCGGACGTTTCGGTTTCCACGTCGAACACTTCTTTGGTGCCAGAGACAACGATGAGGTCCTTGCCCTGCGCTGCCACGGTTTCCAGCGCTTTGTCGGCTGTCATCTCTGCCTGAAAGGTTTCTATCTCCTCCTCGGGAGCGACAGTCCGAACACGCGTGAAGGTCGCAACACCAGTTTTGCGGTGAATAGACACGCGAATGTCCATCTCCGCGCCATAGCGAGACTTCGCAGCGCGCGCGAGGCTCTCTTCCATCGCTTCGATCACCAGTTCCGGATCGATCATCTTCTCCCGCGCAACCGCCTCGGCGGTTTGCAGAAGTTCAAGCTGGTTTGCAGAGGTAATGGCCATCTGTCTCTCCCTCAGGCGCTGTTCGCCGGTGTTTCTTCTTCGCCATCTATGATGGTCTGGATTTCGTCAAACTGGGCTTCGTCCACTTCCCCGGCATCCTTACGGGCGCGCAGGACGTCGCGGATCAGGTCGTCTGTCAGGACAAGCTTTGCGTCACTCAGCCACTCATACTCCAGGCCGATCGTACCTTCCTCGATCTCGATCAGGACCTCGTCGCCTTCTGTTCCGGCCAAAAGGCCCTTGAAGCGGCGGCGCCCGTCGATGAGCTCTGTAGTTTCGATCTTGGCCTCATAGCCTTCCCAGGCCGCAAAATCCTTCAGACGGGTTAAAGGACGGTCAATACCCGGCGAAGATACTTCGAGCGTATAGTTATCCTCGATCGGATCCTCGACATCGAGCGTGGCAGAAACGGCCGTCGAAATCGCAGCGCAATCATCTACCTCGATGCCGCCATCCGGCTTTTCTGCCATGATCTGCAGGGTCTTGGTCTTACCACTCATCACCCGCAGCCGCACAAGCTCGTAGCCCAAATCCTCGATCACTGGCTGAACGATTTCGGCGAGTCTCTGGTCAAGCATGGTTTTGGCGATCAGGTCAGTCACGATGTGTCCTGTGGTCCTAAAACAAAAAAACGGGCCGAGCGGCCCGCGAACGTTTCCGGTGGGGCGCAGTGTGGACCTGCGCCGCCGCTGTTGAGGGGCATATACGCCCGAATCCCCGGTATGACAAGGGGGCGTGTCAGGCTGTATTCAGATCCTCCAGCAGGCGCCCGTGCTTGCGGGTTTCGGCAAGAAGCTCACCGAATGTTTCAATGCCACGCGCCTTAAGCATCGGCAGCATTTTCAGAAATACCTCTGTGGTCGCGAGCGCATCACCAAGTGCGGTGTGGCGGGCCTCCTCGGGGATCGTAACAGACAGGCGTTCCGCAATCGCATCCAGTGAATGCTGAGCAGCCTGGCCGTATAGCACGGCAGACAACAGAACTGTGTCTAACACCGGGTGATCGAACCGCACCCCTATCTCGGCCTGTGCCCGATAAAAAAACGCCATATCAAAAGGCGCGTTATGCGCTATCAGCACCGCGCCATCCGCAAAGTTGTGAAAGGCCTGTCCAGCGGTAACAAAGTCTGGCGCAGACTGGACCATTGCATCAGTGATACCGTGCACATTTGTGGCGGAAAGCGGGATCTTGCGACCCGGATTCACAAGCGTATCCAGAACCTCACCATTGACGATCTTACCGCCAACAATGCGCGTTGCCGCGATCTGGCACACCTCATCGCCGCGATCTGGCATCAGCCCTGTCGTCTCAGTGTCAAAGACAACGTAGCACAGATCTTCAAGGCGGCGGTCCATCACATGCTTCGACGGGCGCGCATGCATCAGGTCGAAATCGAAAACCGCCTCCCGTGGGACCGGAATGTGCGAGCCGCATGGCAGATCCGTCAGATGAGCTTGCCGCAACGTGAGCACATACGCGGGTGACTGGTCGCTGTCCGGAAGCGGCTCAAGGAGCCGCATACCAATACCCAACCTGAGGCGTTCTTCGGGAATATCTATGCGCAGGTCTGCGCACGCCTCTGGAGATGCCTCCATAAGCTGTGCATACGCGGCCTCAATTGGCGCGGCACCCAAAAGTCCCGCCAGCGATCGGTCGAGCCCGACAGAACCGCACCGCTCCAGTAGATCACGCGCCCGGCCGTTGTAGAACACGACCTGGTGCTCTGCAGTGCAGATGACAACGCCCGTCGGCAGGTCGGACAGAACCGCCTTCAAATGCGCTTTCTCACCGGAGATTCTTGTGGTCTCGCGCATCACTTGTTGCGCAAGGCCGTTCTTCATATCTGTCAGGTTTGCAGTCACGGCCGCTGCAGCTGGCGCGAGATCCCCAAGGTAGCGCGCTGTATTCTGGTCAAGGTCTTTGTCGACATCTGCATGGGCGCGCGCACGCATGTCGGTTGCCAACCTGTCGACGGCCTTTGCAACATTCTCGTCAAAGAGCATCCAGACCCAGGTCACCAAACCGACGATCACAAAGGCCGCAACAGTGCCAGAGGTCACGAACGCCGACAGCGCATCGCCATTGCCCAACTGACGATAGCCCAGCCACAATGCACCGCACACAGCCGCTACGCCGCCGAGTGCCACAAACGCAAAAAACAGAAAGACCCTGAATCTGAGGCTGGTTGTCTCCAACATCGTGTCAGCCCCTCCTCCGGGCCTCGGTGCGTTGCGTCAGATGCACACGGCCTTTAGCAACGGGTCCTCTTCGTCCAGGGAAACCCATGCTGGATCCACAGGTGCGCCTGCGTCGTCGAAATCCATACCGTCCGCCATGTCTGCGCGCCTTGACCCAGCGCAATCCACGACAATCGGAACCTCGTTTCCGGGCGCCCAGCGCTCCAGAAAGAGGATGGGGACAATCACAAGGCCCGGAACATCCTCGTTGCGCAAGGCCCGTGCCACATCCACCGCAGCGAAGCGGTCAACATATGGCCTGAGGTAGCTCCAGGGCTGATAGAAGGCGGTTTTGTCGTTTGTGATAAGGACCTCAACCCCCTCCGGCAGTTGCGCGAGAGTCCTTGGGTACCAGTTGTACTCGCTCCAGATCGTGAACCCGATCATTGCCAGACCCGCGCCAATGGGCAAAAGCGCCCGTGGCAGCCGTCGCCCACTGATCCAGTTCAGAATCAGGATGAGCCCCGCTGCGCCGAAGCCGATAACAAATGTTGCGACCAGTTCCAGAAACATAATCTTCCTTCTATCCCAATGCGCCTTTGCCCTGGCCTATCGCGGATTGCATGGTGCGTACCACAACGAATGCATCGCGCAGGTGACTGCGTTCGAAGTCCGACAAGCTGGAGGGCGCCATGAAGTTGTCCGGGCGCAAGCCGGTGCGGATCTGCGCCGCCTGATGGTTCAGCCGCGTCTCTGCAATGAGATCATAGGCGTCGAGAAGATCATGCGCCCCGGAGCTGGAGATGATCCCTTGCTCCTGCGCTGCTTCCAGGCGCGCGCGCGTGTTCACTGCCGTCAATTGACCCTGCAACGCGTAAACACGGCCAAGGTCCACAACCGGAACGACCCCATTGTGCTTCAGGTCAATCTGGTTCTTATGCTCGCCCGATTTTACAGTCGCAAAGCCGCGAAACATCCCCAATGGTGGCGTGTGTTTCAGCGAGTTGGAGACCATATGCGCGACGAAGATACTATTTGAGGCCGCCTTCTTCAGCGTCGCCTCCTGAAGATCCTCGAACAGCGATACAGTTCCTCCAATGGGGCGGAGGTCGAACATCACGGAGGCGAGCATCTGCGCTTCGGTGTCGGGTTTTTCGATCCATTTGCGGAAGTAGTCTCTCCAGATACGTAGAGGCTGCCGCCAACGCTCTGTGGTTGCCATCATGTCACCGGGACAAAAGAAGTAGCCAACCTCGTCGAGCCCATCTGACACGAATTTCGAGAGCGCCTTGAAATAAATGTCGTGTTCGGGGCGCATGGCATCGTCAAGGATCAGGCAGTTGTCCTGATCCGAAATGCCTGTCTGTTCCTGCCGCCCCTGAGACCCGCAGGCCAGCCAGAGGTATGGGACCGGTGGTGGACCCAGCGTCTCCTCGGCCAAGGTCAGCAGACGGCGCGTTGCAGCATCGGCAATATCGGTGATCAGACGGGTGACAACCTCATGCGGGTTGCCCGCGCCCACCAGTTGCGCCAGAAGCTCCGGCAACCGGACGGTCACGTTCGCAATCTCGGCCGGGGTCACTGCATGCGCGATGTCGTGAACCAATTGGGCGGAACTCAGCGCCTGAAACCGGATCAGGTCGGTCTGCGTTATCATTCCGACGAGTATGCCCTTTTCAGTGATAGGCAGATGCCCGATCCGCCGCTCTAGCATTGTGTGTAATACATCAGTGCCCAGCGCGTCAGGCGGTAGGCTGATGGGATCTGGCGTCATCAGCATCGTAATCGGGGCATCAAAAGACAGCCCGTCAGCCAATGCGCGTGTCATATCCCGCACTGTTACAATCCCAGACAAGCGCCCGCCTTCGACAACTGCCAGCGAAGAGACTCCGCGCTCGCGCATCACCTGCGCGGCGCGTTGCACCGAATGCTCGGGTGTGACCCCGATCACCTGACGCGTCATCAGTTCGGAAATTCGGGCGGTGGACAAATCAGTCTTGCGCGCATCACTGGTCCGGGACCGATTAAAGAAGCTCGCAACAGAAGGATGTTCTCTGACCAGACGGTGAAACACCTCAGCCGGCAGCAACAGCAACTCTGCATCTGTCAGCGCCCTGGCGGCTGTGACCGCCTTGCCATCGCGGCTCAGCCCGCGTTCGGCAAAACTGTTTCCGGTTCCCAACTGAGAGACCTGCTCTCCGTTCTTGTCCGACACGCCAACTTCGCCCTCGGCAATCACATAGAGGCCTTTGAGCGGCTCCCCGTAATTGTAGACTTGCGTATCCGCAGGTACCGCAATCACCTCGACTTCTGTCGCAATTGACTGAAGATCCTCGTGCGACAGGGCATCGTAGGGGTGAACGCGGGCAAGGAACGATTTGATCTGCGCGATATCGTGCATCATGTCAGTCATAACTTGATCGGAGCAAAAAACGCGCCCCGGCAAAAATCCGGAGCGCGCAGGCTTCAAACCCGAGCGGGGTGGGAGGCAACCCGCTCGGATATGATCTTAGTGATCGACCGCTGCGCCAGCCCCTTTGGGGATGCGTACACTTTCGACCAGATCCTGGATCTCCTGCGGAGGCTCTTCAGTGGCGCGGCTCACTGCGATTGCCACTGCAAAGTTCAGCATCGCACCAATTGCACCGAACGATGTGGACTTGATGGTGCCGAGCAGCGGATCAGCGTCAGAGAAGCTGTTGGTGCCCGGGATGAAGAACCAGCCCTTGTGCAGGAAGATGTAGACCAGGGTCACGATCAGGCCGGTGAGCATGCCCGCAACCGCGCCGGTGTTGTTCACCCGCTTGGAGAAGATGCCCATCATGAGTGCCGGGAAGATCGAGGCCGCTGCCAGACCGAAGGCCAAGGCCACAGTTTGCGCCGCAAATCCGGGTGGATTGAGACCAAGATATGTGGCCACACCGATTGCAACCGCCATTGAAATCCGCGCTGTCAGAAGCTCGGCTTTCTCCGACATGTTTGGCGTCAGTTGACCTTTGAAAAGGTCATGCGACACCGCCGATGAGATTGCCAGTAGCAAACCAGCCGCTGTGGACAGGGCGGCCGCCAGACCACCGGCTGCAACCACAGCGATGACCCAGCCCGGGAGCTGTGCGATCTCGGGATTTGCCAACACCAGGATGTCACGGTTCACAGTAAGCTCGGATCCCTGCCAACCATTCGCCGTAGCGGTTGCGGCAAAGCCTTCGGATTTGTCGTTGTACCACTGGATCTGTCCGTCGCCGTTCTTGTCTTCGAACTTCAGAAGACCGGTGACTTCCCAATTCTTCATCCAATCGGGGCGCTCTTCATACATCAGAGCTTCCGCTTGCGGACCGTTCGGATAAACCGTGTCGATCAGGTTCAGACGCGCCATGGCACCAACAGCCGGAGCGGTGAGGTACAGCAGTGCGATGAAGACCAGCGTCCAGCCAGCGGACCAGCGCGCATCGGCCACTTTAGGCACGGTGAAGAAGCGCATGATCACATGGGGCAAACCAGCCGTACCGATCATCAGCGAGATGGTGAACAACAGCATGTTCAGCGTATCCGCGTGATGGCCGGTGTAGGAGTTAAAACCAAGATCCTGCACCACTTGGTCGAGCTTCTGCAAAAGTGGCTCGCCCGAGGCTGTATGTTCACCGAACAGGCCCAGACCCGGAATAGGATTTCCGGTCAGCTGCAGCGAGATGAAGACGGCCGGAATTGTGTAAGCCGTTATCAGAACACAATATTGCGCGACCTGAGTATAGGTGACGCCCTTCATGCCGCCCAGAACCGCGTAGCAGAACACCACGCCGGCACCAATGAACAGGCCGGTCGACACGTCCACTTCCAGAAAGCGCGAGAACGCAACACCAACGCCCGTCATCTGGCCGATCACGTATGTGACCGAGGCCACGATCAGACAGATAACCGCAACCATACGCGCGGTTGGGCTGTAGAAGCGGTCGCCAATAAATTCAGGTACCGTGAATTTACCAAACTTGCGCAGATAGGGCGCAAGCAACAGAGCCAGCAGCACGTAGCCGCCAGTCCAGCCCATCAGGAACGAGCTGTTGTCATAGCCGGTGAAGGCAATGAGGCCCGCCATTGAGATGAACGAGGCCGCGGACATCCAGTCCGCCGCTGTCGCCATACCGTTGGTGACCGGGTGAACGCCGCGACCTGCAGCGTAAAATTCAGATGTGGAACCCGCACGGGCCCAGATCGCGATGCCGATGTAAAGCGCAAAGGTCGCGCCAACCACCAGCAAGTTTAAAGTAAACTGATCCATTGTTCCGTGTCCCTCGGATTACTCTTCGACGCCGTATTCTTTGTCGATGCTGTTCATGCGCCAGGCGTAGAAGAAGATCAGTGCAAGAAATACGAGGATCGATCCCTGCTGAGCGAACCAAAAGCCCAGGTCTGTCCCTCCCACTGCAATGCCCGAAAGCAAAGGACGCAGAAGAATGCCAAATCCGAACGAAACAAGCGCCCAGATCACGAGGCAGATTTTCACAAGACGGATATTCGCCGCCCAGTAGCCGTTGCTGTCAGAGTTGTCCGACATAACTCTCTCCCTTTCCAAAATATGGGAGCCTCCTTCGAAGGACGCTCCCGGTTCCTCAGCCCGTGATCCCCGCCACGAGCCCGTCCAGCGATGCCTTGACGTCGTCGATCGACGCCATTGCATCGACTTTGGACAGGCTGCCTTGCTGCTCGTAATAGGTGATCAGGGGCGCCGTCTGGGCGTGATAGGCTTTCAGCCGCTCGCGCACCGTCTCAGCGTTGTCGTCGGCCCGGCGCTTCATGTCCGTGCCGCCGCATTTGTCACAAACCCCGGCCTGCGCCGTTGGTTTGAATTCGTCGTGATAGCCCTCGCCGCAGGAGCCGCAGGTGAAGCGCCCAGAAATGCGTCCGACCATCGCTTCATCGTCAACCTCAAGCGAGATTGCTGCATCGATAGACTGGCCCGTCTCCGCCAGAAGCTTATCCAGCGCCTCTGCCTGAACCGTCGTGCGTGGGAAACCGTCAAGTATCGCACCGGCCCCAACGTCTTCGTCCGACAGTCGGTCTTTCAGAATCGCGAGAACGATTTCATCCGACACCAGACCCCCGGCTTCCATGACCGATTTCGCAGCCTTGCCGGCCTCTGTGCCGGCAGCAACCGCTGCGCGCAGAAGATCGCCGGTGGACAGCTGCACCAGCCCGAACCTTTGTTCGAGCATGCGTGCCTGCGTCCCCTTCCCGGCACCCGGAGGTCCGAGAAGGATCACATTGACTGTCTTTGTGATGGTTGCCCCGTCCATGACCCTCAGTCCTTCCGGTTCATCCGGTTGGCGATGAGGTCATCAACGACTGCTGGTTCCGCCAGGGTAGACGTATCGCCAAGCGCACCGAAATCGTTCTCGGCGATTTTACGCAGAATGCGGCGCATGATCTTTCCCGAACGCGTCTTCGGAAGGCCGGGCGCCCATTGGATCAGGTCAGGTGCTGCAATCGGGCCGATCTCGGTCCGCACCCAGGTGCGCAATTCCTTGCGCAGCTCCTCGGATGGCTCCTCGCCATTCATGAGCGTGACATAGCAGTAGATGCCTTGCCCCTTGATGTCGTGCGGATACCCCACAACAGCGGCCTCGGCGACTTTTGCGTGTGCCACCAGCGCCGACTCCACTTCCGCAGTGCCCATCCGGTGGCCGGAGACGTTGATCACATCGTCGACCCGGCCAGTGATCCAGTAATAGCCATCCGCGTCACGGCGACAGCCATCGCCCGAAAAGTAGTAACCTTTGTAGTCGCTGAAGTAGGTCTTCACAAAGCGCTCGTGATCGCCGTAAACCGTCCGCATCTGACCGGGCCAGCTATCTTTCAGACAAAGGACACCCTCGGCTTCCGTTTCAGTAATTTCCTGGCCCGAATGCGGGTCCAGAACCACCGGCTGTACACCGAAAAACGGCGTTGTCGCAGAGCCGGGCTTGAGGGCGGTCGCGCCAGGAAGTGGGGTCAGCAGATGGCCACCTGTTTCTGTCTGCCACCAGGTGTCGACGATCGGGCAGCGGCCCTTGCCGACCAGCTCGTTGTACCAGTTCCAAGCTTCAGGGTTGATCGGCTCGCCGACCGTGCCGAGCACGCGAAGGGAGGACAGATCGCACTTCTCGACAAATTCCGGTCCCTTGCCCATGAGCGCCCGTATCGCGGTCGGTGCGGTGTAAAATTGGGTGACCTCGTGCTTGTCGCACACCTCCCAGAAGCGGGACGCATCGGGGTAGGTCGGCACACCTTCGAACATCACCGTAGTGCCACCGTTAGCGAGCGGCCCGTAGACGATGTAGCTATGCCCTGTGACCCAGCCCACGTCGGCCGTGCACCAGTAGATGTCTCCTTCGTGCACGTCGAAAACGTACTTCTGGGTCATCGCGGCATAGAGCAAATAGCCCCCCGAGCTGTGCACTACGCCTTTGGGTTGTCCCGTGGACCCGGAGGTATAGAGGATGAAAAGCGGGTCTTCGGCGTTCACTTCGACCGGGTGCTGAACGTCGTCTGCTTCCAGCATCAACTCGTTGTAGTCAAAATCGCGCCCGTCCACCCAGGTGGTCTGCCCGCCGGTGCGCTTTACGACCAGCATTTTGACGTCGTCCTTGGTGTGCAGCAGGGCTGCATCGGCATTGGACTTCAGCGGCGTCTGGCGCCCACCGCGCGGGGCGTAGTCGGCGGTGATCACCAGCTTGGCGTCAGCCCCGTTGATCCGCGCCGCCAGCGCGTCCGGCGAGAAGCCCGCAAACACGATCGAGTGGATTGCGCCGATGCGCGCACAGGCCAGCATCGCGTAGGCCGCTTCAGGGATCATCGGCAGATACAGGATCACCCGGTCGCCTTTACGCACGCCCAGGTCTTCCAGCACATTGGCCATCTTGCAGACCGAGCGATGCAGGTCCTTGTAGGTGATATGCATCGCCGGATCGGTTGGTTCGTCAGGCTCCCAGATGATCGCGGTCTGATCTCCGCGCGTCGCCAGATGACGGTCGATACAGTTGGCGGCCACGTTCAGCGTGCCATCTTCGAACCACTTGATGTGGACGTCATCATGCTCGAACGACGTGTTCTTCACCTGTGTGTATGGCTTGATCCAATCCAGCATCTGACCGTGCTCGCCCCAGAAGGCTTCAGCGTTCGAAACAGAGTCCGCATACATCTCCGCATACCGCTCTGCGTTGATATGTGCAGAGGCCGCAAATTCTTCGGATACCGGCTTAAGAGCATTGTCTTGTTGAATAGGCTTCTGTTCCGTCATTTGGCTCATCCCCTCCTAAGGCCTGGATGTCGAAATATTGAGAAACCGTTACCATGGATTGTGAAGCTGGCAACAACGCCCTGATTTTGTGCATTTTTCTTGTAAAGAATTTCCGCTAGATTCGAATTCGCTGTAAATTTTTTTGACAACTCGCGTTTTTGTGAACAAATTGAGAGACTTGCCAGAAACCAATTTCTGACGAGTGCTGTCTCGTTTTGCGGTCAAATGAGGTGCGTTGCCGCAGCCAGACAGGCTGGGCCGGGCGATTAGGTCGCACATCTTACTTTTCGGGGCACAGCCATTTCTTGAGCGAACTCAAGATTTCCATCTAAAGCAGCCACAAACAGAGGGTTGTAAACGAATCTCCGACCAAAGTCGCGGCTAAACCCGCCACCACCGTTCTGCAATGCGTGCACCATCGAGATCCAGGTCGGCGCCAAGACGCCCCGGAGGCGCCACGCTGCGGGTATAGGCCATGGTATTGTTGAGATAGCAGGGCACAACAACATGCGTCGTCCGTGCTGCCAGCACATTGACCTGTGCGAAAAGCGCCGCCCGCAGTTCAGGGTCCAGACAGGCGCGCGCCTCACCAAGGGCTGTCATCAGCTCTGCGCCACCGCCTGAGAACCGAGCCCAATCGAGCCAGGCCCAATCCGCCAAAGGACGTACCGGCAGGCGATGAATAAGGATATCCGCCTTGTCTGGCTGCGCGGCGAGACGGGCGCGTGTACCTGAAGCGCTGAGCTGTTTTGCGAACACAGAAACCACTCTTGCGCCGGCGGCCCCGAGATCCGGGGCAACAGCAACCGAAAGCTCCCGCGGCAGCGGTGGCGCACTGGATACATGCAGCACTGTAGCAGATCCTTGCGGAAACGGATTATCATGCGCCGCACGACCGAGCGGCGCGATTGCGCCGGACATTAAGTTGCCTCGCGAGATTGTCGCGGACAGCGATGCTCTAAGGTCTGCCGCATCAGCGCCAAGGCATTCAAACGCAAGATAGCGCGCGTCCGGGACCATCCGAACATCAAACCGCGCGTCCCTGTCCAGCCTCTCCAGCGTCTCCGGCAAGAGGTCATGGGTGACGTCTATCCGTCCGGACAGCAAAGCCTGGGCGCGGGCGCCTTCGTCGGGCATCGCCAAAAGTTCAAGCTCATCGAACCAGCCCGCATAACCGTCCTTGTAGTGCGGCGTCACCCGGCGCGCCAGAATACGGCCTTCGCGGCCCCACTCTTCAAAACGGTAGAGGCCGGTACCAAGAGGCGGCTGCGCGCGCGACGCCGCCGGACGGGTTACCACAAGTCCCGGATCGCTCAGGTACCACGGGAAATCCGGGTTAGAGCCCTCCAGCGCAAACCGCACCCGGTTTCCGGGCAAAGCCTCGACCGACGACACCGTTGACAGGATCGAGGCAGCATCCGCCGTCGCCCTGTACCGCATGAAAACATCTGCAACAATTCCGGCGGTCAGCGCAACGCCGTCGTGGAACTGAACGTTGTCTCGCAACGCAAAGGTCCAGACTGCGGCGTCACTTGATGGTGCCCAGCTTACGGCAAGTTCACCTTTTAACGCGCCATCGGCCGAGACCTCGGTCAGTGTATCGTACACAGCGCCCTGACCGGCAACAGCGCCAAAAATCGACCGAGCATTCTGCGCACCCGTTGTGAAATCAGGCAGAGCCTCTGACAGACCGATGCGCAAGCGCCCGCCTTGGGCGCGTGCGGACACAGGAAGGCCGCTCGCCGCAAGCAACGCGGCAGCGACGCCTGTCTGCAATAATTTTCGGCGGCTTCTCAGTTCCAACGACTGTCCCTTTCACCCACACGTCACAACATAGCGCGCAAGCGCCAGAAAACCCTATTCAAGAAAGACGCTAAGCGCTGCGCCCGTATCGCAACTTATCCATGACGCGCACCAACTCTGCACTTATTCCGGCCTCGGACAAGGCATGGCCGGCCAGTGGAACCATGCGCAGATCCGAGCGCGGGAGCGCAGCTGCCAGCTTGTGGGCCGCCGCGGGAGGGCAAATCATATCGAACCGGCCCTGTACGATCGTCGTCGGAATCTCTGTGATCCGGCCTACATCGCGGAGGATTTGTCCGTCCTCCTCCATAAAGCCCTTATTGCGGAAATAGTGGTTCTCTAGCCGCGCGAAAGCACGGGCATACTCTGCGGGACTTTCGCCGCTGGTACCTTCGGAGTAGATCGATGCCAGCCCATTCTCCCATGCCGACCAGGCACGGGCAAAGCGGGTCTCTTCCATGATATTTCCTGAAAAAAGGCGCTTGGCATATGCCCCTATCAGATCGTCGCGCTCATCCTCCGGGATCATGTTGACAAACCTTGCCCAGACATCCGGCCAGAACTGCGCAGCACCGCCGCCATAGAACCATTTCAGTTCGGCCTCGGTCATCAGGAAAACGCCCCGCAAAATGAGATTTATCACGCGATCTGGGTGCGCCTCGGCATAAATTAACGCAAGCGTGGCACCCCAGCTGCCGCCAAACACATCCCAAGCAGGGATCTCAAGGGTTGTGCGGATAGCCTCGATATCCTCGATCAAATGCCACGTGGTGTTGTCGTTTACGGATGCGTGGGGTCTGGAACGGCCACATCCCCGCTGATCAAACAGAATGACGCGATAGGTGTTCGGGTCGAAGTAGCGCCGCATCGCGGGGCTACAGCCGCCGCCTGGCCCCCCGTGCAGCACCACAACAGGAATTCCGTCCGGCTTGCCGCACTGTTCGACATAAATGCGATGGCCGTGCGACACCGGAAGAATCCGCTGATCAAACGGATCGATCGGCGGATACAGATAATCGGATGCGCGTTTTTGGCTCGCCGCCCGGTTCATTGCTGCCCTATATGTCTCGGGAAACCCGTCCACCTATCCTTGGCAAGATGTAGAGAGAGAGTCCATGACAACCGCGCAAACCACCGTCGACCCAAGCGAAATCGCTAAGTTCGAGGCGATGGCCGCTGAGTGGTGGGACCCGACCGGCAAGTTCAAACCGCTGCACCTGATGAACCCGGTCCGGCTCGACTACATCACGCGGCAGATCGCAACAGAGTACGGGCGCGACCTGACCCGCCCTTTGCCGTTTGAAGGGTTGCGCATTCTGGACATCGGTTGTGGCGGCGGTTTGCTGTCCGAACCAATGGCGCGGCTCGGGGCGAAAATTGTCGGCGCAGATGCCGCCGAGCGGAACATTCCCGTAGCCCGCATCCACGCCGAGCAGTCCGGCCTGGAAATCGACTATCGTCACACCACCGCCGAGGCCCTGGTGGCAGAGGACGAGCAGTTTGACGCAGTGTTGAACATGGAGGTCGTGGAGCATGTGGCCGACCCGCTGACCTACCTGAGTGCATGCAAGGAGCTGCTGAAACCTGGCGGGATCATGTGCTGCTCCACGATCAACCGAAATCCCAAGAGCTTCGCCATGGCCATCGTTGGCGCCGAGTATGTGATGAAGTGGCTACCCAAAGGCACGCATGAATGGAAAAAGTTCATAACGCCGGACGAACTGTTTGAGCTGCTGCGCGACGCCGGGCTTGAGCCCGTGGATCGCAAAGGTTTTGTATTCAATCCCATTTCATGGAGCTGGGGCATCTCCGACCGCGACCTTAGCGTGAACTACGTGACAGCTTCGCTGCGCCCGACTGATTGAGTAGTCGATTAGTTCTCGTGCCCTGGAAAAGAGCGTACCAATCACGAGCGCGTACCAAGGGTGGACAGGTTTGTGCCATGTATTATTCTAACGAAAAATAAATGGTGGACTTACAGGTCCCCCCTTTGGTTCCCAAGCCCGCTAACACGCACTGTGAGCGAGCATAATCCGTCAGGAAACCGAAGGCCGCACAGAGCAGAATTTGGTATGGCAGATATAAGAACACGTCTTTACGAAGTGCTGTTCGTCGGCGTCTTGATCTTGGTCGCAACCGCCGTGATTTATCTGGACGTCATCGTGTTTGACAGCAAAATGTCAGAGACATCCCTCACCCAGATATATCAGGGAGTTCTCCTACTTCTTTGTTTTTTCCTATTTCTCCTAGCGGCCAACCGATCAGAGCAACACAAGGGATATTGCAGCGCCTGGGCGGTTCTCTTTCTTTGGATGTTCATCAGAGAGAGTGATGGCCTTCTGGACAGCATAAAACATGGCTTCTGGGTGTACCCCGCCACGTTCGTCGCTTTGCTGGGTGCGCTTTTTCTCGTGGGCCAACGAAATGCAATTGGCGCCTCCGCATCGGTTCACATGAAGCACCCCTCGTTCTGGGTCTTGCTGCTTGGCATGTCCGAGCTTGTTTTCTTCAGCAGATTGTTTGGCAGCGGACTTCTCTGGGATCATGTAATTGATGGTGATACCGGCAGCTTGGTAAAAGCCGTCGTGCAGGAGGGAACCGAACTGATCAGCTATACCTTCATTGTGATTGGCGCAGCCTTCGCAACGAAATCAGAGCTGTCAGACAGGAATTGGCCCGTGCGCAACGCAACCGTGCCCTCTGACCGCAGAATACTTGAGCAGGGTGCGCCACGGAACCCGGCTGAATAGCCCTCAGACTCAAAGTCAAATAGATCGCCGGTTCGGGTCGAAATGTGGAAGACGGCGCAGCTGTTTAACGGTGACCGGGTCGATGCTCAAACTGCGTTCTTTTTGAAGGGGTTGCTGTTGCTGTTGCTGAAAAATAGCCCGCAGGACTAGGGTCGATGGCCTGGTCTCACGGTGCTTGTTCATAGAGCACCACGTTAAAGCCCTCATCCGAACTTGGCGGATCAAAGTGCTTGGAGATTTGACGAAACTGCTCGTCCGATACAGAAAAAGGGTGTTTGCCCGAGGCATTGCGCGCCCTGAGCCGGGCAAGACACACATCGTCAGGCGGGTTTAAAAGATGCAGCCTGTGATCCGCCCCGGTTGTCTCCAGCAAAGAGCGCATCCAGTTTCGGCTGTCTCGGGTATTGGCCTGAAAATCGAGAACCACCGAGGTATTTGCTCCTAAAATCGCCGCTATATGTGGACCCATGATGTCGCGGAGCCGAACCGCACAGCGCACATAGTCCTTGGGGCTTTGCATTTCAGATGCGAACAAGGCGGCCAGCCATTCGTCTTCGGAAATAAGAACCGTTCCGGGGGACTGAGCCAACCTCGCGGCCAGTGTCGACTTCCCGGAAGCGATCTTGCCACAGAGCATGTGCAGAATAGGTGCCTGATCAGACAAAGGGCGCCCCCTTGTGCAATCGCGAAAATTCAGGTGACGGGCCTATTGGCCAAGAGCTGCCGGGTCTTCGAACAGAAAAGCGCGCCGAGGACGGCGCGCTTTCCAAAGGATGTCTGCTGGTGCTTATTCCAGACCTGCGATGAAAGCGTAAAGGTTCACGGCATCTTCTTCTTTGCGAACGCGGTACGTCATCTTCCCGCGTGCTTTGTCATCACCCGTGGCCTCGCGAATTTTTCCGGTCGGGTCTTGCACATATGCCACGAAAGTAGCTTCGTCATAGACCATGCCGCCTTCGCCTGCCGCAACAAGCCCGTCGGAATATCTGAAGCCTTCAACTTGCCCAGCCGTAGCACCCGCAACGCCGAAAAGGTTCGGTCCGGTTTTTCCTGCGCGTCCGGCAAGCACATCACCAGCCGCGTTTTGCACAACGTGGCAGGATTGGCATTGACGGAAGGCCTTCTCGCCTGCCGCTGCATCACCTGTTGGCTCTGCAGTGGCCGGGGCGGCGATGAGGACGGTGGTGGCTGCGACAAAAAACGTTGCTTTCATCTTCCTCTCCCAATTGTTTGTTTCCGTGCAGAGAGGCTAATGCGCGCCCGCCTCTCGGCAAGTAGAATCCTCGATGACACTCAGGCGACAGCGTGGGCGACAGCGCATTGCTTCCATAGAACCGAAAGCGCATTGACCAGATGCTGAAGATCCTCGAGCGAATGGTTTGGTGATGGCGTGAAGCGCAACCGCTCGGTGCCTTTGGGCACAGTCGGATAGTTGATCGGTTGCACGTAGATGCCGAATTCATCCATCAGATAATCAGACAGCATCCTACACTTGACCGGATCCTTGATCATCACCGGAATGATGTGGCTCGGATTGTCCATATGTGGAATACCCGCCGCGTCCAGCATCTCGCGCAGCTGACGCACACGTAATTTCTGTGTGTCTCGCTCAATGGTCGACGTCTTTAGATGCGCAATGGATGTCTGGGCTGCCGCTGCGACCGCCGGAGGCAATGCTGTTGTGAAAATGAAGCCGGACGCAAACGAACGGATGAAGTCGCACAGAGCCTCGGACCCGGTGATGTAGCCACCGACAACACCAAAGGCTTTGCCCAGAGTGCCTTCGATCAGGGTTATGCGATCCATCACCCCGTCGCGCTCGGCGATGCCGGCACCGCGTGGGCCGTACATACCCACGGCGTGCACTTCGTCGAGGTAGGTCATTGCGCCGTGCTTCTCGGCGACGTCACAGATCTCGGCAATGGGCGCGATGTCCCCATCCATGGAATAGACAGACTCGAAGGCTACGATCTTGGGCGCATTTGCAGGGAGCGCAGCCAGTTTACGATCCAGATCATCGGGGTCGTTATGGTTCCAGATCACCTTGCGCGCACGCGAATGGCGGATGCCCTCGATCATGGAGGCATGGTTCAATGAATCGCTCAGGATAACAGCGTCCGGAAGACGTGCGCCCAGCGTGCTGAGCGCGGCCCAGTTAGAGACATAGCCCGAGGTGAAAAGCAGGGCTGAGTCCTTTTGGTGCAGATCCGCCAGCTCTTCCTCCAGAAGCCGGTGGTGATGGTTCGTCCCGGATATGTTGCGCGTCCCCCCCGCGCCTGCACCGCATTGTTCGATGACCTCGGTCATTCGACCCGTGACTTTGGGGTTTTGCCCCATGCCAAGGTAGTCGTTGGAGCACCAGACGGTGATTTCACGCTTCCCGTCCTCGCCGTGGCATTGCGCCTTTGGGTGATGGCCGCACATGCGCTCAAGCTCGGCGAAAATGCGGTAATTTCCTTCGTCACGTAGCTGATCTAGCTGCGAAGTGAAAAGGGCGTCAAAGTCCATGGGCGTCCTCTCTTGGTCTTGTATTTTCATTTTTTTGGTTGGGCGCTGGCATCAGCCAACGCCATAGTTTCTCATCAGGCAGGGGCACGACCATCAGCCAGTGTTCAAGCAGCGCGAGCGCTGTAAACACCGCCAGAAGAGTGAACCCGACGGTGTCGGCGGGGGTTTCGGCGGTAACCAGCCGCTCGAACCAGCAGGTCATGGCAAACGTGAGCGCGGTGACCGAATAGGGAAAAAGCCAGTTCATAGGTGCCGTGTGAAAGTGGCTTGGTAGGTGGGCCAACGGCGCGGGTAGAAACTCTGTATTGATCTTCCGCACGCCCAAAAACAGGTTCAGCTTGGCGCTGATACGCGCGACAAAAAGGATCACAAACGTCCAGAGGCCAAACTGGTTGGGCGCGCCCCAGGCGGCGTGAAGCATCGCAATCACCACGGTCAGCAGCAGCATCTCGTGGTAGGCAATGGTTCCCCAGGCGCGGAAGAACCGTTCGAATTCGGCGCAGTCCTCCGGGCAAGGATAGGAATTGGGACCCGTAATAACGCCCGACAGGAACGCGTGTTCGATCCAGCCCCAGATCAGCAGAGCGGATCCAAAGGCGAGCCAGGCGGCGCCCAGCGTATCGACATTGGTGGTGGCAACAAATCCATAAATCCCGAGAAGCCCAAGCGGCGCCGTCAGAATAACCGACCGCACATGGGCATCGGGCCCGCGGCGGTCGGCATTTTTGACAATGCAAAGGATCGCTCCGGTGGCGAACCACCAGACAAACATAGCGCAGAGCGCGACGATCCAGGGATTGGCGAACATCAGTAGGCAGGCTCCAGTCGTGTGTCGGCCGGCACCTGATGCTTTTTGGCCGGTATGGTATAAAGCGACACAAAGGCCAGTGCCGCGCGCGCTCCGGCAGAGATCTTGCCAAAAGTACCGGACACACCGCCCTTTTGCTGCGCCGCGGCCATGTCGCGCGACGCTTTCTCCATCCGCTTGAGGTTTGGCATCCAGCGAGGATGATCGATATCGAGTGTGATCGGATATATCTGCTTGGAAATCTCAGACGTCTTGCGGAACACCTCCTGCCCGTACCAGTCGGTGTCGACGCCCAGGGCCTTGTGAAAAGCCGGACGCTGATGATCCCGCACGTACATTGTCGAGTAGACCGCCGTCAGAAAGAACTTGATCCACAGAACGTTGCGCCCGGTGGTCAGCTTCGGGTCAGTCTTCATCAGCATCGCGAAAGCCTCGCCATGCCGGAATTCGTCATTGCACCACTCTTCGAACCACTTGAAAATCGGGTGGAAGCGGCGGTCGGGATTTTCCTGCAGATGCCGGAAAATGGTGATGTACCGTGCGTACCCGATCTTCTCGGACAGGTAAGTTGCGTAGTAGATGAACTTCGGTCGGAAGTAGGTGTATTTTTTCTGCTGCGTAAGAAACCCCAGATTTACCGCGATCCCTGCCTCCCGCAGAGCGTCATTGATAAACCCGGCATGGCGCGCCTCATCCCGTGCCATAAGCTGAAAAAGCTGCGTGATATCCGAATTGGATCCCCTGCGCTTCATTTCTTTATACAACACGCACCCTGAGAATTCCGCTGTGCAGGAGGAAATCAGAAAGTCGATGAACTCCTTTTTTAGCTCGGGCTCCATGTTGTCCCAGTCGACATGGTCCCAATCCTCGTTTTTCTTGAAGTGACCCTTGTTCGGGTCCGACACCATCTCGGCGATAAGCGGGTCCCATTCATCGCGGACGTCTTCAACCGAGATTGCATCCATTTCATCGAAATCGGTGGTGTAGAACCTGGGCGTCAGAAGCGTGTCCTGCATCGCAACATCGGTTGCTTTTTCCGAAGTCATGTTGTCGTCCACCACTCCGTGGTTGGAGACAGGGGAATGCGTGCCGTTGATCTTTTCGGGGTTGGTCTGGACGTTCATAGCGTCACCTCCTCGGAGAAGGAAAATTCACAGAGTTCCATGAATTCGAGATCCCCAGTCATACGCGTCCAGAGACGCTCAAGGCCGGAGGCGCGGGTGATAATGGCAATGCGATCCTCCGAGATCACTTCGCCATAGGGCGCCATAATCTCAGGCCCTTTGACGATCACTTCATCGCCGGGATAGACGACGGCGCCGTTGTTGAAACGAACGTGAGCCGAAAGCTCCTCGAAACGGTGGCTGATGCTCACCGTGCAAGGGGCGGTCTCACGCGTGCGGGTAAAGAGGCCCATGGGTCATTCTCCTCCAGTAACCGGGTGTTGCATTAACCGCTCGAAAGCGGCGGTGTTGTCTTTGCCAAAGCCGATGATCTGGGCTTCCCAGCCAGTAAGGTCATCGATCAGGGACAGGCGGCCATCTCCATTGCGCACCAGGCGCACTGGTTCCGTTTCCGCAAAGCCCGACAGACCACGCTCGTGGGCGAGCGCGCGGGTCATTCCAGACACGAACCCACCCTCCTCGCCACTCAGAACGATGTCTGGTGCGCCATCGGCGAAAGTCACCACGGCAGAGCCATCCATTTCTCCGAAGATCTGGATCGTCCGCTCTTCAAGAATTGGCATGTCGGGGAATTGGGCTTCGAGCGGGCGGTCTGTCACACGCGCGAAAGCCACAATAACGAGGCACAACACGACAAGAGCGAGCATCGCGCGCAAAAGAACACGCGGGATCATCTCCTTGTCTCTTTGTACCAGTTCTTGGACTGCAGGGCCGTTCATAGCATCTCCTCCTTATTCCGCAGGTACTGGCACAGCGTCCGGGGCTGCGCCTGCGGTGGCGTCGGGCGCGGTCTGGGCGCCCTCGGGGGTTGCGATGGGTTTGGTTTCACGACGCGCCAGTTGGGTCTGCGCCGCGTCTGCAATCAGCTCCGCCACATGCCCGGCATTTGGGATGCAGCGCAGGGCAGGCTGGGGGTCGCGTATGTGCCAGGGGCGAATATGCGGCCAGCAGTTCAGATAGCTCATCCGTGTTTCGCCGATCAGCTCCATCGCGATAGTGCCCGTGCCGGACTTGCGCAGGTCGAGATGCGCTGCCCCGATCCAACGATAGGGAAGATTGTAGGTTATGGTCAGCGCCGCCCCGATGCGCATGGCAACGCGGCGGTTCGTAACGGTGTAAACTGTGGTGACAGCTTGCGTCCACGCAATCGCGGTCAACAACGCACAGACGACCAGCCCGAGGATCAGGAAGGGAACGGCGCCCTTGAGCGCGGTCAGAGCCGGAACTTCTGTCATCAGCGCCACTGAGCGCCAGGCGCCCAGAAACACGAAATACCCCATGACCCATTTAAGCGCGAGGCTGTCCTTGGCCAGTGCCCACCAGTTCGGCTTGCCCTGCCACAGGATCACCTCGCCCTCGGGGGGCAGTTCCGGGAGCCCTTCGATGGGCTCAACTTGGAAATCGTCGCTACGGTCTGACATGGCGCCGCTCCCTTCCTTGTTTCAGTTACAGTTGCGGCTCGGTCCTGGAGACGTCCGCATAAAGCGTGCCGCCGCCGTAGTAGGACGAGATTTTCTCTTCCTCGAGCAGGGTGACCTGATTAGGCGACTTGGTCTTCGGCACGTTCTTAAAGTGCTTGCCGTAGATCGATTTGATCTTCACCCGATCAGAAGAGACCCGAACGAACTCGCGCGGAACAAGCCGCTTCCCGTCTCCCCAGGCCGCGTCCAGCTCAATCTCCAGATACCGCACCAGTTGCTCGGGCTCGTCGATCCACACGTCCGAAATAAGACCCACGACCTCGCTATCAGCCGCCATGACCGGAAGACCACGCGGATCCCGACCTGCCGACACCCCGAACCCTTCCGCAGCCGACATGGGGACGATTTTTGGATGGCCTTTGGCATCCAACTCCGGCACGTCCCGCCGCGCCGCCCAAGAGGCCGGTCCAACACCGTCAACCATGGGATCGCCCGTCGGCTCAAAAGGAAACCCATTCCCGGTAGCCGTCTTTGCCAGCGCAAGATCGGAGCGCGCCTGCACATCGGGACCGGGAACTGTAACCTCGCCGCGTCCATGGGGCAGTTTGAAGGTTTTTGGCTTTGGTACCGGGAAAGGCCCCTGATTGGCGGCTTCGTCGCCATCATCGTCTTCAAGCGGGTAGCCTTCGCGCATATTTTCGGTCTGCAGATAGAAAATCAGCAGTGCAAAAAAGCCCCAGAATAGCCAGATGGATAAGCTGGCGAGATCGAAATTGCCGAAGAATGTCTCTTCCATGGAGGTATCCTTTCTTGGTCGGCGTCAGGTCGGGAAATCGGCGAGCCCGATCTTGCCGGCCTCCCCTGTTGGGTTTCGGTCGTTACGTTGCATTGCGCGGATCCGCACGAGCGGTCCCAGCGCCATAAGAGTTGTGAAAATCAGCGCGATCTCGAGGTGGTAGACCACCGAGTAGCCGGTCGCAGGATCGTTCAGCGCATCCCCCCAGGCTCCGGTGGATACTGTGGCATTGATCACGTCACGCAGGGTGCCACCCAGCGCCACGCCGACACCCGCAGCGGTCGCCTGTGCAGCACCCCAGGCACCCAGCGCGAGGCCGCGCCCGGCAAATCCCTTCGCCGGCATTGTCATGGCCGCGGTCAGTGTCGCGACAGCAAACAATCCACCCCCAAGACCGATCAGCCCCGCGCCCGCGAAGAATAGCGCATTGGACCCCATGGGCGCTGCGAAGATCACGGCGGAGAACGCCGCAAGCCCGACAAGCAAACCGCGCCCACACATACGGTAAGGGTTCAGGTCGGCCTTCAGCCAGCGCGCCGCGATCGCAAAGCCGATAAGCGCACCACCGGCCCACATTGCCGTCAGGAAGGTTGTTGCAGATACGGAAAGGCCCAGAATCTCGCCGCCATAGGGCTCCAGCAGTACGTCCTGCATGTTGAAGCCCAGTGTCCCTAGGAAAACGACCACCAGCAAACGACCCGCCTGCCCGCCGCGGGCAAAATCATCCCACGCCGCATTGAAAGAAGGGCGCGGCTTGGCGCGTTCTTCCTTTGACATCGGACGGACGATTTCCTGCTTCCACAGCGCGATCAGGTTCAGAATGAGCGTCGCGCCCGCGGTAGCCTGCACCACCTGAATGAGCTTGATTGCTGTGAAATCCCGTAGCAACCAGCCGATAATGACGGCTGACACACCCATGCCCAGAAGGAACATAACGTAGAGCAACGCCACAACGCGCGGTCGGGTTTCATCTGTTGCCCGGTCAGAGGCAAGCGCAAGGCCCGCTGTTTGCGTCATATGAAGGCCAAGGCCCGTCATCAGGAAGGCAAGCGCGGCCAGAACCTCCCCGGCGAAGGGGATTTCGATGTACACATCGCCACCCAGCACAAGCAGACACGAGGGCATTATCGCCAGCCCGCCAAACTGCCATAGCGTGCCGAACCACATATAAGGCACCCGTTTCCAACCGATGGCGGATTTGTGCGTGTCGGAACGGAAGCCCAGGATCGCCCGGAAAGGAGCCACAAGAACCGGGATCGCGATCATCACCGCGACCAGCATCGCGGGCACGCTCAACTCGACGATCATCACCCGATTGAGGGTCCCCAGCAGCATCACTGTCGCCATCCCAACAGAGACCTGAAACAGGCTCAGTCGCAGCAACTGTCCCAGCGGCAGCTGATCGCTGGCGGCGTCTGCGAATGGCAGAAAGCGCGCGGCAAGCTGTTTGGTCTGGGACTTCGTGAAAATCATGCACGGTACTCCAGACAAGTGGAGATGTAGAAGCCGGACGTGACGCGCTCGACCTCGCGCAAATCTCCCATCGCACCCTGTCGCATCGCCGCTTCCGAAAGCCGCTCAGGAGCGTGCGGGATCATGATCGGAGACCTGTCAGAGCGAGGAAACAGTTTACCCATGCCCCAGAAGGTCATCAGGAACGGCGTGCGCGGTGCGACAGTAAAGACGACCGAGCCGGTCACCCGCGGGCAGAACCTGGCAAGCGAAGACCCTATGTCAGCTGCTTCGTAGTAGATCAGGCTGTCCATCGCGACGACGTGGTCAAAATCACCGTGGGTATCGCAATGCATGTCCCCCGCGACAAAGTTTACCTGAGGTTTGTGTCTGTCGGGCAGGCGTTTCTTGGCGATCTCCACAAGCGAGGGCGAAATATCTACAGCCACCACGTCCGCCCCGCGTGCGGCCAGTTCTGCTGTCATCTGCCCGGCCCCGCATCCGGCGTCCAGAACCCGCTTTCCGCGCAGATCCGCAGGCAGCTGCCCCAGCATAATATCCCGCATCCTGTCCCGGCCCGCGCGCACTGTGGCACGCACACGGCTGACGGGAGCGTCCGAGGTCAGACGCTCCCATGTCTTGGTCGCCGTGCGGTCGAAGTAGTCCTCGACCCGGGTTAGGGTTTGGGTATATCCGGGCATCAGTCGAACCCCAGAAGTTCAAAGATGCGGCGGTCTTCCAGTGGCGCGGGCGCAAGCGGCTCAGTGCCATTCCACAGCGTCTCGGCCAGCTTAACGTACTCCTTCTGGACCTGGACGATGTCCTCCTCAGGGTCCATCTCGAACAGGGTCTTTTTCTTGAGACGCGAGCGCCGGATGGCATCCAAATCAGGCATATGCGCGATGCGTTTGAAGCCCACTTCGCCGCAGTAGCGATCAACCTCGTCGGTATCGCGCGAACGGTTTGCGATGCATCCCGCGAGCCGGACATTGTAGTTTTTCGACTTCGCCTGCACCGCGGCAATGATCCGGTTCATCGCATAGATGCTGTCAAAGTCATTCGCGGTGACGATCACCGCGCGGTCAGCATGTTGCAGGGGGGCTGCAAACCCGCCGCAGACCACGTCTCCCAGGACGTCGAAGATCACCACGTCGGTGTCTTCTAACAGATGGTGTTGCTTCAGGAGCTTCACCGTCTGCCCCACAACGTACCCGCCGCAGCCTGTCCCTGCGGGTGGCCCCCCTGCTTCCACGCACTTCACCCCGTTAAATCCTTCGAATACGAAGTCTTCGGGCCTCAGCTCCTCTGCGTGGAAATCGACCTCTTTCAGAACGTCGATCACCGTGGGGATCAGACTTCCTGTCAGAGTAAATGTACTGTCGTGCTTGGGGTCGCAGCCAATCTGCAAAACGCGCTTACCCAACTTGGAAAAGGCCACAGACAGGTTGGATGACGTGGTCGACTTGCCGATTCCACCCTTGCCGTAGACCGAAAAAACCTTGGCGCCTTCGATTTTCATCGACGCATCCTGATGGACCTGAACGGAGCCTTCCCCATCCTGGCCTTTAAGAACTGGCGGAGCTCTGTCGAGTGGGCTCATGTCGTGTTCCTTTGTCTCTCGCGCGGCGTTTCGGTCATTCCGCCGCGATGTTGATGCCTTCAAGCGCGTCTTCAATCTCGTCCGCTGCGTCCTGCAGCGCCGCGAGCGTGTCCGCGTCCGGCTGCCAGTAGTCCCGTTCGAACGCCTCGATCAGGCGGTTCGCCATACGTGCACTTGCCTGCGGATTCAGGTCCGCAAGTCGTTTGCGCATTGCCTGGTCGAGAACGAAAGTCTCGCTCAGACGCTGGTAGACCCAGGGGTCGACCTGTCCGGTCGTTGCAGACCATCCGAGTGTATTGGTGACCTGCGCTTCGATCTGGCGCACGCCTTCATGCCCGTGCTTGAGCATGCTCTCGAACCATTTCGGATTCAGGCTGCGGGACCGGGTTTCGAGCGCCACCTGGTCCTTCAGTGTACGCACCTTGGCGCTGCCCCGGGTCTGATCGCCGATATAAACGGCCGGTTCCTCGCCGCCCTTGGCGCGTTTCACCGCACGCGCGATGCCCCCAAGCGTATCGAAGTAATGGTCGACGGTTGTGACGCCCAGTTCGACGGATTCGAGGTTTTGATAAGCGACATCGACGTCACGCAGGGTCTTTTGCAGAAGCTCCGGGTTCGCAGCTGACTTGCCTGAGCGGCCATAGGCAAAGCTCTTGCGCGCCTCATACGCGTCGGCAAGTTCGTCCTCGGCGCCGAAAGCGGAGCTGTCCACAAGCGCATTTACGTTCGACCCGTACGCGCCTTCGGCGTTGGAGAACACGCGCAACGCGGCCGTTTCGACATCGCAGCCCATCTCCTGTGCGTAGGCAAGGGCGTGGGCCCGAATGAAGTTCTGCTCAACTGGCTCGTCGGCTGTAGCGCACAAATACGCGGCTTCGGCCAGCATCCTGGTCTGCAACGGAAGCAGGTCGCGAAAGATGCCCGAAAGCGTCATGATCACGTCGATGCGCGGGCGGCCAAGCTCGCAGAGCGATAGCAGCTCGGCGCCGCAGAGCCGTCCGTATCCGTCAAATCGCGGGCGGCAACCCATAAGCGCAAGCGCCTGCGCGATCGGCCCGCCGTCGGATTTGATATTGTCCGACCCCCAAAGCACCAACGCGATCGTGCGCGGCAGCGTCTCATGGGTGGCAAGCAGTAAGTCTGCTTGCCTCGCCCCGTCCTGCATCGCAAAAGCCGTAGGCATGCGAAACGGGTCAAACGCATGAATATTGCGGCCTGCGGGAAGCACCTCGGGCGAACGGATCAGATCACCACCCGGCACAGGAGTGATAAATCGGCCAGACAAGGCCTTCATAAGACCCTGAAGCTCGCTGTCCTGCCGCAACAGGGCGGCCACCTTCTCAAGGGTTTCGGGCGTCTGATCGGGCATGACGCTTAAGTGCTCTTCGATTTCAGCATCGCTTGGCGTGCGGCCCACAACATGCAACCCGTCAGGGATCAGAGCATCTTCGGTTTCCAAAAGCTTAAGCCAAAGCGTATCAGGGTCGGATCCGTTCATATCGACCGCTTCGGCTTGCTGCACGATCAGGTCGGCGAGCTCTGCGCGGTTCTCGGCCTCGGGCGCGAGGCCCCGGTAGCGCGAGACGCTGTCTTTCAGCTCTGCCAGGCCTTTGTAGAGACCCGATGTGGCAAGGGGAGGCGTCACATGGGTCACAGTGATCGCATTGGCGCGACGCTTGGCCAGCGTTGCCTCGGATGGATTGTTGGACGCGTAGAGATACACATTCGGCATCTCACCGATCAGCCGGTCGGGCCAGTCTTTTGCGTCGAGACCGGCCTGCTTGCCAGGCATGAACTCCAACGCTCCGTGCATCCCGTAATGCAGGACCACATCCGCCCGGAAGCTGTGCTTGAGCCAGAGATAAAACTGCGCGAATGCATGCGTGGGCGCAAAACCACGTTCAAACAACAATCGCATGGGATCGCCTTCGTAACCGAAGGTGGGCTGAACCCCGACAAAGACATTCCCGAAATGCTGACCCAGGACAAAAACGCCACGTCCATCGGACTGTATTTTCCCCGGCGCCGGGCCCCATACGTTTTCAATCTCAGACAGCGGCGGCGTATTGGCGACAATATGGTCGGCGCTGACATGCGCAGCGACGTTCGCCTCCTGCCCATATTGCTCAGCATTTCCCCCAAGCACCGCAGCGCGCAGAGCATCCACATTGGCGGGTACGTCGACCACGTAGCCGTCGGACTTCATGCGCTTTAACGTGTTGAACAGACTCTCAAAGACACTCAGATAGGCAGCTGTCCCAACCGCCCCGGCATTGGGCGGGAAACCAAAAAGTACGACGGCGACCTTTTTCTCGGCATTTTGCTTGCGGCGCAGGTTTGCCAGGCGCAGGGCTTTCTCGGCAAGCACTTCGATCCGCTCCAGACAAGGCGACATCGCCTTGGTGTCACAGTCATTTCCATGCCGTCCTGCAAACACGGTTGGGTTTGTTGCGCCGTCTATTTCCGGAAGCGCGATCAGCATGGTGGTTTCTACCGGCCCCAGCCCGCTGTCGGACTCCGACCATTGCCCCAGTGTCTGGAATTCCAGCGGATGCGCCGCCAGGTACGGAATATCAAGCTCTTCAAGGGTCGCGATCGCTGCTGCGCTGTCGTTATAGGCCGGCCCGCCCACAAGGCTGAACCCGGTCAGCGAGACCATTGCATCGATTTGCGTGCCGTGGGCGTCCCGAAAATACCGATCGATCGCCGGGCGCGCATCCAGTCCGCCTGCAAAGGCGGGGATAACCCGGATCCCCTTGGCTTCGAGGGCGTCGATCACCGCTTCGTAATGGGCGCTGTCGCGGCTGAGAATGTAGCTGCGCATCATCAGCAGACCGATTGTAGCGATCGGTTGCTTTGGGCCCGGAAGCTCGGCCATCTCTGTAAAAACACGTGTAGGATGTGCAGGATGGAAAAGGCCCACATCGGGGTATTCGACAGGCGGCAAGGCCTTGATCTCGGACCAGCCATCACGTGCGCTGTAGGCCGAAATCAGCATGCGCAGCATCTGCTCGGTATTCTCGTCCGATCCATCCAGCCAGTACTGCATGGTCAGGAAGTAGTTCCGCAAATCCCTGGCCTTTCCGGGCAGGAACTTAAGGATTTTCGGCAGGCGCCGAAGCACTTTGAGCTGGCCCTGCGCGGTGCCCGACTTCTTGGGTTTGGGCTTCAGCTTCTTGAGCATCGCCATCGCACCGGAGGCAGGCTTGGAAAGGTCCACGTCGCCCATTTTTGTCAGGTTGACCAGAACCTGATCCGCAATCACGCAGACCATTGCATCACACACTTCTCGGCGTGCGCGCAGGGCGGGCAGGATCGCCTGGATGTGCTCGTCCAGGAAAAGCAAGTTGACGACGATAATATCGCCCTGCGCCACAGCCGCTTTGGCCGCCTCCAGACTGGCGGGATTTTCCGCCCATTCACCGGCGGCGTGCACCGAGACCTGAAGCCCCGGGAAGTCCGCGGCAAGTGCGGCATTCACGCGCGAGGCAGGACCCAGCACATGGCTGTCCAGCGTGATAATCACGAACCGATATGCCGGGGGCGAGGCCCCTTGCCCGGATATGTTCGAGCTATCGAGCATAATGCGCTTTGGCCTCGTACAGCGTGTCGACGCTGATTTCGGTGACGCCCTGTTCGAGCGCATACTTTTCGGTGTTGCGCTTGGCCTTGCCACGCACGAAGAACGGGATCTTTTTCAGCTCCTGTTCCGCGTCGGCAAGCCAGACGGCGACGTCGGCGCCAGTCTGCGGCGCAGTCTCTTCCTCAGTCTTCTTTGTCGAAATACTCCCGGGGGTCTGGGGGGCGGCCCCCCCAGGCTGCGCCATCTCTTCCAGAGGTTTCGGACTGTGCCCGCCATGATGAGAGGGCCCCGCCGCATCATGGAACTCAAAGTCCTCCCGGAACATGGCAAGCAGGTGCTCCTCGAGCCCCATTACCAGCGGATGAATCCAGGTGTCGAAGATCACATTCGCGCCTTCGAACCCAACCTGCGGGGAGTACCGCGCCGGAAAATCCTGAACATGTACCGGCGCCGAGATCACTGCGCAGGGGATGCCAAGGCGCTTGCCGATATGGCGTTCCATCTGGGTGCCCAGGATCATCTCCGGTGCGGCCTCCTCGATGGCCTTTTCGACCTCGAGGTAATCGTCGGTGATCAGCGCCGTGAGCCCGTACTCCTTGGCAAGCTTGCGGATATCGCGGGCAAACTCTCGGTTGTAGCAGCCAAGGCCCACCACCTCGAACCCCATCTCGTCGCGCGCGATGCGGGCGGCGGTTTTGACATGGGTCGCGTCGCCAAAAAGGAACACGCGCTTGCCGGTCAGGTATGTGCTGTCGACAGAGGCCGACCACCAGGGCAGACGCAGACGGCTTTCGTCCGGCTGACCGGTCTGGCCGGTCAGAGCCTGCACCTCTGCGATGAAATCGCGGGTCGCGCCAACACCAATGGGCACGGTCTTGGTGTAAGGCATGTCCAGTTCCCGCTCGAGATAGCGGCAGGCGGCCTCGCAAGTTTCGGGATAGAGCATGACATTGAAATGCGCGGCCCCAAGTTTCGCGATGTCCGTTGGCGTGGCGCCCATCGGAGCGGCCACATTCACCTCGACACCAATCTCAGACAGCAGCCCCGTCAGCTCTTCGACATCATCGCGATGGCGGAACCCAAGACCCGTTGGGCCAAGGATGTTGGCACTGATCCGCTGGGTCTTGTCCACTGTACGCGCCAGCGCGCGAACGATCTGAAAAAAGGTCTCGTCACAGCCGAAGTACTCCTTCCGCTGATAGCTCGGCAGCTCAAGTGGTATGACCGGAACCGGAATGCCCATGGTTTCCGCCAGACCGCCAGGATCATCCTGTATCAGCTCGGCCGTGCACGACGCCCCCACGATCAACGCTTCCGGCTTAAACCGCTCATAGGCCTGTCGGCAGGCATCCTTGAACAGATACGCGGTATCCGACCCGAGATCGCGGGCCTGAAAGGTCGTGTAGGTCACCGGAGGCCGGTGATTGCGCCGCTCAATCATCGTGAACAACAGATCTGCGTACGTGTCGCCCTGAGGCGCGTGCAACACGTAGTGCAGGCCCTTCATTCCGGTAGCGACACGCATTGCGCCAACATGAGGAGGGCCTTCGTATGTCCAGACCGTCAGCTTCATCGCGCGACCTCGCGCGCACCCTGTAGGGGCTTTTCAGCTTCCCTTTTCAGAATCTCGCGACGGCGGATCGGGCGCGCAAAGAGTCCCGCCAGATCGCCAGCTTGCTCGTAGAAATGGACCGGCGTGAAGACCAGCTCGATCGCCCATTTGGTTGTCAGGCCTTCGGCCTCCAACGGATTTGCCAGACCAAGCCCGCACACCGTGATGTCCGGCCGCGCAGCGCGGCAACGATCGAGTTGAAGATCCACGTCCTGACCTTCAGAGATGGTTGGACCTTCGGGGATCAGGTCCAGATCAGCGCCCACCAGTCCCTTGTGGATATAGGGCGCTCCGATCTCAATCGGGGTCATGCCGCATTCGCGGGTCAGAAAACGCGCCAGAGGTACCTCCAGCTGACTGTCGGGAAAAAAGAAGATCGACTTGCCATTCAGGGTCTGCGCGGCAGCAGCAATGGCCTTACGCGCGCGGGCGCGCGGCGCGGCGGTGACCTCCTCAAATGTCTCGTGGCTCACACCGAACTCGTCCGCGATTGCCCGAAGCCAGGCGGTCGTGCCTTCTTCACCGAAGGGAAACGGCGCGTCGATCCTTTGCGCGCCACGGCGGTCGAGCGCTGCGCAGGTTTCTCCAAGGAAAGGCTGAAGCACAGCGTATTTTGTATTGGGACCCACACCCGGCGTCCCATCAGCACGCGGCGCAGGTAGCACCCGCACCGGACCCACGCCTAATTTTGCCAGCAGGCTGAGCACCTGGTCCTCAACAACATCCGGCAACGCGCCCACGAGCAGAAGCTCGCGCTCCTGTGTCTCTGGCAGCACTGGCACCATGGATTCCAGACACGCGTCTTCACCCTGTGTGAAGGTCGTCTCAATGCCGGACCCAGAGTAATTCAGCACGCGCACATGAGGTGCATATTTCTGCGTCAGCCGTTCTGCCGCGCGGCTGAGATCGAGCTTGATCACTTCGGAAGGACAGGAGCCCACAAGAAAAAGCTGCTTGATATCCGGTCGTCGGGACAACAGGCGGTCGACCTCGCGGTCTATTTCCTCCTGGGCATCGGCAAGTCCGGCGAGATCCTGTTCTTCAAGGATCGCAGTCCCGAAACGAGGTTCCGCAAAGATCATGACCCCGGCTGCAGACTGCAACAGGTGCGCGCATGTCCTCGACCCGACCACCAGAAAAAACGCGTCCTGCATCTTGCGATGAAGCCAGATGATTCCTGTCAGCCCACAGAAGACTTCCCGCTGACCACGCTCTTTCAGAACAGGAGTGTCGCGGCACCCTGTCGAAGCGATATGCGCTGGCTTGTTCATGCGAGCGCGTCCGACTGAAGCCGCGCCATGCGCAGTTTCCGAAGGAACTGTCCCGCATTGATCACGTAAACCAGATAGGCGGCCAGAGCGATCAGCATCTGGCTTTCTGCGGGCACCGTTCCGCTGAGCAGTGCCCATATATATAATGTATGGAGCGCGATCACGAGAAAGCTCACCATATCTTCCCAGAAGAACGCGGGCGCCAGAAGATACTGACCAAAAACAACTTTCTCCCATATCGCGCCGCTAACCATGATCGCGTAGAGGAAGGCCGTCTTGATCAGAATGGAGACGGTCGCGGCAACGTAGCCGTCGCCGGTCAACATGTACCGGAGGACCAGGACAAGCGAGATTGCGAACGCCACAAATTGAAGCGGCGCGAGAACGCCCTGGATTATCGTCCAGACCGTCTCGTCACGTCGCTTTCGTTGTTCTGGCGTGTAGAGACCGATGTGATTTTGTGGAGCATGCGGACCGTCTGACATCCCGCGACTCCCTCCCCGTTTGACGTTTCAAATTCGAGGCTACATTTGAGGAGTTGAAAGTGTCAACTAAAACTTACACAATGAAAGTTGACAGCGAGATCCGGAAAATTGGGGCCTGAAAACGGTGAAAGACCATATAAACAAAGGAAAGTCTCAAAACGAATCGTCGCTCAACGCGGAGCTTCATGCATACCGTGAGCTTGTGTCTAGAAAGTTTGACAACAGCGACTGGTTCGACGACACTAAGCTTGGGGAAGATGCTGACGCGTCCGGAGTGGCGCAGAGCGAGGAAACCGTGCGAGACGAGGGTCCTCCGCAGACCAGGTCGAGTGTGCACCTGTCGGACGGCGAAGTTCAGATGCTCGCCGCCAAAGCCCTATGTGTACTTGCCGAAGGTGTCGATGGAGTGGATAAGTCCTCCCCTCTCGCCAATCTTTACACCCTCACTGAAGCATATCTGGATACAGATGATCAGCGTCGCCACGACGCCCTGGCGAGCGTTATGTCGAAAGGCGTTTCCACTGAAGATATCATCGAAAGCATCGTTCCCGACACCGCCCGTTACATGGGCGAGCTTTGGGCCCATGACAAACTGAGCTTCGCCGAAGTCACCATTGGCGCAGCGCGGCTTCAGGAAACTGTCAGGACCATTTGCGAACGAAGCCCGGTTTCCGAAGACCGCGAGGAAGAGGCGTCAATCCTTCTTGTTGTTCCCCGCGTCGAACAGCACACGCTTGGGATCTTCGTTTTAGCGGAGCAATTCCGCAGACTGGGCGTGCGGGTGCATCTGACTTTGGGCAACAACCCGGCAGAGATCCTGCGCCTATGTCGTAAACATCGCTTTTCCATGGTTGGCATTTCCGCGTCGTCGCGCAGAACGCTTGCATCTGTGCGGGATATAGTAAAAACACTCAAAGGTGGCATTCGGACCGTGACACCTATTTTAGTAGGTGGCCCCGTCACAAGCTTGGACGTTGATATCAAAGCAATGACTGGAGCCGATCACGTGACCTCGGATGCTCGAGAGGCACTGAGCTTGTGTGGCATTGCAACGACCACGAAACCGGCAAAACTAATATAGCCGCATCGCTGCCCCGGCGCAGCTAACAGGAGCCGTGAGATGAACACGCGCGAAAGAGACTTCTGGGACGAACAGTCGGCCCCTAGGATCGATCCTGAGCAGTTCAACGAGATCGTCGCAACAGCGGCGGATTTGGCGATTGTTCTTGATCTTCAAGGGACTGTTCAGTCATTGGTCGTGAATCCGCTTAACCCGACGATTGGGCGACTTGACCACTGGGAGAAACGCAACATTCGCGATTTTCTCGCCGAAGACAGCCTCGGCAAACTGGAAAAGCTACTGGCGGCATACAATAGCGGAGAAGCCTCAACAACTGACGCCATCGAGGTCAATCACTACGACAATGCGAATTGGGAATTCCCGATCCGCTATACTCTGCATCGGACCAGCGACAAGAACGTGATCCTGATGCTGGGGCGCGATATGCGTCCCGTTGCAGAGCTACAGCATCGCCTTGTGAAGGCACAGCTCGCGTTGGAAAAAGACTATGAAAGCCACCGCGATTTTCAGACGCGCTATCGCGTGATTATGGATACCACCCGCGACGCTCTGGTTCTGATCGACGCAAGCACGGGACGGATCAACGACTTGAATACGGCGGCCGGCAGCGTTCTGGGAGCAGATCCGGATGCGCTGACAGGTGCGCAGTTTGGCGCAGAGCTTGACGGCTTCAAGCGCGGCGAACTGGTAGAACAGTTGGCCGCCAGCGTAAGCTCCGAAACACGGGTGCCGGTAAACGCGACAATCCGTGGAACCGGCAAAGAAATCGCGATACATGCAAGGCTGTTCCGTGCCGGCGGCGAGAAAACCTATCTCTGCCGTCTAGAGGGTCCGGAAACCCCTGAAGTCTTTGCGGAGGAACTGGCTGAAGTGATGACGCTTCTTTACCGCGAAGGCGCGGACGCGATCGTTTTCACAGACCGCACCGGCACCATCCGAAATGCCAATGAAGCCTTCTTAAACCTCACCGAGGTGGGTCAGCTGTCTGACATTAAAGGCAAACCACTTTCTGATTTCCTGGCGCGCGGCAGCGTCGATCTGAAAGTCCTGCTCGACAACGCCAGTCGCAACGGGACCATGCCTGTCTATTCAACACGGCTCGACAGCGCTTATGGATCGAAGATTTCGGTCGAAATCTCGGCGACCCAGGTTGAGGCGCGCACAAATGGCGGCTTTGCTTTCGTGGTCCGTGACGCGTCCCGTATGGACGTTGTTCGTGACAGCCCGGCAACGGCAGGTCCCGTGTCGAATGAAGCCATGCAGAATGTCATGGGCCTCGTCGGGTCAGCCCCGCTGAAGGATATCGTGTCGGCGACGACCGATGTTGTCGAAAAAATGTGCATCGAGACAGCCGTCGATCTGACGCGGAACAATCGGGTTGCTGCGGCCGAAATGCTTGGCCTAAGCAGGCAAAGTCTTTACGTGAAACTGCGGAAATACGGCCTTCTGCACAAGGGCGGCGAAGACTAGCGTCGCCTTTACCAACTTTTCTGACGGAAATTTTGCTGTAAACCTGGCTAGACAGGTATCTGCGCTTGATGCGACTCATCTTGTCGTGTTTGATTGACACATGAGTGTCAGTCTCGATTTACAGACCAGATCGATGCCTGAGCCCTCAGCGGCTCTGGAACTGATCAAACCGATCACGTGGTTTCCACCTATGTGGGCCTATTCCTGCGGTGTGATCGCCTCGGGGGTCCCCGTTTCCGAAAACTGGGGGAGGTTGTTGCTCGGCATCATCCTGGCCGGACCGATTGTCTGCGGTATGAGCCAGGCTGCCAACGACTGGTGCGACCGGCATGTGGACGCCATCAATGAACCGCACCGCCCGATCCCGTCGGGCCGGGTCCCCGGTCGCTGGGGCTTGTGGATCGCTTTGCTCATGTCTGCCCTCGCTCTTCTGGTGGGACTGTCACTGGGCGTTTGGGGCTTTATCGCCACCGTGGTGGCCGTTGCCGCTGCTTGGGCATATTCCGCGGAACCTGTCCGTCTGAAGCGGTCGGGATGGTGGGGGCCGGGCTTGGTGGGGCTGAGCTATGAAAGCCTCCCCTGGATTACTGGCGTTGCGGTCATGACGCTCGCTGCGCCTGACTGGCGGATCGTGCTGGTTGCGGTGCTCTATGGCATCGGCGCGCACGGGATCATGACACTCAACGATTTCAAAGCGCTCGAAGGCGACCGGCAAACCGGCGTCAAGTCGCTGCCCGTTACGCTAGGCCCGGATCGCGCAGGCCGCCTTGCCTGTGTCGTGATGGCAGTGCCGCAAATGGCGGTGATTTGCTTGCTCTTTGCATGGGGACTGAACGAGCGTGCGCTTGTCGTAACCGGCCTTCTGGTTCTGCAAATCTGGGCCATGCGCGAAATGCTGGAGAACCCGAAAGCCCGCGCCCCGTGGTACAACGGAACCGGAGTTTTATTCTATGTCTCCGGCATGATGGTCACGGCCTTTGCTCTGCGCGGACTGGAGGGTCTGTGATGCTGAGCTGGCTCTCTATCTTCCGGTTCGGTCTTGTCCAAATGTGCCTTGGTTCGATTGTCGTGCTGACAACATCGACCCTGAACCGTCTGATGGTGGTCGAACTGTCGCTGCCCGCAGTGCTGCCGGGCCTGCTGGTCGGTCTGCACTACGGAATCCAGATCACGCGTCCGCAATGGGGCTACCGCTCTGATACCGGCGGCAAACGCACCCGCTGGATCATCGGGGGGATGGCCGTGCTGGCCCTTGGCGGCTTTGCTGCGGCCTATGGCGTTGTCCGGATGGAGACGCATTTCACCGCCGGAATGGCAATTTCGGTCTTTGCCTATGCATTGATCGGGATCGGGGTCGGCGCCTCGGGCACCTCGTTGCTGGCGCTTCTGGCCACAGCGACCGAGCCCCGGCGCCGGGCCGCAGCGGCGACAATCACCTGGCTGATGATGATCGCCGGTATTGCAATCACTGCCGGTGTGGTCGGCAGCCTCCTGGACCCTTATTCCCCCGCGCTTTTGCTGAAAATTGTTGGCGCCGTGTGCGCAGGAGCGATCGTCCTGACCGCGCTCGCAGTATGGGGCATTGAAGCGCGAGTTACCTGCACGGCGCCCGAGCAGACCTGCCTGCCTTTCCTCGAAGGCTTGCGCGAAGTGTGGGCCGAGCGCAAAGCGCGCAACTTCACGATCTTCGTTTTTCTGTCAATGACCGCCTATTTCATGCAGGAACTCATTCTGGAACCTTATGCCGGCCTGGTTTTCGAATTCACACCTGGTCAGTCGACCTCGCTCAGCGGGGCACAAAACGGGGGCGTGTTCCTTGGCATGGTGACGGTTGGCATCTGCGCCACCGGACTGAAACTTGGAAATCTGAAATCATGGGTGATCGGCGGGTGTCTGGCTTCTGCGGCGGCGCTTAGCCTGGTTACGCTTCTGGGGCAGATCGGGCCTGCAGCGCCGCTTGTTCCGGCAGTTGTCTTTCTTGGCTTTGCAAACGGAGCCTTCGCGGTTGCGGCGATCGGATCAATGATGCAGCTCGCCGGCGAAGGACGAGAAGCGCGCGAGGGGACCCGGATGGGACTCTGGGGTGCGGCGCAAGCGATTGCCGCGGGTTTTGGTGGCTTGGTGGGCGCAGCCAGTGCGGACCTGTTGCGGCAGGTGTTTGAAACGGATGCCTCGGCCTTTGGGGCGGTTTTCTTGTTCGAAGCGACACTCTTCCTGGTGTCCGCGCTTTTGGCTTTGCGGGTTATCGAAGCCCGCCACACATATCGGGCGGCGGATCCTACCCTCGTACCCGGAGAATAATGGGAGTGGACGGTATGACTTACGATGTCGTGGTGGTGGGGGGCGGCCCCTGCGGTGCAACCGCCGCCGAAGACCTCGCCCGTGCCGGGCGCAAAGTGGCGCTGATCGACCGGGCTGGCCGGATCAAACCTTGCGGCGGCGCCGTTCCGCCGAGGCTGATCCAGGATTTCGAGATCCCCGACAGTCAGCTTGTCGCCAAAATCAACACAGCGCGTATGGTTTCGCCCACCGCGCGCTCAGTCGATATTCCGATCGAAAATGGGTATGTCGGCATGGTCGATCGTGAGTACTTCGATGAGTTCCTAAGAGACCGCGCCGCAAAAGCCGGAGCCGACCGTCACACCGGCACCTTCCTGCGCATCGACCGTTCGGAGCAGGGCACTTGGGTGATTTACCGCGACAAGAAAAACCGCGAAGAGGTTGCGCTGCGCACCAAGCTGATCATCGGCGCGGACGGGGCCCGCTCGGATGTTGCGCGCGCGGAAGTTCCGGGGGGTGACAGCATCCCTTATGTCATTGCCTACCACGAGATCATAAAAGCACCGGAAGGGGTCACCGCATACGACCCGACCAGGTGCGACGTGATCTATGACGGCACGATTTCTCCTGATTTCTACGGCTGGGTCTTTCCACACGGACCCCATGCCAGCGTCGGAATGGGCACGGGAATTGACGGGACCGACCTGAAGGCTGCCACCCGGTTGCTGCGCGAAAGCTCGGGCTTGATGGAATGCGAAACCATCCGCAAGGAAGGTGCTCCAATCCCCTTAAAACCACTGGATAAATGGGACAACGGAGAAGACGTGGTGCTTGCAGGCGATGCGGCTGGCGTGGTCGCGCCCTCTTCCGGAGAGGGGATCTACTACGCGATGGAATGCGGTCGGCAAGCCGGACGCGCGACGCTGGAATGCCTGAAAACCGGCCGCGCAAAAGACCTTGCCAGGGCGCGCAAGGCCTTCTTGAAAGAGCATGGGTCAGTTTTTCGCATCCTCGGCGCAATGCAGGACGCGTACTATAAATCCGATGAGCGACGGGAGCGATTTGTGTCGCTGTGCCACGACGTGGACGTACAGCGGCTAACATTCGAAGCATACATGAACAAGAAACTGGTCAAGGCGCGACCCCTGGCGCACCTGAAGATCGGGGTTAAAAACCTTGCGCATCTGTCAGGCCTTATCTCACCGGTGTCGGTATGACCGATATGGTGCCAACATGGGTCAACGGGGAACTGACACCTGTTGAGAAACTCGAGGCGCATCAACGCGGATTGCGGCACAAAGCCGTGTCTGTATTTGTCATGCGCGGCGACGACATCCTTCTCCAGAAACGTGCAGACAAGAAATATCATACGCCCGGTCTCTGGGCGAACACATGCTGCACGCATCCTCTTTGGAACGAAAAACCCGTCGATTGTGCGATGCGTCGGCTCGACGAAGAGCTCGGCATTAAGGGTCTGCACCCTGTGCATCGGGATCGGGTGGAGTACCGCGCCGATGTCGGGAATGGCCTGATTGAACACGAGGTTGTCGACATCTTCATCGCACAGGCCGATCAGGAGCTCAAACTCGAGCCTAATCCTGAGGAAGTGTCAGCGACGCGCTGGGTCGATCTTTACGATCTGATGGCTGAAACCAAGCGCCGCCCGGAACGCTACACGCCCTGGCTTCGGATTTATCTGCAAGAACACGCAGACCGGATCTTCGGAACACTTCTGCGCGTGTGAAATCCCGAACATCGCGAAATTCAAAAGGGGCCGCTTAGGCCCCTTTTTGTGTCGCCGTTTTCGACGGGTTTAACTGCGGGTTGCCGCCAGAAGCGCGGTTTCGACACCCAGTGTATGCAGACTAGTCGTCACGATGTCATGGGCAGTCAAACCCGCATCGGCATACATATCATCAGGACTGGCCTGATCGATGAACCGGTCTGGTAGGGTCAGGGTGCGCACCTTCAAAGACCCGTCCAGCCGGCCAGTCCCCGCAAGCCATTGCAGAACGAAAGCACCGAAGCCTCCTTGAGCGCCCTGCTCAACCGTTATGAGCGCTTCGTGGTTTTGCGCCAGCTGAACAATAAGGTCAGTGTCGAGCGGTTTGGCAAAGCGCGCATCGGCGACCGTGACTGAAACGCCGCGTGCATCCAACTCCTCGGCAGCTGCAAGGCATTCGGACAGATGCGCGCCAAGCGACAGCAGCGCGACACGATCGCCCTGCCGTACAATCCGACCCTTTCCGATCTCCAGAACAGTGCCCTCTTCGGGCAGATCGGTGCCGACGCCCTCCCCACGTGGATAGCGGAACGCGATGGGACCCTCATCAAAGGCTGCGGCCGTCGTGACCATGTGAACAAGTTCAGCCTCATCAGCCGCCGCCATAACGGTCATGTTCGGTAACGCGCCCAGATAGCCGATGTCGAAGGCGCCTGCATGGGTAGGTCCGTCAGCGCCTACAAGCCCGGCGCGGTCAATCGCAAAGCGCACCGGCAGCTTCTGAAGCGCCACATCATGCGCGACCTGGTCGTATCCGCGTTGCAAGAAGCTGGAGTAGATCGCGCAGAAAGGTTTCATCCCGCTTGCCGCCAGCCCCGCTGAGAAGGTCACAGCATGTTGCTCGGCGATGCCAACGTCGAAGACGCGGCCAGGGAACCGTTTACCCATTGCGTTGACACCCGTCCCGCCCGGCATGGCCGCGGTCACAGCGCAAATCCGGCTGTCGCTTTCGGCGAGTTTGGTCAGAGTTTCCCCGAAAACCTTGGTGTATTGCGGAGCATTTGGAGCGGATTTTTTTTGCTTGCCGGTTTTTACGTCGAACTTGGCAACACCGTGATAGCAGTCATCCGATAACTCAGCGGGCGAATAGCCTTTCCCCTTCACCGTGCAAGCATGGATCAGGATCGGTCCGGTGGCTTTCGCGCGGGTCGCGCGCAGAACCTGCAGAAGCTGCGACACATCGTGACCGTCGATCGGGCCAATATAGTCAAAACCGAGTTCCTCAAACAGCGTCGCGGAAGAGCCGTGTTCGCCGGTTACAAGGTTGCGGGCCCTTTGCGCACCCTCGCGCAACGGACCTGGCAGCGCCTTCTCAAACCCCTCGGCCAGATCCTTAAGCGCGTGGAGCGGACCAGTGGACGCCAGATCGCTAAGATAGTTCGACATCGCGCCCGTGGGAGGCGCAATCGACATCTCGTTATCGTTCAGAATAACAAAGAGCCGGCGGCCCTCATGTCCAGCATTGTTCAGAGCTTCATAGGCCATGCCTGCACTGATCGACCCATCCCCGATCACAGCAATTGCGTCACCGGTCGGCGCACCAAGATCGCGGCCCGTGGCAAAGCCCAGCGCGGCAGAGATAGAGGTGGAGCTGTGCGCTGCACCGAACGGATCGTACTCAGACTCGCTGCGTTTCGTGAACCCGCTCAGACCGCCTTTCTGACGCAAAGTTCGAATACGCGGTCGACGTTCGGTCAGTATCTTGTGCGGATAACACTGGTGCCCGACGTCCCAGACCAGCTTATCGAAGGGCGTATTGAAAACAGCGTGGATCGCAACAGTCAGTTCAACAACCCCCAGCGACGAGCCCAAATGGCCGCCGGTCACGGAAACGGCACTGATCGTCTCTGCGCGCAGTTCATCTGCAAGCGTCGCAAGTTCGGCGTCGCTCAGTTGTTTCAGATCTGCCGGGCATGCCACACGATCAAGCGTCGGTGTGTGCGGACGAGCCTCATCGGCGATTTGGTCGGTCATGGCGGTCTCCTCCGTCGCGGTCTGATGCGAGGTCTCGAAAAACGAGCCGATAAAAGAATGCGCCGTGCAGGGTCAGTCCCCGCACGACGCCAGTGTCCTGTAGCCAACAGGAAGGGACATGGGGGTAAACCCCCGGGCGTCCGGGCCCCCTGGGATTACGGAGGGCCCGAAACAGGAAGGCCAGTTTGGCCCTAGTCGTAGAACGGGCCGTCGGTTGACGTCAGTTCAGGCCAATTGGCCACCACGTTCGTTGCCTGAAGCGGCTGCTGATAGCCCTTGTGACAGGTTTTGCAGGCCAGTTTTGGTGCATCTCCATAAACCGGCCCTAGCCTGTGCTCGGGCAAAAACTCCTCTCCAATGGGTACAATCCAGTCGTTGTTCAGTTCCTGAACCATCGCGATTCCGAGGCTGGCAGTCGCCCATTGCGCGGTCACCTGTGCAGGGTCGTAGAACGCACGCGAATTGTGACAGAAAACGCAGTTCCGACCGAGCGAGTTCGAGAAGTAGTTCATCAGGCTGAACGTCCGCTCTGTGTCCTGCCAGGTTGGATCACCTGGAAAATTCTCCACTCGTGGTTCCAAATCGTGCACGATGATTTGCTCGTAGTTCAGCAGATACTGGTAAAGCGCATCCGACGGCAGCGATGTGAATTGCGATTGTTCCGTCGCGCGGTTCTGGCGCGACGCCCAGCCAGCGGTTGCCTCGTTGACCGGGTCAATCCTGAACCAGATCTCCGAAGGAACGGGCTGCCCGCGGTGGCAGGTGAAGCAATTCACGCCAACCTCTGCATTCGCATAGACGTGCGCTGCCCACTCCTCGTTGATGAACTGGGTCATCTGGATCATGTTCAGCGCCACCTTGGACTGGTAGTTTTCGGGATCCTCAAGAAGATCTGGAATACCGGTCCAGCTGCGCATGGCCGCAAGGAGCCTGTCGTAGTTCTCCACCGTGAGATCGGCGAGAAGCGGATCGACATTCTCGTAGGCATCGCCGGCCGATTGCGCACCGTCAACAGGCACAACAGGCGGTGTGTCGGATTGCAAAAAGACCTCGATGGTAGGATCCGGCGTGGCAAGATCGCTTTCGAACTTGGCCACGCTCATTCCCGTGCCGCGCGGTCCGGTCTGCAGACTGTCCGTCGCCAAGGGTTGCCCCCAGGTGACCAGGAGGGCCGTGACAAACACAGCGCCTCCGACAGCCCCAATGACGATGGCCGGCTTATAGATGTTCGTGGGATTCTTTGAATTCCACTCATCAAACCATTTAGGTAACATCAGTTGCCCTCCCCTTGACCGATGAAGCCCTGGTAAGTCCCGTAGGCCTCATATCCGTAGTCCTCGAGGTAGTCGGGCGCGAAGTTGTGCTCCACCGCCCAGAGGAACCAGTTGTCGACAACAGTACCCGTCAGCAGGATGCCGATCCCGCCCGTGATCGGGGTGAGAACTGCAAACCACCACGCCCAGCGGTGGATCCCTTCCATTGTGGCGTTGAAACCCATGGTCCAGCGCCAGAAAAGACCTGCCCGCTCCGAAGCCGTGCCTCGGTCATAGATCTGCTCGAGCTCGCGGTCGCCGCCGAAACGGGTCACCGCAAGGATCGTGGCCCCGTGCATCGCAAACAACAGCACCGAGCCGTAAAGGAACACGATCGAGAGACAGTGGAAGGGATTGTAGTAAAGGTTGCCGTAACGAATGGAGAACGCAGTCGTCCAGTCAAGATGTGGGAAGATCCCATAGGGAACGGCCTCTGACCACGATCCCATCAGGACGGGACGGAACAGCCCCAGCACCAGGAACAGCCATATCGCAGCTAGGAAGGCCCAGGCGATATGCTTGCCCATCTTGTGCTGTTCGGCGAGAAAGTAGGACCGTGCCCACCACGACATCACAGAGACCAGCAAGAAGAAACTGGCGATGATGTACCACCCGCCATCATTGAGCGGTGGCATCCGCAAGCCGTATTCAGGGCTTGGCGGTTCAAGGGCCAGCCAGAAAAGCTGGCGGATAAACTCCGGAATGTTCCAGCCCACCTGCGCCAGCATATTAAAGCCGATGATATTGAGCCAAAGCGTTCCGGTTGCGAGGCTGACAATACCGAACCATCCCAGATAGATCGGCCCCAGCTGCGCGTTGCCGACCCAGCCGACCAGGGTCGAGAAACCGGTCCCTGTGGTCCGCTCCTCGGCCATGTTGTTTTCGTTGTCCGTTCCCATTTCGGCGGGACCCTGGACCTGTACTTGTGTGAAAATGTTGAAATACTCAGGCATGGCTCAGAACCCCGCCTGTGAGGGCCAGATCGGCATTTGAAGCCACCAGTTCCACCACTCAGGCCAGCCTTTGGTCCAGACCGGGCCAGAGATGACGATGCAGACGGCTGACCAGAACCCGGCATTCAGCGCCAGAAGAAGGCCAACGCGGTGAATTCCAAGCGTTCCGATAGAATAGCCGATGAAATCGCGGAAGAAGGTGTCTTCGTTGTCCGGTCCCTTAGCCTCTTCGCCTTTAGGCGGGTTACAGGCCGACAGAACCAGCGCGCCATGCAAGGCAAGCGCCAGTGTCGTGGTGAAGAAGAACGTCACCGCGATCATATGCGCCGGATTGTAGTGGAAGTGCAGGTACGAGTAACCCACGTTGGACACCCAATCGAGGTGACTGAAGATGCCATAGGGGAAGCCGTGCCCCCAAGCGCCCAGCAAGAGCGGACGAAAGACCACCAGTGTCACATAGGCAAAAATCGCGAAGCTAAAGGCAATCGGGACATGATACCCCATCCCAAGCTTGCGGCAGATTTCCACCTCGCGCAGCGCCCAGCTGACAAATGCGCCAATCGCACAGAACGTAACGATCTGCCAAAGGCCGCCTTCCATCAGTGGCGCCATCCCGAGCCCATAGCTCAGGTCTGGCGGCGCGATATTGATCAGCCAGGGATTGAATGTCCCTTGCTGGGACGCGCCCCAAAATATCAAAACAGTGCCTAATAAGGCGAAAAAGGCGGTCGTGACCCCGAAAAAGCCCACATAGAAAGGGCCCACCCAGAAGTCGAACAGATCGCCGCCGATCAGCGTCCCTCCACGGACGCGATACTTTCTCTCGAAGCTGAGCAAAGCCATCGTCTGTCTCCGCAAGTGGCGGCGGCACGTGTTCCGAAACCAGCCGTCAGTTGTAATGAGTCTTGTGTGGTTTGCTGCGGGCGACCCGGGACCGCCCGCAACACGTCTTGGTCAACTGATTTGGCTCCCGCTCCACACGGGACCCGATCAGCCTGCGCCTTGCGCCGCCAGCTCAAACCAGTTGAAGTGCTCGGTGCTGAGCAGGACGAGGTGAATCATCGCCGCCAGCAAGAAGAGGAACACACCCTGCGCCACGAAAACGCGGCGGGGGTCGAAGATGAGCCAGATCTTATAGAATTTAGCCATTTCTCAGTGCTCCTCAGAACCAAGGACGCCAGATGAACGTGGCGAGATGAGCGACAACGGCAACGGCCGAGAACAGCCAGAGCCCGCTCATATACACCGAATGCAGCTCTTGAGCCTGTTCATCGGTTAGACCTGTGAAGGACAGGTCGGATTTATCAGCCATAAGCATTCCTCCGGAAAGTTAGACTGACACCGCGCACCCCGCGGCCGGGCCCCGGCAAGGGCTCATCCCCTGCCGGCACTCCGCTCCGCCCAGACGGGCGAAACGGAACCTCGATGCCTGCCGGTCTTCAGGCTGAGAAAATCATGGGCGTAATGATCCGCGCCTGGCTCCAAGCGCGTTTGATCGGCCCTTTTTTCTGGAACCGTCCTGCCCTGATCGACGCCAGCGCCCAGCTGAGCGCGGCAACGGGCACGGCGGCCACGAAAATGATTCCGAAATAGGTGTAGAACTCCGCCTTGGGCGGCTTGTGGGTCCGTTGCACCGGGGCGTCGGTGGTTTGGTCCGTCATGCGTCCTCCCTCCCTTTTAAAGTGTCTTTCTCATCGAAGCCTGCAGGCTGCAGCGCGCGCACGGTTTCGATCACGACCCTCTCATCCCCCTGTGAAAGAGCCGCTTTTTCGGCTTCATCCCGCAGCTGTTTGGCCGCAGAGATGCGTGTCAAAATCGGATGCTCGGCCACGATCCGGTCAAGCAGGCGCTGCGCGTCGTCATCCCAGGGAAAATCGCGCCGCAGCGTGGTTGGCGTTGCCGCAGCGCTGTCCATCTCGGACCCCAGCGGCAGGATGTGGAAAAGCGCATCGAAAAGCGCGTTGCAGACCTCCTGAATCAGGTAGGTCGCGCCCGCAAAGCCCATCATCGGAGTGCCCGTGGACCGTCTTATGGCGGCCCCGGGGAAACTTGCCGGAATGAAGGCTGGTTTCGGCCCGAAACCCGTAACCATTTCGGCCATATACATCTTTTCGTTGATCGACCCCAACACAACCAACGGTCGCTTGGTGTGCAGAAGCTCGCGTACGGCATCATTGTCGGTCTTCTTGCCGGCAACGCGGCCAACGGCGAACGCGCAGGGCAACCCCATGTCTGTTTCAAGGAAGTTCTTGATGCCGCGCGCATAGGTTTCGTTGGCGACGATCCCGAAAGACGCGGTGGCGAAGAAATCCTGCGTGACCGACCGCCACAGATCCCAGATCGGTTTTATGGTCGAGTGCTTTTCGCGCTCGATAAATGGCTCAGGGTCAAGATCCAGAAGCGCGCCAAGCGCGCGCAGGAACTTTGTGGTCGACTCTACGCCGATCGGCGCCTGCAGATACGGCTTGCCGAGCAGCTCGCTCAAGCCGCGGCCAAACTCTCGATACATGCAGACATTTACGTCTGCATTCACCAGGTTTCGCATTTCCGCCACATGGGCTCCCATCGGGTGCACCATATTGATCTCGGCGCCGATGCCTTCAATCAGGCGGCGGATCTCAGCAAGATCTGAAGGCATGTTAAACGTGCCGTACATCGGACCAAGAATGTTAACCCGAGGCTTCGCGCCATCTTCGCGTTTCTTCTCCTTTGGCATCCGGCCCTTCGTCATGCCAAATTCCGTGAAGATCCACGTCATGGCACGGTCGGCCGCTTCCCATTGGTCTTCGTCAATCGTCCGGGGAAGAAATCGCTGGATGTTGGTCCCCTGCGGGGTCACGCCTCCGCCGATCATCTCCGCAATAGAGCCTGTCACCACGACGGCGGGCAGCGCGGGATCGAGTGTTTTCCACGCGCGTTTCATCGCGCCTTCGGTACCGTCGCGACCCAGTTCTTCCTCGCCAAGTCCCGTTGTCACAATGGGCAGTTCATGGGGCGGCAGCGCATCGGTGTAGTGCAGCACCGAGGTCACTGGCAGGTTTTCACAGCCCACTGGCCCGTCGATAACAACCTGCAGGCCCTTTACCGCGCAAAAAGCGTAAACAGCGCCCCAGTAGCCACCGGCCCGGTCATGATCCTGGATCAGCATTTCACGCCCCCATTGGCTGCAACGCGGGCCTTCTCGGCCCGTTCCAGCTTCTTGAGGTTCTGAGCACGAAACTCCGGGCGAAGATTTGGACTGCCTTCCCACACACCAGCCGTGTCTTCCTGGCCGACTCCCTCGAAAAAGACACGCATGTGATCCATGCGATCCTTATTGGACATCGCTGCATTCACCACCTGAGCGAGACTTCCCGCTCCGGCCGGGCCCATAAGCGGACGCGCGGAGATTAGGTTGGTGAAGTACAAAGATGGGATGCCCAGCTCCTTGCCTTTCTGAACGACCGGGGTCGTTCCGATGGCTAGGTCCGGTTGCACAGCTTCCATGGCCGCGCAATCGTCTTCAAGCGATGCACGGTACTGGATTTTCACACCTCGGGCTTCTAACCACTCGCGATCAGGATCAGACCAAGGTGTGCGCGGACAGGCGGTGCCAACGTAGGGCACATCAGCACCGCTTTCGATCAAGAGACGTGCAACCAGAAATTCGGAACCTTCGTACCCGGAAAGGGTCACCGTTCCGTTGATGGGGGATGCTGATAGCGCGCCCTTGATCGCAGGGAGAAACGCATTGTGCGCCTGCCCTACTCTATCTGGGGAAATACCGTATGCGTCTCCGATTGCGGAAAGCCAGGAGGCGGCGCCATCATGACCAACAGGTGCAGAGCCAACAATTTTTCGGCCCGCGGCCTCAAATTCGCGCACAGCGGCGGTGTAAAACGGGTGGATTGCGGCGGCTACACCGCAATCCAAAGCAGAATAAAGCTCGCGCCACTCACGGCAGGGAACGACCGGACCTGCCGCCAGACCGAGTGGCGCGAGCAGTTGGCCAATCCCGATGGGATCAGCCGGGAACATCTCACCGAGCAATGCCACAGTGGGACGGTCCGCCTTGGCCGAGACTGGCGCTTGGACAGGGCCAGCCTCGATCTCGGCACGGGCGTAATTCAGCATTGCGCCCGCAAGGATGTCTTTGGCTTCGGCGTGCGTCGGCACCCCAAAACCCGGCACATCAATGCCCACGATGCGCACGCCGTTGATCTCTGACGGCAAGAGCCGCAAAGGAACCCCCGACGCGGTCGGAACGCAGAGGTTGGTAACAACGATGGCATCGTATTGCTCCGGGTCGGCCATTTTGTGAACGGCGTCCCGGATGTCCTCGAACAACTTGCCGGTCACAAGCGTCTCGGAATTGAAAGGAACGTAGCCAACAGATCGGCGTGCTCCGTAGAAATGTGAAACAAAGGTCAGACCATAGACGCAGCAGGCCGAGCCCGACAGCATCGTTCCGACACGACGCATCCGCAGCCCCACCCGCAAAGAGCCAAAGGCGGGACACATGGATTGCGGTTTGTCATGGGGACCTTGCGGATAATCAGCAGCATACTGGTCCAGAATTTCGGACATGCCCGCGGCGCGCGCGGCGGCTTCCATCTGCTCTCCGGGCGCATGACAGCCATGACCATCCGGTTGCGTGTTCAAACCTTCAGGCGCGGGCTCGCGCGCGGAACCCTCCTCGATCTGAGTTGCGTCCGTTTCGTCGTAACGGGTCTCAAGATCGGTGCGGTCCATCTACGCCTCCTTCCCTGGGAAGCGAAGAATGATGGACGGGGCGGCGGTCCGCTGACCGGGAAGCAATCGCGAGAAACTGAGCGTGGCTTGCGTTTCCGCAAGCCGCTCTGCCAGCTCACCATGGAGCTTGGTATACGTGATCTCAGACTTCGTCATACACCACTTCCAGCGAGGCCTTCGGCTCATAGTTCTTGCCGCGCATGTCGGCCATGGTGGCAGGCTCCAGCACCACGCCCGCGCCCGTGTCCTTTCCGTCGAACAGACCGATCAGTTCGTCTTGCGTCAGTGCCACAGGCCGCAAAGGCGGGGCTTCGGCAACGTTGTCGCCCAGCGCGGCAAAGAGATCGCCCCAAGGGCCTTCGGCTGTGCCGACAATCTGGTAATTTGCAGACTTCTTGCGCAGATCGTCATCGGCGGGAATGGACGCCAAGACAGGGATATCGACTGCTTTGGCAAAAGCCTGCGCTTCACCGGTGCCGTCGTCCTTATTGATTACAAGTCCCGCGACACCAACATTTCCCCCCAGCTTTCGGAAATACTCCACCGCCGAGCAGACGTTGTTGGCAACGTAAAGCGACTGCAGGTCATTGGAGCCTACCAGGATAACTTTCTGGGCCATATCCCGAGCGATAGGCAGCCCGAAACCGCCGCAGACCACGTCTCCGAGAAAATCCAGGAGCACATAGTCAAAATCCCAATCGTGGAACCCGAGTTTTTCCAGAAGTTCGAAACCATGAATGATCCCCCGTCCACCACAGCCCCGACCGACTTCCGGGCCGCCAAGTTCCATTGCAAAGACACCGTTGCGCTTGAAGCAGACGTCGCCGATCTGCACCTCCTCGCCGGCCAGTTTCTTCTTGGTGGAGGTCTCGATAATCGTCGGGCAGGCCTTGCCGCCAAACAGGAGAGACGTGGTGTCAGATTTCGGATCGCACCCGATCAGCAGAACACGTTTGCCCTGCTCGGCCATCATGTGGCTTAGGTTTGCAAGCGTGAAGCTCTTGCCGATCCCACCTTTACCGTAAATCGCAATGATCTGGCACTTCTTGGTGGGCTCACTTTGCGGAACTTCGAGCGTGGGCTCCGCCGCAGCCTCATCCCGCAGTCGCTGATCATAGTCACTTTTGAGGTTGGGGACATCGAGAGTCATGCGGTCGCGCTCCAATCCAAAATCATCTTTAGGCAGGCCGGATCATCAAAGGCTGTCTGGTAAGCGCTTTCGCAGTCTGATGCCTGAGCTGTGTGAGTGATCAGTCCCTCCAGAGAAAGCGCCCCGGATTCGATCAAGGCGCGGGTCGCCACAAGGTCATCGCGATCCCACTCCGCTGCGATGCGCAGGCGCGCTTCCTTCATAAACGCGGGCGGGAAAGGGAAAGAGATCTGGTCGTAGAACCCGGCGAGAACAATCTCTCCGCCTTTCTGAATGCGCGGTATGAGGCTGGCGATCAGCTCGGCGCTCCCGGAGGCGTCATAGATTGATCGGTAGTCGTGGCGCTTGTCGGTATCGGGATGAATGACCTCATAGCCCATCGCGCCGGACATGCGGCCCTCGGATATCTCCCATACAGTCGGAGCCGGGGCACCGGCGGCGATTGTCAGGCGAGCCAGCAAGCGACCAAGGACGCCGTGGCCAACAATCAGATCAGGGACCGATTTATTCAACCCGGCCATCGAATGCCGTGCAGTTGCTGCCAACGCAAGAAGTGCGCCTTCGGCCTTTAGCGCCGCATCAATGCGCGTCACCCGAGCGGCATCCGACACGAGCAGGTTAGAGGCGCCACCAAACAGCCCTCTGACCTCCCCATAACAGTTGGCGCCCGGCACAAAAACGCGGTCTCCGGCTTTATAGCTGGTCTCGGCCCCTGCCTCGACGACTGTGCCCGAGGACTCGTACCCAGGCACCAGCGGAAACCCGAAACCCGGAAACGGAGGCATATCCCCGGTCCAGATCAGCTTCTCGGTGCCAGTGGATATCCCGGAATGGTCAATCTGGATCACAAGATCAGTCGCCGACGGCTCTGCCAAAGCCACGGTTTGCAATCCCAGATCACGCGGACCTTTCAGGACAACAGCTGTGGCTTGCATGGCTAATCCCCGTTCTTTCAGGGCACGACTCGGAGAAAGACTCAATGTCGCACCACGTTCTTATATGTAATCTTACGATTACAGACTTTAGTGTCAACTTTTTTAGACAGTAAAGCTGCTTGCTGTCACGAGGGCTTGCGTGCGACGACGACACTTGTGACGAAGTCGCGATAGGTCGGTCGGTGCTCGACCTCCGAAAATCCAGCGAGATCAAGTAATTCAGAGACTTGAGGCACAGATCTTGCACGACCGGTCTGCATGGCCATGGTGTAAAAAGCAAAATACGCGTCGCCCGCCCGGCTTGGCGCGTCTCCTCCCGCCATTGGCTCTGAAATAACGACCTGCCCTCCCGCCGGCAGGGCGTCATAGACGTTCTTCAGGAGCGCCTTAACGGTGGTGTCAGTGTGGTCGTACAATACCCGCACGAGCGAGATCACATCCGCGCCCTGTGGAAGAGTATCCGTGCGGAACGAACCACCTTCGCTGTCTGCGCCCTTTGGTAGATCGGCATCCTCCAGAACGGCAGGCAAGTCAAAAAGCCGGAGCCGCAAATCCGGGTACTGTGCACGAACAGCTCTGAGAAACGCGCCTGTTCCACCCCCGACATCCATCAACCGGTGCGCGCCGTCGAACTTGACCGCGCGCAATGTCTCTTCGGCCACCAGCGCCTGACTTTCTGTCATCAAGCGGGAGTAACGCGCTGCGAGGTCCGGATCATTGGTGCCCGCCTGTCCGAACACATAAGGCCAGAACCGTGCAAGCTCGGTTTCACCTTCGCCCTTCAAAAACGCAATTGGATCTTCGAGATCGCGGTACAGCACATCATGGTGCTCAATCATCTCAGACAGACCAGGAACACCGGGCAAGGCAGCGCCCAGCCGCGCGAGGCGGTACTCGCCCTCTCGCGTGCGTTTGAGCAATCCGATCGCGGCAGCGCCCTGACAAAGGACCTCCATGCGGCGTGGGTCCATCCCCGTCCGCGCTGCCAGCCGCCAGGCCGGCAGCGGTTGTGATTTCAGAAGCTCCGGCAGGTCCAGTTCTACGAATGCTCTGAGGATCTGACTGTAGACAAAGCCGGACACCAGATCGAACAGGGCATGGCCATCATTCTTTGCCAGTCGGCGCGTTCCCGGCATAGCGCTGGCCCAGCTTTGAAACCCTCGCGAGCCCGCAACGCGCACCCACCAGCGGTAGAACGCGTGGCGGTCAGGAATAAAAGAAGGACGCCAATAGCTCGGGGGGATCACAGACATGGCTTCAGGCCGTCTTGATGCCGGCAATATTCGGGATCACCGGTGTCAGGCGTTCAGCCTGTTTGCGCACCATTTCCGCCAGCATCGCCTCGCCCGGACACGACGGGATAGACGCAATTGCCCCCGAAAGGATATCGTCAAGCCGCGAGATCGCGCCCTGAACGCCCAGTTCCGCCACTGCATTGGGGCGATTGTTGACTGCGTCCTGCCCGGCCGGTTTGCCGAGGGTCACCTCGTCATAAAGCGTATCGCGCAGATCATCGGCAACCTGAAACGCCTCGCCGATTCGCGCGCCGAGTTCAGTCCACGGCTCGGGATCCTCTCCTGCCGCGGCGGCACCCATCCGCGTCGCTGCTGTAAAAAGCGCGCCTGTCTTGGCGCGATGATAGGCTGACAGGTCGACAATGCTCTCGCTTTCCCAGCCCTGCCCGGCGCAGATACCGTGGGGCATGCCGGTAAAACGGGCCAGCTCGCGCACCAGAAGCGCGCCGCGCTCAGCGTCAACAGCAGCGGCAAGTGCGATCTGTTCGAACGCCATGATGATCAGCGTGTCGCCGGTCAGAACCGCCAAAGGTTCGGAGTATTCAACGTGAACGGTTGGTTTTCCACGCCGTATCCCGGCGTTGTCAAACGCAGGCAGATCGTCGTGAACAAGACTGCCGCAATGAATGAGTTCGATCGCAGTGCAGGCTGAATCGGTCAGACGCGGTTGATCATCGCCGCAGGCCATCGCCACGCTCAGACATATGGTTGGCCGGATGCGCGCGCCTCCTGGCTTGACCGCATACTCCAACGCAGAGGCGAGCTTGGGCGGGCAGGATCCTGCGCGGCTGCGGATCAGCGCCACATCTATAGCCGTCTCGAGTCGATTGAGGTTCATCCGGGGGCTCCTCTGCGAGATGTCACTTTCAGATGACAAGAGTATGTAAATTATTCTGGACAGTGCAGTCCAACCTGTCAACAATAATGGACATATTTGGAGGAGCCTGATGGCACTCAAAACTGACCGCGTGATCATTATCGGAGCCGGCATGGGCGGGCTTGCCTCCGCCATCCGGCTCGCGCATGCGGGTTGTGACGTGACTGTGCTGGAGGCCGCCGAAACGCCGGGCGGCAAGATGCGCACCCTGCCCAGTGCGGCTGGTCCTGTGGACGCGGGACCAACTGTAATGACGCTGCGCCCGCTTTTTGAGGCCTTGTTTGATGATGTCGGGGAGAACCTGACCGACTATGTGACTCTACACGCAGAAACCGTTCTGGCCCGGCACCGGTGGTCCGATGGCAGCAGCCTGGATCTTTTCGCCGACCCGGTGCGGTCAGAAGCGGCAATCCGCGATCTCGCCGGTCCCGGTGCGGCCTCGGAGTTTGCCGGCTTCTGCCGAAAGACAAAGGCGCTTTTCGAGGCGTTCGACGCCCCTATGATGCAGGCTCCGGAACCGGCGCTTGGCGGTCTCACCAGACATGTTCTGTCTCACCCGTTTCTGATCCCTGCCATGAGCCCCCTTTCCACTCTGGCGTCCAGCTTGAAACGGCGGTTTCGCGATCCGCGCCTGCGACAGCTATTCGGGCGATACGCGACCTATGTGGGCGGCTCGCCCTATGCCTGCCCTGCCGTTCTAGGCCTGATCTGGCATGCAGAGGCGCAGGGCGTGTGGCGCGTGGAAGGCGGCATGCACCAGCTTGCCCGCGCTCTCGAGACACTTGCAGCCAAACTTGGCGCTGGCTTTTTTTACAATGCCAGGGTCACGCGCATAGACCGGCAAAACGGGCGTGCCACCGGGGTTCACCTGGAGGACGGGACCCGGCTTCTGGCCGATGCAATCCTGTTCAATGGTGATCCACGGGCACTGGCGACGGGCCTGCTCGGCCCGGCTCCTACCACGTCTGTCGTTGAAAAAGGGACAAAGCCGCGTTCGTTATCTGCACAGGTCTGGTCGTTCGCGGCCATCCCCAGCGGGCGCGACCTGGCACATCACAACGTATTCTTTGCCGATGATCCGAGAGACGAGTTCGACCCACTCGCAAAGGGGCATCAGCCTGAAAATGCCACACTCTATATCTGCGCGCAGGACAGGGGCGGAGAACGCGCACCGTCCGGATCCGAGCGGTTCGAGATTATCATTAACGCCCCGCCTGTGCCGAACGGTGGCCCAGAAAGAACCGACGAAGAGGAGTTCGCCCAATGTCAGACCACAACCTTTCCACGGCTGGCGCAAATGGGCTTGCAATTCTCGGAGCTGCCGGGGCGCGAGAGCCTGACGCTGCCGCGGGACTTCGCGACCCTGTTTCCCGGATCGGCCGGATCCCTGTACGGGCGGAGCCCACAGGGTTTGATGGCGGCATTTCAACGACCGCGGGCGCGGACAGCATTACCGGGTCTGTACCTCGCGGGCGGGGGGGCGCATCCGGGGGCCGGTATCCCGATGGCGACCCTGTCCGGCAAGCACGCGGCCGAGGCGATCTTGACGGACCTTGCTTCAACCTCGATGTCCCAAGCGACGGATACGCGTGGTGGTATGTCGACGGCGTCTCCGACGATGGGACGCGCGCCATCTCCATCATCGCTTTCATAGGATCGGTTTTTTCGCCCTGGTATCGCTGGTCCGGCCGCAAAAGCCCTGACAACCACGTTTGCATCAATGTTGCGACCTACGGTCCCGGAGGACGCTGGATGATGACCGACCGTGGCAAAGATGCGCTGCGACAGTCCAACGACACCTTCACCGTCGGCCCCAGCAATCTGCATTGGGATGGCAGCAAACTGGTGGTCGAAATCAACGAGATCTCAACCCCATGGTGCAACCGCGTAAAGGGCACGGTGACAATCCATCCCAAAGGCCTGACTGACCAGGAAGTGGCTCTGACAGAAGATGGTGGTCATGTCTGGCGTCCATTTGCTCCTAGCTCCGATATCGAGGTGGCTCTGAATCGCTCGGGTTGGTCGTGGACGGGGCACGGATATTTCGACGCCAATTTTGGCACGCGGGCGCTCGAAACGGATTTCGGGTACTGGACCTGGGGAAGATACCCGATCCGGGGAGGGACCGCTTCTTTCTATGATGTTGCACGTCGCGACGGGTCGGACGTGTCCGTCGCGCTGAAGTTCGACGAGTCCGGAAGCGTCGCCTATATGGATGCGCCGCCGAGAACCAGATTTTCGCGCTCGCTCTGGACGGTTCGACGGGAAACACGGGCGGACAAAGGGACTACACCTAAGCAATACAAGGCAATGCTCGACGCTCCTTTCTATTGTCGCGCCGGCGTCGAGACAACGATCCACGGAGAACGCTCGCAAGGCGTCCATGAAGCACTGGATCTGGATCGCTTTCGCGGACCATGGCTGATGCCGATGCTGGCAGTGCGCGTGCCACGCAGACCAGGCTGGCGTTTCTAGACTTCCAGAACGACAGGTTTGTTCGCCTCGTCGGGGTTTAGCCGCCACACGGCCCGATTCAGCGTGGCCGCGATCGAAACCCAAATAAGGTAAGGCACCAGGAGAAGGCCCGCGAGGACGTCAACTCGGTAAGCAAACACGAGGCTTCCCAGCACAGCCAACCAAAGAAAGACGATAATTATCATCCCGGCCTTGATGCGACGCAATCCAAAGAAAACAGGGGTCCAGAGTGTGTTCAAAGCAATTTGCAGACCCCAAAACGCCATTGCGTAAGCGCTGCCGGGTGCACCCGCCACGCGAGCCGCAGAGGCCGCGATCAGAAGATAGAGAACAGACCAGACGACAGGGAATACCCAATTTGGCGGATTCCAGGGTGGTTTTTGCAAACCGTCATACCATCGCCCCGGCTGAAACATCGAGCCAGTGGCTGCCGCAGCGCCACATGCTGCCAAAAAAATGGCGAAGAGACCCCAATCAAATCCCATAAAAGACTAGCTAGGGCGGCCCCCGGCAGCTTCCAGACCCCGCATTTCCCGGTCACGGGCCTCGAGCTGCGCAAACAGCCCCAAAAGCGCGCCAGACCGACCCTCTCCCCAAGCCGACAGGTCCGAGCGACGCGCTGCTGCATCGACCAGAAAAGCGCATTCCTCAAGCGGCCGGGCATGAAGCACGGCAGATTTTGGCATGACCATACCGACCCCGGTTTGCACGGTAGACATAGCCAGTAGTCCAAGCTTGTGCGCCTTGGAAGTATGCGCGCGGTGGTTGATGTTGTCGTACCCCGAGCGCGCAAGCTTCCCGCCAATGGCCGCATAAATATAGCGCGCGGCGTAGATCCCCGGGCGAGCGCCGCGAGGAAGCGCCACGATCCCTGCTTCTGCCCTGTAATAGAGCCGCTGCGCCTCGGCCAGCAGGGACTTGGTCACGCGCGCCAATTCCGGGCTGGGGCGCGGATCGGCAAGAAGTGCCTGCGGGTCGATCCCCTCGGCAAACAGCGCATCCTTGGGCAGATACAGACGACCCTCGACAGCGTCTTCTCCGACATCCCGGGATATGTTGGTAAGCTGCATTGCGACGCCCAGATCGCAGGCCCTCGCGAGCGCGTCCGCGTCGCGTACCCCCATGAGCACCGCCATCATAGCGCCCACGGCCGCAGCCACGCGCGCCGAATAGGACCGCACTTCTGAAAGAGTGTTGTACTGGCGCTCCATGGCGTCCCAGGCAAACCCTTCGATCAATGCCTCGGGAAGGGCGCGCGGCATGTCATGGTCTTCAACCACCGCCGCAAAGGCGCGGTCCGCCGGCGCATTCCTGGGTCGGCCCGCATAGACCAGATCCAACCGCTCGCGAAGCCCCAGCACCGCCGCCGGTTTTTCGTAGTGAAGATCCACCGCATCATCCGCCAGCCTGCAAAAGGCGTAAAGAGCAAGAGCGGGATCCCTTACTCGCGTGGGCAAGAGCCGGGACGCCGCGTGGAACGAAAGCGACCCATGGCGGATCGCCTCCTTGCAGTGGTCCAAGTCGGCAGGCGCAATCATTCGGCGGCCTGCGCGTAAGGCATTTGTGCCGGAACGGTCGGTGCGTCCGGTATCAGCTTAGCCATGACCTCTGCCGAGGAAATCACACCCGGGACACCGGCCCCGGGATGTGTGCCCGCGCCGGTGAGGTAGAGGTTTTCAATCTCAGTGGGCATATTATGCGGCCGGAACCACGCCGATTGCAGGATTCTCGGCTCAATCGAAAACCCGGAACCCAACGGCGAAAGATACCGGTCACGGAAGGTATCAGGAGTGAACAAAACCTCGGTGGTAATGCGGTCGCGGAACCCCGGCAGGGTCTGGTCGAGAATTGCTGCAACCTTGTTGGTATACGCGGCTTTTTCAGTCTCCCAGTTCACTGGGTTGTCGTGACCCAGATGCGGGACCGGGGACAGCACGTAGAACGTATCATCCCCGTCCGGCGCAGCGGTCGGATCGGTGACAGAAGGACGATGAAGATAAAGGCTCATATCCTCTGCAAGACGTCCGTTAATAAAAATGTCCCGCAGCAGACCCTCGTAGCGCGGGCCGGAGAGTATGGTGTGATGGCCCACGTCGGACCACATGCCGCGCGTGCCCCTGGTTCCGAAGTACCAAACGTAGAGCCCCATCGACCATCGCGCCTTCGTCAGCTTCGCATCCGTCCAGCGTTTGGTGCTGTGCTGCCGCAACAGATGCCGGTACGTGTGGCCTGAATCCGCGTTCGACACGATCAGGTCCGCGTGGTACACCTCCCCGCTGTCGAGCCGGACACCGCGCGCCTTTCCGTCGGTGACAAGAATTTGGTCAACTGTCTGACCGTATCGAATCGCGCCGCCCTGATCCGCAATAACTGACGCCATGGCATCCGCAATCGCCTGAACGCCACCCATGGCGTAGTGAACGCCAAATTCCTTCTCCAGATGGCTGACCAGCGCGTACATCGAGGTCACGTGCATTGGATCGCCGCCTATAAAAAGCGGATGAAAGCTCAGCGCCATGCGAAGATAAGGGTCTTTCACGCGTTTTTTGGCCAGTTTCAGGATCGACTGATCCGCGCGCAAAAGGGCGAATTCCGGCATCACTTTCAGCGTGTCCCAAAGCCGGTGCATCGGCTCCGCGACCATTCCCTCGAAGCCCACAACGTAGCGCCGATGGGCGTCTTTCAGAAAGCGGCGGTATCCCCTCACATCATCTGGCGAGAGCCGGGCAACCTCCTGCTCCATCGCTTTCGTATCTTGTCGGGCAGTGAACACCGTGCCATCTGGCCAGCGGATTTCGTAGAACGGATCGAGCGGACGCAAGTCGACATCATCGTGGAAGTTGCGCCCACAGGCGGCCCAGAGCTTTTCGTAGACTTGTGGAACCGTGACGATGGTCGGGCCCAGATCGAACCGATGCCCGTTCTGGGAAATCGACGATCCGCGCCCCCCAGGGCGATCGAGGCGGTCCAATACCGTAACGCGATAACCCTTAGCCCCAAGCCGCATCGCGGCGGCGAGCCCGCCGAGTCCTGCACCGATAACCAGCGCTGTGGAAGGAGCTTCGTTTATCTTCAGAGACATGGATCGTGTCCGGTCGAGTCGCGTCTTTGCTATGAAACGATAGTACTGTCCAGTATAGTTGACAACTCTTGTGTCAAGTAAGAGCCTCTTTTCTGCAGCGCCGCACAGGCCTATATTCCATCGGATCGCAATGGAGCACTCTGATGCAGACTGTCGAGATTTACACCTCCCCCCTCTGTGGTTACTGCCACGCTGCCAAGAAATTGCTGTCCCAGAAGGGGATCGCGTTCTCGGAAATCGACGTACTGCGCAACCCCGCGCGCAAGCCTGAAATGATTCAGCGCGCAAACGGGCGAACTTCGGTACCCCAGATATTTGTCGGAACGACCCATGTTGGCGGATGCGATGATCTTTACGCTCTAGATCGATCCGGGAAGCTCGATCCCCTTTTGTCGGAGTGATGCGTGCCAGCCTGCTCCAGCTGACCTCTACGGATGTACCTGCAGATAATCTGGCCAAGGTTCTGACCGCTGCGGAAGATGCCGTCGCAGACGGCGCAGACTTCTTGCTCACACCGGAAGTGACGAACTGCGTCTCGACCAGCCGGACACATCAGCTGGAGGTCCTGAGACACGAAGAAAATGATCCGACCCTCGCGAGCCTGCAGGATTTCGCAGCGCGCCGTGGGATCTGGCTGTCCATCGGATCGCTGGCTTTGAAAACCACGGATCAACAGGGGAGGTTTGCCAATCGCGCGTTCCTGGTCGGGCCGGATGGCGCGATCGCCGCGCGGTATGACAAAATTCACATGTTCGATGTGGAGGTCAGCGAAACCGAGACCTACCGCGAAAGTTCCAACTACCGGCCCGGGGACCGCGCAGTTCTGGCGGAAACCGACTTTGCGAAGATCGGCATGACAATCTGTTACGATCTGCGGTTTCCGGAACTCTACCGACGTCTTGCGCAGGCCGGCGCGCAAATTCTGCTGGTGCCATCCGCATTTTCGCCCGTCACAGGGGCCGCTCACTGGGAAAGCCTGTTGCGCGCACGGGCGATTGAAACAGGCGCCTGGGTTCTGGCCGCAGCGCAGACCGGGACGCATGCCGCGCGGCGCGGGCGAAAACGCCAAACGTATGGCCACTCGCTCGCTGTCAATCCATGGGGCGAGATCGTTGCCGATGCCGGAAGCGCGCCAGGAGTTGTGACATTCCCGCTCGATCTTGGGGAAGTTGCCGCAGCGCGGCATAAAATTCCTTCCCTTCACGCGGGCGCACCGTATTCTCTCCCCTGATGACTCAAGTGAATGACGCTCTTGCCATCTCGCTTCTCAGCGAGCTGATCACCGCGGACCAGTTGGCGCGCGCGCGGCTGTCCAAAGCGTTGCCGAAAGGGATGGAACTCAGCCATTTCTCGGTGCTGAATCATCTCGCGAATACAGCCGCGGAACGGACGCCAGCACAGCTGGCACGGACGTTCCATGTCACCAAGGGCGCCATGACCAATACCCTCAACAAGCTGGAAACCGCTGGCCATGTCCATGTGCGTCCGGACTGGGATGACGCGCGGCGCAAACTTGTCGCCGTCAGCCCCTCAGGACGCGCCGCCCGGGACACTGCGCTTCAAGCAATTACACCCATGATTTCAGAGATGGCCTCCAACCTTGGGACTGACAAGGTCCGGGCCGTATTGCCAATTCTGCGCGAACTCAGGATCAGACTCGAAAACGACACCTGATCAGGCCGCGCCCTGTGCAAGCTCCACTGAAGGGTCGCGCAGGAACGCCGTGATGTGGTTTGCGATCACATCCGGGCGTTCCTCGTGCATCAGGTGCCCCAGCGCCGGGAGGTTTTCCCAGCGCGCATGTGGCATCCGAGCCGCCGCGTCGCGGGAAACCGTTGGAGACACTGCTTTATCACGCGCGCCAGTCAGCATCAGGGTCGGAACTTCGATCTCAGGCAAGCGCCGGATCAGCGGGCGCAGGTCCCACTGCGCCATCATCGCCAGTGTACCCGCCACGTGCGCGCGGTCCCGGATGAGCCGGAAATAGAGCCCGAGTTGTGCGTCCGTCAGCTCGCTGCCTGTGGCTTCAATGAGCTGTCGCACATTCGCAGGGGTCGTCGTGGCAGAGAAAAACACGCTGGTGAATGGGTTAAGCGCCAGCATCTTCGCCAGCATCGGAAAGAGCCAGCCTGCAATCCCGTTGAACTCTGCAAACGCCCCGTTGAGCGCAACGATCGATTTGGGCGCCGGATCGAGATGGTGCGCAAGTTCGAGCGCTACGGCCGCACCGGCCGAATGGCCAACGATCGCGACCGGCGCAATCGCTTCTTTGTGCAGCATGGTCGCAAGATCCCTGGCAACAGACGGAAGGTTCGACCGCATCACACTGCCTTTTGTGGTGAAGCCATGCCCGGGAAGATCAACGGCAAGGACGGTGTAGTCGTCGGCAAGGCGCGGCATGAGATCGGCAAAAGAGTGCAGAGAGGCGGCCGCGCCATGCAACAGAAGCACGCACGGACCCTGACCCATTTTCTGCACGTGCCATTGATGCGGAACCGAGCGCACGAACCGGCTGTGTCCGGCATGCGGCCAATTGAGCTTCTCAAGATCCCAGTTCATGGCTCGAGCGCTGCCCCCACGGCCGCCGACAGGCGATGACTGTCCGCGCGTGGCAAAGGAAGATAGGGCGCGCCGAGGTCTTCGGCCAAACCGCGAAGCTGAGTTTGCGGGCGGGTGCCCGTATCGATCACCACCGCAGGCGTTGCCTGCGCACGCATCGCGCGAGCCATCGCACTGGCATCTTCCGCAGCAGCGTTGCGGTCCGCCGAGCCATCGAGTGCGATATTCGCCCGTCCATCTGTCAGCAAAGCAACCGTCGGGGTCATCCCCCGACTGGAGCACTGCTGGGCCAGCTCAAGTGCGCTTTTCAAGCCCGAGGCCAGGGGCGTGCCACCACCGCCGGGCAAAGCGCCGAGCCGTCGTTTGGTTTGCACAAGCGACCTTGTCGGCGGCAACAGCAGCTGCGCCTGCTCGCCCCGAAACGCAACAAGCGCGACATGATCGCGGCGGGCATAGGCTTCTGCAAGAAGCAATTCGACCGCTCCTTTGGCCTCGGCCAGACGGGCAAAGGCGGCAGAGCCCGATGCATCCACAGTAAAGATCAGTAACCGGTCGCTTCTTTCCTCGAACCGTCGCAGGCGCAGGTCCTCCGCGCGAACAAGTACCCGCTGCGGCGCGTCAGGGGTAAGGGTTCTGCGGATTTTCTGCCAGGGCGCCGCGGCACGCAGCGTCGCCACGAGATCAATCCGCGACTGCCCGTCAAGACGCCCGGCGCGCGAGGGCAAGGGCCTACCCCGTCGGTTGCCTTTGCGTTTAGCCCCGGCGCCGGCATGGTTCGCAGCTTTGCGCGGAGCTTTTTGGGCCGCAAGCCTGGCCAGCAGGTCGGCTGGCAGCACAGCTTTGGCTGCAGCAAGCAGAACCTCCTCGGGCAGCCTTTGGATGTCTTCGCCGGAATCAGCTTCTTCCGGGTCGGCATTGTCTTGCGGTGGCTCGGGGTTTGTGTCGTCCAGATCCGGCTCAGCCGTATCATCCAGCGGGATTTGGGTTGCGCGGGGGGCCAGGACCAGCTCGGTCGCGCCCACGAGATCATCTTCGTCAACACTGGTCCGCCCATCCAGGGCCGCGAGGGCACGCGCAGCGCGCAGCGCAAAGACAACTGCACGAGGACTATCAATGCCAAGCTTCAGCGCAACGGTGACAAGTGTCGGTATTGCGTGCTCCGGAACCGACACGTCTTTCAGTCTCTGGCGGGCAAGACCGACAGATACCGGCTCTAGGACGGCACAATCAGATTGCCCAAGGCCATCGAGGTCGAGATGAATTCCCAGTCGATCGCCCAGCGAGTGCGGTAAGCTCTCGTCTGCGTCGACGCCCTCATCCAGTCCAATCAGTGCGTGTCCTGCCCCGGCATCCAGAGCCTGACTCAACCGCGCAGCAAGAGCCGGCGGTAGCCGTTCAGCCATAGGTATGAGGAGAAGGGCAGGCTCCCCGCCAAGGAGACCGGTTCTGCGCACAAGGCGGCCCGAGGACAGAGTGGCAGACAGATCAACGCCGCCGAACAGGTGATCATCGCCTATGTTGGGGGGCATACGGCGCATCTGCGGCAAAGCCGCCTGCAAGGCAGACAACAATCTGTCCCGGACAGGGCCGGATCTGGCGCGGATCCAAAGACCGCCCACCGCGGCGGGATCGACAGCGAGAACCGCGACGGCCATGGCCGCGCGCAGCCACGTATGGTCCCGGTCTGTGTCGATGAGATCCTTCACCCCAACACGCGTTCTACTGCGCGAAGAACACGGGCTGTGGACCCGGCCTCATCCAGTGGGTCGCGTCGCAATCGGTGGCGTAGGGCGGAGGGTGCGATCTGACGGAGGTGGTCGCGGGTCACTGCCGAAGCGCCCGCAAAGGCAGCTACAGCCCGCGCGGCCCGCAGTAACGTCAGCTCGCCGCGTAAGCCGTCCGCACCCAACTCGATACAGAGCTGCGCGCAATCCCGCAGCGTGTCGTCTGGTGTTTCGATGTTCCTGAGCGCCTCTCGCCCGGCAAGAATACGCTTCCGAAGATGTGCGTCCTCGCCGCGCCAATGATCCATGAAAGTATCGTAGTCCATTTCATAGGCATCTCGGCGGCGGATCACTTCAATCCGGTCTTCAATGTTGTCTGGCGACGTAACTTCCACGCTCAGACCGAACCTGTCCAGAAGCTGCGGGCGTAGCTCGCCCTCCTCCGGATTTCCGGAACCAACAAGCACGAACCGAGCCGGATGCCGGATCGACAGGCCTTCGCGCTCGATCACGTTTTCACCGGAAACTGCGACATCGAGCAGAAGGTCAACGATATGATCCTCCAGCAGGTTGACCTCGTCGATGTAAAGATATCCCCGGTTGGCCCGCGCAAGCAGGCCAGGCTCGAAGGCTTTCTCGCCGCGGGTAAGAGCCCGTTCGATATCAAGAGCGCCCACTACCCGGTCTTCAGTCGCGCCCAGAGGTAAATCGATCACCGGTGTCGGCTTCTCAATCTGGGTCTCGCCAACGCCTTCAGCCCAGTCCGGAACCGCATCCACCGTGGCGGAGTTGCACGGGCACCCTTCTACGGCAACGATCCGGGGCAGCAGTGCGGCCAGGGCCCGGACGGATGTCGATTTTCCGGTACCGCGGTCGCCGAAGACCAATACGCCGCCAATTCCGGGGTCGATGGCGGTCAGGATCATCGCCTGTTTCATCTCGTCCTGGCCAACGATGGCCGAGAAGGGGAATGGATGGGTCATAGCGGTCGCTTTCCGTCTTTCAGGGCCGATAAGGGCGAAGCTCCGTTCCAGAGCCCGGCATCGCCGAGCACATCGAAGCGGGCATAAAGCTCTTCGGCGAAAAGGTTTCTGTCACGGACATCCTTTATCGCAGCGGCGTGAGGGCCTCCGCGCCGTGCGAAATTGGCCATAGAGTTTGCATCTGGCCAGATCGAAAACGTCACCTGCTGCATCAGCGGTATTTCTCCGATTCCGATCTTGAACACCACGTTCGGGTCCTTGCCGATCATCGCGCTGATCGCTGGTTCGTGTTTCCAGAACTTCAGAGCGGCGCTCGGTTTGACAGTCGCCCGAGTGAGCGCCGCCAGAGGCCCTGGTTTCCGCTCGGCAACCGGTTCGAAAGGCGTTTGTCCGGACCAGGCTCCCCGAGCCGATGTGGTAGCAAGGAAGACGGTCCAGTCCTCTGATGAATGGGCCCGATAGCGCATCCAGACAGGGGCGTTCGCGACCCGGTCTTGCGCAATGTCGTAGCTTGGCCACGTGGCCAGAATTCCATAAACAGCCGTGTTGGGCAGAGGTGTGAACCCTTCACCGGTCCCCGATCCGCAAAGCTTCCAGAATCCGATATCCTGCGTTCTTGGCAACGAGAACCGCGCGGCTCCCATCTGCGCAAGCGCCCACAGCCGGTCATACCAGCGATCAAAGCGGAACAGGCTGAGACTGACGGTCTGGATCGGACTCACTCCCGGGACTCGACACATAATGTGTCAACTAAGTCTGACACATTAGATGTCATAGCGGAAGCCCTATTTCATAGCCGTCTCAGAATGTTGTACGGCTCCGAGGGGTGACGAACTCGTCTTTGCCTGTGCGCGCAAGAACGGCAACGTCTACCTGACGAGCCTGACCCGCTGCGCAGGCTGCAGCACAGGCTGCAAGCGTCGCACCGCTGCTCATAACATCATCGATCAGCAGGATATGGCGGCCCTGAACCCCAATTTTTCGGGCGCGCGGTCCAGAAACTGCAATCGCGCCGTCGAGATTGGAAAAGCGTTCCTCCCGCCCCCTGTGGTCCTGCATCGGGGTCTTCCGGGTGCGGACCAAAAGATCCGGAGACATCGGCCGCTCTGTATGCCGCGAGACGTACCGCGCCAGCAATACAGCCTGGTTGTATTTGCGGCGCAGAAGACGGCTGCGGTGCATTGGAACAGGGACCAACAGTGTGTCTGTTTGCAACAAAGGCCGCAGTGCCTGAGCCAGCCAGGCACCCGCCGGTCGTGCCAGATCTGGTCTGTCCGCATGTTTTAGCTGCAAAACGAGAGTACGCGCGCGACCCTCATAAAGAAGAGCGGCCCGCCCTTGCGTCCAAGGACGCGCAATGTGCAGACAGCTGTCGCAAATATCGGTCTGACCGGGTGCGAGCCCGGCAAGTGGTATTCCACAGGTCCCGCATATGCCGCCGGCGATAAAAGGCATCTCGGGCAAACAGGCGCTGCAAAGGCCAAAATCGCGTGTGACCGGCGCATCGCAGGTGACGCAGACCGGTGGGTAGAGGGTCCGCAACGCACTTTGCAATTGGCCGTGAAACACTTACCTAGCCTTTCCGAAGGAGGCCGCATGCAAGACCCGCCCAACCTGACAGATGCAAAGGCACTCGCAGCACATCGTGCGCGCGCCACGCGGGCCGGGGTCGCGGAGTTCCTGCATGTCGAAGCCGTTACCGAGCTGCAGGAAAGACTTGTTGAGGTTAACAGGCAGTTTACGAGTATCGCCATTGTCACCGGGCACCCCGATCTCTGGGCAGGCTGGTTTCCATCCGCAAAGATCGTCCCGGACACGGCGAATCTTGATCTTGAGGCAGCTGGTTTCGATCTGGTCATCCACGCCATGGCCCTGCATTGGGCGGACGACCCGGTGGGGCAGCTGGTGCAATGCCGCTACGCGCTAAAGCCGGACGGTTTGTGCCTCGCCGTCTTTTTTGGCGGCCAGACATTGCGGGAGTTGCGCGCCGCCCTCGCCGAGGCCGAAACCGCAGAAACCGGGGGGCTGAGTCCCCGGATCGCCCCGATGGGCGAACTGCGCGACCTGGGGGGTTTGCTGCAACGCGCCGGGTTTGCACTGCCGGTCGCTGATGTGTCGCCACGTCAGACAGAGTACGCCACGGCATTGCATCTCATGCACGACCTACGGGCGATGGGGGAAACCAATGCGTTGGCCCAGCGGCGGCGCGTGCCGATGCGTCGCGCAATGCTGTTACGCGCCTGCGACATCTATGCGCGCTCTTTTTCAGGCGACAATGGACGTGTCCGCGCTACGTACGAGTTGGTGTTTTTAACAGGCTGGGCCCCCTCGGACACTCAGCAACAACCCTTGCGACCCGGATCTGCGTCCTCACGGCTTGCAGACGCCCTGGGAACCGTGGAATACGACCGGGACCTGAACCCGGTAAAAGACCCGACCGAGCGGAAAGACCCGTGACGTCAAAAGAGGTTTAGACAACGATGAACATGATGTCAGCTACGTCCCTGCCCCAAGCCCCGGCCGACCACCCTCAGGTGAAGTTTGGCAAGATCGGTGTGCTGTTGGCAAACCTGGGCACGCCAGACAACTATGACTACTGGTCGATGCGCCGCTATCTGAATGAATTTTTGTCAGACAAGCGTGTGATCGACTACAGCCCCTGGATCTGGCAACCCCTTCTGCAACTGGTCATCCTGACAAAGCGCCCGTTCAGTTCAGGCGCCGCCTACAAGTCAATCTGGAACCACGAACAGGGCGAAAGCCCTCTGATGACGATCACCAAGGATCAGACCACCAAGATGGCAACAGAAATGCAGAAACGCTTTGGCGATCAGGTCGTTGTGGATTACTGCATGCGCTACGGAAACCCCTCGACCAAATCCAAAGTGGAAGCGCTTCAGGCGCAGGGCTGTCAAAAGATTCTCTTCTTTCCGCTCTATCCGCAATATGCCGGGGCAACCTCCGCCACCGCCTGCGATCAGTTCTTTCGGTCGCTCGAACATATCAAGTGGCAGCCGATCGTCCGGACTGTCGAGCCCTATTTTGAGCACCCAAAATACATCGAAGCGCTGGCGCAGTCGGTCGAACGGGCTTACGCGGAACTGGAAACACGGCCGGATGTTCTGGTGGCATCCTATCACGGAGTTCCCAAGCGCTATCTTATGGAAGGCGACCCCTACCATTGCCAATGCCAGAAGACCTCCCGGCTTCTGAGGGAGCGGCTTGGCTGGCCGGACACTGAAATCGTCACCACCTTCCAGAGTCGGTTCGGTCCGGAGGAATGGCTCAAACCCTATACCGTGGAGGAGGTCGCACGCCTCGCGGAGACAGGCAAAAAGCGCATAGCAGTTATTGCGCCCGCTTTTTCCGCCGACTGCATCGAGACGCTCGAAGAAATTAACGAAGAAATCAAGGAAAGCTTCGAGGAAGCGGGCGGTGAGGAGTTTACCTATATTCCATGCCTCAATGACGACGATGCCCATATCTCTGCGCTGGCACAGGTTGTCGAGGAAAACCTCCAAGGCTGGATCACGGCAAAACGATAATCCGTCGCATAGATAACCCATCAACGAAAAAAGGCGGCACAGACGGCCGCCTTTTTCCTAAACTGTAGTTTGTCGCGTCTTAGCTTGCCGCAGCTGCGATAACCGCAATCACGAGAAGCGGAACAACCCAGCCAGTGCCGGTGGTTGCTGCTTCTTCTTCAACAACAACAGGCATTTCGACAATGGGTTCTTCCATGCCGCCAGCGAAGGCGGAGGTTGCTGCGATGGATACGACAGCAGCGAGAGCGAGTTTTTTCATAGTTCCCTCCAAAGAGATGCTCTTTCCTAGACACGCCAAGACACGCACACCGCGCTCCGGACTGTACCTCGTATCGATTTTTAACCAGCAAGTTTTTGATTTTTCAATCCACACGAGGATTCGTCGCCCTTCAGCGGCGAAATGTCGTCAAATAAGCAACACTTGTGTCCCAACCTTCGAGCGCTCGAAAAGGTCAGCGATATCTTCATTGAAGAGGCCAATGCAGCCATTGGATGAACGACGACCGATTTTTCGCGTGTCGTGCGTGCCGTGAATACGATAATACTGCCATGTCAGGTGCATGGCATGCGTTCCCATCGGGTTATCGGGGCCAGGTCCGATAAAATCAGGCCATTCCGGGTTTCGCTTCTTCATAGCTGGAGTCGGCGCCCAGCTGGGACCTTCTACCTTTCGGGTAATGCTTGTGCGCCCCTTGCGCGTCAGGTCTTCGGTCAGAGGAACAGAAGTCGGGTACAAGCGGTACTCCGTCTGGTCATCGGACCACCAGTGAAGCGCGCGAGACTGAATATCCACGAGAATCGCCCCGTTTCTAGTGTTCGAGAAATATGGGCGCCAATCCAAAGCCCGGAAACTCGACGCGTTACGCCGCACCGTTTCTGTGATCTCAGACTCAACTTCCGTCGACCCTGTATTCGGATTGGATTGTGCGAGCCCCTGCGTTCCCGCAAGACCCGCCGCCGCGCTTGCAGAAGCCAAAAAGCTCCGGCGATTCAAAAAGGGCGTCTTCAGCTTGTTCATCAAGAGTATCCTCTGGTCAGCATCGGTAACAAATGCGGCAGCGCGCAGAGCCTACGCGGATCAACTGCGTTGCACAAATCAAACAGATGTCAACTGTCTTTGTAGCTAGGGTGGTTGGAGAGGGCGGATTTCCCGGCTAGGGGTGTTGGGGCTGAGTGAGGGAGACCATGATGGTGCGATTATTCAAAACGCTAGTGCTTTTGATTTTGCCGGCAGTTCTTGTGGCCTGTACCACACCTGCACCACCCGCGTTGGGCCCAGACGGCAAACCGCTGCCGCGTGTCTACAACATCAGTTCCCGCGACGAAGCGCGAATTCCGTTTACGATGCTCGACTCGGTCAATGCCCTGCGACAAGCCTCGGGCGCGCAAGCGCTCAGGCTGAACTCGGAACTCACCGCTGCGGCCGCAACCCACTCACGTGACATGGCCGTCCAGAACCGACCGTGGCACTTCGGCTCGGACGGGTCGAGCCCGATTGAGCGGGTGACCCGTGCCGGATATCCCGGTGGGATGCGTGGGGAGTTGATCTCAGAAACCTTCGAAACGGAACTCGAAACGCTTGCCGCCTGGATGGAAGAACCCGCAAGCCGCGAGGTAATTCTCGATGCCAGCGCCGAAGATATGGGCTTTGCCTGGTATCAGGAACCCAACGGCAAGCTCTGGTGGACCCTTGTCACAGGGGCGTCCAGTCCGGTGACCGATACAGCCCTTACAAACTAAGTGGCATGAGCCCGGAACAGAATCAGGGAAAGATATCAATCGGTGTGCCGTTCCGGACCATCGCATAAATGTCTTCCATTTCGCGATTGGTTACGGCGATACAGCCCGCAGTCCAGTTTTCTTCCGTTCGCGGTCCGGTCTTGTTCGGTTGTCCGTGGATGAAGATGTCCCCGCCTGGACTCTGGCCCAGCGCGGAAGCCTCGGCGATATCAAATTGGTTGGGGTACGAAATCCCAAGGGATAGATGGAAGCTGCTGTTCGGGTTCCGGCGATCGATAAAGTACCGCCCCTCTGGCGTCTTTCCGTCACCTTCGACCTGCTTGTCGCCCTCGGGCGCAAACCCAAGCTCTATTTCAAAAGCCCGCAGAATGTCCTTGTCGTTCAGCAGGTACATACGCCGGTCGTCTTTCATAACGACGATCCGCGTCACCTCCGGCCCATCATAGGTTCGGAACTTGTCGGAACACGCTGCAAGTGGCGCCAGAAGCGCTGTGAAAATAAACAGTCGGCGTTTCATCTGCTCGATCGCCTTTTTTTGAGTGCCTTGTTTGGCTTTTGCGAGACAATGCCACACAACGGCCCGCCCGGATAGCCAACTTTCCATCACTTTTTCGCAGCGGCGCGTTCAGATTCTCCTAACTGGGCCTCAATCGTCGCCAGTCTGGCCAGAACCTCGTCCCTGTAGGCATCCGTCGCAGCGTTGGTTTCCTCGGCGTGGGCATCCTGCATCGAGTTCACAATCAGGCCCACGAGCAGGTTCACCACCGCAAAAGTCGTCACCATGATGAAAGGCACAAAAAAGATCCAGGCATAGGGGTAGACCTCCATCACCGGACGGACGATCCCCATCGACCAGGACTCAAGTGTCATGATCTGAAACAGCGAATAGGCGGAACGACCAAGGTCTCCGAACCAGTCGGGGAAACTCGCCCCGAAAAGCTTCGTCGCGATGACAGCACCAATATAGAAGATGATGGCCATCAGCAGGAAGACGGACCCCATTCCGGGCAGAGCCGTGATGAACCCTTCAACCACGCGCCGCAGGCGGGGCGCGACAGAGATGACCCGCAAGACGCGCAGAATACGCAGCGCCCGCAAGACCGAGAAGCCCTGTGCCGCGGGCACCAATGCGATGCCTACAATTCCAAGGTCAAACACATTCCAGCCCGAACGGAAGAACCGGGGCCCAAACGCAAAAAGCTTAATCGACAGCTCCACCACAAATATCGCAAGACAGGCCTGATCGAGCGATACAATCAGCGGCCCCCAGACCTCCATGAGCGCGGGCGACGTCTCCATGCCCAGAAGAATTGCGTTGAAAATAATGACACCGATGATGCTGAACCGGACCTTTGGGCTTTCGATCCACTCAGCGAGGCGTGCGCGCAAGGCAGTCATATACTGGAATTCCCCGTGTTTAGGCAGGGATATGGGCAAGAGATAGGCTCGCGGCAAGCTCCACATGAGATGACCATCGAAATTGATCGACCACCCGCACCCAGTTCAGGCGATACCCTGCCGTTGTGAGCAGTTTTGCATCGCGCGCGAATGTGACCGGATTGCAGGAAACAGCCGCGATCCGAGGTACGCGCGCTTGCGCAAGCTGCACCATCTGCGCCTCTGCTCCGGCGCGAGGCGGATCGATTACAACAGCCTCTGCCCGCGCGAGCTCATCCGGCAGCAGCGGCCGACGAAATAGATCACGCACTTCCGTGGTTACACGAGACAAACCTTTTGAATGGCGCCAGCCTGCATCTAGCGCCGCCAGCATGGCAGCGTCCCCTTCAACGGCATGAACCTCCGCATGCGCCGCCAGCGGCAAGGCAAAGGTTCCGCATCCGGCAAACAGATCCGTTATTGCCACAGCGTCGCCGACCGCTTCGGACACGGCAGAGACAAGCGCTTCCTCGCCGGCGGCGGTGGCCTGCAGGAATGCGCCAGGCGGCGGTACAACCTGCGCTCCACCGAATGTCAGCGCCGGCGGGCGCAAAGTGATTTCAATCTCGCCCTCAAGACTGAGCCGCGCGAGACCGATCTGGTGCGCAAGCGCCGCCAGCTGCTGTGTCTGCGCCGGTTCCGGAGTTTTCCCCCCGCGTATGTCCAAATCAATCCCACACTCAGACTGGGTCGCTGCAAAAGACATCTCGCCTTTCCGCGACCCAAGCAGCACTACGAACGCGTCCAGCCTGGCTTGAAGGCTCGAAAGTGCCGGCGTCACAACCTTACACTCCGAGACATCGATCACGGTGTCGCTTGCGCGAGTGTGAAACCCAACGACCGCACCCTTTTTAAGCCGACGGCCCGCGAATGTCGCCCGTCGACGCGAGCCAGGCGGCGATGTCGCAAGGGGAAGAAACGGAGCCTCCATGCCCTGCGCGCGCAAGGCCGCGGCGACGACACCCTGTTTCCAGTCGGCAACGAAATCGTCATGCGCGTGCAAAAGGGCGCAGCCCCCGCAACGGGCATAATGCACACAGGAGGCTTTCACCCGTTGGTCCGAAGGCGTTACGATCTTGGGTGCTGCGAGGCGGCCATCGACCACCTCGCCCGAAACGACCTCACCCGGTAGCGTCCGGGCAGCATAGATCGGACCCTCAGCGATCCCATCGCCGCGCATTCCGAGTCGTTCTATCCGGATCGAAGTGCTCATGCCCGCGTTTTCCAGATGCCGTGGCAGACAGGCACCTATTCCGCTGCCTCCATCAAGCCGATAAAGCCCCCCGATTGCCGCTGCCAGTAGCGCGCATAAAGCCCACCGGCCGCCAGAAGCTGATCGTGCGTGCCATCCTCAACCACACGGCCGTCGTCCAAGACCACGATCCGGTCCATTCTGGCAATGGTCGAAAGCCTGTGCGCGATGGCGATCACGGTCTTTCCTTCCATGATGCAGTCAAGCGCATCCTGGATCGCCGCTTCCACCTCGGAATCGAGCGCAGAGGTCGCCTCATCCAGCACCAGGATGGGCGCGTCCTTCAGGATAGCGCGGGCAAGCGCTATGCGCTGTCGCTGACCACCCGACAGTTTCACACCCCGTTCCCCCAGATGGGCATCGTAGGCTTCGCGCCCCAGGTGGTCCCTCAGGCCCAGAATGAACTCATGCGCTTCAGCCCGCTCAGCTGCCGCGATCATTTCGGCCTCCGTTGCGTCGGGCTTTCCGTAGAGGATATTTTCGCGCGCGGAGCGGTTGAACATCGCAGTTTCCTGCGTGACCATCGAAATCTGCCTGCGCAAGCTGTCCTGCGTCAGGTCACGGACGTCCTTTCCGTCGATCAGGACGCGACCCTTTTCGGTATCATGCAGTCGCAACAGCAGTCCGGTCATGGTCGATTTCCCGGCACCCGAGGCCCCGACCAGACCCAGCTTCTGACCTGGTGGTACATCGAGTGAAACATGCGATACGCCGCCCGCTTCCCGTCCGTACATGAAAGACACATCGTCGAACTGGATATGTCCCCGCGCCGCGCTCAGTTCCTGTGCCTTGGGGGCGTCTGTCAGCTCGTGGGGCACAGTCAAAGTCCGCATCCCATCCTCGATCTCGCCAACATTCGCGTAGATGGCCATAAGAGTGAAACTCACCCAGCCGGTCATTTGCGCGATCCGTATGGCAATTGTACCGGCTGCTGCAATGTCGCCCGGGGTCGCGACGCCCTGCGACCACAGCATCAGAGTGCCGCCAATAAGCAGAACCGGAAGCACGCCAGCCACCGTCATCAGTGAGAAACGGAAGGCGGACGCGAGAACCCCAAACTCCAACGCCCTGTCGCGAAAGACGTCCATCGCGTCCAATGCGGCGCGGTCCTCGAACGCCGAATGCCCGAACAATTTGACCGTTTTGATGTTGGTTACCGTATCAACGACCTGCCCGGATACCATTGCACGCGCTCCCGCACGCGCCGCCGAACGCTTGCGCACGCGCGGCAGGAAAAACCGAATCAAAAGCAAATAGCCTATGAACCAGAGCGCCAGCGCCGCGGCGATCCGCCCATCGATCGAGATCAGCAACAGCGCCGAGCCCACGATGGACGCAAGCGCAAAGGCGACCACGTTGATCAGTTCGGACGTCACATCCGTGACCGCGCGCGCCGTTTGCATCTGTTTCTGGGCAATTCGCCCTGCAAAATCATTGTCGAAAAAGCTGACTGATTGCCCCAGTGTCCACCGGTTCAGCCGTGACAAGACCAACGGGTTGATATTTGGCTGAACAACGATCGAGTTCGCCGCAGCACTCAGGCCGAAGATGGCTGGACGAAGCAGAATGAAAAAGGCCACGACACCCAAGAGCATGGCCATGTTGTCTTCAAAGAACCCCTCCGCCCCTGCTGTCAGCGCCGTGTCGATGACATAACCCAGCACAAGCGCGCTGAAGACTTCGAGGGTGCCGGCTGCCGCCGAAATGGCCGCGGCGACAAACAGCACCGGCATCGCGCCACGCAGGCACCACACCATAAAGGCCCCCAACGCGTTGGGGGGAGGACTGTCTGCGGTTTGAAACGCGTCAATCAGGTTCCCAATTTTGATCATTCGGCCGCCTCAGACGCTGTACCGATGAAGCCGCCGGACTGGCGTGCCCAGAACCCCGCATAGATACCCGCCCGCGCAAGCAGCGAGTCGTGCGTGCCGTCTTCCACAACACGTCCTTCGTCCAAAACGAGAATCCGGTCCATATGAGCGATTGTGGACAGCCGGTGCGCAATGGCAATCACCGTCTTGCCCTCCATCACACCATAGAGCGTGTCCTGGATAGCCGCCTCAACCTCGGAATCGAGCGCCGAAGTTGCCTCGTCCAGCACAAGGATCGGAGCATCCTTGAGAATGACACGCGCAAGGGCGATCCGTTGCCGCTGACCGCCAGAAAGCTTCACCCCGCGTTCGCCGACATGGGCCGCATAACCTTCGCGTCCTTGCGGATCGCGCAGACCAAGAATGAAATCATGCGCTTCGGCCCGCTTTGCGGCAGCGATCACTTCGGCTTCGGAAGCATCCGGGCGTCCGTAAACGATATTGTCGCTTACCGATCGATGCAGAAGCGCGCTGTCCTGCTGCACCATGCCGATCTGCGCGCGCAGACTATCCTGAGTGATCTTGCTGATGTCGTGCCCGTCAATCTCGATCGTCCCGCCATCGGGGTCATAGAAGCGCAGGACCAGTTTGACCAAGGTCGATTTGCCGGCTCCGGAGCGACCAACCAGACCAACCCTCTCGCCGGGCCGCAGGGTGAGCGTGATGTGATCGAGCCCTCCCGCGCCCTGGCCATAGTGGTGCGAGACATCACGAAGCGCGATCTCGCCAGCTTTGAACTCCAGCGGCCGCGCGTCTGGCGCATCAGTCAACGTGATCGGTTGAGCAATCGTCTCCATCCCCTCCCTGATGACACCGAGGTTCCGGAAAAAGCTGGAGACCGCCCACATGATCCAGCCGGTCATCGCGTTCAACCGAAGTGTGAGCGCAGTCGCCGCCGCGACGACGCCAACGCTGGCGAGCCCCTGCCCCCACAAAACGACCGCCCAGCCGACAACGCCGACGATAAGCAATCCGTTCAGCACCACGAGCGCGATATCCATAATCGTGAAGATGCGCATCTCTTTCAAAAAGGTCTGGCGCGCCCTCTCGATCGAGGTCTTGGCGTATTCCAGTTCGCTGTCGTGGTGCGCGAAAAGTTTGACGGCATGGATATTGGTGTAGCTGTCAACCACACGCCCGGTTACTTCTGACCTCGCATCTGACGCTGCCTGAGACGCGGGCCCTATTCGCAAAATTGTCCAGCGCACCAGCCAGAGATAAAGCGCAAACCAGATCAGAAGCGGTACGGCAAGCCGCGGGTCGGCCTGTGACAGAAGGATCGCTGCACCAACCAGATAGGCGAGCGCAAAGCTCAACGCGTCGAAGACCTGAAATGCGGCTTCGCCCGCAGCCGGTGGTGTTTGCATGATCCGGTTGGCGATGCGCCCAGCAAAGTCGTTCTCGAACCAGCCAACCGATTGACGCAAAACCTGTTTGTGCGCACGCCAACGAAACAGAGTCCCATAATTGGGAAGAATCGCATTGTTCAGCAAGAGCACATCAAGCGTCTGAAGCGCCGGCCTGAGGACGAGGAGAAACACTCCGACACCAATAAGTTCAAGCCCATGGTCCGTCCAAATACTCTGCCGGTCGCTCGAAGACAGAAGGTCAACGATCCGGCCCATGTAGTAGATCAGTCCGATTTCAACGGTTGCCACCAGTACCGACATAAACCCGGCCCACCAGAACAGACCCCTGAACGGGGTCGACCACGACCAGAGAAACGGCCAGAGCCGGGTCGGCGGTCGGTCAGACTCCGTATAAGGGGCATACGGGTTCACCAGGTTTTCGAAGTAACGGAACATGGATGGCCTTTGGCTGTCCTGCAAATATAGGGAACACGCCTCACAAAACCACGATGATGCCGGGCATTACAATCGTCCAAGAAGCTCCGCTTTTGTCGGACGGCAGTCCTTAGCCAGCCACTCAGCCCTGAGACGCGTCAGAGCCTGTCCGATCTGGGGGCCGGTAAGTGTGTCCGGTAAATCCACTGCCTGAACTGGGAAAATGGCATCTGCGCCCCTGCGAATGTCGCGCAGCATTTGTTCCGAGAAAGGGCTCTGCAAAAGGGCAAATCGAAGGGCGACCACGTCATGCGCGGCGGATACGCCGAGTTTGAACCCTAGAGCCAGCGGAGGGTCTGCCGACCCGACATGGGCCCTCAGTGTCTGCACCTCACGCGTTTCCGCGCGGCTCAGGCGCAGCTTTGCCTCTGGCGCATCGCCGCCCAGCGCCACAAGGCGGCGCAAGGGATCCGCCGCCAGGCCCATTTCAGCCTCGGCATGCAAGAGCTGCGGTAGCGCGTCGACCTGCGTGCCCGGCAGGCATTGCGCAAGAATGCCGGCCTGCGCCATTGACCCGACCACCAGACCCGGGTCCGGAGCGGCGAGGGTTTTACGCAACTCTGCCCAAACCCGCTCGACCGAAAGTCGGCTCATCCCGCCTGCGAGCGCCGCGCATGCGGCAAGGCCCTCGGCGTCCACTCCCTCGGCAGGGTCGCCGTACCAGGCGGTAAATCGAAAAAACCGCAGGATGCGCAGATAATCCTCCCGAATACGGTTCTCTGCAGTACCGACAAAGCGCACGCGCCGCGCCAGCAGATCCTGCAAACCGCTCAGAGGGTCAACAACCGCACCTTCGCTGTCTGCATAAAGAGCGTTCATCGTAAAATCCCGCCGCGCCGCATCCTCTGCCACATCCTGCGAAAAGGCGACTTCGGCGTGCCGCCCGTCGGTGCGCAGATCGCGCCGGAAAGTTGTGACCTCAAAGGGATCGCCCTCTATGACCAAAGTGACCGTGCCATGCGCGATCCCGGTCGGGACCGCGCGCAAACCCGCGGCTTCGGCCAGCTGAATGGTCTGCTCCGGCCGCGCATCGGTGGCTATGTCGACATCTGTCACCGGAACGCCGAGCAGTGCGTTGCGGACCGTACCGCCAACGAACAACGCCTGGTATCCGGCATCCAAAAAAGTCCCGAGCACCTTTCGGGTCTTCGGGTCTTCCACAATGGATCTCGGCAGACGAAGGGTCATCTTTCCTGCTGCATAACCTCTGCAAGGCTCCGCAGGATACGGGCCGTCGCGCCCCAAATGTAATACGGGCCGAACGGCACCGTATAGTAGTGACGCCACCGGCCTTGCCAACGTCGGCGCTCCACCTTGAACATTGCCGGGTTCGACAGATGCGCAAACGGGACTGAAAAGACTTCTGCCACCTCACCGGCCTCGGGCACAGGGACGAACGGCGCGTCAACGATTCCGACAAAAGATGTCATCGTGAAGGACGTGACGGTTTCATGCGTCGGCAAAGTCCCGATGATGCGCGCCGAACCGAGCGGCAGACCAATCTCTTCCCAGGCTTCGCGATGCGCGGCAGCCTCGATCGACGCATCGCCTTCATCTACCTTGCCGCCGGGAAATGCGATCTGCCCCGGGTGGTGCTTCAGCCTTGACGAGCGTTTGGTCAGCAGAACCTCAGCCCCCTCAGTTCCGTCGATGACCGGCACCAGCACCGCCGCCGGGCGCAGCTTTCGCCCCGGCGGCGGTACAAAATCGGTGTTCAGGTCAAAATCAGACGAGGCTGGCGCAGCACGCCCGAGGGCGCGTGTCAGAACGGGCTCGAGCTCACTCAGCTGCATCGGAGTGATCCTCCGCCTCGAAGCCCAACGTTGCAGGGTTGAGTTCGTAATGCGCCCCGCAAAACTGACAATCCGCCGTAACAATCCCGTCGTCTGTGGTCATATGTGCGATGTCGCGGGCAGAGTAAATCGACAGGCTTTCGCGGACCCGCTCCTCCGAACAGGTACACCCGAACTTAACAATTTGGGCGTCGAACACACGCGGGCTTTCCTCGTGAAAGAGACGGACAAGCAGATCCGAAGGCGAGACCGAAGGTCCAACCAGCTCCATCTCTTCAACCGTATCGAGCAAGATATTGGCACGGGCCCAGTTCTCTTCCTCTTTCCCGTCGAGAATGTCGTCAGACCGCAAAAGGCCACCTTCGCCACTGCCTTCCTCTGCCACAAAGGGTGACGCCTTTGGCATGTGCTGAAGCATAATACCCCCGGCCCGCCAGCTTTCCGGTTGCCCGGGTTCCTGGGACCGGCCAAAGCTAAGAGCAAAGCGCGTCGGAAGTTGTTCAGATTGGGCGAAATAGGTCTCAGCGCAGGCGCTCAGCGACCCGCCCGCAATTGGCGTTATGCCCTGATACGGCACCATATCGGTGCCCTGATCGATCAGAATCGCAAAGTAGCCTTTGCCGATGAAGCGAAAAGGGTCTCCGCCTGAAGGGAGGCGGTCGGCGTCATAGCTGGCATATGCCCGAATACGCGCCGGAGCACCCTCTTCGGTGGGGCAGTAATAGTCTGTCGCAATCAGCCTTACCGGACCGTCGCCGCGGATTTGCAGCGACAGCTTCCAGCGCAGCTTGATGGTCTGGCCGATCAATGCCGTCAGCAAAGCGGCTTCTGCCACCAGCGCCTCTATTGCGAGTGGGTATTGGTGCTGGCCGAGAATCTCGTCGAGCGCCCCGTCCAGCCGCGCGACCCGCCCACGAATGTCTGACCGGTCCAGTTGGAACGGCAGGACTGTATCGTCCCAAGCAAGTTTCGTTGCAATGCTCATTGGAGGCCTTCCTGAAAACGGAGTAAGGCGGCATGATCCGCCCGAAGTTACGCAGGATATAGAGATTGGAATCGGCGGGTCCAAGCCTGCCCAACCGTAACACTGTCCTAAGCAGAAAAGGATATCATCCATGATCCCCCGCCTCGGCGAGACAGTTCGGCAAGGGCAAACCTACAAAATGCGACCGGGCGCATATGCGATCTTGAAAGAAGGTGACGATCTTCTGGTCACTGTGCAGTTCGCGGACAAACCGGATATCCAGCTTCCTGGCGGCGGTCTCGATCCCGGGGAATCACCACTTCCAGCCCTGCACCGCGAAATTCTGGAGGAAACAGGCTGGAAAGTCAGGTTGGACCGCCGGTTGGGCGCCTTTCGCCGGTTCACCTATATGCCCGAGTACGATCTCTGGGCCGAAAAACTCTGTCATATCTACGTCGGACGCCCGGTTCTTAGGGTCGCTACCCCCAGCGAACCGGACCATATGGCAATCTTTCTTCCTCTTTCAGAGGCAAAATCTAAACTTGGGAATGCAGGAGATCGATATTTTGTATCAAGACTAGATCTGAAAAAATCAACTAAGTGAGAAGGTTAATAATTATCTTAATACACTAACCTATCTTTTGCTTTTCAATTAAGGCGAAAATCTGTTGAACTCACCGATACAGCCCAAATCTCAAAGTCCAACGAGATTCTTATGATCACTCTCTCGCTGGGCTCATTCATTTTTGTGGAAGCGCTGCGCCAGATCGTCCTGCCTCGAAACAACGACGTCTTCTCGAGCATCTCGGGTGTCATCCTGATGTCGCAGGATTGAAGCCCTTGGTCAGGGGCTCGACAACCATACCACGCAAAACGAGGGCCTCGAGTTGGTCGATCTGTGCGATCGGGCCAAAGACATCACAATCAAGCCATTCTGGAATTAAAATCGATCAGAACCGCCGACACATCGTCATCGAAATGCGTGCGCTCGGTGTACCCAACCAGCATCTTGTGAAGCTCGGAAAGATATATCTCAGCGGGCATGTTGGGTAATCGCGCCGCGATGTCTGCAAGCCCCGCCTCCTCCAGCATTTGTCCGGACGGATCGAGGCATTCTGTCATCCCATCGGACGACAGCAGAACACGGTCCCCGGATCCCAGATCAATCGTGTCTGTAAAATACTGCGCAAAGGGCAGCATCCCGATTGGAAATCCGCCCTGACCAAGCAGCTCGACCCCACCACTACGACGCAGCACAATGGCATGCGGATGGCCGGCCTGCACGAATTGCATCCGTCCGATTGACGTATCCAGAATGCAAAGGAACATCGTAAAATAGAGCTCCGTTTCCATTTCTTCGAGCAGCAGGGCATTCAGATCAGCGGCGATAGCCGAAGGTGCGCGGCCTGTGACCCCTCCGTGATTGTCACCGGCAATCGCAATGTTCTTGCCCGGTGTCTGTCCGGAAAAAACACCCGCAAGGCGCGCGGTCATTAGCGCGGAACTTACACCGTGGCCCGAAACGTCGATTGCGTAGGCACAGATCTCCTTCTTGTTGATCGGGAAAAAACCAACGAGATCACCGCCTACATGCCCACTAGATTCCAAGAAAATGGCAACCTCGGTGGCACCAAACCTTGCCAAACGATCCCGGACGAGAGACTGCTGAAGCTTCTGGGCCTCCACCAGATCCGCATCGAGGGCGTGATAGACCGTCTGCAACTCACCCAGCGTATCCGACAAAAGGGCATTGGAGCGTTTGAGCTCGCGTTCATAGTGCAAAATGCGCTTCCCGGCTCCCATCCGCGCCGCAAGCTCTATGGCGTTGACGGGTTTCGACAGAAAGTCATCAGCGCCGGCTTGGAATCCTTGCGCAATATCCGAAGATCCCGACTTAGCAGTAAGCAGTATTACATAAATGTATCGGTCGGGACTGTGGCTGCGCAGCAGCTTGCAGAAATCCGGGCCAGTCATCCCCGGCATCACCCAGTCACTAATGACAATGTCGATGTCCTGGGTGCAAAAAATCTCAAAACCGGACTCGGCAGACTCCGCCTCCACCACTTTGAACCCGCGATTCCGAAGCGCGACTGACAGCAATCGGCGCTGCAACTTGCTGTCGTCCACAAGCAAAACAGTCATCGGCGCGTCTATGTCGGTAACCGCCTCCCGCGATGGGGAAGTGCTTTGATGATGTTCCTGAATGACCAAACCCTCACACTACCTGAAAAACTCTTGCAACACGGTCATTTAAGAGACAATGAAACCTAAAACTGTACGGGTTTTTCTGACCCTGTACGTCCTTTTTTAAGCACCCTCCTTTATCGATACGCTCGCGAGGCAGAGGTGTGGTGATGATAGATTGGACCCGAATTGATGAGTTGATCGCCGAAATAGGCGCTGAGGACTTTGGGGAGGTTGTGACCCTCTTTCTGGAAGAGGTGGACGAGGCTATGGCAACGCTTGAACATGTCGACGGTCGATCCGGCAGCGACGGAACACTGCATCTGATCAAAGGATGTTCGTGGAACCTTGGGTTTGAAAGCCTCGGGAGTCGCTGCGCTGATCTTGAAAGGGGCGACATACAGCTCGATACAGAAATGGCGCGGGATCTGCATTCGATCTACGCCGCTTCTCGGTCTGCTCTGCAGGAAGGTCTCGCCAAGCGTGATGTAAAAGCCCCGACCGCTTAAATCAGAAACTCCGCCAAAAGCGCATCTTCTGTAATGTCCCGATAGGGAAAGCCCGCCTCTTCGAGGCGCGCAAAAAGGCGTTGAAAAGACTCTGCTTCAGTCGTTTCGATGCCGATCAGGACCGACCCAAAATTGCGCGCGGATTTCTTGAGATACTCGAACCGTGCAATATCGTCTGTGGGTCCGAGAAAACCAAGGAAATCCTTCAATGCCCCGGGACGTTGCGGCAAGCGCAGGATAAAATACTTCTTCAGCCCAGCGAACCTCAGCGCGCGTTCCTTGACCTCAGGGAGCCGTTCGAAATCGAAGTTTCCCCCCGACGTGACGCAGACCACCTTTTTTCCGGGTATTTCTTTCGAGAGCGGCTGCAGAACATCCACCGATAAAGCTCCCGCAGGCTCAAGGACCACACCCTCAACGTTCAGCATCTCAAGCATCGTGTTACAGATCCGATCCTCAGGTGCGATCAGTACGTGGTCAGGCGGGACCTGTCCCAAAGCGGCAAACGTCTTCGCGCCCACCTTTGCGACGGCGGCGCCATCGACAAAATTGTCGACCTTGGGAAGCGCCACAGGTGCGCCGGATTGCAGGGCGGCGCTTAGACTGGCCCCGCCCTTCGGCTCCACAAACCGTAACTCCGTTTGAGGCGACACTGTTTGCATGACCTGCAAGACCCCGGCAGACAGTCCTCCGCCTCCCACAGGAAGGATCACCATATCGGGGGGCTTGGGCATCTGATCCAGCAATTCCACCGCTACGGTGCTTTGACCTTCGATCACATCGGAATCGTCAAACGGTGACAAAAAATATGCCCCGGCCTCCGCGCAATAGGCCTGCGCTGCTGCGAGCGTATCGTCGAAATAGTCGCCCACAAGCTGTATATCGATCGTGTCTCCACCAAATACTCGCGTCTTTTCAATCTTCTGCTGGGGCGTGGTCACCGGCATGAAAATTACACCGTGGACTTTGAAGTGCTGGCAGGCATAGGCAACGCCCTGCGCATGGTTGCCCGCACTTGCACACGCGAACCGCGTTTGGCCATCGGAAACCCGTTTCGAGATCGCGTTAAACGCACCGCGGATCTTGTAGGACCGTACCGGTGACAGATCTTCTCGTTTCAGCCAGATGTCCGCGCCAAATTTCTCCGACAAATGCGCGTTTCGCTGCAAAGGTGTCGGGGGAAACAGAGGACGCATGGCGGCTTCAGCGCGGCGGGCGTTCTCCAGAAAATGGATGTCTTGCGACTCGATCATCGGATACCTGCTTCCAGTGTCGCCTCACGTTTACGGTCTAAACAGACTGACGCCAATGAAAACCCTGCCACGCCGTCACCATCTTGTCCTGCCCGAAAATCTTCGGTATCGCCCGCCCGGTACACGCCCGCATCTGTTTCAGGAGGTTTTGATGTCTGCGCCTAAGAAAGTGGTTCTGGCCTATTCCGGGGGTCTGGACACCTCGATCATCCTGAAGTGGCTGCAGACGGAATACGGCTGCGAGGTTGTGACCTTCACCGCGGACCTGGGCCAGGGCGAGGAGCTCGAGCCGGCGCGCGCCAAGGCCGAGATGATGGGCGCATCGGAAATATACATAGAGGACCTGCGTGAAGAGTTTGTCCGCGATTTTGTCTTTCCGATGTTTCGGGCAAACGCGCTCTACGAAGGCCTGTATCTGCTCGGCACCTCCATTGCGCGGCCGCTCATTTCAAAGCGTCTGGTGGAGATAGCCGCTGAAACGGGCGCCGATGCAGTAGCCCACGGCGCAACGGGCAAAGGCAACGACCAGGTCCGGTTCGAGCTGAGCGCCTATGCTTTGAACCCGGACATCAAGGTGATTGCCCCCTGGCGGGAATGGGATCTCTCCTCACGCACAAAGCTCATCGACTTTGCCGAGAAGAACCAAATCCCAATCGCAAAAGACAAGCGCGGTGAGGCGCCGTTCTCGGTCGACGCAAACCTTCTGCACACCTCGTCCGAGGGCAAAGTGCTCGAAGATCCCGCGCAGGATGCGCCGGACTATGTCTATCAGCGCACGGTGAAACCCGAAGATGCACCGGATGCACCGGAGTATATCGAAATCGGCTTTGAGAAAGGCGATGCCATCTCCATCAACGGTGAAGCCCTGTCCCCGGCAGCGCTGCTTACCGAGCTGAACGAACTGGGCGGCAAACATGGGATCGGGCGGCTGGACCTTGTAGAGGGTCGGTTCGTTGGCATGAAATCGCGCGGAATCTATGAAACCCCGGGCGGAACAATCCTTCTTGAGGCTCATCGCGGCATTGAACAAATTACACTCGACCGCGGTGCGGGCCACCTTAAAGACGAACTCATGCCCCGCTATGCCGAGCTGATCTATAACGGGTTCTGGTTCTCGCCCGAGCGCGAGATGCTGCAAGCTGCTATTGACAAAAGCCAGGAGCATGTAACCGGGACCGTCCGTCTGAAGCTCTACAAGGGTCTGGCGCGCACAGTCGGCCGCTGGTCAGATCACAGCCTCTATTCCGAGGCGCATGTCACCTTCGAGGAAGACGCTGGCGCCTACGACCAGCAAGACGCTGCCGGATTCATTCAGCTCAACGCGCTGCGTCTGAAACTCATTGCAGCCCGGGACCGCCGGGTAAGGTAACGCGCCGCAGAAGACTTCTCAGACGGAGGAAAAAGGCCACTACCGCGCCTTCTCGCCGCCTAATTTACCCGTTTAAGTTGCACACAAGAGCTGTAAAACAGGTGCAAAATGGGCAAAAATGTTGAGTTCCACGGCAAGGCAAGCGAGTGGTTCGGGATCTGGATCGTCAATGTCGTTCTGACCATTCTGACGATCGGCATTTACTCGGCCTGGGCCAAGGTCCGCAGGAACCAGTACTTCTATCGCAACACGACATTCGCGGGACGCAGTTTCGACTACCATGCAACGGGAAAACAGATCCTGATTGGCAGGTTGATCGTCATCGCAGGCTTGATTGCCTATAGCTTGCTGGCGGTGATCCCGCTTCTGGCAGTACTGCTGCCGATCGGCTTCATTGTCCTTTTTCCATTTCTTTTGATGCGCTCTCTGCGATTTAATGCGCGCGTGTCGAGCTGGTCTGGCGTGCGATTTAACTTCAACGGCAGCTACAAAGATGCATTCGTTGCCTATTTGCTTGTGCCCTTTTTGACCTTCTTCACACTGTATCTGGCCTGGCCCTTCGCAGAACGCGTCCAACGCCGCTATGTGGTCAACAACCACACACTCGGTCGCAGCAACTTCCACTTCGACAGCTCGATCGGGCCCTTCTATGCCGCTTTCTTTTTTGCTGTGTCATTGTTCATGATTGCGGCGGTCGTCGCGATGAGCACTCTGACGGCGCAGGTAGCAGGTTTGGCGCAGACAGAAGGCGGCTTGACGCCGGATGCACTTTCCTCCGCCGGCTTGCTTCCACTCGTCGGTGTCATCGCAGCCGGGTTCATGGCCGTCACCATATTCAAAGCCATGGTGCGCAATATCGTGTTTAATGCCACAATACTGGATGGGCGCCATCGGTTCGGATCCAATGTCAGCCCCCTGGCGGTGACGTGGATCGCTGTCTCAAACACTGCCCTTGTGCTCTGCAGCCTCGGCCTGCTTCTGCCCTGGGCACAAATCCGTCTGGCGCGCTACTTTGCAAACCATACAGAATTTATGCCCGAAGGGTCGCTGGATGACTTCATCGCCCATAAACAGGCAGAAGCCACCGCGATCGGAGACGCGTATACCGATATCGAAGGAGTCGATTTCGGAATCAATATATGACCGACGAGGAAAAAACCCGCGAAGACGCCCGGGGCTGGTGCTACAGCGCGGGCACATCGCACCGGGTGCAGGGCGTTGTGCTACAGCGCGGCGCGTGGCTTCGGGTGATGTCGGAAGATCGTGCGCTGCTGGCCGAAGCCCCGGTCGAGGACATAGAACTCGACAAACGATTAGGTGATCTTCCGCGCAAGCTGACCTTCCCGGACGGGACTGTTTTTGAAACCGAGGATCACGCATTTGTTCTGTCCCTCGACGCAAATAAACCGGCCGGGTTTTTGCATGAGCTTGAACGGTTTCATCCGAGGCTGATTGCTTTTGTTCTTGCCGGTGTGCTCGGGGTCTGGCTGATTTACCGATTTGTGCTGGAAGGATTTGTGGGTGTGGCCGTTTTTATGACACCCCAGACACTGGTTGACGGCATGGATCAGGGTACGTTGCAGGCGCTGGACGTATCTCTGTTGCGCGCAACAACACTCAGTCAAACTGAAAAGGCAGACGCACAAGCGATTTTCGCAGACTTACTGGCGGCCCTGCCCGACGACGAACGAGACCGCGACTTCTCTCTGCAGTTCCGCCAGATGCGGGGCAGCACACCAAACGCTCTGGCGCTGCCTGGCGGGACCATCATCTTGACCGACAGTCTGGCGAAGGGTTTCGACCGTGATGTCGTTGCCGGCGTGCTAGGTCACGAGATCGGACATGTGGTCGAGGATCACGCGTTAAGGCGGCTTTATCGTTCGCTCGGCATCTTTGTTTTGATTTCTCTTGTTGCCGGAGAAACCGGCCCGATCCTGGAAGACATTGTACTTGAGGGTAACGTGCTTTTATCGCTCCGCTATTCTCGGGATCAGGAGGCCGAGGCGGATCGGTTCGGGCTGCGTCTGTCGGATGCCGCAGGATACGATCCAGCCGGTCTGGTGACCTTCTTTGAAGCACTCAGCCAAAGATCTGGGGGTGGAACCGGCGCCGAGTGGCTTTCGACCCACCCGGCGCACGAATCCCGGATTTCTGAAATAGAAGCGCTTATCGACGCGAATTAATCCGTTGGTTCTGTAACAAAAACAGCCCGCACGTCACCTGTGTGTGAGTTCACACACGGGTGACTTGAGCCTGTGATACAGGTTCCGCATGCTTATGGGCATCAAGCCGGAGGTACGCGCCATGCTCAGAACCTTTACAGATATGAAAGCCATGATGCTTGGCGTTGCTATCGTCCTTGGCGTTATGGCCGAGTGCAGCCAGGCAAAGGCGATGGGGACGGAAACTCTTGTGGTCGCCGGTGGATGTTTCTGGTGCGTCGAAGCCGATTTCGAAAAGGTACCGGGCGTATTGGAAGTGACGTCTGGATACGCCGGCGGGTCGACCGAAGACCCGACTTACAAACAGGTCAGCCGCGGCAAGACCGGACATCTCGAAGTGGCCGCCATCGAATATGACCCGGGCAAGGTCACCCGGGCAGAGATCCTTGATAAATTCCTCCGCTCGGTCGACGTGTTTGACGAAGGCGGACAGTTCTGCGACCGGGGCTTTCACTACACAACGGCAATTTTTGCCACGCCAGACCAACGCGCAGATGCCGAGGCCGCGGTCGCGCGGGCAGAGGCGGAACTGGGTCAATCCATTGTGACACCTATCCGCGACGCGGCCCCATTCTACGCCGCAGAAGACTATCATCAGGATTTTTATAAGGGCGAAAGCCGCATCCTGACCCGGTTCGGTCCGAAGACAAAAGCCGAAGCCTATAAGCGCTACCGCGACTCTTGCGGACGCGACCAGCGCGTACGGGCAATCTGGGGCGATGCCGCGCCGTTTGCTGGCAGCTGACGCCCAAGGGCTAGTCGATTATCCGACGCGGCACGCGGCCAGCACAGCCATGTTCAGAACGTCATTTGCCGTCGACGTCGCCGAACAGAGCTGAATGGGCTTGCCCACCCCGGATAAAATCGGGCCAATCACAGTTGCACCGCCCAGTTGCTGCAAAAGCTTTACGCTGATCGAAGCCGAATGGCGCGCGGGCACCACAAGCACATTGGCAGGCCCTGACAGGCGGCAAAACGGGTATTGGGACATGATGTCCGGATCAAGCGCCACATCGACCGTCATTTCCCCGTCGTACTCAAAGTCCACGCCACGCGCATCGAGAACGCGAGGACCTGCGCCCATCTTCTCAGCGCGCTCTGAAATCGGATAGCCAAAGGTCGAGAAGCTGACAAAGGCAACGCGGGGATCAAGACCCAAAGACCGGGCAGTTCCCGCCGCGCGCACCGCGATATCGGCCAGATCCTCTTCGTCGGGCCATTCGTGCACAAGCGTGTCGGCGATAAGAATAATGCGGCCTTTCACCAGGAGCGCGGTTACGCCAACGGCGCCGTCCACAGCGCTCGCGTCAAACACCGTATTGATCAAACCAAGGACATGCGCCGATTTACGTGTAGCGCCAGTTACAAGTCCGTCTCCATGGCCATGTGCCAGCATAAGCGAAGAGAAAACATGACGGTCTCGCTGGGCTAGTCGCGTAATATCATGATTATCATATCCTTTTCTCTGCAAACGTTCGTATAAAAAATCCTTATAGATATCGAGATGTCGCGTGTTCCGCGCATTCACGACCTCCAGCTCTCGGAAAGCATCTCCGATGCCGGCCGTTTCGAGCTTCGTTTTGACATCGTCCTCGCGGCCCACAACCAGCGCCTTGCCCATGCCGGATCGTTGATAGCTTACCGCTGCGCGCAGCACACGAATATCGTCGCCCTCTGCAAAGATCATGCGCGCCTGAGTGCCTTTGGCGCGTGCATACATGCCTTCAAGCATACTTGCGCTCGGATCCATTCGGGCGCGCAGACTGTTTTCATACCCGTCCATATCTACGATCGGTTTACGGGCAACTCCGGTATCCATTCCTGCTTTCGCAACAGCCGGCGGAACCTTGTGGATCAGACGCGGGTCGAACGGCGTGGGTATGATGTAGTCGCGGCCAAAACTGAGTTTGCGCCCATAGGCCAACGCGACCTCATCCGGCACATCTTCACGGGCCAAAGCAGCAAGCGCTTCGGCGCAAGCGATCTTCATCTCGTCATTGATGGCCCGCGCCCGGATATCCAGAGCCCCGCGGAACAGGTACGGAAACCCAAGCACGTTATTGACCTGGTTGGGATAGTCTGAGCGGCCTGTGGCGACGATCGCGTCTGGCCGAATGGCTTGCGCTTCTTCAGGAGTGATCTCTGGGTCGGGATTGGCCATCGCAAAAATAACAGGGTTCTCGGCCATCGATTCCAGCATCTCGGACGTGACGGCGCCCTTTACAGACACCCCAAGGAAGACATCCGCGCCTTTCATGGCATCCTCCAGCGTCCGCCGGTCCGTGCGCGCCGCATGGGCCGACTTCCACTGGTTCATCCCCTCGGTCCGACCCTGATAGATGACGCCCTTGGTGTCGCACACGATGCAATTGTCAGGCTTTGCGCCCATAGCCTTCAGAAGTTCGATGCAGGCAATGCCCGCGGCCCCTGCACCATTCAGAACGATTGTGCAGTCTTCCAGCTTCTTTGCGGTCAAATGCAGCGCGTTGATCAACCCCGCCGCTGTAATAACCGCAGTTCCGTGCTGGTCATCGTGAAACACCGGAATATCAAGCATTTCCTTCAGCGTTTGCTCGATAATGAAACACTCAGGTGCCTTGATATCCTCAAGGTTTATCCCGCCGAATGTCGGCGCCATCAGCTTCACCGCCTGAATGATCGCATCCGGATCTTCGGTATCCAGCTCGATATCGATGGAATTCACATCGGCGAACCGCTTGAACAGAACCGACTTCCCTTCCATCACAGGCTTTGACGCCAGCGCACCGAGATTCCCGAGGCCAAGAACCGCCGATCCGTTCGAAACGACCGCAACCATGTTGCCTTTGGTTGTGTAGTCATAGGCCGTTTCGGGATCTGCCGCGATCGCCTCGCACGGGACAGCCACCCCGGGCGAATAGGCAAGGCTCAGATCGCGCTGCGTACTCATCGGCGTAGATGCGGAGACATCCAGTTTTCCCGGAGACGGCTCCAAATGATACGCGAGCGCCTCTTCGCGCGTGATCTTGGTGTTGGTAGACATGCATCCTCCCCTGCTGTCCGGTCTACTGGTTCTAGCGGAGGCCCGGGCGGTCCTCAACAGATTTGGATTTCCGGCTTTCCGGCAGAATCCGCAGCCTTTACAATCACACAGAGCGCACCGGGGGGACCATCGTGGCAGCCGACAAAGTGACGCCGATGATGGCGCAGTATCTGGAGATCAAAGAAGCGCATCCTGATGCGCTTTTGTTCTACCGGATGGGCGATTTCTACGAAATGTTCTTCGATGATGCAGTAGATGCGGCCGCGGCTCTGGACATCGCGTTGACCAAACGCGGGAAGCATGACGGTAAGGATATCCCCATGTGTGGCGTGCCTGTTCATGCCGCCGAGGGGTATCTTTTGACCCTTATTCGCAAGGGCTTTCGTGTTGGCGTTTGCGAGCAGCTCGAGGACCCGGCCGAGGCGAAAAAACGCGGCTACAAAGCGGTGGTTAAGCGCGATGTCGTCAGGATCGTCACGCCTGGGACGCTCACCGAGGAAAGCTTGCTTGATGCACGTCGGCACAACTTCCTTGCCGCCTATGCCGAAATCCGGGATGACGGCGCTCTGGCCTGGGTCGATATCTCAACCGGCGAATTTCGGGTGATGGCTTGCACGCGCGCACGGTTGGGGCCCGAAATGGCGCGTCTGGGGCCACGGGAGGTGCTTCTGCACGAGGGAGACGAAACAGCGCGCAGCCTTGTCGAGGAAACCGGCGCTACAGCCACGCCACTGGCGCGTGCGAGTTTTGACAGCTCCTCAGGTGCTGGCCGACTACGGCACCTCTACAAGGTGGCAGATCTCGAAGCCTATGGAGTGTTTGAAAGGCCAGATCTGTCAGCCATGGGCGCAATCGTCGATTACCTGGAGCTGACACAGAAAGGAAAGCTCCCGCTCCTGCGGCCGCCTGTAAAGGAATCCGGTGCGCGCCTCGTACAGATCGACGCCGCAACGCGGCGCAATCTTGAATTGACGCGCAACCTTTCGGGCGGGCGCGAGAATGCGCTTTTGTCTGCGGTCGACGAAACCGTCACGGCCGGAGGGGCGCGTCTGCTGGAGCGCCGTATAAGTTCGCCCAGCGCAGATCTGACCGAAGTGACCGAAAGGCTGGATGCGGTCACTGTGGCGGTAGATGACGCCGAGTTGTCCGAAACGCTGCGAGCGGCGCTCAAGCAGGTGCCCGATCTTGATCGCGCGCTGTCGCGACTTGCGCTCGATCGCGGCGGACCGCGTGATCTGGCCGCCATTCGCAGCGGTTTGGACCAGGCTGAACGCCTTGCGGAGAGCCTGTCTGAACGTGATTTAGGGCCTCTTTGGACCGATGCAGCCAGGGCTCTGAAAGGGCATCAGGATCTTTTCACGCTCCTGAAGGACGCACTGGTTGCAGAACCACCGCTTCTTGCGAGAGACGGCGGATTTATCGCCGCCGGCTATGACGGAGAACTGGATGAACTCCGCCAGTTGCGAGATGAGGGGCGCGGCGTGATCGCAGGTCTGCAAACGGAGTATGCCCAGGCGACAGACATCACATCGCTCAAGGTGAAGCACAACAACGTGCTTGGATACTTCATCGAGACAACTGCGACCCACGCTGAAAAAATGCTGGCGCCTCCCTTTTCGGACCGCTTCATTCACCGCCAGACCACAGCCAATGCAATCCGGTTCACAACTGTTGAGCTGAGCGAGCTTGAAACCAGGATCCTGAATGCTGGTGGTGCGGCTCTTGCACTTGAAAAGCGGCTCTTTGAAAGGCTTAGAAGTGCAATTCTGGACCGCGCGGGTCAGGTGGCCTCATGCGCACGGGCGCTGTCCTCCCTCGATCTTTTCACGGCACTTGCCACGATTGCGCGCCGCGCGAACTGGGTGCGGCCAAGGATGGATCAGTCCCGCACATTTGAAGTTGAAGCCGGCCGCCATCCAGTTGTGGAGGCGGCGTTGCGATCCTCCGGTGGCCCGTTTGTTGCCAACGACTGCAATCTGTCGGAGCACGCGGCGCGCATATGGCTGCTCACCGGCCCGAACATGGCCGGTAAGTCGACTTTCCTGCGCCAGAACGCGCTTATCGCCATTTTGGCGCAGGCCGGAAGCTTTGTGCCGGCCGAAACTGCGCATATCGGGCTCGTCAGTCAGGTCTTTTCCCGCGTAGGGGCATCCGACGATCTGGCGCGTGGTCGATCCACATTTATGGTGGAAATGGTCGAGACGGCCGCGATCCTCAACCAGGCAGATGACAGGGCGTTGGTTATTCTGGATGAGATTGGCCGCGGGACCGCCACCTATGACGGCCTGTCAATCGCCTGGGCCACGCTGGAACATCTGCACGACGTCAATCGCTGCAGGGCGCTTTTCGCAACGCATTATCACGAGCTGACAAGCCTCGCGGGCCAGCTTCCGGAGGCGGACAACGCGACGGTGGCCGTCAAGGAATGGGAAGGCGACGTGGTGTTTCTGCACGAGGTTCGCCAGGGGGCGGCAGACCGATCCTATGGTGTCCAGGTCGCGAAACTTGCGGGTCTGCCACCGGCGGTTGTCGAGCGCGCCCGTGCGGTACTTGACCGGCTGGAGAAAGGCGACCGCCAGGGCCAGGCTTCCACGGCTGACCTGCTGGAGGATCTACCTCTCTTTGCGGCCAGCCCAGAAACCCCGCAAGCCGCCAAAACCCCTGAAAAAGACCCTGTTCTGGAAGCGCTTGACGCAATCAGCGCAGACGAGTTGAGCCCGAAAGATGCCCTTGACCTGATCTATAAACTAAAGGCGCTCAGCTCTTCGGAGTAGAGGAAACGCCAACCTGCGCCGGACGCAAAAGCCGGTCGTAAAGTTCGAAACCTTCGACCATCACCTGAATGATATGGCCGTTGGGAACGTTCGGAACCGGCGCCTCGAACATCGCCTGATGCAGCTGCGGGTTAAAAGCATCGCCGACTTCGGGCGCAATGGGGCGGATCCCATGCTTACCAAAAACACTGAGCAATTCACGCAAGGTGAGCTCGACACCCTCAATCACCCCGCCCGCGATTTCCTTGCTCGGTTCGTCTGCGGCATCCAGCGCGCGACGCAGGTTGTCGAAGACTGGCAAAAGGTCGCGCGCAAGTTTAGAGCCGCCATACTGCTCCGCTTCCCTGCGGTCGCGCTCGCCACGCTTGCGAATATTCTCCGCCTCGGCCAGTGCGCGCATCAGACGGTCTTTCAATTCGTCGCGCTCGGCCAAAATCGCTTCCACGCCAGCAGACGGGCCCTCTCCTAGGGCATCTTCAAGCTCTGCCGCCTCAGCAGCTTCTTCTGCGGCGATCTCGGCGTCCACCTCTGCGAAGATGTCTTCTTCCATCTTGGGGTCGCTCATGTCCATCCATCCTTTATGCCCGATCAGCGATCAGCTTACCCATAAGCTGCGCCGTGTATTCCACCACCGGCACCACCCGTCCATAGTTGAGTCGGGTCGGCCCAATTACGCCGACCGCACCGATAATCTTTCGATCAGCGTTCATATATGGACTGACCACCAGAGAGGAACCCGAAAGTGAAAAAAGCTTGTTCTCTGAGCCAATAAAAATGCGCACACCTTCGCCATCTTCGGCCAAAGACAGGAACTCTGCGATGTCGCGCTTGCGCTCGAGGTCGTCAAAAAGCTCGCGCACCCGTTCCAGATCCTCGGGGTCGGGCCCCTCTCCAAGCAGATTCGCACGGCCCCGGACAATCAGGCGTTCGCTCGAATCACCTTGGTTGTCCCAAATGGCAGCGCCGGTCTCAACCAGCGACCTTGCCAGCGTGTCGAGCTCCTGGCGCCGTGTCTCAATCTCCGCACGGATCACGGCGCCGAGCTCCGACAAGGTCCTGCCCTCGGCGACGGCGTTCAGAAAGTTGGCCGCTTCCCGCATCGAGGCCGGAGTTTGCCCAACCGGCGGTGCGAATACGCGGTTTTCAACATGGCCATCGGCAAAGACCAGCACCACCAGCGCACGGTTCGGATCAAGGCTCACAAACTCTATATGCTTGATTGCGGCCTCATATTTCGGAGCCAGCACCAGACTTGCCCCCTGCGTAATCCCCGAGAGCGCCGATCCGACCCGACTGAGCAGGCCATCCACATCCGAGCTGTCATGGGCCGACGATTCGATATGGGCGCGGTCGGTGTCGGAAACGTTCGGGACCTCCAACAGCCCATCTACGAACAATCGCAGCCCCAGCTCGGTTGGGATTCGCCCGGAAGAAATGTGCGGACTGTCGAGCAGTCCAAGCAGCTCCAGGTCCTGCATAACATTGCGGATCGTCGCAGCAGAAACCTGCTCGGTCATCGAGCGCGTCAGCGTTCTGCTGCCGACAGGGTCCCCCGTGCTCAGATATCCTTCAACCAACCGCCGAAAAACCTCCCGCGAGCGATCGTTCATCTCAGAGATTAGCTGTGCGCTGTCTTTGGTGGTCATACAGATCGCCTGTCAGGGGTAAAACGGGTCAGTCAGACGCGGTGACACCCATTATTTCGGGTTCGCCGCGAACGTCAACGGCTTGCCAAACAGATAAGCACACGGGTATCTGGCGCAAAGAGTGAAAGGACGATTATGCGACCCTCCGGCAGAGCAACAAACGAAATGCGACCGATCTCTATCGAGACGGATTACACCAAACACGCCGCTGGCTCGGTTCTGATCTCGGCAGGCGATACAAAAGTCCTGTGCACCGCTTCGATCGAAGATCGCGTGCCTCCGTTTTTGCGCAACTCCGGCCTGGGCTGGGTGACGGCCGAATACGGCATGCTGCCGGGCGCGACCCACAGCCGGGTCCGGCGCGAGGCAGCGGCGGGCAAGCAGTCTGGCCGAACACAGGAAATTCAGCGCCTTATCGGGCGAAGCCTTCGCGCAGGCGTGGACCGCGTGGCGCTTGGCGAACGCCAGATAACAATTGATTGCGATGTGATTCAGGCCGATGGCGGAACACGCTGCGCGTCGATAACCGGCGCATGGGTTGCGCTGCGCCTTGCTGTAAACAAGCTGATGAAGGCAAGTGATATAATCAGTGACCCGCTGATGGACCACGTTGCCGCCGTCAGTTGCGGGATATACGCGGGTCAGCCGGTTCTCGATCTGGACTATGCCGAGGATTCGGAAGCGGGCACTGACGCAAATTTTGTCATGACAGGGTCCGGGGGCATGATCGAGATCCAGGGCAGCGCAGAAGGCGCGCCGTTCTCGCGGGACGCTTTCAACACACTCATCGATCTTGCGGAGGCCGGCGTGGCGGAGCTGGTGGCTGCGCAGAAAGCCGCGATCGGCTGATGCGAAAGTTCAACGGGAGCGAACTTCTCGTGGCGAGCCACAATTCCGGCAAGATCGAAGAAATTGCTCATCTTATGGAGCCCTTCGGGATTAAAGTGCGCGCCGCGTCTGAGTTTGGCCTCGACGAGCCGGAAGAGACAGAGACCACATTCGTCGGGAATGCCCGCATCAAGGCGCACGCTGCTTCAAAAGCGACCGGTCTTCCGGCGCTGGCCGATGACAGCGGATTGGCGGTCGATCCGCTGGACGGCGATCCCGGGGTCTACACCGCCGATTGGGCCGAAACCGGGTCTGGACGCAACTTCGAAATGGCCATGGGCAAGGTTCACGACGCGCTGATTGCTCGGCAGGCTCCGGAGCCCTGGGCGGCCAAGTTCTGCTGCACGCTGGTTCTGGCATGGCCGGATGGTCACGACGAGGTATTCCCCGGCGAGGTGCGCGGTCATATCAGCTGGCCTCCCCGCGGGGAAAATGGCCACGGCTATGATCCCATCTTCATCGCCGAGGGTCACACGCTCACCTTCGGAGAGATGGATCGCTGGGAGAAGAATAAGATGAGCCATCGGGCCGACGCCTTCGCGAAACTCACATCCGCCCTGAAGGCGTGATCGATGCGCCGTCTTATTTCCACCGGGTCCCCGTTCGAGGCCGAGATCGGATATTCGCGCGCGGTGGTCTCCGGCAACCAGTGCTTCATCTCTGGCGTCACCGGGTATGACTACGCGACGATGACCTTGCCTGAGGATGTCCGCGTGCAGACCAGTAATTGTCTGGACACGATCGAACAGGTCCTGACGGAAGCCGGCTTCGGAATGCGCGATCTTGTGCGGATGCACTATATCATTCCAAGTCGCACGAATGTGCCCTTGATTACACCAATTCTCGGCGCGCGACTCGGGGGTATCCGGCCCGCCGCAACGATGATCATCGCAGAGCTGATGGAGTCCGAGATGAAGATTGAGATCGAAGCGACCGCCATGAAGGACACGTGAGCGCTTGGAGAACTGGCAAATCGGGGGATTCGGGGTCTATATCCATTGGCCGTTCTGCGCCGCCAAATGCCCCTATTGCGACTTCAACAGCCACGTCAGAACAAGTGTGGATCAAGCAGCCTGGAAGACTGCTTTAATTAAAGAAATCAATAGGTTAAGCGAAGTCTCCGATCACCGCGTCATCTCCTCCATCTTTTTTGGTGGTGGAACCCCTTCACTGATGGACCCTGAAGTGGTTGCTGCAATAATTGACGCGCTCCGCTCAGGCTGGCACACGGCCAACGACCTTGAAGTTACTCTGGAAGCCAACCCGGGATCGGTAGAAGCTGGTCGCTTCAAGGCTTACGCCGATGCCGGCGTCACACGCATCTCGATGGGTGTTCAGGCATTGAAGGATGACGACCTGAAAGCGCTGGGCCGGTTACATTCCGTGGCCGAGGCGCGACGGGCATTCGACATTGCCAAATCGAGCTTCGCGGCGGTGAGTTTTGATCTTATCTATGCGCGGCAGCATCAGACACTTGAGGACTGGGAGTCCGAGCTTTCAGAAGCGCTCTCTATGGCGGTTGACCATCTGTCCCTCTATCAGCTGTCGATCGAACAGGGCACAGCATTCGGTGATCGTTTCAATCGCGGAAAGCTGCGCGGGCTACCGCCAGACGACCTGGCCGCAGACATGTACGACATGACGCAAAACGTGTGCGAGCGCTACGGAATGCCCGCCTACGAGGTGTCCAACCATGCCCGGAGCGGATCCGCATGCAATCACAATCTCGTCTACTGGCGTGGTGGAGACTATCTGGGCATCGGGCCCGGTGCCCATGGTCGTCTGACCACCAATGAAGAGCGTGTTGCAACGGAAACGATTAAGCGTCCGGAAACCTGGCTGAACGCCGTGCAAACCAAAGGATCAGGCGAGCTTCCGCATACGCCTTTGAGCAAGGCCGATATCGGCAACGAGTATGTGATGATGGGCCTCCGTCTTACAGAAGGCATTTCCCTGACGCGGTTCGAGGCACTCGCCGGTGAGGCGCTTCCGGTGCAGACTGTTGAAAGGCTTTGCGACCTGGAGATGGTTACGCAAAACGGTGACACACTGTGCGCCACGCCGAAGGGACGACTTGTTTTGAATGCGGTGATCGGAGAGCTGCTGGTAGGCTGAGATGAAATATCTCTGGATTGCTTTCGGGGTCTTGGCGCTCTGCTTTGCGGTAGTCGGTATATTTCTTCCGTTTTGGCCCACCGTGCCGTTTCTGTTGCTCTCGGCGTTTTGCTTTGCGCGCAGCTCTGAGCGCCTCCACACTTGGCTGATCACGCATCCGAGACTTGGACCGCCGATCAAAGACTGGGCAGAACGTGGTGCCATCGGGGTCAAAGCAAAGATTTTTGCCAGTATCTCGATGATTGCGACATTTTCAGTTTCTATAGCTCTCGGGCTGAGCGGCATTGTTCTGTTGGCTCAGGCCTTGGTGCTTGGTGCTGTCGCCGTGTTTATCTGGTCTCGGCCTTCCGCTTGACTAGCGGCTCAACAGGCGGCACAGACTGTCGAGCTGATCGAAATCCTTGTACCCTATCGTCAGTTTGCCGTCCGTACCGCCGGCCGAGTGATCTATGGCGACTTTCATGCCGAGCGTGGCTGACAGATCCGCCTCCAGCGCGCGGGTATCCGCATCTTTCTCAGGTTTTCCAGTCACTTGTGGCGATGCTGGTCCTTTCTTCGCACCGCCCCCTTTGGCCAGTCGTTCTGTTTCACGAACCGACAGACCATCTGAGACGATCTTTTTCGCAAGCGCTTCCGGGTTCTCCGCAGTGATCAAGGCGCGCGCATGTCCTGCGCTGAGCTCACCAGTGCGCAGAAGGTCGAGGACCAAAGACGGCAGCCCGAGCAGCCGCATCATGTTCGCGATATGACTGCGGCTTTTCCCGAGCGCCTGGGCCAGCCTTTCCTGCGTGTGGCCGAACTGATCCATCAGCTGTCGATAGCCGGCCGCCTCTTCCACCGGGTTCAGGTCGGCGCGCTGAATGTTCTCGATGATGGCGACTTCCAGGACTTCCGTGTCAGACAAGTCACGGACCAGAACCGGGACGGCATGAAGCCGCGCTCTCTGCGCAGCGCGCCATCGCCGCTCCCCGGCGACGATCTCGTACCCGTTTCCGCCCTTTGGATCAGGTCGAACGATCAGCGGTTGTAGAATGCCCTTCTCTGAAATCGAGGCTGCGAGACTGTCCAGGTCGTCTTCTGAAAATAAACGGCGCGGCTGATCGGGATTTGCGCGCAACAGCTCAATCGGAACCTCAGAGTCTGTGCGCGTATCGCGGGGAACTTCTCCCGTTACCTCCGGCGCCGATATATTGACATCAGCCATCAGCGCCGAGAGGCCCCGGCCCAACCCTTTGCGATCCTTGCTTTTTTTATCGCTCATTACGCGTCCTGTCTTACAGATGTGTGTCGGGTGAGCATTTCATCTGCCAGCTCGACATAAGCCCGCGATCCAAGGGAGCTTGGATCGTATTTCAACACAGGCATCGAGAATGAAGGGGCCTCGCTAACCCGGACATTGCGTGGGATGACCGTATCGAACACCAGCTCTCCCAGCGTGTCGCGTGCGTCCTGCTCCACCTGCCGGGACAGGTTATTCCGACGGTCGTACATTGTCAGAACAACACCTTCGATTCGAAGTTTGGGGTTCGCCGTCTCCCGCACCTGACGAATTGTCAGCATGAGTTGCGACAAGCCTTCCAGCGCGAAAAACTCCGACTGCAAAGGAACAAGCACCGAATCTGCTGCCACCATGGCATTGATCGTCAGAAGGTTCAGTGATGGCGGACAATCAATAAGCACGTAGTCCATGTTCAACGGAAGCTGGTGCAATTGGGTCAGCGCCGTGCGCAACCGAAAAACACGCCGGCTGTTTGAAACCAGTTCAATGTCGGCGGAGCTCAAATCTGTGGTGGCGGGCGCGATCATCAGCCCGCTAACAGATGTTTCACGTGAAACATCCACGAGGGCGGCATCTTCGATCAACAAATCATATGTTGTCAGAGTGCGATTATCCGGAAAGATACCAAGCCCGGTCGAAGCGTTACCCTGTGGGTCAAGGTCCAGAATTAAAACGTTCTTTCCGTGGGCTGTAAGGGCCGTCGCGAGGTTGATCGCGGTCGTCGTCTTGCCCACTCCACCCTTTTGGTTTGCGACAGCAATGATTTTTGGCTGCTTCAATGAGTGTTCAGACACGCCGCAGTTCCCTTATCTTTAGAATAGACGCCGTGGGGTCTGTAAGACTCGGCGATTCCGTTACCTTAAACTGCCAGCTTTTTCGGGCTTCGGACAGTTCCGATTGCACCTTCTCCCCTTTGTGAAAAAGAAGAGTGCCTTCCGGATGGCAATGCGGCTCCGCCAAACTCAGGAGCTTTCCCAACGGCGCAAGGGCGCGCGCAGAAACGACGTCTGCAGCCAGTGGGTCCGCCGCTTCAATGCGTTCGGACAGAATTGAGACGGGCGTTTGCGTCTCCCGCGCCACCGTCCGAAGAAAAGTTGCCTTTCTTTGATCTGACTCGATCAGCGTTACCCGGCGCTCCATCTGACCCTGATCTACCGAAATCGCAACAACCATCCCAGGAAAGCCGCCGCCACTTCCAAGATCGACCCAGGTCTGCCAGCCCTCCGGCGCGCCGTCCAGAATCTGCAAAGAATCCAGAAAATGACGCTGCCACGCATCTTCGATTGTGGAAGGCGCAACGAGATTTATCTTTTGATTCCAGCGCCTAAGCAGCTTGTAGTAGGTTTGTAGCCGGGCTTCTGTTTCACGTGAAACATCGGCCAGAAGCTCCGCGGCTTTTCCTGCCATCAACCGACGGACCGCAACGACGATTTCTTAACGACCGCAAGAAGCAGCGTGAGCGCCGCCGGCGTCATACCCTCTATCCGCGCGGCTTGTGCCAGAGTTTCGGGCCGCGTGCGCTCAAGCTTCATCCTCAGCTCATTCGATAAACCAGAAATTTGGTTGTACGTAAAATCGTCAGGTATTCGGATTGCTTCATCTTTTTCCAGCGCCACGGCGTCCTGTTCCTGCCGTGCCAGGTAATTGGCGTAGAGCGCTTCCCTTTCGAGTTGACGCGCCGTCTCTGGCTCCACGTCGAGATCGGGCCAGATCTCAATGAGACGCGCAAAATCAATGTCCGTTTGCGAAAGTAATTCGTAACCGGACCGTCGTTTTCCGTCCTGCTTTACCTTTAGTCCGCGCGTATGTGCCTGCGTCGGCGTGAGGGTTCGGAACTGAAGTGCCTCCCTGCCCTGCGCTAGTTTCTCCATTTTCTCATTAAACGCTGCCTGACGCATCTCTGAAACACAGCCCAACGCCACCGCATCCGGTGTCAGCCGCGCGTCCGCATTGTCCGCTCGCAGCGCAAGCCGGTATTCGGCACGTGATGTGAACATTCGATATGGTTCCATCACGCCATGTGTCGTCAGATCATCAATCATTACGCCGATATACGAACTTCGGCGCGTCGGAGTATATGAATCGCGGCCCTGAGCGGCGCATGCTGCATTGAGGCCGGCAACCAGGCCCTGCGCTGCCGCTTCCTCATAACCAGTTGTTCCATTGATCTGGCCCGCGAGATAGAGCCCGGGTACATCTCGCATGCGGAGCGTCCTGTTCAGCGCACGAGGATCAACGTAATCGTATTCAATCGCATAGCCGGGCTGCAGAATCTCGGCCTGTTCCAAGCCGGCTATTGTGTGAACGTATTGAAGCTGAACGTCTTCCGGCAGAGATGTGGAAATCCCGTTCGGATAAACAGTGACATCCTCAATGCCCTCCGGTTCGAGGAAAATTTGGTGCGAGGGTTTTTCAGCGAACCTTACGATTTTATCCTCAATCGACGGACAGTAGCGTGGACCGACCCCTTCGATCTGCCCACCATACATTGCCGATGCGTCCAGATTTTCACGAATAATGTCGTGCGTCGCGCTGTTCGTATGCGTAATTGCGCAAGAAATCTGGGGAACCTGTGGGCTTGTCGACAGGAAAGAGAACATCGTCGGGTCTTCGTCCCCGGGCTGCTTCTCCAGAATATCCCAGTTTATCGTGCGGCCATCGAGGCGCGGTGGCGTACCTGTCTTTAACCGGCCCATGGGAAGGCCGAAACTGTCCAGACGTTCCGCGAGACGGGTCGCTGGCGCCTCTCCCAGACGTCCCCCGGGCCGTGCCTGATGTCCGATATGAATCGTGCCGCGCAAAAAAGTTCCGGTGGTGATCACAACTGCCGCGGCCCTGACTTCACTTCCGTCCATCATTTTAACACCGCAAGCAGAACCTTGCACCATCAGCAGATCGCTGACCTCCCCTTCCAGGATACTCAGGTTTTCAGTTGCCTGCGTCAGAGTCAGCATTTGCTGACGATAGATCGTTCGGTCTTGTTGCGCGCGCGGACCTTGTACCGCGGGTCCCTTGCGTCGGTTCAAAAGGCGGAACTGAATCCCGGCCGCATCGGCAACACGCCCCATCACGCCATCAAATGCATCAATTTCGCGGACAAGATGCCCTTTGCCCAACCCGCCTATCGCCGGATTGCAAGACATGACGCCAATTCCGGAAGTCTTGAGCGTTATCAACGCTGTACGCGCACCCATACGGGCCGAAGCATGCGCCGCTTCGGTTCCGGCATGACCGCCGCCAACCACAATCACGTCGAAATCGCAGTGTTTCACGTGAAACGCTCCCTCACTTTCCGAGACAGAAACTGGCAAAAATCTCTCCGAGAAGATGATCTACATCTACACGACCGATAAGAGAGTCAAGCGCCCGGATTGCGCTGCGCAGCTCTTCAGCGAGAATCTCGGTAGGTGTTCCTGCGTTCAATTGATCAATAACATCCCTCAAAAGCGTATACGCCTTTTCCATCGACAAGCGGTGACGCAAATGGGTTGCTGTTCCCACAGACGCAACGCGCTCCGACAGCAAGCGCCCAATATGATCTGTCAGCTCTTGCAGGCCCGCCCCGGATACAACGGATATCGAAAGATACCCCTCGGCTGGTGCAATATCGGCTTTGCTGCGCACGACGAGGTCGACAGCTTCTTCCGCAATTTCTGCCGGAACCTCGCCGGTCTCAGTAAGAAGTAGCGTCAGATCGGCAGCTCGCGCGCGGGCCAAGGCCCGTTGCACCCCGATTTGCTCGATCTCATCCTCCGTTTCGCGCAAGCCCGCTGTATCCAGCAGAGTCACAGGCACGCCCGCTAGATCCATACGCACCTCCACCACATCGCGGGTCGTGCCCGCGATACTTGACGTAATCGCAGCCTCGCGCCCAGCTAAAGCATTTAATAAAGATGATTTTCCGGCATTAGGTGCACCGAGAATTGCCACCTCGAAACCGTCCCGAACCCGCTCCGCAACATGGGATCCGCTTATCTCCTTTTTGAGATCACCTGATACAGCATTGAGAAGCTGAGTTACCTCCGGCGCGACATCCTCCGGCACCTCCTCATCCGCAAAATCAATCGTAGCCTCAAGCAAAGCCGCAGCCCGGATCAGCTTCGTTCGCCAGGTTTCGACCATGGACCCGAGCGCGCCCGAAAAAACTCGGTGTGCTTGCCGTCTTTGCGCTTCTGTTTCAGCATCGACAAGATCAGCCAGGCCTTCGACCTGTGCAAGATCCAGACGATTGTTCTCCAATGCACGACGGGTGAACTCGCCGGGTTCCGCCAAGCGCAAGCCGTCGATCTTAGAAAGCTCTGTCTGAACTGCCGTCACAACTGCGATTGATCCGTGCACATGAAATTCGACGACATCTTCGCCGGTAAAGCTGCGTCCACGAGGAAATGCCAGTATGACGGCTTCATCCAGAATCTCGCCGGATGCATCCCGAAGCTCGCGCAAAGACGCCCGATGGGCCTCAGGAAGCGGCCCAGCAATCTTCTTGGCCGCGAAAAAAGCGCGGGGGCCGCTGATCCGAACGATCGCGACCCCCGCTTTTCCCTTCGCCGTTGCCTGGGCAAAGATCGTATCCATGGTCCGTCAGGTGTTCATCGAGTCGAAGAACTCTGAATTGGTCTTCGTCTGTTTAAGCTTTGAAATCAGGAACTCGATGGCGTCTGTGGTTCCCATCGGGTTCAGGATACGGCGCAGAACAAATGTTTTCTGGAGATCTTTCGCATCCACAAGAAGATCTTCCTTCCGTGTACCCGACTTCAGGATATCCATTGCCGGGAAGACCCGCTTGTCGGCGACCTTTCGATCCAGAACGATCTCGGAGTTGCCCGTTCCTTTGAATTCCTCAAAGATAACTTCGTCCATCCGTGAGCCTGTATCGATAAGGGCGGTCGCAATTATGGTCAGCGACCCGCCTTCCTCGATGTTTCGGGCTGCCCCGAAGAACCGTTTGGGCCTCTGCAGCGCATTTGCGTCAACACCGCCCGTCAACACTTTCCCCGAAGAGGGCACGACGGTGTTAAAGGCTCTACCAAGTCTTGTTATTGAGTCGAGCAAAATAACAACATCTCGTTTATGCTCAACCAATCGTTTGGCTTTTTCAATGACCATTTCCGAGACCGCGACATGGCGGGTTGCTGGTTCATCAAACGTCGATGAAATGACCTCGCCCTGCACAGATCGCTGCATGTCCGTAACTTCTTCTGGACGTTCGTCGATAAGGAGCACCATCAAATAACATTCCGGGTGGTTGGTTTCGATGCTGCGCGCGATATTTTGCAGCAGCACTGTCTTACCAGTTCGGGGCGGCGCAACGATGAGCGATCTCTGTCCCTTCCCGATCGGCGCAACAAGATCAATGATACGCGCTGAACGGTCCTTGATGCTCGGATCCTCGATCTCCATCTGCAACCGCTCATCCGGATAGAGTGGCGTCAGGTTATCAAAGCTGACCTTGTGCTTGGCTTTCTGCGGATCTTCAAAATTAACCTCGCTAAGCTTGGTTATTGCGAAGTACCGTTCATTCTCCCGCGGCGCCTGAATAACGCCCGACACCGTATCCCCGGTGCGCAGGCTATGCAGTCGGATCATGTCCGGGGAAACATAAATATCATCTGGCCCAGGAAGGTAATTGGCTTCAGGAGACCGGAGAAACCCAAACCCGTCCTGCATCACCTCCAGAACACCGTCTCCTGAGATTTCCCATCCCTCTTCGGCGCGTTCCTTGAGAATGGCGAACATCATGTCGCCTTTGCGCATCGTGGACGCGTTTTCGATTTCCAGCTCTTCGGCCATTGGCAGAAGATCGGCAGGACTCATGGCTTTCAAGTCTGCCAAAGCGAGAAGCTCTTGCGACATTCGGTGTGTCTCCGGTGCGCGGGTAGCGGCGCGGTTTTAAACAGGTGGAATAATCCCGCCGGACGGCAGGTCGACGATGCATAAACGCAACTGCACAGTGAAGTCAATCAAACTCAGAAAGGACGGGCAACGACAGAGACAACGATGACAATCATCAGAATTGTCGGAACTTCGTTCATGATCCGGTACCCTCGACCAGACACAGTCGACGTCCCGGCCAAAAGCGCCTTACGTTGTTTGCCCAGCCACATATGAAACCAGGTCATGCCCAAGATCGCGGCCAGCTTTGTATAGGGCCAGACGGCCGACCAGTCGATAACTCCCGGTGTGAACGCAAGCCACAACCCAAAGATCCAGGTCGCGATCATGGCCGGGTTCATAATGGCTTTCAGGAGGCGACGCTCCATCGTGAAGAACATTTCTTGAGTGGCGCCTTGCACGGCGTCCTGTTCAACATGATAGACAAAGAGCCGCGGCAAGTAGAACAACCCAGCCATCCAAGCGATGACCGAAATGATGTGCAGTGATTTGATCCAGAGATACAGCTCGGCCATGTTTTTCCCGTCTTCTTTGCTCTGTATCAATAATAAAGAAAGAAAAGAAAGGGGATGATGTTGTTGGGGTGAGGATAACGGGGATTATTTTTTGTCCGGCACCTACACACAGAGGCTTGTGTACAATTTCACTTTGCTCACAGTGTTTTTAAATTACTTTAAAACAATAAGTTAGATAGGATTTAGACTGAATAACTCTGTATAAAGAAAGAACAAGTTTCTCTGGTCGGTTTTTCAAGGATATCGGTCTCAGGTTACGCACACTGGAAGAAATTGCTGGTGGTGATGATAACGGGTCATATAATCCACGCAGGTCTCGGCAGATCAAGCGATCCCCAGATTTACACGCAGGTCTGACGGCCGGTTTTCCACAGGGTTGTTCAGTGTCGGCCAACATCATTCTCGCTTCTCAATCCGAAATACGTGCCTCGCTATTGCGAAATGCAGGACTGTCTATCGATACAGTTCCTGCTCGTGTGGACGAGGAAACGGTCAAATCCGCCCTATTGGCGGAGGACGCGACGCCCCACGATATTGCCGACGCACTCGCCGAACTGAAGGCGCAGAAAGTTGCCACCAAACATCCCGAAGCGTTGGTAATCGGCTGTGATCAGGTCCTGGACCATAAGGGTAAGCTCTTTTCGAAACCGCAGACCGAGGAAGATGCGATAGCTCAATTGAGCATGCTTTCAGGGAGCACTCACAGACTCTTGTCGGCCGCGGTCATCTATCACGAGAGCCGTCCTGTCTGGCGCCATGTAGGTGCGGTGCGATTGACCATGCGTTCGTTGTCGCCGGATTACATCCGAAGTTATGCGGACCGGAACTGGCAAAGCATCCGGTCTGCAGTGGGATCATACAAACTGGAAGAAGAAGGATCTCGACTCTTTGCGCGTATTGACGGTGATTATTTCGTTGTGCTCGGACTGCCCTTGCTAGAAATACTCAGCTATCTGGTGTTGAGGGGGGAGATCGACGGATGAGCGCGGAGCGAATACCGCTGGCTGGAGTTATTGGATCTCCGGTTGCGCACTCACTGTCTCCGAAAGTTCATGGTTTCTGGCTGTCCGAACATGGGTTGAATGGTCATTACATTCCTATGGACGTCTCAAGCGATGATCTTGGTCGCGCATTTGCGACCCTTCCACAGATCGGATTCAAAGGCGTAAATGTAACGATACCACATAAAGAGCGCGCTCTGTCTCTCGCCGACAGGGTCTCGGACAGAGCCGCAGTAATCGGTGCCGCAAACACGATCACATTTCAGCCCGACGGATCAATCCATGCCGACAACACGGACGGTGTTGGATTCATCGAAAACCTCCGCTCCGGGGCGCCGGACTGGCGCGCGGATCAGGGGCCAGCAGTTGTTCTGGGCGCCGGAGGCGCCTCCAGAGCAGTGCTTGCTTCGCTCCTTGATGCCGGTGTTCCCGAAATACGTCTAGCAAACCGGACGCGGGTACGAGGGGAGGCCCTGCGCTCCGATTTCGGACCAAAGGTAACGGTCGTAGATTGGCACCGGGTGGGGGAAGCGCTCGAAGGCAGCCAACTGGTCGTGAACACAACGTCGCTGGGAATGGATGGAAGCGCCCCTCTGTCACTGTCGCTCGATCCATTGCCAAAAACCGCTGTTGTAACGGATATCGTCTACACGCCACTGGAAACCCGATTGCTTGCCGACGCCCGCGCCCGCGGAAACATATCGGTTGATGGTTTGGGTATGCTTTTGCACCAGGCCGTTCCGGGATTCGCACGATGGTTTGGCGGACGCCCGAAAGTAACGCCAGAGCTTCGAGCAACGATCCTGGCGGAATGATTACTCTCGGACTAACCGGCTCAATAGGAATGGGCAAATCGACGACAGCAGAGATGTTCCGTGCGCGAGGTGTCCCGGTTTGGGATGCGGATGCGGCTGTTCACATGATTTATTCTGTGGATGGGGCAGGGACCAAAGAGATTGCAAAAATCTATCCAGAGGCGATCGGAGCGCACGGTGTGGACCGCGAGGCGCTGCGCACTGCGATCTCTGAAGATCCGGCAGCATTGGAGCGGATCGAAGCAGTCATTCACCCCCTTATTGCAGCCGACCGCGTGGCTTTTCTGGAAACACAGTCCGGAAAAGATGTGGTTCTTCTGGATATCCCACTTTTGTTTGAGACGGGCGCCGACCAATGGCTCGACAAAGTTGTTGTCGTGTCCACCAGTCCAGAGATTCAAAGCCGCCGTGTGTTGGAGAGGACAGGGATGACGAAAGATCTTTTCGATATGATCCTGGCCAAGCAGGTTCCGGACACAGAAAAACGCGCGCGTGCTGACTTTATAGTGGACACAACGGATATGGACACGGCGAACCGCGACGTAGATCATATACTTGAGCAGCTTAAGGGGGCAGAGGATGCGTGAGATTGTCCTCGACACAGAAACCACGGGTTTTGATCCCGAAGCCGGAGATCGCATTGTTGAGATCGGAGCGGTGGAGCTTCACAATCACGTCCCCACAGGCCGCGTGTACCATCAGTATATCAATCCCGAACGGTCAATGCCGCAGGGTGCCTTTGAAGTACACGGTCTGGGGGACGAGTTTCTTGCGGACAAGCCGCTTTTTAACGAGGTGGCCCAAGCCTTCCTTGATTTCGTTGGCGATGCGCACCTCGTGATCCACAATGCAGCGTTTGACATGAAGTTCCTGAACGCAGAACTGACTTGGGTAAAAAAACCTCAAATCCCCTGGGACAGAGCCATAGATACACTCGCGATTGCGCGGAAGAAATTTCCGGGTTCACCTGCATCGCTGGACGCGCTCTGCCGCCGCTTCAGCGTAGATAATTCGGCCCGAGAGAAACACGGAGCCCTGCTTGATAGTGAAATTCTTGCAGAAGTCTATCTCGAACTGATTGGTGGTCGTCAGCCCGACTTCATGCTGTCTGACTCTGGTATGCAGACCCAGAAGCAAGGGTCGGATTCTGGATCAGCAAACCGTCAAAGGCCCAAAACACTGCCGCCCCGGATAACCGAGGCGGAAGAAGAAGCGCATGCGGCTTTCATCGCGGATCTGGGCGATGACGCGCTTTGGCGAAAGTTCTCTTAGGCTTGAGCAGTGCCGCCTGAAGCTTGTTTTGCAGCGGTTCGGCGGGCCACTTCCTGGCGATAAAGCGCCATGAAATCAATCATTTCAAGGTTAAGGGGCGGGAAACCACCATCGCGTGTCACGTCAGAGACGATGCGGCGCAGGAACGGAAATGTCGTCCGCGGGCATTCGATGAGCAAGAAAGGATGAATCTGTTCCTCAGGGACATTGTCGATCTGAAAAACGCCGGCGTAGTCGAGCTCCAGCGCGAAGATCACGTCGCCTGTGTCTTTCGTCTTTGCCGAGATATTTAGCTTGGTTGCAACCTCGTACTGGCTGTCGGAGGAACGCTTTGTGGCGTCGAGGTTCACCTGGACCTGAACGTCGGGTTGTGACGAGCTGTCGGTCCCTTTCTGAGCAGCAATGTTTTCAAAAGACAAATCGCGCACAAACTGGCCCAAGATTTTCATCTGTGGTGGCTTGGCTTCTGCAGCGGCGCCGTTCTGCGGTTGGTCGTTCATAATACGGATCTCTTTTCTTAGGAATCTGGGTTGCCTGTCGTCCTAACAGGAACCGTCCGTTGTCTCAACCGACCTCAGTTACCGTTCGTGTCGTCGGTCCATCGCGAGGGTCCAGTGCGTGGCCGAGGGGCAACTTCCTCAACCTCTTCGAACTCCCCGTCGATGGTCGCACCTTGCGGACCGGTCTGCGGTCCGTAGCTGAACTGTTGAACTTCAACCCGGGATTTCGCGCGTTGGTAAATCGCACTGCGTACGCCGGGTATCAGGAGCGCAAACCCCACTGCATCGGTGAAAAACCCAGGTGTCAGCAGCAGCGCTCCTGAAAACAGGATCATTGCTCCATGTGCCAGAGGTTCAGTTGGATCACCAAGCTCGGAAAAGCTCTTCCGCAGATTTTCCAGTGCGCCCATTCCCTGGGAGCGAACCAGAGCTGTGCCCAAGAGAGCGGTCGCAACGACGATCAGAAGTGTCGGCCACAACCCGATCAAACCGCCAATTTGGATGAAAAGGGCGATCTCGATCAAAGGAATGGCAACGAACAAGGCAAACAGCCACACTTTCATGTCCTCCTGTCTGTGCCAGTGGTGGACTTGCCACAGGCTCGACCTTACATATGCAGTCGACAAGCAAATACTATACACACGGGTGTCGAGGCCGGAATGAACCAACCGATTTTCCAACTTTTGGTGCTACTTGCGGTGGCGGTCTTTCTGATCTTGAGGCTTCGCAACGTTTTGGGGACGCGAGAAGGTTTTGAAAAGAAACCGCTTCCTATGTCAGAGCGGGAATCTCTGCCGCGCCGGGACTTTGAGGTGATCGAAGGCGGTCCGGACAAGGATATCACCGACCATGTCGAGGACGGAACCCCGGCGGCAAAGGCGCTGGGCTCTATGAAAATGGCCGAATCGGGGTTTAACGTTTCGGAATTTCTTGGTGGCGCCCGGGGTGCGTATGAGTGGATTCTCATGGCGTTTGAGCGTGGTGAGCTGGATGAAGTGCGCGATTTCGTGTCACCTGACGTTTATGAAGCGCTGGATGGCGTTGTTCAGGCACGCGCAGCCGATGGACTGACGGTTGAGGCGGAGTTCGTCGGTGTACGCGAGACATCGCTTGTCGATGCAGACTTCGATCGCGACACGAAAGAAGGCGAGATTACCGTACGCTTTGTCGGTGAACTGGCCTTCGCTGTCCGGAATGCAGCTGGAGACGTGGTGGAGGGCAACCCCGGCGAGATCAAGCGCCAGCGTGATGTCTGGACGTTCGCCCGGGAGTTCGGATCAAATGATCCAAACTGGCGTCTGGTGGCCACTGGCGAGTGACCAGTGTGCGGGCGGGGCTGCGTTTGTGCCTTGCGGTGCTCATGATCAGCCTGTCGACACCAGCAGCCCTTGCCAACGGAAGCGCCTCAGCAACTCTTCTGAGCTTTGAAGATCTGGATGGCTGGTCTGAGGACGTGCATGCAGATGCGCTCGGTGCTTTTCTGGAAACATGCCGCGATCTGGATGATCCCGAATGGGTGCCGGTGTGCAGTGTTGCGGGCTCGACCAAGGACGCTCGGGGTTTTTTTGAAGCACTGTTTCTTCCGGTGCGGATCACTGACGGACAAGAGGCCCTGTTCACCGGGTACTTCGAGCCGGAGATCCGCGCAGCAAGATCGCGCGGAGGAGCTTATCAGTATCCGATATACGCGGTGCCGCCGGAGCTTCCGCGTGGTCGCAAATGGCTGACGCGGGCGCAGATCGACACCGGAGCTCTTGCCGGTCGAGGGCTCGAAATAGCCTACGCGGCTGACCCGGTTGATTTGTTTTTCCTGCAGGTTCAAGGGTCCGGAAGGCTGCGCTTACCGGACGGCGCGGTTATGCGCATCGGGTTCGCCGCCAAGAACGGACACGAGTACCGATCTGTGGGCCGGGAGCTTGTCCGGCAGGGACACCTCCCGCAGAATCGCGTCTCGGCACAGGCGATCCGGTCCTGGGTCCGAGCCAATGGCGATGCCGGGCGCCGGGCGCTTCACCACAATCCCTCCTTCGTATTTTTTCGGGTGATTGATCATGTCCCGCCAGAAAAGGGACCGCTCGGGGCGATGAATCGGTCCATTACCGCCGGACGGACCATCGCAGTTGACCCTGTCTACACTCCGCTTGGTGCCCCCGTTTGGGTCGAAAAAGACGGCCGCAAGCCACTGCGTCGGCTAATGATCGCTCAGGATACCGGCTCCGCCATCAAAGGGGCACAGCGTGCCGATGTCTTTTATGGCACGGGGGCCGACGCGGGCGCGGAGGCGGGCCGGATACGCGATCCGGGACAGATGATTGTGCTTTTGCCTGTTGAGATGGCGCTGCGGCTTACCCGAGAGGCAGGGTAGGCCATGTCAAAACGCAAGCCTCGCGGACTGCGCCCCGATGAAGAGGCGTTGTGGCAAAAGGTGATCGAGAACGCAAAACCACTCCACACGCGCGAAACCGCGCCACCAAAGCCCAAGCCAAAAGCAAAATCACAAAAGCCAGAGGGCTTTCTGCCCATGCAGGGGTTGGAGGCGTTTCGGATCGGCTCGAAAGCGAAGTCAGGACAGGGGCATGATCTGTCGCCAAGTCTTTCGGAAAGCCTCGCAAGCGCGCCGATGCACATGGACCGCAAAGCATTCCAGCAGCTCAAACGTGGCAAGCTCAAGCCCGAGGGCAAGCTCGACCTGCACGGCATGACGCTGGCGCAGGCGCATCCCGCGCTCAATCGGTTCATTCTGGGGGCTCAGGCGCAGGGGAAACGGTTGGTTCTGGTGATCACGGGGAAAGGCAAGGACCGCGACGATGGCGGCCCGATCCCGCGAAAACTCGGTGTGCTGCGCCATCAGGTGCCGCACTGGTTGAATATCCCGCCGCTCAGCAACGCGGTCTTGCAGGTCACCCCGGCCCATCTGCGGCATGGGGGAACTGGCGCCTATTACGTATATCTCAGGAAACGCTAGAGCACATAGCGGCTCAGATCCGCGCTTTTGGTCAGCTCGCCCAGGTTCTCATCGACAAACCCGGCATTCACTTCGATCTGTGCGCCGGCGCAATCCGGGGCGGTGAAGCTGAGTTCTTCGAACACGCGCTCCATAACCGTATAGAGCCTCCGCGCCCCGATATTCTCGACACTTTGGTTTACGTCGGCCGCGATCTTCGCCAGCGCTGCGATTCCGTCATCGGTGAAGTTGACGGCCACGTCCTCGGTGGCCATCAAGGCCGAATACTGGCGGGTGAGCGCGTTGTCCGTTTCCGTCAGGATGCGCACGAAGTCATCTTCGGTAAGCGCGCGCAACTCGACCCGGATCGGCAAACGCCCTTGCAGTTCCGGCAGCAGGTCCGAGGGTTTTGCGATATGGAACGCGCCCGAAGCGATGAACAGGATATGGTCGGTTTTCACTGGCCCATATTTGGTTGAAACGGTCGTGCCTTCGATCAACGGAAGCAGGTCGCGCTGCACGCCTTCGCGGCTGACATCCGCGCCGCGCGCATCCGAGCGCGCCGCGACCTTGTCGATCTCGTCAAGAAACACGATTCCGTTTTGCTCGACCGAGGTGAGGGCGGATTTCTGAACCGTCTCGTCATCCAGAAGCTTGTCGGCTTCTTCACCGATCAGGATGTCGTAGCTGTCCGCAACAGTCATGCGTTTGCGAACGGTTCGACCGCCGAAGGCTTTGCCGAAGATATCTCCGAGGTTCATCATGCCGCCGCCGCCCATCGGGCCCATGCCCGGCTGACCCGGCATTTCGAACATACTCATGGGGTTGGAGGTGTCGGTGACATCAAGCTCAATCATTGTGTCGTCGAGCTCCCCCGATTTGAGTTTCTTTCGAAACATCTCACGGGTCCCTTCGCGGGCATCGGTTCCGGCAATTGCCTCGATCACGCGGTCTTCGGCTGCCTTATAGGCATTCGCCTTCACGTCTTCGCGCATATATTCGCGGGTTTGCGTGATCGCAGCCTCAACAAGGTCACGGATAATCTGCTCAACATCGCGCCCGACATAGCCAACTTCGGTGAACTTGGTGGCCTCAACCTTGATAAAGGGGGCCCGAGCCAGCTTCGCGAGACGACGGGAAATTTCGGTCTTGCCGACCCCGGTGGGTCCGATCATCAGGATGTTTTTTGGATAGACCTCTTCGCGCAGATCATCAGCGAGTTGCTTGCGGCGCCAGCGATTGCGCAGCGCAACGGCCACGGCGCGCTTGGCATCCTTCTGCCCGATGATGAACCGGTCGAGTTCCGAGACGATTTCCCGTGGGGTGAGGTCAGTCATGATTGATCCCTTGTAAGCAGATCATAAGGAGGAAGGCGGTTCTTTCCTGCGAAGTTGGGCAGAGCCAGCATCACCCGGCGACGGAGGGTTTCCCACTGAGCACCCAAAAGTACGAGACACAAACCTAGTAAGAGAATGGCAATTGCAGCGCCCTGATCGAGGACGATTGTCGAAAGAGCGACAACGTATCCAACCCCGGCCACCAGAAAGGAACGTCGGTCGATTATCACCGCCACAAGGGCCATCAGGAGGAGAAAACCCAGTAAAAGAGCCTGATTTGCCGCACCATCGTGCTCCAACAAGGTCAGCGCGACCGTGTTAACGATGGCCGGGGCCGCGATCAGATGAAGCCAGAATCCACTTGCCGAGCGTCGTGACACCCTGTGCGGGTCACTCATGTCAAATGCCATGGCTCCGGCAAACCCAATCAGGCCCATCACGATTGTGATCCAGGCAAATGGCCCAGATGCAGACAACAAAAACAGGTCCTCTGGTCGGGGAACCCGCGCGCCCTGTAAAACGAAGACCGCGCCGACAGTCGCAAAGCTGCCCAACCCAAACAAAGCCATCGAGAACGGAATTCTGAAGATCAGGTACCAAACCCCGAGCGCCGCTGTCGTCAGCGCGCAAGTAACGGTCGCGCGTTGCGAGAAGTTCAGCCCGAGGTCCCAGGAGATTGAGAGTCCTACCTGAATAATTGAGACCGCGAACATAAGTGTCAGGGCGATCGACGGCGCAATCATCCGTCGCTTCAGGGTGAAGTATCGAGCTGCAATTGCGACCCAAAACGCGCCAAGCAAAGCGTAGAGACCAAATCCGAACGCTGAGTTGTCCGCGAGGCGATTGATCTGGAGATTTTGAAGGCCGGTCACGCCGAGCCAGCCGAAGTAAAGAATGCTGAGACCCACCACGATGAAGATCTCGTTGAAGCCTTTAAAGAGTTCAAAAGGTTCTTCATTCCTTGGTATCGCGCTCCGGTGGTCGGCCCGGTTCTGCGCCAACGCCAATACAGAGGCGGCCTGTGCTTCGGAGATCATTCCCGCGGCAACCGCCGCGCGCAGATCGTCCGTATCCAAAGTCATTCGCTAATGGACTCCACGGTCAGATTTCCATTCGTATAGACGCAGATATCCGCTGCGATCTGCATGGCTGATCGCGCAATTTTCTCCGCGTCGTCTTCGGCTTCGTAAAGCCCGCGCGCGGCTGCAAGGGCGAAGTTTCCACCGGACCCGATCGCTGCGATGTTATGCTCTGGCTCCAGCACATCGCCGGCACCGGTAATCACCAAAAGCACGTCACCATCTGTGACGATAAGCATTGCCTCCAGCTTTTGAAGATACTTGTCCGTGCGCCAGTCCTTCGCCAGCTCGACAGCGGCGCGGGACAACTGGCCCGGTGTTGCTTCGAGTTTTGCTTCCAATCGTTCGAGCAGCGTAAAGGCATCGGCGGTCGAGCCCGCAAAACCCGCAACAACCTCGTGCCCGCCGGGCTTCAGGCGCCGAACCTTGCGGGCTGTGCCTTTGATAACTGTCTGTCCAAGGCTGACCTGACCATCTCCGGCCACAACCACCTTGCCGCCCTTCTTGACGCCAATGATTGTGGTTCCGTGCCAGCCGGGAAAATCGCTGTCCTGCATCGGGATCTCCATATTCGTTCCGTCTATATGACGGCGCGCGCTGGGCATCACAAGGAGGAGGGTAAAAAACAACAAAGGGCGCCCCCAGGACGCCCTTTGTAAGAAAGGCAGTCGGCTCAGATCGTCTCGTCGATCCAGCTTTGCAGCGCGGCTTTTGGCGCAGCACCCACCTTGTTAGAGACAACTTCGCCATCTTTGAAAAGAAACAGCGCCGGAATACCACGTACACCCATTTGAGCAGGCGCGTTCGGGTTCTCGTCAACGTTGATCTTTGCGATTTTGACCTTGCCGTCATACTCGGCGCTCAGCTCTTCAAGCGCCGGCCCGATCTGCTTACAGGGGCCGCACCATTCCGCCCAGAAATCCACGACAACGGGGATATCGGAATTACGCACTTCTGCGTCAAAGGTGTCGTCTGTTACGGCAACAGTGGCCATCAGGTGCCCTCCTTATCAGGCTTGAAACTCGGACCGCAAACCTAGGAACGTGGCTTGCTAAGGTCAAGGACCAGAGCTGCTCACAGTTGCGTTTGCAAGTGCAGACCGCACCAGATCTGCCGGTAGATCCATTTGCGTTGCGGTTCGGGTCCATACAATTGCGACCCTGACATCCCGATCAGGATAAATTGCGTCGAGGGCTGTTTGGTACGCTCCCATCTGACGCAGAATTCCAAGTGGCGTGTCCTCGGCGCTTTTGGGCACCACGGCGTTCGATTTGAAGTCGACGGCGAGCACCTGTGTATCCGTCACAAGAAGCCGATCAATCGTCCCGATCATGGTGCGGCCAAGGTCTGGAAGCGGTGCCGTGATATCCACCTCTGCCAGCGCCCTTTGCGAGAAAAGCGGAGCAAGCTCGACTGTGTTGAGGACTGCGAGGGCTTCGGTTGCAATCTCTTCCTGTATGCTCCTGTCCTCCACATAAGGAGCCAAAAGCTGTGCTGCTTTCTGTTGGCGTTGTGACGGCTCGGTATCCGGCAAGTGTTCCAGCAACAAATGCAGAAGCGTCCCTCGCGCCATTGCGGTCTCCCGGTCAGAACCGTCGTTGCCATCCGACACGACTTTGCTGCCATCGAGTTGGGACGGTGACAGCGGATCCGGCTGGGTTGGCGGGGTTTTGATCGCTGGAAGGATCAGTGGATGTTGGGCGCTTTGGCGGGCAAGACGGGCGCCCGGTGCCGCGTCTGGCCAGTTTCCAAACGACATGCGTTGGCCAGTGCCAGTGGGGCAGGGCAGAGCATCTGCCTGCGTCGCGGCGTCTTTCATTGCGGCTGTTGCGATGGCGTGCCAGCTGTCGAGCCCGTCGCCGGTCTCACCCGCTGCGGCGAGGATCAGCCAGCTTTCGGCGCGGGTCATGGCCACGTAGAGCAGCCGCATACGTTCTTCTGCCGCGGCGCGCCGCTCGGTGTCTATGGCATTAAGACATAGTGGCGGCGCTTCAGCGCGGCTTGGCCGCAAGCTCGATTGGTCCTGTGGCAAGGCCAGCAAGCGGTTCTGATGGGTGCGGTCGGTGGTTTTGCCACAATCCGGCAGGATTACGATTGGCGCCTCAAGACCTTTGGCGCCGTGAACGGTCATCACGCGCACCTCATCGCGCTGGCTGTCCATCTGTCGCTTGATCGTCAGATCGTCCGACAAAAACCACGATAAGAATCCGGTCAGACTTGGGACGTTTGATGACTCATAGGCCAGCGCCTGCGCCAACAGTGCGTCGATCCCATCTTCGGCCTCATGCCCCAGTCGCGCCAGAAGTTTCGCGCGCCCATTGTGACGTGTCAGGATCCGGTCAAGCAGCTCAAAGGGCCGCAGAAAATCCGAAGCGTCCCGCAGATCTTGTAAAACACTGAGCGTCTCGGGGTGCTGGTCTGCCGCTTCTCGCAAAGCTGCGAATAAAAACTGTCCGTCGCGGGGGTGTGCCAGACGATAGAGCGCGTCCTCCGACCAGTCGAACAGCGGCGATTTCAGCACGGCGGCCAGAGCAAGATCATCTTCTGGTGTTCCGAGAAAAGACAAGCCCCCGATGAGATCCCGAACAGCAAGTTCTGCGCCAACTTCAAGGCGGTCTGCTCCGGCAACGGGGATCTCCCTATCTTTGCAACTTCGGATGATTTCGTGAAAAATTGTCGACCGGCTCTGCACAAGGATCAGAATGTCGCCAGGGCGGACAGGCCGCAAACCGTCCTTCGCCGTAACAATCTGTGTACCCTCTGTCAGGATATCATGAACCGATTGCGCGACGTCGCGGGCGAGGTCCAGTTTCGGGTCGTTGAGATAATCAAGGTCGACCGGATCGTACCAGGGTGGTTTTTCCGGCTGATCCGGTTTCGGCCGCGCCGGCCAGAGATCGACACGGCCAGGCAGCGTTTCACGGAAGGCGCGGTGATCTGAATTGTGACCGAGGCCCATGTGGCCGGTTGCCTCGAAACAGCGATCTATAAAGTGAAGGATCCCTGGGGAAGAGCGGAACGAATAAAGCAGAGCATGTTCGGCGAAGGGTGCGTGGACTTGCTCCAGAGCGTCTCGAAAAAACCCCCGCATCCGGTCAAAGCCATCCGGGTCGGCTCCTTGAAACGAGTAAATCGACTGTTTTGGATCGCCAACAACAAACAGCGTCCGGTCTCGGTCAGCAGCGGCGCCCTGGCCTGCGGTAAACTCCTGTGCCAGCAGGCGGATGACATCCCATTGTGCGGGGCTTGTATCCTGCGCCTCGTCCACAAGGATATGATCGATCCCGCCATCGAGGCGGAAGAGCACCCATTGCGCCACGTCCGGATTTGTCAGAAGCGCGCGGGTTTCAAAGATCAGGTCGTCGAAATCAAGTACACCAAGAGACTGCTTTGCGGCTTTCAGTCTTGCCAGATAGGCACGCGCAAACCGCAGAAGAATTCGGTTCCGGTCCATCAACTCCAACGCCAGTCGACGTCCGCGTGCCTGTTCAACTCTGAGCATTAAAGCGTCGAGCGGCGCTTCGAGTGGGCCAAGCGTCTGGCGCGTCCTCTTGGTCGGAAAGCCGGGAATCTTTGCAATAAACGCCCCCTGTTTGGCCGTCTCTCCTGTCAGAAAGATCCTCTCCAGCCCGGCCAGAAACGCCGCATCAGCTGGACGCTGCAGGAGCTGGCGCAAGGCCAGACTGTGCTTGATATCGGTGCTCGATCCAACTGCAAGCGCGTCCGTCACGCGCAACAACATCCCGGTATCGCCCGGCCTGATAACCTCCGCCAACAGAGTGTCCAAGCTGTCGCCTGGCGCGAGATTCAGGCCCTTCAGAAGGGCGGCGTCTGCGTCGCTTTTTTGCAGCGCCTCGGCATGGCTGGAAACTTCGGACAGAAAGGACTCGAAGTTTGTTTCGGCGATCAGACCCGCCATCGCCTCCAGCACCGCAACGTCGGGACCGGAAGCCAGATCGGCCAACACGTTTTGCCGCAAGGCGCGGGTTGCGGGCTCGTCCAGCTCTTTGAACATCGGTGACAGGCCGGCCTCCATAGGGAAGCGGCGCAGCAGACCAGAGCAGAACGAATGGATGGTCTGTATTTTCAATCCACCCGGCGTTTCGATCGCTCGCGCAAAAAGGGTCCGGGCCTGTGAGATAAGTTCGGGTGTCAGGTCGGATTGTGTCAGACCAAGCTCCAGCAGCTTTCTGCGCAGCTCTGTATCCGGCAACATGGCCCAACCTCCAAGCCTTTCAAAGAGCCGGTTTTGCATCTCGCTCGCTGCGGCTTTGGTGTAAGTCAGGCAAAGGATGCGTTCCGGGGGCACGGCTCTCAGCAAGAGCCGCGCAACCCGGTCCGTCAGGACCTTGGTCTTTCCAGATCCCGCATTCGCAGAGAGCCACACCGAGCCTTGCGGATCAGCCGCTGCGTGCTGGGCGCGCGTGGCAGGGCTGGGCCCGTTCACCCGACACGCTCCGGCTTGGCGGGATCTGTTATCTCCCATTCGCCATGGCGGCTCAGATGGTCATAGTCGCTGACCGCGTCACTGGTCTTCATCATGCGGCGTGCGGTGAAACCCGCCTTTTGGTCCTGCCAATGGGCCATCAGGTCTGAGAATTGTGCCCAGATCTCGTCGGGTTCTTCGGGTCGGATGAGTATCTCAAGATCGGGCTTCGAGGTACTGAGCGAGATATAGGCCAATCCCGCCACCTCGGTGGCACCGATCTCTGCCACGCCACCTGCCGCCGCGATCGCAGCCTCCAGGTGTAGTTGAAAATCGAAAACCTTAAGCTGCGGCTTGCTTGGCGGAGTCGATTTGTAGTCATAGATCCGGACCTGACCGTCGTGCCCAAGATCGAAGCGGTCCGCGCGGCAGGTCAGGCGGAACCCGTCCGACGTCGTGCGCAGGCCTCTGGTTTCGGTCAGAATGTCGGCTGCCAGGCGCTGGCGTGGGACTTCGCGGGCGACAACATCTTCGGCGATGCGGGTCATATGCGCGCGCCAGAAAGCAGAGACTTCGGGCGCATATCCGGCCTTCGAGATCACCGCGTCGGTGACGCTAAGCAGCGAGTCAGGGGTCAAAGCATGGGTATGTCTCAACGCTCCGGGTACGAAATCCTCCATGATTTTATGGAAAAGACTGCCGCGATCGCGGGCATCGGGAGCTTGACCAAGCATGGGCAGCGCCCGCAGCCGCAGGATGTGTCTGGCATAGACGGCGTATGGATCTCGAACCAATGCTTCAATTGCTGTGACCGGCAGCTCCGACGGGCGGTCTGCCTTGGGCGGCCGCGGGGCAGGGCGTGACGCCGGTGACCTGCGTTCAGTCGGCAGATCGAGCCGCTGCGCTTCAGAAAGAAGGGCTGCGCCCCTGGACCGCATCTGATCAAGCTGGTCGCAGCTTTCTGGGCTGAGCCCGTTCAGCAAGTTCGTAAGACGGTTCAACCAGCGAGAGGGCACCGTTTCCGCTTCTCCGCCCCGGATCGCACGGGACAGCACGACTTCGGGTGTGCCAATGGCCTGCTGGAAGTCGTGGGCCGACAGACCGATCTGCCGTTCGGGCAGCAAAAGACCCGCTTCAGCGCGCATCACCCTGTTCATCCAAGGGTCTGCTGCAGGCAAAGGTGGCCAGATGCCATCGTTCAAACCGCCCAGGATGGCGAGATCGACCGTCTGTACACGCGCCTCCAGCGTGCCCCAGATCATGATGCCAGGATGCGCGCGCACCGGGTCGCGGACCACGCCCTCAGCGAGGGTATTGTCGAGAAGGGCGGCATACTCCCTTAACGTGAGCGTGCCGCCTGAAGACGCCGCGCCCGAAAGCTGATCCATGACGCGCAAAGCCTCCGCGCCCGCGGCAAGATCCCAAAGTGCTCCGCTGCCTTCGGGTGCGATCCCCCTGCAGAGCAGTTCAGTCAGCGCCCGGTGCCGGGCTTCAAGCTCCGTGAGATCTGCCGATCTGCAGGCAGCGATCTGCAGAACGAAATTCGCCAGCCAGGCCCCCCAGTCGGCTGCCTCGGGTTCCGGGCGCGCCTTTGCCCAGCTTTCGAGCATTTCCGGGTTGGGCTGCGCGATCGTCTTGCGCCGTAAATGTAGCTCCAGATCTCGCGTCAAGAGCAGATGCATCCCGCGTTTTTCAGGCGTGGATTGTGTCAGAGGATGCTTAAGAAGGGCCATTAGTCTGTCTGCGGGCAGCTTCTCACCCATATCGCGGGCGACCTGTCGCAACAGACGCCCCGGCGGGGACAGGTTGAGCGGTCGCCCTGCGCTGTCGTCGGGGATCAGTCGCCAACGATCGAGCATCGCGGCCACCCTTCGGCTCAGAAAGCGGTCTGGCGTGATCAAAGCCGTTGTTTTTCCTGCCGCGACAGCGTTGCGCAGGCACAGCGCGATCGCCTGCGCTTCCAGACGCTCGCTCGGAGCCTCAACCAATGTCAGATCCGCGCAGGCGTCTGACAGTCCCTCAAGCTGCGGGCCCTCGCGCAGCCACTGATCGGTGACGGGCGCCGGGCGCAATGCCAGTGACACAAGCGTGTTTCTGGCCAAAACGCCCGGTTTAGAGCCTGTCCACCGCTCGATATCCTGCGGTTTCAGTGCAAGCCGGTGCATCAATTTTGCGAAGCGGAATTGCGGGTGGTCTTCGCCGGTTAGCGCGTTGTCCAGCGCCTGCCATACGGTGCCGGGTTGGTCAAAGTCGAACCCCGGCAAAATCACGGCGCCCTGCGGCAATTGCGCAATCGCGTCCATCAGAAGCGCTGTTGTCCCCCGCGACCCCGTGGATCCTGCCAGGATGATCGGGTGCTCTGGCGGTGAGATGGCCCAGTCGGAAATCAGATTCAGGATCTCGGCGCGCTGACGTCCTTCAGGTCCCGCCCCGTCAGGCCCGGTCAGAAACGGCGCGATAATTCCGATAAACTTGAGGGCCCGTGACCAATGCGCGGAGAGATGTCCGACGTCGAGCGCGTGAAGCGTCTCCAGCGTGATGCCTTCACCTTCCACCTCGTCGAGCAGCCGCAACAGACTGTCGGCAAGGTCGAAGACAGCTGATTTTGGTGCAAGATCCTTCTCCTGTTCGAGAAGGCCCCGGATCAGCTGGCTTAGCTCCAGTTTCCGGGACAGCCGGGAAGGCAGGTGTGATCTGCGGGGCGGACCCAGTTCGTTTAGCAACCGGACGCGCGGCAGGAAGCCGGCACCGCGTTCGGTATAGAGCGCCCTGATCCGCCGGCGCATCCGGGTTGTGTTGACGATCACTTCGACCCGCCCGAGCGCTTCTGGAGACTGGTTCTCCAGCCGTGACGCGAGACCCGAGACCAATTCGCTTGAGAAGTCCACACCAACGGGTATGCCAAAGACCCGCGCGGTGTCGCGCTCTGGAAACAATTTCAGCGTCAAAACCACTGATCCCAGAGCTTGTTGGCCAGAACAAGGCCTTCAGGATGACCGACATCGACCCAATGCCCGGAATATTCCAGTCCAAACAACCGGTTCTCCCGCGCGGCACCATCCCAAATGCGGTTCAGCGAAAATGCGCGCTCTGTCACGGTTTCCAGCGTCGACAAAGAAAGGATTTGTGCGCCAGTATAGACATATGCGCCACCGCGCTCGAGCTGACCATCAGCGGCGAGCGCGAAATCGCCGGGTGCGGGGCGTCCTTTGGCCCGCGCCAGGGGAACTGTCAGAAGAAGCGCGTCCATCCGGTCCGGATCCCAGGCCTCTGCCAGCGGTTGAAGCACCTGTGGATCAGACCAGATCGCGTCGGAATTAAGTGTAAAGACCGCATCTTCGCCAAGCAGGGGCCGTGCCGCCTTCAAGCCTCCACCCGTATCCAGAATTTCACTGGTTTCATCCGAGATCGCGACATCCGCCCGATCTTTCAGGGCCGTCCGCACCTGGTCCGGCAAATAGTGGATGTTCACCACCTTGCGGTCTATGCCAGCACTGTCTGCAATCCCCAGCGCATGGTGCAACAGAGGTTGGCCCCCGACCTGCAGCAAGGGCTTTGGGCAAGACTGTGTCAGCGCACCCATCCGGGTGCCGAAACCGGCGGCGAAAATCATCACAGCGTTGGGCATGTTCCGGCCCTCGCTTTCATGCGGTGCAGATATTTGGCATCAGGCTCTGGCAGAATGTCCCTGACCAGCTCTGCCAGAGGCTCCAATGCCGCGTGCCGCAGATTTTCCTGTAACTGGTCCCAGACCCGGGGGATCAGATCGACGTAGTGGGGCTTATTGTAGTGCAGCGATAGCCGCGCGAAGACCCCAAGGATCCGCAACGCGCGCTGGGCGCCAAGAACAGCGGCCGCATGATCGAATGCGTCAACTGCCATACCGGCACCATCCTGGTACTGCCGCGCCATATCGGCCGCGACAGTACGGGCAACATCACGACGCGCATCCTGCATGAGCGAGATGACATCATAGACCGGGTGGCCGAGTGCAGCGTCCTGAAAATCGAGAAGGCCAACACGGTTCAGCCCAGCTTCATCGTCAATCCAGATCAGGTTCTCTGCATGATAGTCGCGCAGAACCAGTACCGGGGATGACCAGTCGAGAGCCTTAAGCGCCAACAAAACTCCTGCACCAACCTCGTCGCCGCGCTCAGGCTTTTCCGCATACCAGATCGCTGCCAGCTTTGCGGCTTCGGACATTGTTTCGGCTGTGTAGTCCGGCACTTCGTCGCGCGGAAGGGCGCTTCGGTGAAGATGCAAAAGAACGTCGATTGCGCCTGTATAGAGCCTGCTTTCAAGCGCGGGCTGTGCTTCAAACAACCGGGCATACAGCGTGTCGCCTAGGTCTTCGAGCAACAGCAAACCTGCCGCTCTGTCCGCCGCAAAAATCTCGGGCGCGTGCAGCCCCAGTCCCCGCAAATGTTCGGCAATCTGGATGAAAGGGGCGGTATCCTCGCCGCGGTCCCGCGCAGCATCCATGAGGACAGCGCGCCGTTCTCCAAGGCTCACCCTCAGGTAGCGCCGGTTCGATGCGTCTCCTGCCAAGGGGCGCGTTTCAGCACCCGCCCATTCGGTCTTCGACAGGAAGTTCGCGTAGTCGGTCACTGTTGAACGGTCTCCATAATCGGGTCGAGCCGCGCCATCCAACGCGGATCCACGGACGACAACTCCATATCGCGTGTTTCTTCCTCTCCTGGGACGGCAGCAAGCGAAATCCGTAGCGCGGAAGCAGGCGCCAGATCCTCTAAACGGTCTGGCCATTCCACAAGGCAGATCGCAGTCTGGAATGCGTCTTCCAGACCAAGTTCGAGAACCTCGTCAGCCGAGACCAGCCGGTACAAGTCGCAGTGCCAGATTTCAGTGCCGGACAGTTCATAGACCTGAACAAGTGTGAAGGTGGGTGAAGGAACGTCTTCAAGTCGTCCTTCGGCGCTGAGACGGGACTGAATGATCGCGCGGCTCAGAAAGCTCTTGCCCGCGCCGATTTCTCCGGAAAGCAGTATGGTATCGCCGCCACCGAGCACGGGGGCGAGCCGCTGTCCGAAAGCCTCTGACTCCGCTGGACTGTTCAGCTTGAGAAACCGGGTGTGGCGTGCCTGCATGCCTCAGTTTTACCGTCGTACCTGTTCGCCGCAAGCGCGCAGATCACCCGACCGGACAAGAAAGGCAGAGACGTCAGCTGATGATTGGGTTCAGCGCGTTTTCCCCGGACGGCCCTGGCTCAAAAGAGACAAGTGTCATGGAGGAGGGCAGGGGCACGAAGCGGCACCGAAACGGGTGTCTGTCGCTCGTGCGCAGAACCGTATCTTCCCAGGATGAACGGGGCTGATCTGTCCGGACCAGATCGCGCATATCCCCCCAAATGGGGGAGGGATCGAACACGGTTTGCCACAGATCTGTGGCGTCTGCGATCCGGGGCGCGCTGAGCTCTTCGCCGAAATTATAGGAAAAGAGCGCATTATAGGCCGCGCTCGCCAGAACAAGCTGGCCGCTTTCGTTGAAAACGGCCAGTGCCGGAGCGACACCGTCGATAACCGCCTGGCTCAGCTCAATCTCCGATCTGAACCGCTGGGTGAGAGAGAGTTCGGAGGAAACATCCTCGAGCGTTAAGGCGATCCCGCCATCATGATGCGGACGGGCGAGGATGCGAAACGTCTTTCCGGACGCCAGCGCCCAGGTTTCCTCAAAGACACCCTGGTCAGCCGCAGCTTCCAGAGACGTTAACCGGGCGCGCCATTCCTTATAATCCCGGGGCTCGGGCAGCATGTTCTTGTCGCGCAGACGATCCAGCACTTCCGCGAGCAGGGGGCGCGCGCTGAGCCATTCCGGCTCAAGGGTGGTCAGGTCGGTCAGCGCGGGGTTGAACAGGACAAGTTGACGACGCTTGTCGAAAATAGCCAGTCCAACCTGGAGATGCGCAAAAGTACTCGTCAGGGTCTGAACGAAGCTGCGCAGGCTCTTTTCCGCTTTGACCGTGTTGTCGATTGGAATGGCGGAGAAGAGGTTTTCGTCTCCGATACGCAGTGCTTGTACATCGAACCAGTTCTTGCTGCCGTCCAATGAGTCGACCGCGATACGCCGAGCGCCTTGCGTGTCTGGATGAGCAAGGGATGTAGCCTTGAACACAGGCGACAGAGGCCACGTTTCGGTGTTTTTAGGGTGAAGCTGATCTGCGAGATCCAAATACGCGCGGTTGGCCCAACTGATGGCCCCGTCACTGGACTGGAGCCAGAGAAGAACCGGTATATGCGCCACGGTAGATCGCAAGCGTTCAAGTTCGGCTTCAATTTCCGTTTTTGCGAAGGATTGTGAGGCAGAGCTGCTTTCTGAGGCGCCCCGTGCGCCTTCAGCCATAAGATCGGGGTTCAGGTATCGCATAAGCCCAAAGGCCAAGCTCGCGGCGATGAACGCCACAGATGCCAATACTGAAAAACCAACAAAATCCAAATCTGGCATAATCTAAAAACCCCCAGGCAGAGCGGTTTCACCCTGACCAACTCTGGTTAACCAAGGGTTAAGGGGGTCAAATCCGGCGCCTATACCTCGATCCGAACGTTATCGCCCAATGCCCGGCGCTCGGCATCCTCCGGGCGCGCAACGATTTCTCGGGGCCAGATTGCCTCCACGATCGCGCCCGAGCGGACCGGGCGTTCTTCTTTTGGCAGGAACGGGTCCGATCCATTTGCAAAGCTCAATTCGGCTCCGGTTCGTTCCAACAGGGTTTTGGCGATGAACAGCCCCAGCCCCATTCCCTCATACCCAGGTCGCCGCTGGTCCGGAGGGCTTCGGCGCTTGCGGACGAACGGATCGCCGATCCGACCCAGCAGATGATTGGGGTACCCTTCGCCATCATCGATGATGCGAACCATGATCACCTCGTCGGTCCAATGCACATCAATCCAGACATTCGCGTCCGCAAAATCCACGGCATTCTGTACGAAGTTCCGGATCCCGTGGATAATCTCCGGTTGGCGGCGAATGGTTGGCTGCTCATTGTCGCCGCCGGTCGCGGGCGACACGTCAAAATGAAGGCTCTTTCCGCGCTGGGCATGAGGTTCTGCCGCCTCGCGGATGATTGCGCCGAGTGGCGCAGTTTTAAGATGGAGGTCATCCTTCCCGGCCCGTCCCATATCCCGCAGGATATCACGGCACCGGTCAGCCTGTTCCCGGATCAGCCTTGCATCCTCGCGCAACAGCTCATCGTCCAGTTCCTCGGCAAGCTCCTGGCTGACAAGCTTAATGGTTGCAAGCGGTGTGCCCAGTTCGTGTGCGGCAGCCGCAATCACACCCCCGAGGTCCGTGAGTTTCTGCTCTCTGGCCAGCGCCATTTGCGTGGCGAGAAGTGCCTCTGACATGGAGTGCGTTTCGCCTGTGACACGATATGCGTATCCGCCGAGAAAGAGCACACCGATCACAATCGCGATCCAGAACCCAAAGGTCAGAATGTAGGGCATTTGTAAGATGAACCCGTCCGCGGTGCGCAGGGGAACGTGGTAAAATCCAACAGCGGAGATCAACGCCAGAGCGCTCAAGCCCAGCAAAAGGGTCGATCTGAGGCGCAGAGTGGCGGCCGAAATGGTCACTGGAGCAAGGATCAAAAGTGCGAAGGGATTGTTCAGACCGCCAGTGAGATAGAGCAGAAAGGCCAGCTGAGATACATCGAACATCAATGTCAGCATGGCTTCGTTTTCCGAAAGGCGCTTGTTTTCCGGATAGACAAACATCGCAATAGTGTTGGCAATAAACGATGCGCCAATCGCCAGATAGAGCAACCCGTAGTTCAGCTGAAGTTCCAGCATCTGCGATGCGACGGCGATCGCAATGATCTGTCCGGTGATCGCCATCCACCGCAGCAGAATGAGCGTCCGCAGCCGAACCCACGTGGCCCGGTCTTCCTGTCGTGTCTGGCTCGCGAAATTGTCAGTCATTATTTTGGGCGAAGTGTCACAGGCGGCTGGTCATTGAGCATAGAGTTACCCATCCTTCTGACAAAGAACAGGTGTACGGGGATAGAGACATGAAGATTTACGCGTGGAGTGCGGTCGGACTGATCTCGGCGATGCTGGGCGGCTTGGTGTATCTTGCGTTTTTCAAAACGCCAGAAGATGCGCTTGCGCAATGCCGCGGTGGTGTTGTCGCAACAGGAAATGCCTCTATTGGCGGTCCGTTCGAACTGGTCGCCGAGACTGGAGAGACAGTGACTGACGCAGACGTTATCGTTGCGCCGACGCTGGTCTATTTCGGCTACACGTTCTGTCCGGATGTCTGCCCGCTGGATGCGTACCGCAACGGCGAAGCGGCTGATCTGCTGGCGGAGCAGGGGTACGACGTGAACACTGTCTTCATAACGATCGACCCCGAGCGGGATACACCCGAGCAACTGGCGTTTTTTACTGAGGCGATGCACCCCGATATGCTGGGCTTGACGGGCAGCGAAGCGCAGGTCGCCGCTGCGTCCAAAGCCTATAAGACCTACTACCGTAAGCAGGACGGAGATCCGGAGTACTATTTGGTGGATCACTCGACCTTTACCTACCTCATGCTGCCCAACGCCGGTTTCGCGGATTTCTTTCGCCGGGAAGCCAGCGCGCAACAGATCGCCGAACGCACGGCCTGTTTTATCGATGCAACGAGCTGAGGCGGAGTTTGACCGCAAGATTGTTTCTCACTAAACAAGGACTCACGCAAAAAGTGAATGAGTGCTGCACCTTTAGGGGAGGACCCAATGAACGACCGACCAACCCGTGACATTGGTCCAGACGCATCCTTGCTTCTGGTAGATGATGATGAGCCGTTTCTAAGACGGCTTGCACGGGCGATGGAGAAGCGTGGGTTCGAACCAGAAATGGCCGGCTCGGTTGCGGCCGGGAAGGCCATCGCCACGGCACGCCCGCCGGCATACGCGGTTGTTGATCTGCGACTCGAGGATGGAAACGGGCTCGACGTGGTGGAGGTTCTTCGAGAACGCCGTCCGGACGCCCGCATCGTGGTTCTGACCGGGTATGGGGCGATCGCGACTGCGGTCGCGGCCGTCAAGATCGGTGCCACCGACTACCTGTCCAAACCTGCAGATGCGAATGACATCACCGCGGCGCTTCTTGCATCCGAAGACGAGCTGCCTCCGCCACCGGAAAACCCGATGAGTGCCGATCGCGTGCGATGGGAGCACATTCAAAGGGTCTACGAGCTGTGCGACAGAAACGTGTCCGAAACAGCGCGGCGTTTGAACATGCATCGTCGGACCCTTCAGCGCATTCTGGCGAAACGCAGCCCGCGTTGAACGGTCATCAATCCAAGTGAACAGGCCCGCTTCGGCGGGCTTTTCTATGTCAGATCGAACCGCATGCGCACTCGGGCCGAAACAAGACGTTCGGTTCTGCCATAGGTTTCGAAGCCGCGGCTCTGGTAATAGGTCAGCGCCCCGGGATTGTCGGCCCGTACCGACGCATTGATCCAGCGATATCCGAGCACCCGCGCGGCTTCTGCCGTCCGATCGAAGAGCCGCGATCCGACGCTGATCTCGTTTCTGCCGGTTTCTACAAATGTCGAGATATTGCAGGCATCGGCCGGTAAGTCTGTTGCCGGCTGAACGGTCTGAAAGCCCAGAATGCGCGCCTGATCCGTTTCTGCAATATGCCACGCGGACTGGTCCGGGGATTGCTGCATCCATACCAGTATATCGTTCCTAGAAATCTGGTCCTTCAGTGCGGTCGTTCCGCCTTTGTGGATGATCTCATTGACAACCAATGCCATGCCCGAGGCATCCAAGCCGCCCGCGCGCCGCACATTGAGGATCAAAGCAAATCCATGAGTTCAGAGTGCCGTTCAGAAAATGCCGCGCGCACTTCGGTTGCCGGTCGCAATTCAATCTGCAGGCCCGCCGTGACCTCCGGCTTCGGTCTGCCAAAATACTTGTTGGCCTCTGTCTCGGAGAAACCGGCAATCTGGGTTGCTTCCAGCCAGGCGCTGATCTTGTCGGCCCGCTTGATCGCCGCCTTAACGGTTTTGGGTAAAATGGCGGGGAGCCCGAACCGCAGGTGAATAGCCGCGCTCAGACGGTCGTCGAGGGCTTCATACCCGGGGCCTACCGCAGCTTTGACCGGGCTGATCATATCGCCGATCACATATTCCGGGCCATCGTGCAGCAAAGCGGCAAGCCGCCATTTTGCAGGAGCCCGCGGAACCATGCGGGTATAGAGCGTCTCCACCAGAAGCGAGTGTTCTGCCACCGAATACGCGTGATCGCCGACTGTCTGCCCGTTCCACCGCGCAACAAAAGCAAGGCCATGCGCAATATCCTCGATCTCGATATCGACCGGAGTTGGGTCTAGCAGGTCAAGCCTGCGGCCCGATAACATGCGTTGCCAGGCACGGGATGATTTTGGCATGTCACAAGTCCCAGGCGGTTCGAACGTTCTGTGTGCATATTCCGGTCAGGAGCGGTTCACAACGTCTTGTACTCTTCCGTTTGGCTTTCAATCGCGAAACAGTCCTGTGCTACAATTGGGTATTACGCGGCGCGGTGAGTCGCGATTGGTGCTTTTTGACCGATTTTTTGCGGGCGCCTCATTTGGCGCAAGATTGCAGTTGTAGGTTTTTGTTTGAGGCGGGGGACCGTCTTTTGGAGTCCAATATGATTAAGTACCTTTCCTTGTTTGTGCTTTTTGGCCCGGCGGCAGCGCTAGCCTCCGACGGATGCATGCTTGCCGACGAAATGGATGCGACTCTTGTCGACTGGTACGGTGAGCGGGTCGTTGCGCAGACAGAGAATGGCGCAGCTGCGCTTTGGCAAAATGATCTGACCGGCAGCTGGACGCTTGTTGAGTACCGGGAGAATGGACTCGCCTGCGTTTTGGGCTTCAGCAATCCAGAGGCGGAAATCGAGCGTCCGGCCGAACTGATGGCGATGCTGTCGCTCTGACCTGTTGTTTGTCCGCGGCGAACCTGCTAGGCGCGCGGAAAGCAAACACAGAGGTCGCATCATGGCGCTCGACTATATCGTTAAAGACATCTCGTTGGCGGCGTTCGGCCGCAAAGAACTCGATATCGCAGAAACTGAAATGCCGGGGCTTATGGCCCTCCGGGAGAAATATGCCGAGAGCAAGCCTCTGACCGGTGCGCGTATTGTCGGCTCTCTGCACATGACAATTCAGACAGCCGTTCTCATAGAGACGCTTGCGGTGCTTGGCGCAGATGTGCGCTGGGCGTCGTGCAACATATTTTCGACGCAGGATCATGCTGCCGCAGCGATTGCGGACGCAAACATCCCGGTCTTTGCGATCAAGGGGCAGACCCTTGAGGAGCATTGGGATTATCTGGACCGCAGTTTTATGTTCCCGGACGGTCCCAACATGATCCTTGACGACGGTGGCGATGCGACGCTTTACGTCCTGCTTGGCGCCCGGGCAGAGGCGGGGGAAGACATTATCCCTGTCCCTCAATCCGAGGAAGAGGCTGTCATCAAGGCTCAGATCAAGAAGCGTATGGAGGCGTCTCCGGGCTGGTTTACGAAGATTCGGGACCAGATCAAGGGCGTGTCGGAAGAGACGACGACCGGGGTCCATCGCCTTTATGAACTGATGCGCGAAGGCCAGCTGCCGTTTCCGGCGATCAACGTGAATGACTCGGTCACCAAGTCGAAATTCGATAATAAGTACGGCTGCAAAGAATCTCTGGTTGATGGCATCCGGCGGGCGACCGACACCATGATGGCTGGCAAGGTCGCCGTTGTGTGCGGCTATGGCGACGTCGGCAAAGGGTCTGCGGCGTCGCTTCGTGGAGCGGGTGCGCGTGTGAAAGTGACCGAGATCGATCCGATTTGTGCGCTTCAGGCCGCCATGGACGGTTTCGAAGTTGTAACACTGGAAGACACGCTCAAAGACGCCGACATCTTCATCACCACAACCGGCAATAAAGACGTGATCCGTATCGAGCACATGCGCGAGATGAAGGACATGGCCATCGTCGGCAACATCGGTCATTTCGACAACGAGATTCAGGTCGCCGCACTCAAGAACCACAAATGGACCAACATCAAAGATCAGGTGGATATGATTGAGATGCCATCGGGCAATCGCATGATCCTGTTGTCCCAGGGCCGTTTGCTGAACCTTGGAAATGCAACAGGTCACCCGTCTTTCGTGATGTCCGCGAGTTTCACCAATCAGGTCCTTGCCCAGATTGAGCTGTGGACGAAGGGGGAAGAGTACAAGAACGAGGTCTACGTCCTGCCCAAGCACCTCGACGAGATGGTGGCTATGCTGCATCTGGAGAAGGTCGGCGCGAAGCTGACGGAGCTTCAGAAGGATCAGGCAGACTATATCGGGGTCACGGTCGAGGGCCCTTACAAGCCCGAACACTACCGCTACTGAAGCCTAACTTGCGCAAACACGGCCAGTCCCTGCTGTTACCGGGAGGCCGCCTCTGAGGTCGGCATGTCATGCATTGCCTGCGCGGCATGTTCGAGCATGATCTGTGCATCACGGGAGCCAAGCCCCGCAGGCTCGTCTGAAGACATCTCGATCGTGGGGAACATTGTCCCGGCGGGGAGATCAGAGCTTTCCGCAAGATGCAGAGCCGAACCCAAAGTGCCGTTCAGAACGCTTATTGCGACCAGCCCCAGTGCACCGCATACCAGCGGCAGAAGAACCATCTTCTTGTTGACGCGGCTTCCGGCAGTATCGTCAGCCTTTGGCGCCCGGAAGTTATCCGGAGGCATACGGCCAGTCCGTTCGACGTATATGCGTCGCATACGTCTGTCGAATCCTGATTGGCCGGTTCTCATCAAAGTGTACCCTTGCGAAGTCGCTGATGGTCAACACTGATCAGATCAAGATGGTTAAATGATGGCGTCCCGCCAGAAACCAACCTCGCCGCTGTCAATTTGCTTAGACGGAAGCTGGTGATAGGTATGAGAAAACAGCCAGAGACAGGTATTTATGAAAGCTCTTTATATCTTTACGTGCGTGGCGATCGGGGTGTCCTCACCGGGTCTTGCCCAGGAAGGCGGAGACGACGCGGATCTTGCTCAGCAGCTTTCGAACCCGGTCGCCGATCTGATCAGTGTGCCGATCCAGCTCAATTATGACGAGAATATAGGTCTCGAAGACGACGGATCGCGCTGGACGATGAACATCCAGCCTGTGGTTCCGGTCTCGATATCCGAGAACTGGAATGTCATTTCACGGACCATTCTGCCGGTGATTTCCACCGACGGCATTCCCTCTGGTTCAGGCTCAAAAGAAGGTCTCGGTGATACGGTTCAAAGTTTCTTCTTTTCACCCAAGGCGCCCACAGCGAATGGATGGATCTGGGGCGCAGGGCCTGTATTTCTGCTGCCGACTTCGACTGATGATCGTTTCGGGGCGGGCGAGTGGGGTGTCGGCTTGACCGGTGTCGCCCTCCGACAACAAGGCCAGTGGACCTATGGCGGTCTGGCCAACCACATTGTCGATGTCGGCGGCAGTGACGTCGATATCAACTCGACATTCCTGCAGCCATTTCTGGCATTCACGACGGCAAACGCGTGGACATACACGGTCAACTCGGAGTCCACTTATGATTGGGAAGCGGAGGAATGGTCGGTCCCCTTGAACTTCACACTCGCCAAACTGGTTCGGTTCGGCAAACAGCCGGTGAGCATAGGCGCGGGCGTCAGATACTGGGCGGAGAGCTCCACCAACGGTCCGGAAGACTGGGGCGCGCGGTTCATAATGACCTTTCTTTTCCCAAAGTAGCCGACGAAATTTCAAACTTGTATTCCGTCCATCCCCCGGTAACCTCCGTCGGGCCAGACGCGGGAATTGGCGTCACTGGCGAAATAATCACCCAACCGGGAGGAATGGCGACATGGGCAAGAGAGACGACCTGATCGCGCAATATGCAGATGACTTGAAAAACAAGCTGGGCGTGGACCCTGATATGGATCTGCTTACCAAGGTAACGATTGGCTGTGGCCCAGCGATTTATGATGCAGACGCGTCTACCGTCGCGTCTTCGCAGGAAGGCGAGCTGGAGACTGTAAAGCAGAACTTCCTTATCAAGAAACTTGGCTTGCCCGATGGAGCCGAGCTTGACGCGGCGATTGCCTCAGTTGTCGACGCCTATGGAAAATCCGAGCGTAACAAGTACCGTGCCGTGGTCTATTACATGCTGACAAAGCATTTTGGCAAAGAGTCGGTTTACGGTTAATCCCTTGTAAAAGGGCGAATTTTAAACTCAATTCCTTTGCCACCCGCGCAGCACCTGCGCTATGTCTCCAGTGTCCCAGCCAGGAAGGCAGGACCCAGGTTTCAGTTCTACGTGTGGTGCAGCCGGTCAGGTGGCACGTGGGGTGGCAGAGGGTCCTGAGGGGTCGGGGCCCTCTTCCTTCTTTGAGCTGACAGTCTCAGAACATCATTGTGGGCAACGCGTCGGAGTTCCATCGGCTTTGCGTATGGCAACCGCGCGCGCGGGTGAGAGGTTTGATAAAGGGCTATTGGTGGCCGGCCGACATCTCGGGGACAGGTGGCGAAGGTCCGATTTGGCCCTTACCTATCTGGTAACTCCGCTCTTTCATAATTGTCTTTTGGCAACGGGGTTGAACCTGAAAATTGCGTACCATAACTTTTGATATGCGGATTCATACACTTCTTTTCTGGGCAGCTGTTTTGGGGTGCATTTGGTGGTGCGGAACCGTGTTCATGTATGGTATGGTCGGCTCGTATTATCACCCGATGGTGGCGCTTGGTGATCGCTTTAGTGCATACAGAACAGGCGCAATTTCCATTCCAATTGTCGTTGCACTTACGATGTTGATGTTCCAGTTTCGGCGTCGACCTATTGCGCCTGTTTATAATTTTTTTGGGTCGATACTTCTTGTGGCTGCCGTCGCTGTGACATTTCTACCAAGAGTAGAAAGCGGATATGAGCAAGTATATTGGATTGAAAATCATAGGCATAGTATACCTTGGACGTTCGGGCCTTATAATGGCGATCCGCAACGTGGAGGACGCTATTTTCTGGTTCGTGCATGGGGCGAAGCGTTGGCGCCCTACTATGAACACAGTGGCCAACAGCCAAAAGACCATTTCATTTTAGGAAAATCTAGCGCATTCAATTATGGAAAAGGGGGGCCTCCACCCGAAGATAACTGTGTGGTCGGCAAATACAATTTTAGGTGCGAATGGCAAAATGGCAACTATGTATATGCAATGTCCATCAAGGCCCAAAGCGCCCCTACAAACCCCCAATCACTCTTTAGGTCCGTAGAGGAATTACTGAATAGTTTCGCGGTTGACGAAGAGTAACGCCTCCACAGTTTTCCAGAACGCCACTTTGTCCGCTCTCCGGTCGTTTGGCAGAGCGGTAGCGAACGGCAACTTCGTCCGCGGAGCGGTCGTCGAAGCAGATCGCAGCGGACAGCGGCTCCGGGCCCTTTTCGACCGATACTGCACCGTGCGCAAATGTCTGCTGTTGAGCATCAGATGGGATGATGCTCTCTAAGCAAAGAGCAGTGTTGTCAGATTTGAGCGTGCATACATGCAGTGGATACTTCAGGATTTCGAGGACACTCGGAAAATGGCCGAAGCGCTTGATCGGCTCGAAATTCCTTACACTCGGCACAAAGTCGTTCCATTTGTCGGCGAATTGACACCTGCTCCGAATATAAAAGACCCGAACGCGGTCGTTATGTTCGGCTCTTATACCTTATGGCGATACGCACAAGCGAACGACCTTAAGCCCGGCGTTTTCAAGATAAGGCCATTTGTCCACGAGAAGCCTTGGCATCCGTTCCTCCTTAATGGAGCGGACGCACTTTTTTTGACGCTGCGAGATGTTCCGGAACAACTCCCTGATAACGGAAAAAGCTGGTTTCTTCGCCCGGTAGAAGACAGCAAAGAAGAGCCAGGTAAGGTAAAGACTGCGGGTGACATCATTGACTTGGCCAACAAGGTGCTCGCGCTCGAAGAGCACGAAATACCCAAGGGGTCGCTTCGTCACGATACAGAGTTGATGCTTACGAAGCCCGTTCGCATTCTCAAAGAATGGCGACTGTGGATAGTCAGGGACGAGATTGTTACTTTCTCACTCTACAAGGAGGGATCACGTGTCATTTATCGACATGAGCTTGATGAGGATGCTTTGGAGTTTGCCAAGGGACTAGTGATGGCAAATCCGGACTATTCTCCTGCTTACGTTATCGATGTTTGTCGTACAGACGATGGACTTAAGATGCTCGAAACGAATTGCATCAATGCTGCGGGTTTCTATGAGGCCGACCTTTTGAAACTGGTGTCGTCAATCGACGCGGTTTCGGAAGGCGAAGTCAAAAGCTGACATTGGTGCAAACGCAGCGAAAAGCAGCTTTGTTCCGCAGAGCGGTCGTCGAAGAAGATCGCAGCGAACAGCGGCTCCGAGCCCAAACCTACCGATCAACCTTCCAATGCCTCGCCAATTCGCGGGCAACCCGGCTGCCGCTCGGATGGTAGATATGAGTGTCCAGGTATGCCCACGCTGCCACGATTGCCTTTCTCTGATCTTGGCTCAGAAGCGCTTCCACTTCAGGATCGACGGGCCAGGCCTCCAATTGCATTGAGACGTTATCAACGGCATGATCACTTTTTCCAGACCGTCGCAGCATAACCATTTTGAATAATCGCGGTAGCAGGTAAGCCTTTGTCTGCGCAGGACAAATTATCGCTCCCTCCATTCCATTCACCAATTCAGCGTAAGTTGCTTTTTCCCAATTCAAACCATTGAAAACATCGACTTCCTCATCGCAGTACGAGCCTTGATAGGTTGTCAAAGGATCAGGTCGCTCGAACAAAGCAAACGCTTCGTATAGCTGTTTCAGCGCATTATTGCGTTCGCTTTCGTCCATAGAACGACACTACTTGCAAGGGATCGATACTCAAGACGCGAAAGGTAGTTTTGTCCGCTCAGCGGATTTTTACCCGGTCTGCCGCGAGGGAGAACCCACCGGAACCGTCAAATGACCACTCAGAGCGGAAAGCGGACACTTACCCCGGAGGCGGCGAACGGCTACTCCGAGCCAATCGTGACAGATGCTGCGCAGTGCACCAAATTCCACTTTTTGGCGTTCTGTCGAAGCGATAGGTTGTGGCAAATACTGAGGATGGGCCTCAAGTCATCTCTTGACCTGGAGTGGCTTGAGACCTGCCTTTAGTCAGATTGGCCGGGTCCATACCGAGATAACAGGGCTTAACACCGCCTCCTATATAATCGAGCATTTTCTCAGTTGAAGCTTCGGAAAATTGCCGACCTTGCGGAGCGCCCTAACGATCTCGCCTGATAGAAAAAACGCTTTTTCAAGTCTGTCATCGACCCAGATACCTGGGCCTTGAAGGACGGAAGACGACACCGCAAGATGTCCGTCTTTTAACCATTGTCTGGGAGACCAAACGCCCGGTCTAAAAGGGTCTTCGCGGACATCCTTAGAGGCTTCAGGCAGAAATCCACCGGTTTTTACATTTCCGTAGTTCACCAGAAAGAACTGTCCTGCAATATCCGTGGTCCCATCTGCCTGAAAGGCCGCGACAGGAAACAACGAACACGCCCCCAGATCATCACACCGCAGCGCCGCTGCTGCAGCCTCCGAAACGCCAACATAGTCGCCCGCAACAAAGATATCGGGCAAGGTGTCGACCTGCGTTTTGGGGTCAGTGTAGCGCATTTCCTTCGGGAAATCCGAAGCGTCGAAGACCCGGCCGCGTGCATTCTCGCGCGCAACCTCCAGCACACGAGGTGCCGCTTCCGGTGCGGAAACCACCCTCAGCGGATCCCCGTAGAAGTCAGTGTTGCCGATAATCGTGCAGATCCAAACCTCGGATGCCATGCTAATCCTTCACTCCAAAACCTTGCTCTTTGGCCGGACGCCATGACCTAGCCGCCAGTCCGATGCTTAGTTTGTAGTCTACTAGCCTGCTTCTGGCACCTACGGGAGTTTCTTTTTTCTTCTCCTTAAAGCGGTTATTGGCGTAACCGCAGCCAAATGGCGCTCCGTCCGCTGGTAAGCGAACAATTGCGATTTGCCGCGTGGCTGCTGTTGCCAGACCCTGCCTTTAAACCCAGTTGCTGATCGTAGGACCCGACCCTACCTTATTTTCATGCCGAAGTTGCGTTTCACCAAGGCGGAGCTGCCTGCGGGTGGCGGTCCCTTTAAGCTGTCTCAGACGGCGGTGGGCATTTTTCTGGATGCGCAACCGAGCCATCATCTATCAGTCGGGGGTGACACGCGCTTACACAAGCCGCTGGCCCAAAACGAGGGCTGGGTGATGCAGGCCGGGTCCGAGGGCATTTGCGAGTTTGATGATCCTCTTAACCTCCTGATGCTCGAAGTGCCCGATGACCTTCTCGCAGAAGTGGGAGGCGACCCACGGGCGGGATTTGCTCCGAGGGTTGGTGATCTCGACCCGATACTGGTGCAAATGGCGCTGGGTGCCGAAAGCTATCTGGACGGCGAACCGATCTATGCCGAGACAATGCAACGCGCACTGGCGGCGCATCTCTTTCGGTCGCAAATTGCGCCACTTCAAACCTCTGCTCCTGATATTTCCGATAAGCGCTTGCGGCGGGTCATCGATCATATCCAGGAGAACCTGTCGACAAAACTCTCTTTGGAAGACATGGCGGGGCTTGCCGGCATGAGCACATATCACTTTGCACGCGCGTTCAAATCGGCAACCGGCGCTGCGCCGCTGAAATATGTCATTGCAGCACGGATGGATCGCGCGAAGTTGTTGCTGCGTACCACTCAACACAGTGTGGCCGAGGTCGCCTATGGCGTGGGCTACGACGATCTGAGCCGGTTCGGACAGCATTTCAAACGCCATGTTGGCGCCACGCCGCGCGCGTTCCGCGAAGCGCAGTAACTTAGCAAGAAACGCATAGTGAATGCCAAGATCCGCGCCTCCGCAGCGGCGCGGCCAATGCCATCTTTCCTTCATCGACCGGGCGCACCGCCCAAATGTCAGGAGAGGAAAGATGAAAAAGCAAATTGCACTTGTTTCTGCCCTTCTTGCCGCTCAGGCAGCAGAGGCTGAAATCACAGCAGAGACGCTGGTGGATCGCGCCCAGATGATCGCAATCGCCGACGGTCTGGACATGGCGGTAGATGCCAAGGATTGGACCGCCGCACGCGCCTATTTCACCGACGAGATCACGGTGGATTTCACCTCGCTTGTCGGCGGTGAGCCGGCAACGATTCCAGCCGATGCTCTTATCGCAGGCTGGTCCGGCAATCTGACCGAAGCCAAGAACAGTTTCCATCTGCGTGGAAATCACCAGATCACCTTCAACGCGGAGGGCGACGCAACCATGACGTCGCACGGCTATGCCTGGAACCGGATGGAAACAGGTGCGTTGGAAGAAAACGGTGGCGACCCGCTTTGGGAAGTCTGGGGCACCTACATACACGAATTCACCCAGACCGAAGATGGCTGGCGGCTCGACGGCATGACCTTCACCGCCACTGCGGAACGCGGCAATCCGTTTGTCCGCAACACCCCCGGAAACTGAGCTGAATACCCTCAAAAACCCCTAATTTAGACACTGGAGACAACCAATGAAACTGACCGCAATGACGACCGCCGCAACCCTTCTGGCCTCCACCGCGCTGGCCGATGTTGAAACTCGTACCGTCACGTTTGAGAATGAAGGTTCAACCCTTTCCGGCACACTGTACCTTCCTGAAGGCCACGATGGCAGTCCGCTGCCCACGGTTGTTGTGACCGGCGCCTGGACTTCGGTAGAAGAACAGATGCCGCGGGAATACGCTGTAGAAATGGTCGAACGCGGATTTGCTGCTTTCACCTTCGATTTCCGCGGCTGGGGCAAGTCCGGCGATCTGGAAAACCAGGTACGCTTTAAGGAAGACCCGTCAGCCAAGACCAGCGACATCCGCGCGGCGTTTGAAGCTGTTGCAGACCTGCCTGAGGTGGATCCAACCCAGATAAACGGGCTCGGTATCTGCGCCTCGGCCGGGTACATGGTCGACGCGACATCGGGCAACCCGCTGGTCTCCAAGGTGGGCCTTGTGGCGCCTTGGCTCCAGAACAGCGAGATTGTGGACGCCGTCTATGGTGGCGCCGAAGGCGTTGCAGGATTGATTGAGGTCGGTCGCGCCGCCGAAGCCGCGGGCGGACAGATTATCCCTGCCGCCGGACCGGTGGGCGCCGAGGGTGTATTGATGCCGCTGGGTGGCTACTACCACGAGGCTGATCGCGGTGCGGTGCCAGAGTATGACAACCAGTGGAACAATGCCTCCTGGGAAGGGTGGCTGACCTACTACCCAGCAGACCATGCCAAGAGCTTCGACAAACCGCTGGCGATTGTGCACTCCGAGGCCGCTGCGATCCCGCAAGGCGTACGCGCGTTTTCCGAGGCGTTGGCGACCCCTGCCACGCTGCAATGGCTCGAGGACGTCACGCAGTTCGACTTCTACGACAACCCTGAAGACGTGACCCGCGCCGCTGATACTGTGGCAGAGCATTTTAAGGCAGACTAGCTCAACTTTCTGCCATTACGCGGGGGCCGCTTTTCAGGCGGCCCCGTTTGCGTTACCCCTGTCGCCGGGAGATCCTGAGGGGGAAGGTCATGGGCGATCCGTGCATTATCTGTGTGGCGATCACGGGATCCGTGGCGCAGAAATCCGACAATCCGGCTGTACCCATTACCGTAGAGGAGCAGGTTGAAAGCACCCACGCAGCGTTCGAGGCTGGTGCCAGCATATGCCATGCCCATGTGCGTTTACCGGACGGCTCACCGAGTTCTGATCCGGAACGCTTCGCGCTGCTGAAGGAAGGGCTCGAGAAACACTGCCCCGGCATGATCATCCAGTTTTCAACTGGCGGGCGATCCGGGGCGGGTCAGGAACGTGGCGGGATGTTGCCCCTGCGACCTGACATGGCATCGCTGACTGTTGGGTCGAACAACTTCCCGACCCGCGTCTATCAAAACCCGCCCGATCTGGTTGATTGGCTGGCGAGCGAGATGCTGGAGTACGATGTGAAACCGGAGATCGAGGCCTTTGACCTTGGCCATATCTTCCAAGCCGTCAATATGGCGAATGACGGCCGCATCAAGAGCCCGCTCTATATCCAGTTTGTGTTCGGTGTGAAGAATGCAATGCCCGCAGATCGCGACGTCTTTGACTACTACCTCAAGACGCTCGACCGACTCGCGCCCGACGCCCAGTGGTGTGCTGCCGGAATCGGAGCAGCGCAGTTGGAAGTGAACGAATGGTGCATCGCCAATGGAGGGCATACGCGCAGTGGTCTGGAAGACAACGTCAGGCTGGACCGCCAAACACTCGCCCCATCTAACGCAGCTCTGGTGCAACGCGCCGTCGAATTATGTGAAAAGTATCAACGCCCTGTGGCAACGCCAGAGCAGGCGCGCAAGATACTTGGTTTGCGCGCAGCCGCATGAGCTGCAAGACGGATTTTCCAGAATTGGCCAGTAAACCTAACCAATCCGGAAAAACCTGATTGCCCTCATACGACGAAAGTCTAATATAGACGCAGATGGCCTCGAATGCTGTCCATTTTTTGCGCGCTTTTGACATGGCGCGTACCGCACGGATCACTCATCTGGTGCGCCTGACTGGGAGGAACATATGTCACAAACTGAAAAACTGAACCGGCGGTCGTTTCTGAAAAAGACCGCGCTCGCAGGTGGTGCGTCCGCGGGCGCTCTGGCAGCGCCTGCAGTGCTGGCGCAGGCACCGATTGTCATGAAGATGCAGACGTCATGGTCGGCGTCCAACATCTGGCAGGACTTCGCGCAAGACTACGTGAATCGCGTTGAAGCAATGTCGGGTGGCCGTCTGAAGATCGACCTGCTTCCCGCAGGTGCAGTCGTTGGCGCGTTCCAGGTTCTGGATGCGGTAAACGACGGCGTGCTGGACGCCGCGCATTCTGTGCCGGTTTACTGGTACGGCAAGAACAAGGCGGCTTCTTTGTTCGGGACCGGTCCGGTCTTTGGCGGTTCGGCCACGACGATGCTGAGCTGGTTCTACGAAGGCGGCGGTCAGGACCTGTATAACGAGCTGACGCAAGAGATCATGGGTCTCGATGTCGAAGGCATGATGGGCTTCCCGATGTTCGCGCAGCCGTTTGGCTGGTTCAAAGGGGAAGTGAACGCCGCCGCCGACCTGAACGGCTTTAAGTACCGGACCGTTGGTCTGGCGGCAGACCTGCTGCAATCCATGGGCATGTCCGTTGCGCAGCTTCCGGGCGGCGAAATTGTGCCGGCCATGGAGCGTGGTGTGATCGACGCGTTCGAGTTCAACAACCCGTCCTCGGACAAAGACTTCGGCGCGCATGACGTGGCGAAAAACTACTATCTTTCGTCCTACCACCAGGCATCGGAGAGCTTTGAGTTCCTGTTCTCCAAGTTCTTCATGGAAGAGCTTGCACCGGATCTTGCAGCGATCCTGCGCCACTCGGTCGAAGCGGTCTCCACCGCCAATACCGCCAAGGCAATGCGCCGGTATTCTGCGGATCTTAAGTGGCTGCAGGAAGAAGGTGGTGTCACTGTACACCGGACTTCCAAGGACATCCTGGATGCGCAGATCAATGCCTGGGACGGCTTGATCCCGCAGCTCGAGGAAGATCCGTTCATGAAACGGGTTCTGGATAGCCAGCGCGCCTGGAGCGAGCAGGTCGTGTTCTACGAACTGATGAATGCGCCCGACTACGCGCTTGCGTATGACCACTACTTCCCGGGGCGTCTCAAGCTCTAAGGCCAAAGAAAAGTGCCTAAAAAGGCACTAAACACCGCCCTCGGCCGCCAGTTGGCCGGGGGCGTCGCGATGGGACGCGAGGGGAAACATGCTCGGATATATTAGGTTCGCGGACAATTTGTCCGCGTGGTTCGGCAAGGCGTTTGCCTGGCTGATCATCATGATGTGCGTGGGCACCGGCTACGAAGTGTTTATGCGCTACGTGCTCAACAGTCCGACAACCTGGGCTCTGGATGTGTCTTTCATCATGTATGGCACCTTATTCATGATGGGAGGCGCCTACACACTGTCACGAGGCGGGCACGTGCGCGGTGACTTTCTCTACCGCCTGTGGCAACCGCGAACGCAGGCCAAAGTCGACCTCGTACTTTACATTCTGTTTTTCTTTCCCGGTGTGCTGGCGCTGGTTTTTGCCGGTTGGAAATACGCTGCCCAATCGTGGCGGTTCCAGGAAGTATCGGTGAACAGCCCGGCGGGCATCCCGATCTTCCAATTCAAGACAGTTATCGCGCTCGCGGGCCTGCTTCTGCTGATCCAGGGGGTCGCGCAGGTGTTCCGGTGCATTATCGCGATCCGCACCAACGAGTGGATCAAGGCCGAAGAAGACGTGCAGGAAACCGAAGACCTGCTCATGCAGAAGGCCGCCGAGGCCGAGAAGGACAGTCACCCATGATATCTGATCCCGTCATCGCCCTTATGATGCTGGGCATTTTCATCGTGTTTGTGTTTCTGGGTTTCCCGATCGCATTCACACTGATGGCCATGGGTATTGGGGTCGGCTACTACGCATATTTCGATGAACGGCGTATGTGGAGAGACCACAACCGTCTCGACCTCGAAACAGCGACCTGGTGGGAGCAGACTTCCACCTACATCGAAGGCTTCTTCAACAACCGAATATTCGACCTCTTTGTGAACCAGACCTTCACGGTCATGTCGAACGAGGTTCTGACCGCTGTGCCGCTATTCTTGTTCATGGGATACATCGTGGAGCGGGCAAATATCGTAGACAGGCTTTTCTCAACGCTGAACATCGCCTCAAAAAACGTCCCGGGCTCCATGGGCGTGGCGGCGTTGATTACCTGCGCTCTATTTGCGACCGCCACGGGCATCGTGGGTGCGGTCGTGACCCTGATGGGCCTGCTTGCGCTGCCGGCTATGTTGAAAGCGAGGTATGACCGGTCTTTTGCATCCGGCATCATCTGCGCCGGCGGGACGCTGGGGATCCTTATCCCCCCCTCGATCATGTTGATTGTCTATGCAGCGGCCTCGAACGTTTCCATCGTGCGGCTCTATGCCGGGGCGTTATTGCCCGGCCTGACGCTCGTTGGTCTGTACCTGACCTATGTTATCGGGCGATCCATCTTGCAGCCGTCGGTGGCCCCGCGTCCGACCGACGATGACATTCCGGATGTTCCGATGAGCAAGCTCTTGTGGATGCTTGCAACAAGCTTCTTCCCGCTTGCCTTCCTGATCCTCGCGGTTTTGGGTTCCATCCTGTTTGGTCTTGCGACACCGACCGAAGCCGCCTCTATCGGAGCGCTGGGTGGGATGCTCCTGGCCGTGGCGTACCGTGCAATGACGTGGGAACGGCTGCGGGAAAGCGTGTACCTGACCGTGCGCACCACGGCGATGGTCTGCTGGCTTTTTGTCGGCTCCTACACCTTCTCGGCCGTGTTTTCGTACCTTGGCGGGGAACACGTGATTTCCGATTTCGTGCAGGGTCTCGACATGTCGCCGGTGATGTTCCTGCTGCTGGCGCAGCTGATCATCTTCCTGCTGGGCTGGCCGCTGGAATGGTCAGAGATCATCATCATCTTCGTGCCGATCTTCCTGCCACTGTTACCGTTCTTCGGGATCGACCCGCTGTTTTTTGGCATCCTTGTGGCACTCAACCTGCAGACCAGCTTCTTAACGCCACCTATGGCGATGTCGGCCTACTATCTCAAGGGCATTGCGCCGCCCGAGGTAAAGCTGACGCAAATTTTCTCAGGCTGTATGCCGTTCCTCTTATGCGTATTCATAAGTATGGCGATAATGTATCTCTATCCGAATATCGTCTTCCATCTTCCGAACGCGATCTATGGCAACTGATGCGATCATAGCTCTCGACGCGGTCACCCTGCGTGATCGTATCGCAAACGGCGCCTTGAGCGCTGAGGAGGTGACGCAAGCGTTCGCATCGCAAATCGAAGCGCGTGAGCCAGAGGTGCAGGCGTGGGCCTGGCACGATGCCGAGTATGCGCTGTCACAGGCAAAGGCACTCGATACGCATCGGAAATCCGGTCGACCGGTCGGCCCCCTGCATGGCCTGCCCGTTGGTCTGAAGGACGTAATCGCGACCACACGTATTCCGACCCAGAACGGTACGCCGATTGACGACGGGCATATTGCCAAGCAGGACGCCTATGTCGTGCAACAGCTCAAGGCAGCGGGTGCGGTTATCATGGGCAAGACCACGACGACCGAACTTGCATTTCTGAACCCGTCTAAAACACGCAATCCACATGAGCTGAGCCATACTCCGGGCGGCTCGTCGGCCGGGTCTGCAGCCGCTGTTGCAGCGGGCATGGTGCCGTTGGCCATTGGCACACAGACCGGCGGTTCAGTGATCCGCCCTGCCTCGTTTTGTGGAACGGTTGGGTTCAAGCCGAGCTTTGGGGCGATCCCGCGCACAGGTGTGACGATGCAATCGCATACGCTTGATACGCTGGGCGTCTTCGCCCGCTCGCCGGAGGATGCCGCGCTGTTTGCCGATCTACTTTTCGGGTATGATGCGGGCGATCCAGCCACCAAAACCGGCCCGTCCCCAAGACTTTTCGAAACCGCGCAGGCCGCGCCGCCCCTGAAGCCGACATTCGCGTTTGTCCGCCCCCCGGGCTGGGCAGAGGCTGACCCGCAGATGCGTGCGGCACTGGAAGAGCTGGTATCGGCCCTTGGCGAACAGGTGTTCGAGGCGCCTCTGCCGCGCGCCTATGACGATGCAGCCGACCTTCGGGCCCGGATCAACTTTGCGGAAATGTCCAAGTATTACTGGCGATACAAGCGCGATGGCTGGGACACTTTGTCTGAGCATATTCAAGGCGCGATCACTGCAGGTGAGGATGTGAGCGTCCGGGAATATCTGGCGGCGCTTGACTGGCGAGAGGTACTTAACGCTGGCCTTGATGAAGTATTTGAGCGCGCGGACGCGATCTTGTGTCCAGCCGCACCGGGTCCGGCGCCTCAGGATCTGACGACAACGGGCGACGCAATCTTCAATGGCTTGTGGACCTATGTGGGAACGCCCGCGGTTACACTGCCTGCGTTCACAGCGGAAAATGGTATGCCGATGGGGGTACAACTTGTGGGCGCCCGCGGGAACGACGCGCGGCTCTTGCGCACCGCCAATTGGCTCTGGAAATGGATCGAGGAGGTCTCGGCATGAACAAACTGCTGGCAGCAATCGGGTTTTTCTTCATCGCCGCATTTCTTGGTATTCTGGGCTGGAAGGTGCAGGAGCCGGACCTGATGGCGGTCATCGTGCTTACCCTTGTTTTGGTCGCATTTGATTTCGCCAGTTCTGCCCGGGATAAGAAAGACTGAACATGAAAGACAGGCCCGTTCTTTGGCTTCCGCGCAAGGTCTCGGACGCAACTATTATGCGTGCACGCCGCGACTATGACGTGATCCTGAACGAGGCAGACGAACCGTCTTCGGCCGCCGACATTATCGCCATGAGTGCGCGGATCGATGCGGTCATGCCATGCCATTCCGAGGTGTTTTCGGCCGATGTCGTCGCCCGTCTGGACCCGCGGCTCAAGATTGTTGCGAACCACTCGGTCGGCGTTGATCATTGTGACCTTCCTGCACTCGGCAGCCGAGGCATCATGGTGACGAACACGCCTGACGTTCTGTCTGACGCGACTGCCGAAATTGCGATGCTGCTGATGCTTGGTGCAGCGCGGCATGCGGTAGAAGGCGACCGCTTGGTCCGCACAGGTGCCTGGGATTTCTGGTCACCCTCTTTCATGGTCGGTAAGCAGACCACAGGTGCGCGCCTTGGGATTATCGGGATGGGTCGCGTTGGTCGGTCGTTTGCCAAAAAGGCGCGCGGCTTCGATATGGAAATTCACTACTACAACAGAACGCGGCTGTCGCCCGAGGACGAAGCCGGTGCCATTTATCACGACAGTATCGAAAGCGTTTTGCAGGTTAGTGAATTTTTGTCTTTGCATTGCCCGGCGACACCTCAAACCCGGCATCTGATCAATGATAAGACGCTCGCCCTGCTGCCGGAGGGTGCAGTTCTGGTGAATACCGCACGCGGCGGCCTGGTGGATGAGCCCGCGCTGATCCGTGCACTGGAAAGCGGAAAGCTTATGGCGGCCGGTCTGGACTGTTTCGAGGTAGAGCCCGGAGGCAATCCGGATTTTGCACCGCATGAACGAATTTTCATGCTGCCGCATATCGGATCCGCGACAACCCGGACACGAGATGCGATGGGGTTTCGGGCGCTCGATAACCTGGATGCATTCTTCAGCGGCGCACGGCCAAGGGATGCTCTCGTCTGAAGTATTATGCATTTTCCTGCATATTTTCCGAGAGTCTTACTTTCCGACCTCCGAGATTCTGAAAATAACCTCTTAAAAATATACAACTTTCGTCCAACCGCCTCGAAGATGCTCTAGAAGGCACTGCGTTTTCTTGCTTTTATTTCCAAGAAAGGGGAAGCAGACGCTTGGACGGTTTCTGGAACATTCTGGCACAATCGGTTGGTCTGATCTTCGCGTGGGATCCAGCCCTGATGGAGATTGTTGGCCTTTCGCTTCGGGTTACGACAACCGCTGTCATTCTGGCCTGCGTAATCGGACTGCCTCTGGGTGCGGTGGTCGGGGCGTTTAGATTTCCCGGTCGTGCTGTAATTACCGTGCTCCTGAACGCTTTGATGGGGTTGCCGCCCGTGGTTGTTGGCCTTTGCGTTTACCTGATGCTTTCTGCGTCCGGACCGTTCGGTGTTTTGGGACTCCTCTACACACCGACAGCCATGATCATAGCGCAGACTATTTTAGTGACCCCGATAATTGCAGCTCTGACGCGACAGGTGATTGAGGATCTGCAGAACGAATACGCAGAACAGTTTGCGTCCTTTGGTGTTGGACCGGTCAATCGCACGGTGGCCCTGCTGTGGGATGCCCGGTTCAGCTTGCTGACGGTTGTGCTTGCCGGTTTCGGGCGCGCGGTTGCCGAAGTGGGCGCGGTCATGATTGTCGGAGGCAACATTAATCATGTGACCCGTGTGATGACGACTACCATTGCGCTGGAAACCTCGAAAGGAAACCTGCAACTGGCTCTGGCTCTCGGCGTGGTGCTGCTGCTTCTGGCCGTCGTTTTGAACGCCGCTGTTATGGCGCTGCGCGCAACGGCAGTGAGGGCGGCCTATGCGTGATTTTTCGTCCGAAGGTAGTCTTCATAGCATCGGCTATACGGCGTGTGACCCGCTTATCGCGACAGACGGAGTGAGCCTTGTTTTGGGTGGCCGGCGTGTTATCGACGAGGCAGAGTTTTCGATCGGTTCTGGCCGTCGAACAGTCATTCTGGGCGCGAATGGCGCTGGAAAGAGTCTACTTCTGAGACTGATGCATGGTCTTATATCGCCCTCAGAAGGCACAATACACTGGCGCGGCAAACCGCTGGATAAAGCGGCCCGGGCTGCACAATCGATGGTGTTTCAACGCCCGGTTCTTCTGCGCCGCTCAGTTGCAGCGAACCTGCGCTTTGCGCTTCGGATCAAGGGGCTTACCGGAAAAGAGCGTGCCGCCCGCGAATTCGAAGCGCTTCGCTTAAGCCGTCTCACAGATCTTGCCAACGCCCCCGCGCGCGTCCTGTCCGGTGGGGAGCAACAGCGCTTGGCAATTGCGCGGTCCCTCGTCTGTCGCCCGGATTTGTTGTTTCTCGACGAACCAACCTCCAATCTGGATCCGGCCTCTACCCAGGCGATCGAGGAGCTCATCTTCGCGGCCAGCGATGCAGGCATTACAATCGTCATGGTGACTCACGATGCGGGTCAGGCACGTCGCATCGGTCAGGACGGGCTTTTTGTCCATGCAGGCAGGGTTGTTGAAACAGCCCCCGTCGAAACCCTTTTGAACGACCCGTACTCCGCGCCGGCGCGTGCCTGGTGCGAGGGGCGGCTTTACCTAGATACAGGCTCGGTCTGACCAAGCCTCCAGGGAGACATTGATGATTCAACGAACGCTGCTTAGTCTTGCCGCTCTTGTAGCCTTTGCAATGGCCCAACCCGCATTCGCAAGCGGTTCGGATGACGGTTTTATTGTTGTGCAATCGACGACATCGACGCAGAACTCGGGCCTTTTCGACTTCCTGCTGCCGAAATTCACCGCAGCTTCCGAAATTGACGTGCGCGTTGTGGCCGTCGGCACGGGACAGGCCATCCGAAACGCGCAGAATGGTGATGGAGATGTGCTGTTCGTGCATTCCAAACCGGCGGAGGAGGCCTTCGTTTCAGAAGGCTATGGCGTGCAAAGGCACGACGTCATGTACAACGATTTTGTCATTGTTGGCCCACCCGCCGACCCGGCCGGTATCGTGGGAACTGACGATGTGACCGAAGCGCTCGCCAAGATCGCTGGAGCTGAGGCGGTATTCGCGTCCCGCGGCGACGATAGCGGCACGCATAAGGCGGAGATGCGCTTGTGGGCTGCCGCCGGGGTGGATGCACCCGACGCGTCGGGCAGCTGGTATCGGGAGACTGGCTCCGGAATGGGCGCGACTTTGAATACCGGAATTGGCATGGGTGCCTATGTAATGACCGACCGCGCAACATGGATCGCGTTCGGCAACAAGGGGGCACACAAGGTTCTCTTTGAGGGCGACCCGCGTATGTTCAATCAATACGGGATTATTGTCGTGAATCCCGCCGTGCACGGTCACGTCAAAGCTGATCTTGGGCAGGCCTTTGTGGCCTGGATCCTCTCACCGGAGGGTCAGGCGGCGATTGCATCCTACAAGGTTGAGGGTCAGCAGCTTTTCTTTCCGAACGCAGTCAGGCCCGGCGACGGCAAAGGCTAGGGTGCGTTCCAGCGGACCTGTCCACATACCGACATATCATAGCCAGTCATGGCCGCCGCTTTCTTTGCCAGCACCGGATGGCGCAAAAAGGTCATGAGTTTCTGAACCTGCGGTTCAAAATACGCGCGCCGATCCACCAAGAGGTCATATCTCTCCTGAAGCAACGGCACAAAGCGCAACGAAAATCGTTTTGCCATGGCAGCCAGCCCAAGGGTGGCATCGCCTTCTCCGTCCGCGACCATGGCTGCTGCATCGCTTTCTGTGCGCGCGGTTGGCGAGGACGAGGCGAATGGATGCGCGCTCATCATCTCATCTTCGAGAAGTTGAGTGAGTAAAGCCTGTGCTCCGGCGCCGGCTTGACGTAGCACGAATTTTGCGCCCGCCAGATCCCGCAACCGGGCGACATCCTGTGGCGCGCCATGCGACAGAATTAGTCCACGCTGCCGTTGCGCGAATGAGATCAGGACGCAGTTTTGCATCTCCCGATGTTCAAGCTCCGGAATGTTCCAGGCGTCCCCAGCTGGAATGTGCAGCCCGGTCAGCGCGGCAGCGCCTTCGGTGAAGCGCTCAAGGCCTTCAGAAGAGCCGTTAAACAGCGTTGCTAGTCCGCATACGGACTCTCTAATGGCCCAATCCAACAGCGGATCATGCGATCCCGAAACGACAGGTGGGCGTTGTTTGGGAACGGGCTTTTTATCCCCGTCGATCCAGTCAAGGATTTCCTTGCGGGGAAACAACAGCTTTCCGGTGACACGTCGATGGGGGATCTCATCCGCTCCGGCAAGATCATAGACCTTTCGTTCCTTAACTCTTATCAGATCTGCCACTTCGCGGGTTGTGAGGTAGGAGGGCGGAGTATCTGGTGTATTGCTGGGCATCGCGGATATGGAATGGTTGCTCTGGTCCGACGATGCGGAATGCGGTCTCTGCTTGCAAGCCCGTGTCGGTTTATCCGTTCGGTTGCCAGCCGGCGGCACGCATTGCGTCAGTCAGGTCTCGCCCATAAGCAGGATCTTCAAAAAGCCCGCCAAAGACACGGTTGAACTTGGTGTCGGGCCAGTTTTGTTCGAATTGTTGGGCGATCCGCCTGGCTGGTCCCTGTTGACCCATCCGTTGATGCGCAGCCATCAGATAAGCAAGACTGGCCGGACCGATTGGGCCCCCGGCATTGATAGCAGCCTCGAAGACCCGAATGGTCTCAGGGTATTGCCCGAGGTGGAAATGCGCCGATCCCGTGGCGTTTGTGAAGACAAAGCCGACATCTGACTGCTCGGGGTTCACGAACGTCTTAGTTCGTTCCAGCACGCGTTCAAAATCCCCGGCGAAGAGAGAGATGAGCGCATCGAACTCCAGCAGATGCAGATTGTCTGGATCAAGAGCTGTGGCTCGCTCTGAGAGAGATTTGGCGCGTTCGAAATCCCGCTCTGCAAACGCCAACCACGCGCTCGCAGATTGGCTCCAAGGGTCTCCAGGCGCCAGGTTTAGAGCCTGTTCGGATGCTTCGCGGGCGGCGGCTAGTTGTGCTTCGCGCGGTGCGCCTTCAGGGCCGAGCATCGCGATTGTGGCGTTTACCTGGGCAGCTCCGGCATAGCCGCCAAAATAGGTGGGGTCCGTGTCGATAGCTGTCTGGAATACTTGCAGGGCCGCTCTGAGCCTGTTTGGGTCGAGCGCTGGGAAAATGAGATCTCTGCCGTCTTCGGCGAGGTTGATGGCGCTCAATCGACGGGGTGAAACGTCAAAGATGGCGCTGCGTTCAAGGGCGGTTGTTTCTTCGGAAGACCCAGGCAGCGGCTCGTTGCGTGTCAACCCGGTCCAGCCGATTGCAAGGATCGATACCGCTATGATCCCGCCGGCAAACATGTAAGTCCATCTACGAGGGGTCGAAGGGTCTGCAGCTTTTGGGTCCGAAACAGGGTCTTTTTCAGGGTTCGTTCTGAAAACGGGCGCGTAGCTTCCTTTCTCGAGAAGGATATGGACGCGATCTCCGGCGCCGGTGCCAGCGGCATACTCGTCAAGTTTGCGGCGCAGGCGCCCCGCATCCACCCGGATGACACTTTCGCGGTCGGCAAGGTCTTCTGCCGTGTAGCCGTAAACATCCAATGCAATCGTTTTGGCTCGCAGCTGGCCCGCGCGCCCGGCCAGGCTTTCAGAGACCAGATACTGCAGCACCCCGCGCAGGCGGGCCGAGCCAGATAATCCCTCCCACGCCTCTAACCTTTCCCGCGCGGCGTTAATCTCCTCCGACGTTGGGGCGAGCAGGGTTACTGTTGGCGATTGCGTCATGGGTTAAAGCATAGGGTTATCGATGTTTGCTACGGTAGCATACGCCGTTCAACCTATTGATTTCCAGCTTAAGAACGCAGGCTCAGTCCAGACGTAAGGGAGGTAAAGACGTGCGTGGGCTGGACGCCAACGCCTTACTGCGCATTGCGTTTCCCGAACAGGTGGAGCGGATCGCGGCTCTGAGGGTTCAGGATTCCGAGTTCGATGAGCTTTGCGCGGATTTCACGGCAATCGCCATGTTGGTGGCGCAACAAAACCAAACACCGGCTGCGGAAGACCTCCGGGAGAGCCTGCTTGGACTCAAGCAGGATATCCAAGCTGCAGTGACGGAAATTTACCGAGATCAGAGTAATCAGGAAGGAAGAACAGCGGAATGGGACCCAAAAGACTGACAGACATGGTTTTGGCCTTGGCGCTGGCCACGACAGCTGCACAAGCGCAAGACCGACCGATAATCCACGATGGCGAGTACAACTTCCTGCGCGCTCAGTTTGGAGAACAGTGGGACGCGCAGGATATCGAGATTGACGCGCGGCTGGAGGCGATCCGGGCTGAGAAGGGTGGTAACCCAAACATCCTCTATATCCTAATCGACGATGTGAGTTTCGGTCAGATGGGTAACCGGACAATGAACTACGTGATGGGGATTGAAACCCCCAACATCAACCAGTTCGCGACCGAGGGCATGTCTTTGATGCGCATGTATACGGAGCCATCCTGCACGCCAACGCGCACCGCTTTCCTTACGGGACGGCATCCGATCCGTGCGGGTGTGGAAGAAGTAAAAGTGGCGCTAGTTGGAGAGGGCCTATCCTCCGAGGAGGTGACTATTGCCGAAATCCTCAACGAGAGCGGCTATAACACCGCTCATGTAGGGAAATGGCATCAGGGCGATATCGAGCAGGCTTATCCAACCAGCCAAGGTTTTGATTTTGCTGCGTTTCCACTTCATCAGCAGGTTCAACTGAGCCTGATGACGGAAGAGGCGATGCGCGCCAACAACATGCTAGGGTTCGCACCGCAAGGACAGTCCAACGAGTTCCTTCTGGATGAGCGTTTTAAACCCTATGGACTAGTAACCGGTGTGGAAGGCCGGGCTGGAGGACCAGTGCGCGAGGTTGATCTTGAGGCGGGCGAGATATGGACACAGGCGCACTACGAGGAAATGAACGAACGCTATCAGCGTCAAATCCTTGACCAGGTTGAGAGGCTCGCCGCGCAGGATGAGCCGTTCTTCCTTCAGTACTGGCCCCTTTATCCACTTAACTTTGTTTATCCAGAGCAATCTCTGTCGCGAAATGGAGGATTTCACGCCGACAAGCTGCAGCTATTGGATGGGTGGATCGGTGAACTGCTCGCCAAGCTGGAAGAAACCGGTGAGGCGGACAACACGATTGTGGTTTTTATGGCAGACAATGGCCTAATGTATCACTACGAAGGAACGTCCGGCTTGAACCAGCTAATCTATCGCGGCGGAAAAACACAGCACCTTGAAGGCGGCGTTCGAACCGACGCTTTTGTGCGCTGGCCAGGGGTAATCGAAGCCGGGTCTGCGGCAGGTGATGTTTTCCACGTCTCGGATCTGTTTTCGACTTTTGCTCGCATCGCAGGGGCCACTGATCTGATCCCGCGCGACCGCGTCATAGACGGGATCGATCAGACCGCACTTTTGTTGGAGGGCGAGGGTAACGGCCGGCGCGACTACGTTTATGTCTATGAAGGGCCTGTTCTGCGCTCGGTGGTCAAGCAGGAATTCAAGATGCATCTGGCTGCACCGGGCCAGCCTGGGGCTGCAGCGCCGGTGTTTAATATTCTGCGGGACCCGCGTGAGCATCATCCGTTGGTGGGATACTCGCTTTGGTCCGGAGCGTCGTTTCAGGATATGGTCAAGCGGCATCAGAAGATGATCGACAAATACCCGCACCTACCACTTGGCACCGGTGTCCCCTATCAAGGTATAGAAAATCTGCGTCCGGAAAGCGAACTGGCGCGCGACGTGTTCATGAGCTGGCAGGAGGCCGCAAATTGACCCTTAGGCTGGCGTAGGGGGTAACCTCCGCGCCAGTATCGCAGCCACGTCAACTTTTGCGCGCAATCGGCTTGCCAACAGGTAGATCCCGCCAAACTTACGTTGCAGAAAAAGGGTCTCCACCGGGGGAATATGCGTCATCGTGGGATCTTCAGCCATTTCCATCGCTTGCGCTGAAAGCCGTCTGGCGCGGGCGCGATCGCCGAAATCCATTACGGCGCCAGTCACCATCGGAGCGAACGCCTCTCCCATTATTGCCAGGATCTGCGTTCGGTGATGCAGAGCGGTGTCGTGGTCAAAGAGCCCAAGTTCCAGCGCGGCCGGCTCCAGATCGTCTCCTGCCAGTGCCGCGCGGAACAGCGCGGCATACGCATTGGCAAAGGCCAAGGGCACCGCACGGGCCGCGCCAAAATCCAGCAAGAGCACACGGCCTGTTTCTGGATCATACCGGTAGTTGGCGAAATTGGGGTCGGTCTGCATAAACCCGAACTCGAAGAGTTCTCGAAACACCAGATCGATCAGAAGTGTCGCCACGCGATTGCGTGTCTCTTGCGCTGCTTGTTCCAAACTCTCAATTGCGACGCCAGGCAAATAGGACATGGCCAGCACGGTATCGGCAGACAGATCTTCTGCCCAAAGCGGAACGACGAAGTTTGGATCATCTTCCAAAAAGGCTCTAAACCGGGTCATTTCGGCTGCTTCGCGCGTATAGTCCGCCTCTTCGTGGAGCTGGCTTTTGGCTTCTTCCAGAAGCGGCCCGATCTCCATTCCACGCGGCAAGAGCCCCGAGATGCGGATCAGCGCACCGACATTTGTGACGTCGCTGTCGATGCTGCGGCGAATGCCTGGGTACTGAACCTTGATTGCCAGATCCCGGCCGTCTTTGGTTTGTGCGCGATGCACCTGTCCGATCGAGGCAGCAGCAATGGGACGGACATTGAAAGTCGTGAAACGGCTGATCCAGCCAGCGCCCCAGACCTTGTTCAGAACATCGCGCAGTTGCTTTGGGGGCATGTAGTCCGCATCCGCACGCAGCCGCGCCATAATCTCCGACAGTTCCGGCGGAAGCACTTCACCCGCATCCAGAGAAACAAGCTGCCCAACCTTCATCGCCGCGCCGCGCATCCGCGCCAGTTCATCGGTGATGCGGCCCACGTTTGCCGGGGTAAGAAGCAACGATCGGAAGTCCGGTCGTTGCCCCCGTGCCAGAGCACCAGCCCCGTTCACAGCCAGCGCGCCCGCGACGGTCGTTGCGGCGCCCCCGAGGCGCATAAGCCGCCCTGTGCGAGAAGCCGGGATCGAACGGGCGCGGGTTTTGGGGCTCATGTCGGTCATGTTCGGCAAGTAGGGCATCGCTTGTGCCTGTCACCCACCGTGCTTGCGGATTTCCGCGCGCCTTGCGTAAGGTGCGGCAGCGAAGACGCCGAGGGACACTGAGAATGCAGCCGCTGCAACACGTCATGCGATGTGCAATCGCACTGCTTCCGGCTGCTGCCTGCGCGCTGATCCTGTCGGCATGCACATATGTTCCTTTCGAAACAGATCGGCCCGTGGAACGCGCAATCCCAGCAGAAGACACCCGGATCGCAAGGCTGGTACGCAGCAGAACCGGAGGACCCGGCACAGACAAGGTTTTGCTCGCACCGCTGACTGACGGAACGGACGCGCTGGGCGCACGGCTGCGCATCATAGAACAAGCGGAACGGTCAATCGATCTCATGACTTTCTTGATCAAGCCCGACACTGCCGGAGCCCTGATCTGGTTGGAGCTCTATGCCGCCGCGGAACGTGGGGTGAAGATCCGGCTGCTTTACGATGATGTCTTCACCAGTGCGCGCGATGACGAGATTGCAACACTGGACGCCCACCCCAATGTCGAAATTCGCACCTTCAACCCGCTGTCGCGCAACAGCACGCGTACAATGAACTTCTTACTTGATTTCGAGCGTGTTAACCGAAGGATGCACAACAAGGCGATGATCGTAGATGGATCGCTTGCGATCATCGGGGGACGCAATATCGCAGACGAGTACTTCCAGATCCGCACCAAGAATGAGTTTGCCGACTTTGATCTTCTTGTTGCGGGCGGTCCGGTGGCCGACCTTTCTGCAGCGTTCGATCTCTTCTGGAATGATACATGGGCCGTACGTCTGGCGAGCCTTGCGGAAGGAGATGACACACCGCTGCGAGACGCACAGAAAGAGTTCTTGCGCGAAGCGGAGTCCGAAGAAGCGGTCATCTACCAGCGCGCTGTCAACGCGCCCTATTTGAGGGATCTGCAAACGGGTCGTGAACAGAGCTTCCCGGGCACTGCGCGCGTGGTTGTAGACACACCCGGCAAGCTCCGCAATTCCCCCGGAAAGGGACCGTTTACAATCGGTGATAGCTTCTACAACACACTGATGCGCGCAGAAGATACGGTGCTGGTGGTCACGCCTTATTTTGTACCGGAACACTACGGTGCCGAAGTCTTCGAGGATCTGATCGCCCGCGGAGTCCGGGTGCGTGTTGCAACCAATTCTCTGGCCGCAAACAACCATCCCTATGTCCATGGCGGCTACGCGCCCTACCGCGCGCGATTGCTTCGTTCGGGTGTCGAGTTTCTGGAGGTCCGATCGGATGCGCCGTCGCTGACAATCGGGGTTGATACCCCGCTTGTGCTTCATTCGAAACTCGCGATCGTGGACGGTCGGGTGTTGTTTGTCGGCTCAACAAATATCGACCCGCGCTCAATTCGTCAGAACGCCGAGATCGGGATGGTGGTCGAAAGCAAGGCTCTCGCACAGGGCATCCTGCAGAGGATTGAGGAGAACTCGCGCGACTATGCGTTCTCGGTGCAAATGGACGAAAAGGGTGACCTTATCTGGCGTTACGACGGGATGGCCGGGGCTGAGGTTTTCACGGACGAACCGGGCGCAACGGGTTGGCAAAAGATGCTTGCCGCTCTTGCGGGCTGGCTGCCAATCGAGCAGCAACTCTAGGCATCGCAAGCGCCCGGCCCGCACCCTATTCGGCCTTGCAACGGTTTCGCGCCAAAGATACACAGCGCCCCGTAGCCGCTGTAGCTCAGATGGTAGAGCACGTCATTCGTAATGATGGGGTCGGGGGTTCGAGTCCCTTCAGCGGCACCACCCCTGCTTCCCAAAGTACATCATTTACAAGCTCTTATGCCTTTTTTGCCGCCTGAATGAGGTGCCGCAATCCGACCACTGTAGTCAGATGACCTCTGAGAGCGGAAAGCGGTGCCTTTACGTCAGCTAGGTAAGAGAACGACCCTGGCCAGCGGTGTAAACACGGCAACGACCCGCCCCATTTCATTCTAGCGTGACAATAAGAAGCGCGGTCTCTGATAGCATCGTTTTGAGGCGCACGATCCCGCTCAGGTTCGAAAAAGGCTCGGAGTAACGTTCTGCAACAAACAAGAGGCGACCTCAGTCAAGAAGCAGTGTGGCTGGCGCGGCTGATCACAGGTCGTCTTTGCGTGGCCGCCATCCAGCTGCCGACAGAGGCCCTAAAACCTGCTCGGCAAGTTCAGGAGTGGAGTAGAGACGCGCCAAACCAATATCCGGTCTGGCGTCTGGCCATGTCTCTGACAACTCTTGTGCATAGGCCTGCGCCCGGTCGAGGTTACCCGCCCGATAGTGACCAACAGTCAGATAGGTGAGCGTCGCGGCGCTGACCGGGTCACCATTGCGAATAGCGCCTTCAAGCGACGCGATCGACGCAGCATAGTCACCAAGGTGGAACAACGCGACTGCGCGGATATTGCGTCGTGCGACCCGGAAACTCCCGACATCTCGCTCCAGTAAAGGATCTGTTGCCGCCAGTGTTTCTTCGAAATTGCCGAGGACACCTGCGATAGTCGCCCGAAAATCGAGAACGTTCCCGTCGCGAGGGCTCAATTCGACCGCCAGAATGGAAAGGCGTTTGGCCTCAGCAAAATCAGAGTTTGCGTATGCGCTCCACGCTGCCGCTGACTGGCTCCATCCGTCGGTGGGCGCCAACACAACGGCGCGCTCCGCCATCGCGGCTGCCTGTGAACGAAAAGCATCCCCTGGCGCGGAGGGACCAGCCAGCCGCGCCAGCGTTGCCAGTGCATGCGCCCGCCCTGCGTACCCGCAGGCCAGTCCGGGATCAGTTTCGATCGCTTGTGCAAACAGGCCATCCGCCGTTTGTTGTGATCCGACCTCCACAATCGGGAACAAAAAACCGCGTCCCTGATCGCACAGGTTATAGGCTCGAACTGCAGCCGCTGACTTCGCGGCCAGAGCCTGTCTTTGAACCTCCCGCGCGCTGTTTTCTTGTTCTGCAACAGAAGCAGCTAGGTCGTTATTCTCTTGAGGGGTCCAAAAAAGCTCAGTGCCGGCAACAACGGCCAGCACGCCTGCACCAGCGACAAGAGCCGTCCTCCACCTGCGCGACTGCGCACCGCTGGTATCTTCAGGCACCTCCGGTTCCACCTGCGCAACGAAGCGCGGCGCGTAGCCACCCGGATCAATAACAATCTTGAGCGGGTCGTCCATCCCAGGCCCGGCATAATACTCCTGCAGCTTGCGACGCAGACGGCCAGCATCCACGCGCACAAGGTTTTCCGCGTTGTCAGTGCTAGCAGGATCACGCCCGTAGACATCCTGCGCGATGGTTTTTCCGAGGATCGCGTCCGCGCGCCCGGCAAGAGTCTCTTCCACAATATAAGTTAAAAAAGATATCAGCCGCTCTGACCGCACCAAGACGTCGCTTGCGACCAAAGATGCCAGCGCCTGACGTACACGCTCCGGTTCATCGAAGGGTGATTTGTATGTAGCTTCGGTCACGTAGCTGCCCCGGTAATCTCGCTTAGTTTTAAGAGCCTGTCGCTAAAAAGCAGCCCCGTTTTACGCTCCTTTTTACCGTAAAATACTCCGTTGGACACACCATCAGAGCGCAAGATACAGGCAACCCCGCTCAAAGGTGCGAGATGCCCTTTCATACTCTGGAAATCAGCTTTCCCAAACACAAAGGCCTTATCGCGCTTTTGCGTCGTGAGCAGCCGGTCTTTGATGAGATTTGCCGCGACTATGAAGCTTTGATCCCCGAGACGACAGAGCTCGGCGACGCCGCCGACGCGCAATGGCGCGCGTCTCTGGAGGAAACCCTCGGCGCGCTTCGGCAAGAGATCGCCGCGGCACTGGAAGACTTCGCTGCCGCTCAGGCAGCACAGCAAGACGATCCTTTGAAAAAAATGTCAAAAAAAAACGGAGACACACATGCTTAGCAGCCATCGGGCAAGACCCCGCACCATAGGAACACTGAGCGCGGCAATTATCGCTGCTTGTACCGCGATATCCGGTTCCGCCATTGCACAAGAGGGCGAGATCGTCTTTGACGCTGAGTTCTACGTCCTTCAGGCGCAGAACGGCGAAGCTTGGGCGGCAGAGGACGTCGCGCTTGAGGCGAAGCTCGCGGAGTTGGAGGAACGCTTCGGGCGTCCGCCCAACCTGATCCACATCATGTGGGACGATACTGCCTACGGTGATTTGGGAATGCCTGGTGTCCAGGCTGTGCGGGGTCTGACGACGCCGAACATCAACGCACTGGCCGAAGACGGTATGATGTTCACCCGTATGTATACCGAAGTGGGCTGCACCCCGTCACGGGCGGCAGCTGCGACGGGCCGGATGGCTGTGCGCTCGGGCATGTATAACATCGGCATGCTGCAAGAGAGTCACGGGCTGGACGCCGCAGAAGTAACGATGGCCGAAGTGCTGGGCGACGCTGGCTACGCGACCGCGTTTTATGGCAAGTGGCACCTCGGCGATATCGAGGAAAGCTACCCGCACAATCAGGGTTTCGATGAGGCGCTTTTTACCGGATATAATCAAATTCTATCGCTCAACACGCGCGAAGCGGAGCAGGGCAACGGGTCGATCGGTCTCTTTGAGGACATGCTGATCGAAGACCCCTATAAGCTTGATGACACCTTCATTACCAAAGACTGGGTGATGGCCGCCGAAGGCACCAAGGGTGGCGAAACGCTGCAATGGCGTGACAATGGCCTGGAGGCATATGAAGAGATCGACAACGAAGGCTTGGATCGAATGTTCGCCTTCATGGAAAGGGCCGTTGAAGCGGAACAACCGTTTTATGTCGCGAACTGGCCTGTGATGACCAGCTTCCTGCCGATACGGGAAAAGTGCACACGCGCCCGATCTCTCCTACAAGCTGGTTTACAGTGCACAATCGATCCGATGATCGCCGATATTCGCGCCAAACTCGAAGACCTCGGCATCGCGGAGAACACGTTGATCGTTGCGATGGCAGACAACGGCCCGATGTCGCATAACCCGCCCCCAGGCACCGGCTTTGCGGAAACGATCTTCCGTGGCGGCAAGGGCGATTTCCTTGAAGGGGGTGTGCGGGTTCCGGCCTTCGCGGTTTGGCCTGGGATGATCGAACCCGGCTCGCTACCCGGCGACATGATCCATATCACCGATCTGTTCACGACATTTGCCAGCCTCGCGGGCGCCATGGACAACATCCCCACTGATCGCGTGATCGATGGGCTGGACCAGACAGCGCTTCTGCTGAACGGTGATACCCATGGGCGGCGCGACTACTCGTTCACCTACGCAGGCCCAACGCTCGGCGCGGTGGTGAAAGGCGATTACAAGCGCCACATGATCTCCCCCGACCCGGTGGGGGAGGCCAGCGGTATCCCGGCGGCCTTCTACTTCCTGCCCGCCGACCCGCGTGAGGTGCAGCCAATGCTGACCAACCTCATCCACCTGAAGCGGCCCTTCAACCGTATGGTTCTGCGCCACAACCTGTGGAAAGAGCGCTATCCGGATCGCCCGGAAAAGCACGGAATCCCGTGGACCGGCATCGCCAACGCATCTGAGCAGTTGTTGCGCGAACAGAACCCGCAAATGGTACTGGGCGACCTGCCATTTGACCCACTGGAATACATCGACCATCTGGACGAGTTGCCCTTCGACCCGAACAGCGACCCGAGCATCGGCCAGTAATCACACAGACCAGGAAAGTGCCGCGCGAAACAGCGGCACTTTTTTAGTCTCTGGAATATAGAAACTGTCTGCAAGACGCCGATCTTCTGGTACTTCTCCAGATCGACCGGCGCGATCAGTTAGGAACTTGGGCGATATAATCGACGTGGCGCTCCTCGGTGCTGCCCCTGGCAACCCCCTTTCCTGATCGCTTGTCGCGGGTCTTCCAGCCGGTGGTGCTCCAAACAGATACCACTGTGGAACAGCCACGTGTTAAGCAGCAGGGCTCGAGCAGTGTCCCGTCGCCGGTTCAACCGCCACCAGCCGAGCAGACAATGCGGTGCTCCTAATGAAGGGCAAAGGTTTCGCTGCCGAAGCCTGTAGACACCCCACCAGATTGCGGCGATGTCTGAATATCTGTCACTCTCGTAGGTCGAGGGGTCCGCCAAGGCAGGCGACCGCGCGAGCAAGACACAAGCCATGACCGGTGTGATAGGTGCCGATACCCCATCCCCAAATCGCTAAAATCGACAAAATATAGCAAAATCTGTGAAACATATAAATTGGCGACCCCGGCAGGATTCGAACCTGCAACCTGCCCCTTAGGAGGGGGCTGCTCTATCCAGTTGAGCCACGGGGCCGTAGAGAGGCTTATGGGATATTGGCGGCGCGAAGCAAAGTGCTGATCGTGGCTTCAGGGTGCCATCACGTAGGTCAAAGATACGCTCGACCTGTCATTTGGGATCAAAAATCGTATCAAGCGGCTGCCCTGAAGTGACCAAACGAAGCGTCACGCACCCTTCCAGACCGGGGGGCGTTTTGCCAGAAAGGCCTCCATCCCCTCCCGGAAGTCGGCGCTCATATAGGTCATCTCGATCAGGTCTGAATCCTCGACCTGCGTTGCAGCACGGTTTCGGCGCAGAGCTTCTTTCGTCGCGCGCAGGGTCAGAGGCGCCATCGCGCCGACCTGCGCGGCGAGTTGCTCTGCCCGCGCGAGCAACGCTGTTTCACCCTCCAAGACCTCGCTGACCAAGCCCACTTGCAGGGCTTCTTCCGAACGCACGAGCCTGGCTGTGAATAAAATCTCCCGCAGGCGTCCCGCGCCCAGCAGCTCCGAAAGCCGCGCCAGATTGGCGGCAGCAAGGCAGTTTCCGAGTGTGCGGGCAATCGGAAACCCGAACTTAAGACTGTCGCTAGCAATCCGCAGATCGCATACCGCTGCGATGGACGCCCCGCCCCCCGTGCAGGCGCCATGGATCGCAGCAATCGTTGGCAGCTTGCAGGTTTCGATAGCTGTCAGGACCGTTTCGATTCTGTCTTCGTACTCCAGAGCGTCCTGCGCGGAGTCAAAGGCACGAAACTGGGTCATATCGGTCCCGGCCGCGAAAGCTTTTCCACCCTCACCTTTTACGACGACTGTGCGAATGCCCGGCCTTTCATGCGCTGTGGCGCAGATCTCGGCGAGACCTTCATACATTGCGAAAGTCAGAGCGTTGCGGGCCTTTGGGCGGTTAAACGACACCCAAAGGGCGCCGTTTTTCTCTTCGATCAAAAGCTCCGCGGTCATCCGTAAAAATACTCCACAAGAAAGAGCGGGATCGACGGGATATAGGTGCACATCAGGAGCACCGTCAGCAGTACCAGAATAAACCAGATGTTTACTTTGGAAACCTCCCAGATATTGGCACGTGCGACAGCGCAAGCCGTGATTAGAACCGAGGCCACCGGGGGTGTCTGCTGTCCTATAGCGAGGTTGAGGGTCACAACGAGCCCGAAATGGATCGGGTTTATGTCGGCGGCCACAATCAGTGGGATCACGATCGGCACGACAAGAATAATCGCCGCGGCTGAGTGGAGGAAAAACCCGATGATCAGGAAAAAGAAGTTCAGAATCAGCAGGATTACCCACTTGTTGTTGGTGATATTCAGAATGCCCTGCGCGATGTCCTGGGGCACCTGCGCCCGGGTCAGGAAACCGCCCATAACAACCGAGGCCGCCACCAGCACCATAACAACTGCGGTCTGCATGCCACCGTCCAGCATCGCATTCTTGAGATGCTTCAGATCTACCTGGCGGTAGAAGAGGCTGACCGCGATCGCCGCAAGCACTGCAAGACCAGCCGCTTCGGTTGCTGTCACAAACCCACCGAAAATACCGCCCAGAATGATCACCGGCAGCGCGAAGGCGGGCAGTGCATCAACGAAAGTCTCGCGCAACCGCTGGAAGTTGAAAGCCTCTTCCGTCGGCAAATTGTAACGGCGCGCGAAAATATGCGCGACAAGCATCAGACCTGCGGCCCCCATAAGGCCCGGCACCACACCGGCGACGAACAGTTGTTCAACCGAGACGTTGGCCGATGTCGCATAGAGGATCATTGGGATCGATGGCGGAATAATGATCGCAAGCGAAGCCGATGACGAGGTAACGGCCGCAGAGAGCGGTCCCCCGTAGCCACGCTTTTTCATCTGCGGGATGAGCACAGAGCCCATCGCTGCAACATCCGCTACAGCCGAGCCGGAGATCTCCGCAAAAAACAGTGACACGCCGATATTCACCATCGCGAGGCCACCGCGCACGAAGCCAATGATCGCAGAAACAAAGTTGATCAGGCGATCCGTGATGCCGCCTGCGTTCATGATTGCGCCGGCGAGCACAAACATCGGAATTGCGATCAGTGAGAATTTTGTGGACCCGTTGTACATATCGAGCGCCACGGTCACGAGCGCACCGGTGCCCTCCATGACGATCAACCCAAAAATTGCAGAGACGGCGAGCGCCACGGCGATAGGGATGTTCAAACAAATCATCGCCACCATCGACACGAAGATTCCCAGCATCAACATCAGGCGTTCCCCGCTTTTTTCATTTCGTGCTCGACCTCTTCCTCGATTTCCGCGTGTTCCAGCGAAATCCCGGATGCTGTCGTGCGCCAGTAATCGGGAAGGCTCAGCGCCTGGCAGACAAGGAACAAGACCGCGCCAATCGGGATTACGGACTGGGTAAAAGTCACCGGGACCCATGTCAGCGAAATCAGGTTCATGCCGCTCATGACCTGAAGAACTGTGAAACCAGACCATGCGAGAAGGATGAAGAACCCAGCGGTGATTGCCTCGGCAAGGGTCACAGCCCACATTCGAGCCGGCATCGGGATGGACAGCAGTACACTGTCAAACCCGATATGGCGACGGCGCAATGCGGCAAGTGCAGCGCCGTAATAGGTGATCCAAGCCAGGAGGATGGCCGCCACTTCGTCGTACCAGCTAAAGCTTGATCCGGCGAGCCGCCAGAGAACGGCGACGATAACAACGAAGGTCAGGATCACCATCAGAAAGATGACAAACCATTCCAAGAAGGTCTCTAGGACCGTTTTTAGCCTGGAAAGCATTGGAATTCCGTGTCTTTGAGCGTGCGCGAACCTCCGCGCCCGGAAACGCCAGAGATCCGGTTCTTCTATATTCGGGATTTCCGGCAGGGCTGCCCGAACCAGGCGGCCCTGCCGGCCGGGCGATTAAGACCCTTCAGCCAATGACTGAACGGTGTCGATCATATCTGCAGCACCGTCGACGGTCGCTGCAAACTCTTCATAGATCGGCCCAGAGGCCGCGACGAAAGCGGCTTTGTCTGCCTCGTTCACGTTCACGCCGGCATCTCTAATAACGCCCAGCAATTCGGTTTCGAGGTTGGCCGCAATTTCGTACACCGTGTCCTGGGTCTCACTGCCGCAAGCCTCAAGTGCAACACGAACGTCCTCAGGCCATTTCTGCCATTGGTTTTCGGCAACCACGACATAGGCCGGGGTGTATACGTGGCCCGTAATCGACAGGTATTCCTGGACTTCCTGGAACTTTGCAGATGCAATCTGCGCATAGGGATTTTCCTGCCCGTCGATGACCTTGGTCTGAAGCGCGGTAAACACTTCCGAGAAGGACATAGGCGTCGGGTTGGCGCCGTACTGCTGGAACATCTTCACGCGCCATTCACCGTTTGGCGTCCGTAGTTTCACACCGGCCAAATCTTCAGGGGTATTGATAGGACGCACATTGTTGGTGATGTGGCGGAAGCCGTTCTCCATGTACCCGATGATCCGGTAGCCTTGGCCAAGCGCGGCTTCTTGGAACGTGTCGCCCAAAGCGCCCTGCACCCGTTTCATGTGGTCGCGGTCGCGGATGATGTAGGGCATCTCGAAGATACCGAACTCAGGCGCAACTGACGACATTACCGAAGACGGAAGCGACATGTGCACCTGACCCAACTTCAGTTTCTGAAGCATCTCGCGGTCGTTGCCGAGCTGGCTCGCGCCAAAGGTCTGGACTTCTGCCGCATCGCCGAGTTTGCCGTTTGCGCACTCTGCGAAAGCATTTACAGAGGCTTCAAACAGCGAGCCGGGCGCGCCCACATGGCCAAAGCGCAGTGTGAGATCTGCGGCGGTTGCCGAGAGCGGCAGCGTGGCCGCAACGGTGGCGCCCAAAAGCACAGTCTTCAATTTCATCGGATTATCCTCCCTGGTTAATGTCCGAGATCTTCTTTGATTATTCAGCTGCGAGGCGTGGAGCCTCAGTAGCTTTCAGGTGCGCCAAAGCCGCCATTACGCCACCCTCTTCATGGGGTACACCTGATTTGGCGAGGCCCATTTCGACGCCCGAAAGCGTGGCCATCAGCATTAGATCGTTGAAATCGCCGAGGTGACCGATGCGGAACACTTTATCCGCAACTTTGCTCAGCCCGTTTCCAAGCGAGATATCGTAGTGTTCGAGCGTTGTCGCGCGGAACGCATCAGCGGAATGGCCTTCGGGCGTCATGACTGCGGTCAACACCCCGCTTTCCTGGCCTTGCTGCGCGCAGAGCACCTCAAGCCCCCACGCACGCACGGCTGCCCGTGTGGCACGCCCGTGTCTCTGATGGCGTTCGAAGACATTCTCCAGCCCCTCCTCATGAAGCATGTCGATCGCCTCATTTAGCCCATAGAGCAGATTTGTCCCGGGCGTATAGGGGAAATAGCCCGTCGAGTTGGGGCCGAGCATGTCCTGCCAATCCCAATAGGAGCGCTGCATGGTCGCGGTCTTAGAAGCCTCCAACGCACGGTCGCTTGCAGCGTTAAAGCTCAAACCGGGTGGCAGCATCAGGCCCTTTTGCGAACCGGACACGCACACATCCACTTCCCATTCGTCGAAACGGAAATCCACCGACGCAAGACCTGAGATCGAATCCACCATGAGCAGCGCAGGGTGACCCGCCTCGTCGATAGCTTTTCGCACCTGCGCGACCGGCGATACTGATCCGGTCGATGTTTCGTTGTGGACAACGCACACTGCTTTTATTTCGTGACCAGGATCAGCCCGGAGACGTTCTTCGATGGCCTGTGGGTCCGCGCCGCCGCGCCAGTCCCCTGAGATGAACTCCGGGTTCAACCCGATCTTTTTGGCCATCTTTTGCCAAAGCGTTGCGAAGTGACCCGTCTCATACATCAGCACTTTGTCACCGGGTGATGTTGTATTCACCAGCGCAGCCTCCCACGCGCCGGTACCCGAGGCAGGAAAGATGAAAACGTTCTGCTCAGTTTTGAAGATCGACTTCATCCCGGTCAGCGCTTTTTGACCCACTTCCGCGAAATCAGGGCCCCGGTGGTCGATGGTCTGCATGCTGATCGCCCGCAGAATTCGGTCCGGCACCGCACTAGGCCCCGGAATCTGCAAGAAATGGCGTCCGGCTTTACGCATTGTGGCTCACTCCCCCCACTATTCGTTCTCTACCTCCTCCGCACTGGCTCCCCAGATAGCCGCGTCTATGGTGGAGGCTGTATTGGATGTTGCGTATAAAGAATTATGAATTCATAATCCAGTCAACAAATTTTTCGGAGCGATGAATGGGCCTGATGGAGAAGTCGCCGATCGCCGATCGGCTGCGTGGCAATATCGAAGGAGAGCTTTTGGTAGATGCATTTTCGCGCGGGCGCTACGCGACGGATGCTTCAATTTACCAGATGGCCCCTACGGGCATTGTTGTTCCAAAAACGCTGTCTGACATCGAAGCCGCGATCGCTGCTGCCCGTGAAATCGGCGCATCTGTTTTGCCCCGCGGTGGCGGGACATCCCAGTGCGGCCAGACCGTTAATCATTCACTGGTGATCGACAACTCTAAGTATTTCAATAAGATCCTGGAGCTCGATGTCGAAAACCGCCGCTGCGTCGTGCAGCCGGGCATTGTGTTGGACGAGTTGAACCGAGCGCTCAAACCGCACGGTCTCTGGTTCCCGGTGGATGTGTCCACTGCGTCGCGGGCGACTATCGGGGGAATGGCCGGCAACAACTCGTGTGGCGGACGCTCACTGCGCTACGGCACCATGCGCGACAACGTTCTGTCAATCGATGCGATTTTGGCCGATGGCACGAAGGCGAATTTCGGTGCTGTGGATCGAAACAAGGCTCCGGCAAACGATTCCACCTCTGCCCTGATCTCTGAAATGCTGGCGCTCGGCGAGCGGGAGCAAGCCGAGATAGCCGCGCGATTCCCGAATATCATTCGCCGCGTGGGCGGTTACAACATTGATGCTCTGACACCTGAGCACACCGTAAACAACATCGCACATCTGCTGGTCGGCTCTGAGGGCACGCTGTCCTATTTCACGGCGATCGAGCTAAAACTGTCGCCTGTGCAGGGGACCAAGGTGATGGGCGTCTGTCACTTCCCGACGTTCTATAAAGCAATGGACGCTTCGCAGCATTTGGTGAAGCTCCAACCCGCGGCAGTTGAGCTTGTCGACGACACTATGATCGCGCTGGCCCGGGACATACCGCTGTTCCGGAAGACCATCGAGGAATTCGTCGTCGGACACCCCGCAGCACTGCTGCTGGTCGAGTTCGACGAGGGTTCGGACGCTGCGAATAAAGCCAAGTTGAGTGAGCTGGAAGACGCGATGGGCGATATCGGTTTCTCCTTCAAAGGCGAAGGCGAGGCCTGGGGCGGCGCGATTGGCGTCACCGATGCGCGCCTCCAAGCCGATATTGGTGAACTCCGGAAATCCGGTCTGAACATTATGATGTCAATGAAGCAGGAAGGGAAACCTGTCTCGTTTGTTGAGGACTGCGCTGTCGAGCTGCCCGACCTTGCTGAGTATACATCAGGGCTGACTGAGATTTTTGACAAACATGGAACTAAGGGAACTTGGTATGCTCACGCCTCTGTCGGGTGTTTGCATGTGCGTCCGGTGCTCAATTTGAAGCTGGACCAAGACGTCCGAAAGATGCGGTCCATTGCCGAGGAGTGCTTCGACCTTGTTGCAAAGTACAAGGGGTCTCATTCTGGCGAGCATGGCGACGGGATTGTTCGGTCCGAGTTCCACGAAAAAATGTTCGGTCGAAAAATGGTGGCCTCCTTTAACGAGGTTAAGGACCGCTTTGACCCAAACCGCGTCTTCAACCCAAACAAGATTGTCCAACCCCCGAAAATGGATGACCGGCGGCTTTTCCGCTATGGGCCTGACTACAAAGCGCGGGACATAAAGACCGGGCTTGACTGGTCCGACTGGCCCGGAAAGGGCGGCGGGCTTCAGGGCGCGGTGGAGATGTGCAACAACAATGGCGCCTGCCGGAAACTCAAGGGGGGCGTGATGTGCCCTTCCTTCCGGGTTACCCGAAACGAACGGGACTTGGTACGTGGCCGGGCAAATTCTCTTCGACTGGCGATCACCGGGCAGCTGGGACCAGACGCGTTGGCATCCGACGATATGGCGGAAACGATGAAGCTCTGCGTTTCCTGCAAGGGCTGCAAACGCGAATGCCCGACCGGCGTTGATATGGCACGCATGAAGATAGAAGTCCTGGCGGCAAGAGCCGAAAAGAACGGCTTGAGTCTGCATGACAAGCTCGTGGGCTACATGCCGCACTACGCGCCATTTGTGGCAAAGGTACCCTGGCTCGCAAATATGCGGAACTGGGTTCCGGGTGCGGCAAAGCTGACTGAGGGTCTGACCGGGTTCTCGGCTGAAAGAAAACTGCCAGTATGGGCTGCCAGACCTTTCAAGGACACCGAGTTCGCCGATCCAGATCCGGACGTTGTCCTTTTTGCCGATGTCTTCAATCGTTATTTCGAACCTGAAAATCTTCGAGCCGCCGGACAGGTTCTAAGGGCTGCGGGCCTGAAAGTGAAGGTCGCAAGGCCGTCCGATGGAGGACGTAGCCTCGACTGCGGGCGCACCATGCTGGCGGTTGGTTTGGTCGAAAAGGCCAGGGCAGAGGCCAAGCGTCTGCTGTCAGCACTTCTTCCCCACGTCGAAAAGGGTATCCCAATTGTCGGGCTGGAACCCTCCTCTCTGCTTACGCTACGCGATGAGATTCCCGCCCTCGTGCCCGGCAAGGACGCCCAGCTTGTGGCGCAAAATTCCAAAATGTTCGAGGAATACTTCGTCTCACTTCAGTCGCTGCCGGATTTGAAGCCACTTGATCGGCCAATCCTGTTGCACGGACACTGCCACCAGAAAGCGCACAATGTGATGGGTGACGTGCAAAAGGCGCTGAAGATGATCCCTGGCCAGCAGCTGGAAATAGTAGAGACCAGCTGTTGCGGAATGGCCGGGGCTTTTGGATACGGCAAAGATACGCTAGAAACCTCGCTCAAGATGGCCGAGTTGGACCTTCTCCCAGCAGTACGCAAGGCACCCGAAGACGCGATCATCGTAGCGGACGGAACCTCGTGCCGTCACCAGATCAAAGACGGAACCGACAGGGCAGCGATCCATGTTGCGCGTGTCCTGCAGATGGCACTGGCAGCGAAAGGAAACTGATATGAACCTGTCAAAACCGATCGCGCGCCCATCGCTGCACGAAGAACTTGTTGACCGTGTCCGCGAGCTGATCATTGAAGGCGAACTGGAGCCCGGGACCAAGATCCCTGAAAAGGAGCTTTGTGAGAACTTCGGCGTGTCACGCACACCGATGCGCGAAGCACTCAAAGTTCTTGCAAATGAGGGTCTGGCGGTTTTGGAACCAAACCGGGGTGCCTGGGTATCGACAGTGACGATGGACGAGCTGGAAGAAACATTTCCGGTTCTGGCTGCACTTGAAAGGTTGGGTGGTGAACTTGCTTGCATTCATGGGACCGAGACCGAAATTGCGTTCGTTCGAGAGCGTCACGACGATATGGTGCGCCACTACAAAATGAGGGACAGACAACCCTATTTCAAAGCAAACCAGGACATCCACGACGGAATCTTGCGCGCTGCCGGCAACCCGGTTTTGAGCCAGCACCACCGGGTTCTTGCGTCGCGCGCCAAACGGGCGCGTTTCCTTGCAAACATTTCCGATGCGCGATGGAGTCAAGCCGTCGCGGAACATGAGGAGATCATCGCAGCGCTCGAGGCGCGAGATGGCCAACGGCTTGGGCAGACCCTGGCCGATCACCTGTTGAACAAGTTTACCGCGTTGAAAGAACGGGTTGACGGGTAAAACCGCGACGCCGACACGCTTGCACAGTGTGACGGCGCTCACGTAGCATGGCGCTTAGCTGATTTGCCCGGCTTTCCTAAGGCCCATCCAGGAGCGTTCATGTCCGATATCTCAGATCCTCCCGCCCGGCGTACGCTGACATTGCGTGACGTGTCCGAAGCCTCGGGGGTCAGCGAGATGACGGTCAGTCGCGTTCTGAGGAATCGTGGCGATGTTTCTGAGGCAACGCGGGAGAAGGTTCGGGAGGCAGCCCGCGCGTTGGGATATGTGCCCAACAAGATCGCGGGTGCGCTTGCGTCCAATCGCGTGAACCTTGTCGCCGTGATCATCCCGTCGATGTCGAATATGGTCTTCCCGGAAGTTATGGGCGGTATTAACGCACAGCTCGAGGAAACAGATCTGCAACCGGTGGTGGGCATTACAGATTATTTGCCTGAAAAGGAAGAGAAGGTCCTTTACGAGATGCTGTCATGGCGACCGTCCGGGATCATTATTGCGGGTCTTGAACACACGGATGCAGCGCGCGCTATGCTGAAGAACTCGGGCATTCCTGTGGTCGAGATCATGGATACCGATGGTACTCCCGTGGATTGCTGTGTCGGGATTTCCCACCGTCGTGCGGGGCGGGAAATGGCTGAAGCCATCCTGGCAGCAGGCTATCGGCGCATCGGATTTATGGGGACAAAGATGGCGCTCGATCACAGGGCGCGCAAACGCTATGAGGGGTTTGTGGAAGCTTTGGCCAAAGGCGGAATCGAATTGGCCGACTGGGAGTTCTACGAAGGTGGGTCTGCGCTTGGAAAAGGGCGAGAGCTGACAGATGCCATGCTCGACCGCACGCCGGATCTGGACTTCCTGTATTTTTCAAATGACCTGATCGGCGCGGGTGGGCTTTTGCTTGCGCAGGAAAGGGGTCTCGATATCCCAGGCAAGCTTGGCATGGCTGGCTTTAACGGCGTTGAGTTGCTTAAGGGTCTGCCGACACAGCTCGCCACGATCGACAGCTGCCGCAAAGAAATCGGCCGCGAGGCTGCGAAAATGGTGATGGCGCGCGCGGAAAGCGGACTCCCTGCCGAGACCATCACGCTCACGCCACAACTCAATCCCGGCGAGACCATGCGCATCGATTGACCGCCAAAGTCCATGGTCTGCCGGGCCGGAAATTAATTGCCCACCCGGGCAAATCGGTCCTCGCCAAAGCTACTCTGTAACCCGCGGATAAATGCTGGCGGCGCACCTGATGGCAGCCGAACGCGCAATGAGTATTTTAACAAAGCAGAAAAGCCCCGGTCACCGCCGGGGCTTTCTTTCTGTGTTGTCTTGTGTCGGATCACACCGTGAATTCGAGCGGTCTGACTTGCTGGAAAAGCCCCGTGCCGCTTAGGGCGTCTTGCACTTGCTTCGGCAAAGGTGCGTCGAGATACAGCATTGCGATTGCATCACCATTTGTTTCCGAGCGGCCAAGGGTGAAGTTTGCAATATTGACACCATTTTCGCCCAGCGTGTTTCCAAGGGTGCCGATAATGCCTGGCACGTCCTGATTGGTCGTGTAGAGCATGTGCTGACCGATCTCGGCATCAATGTTGATCCCCTTGATCTGGATGAAGCGTGGCTTGCCATCCGAGAAAACAGTCCCTGCGATGGAGCGGGTCCGTTCATCTGTTCTCACCGTCAGTTTGATATAGCCGTCGAAAACGCCGGACTTATCCTGCGCGGTGGTTGAGATTCCAATGCCGCGTTCCTTGGCGATAACGGGCGCTGAAACCATGTTCACGTCAGGGTTGGTGGCTTGCATGATCCCTGCAATGGCCGCGCAATTCAGTGCCTCAAGGTTCATCGTAGACACGGAGCCATTATAAAGAATCTCGATGCTGTCGATCGCTTCATCTGTAAGTTGGCCAACAAAAGTTCCGAGGTGGCCGGCCAATTTAACCCACGGACCCATGATCTTAGCTTCCTCGGCGGTGACGGAGGGCATGTTGAGAGCATTCTCCACAGCGCCGGACAGCAGGTAGTTTGACATCTGCTCCGCCACCTGCAGAGCGACGTTCTCCTGCGCTTCGGTCGTGGCCGCGCCAAGGTGCGGAGTACAGACCACGTTGGGAAGGTTGAAGAGCGGGTTTTCGGTCGCAGGTTCTTCCGAGAAAACGTCAAAGGCTGCGCCCGCGACATGGCCGGATTGAAGAAGTTCCGCCAGTGCCACTTCATCCACCAGACCACCACGCGCGCAGTTGATGATTCGAACGCCTTTCTTGGTCTTCTCCAAGGCCGCGCGGCTCAGGATGTTGCGGGTCTGATCGGTTAGCGGGACGTGCAGGGTGATAAAGTCAGCGCGGGCCAGAAGGTCCTCCAGCTCCACCTTTTCCACTCCAAGTTTCGCGGCGCGTTCCTCGGAGAGGAACGGGTCGTAGGCGATGACTTTCATTTTCAGTCCAACGGCGCGTTCACATACGATACCACCGATGTTTCCCGCTCCGATTACACCAAGTGTCTTGGCGGTCAGTTCAACGCCCATGAACTTCGACTTCTCCCATTTGCCGGCATGGGTGGACATCGAGGCTTCCGGAATCTGGCGCGCTACGGCGAACATCATTGCGATTGCGTGCTCAGCGGTCGTGATCATGTTCCCGAACGGGGTGTTCATGACAATGACGCCTTTTTTGGACGAAGCGATCTTGTCCACATTGTCGGTGCCAATCCCAGCGCGACCGACCACTTTCAGATTGTCTGCATTCTTGAGCAACTTTTCGGTAACCTTGGTGGCGGACCGGATGGCGAGGCCGTCATATTTCCCAATCACCTCGGCGAGTTTTTCCTTATCCTTGCCAAGGCCTGGCTCGAAGTCGACTTCGATACCGCGATCCCGGAATATCTGGACGGCAGTTTCAGACAGTTTGTCAGAGACGAGAACTTTGGGGGCCATTCTGGGCTCCTTTACATCAAAATTTCGGAGAGCAGGCGGTACTGATACCGCCCGCGAAATAGGTCACGCAGCTGCTTTTTGTGCGTCAATCTCGGTTTGAAACGCCCAATTGAGCCATGGCAGCATCGCCTCGACATCCGAGGTTTCTACTGTCCCGCCGCACCAGATGCGCAGACCGGCGGGTGCGTCCCGATAGGCCCCGATATCAAGCGCAATGCCCTCCGCCTCCAACCGTTTGGCGACAGCTTTCGCAAAGGCCGCACCATCTTGGATGCGATCGTCAGTGAACTTTAAACAGACCGATGTGTTGGAGCGCGTCTGAGGATCCTGGGCCAGAAAATCGACCCACGATTTCGCCTCGACAAAGGCGGTGATTGCGGCCGTGTTGGCGTCGGCTCTGGCGATCAGGCCGTGCAGGCCACCCACAGATTTCGCCCATTCGAGCGCAAAAAGATAGTCTTCCACGCAGAGCATCGACGGGGTGTTTATCGTGGCGCCGGAAAAGATGCCGTCAATCAGCTTGCCGCCCTTGGTCAGACGGAAGACTTTCGGCAAGGGCCAGGCTGGTGTGTAGGTTTCGAGCCGCTCCACCGCACGTGGACTTAAGATCAGGACACCATGAGCAGCTTCCCCACCCAGCACTTTCTGCCAGGAGAATGTCGTGACGTCGAGTTTGTCCCACGGAAGGTCCATTGCGAATGCGGCAGAGGTCGCGTCGCAGAGCGTTAGCCCATCGCGATCCGCTGCAATCCAGTCTCCGTTTGGCACCCGCACGCCAGAGGTGGTGCCGTTCCAGGTGAAGCAGACGTCCTTGGCAAAATCGACCGAGGCGAAGTCGACGATCTGACCGTACTCGGCGGTTTTGACCTCGGCATCCAGCTTGAGCTGTTTGACGGCGTCGGTGACCCAGCCAGAGCCGAAGCTTTCCCATGCGAGCATCTCAACAGGGCGTTCGCCCAAAAGGCTCCACATCGCCATTTCGTAAGCGCCGGTGTCGGATGCGGGCACAATGCCGATCTTGTAGTCGGCTGGCACGCCCAGAATTTCACGCGACGTTTCGATCGCGTCCTTGAGCTTTGCCTTGCCCACGGCGGCGCGGTGCGAGCGGCCAAGCGCGGCATCTGCAAGCGCATCGAGGGTCCATGTGGGGGGCTTGGCGCAAGGGCCAGAGGAAAAACGCGGGTTCGCCGGCCGCGCGACCGGAGCTTCAATAGCCATCAATCGTATCCTTCCAGATATCTGCCCTTCGTTGGGGAAGGGTGTCCCGCCGCTGCGTATAAGGGGCCAACCCAGACTTGGGCAAGCCTGAAATTTGCCTCGTGCATCCGGATCTTTTGTTATTTCGGGGCGTCAGTACTACGATCGGAAACCCGTGTGCAGAATGCGGGGACTCCTGCAATTCAAACCTCATGCGCTGTCCGGGCCTACAAGCCTAACCTCGTGCTTCTGCATCCAAGAGCTTAGGAGCATCACTTGGCATCGCCTACTCGGTGACCAACGCGGGCGCTCTGGTCTTTTGAAAGATCCCGTGATTTACGCTGCCGCGACCAGAGAAACGAGACATCCGCGAATGTACATAGCGACGCTTCTTACAAATCCCAGTGCCCCGAAACTGGACACATCTCTCATAGACAGCCTGCGCGGCGCCTGGGGCGGTGGCGATGTAATTTGGCTGTCTCAGGGCGAAGCAGCCGAGTTCGAGATTGCTAAAATCCCAGACACGCTTTGGGATGTTTGGGGCGATCTACAGCGCGTCAAAGTAGATCTTGTTGTGCAACCCGCCGAGGGGCGTCGAAAGAAAATGCTTCTGGCGGATATGGACAGCACGATGATCCAGCAGGAATGCATCGACGAGCTGGCTGATGAAGCCGGTGTCGGCGCAAGAGTGTCAGAGATCACCGCGCGCGCAATGAACGGTGAGCTTGATTTCGAAGCTGCACTACGCGAACGCGTCGGCCTTTTGCAGGGCCTGGATGTAGCCGTCATCGATCGAGTGCTCGAGACACGCATAACTCTGATGCCCGGAGGTCAGGAGCTGGTCGCAACGACAAAGGCACAAGGTGCCTATTGTGCGCTCGTTTCGGGTGGTTTCACCGCTTTCACAAGGCGTGTCGCCGACAGACTGGGCTTCGACGAAAACCGGGCCAATACGCTTTTGACAGAGGACGGTAAACTCACAGGAGAGGTGGCAGACCCGATCCTTGGACGGGATGCGAAAGTCAAAGCTCTGAAAGAAATAACTGCGCGGCTCGGGCTGTCGCCCGACGACGTCATGGCGGTTGGTGACGGAGCAAACGATCTGGGAATGTTGGGTCTGGCGGGCGCGGGCGTCGCACTCCACGCAAAGCCGATTGTCGCTGCAGAATGCGACCGAAGGATCAATTTTGGGGATCTGAGCGCGCTTTTGTTCTTGCAGGGATTTGCCCGGTCAGAATTTGTGGCAGGCTGATTGCGACGTAGCCCTGAAGTTGCTCCAACGTGGCTGCAGCATAAACCACATTCGGCCTTTTGCGCCTTCGCTGCGGTGGGTTTGCCCAGTCATAGTTTCGCCAGAATTGCCGAATGTTATGGCTTGACGAATTTTTCGGTTTCGGTGACTGGAAATCCATGCGACCAGTTTCAGCAATCTTTTGCCGATTTAAGTGCTTCGAGGTCTTTGCCTGCGCCAACAGAGCCGTTAGTCTGGCACCAGAGCAGCGCCGGCGCATATGAGCGATCAACGAACAGGCCCGGCGGCCAAAGAAGTGGCGATCACAGGGCAGCTGGAGGCTGTATCGATATGAACCGTTTTGTGTCAGGGATCTCTGCAGCGGCATTTGTCGCTTCGGTGAGCGCCGTCTGGGCGCAGGAGACATCCGATAACCGTGTTGCGGCAAAAACTGACTGGAGCGTCTTTGTCGAAGACGAACCCACCGAATGTTGGAGCGTTTCAAGCCCGAAGGAGACCGTCAACACCCGCGACGGTCGCCCGGTTGCTGTAAATCGTGGCGACATCCTGATGTTTGTGGCGTTCCGCCCAGGTTCGGATGTTGCTGCAGAATTGTCGTTCACAGGTGGCTATGAATTCCGCGAAGGCTCAACAGTTACGGTTGAGATCAGCGGAACGTCTTTTGAGATGTTTACCGACAATGACTGGGCGTGGCCTGCGTCTCCTTCCGATGATGCGAAAATCATCACGGCCATGAAACGGGGGGCTCAGGCGGTCGTGACCGGGGTCTCTCAGCGCAGTGGGACAACCACGCGCGACACGTTCAGCCTATTGGGCTTTACTGCAGCGCTGGAAGAAGCCGAATCCCGCTGCAGCAACTGATTGTTTCAGGCAAATTGACCATGACAAAACCAGCCTGACGAGCGCAGGCCACCATGGGCATAGAAAAGCCAGAGCCGCAATCCCGCGCGGGTTTCAGCCCACCAGTAATCCCGTACGCCACTGCGCCAGACAGGGTCATCCAGCCACCATTCCGGCGCGATCCGCTCAGGCCCCGAAGCGGTCATCAGGGCGTGATCCGCACCGCGCCATCTGAACCGCGTCGGCACCATGGGGTCATCAGGTGCCTGAACGGGTTCCGGGGCGCACAGCGTCAAAGGACGACGGCCCCGCGCCTTTGGCCACGGCCCATCGTATGGAGCTGACCACGCAGCCGCCAGAATGGTCGCGGTTTTTTCTGGAATATGGCTATCAGCAGGATGCCAGCGGTTTATAACATCCAGTCCGATCCGTGCGCCCAAGGTTCCGATCAAATCGTCTAAAGCTGTGTTTCCGCTGAGCCGGCTAGCCACCTGATCGGCAGCCTCCAGATGTCCCTTATGGGCTTTCGGGGCCAGTGGCTCGGTTTGTATCGCCTCAAGGCGCAGAATATCGATCCCGTATCCCGGTTCCACATGTGACAGTTTCTGCATCAACAGCGGGCGCATGCGCGCCGGGTCATCCGAGGGTCGTGCCAGTCCTACCTCGAAAACCTGCCGCGTCTGGTCCGCACGCAACAGCTCCCAGCGCAAACGGCGCACACCCCGGCCTGCATCCTGCAGCTTTTGTCCCAGCCGCGGCAACAAACGGTCCAACCCGGCCTCGATATCCTCCGGCAGACCGATCGGATCCGGGAAACTGATGCGCAAAGCAAATACATGCGGTGGCCGCGCCGGCGAGACGGGCTCCGGTACCACGCCCAGTGCCTGATCGAGCCGTGCAGTCACCGACAGCCCGAACCGGCGCGCAAGGGCCGCGCGCGGCATCCCCCAAAGGTCCTCGATCCGCCGCAGCCCGACCCGCTCCAGGGCCGCACAGGTGTCCGCCTCAAGGCGTAGCGCAGCCACTGGCAAGGCACCAATAGCACTTCGGGTATGACCGGACGGTGCAATCTGTTTCCCCTCCCCGGCGACCGCCGCGACAGCTGGCGCAGCGCCACCCCGGGTCCAGTGCCGTCGTCCCGCCCTGGAGCGCGTGGCGCGCGCCTCCTGATCAATCGCATCTCCCGTCCGCACCGGTTTCACACCCTGTCGGGTGTAGCGAGCCAGCGCCCAGGCAGCCCCTACCGTATCGGCCAGCCCGATACGCACCGTCAGGCCAAGAGCTGCACAATCAGATGTGACATGTGCCACCAAAGACGTCTCGCCACCAAACAGATGCGCGCATCCGGACAGATCAACGATTAAACCATCGGGCTCTTCCTCGGACACCCATGGAGAAAACTTGCCTGCCCAGCGCCGCAGCAGGTGTAAAAAAGCTCCCTCACCTTCTGGATCTGACGGAGTGGTCTGAAGATCCGGACACATCGCCCGCGCATCACGCAAAGGCTGGCCTACATGAAGACCGCGCACCTCCGCTTCTGCCGATACCGCGCCGAGCAGCCGTTGATTGCCAACCTCCAAAACCGTCGCGAACGGCGACAGCACTGGGGTACGAGCCATGCGCAAACACCGCTCTGCCCCGAGGCGCGGAAACCAGAGTGACATGATGCGACGTGGCTCAGACAAGAAACTAACATCTTAGTTGTTCACTTTTTGTTCTTATAAATGAGTCGCGTATAAGAGTCGACGCATGCGCTATTTCTTCCTGACCGGAACACACACGCCTCAATCATCCCTGCGTTCTCCGGGTGTACGGCCCGCTAGGCCGCAAGCTGACGCCCGTCATGCCCCAGGATGGAGGCCGCAACAATCTTGCCTTCCGGCTGATCGGACGCAAAGCACACTTCGGTAAACTGCTCCGTCCGCCCCAGTCTCGGGCTTTCCAGAAGAACCTTGTGCTGCTGTCCAACCTGAGCCTGCAGGTGTCGTGTGACCTGAACCTCGCCCGCAGCCCGGAGCCGGGCGGCTCGATCCTTGATCTGGGGTCCCGCAACCTGTGGCATGCGTGCGGCGGGCGTACCGCGACGTGGGCTGTAAGGGAATACGTGCAACCACGTCAGACCACAGTCTTCAATCAAACGCAGCGAGTTCTCGAACATTTCCTCTGTTTCGGTGGGGAAGCCCGCGATGATATCCGCTCCAAAGGTCATATTGGGGCGCAGACGCCGCGCCTCCTCGCAGAACGCAATGGCATCGTCTCGCAGATGCCGACGTTTCATACGTTTCAGGACGAGATCATCACCCGCCTGAAGGCTCAAATGAAGATGCGGCATCAGGCGCGGTTCAGTCGCGATGGCCAGCATCAGGTTTTCGTCAGCTTCGATACTGTCAATCGAACTGATGCGCAGCCTTGGAAGGTCCGGCACCAGCCGCAGGATGCGCATCACCAGATCGCCAAGGCGCGGTGATGATGGAAGATCTGCGCCCCAGGACGTCAGATCGACGCCGGTCAGGACCACTTCGTTGAAGCCCCTGCCGACCAGGCGCTTAATTTGTTCGACAATGACGCCCGCTGGAACCGAGCGGGAGTTTCCGCGGCCGAAGGGTATAATGCAAAATGTACATCGATGGTCGCAGCCATTCTGAACCTGAACATAGGCGCGATGGCGTCCGAACCCGTCAATCAGATGCCCTGCGGTTTCCCGCACGGACATGATGTCGTCCACGAGCACACGCTCGGTTTCGCCAATCAGATCCGGGGCCAAAGAAGCCCAGGTGTCGGGCTGCATTTTCTCGCTGTTGCCGATCACTCGGGTCACTTCCGGCATCGCGGCAAATGTGTCCGGCTCGACCTGCGCGGCACAGCCGGTCACAAAAATTGGGGTTTCCGGGTTTTCACGATGGAGTTTGCGAATTTCCTGACGAGATTTCCGAACGGCCTCAGCCGTTACTGCACAGGTGTTCACGATACGGATATCTTCGAGCCCCGCAGCGCCCGCCATCTCGCGCATCGCTTCGGATTCATAGGCGTTAAGCCGGCAACCAAGTGTCGTAAGTCGGGGCGCAGTCATGAAAACGCCTCGATAAACTGGGCGGTCAGCTCTCCTTCAAACACGGTCATAGTCGGGCCACACATCCAAACTCCGTCTTCGCGCCACTCGATCTCCAGGACGCCTCCATCCAATGCGACTGTGACCTGTCTTCCTGTCAGCCCCCTGCGGGCTGCGGCAACAGCCGCCGCACAGGAGGACGAACCAGAGGCCAGCGTAATCCCGACACCCCGTTCCCAAACCCGAACCCGCAGGTGGTTCGGCGCCAAGACCTGAACAATCTGCACATTGGTGCGCTCGGGAAACAGTGGATGCGTCTCATAGCGCGGGCCGAAGTTTTCCAACGGGATCGCCTCGGCATCCTCGACGATAAACGTGCAATGCGGGTTACCCATGCCGGTGGCGGTCGGCCCGCCTTCTATCGGCAATTCGAGTGTGTTCATCGCCTCTGAAAGCGGAATCTCGGACCAAAGTGTTTGCGGTTGACCCATGTTGACGCTGGTCTTTCCTTCGCCGGCGTCTTCGGCCGCCAGAACACCACGTTCCGTGGTCAGACGCAGCGCGGATTTGCCGCTTTCCTGCATTATCATCCGCGCGATACAGCGCGTTGCGTTTCCGCACGCTGCCGAGGTCGAGCCATCGGCGTTGAAAAAGGTCAGATGCGCATCTGCGTTCTGGCCTGGGCCAATAACGGCCAGCTGATCAAATCCAACACCACGGTGACGATCGGCCAATGCGATGACAAACTGTTCCGACAAGCTCATATCGACCTTCCGGCCATCGAAGACGACAAAGTCGTTTCCAAGTCCGTGCATCTTGAAGAAAGGCAACGATATGTTCGCGGTTCCGGCCATGGGCGGGCATATACGCCCCCATTGCGGCTTTTTCCAGAAGGGTTTGAGATTCTGCCTGAGCCCTCTTGACCGCCTAATGCCCACTGGCTAAACGGGCCGCCAGAGTGGGCCGTTAGCTCAGTTGGTAGAGCAACTGACTTTTAATCAGTGGGTCGCAGGTTCGAATCCTGCACGGCTCACCACTTTTTCCAAAATAAAACAATACTTTAAGCAAATATGCCAAGTATAGTAGGTACTTCTGCGTGCGAATAACGTGCGTACTATTGCTAGTAGTTGCAATGCCGAGTCGTCTTATTGAGGCAAGCTACACCTCGTACACACGGACAAAAAAAGAGGACCACCGTTAAGGGTGATCCTCTGAAGGACAGATGTGCTATTTTGTCGAAATGGAACCTACATATTGAGTGCTCTCCTAGCTTTGCTAACCACAGCCCGATCTTCCAACTGGGCGTACTTCATGGTCTGTTGAATGTTGGAGTGTCCAAGCAGCTTTGAGACCTCCTGTAAGCTCACCCCACGGGCAAGCATCCGGGTTGCATATGTGTCCCTGAGGGTATGCAGTGTCGCAGCCCCTCGACGGGCAACGATCTTGGGGTTCTGATTGCAGTTGTCCGCGATCGTCTTTCTTAGGATGCGGATACCACGAGACATACCTTCGAAAGGCTTCTCTTGGTTGTGTCTCCGCTGAAGAATCTCGGCCACTCTGTCTGAAATAGGTACGAGAGACAGGGTGTCGGTCTTGCTCCGGTAGACCTCAATCTCGAACTCGCTCATGTTGATTTCGATCCAGTCCAGACCGAGAGCTTCGTTGAGACGTACGCCCGTATCGAGAAGGAACACCCCTAGGTCGTAAGCCTTGCGGTAGCCCTCCGTGTCTTCCTTACGCAGAGAGTCCAAGACAGTCTCCTCCTCCTGCTCTGAGAGGTATCGCGTCTTCTTGAATGCCTTCTGCAGGGGGAACCTCAGGTCAGGGTTCACGAGGAACCGACTTGAGTTCAGGTTCGCTACCCGCTTGATGAAGCGGATTTCAATGTTGATGGAGTTGGCCTTCAGACCCTCGGCCAGACGGTTACGTGAGTGCGCGTCTAGGTGGTCCTGACTGAGCCGGGAAAGCATAAAACCTTGGGGCAGAGACCATACATCATCGAAGCCAATCCCAAGCCATTTCCGCATAGACAGATCGTAGCTGGTCTGGGTCTTCCCGGTGACGCTCTCAACCGTGAGTTCCATTGCCTCTCGAACCGTGACATCTGGCTTCTCGCCAAACTGTGCTTGGTTCATTCGCTTCTCGTACTCGGACATCATAAAACGAGAAGCCCCCGCCTTATCTGACAGGGGCCTCTTGGTGCTTTCCCGAATGCGTTGTCCGTGTATGGAAAATGACATCCACCAGTATGGTGAACCATCTCTTACGTAGAGATTCATGATTACTCCTAGTTTGTCATGGGGGTTTCCATCCTATTGGGGCGGTTTGCTGCAACAGCGACCATTATCGCTTGCCTGAGACTTACATCTGCCCAAGTCTCAAGGCCTTCAGAACGGATGCTACCTCGCTTCGAGACCGTCTTCCGAACAGCGCCTTGTAGACGTTTGGTTGATACTCATGCAGGCAGCGCAAAACCCACGTGTCGCGGTCGAGGTCGAGAGCGGTGGCTATGGGTATCCAAAGGGTGGCAGGTATAGCGATATGCCCCTGCTCCATCTGGCTCACCATTGTATAGTACTCTAGGCCAAGTTCGGAGGCCAAACCCTTCTGGGTATAACCGGTCTTTATCCGAGCCGCTTTTATTGCAGCGCCAAGTTTGTCTTTGTACCTCTGCTTGCGATCATCTGATAACGCCAAGTCAATCTCCTTGTGATTTCGGTAGTGTCTGTTCGGTTGATCTGTTCCGCTTCATTGCCAAGATTTTAGGCTCAGCACCTATGACAACGTAGACACTGATTATATGCCCTATAGTTTCGTGGGTACATATGCCCTGAGAGCGCCTGAGCTGCTTACTGAGCGGCAACTAGAGCAGTTCAGGTCCCAACATACCTGAGGTGGTCCGTGGGCGGTTCTTTGAATCGATTCAAAGCACACTTGTTGCACCAAACGACCTCTATAGTGATAACGCCTCCCCCGTTAAACCTATACTTATAGGTACGCGGCTATAGGGACCTTTTGGACTCTAAGGGGAACGTTAATGAAGGAGTATGAAAAGTAGTTTCTTAGTGTGTCAGCTTATTTTGAAAAACCCAATGGGTTGATGAACGCTGAAAGCGTAAAGCCTAATAACGTGCCCAAAGCCATTTAAAGCACTTTGTTGTTGCCTTATCAAAAAGCCGTACATGCTATAGTACTGATATTTTTGCGTTTCGCTCATTCAATATGACTTTATTGCCAGTGCACAACTGAGTGACGACCCTACCCGTAACTAACACAAACGTGTCACATCTTAATGCAGTGGAATCCATAAAATATTGAAAATCATAAGTAAAAAGCAATATGGTAAACTGATTAAGTCTTAGTATAACTACTCGATGAGGGGTCGGGGTTTTTCGAAATCCATTCAAAAATCAGGACTATTCTTATTGTTATTATTATTCGAATGGAAAGTTGCCTGCTTCATGATCTACTGCCACAAGAGACATCTGCACCGCAGCATTAATAAACTTGACTATGACATGTGCTTGCACTTGCCGTAGAGAGCCGGAGCTGCCTATGATTCTCGTGACAACTAGGCGAGCATAGAATGTCGAAGACAATCAAGCAGTTTCTGGAAGCTATCGGCACCATCGTGGCCACCCCAAAAGGTCAAGAGGCTAGCATGTATGGCCCAATACGCGACTTGTTTTGCGACCAACTTGGCTATCCCAAAAACAAGGTTCACATCGACATCGCAGGGGCAGCCGGGCGTCCCGATGTCACTTGTCGCGCACCCAGTGGTCTGTCTGACGCCCAAGGAACGTCAACAGAGATTGATTGGATCGTGGTTGAAGCCAAAGACGAGAGGGGGGTGTTCCTAGACGCAGAACAACGCGAGGAAATCTTTGCCGAAAAGTCAAAGTATATCACTCCTGATACAGCATGGTTTGTGATGGTGGAGCCCACTGTGATCGTGGCCCGCCCTACTCTCACGCAGCATTCCATCCCCGAGAACGACATCGTTCTTCCAACGGGTGATCTAGAGGATGAGTCAGCTTTTCTGTCGCTCTTTGAGGCACTGTCCTATGATCGCGCCGGAGTACCTGAAAGGCTCAAAGCGTTCAGGGACGGTGATCTAAGCCTTATTGCTACTGATCGCCTTATTTGCGCAGATGATGCTTCCAAGCGCGTCAAGAACAAAACCAAGGTAGCTCGTCGTCATTTCTACACATCACTCAGACAGACGACGAAGGCCCTTCAGGAGAGTACTCTATTTGCCTTAAAAGCGTTGGCCTCTGAAATAAATGACATCAAAGATCTGGTGAGCGAGTTTGAAAAGGTCTACGGCCCAATAGAGTTTGACCCCTACACCCTGCGCATTTCGGCTTCGCCAGCCTCATATGAACTGAACAAGACCTACCCTGCAGACTCCGCCAAGCTGTCTAGAGAGCTGAAGAAACGCGGTAGTATTTCTCGGCTCGCTCTGGACGGGTTACCCAGCTTCGAAGCCCGTGTTTCGACAAAATCAGAAGCCCAAACATTTGAGATGTTCGCCACGGAGACGGCAAACCTTGTCTTGGCCCGTATCCTACTTATCCGCTTCTTCGAGGATCATCGGTTTTTTGGGGACCACCGCTACCTTTGTAATGGCGGCGTACAAGCGTTTCAGGGTCTGAGAGATACTTTTGAGCAGGGCTACACACGTCTTTTGCAAATGGCATATGAAAAGGCGGAAAAGGTTTATGCCGCAGCATTCGACGAAACTGAGTTAGATTGGGTATTTTTTGCTGATAACCCCAATCTGTCGAACGCGATAGAATGGGCGATGTATCAGCTGTCTCGCTTTGATTTCACTACCGTAAAGGGGGACATTCTTACAGGCGTCTATGACCGCTTTCTCGATGCAAAACAGCGGAAGAGATTTGGTGAATACTACACGCCCTCGTCAGTTGCCCGGTACATTCTCGATGCAATGGACCTTAGCTCGAATGACACTGTGCTGGACCCTGCCTGTGGCAGCGGAACATTCCTGATCGAACGCTATCAACAAGTCATCGGAGAGGACGTCGACAAAGGGCTTGGCAGCTATACGGCAGTCACAGAGGCTCTAGAACGCATCTACGGTAACGACCTGAATACCTTTTCAGCCGTCCTCGCTCAAATCCAACTTCTCTGGCACGCTCTATCCTTCAAGGACGAACTTGTGTCGAAGGGCTTTCCTGACATACCGGTTTCGGACAAGGGAAACAGCATTGTCCGCGCAAACCTAGATGTAGCACAACAGGGAAGATGGGCTGAGTTTGACACTTTAAGCTACGGCGGTGTTGTGGGTAACCCTCCCTATGTACGCCCGGAAAGAGCAGGCAAGCTTGACCCTGCTTCAGAGGACTATTTCACATCCAAAAGAGATAAGCCGGGTATCAACGACAGCTGGAAGGGTATTTCCGCCGAGGCTAATCTCTACGCTTTGTTTCTCTACAAGGCGCTCGACAGTTGGTGCAAGAAACCGGATCGACATGGGCTTAACGTTGGTAAGGTGGGATTTGTGCTTCCGCTCGCTATTTGCGGGACAAATGAGAATGCCGAAATCCGCCGTTTGTTTGGCCCAGGAGGACGGTGGACCATTACCGAGATAGTGGACCTTGAACTAATCTGGCGTCATGTGTTTGATGCCGACGTATTGCCCATCCTTTTGATTGCAGAGGCGCGTCCTCCCCGTTTACCTCTGAAAAGCGAACAAATCTCAGGCGAAGAGCCTGTCGGAAACCATCCGGCGGCCTCAGACCAACTCAAAGCACATCGTTTGGGAACTTGGATCAACAGGCGACTGGAAAACGCTTCGACGGTAGACGCAAAGGTATTTTGGGAGCGTATGAAGGCATTTAACGCGCCAAGGTATAAACCGGACACCGTCGCGATCAAACTTGCCACAAAGGACTGCATCCATTTTGAAGAAGGGGTGAAACGCCCCAGCTTCGATTTTTCGGCCATCCCTCCGCAAAAGGTCGACTATGCTGACTTGTTCTCGGGGGACGGACGCATACTAACTCGCTTGACACCAGCGCGCCTCAAAATCGTGAGAAAACTGGAGGCCAATCCAAAGTTCGAAAGCGTTCTGCAGACCTATTACTACAAGCAAAGGGGTTCAGACCGAGGTTCAGTGAAGCTACAGCAGCCAAAAATGGGCCATCTCGATTGGGAGAAGCGTGAGATGATCTCGCGTGGCATCGTCTTTGCTGGGAAAAAAAAGAGGGCTTCAAGGGGTCAGGGGCATACTATCTACAAGGCGGAAAACATCGTCTCTGGGGCCATCTTTGGTGATGCTCAAGACATTGAGATCGACATCACCAAGGCACGGAACAGATACCTGTTTGCTTTTCAGGAAATACTTCCAAAGAAGATGTGGGCGGTCGCTTGTATCGCCACGTCGCCAAATGCAGTTGCATTTGATCCCCACTCCATCGCCTTCACAGATACAGCGACCTGCTTTGTTCCCCAGCCCAAAGCGGCAAATATTCCTTTTGATATATTTTTTATCTCGCGAGTTGTCCGGTACTTCTATGTCTTAGCCTGTCGAATGTCTTACCTGAACATGAACCGCAGCCATATCTACCCAACAAATCTTCGCCTTCTTCCATGGTCAGACAAACTCTTGGAAGTTGAAAATGAACTTGAGGCACTTCGCCCAGATCTCATTTCGGCTTGCGAGAACGCATTTCACACAGAGGCAGCTCTAAAGTCCACGCTGGCCAAGCTAGGTCTACCGACGCTGACGGGGGCAATAAAAGCTGTCCCCTCAGAGAAGATCGAATGGTCGGAAAGTTTCCAAATCGGAGCAGAGAAAATCGAGATAGCTAACCCAGTTGTTAGGTCGAAGACGGAAACGGGCCACAGGATACAGGTTTCAAAGTACCTTTTCGACTGGATAGAGGTTCAATCGTGCGAGATGGCCGAAGCCATATCCACAGCGTTGAACGTCAAAGCAGGAGAGACGATCAGCCGAGAAGACCTCCTTAAACTACCTGTACCTGCCACTGAGGCCCAACGCGATGAGTTCAACTCCATTGTCGCCACGTACACAGACACTGACCATAAGGCCGCGATTGAAGCGATCGTGGACAGAATAGACGCACTCATCGGACCCTGCCTCGGCCTTACCGAGACCGATCTTCGTTCCATAAAGAGCGACATGGCAACAGATCCGTTTTTTAGACATGTTGAACCACGCTACCCTGCTTCCGAGACCAGATTACATGGATATCGGACAGGCTTGGACAGTACCCATCGCTACTCCTAATCACTGCTCACTTTGCGTTGCGTCAGATAAGCTTCATCAGCTGTTTTTGGCGTTCGTTGCGCGACTAGGTTGCAAAACCAATGTGCCGATATTGTAATACAATATCTAGCAGATCGGTTGAGTTGGCCAACAAGCGACTATCATTTAAGTCGTTGTTTTTACTTTATATAGGCACACCTTGTTTCGTAAGAACATATGCCTTGATCTATCTTTTAATCAGTGGGTCGCAGGTTCGAATCCTGCACGGCTCACCACTGTTTTCAATAGCTTAGCAAATTATAAGGCCATGCTCCATGTTCGCTAGCGAGCACATAGCGAACACAATTTTGAGACTCATTTTTAATTCCCTTAACCCCGCACAAGCGACGGTGGTTAGGTTTTGGCGGTTGCAAGGTCTGACACATTGAGCAGCCCGCTCACTAGAAATGCTCATAGGGCGGAGAGCGGGCCTTCGCTGCAATCGCCAAACCACCACGCTCGATTGCTTGAAGCGGACATTCGAATTGTTGACCCAACCGATTTTGTCCGATGTCTCCTAAGAGCGGAAAGCGGACGTTAGTAACGTGTAGCGCGACCCGCACGGGTACTAAGAACTATTAGCTTCACGAAGGTTTTATTGAGAGAATTCGACTTCAGGTTTGACTATCTGGAACAGCAAACCTGACAGCTGTTTGGCCTCTCCAAAGGCGTTTTGACGGCATCACCAGCATGGTGTTGTTGGCCGGTGTTCGGATGGGTCGATCACCGTCGTGGCCAACAAGTGTTCCTGCATTTGCGATAACTTCTCCTCCGGTGAAGGGTTTCTCGAACGTGAAGGTCTCGCTCTCGATCGTGACAGCCTCAACGACAGTGAAATATTGCGGGCCCGGAGTTTTACCCAACGGCTCGGCATGGTCGCGAGAGATCGCTCCGGTCGCAATGAGAAACCGCACCATTGCCTCAATAGCGAGAGTGCCTGAAGCCGCCTCCCAGTGCTGGCCGCACTCGATCAACAGAGCGGTCTTTTCCGATCCCACGTCGTCAAACGCGCCGTAGTCGCGCATTCGGCGGCCAGCGGCATGCCCGCTATCGCCTACAACCCGCTTAGGCACACCGATTTTTGCAGCAAGCGCTTTGGCCTTTTCATGCCGTCCCGACATCATCAAGGGCGGGGCGAGGTGTTGCATGCTGTGAATGTCCAGCAGGTATTCGATATCCTCAAGGATTGGACGCACTGCGCGCGCGCGCTCCACCTCAATGCTAGTTCGATCGCCGTCCAGAACCTCCGCGCCCCAGACTCGGTTCATATCTTCATCCAGCCAGCGCGTTCTGTTTGGGTCCGCTGGATCGAACGCGCGGTAGGCCTCCACATTCATGAAGGCAAGCGTCAACGTGCCTGCGATTGGCCGGATTTCCCTCTGCAATAGCCAGTCGAGCGCAATCACCCCGCATGGCTCATTTCCATGGACGATGGCGCTGACCATGACATTCGGGCCCGGCTGGCCGCTGTCAAATCGCCAGACAAAGGGAATCCCCGTATTGCCATCCGCGTAGGGCTCGATATCCGGCGTAGAAAGCTCGACCGCATATTCGTTCGGAATGTTGATCTCACTCATCTGTTCCTGTTTCCTCCTCCTGAACGTCGTAGCGCAAAGGCGATGAGATGACGAAACCCCGGGTTGCCCTTCTTGGCGCTATTCTCGAATCCAACCGTTTTGCCCCGCCTGCCGAGCTGGACGACTTCAAAACGCTGACGTGGCTCACTGGCGATGCGTTGATGAGTGAAGCTCGATCCGAGACGCCAAAACTCGCGACCGAGTTTGCTGCTTTTGTACGCGCGATGGATGCCACGGGTGACTGGACGCCAGTGCCTTGCATACTGGCGGCCAGTCACCCGGCGGGGCCAGTGCGCGAAGCAGTCATCGAAGATGTAATAGAAGCGTGCGAAACCACGCTGCGAGATGTTGACCCTGTCGATGCGGTCTACATCTGCAACCACGGCGCAATGGTTGCCGAACACGACCACGATCCCGACGGTTTGCTGATGGCGCGCGTGCGTGATGTCGTGGGTCGTGATGTATTGATTGTGTCGACGCTCGATTTGCACGCAAACATCTCTCAGCGAATGGTTGATGCCTGCGATTTGATCGTCGGCTATCGCACCAACCCGCATGTCGATCAGATCGAACGCGGGGAGGAAGCCGCCTTTTCCATACGCCGGGTTTTGGCGTCTGGCGTGCGCCCGAAGATGGCGCATATCAAACTGCCCCTGGTTCCTGCATCGGTGACACTCTTGAGTGCTGAGCACCCTTATGGGAGCTTGATCGACTTTGGCCAAAGACGGCAGGCTGAGTATCGGAGCCAAATCCTGAATGTCTCTGTTTTCGGGAATTTTCTGTTCTCCGACACCCCTGACAATGGGTTGAGCATCGTGGTTTCCGCGCGAGACGACCAAAAAGTTGCTGAAGCGCTCGCCTCCGAGCTGGCGGCCAAAGCGTGGTCTTTGCGGGAGGATTTTGTTCGGAGTTTGACATCGGTTGAGGACGCTGTGGCCGTTGCGAAAGCAGCTGAACGACGTCCCGTCATCTTCTCCGATGCCGGCGACAACCCGGGTGGGGGTGGAAGCGGCCGGACGACCGAGCTTCTCTCTGCGTTGCACAGTGAGGGTGCCGAGAACTGTCTCTACGGCTCCTTTTGCGACCAGGAGCTGGTTCAGGACGCGCATGCGGCCGGAGTTGGCGGCCGCTTCGTCGCGCGCTTTAACCGCTTCCGAGACGCGAGCGCGCCTTGGGCAAAGTGGGACGCTCCTTTTGAAGCGGAAGCCGAAGTTATCGCGCTTCATGACGGTGAGGTGGTGGGCGAAGAGGGCATGACCGCTGGGCGGAGGTTGATTTTGGGTCCATCTGCGGCACTGCGCATCGGCGGGATCACGGCGGTGGTGATCACGGATCGCACACAAACAGCCGATCCTGTCTTCTTCAATGCATTCGGGCTCGACATCGCTGCGGCGCGCACCGTCGTGGTCAAATCTAGAGGGCATTTCCGGGCCGGGTTTTCGCCTTGGTTTTCCCCGGAGCAAGTCTTTGAGGTCGATACTGGTGGCCTGACCAGCCCCGTTCACGATCGGTGGCCATTTCGACATCTGCCGAGGCCCAATTATCCGATGGATGAAAACGCTGTCTGGTCCGAAACCGATCCGCACTAGGCCGGCTCCGAATACTGATCTTTAGGCGTTGTCACTTTGACAAAACTCATGAATTGCCGCGCGAGCTGCGAAGGCGGCAATCCGGAAGGGAGAACGAAGCTCGTCTTGTAGGCGATCGGTGCGTCGAAGGGGCGAACTTCGATCCCCTCCATGCCTGATGTAAGGAGCGGGAAGGGGTTCACAATCGCCACGCCCAACCCTTCCCTCACCAATTCGAGAGCCGCCATGTTCGTCGCCGTTTCTGCAACTTGCCGGGGATGGATGCCAGCGCGCGCGAAAATCTGTTCCGTCGTCGCGCGTGTGCCCAATCTTCTTAAGAACTCGATAAGGTTCACACCTTCGAGGTCTTCCGGAGCAACGGCCTTTTTTTCCGCCAGCGGATGTCCGATTGGCATCGCGCACACGGCTTGACTTGTTCGCCAGGGAACAAGATGCACGCCGGACCTTTGGATCATGCCGCTTGTCAGTCCCAAGTCATACCGCAGGTCCAGAATGCCTGAGACCAAGACATCAGTGGCCTGAATATCAAGTTGCAGACGCCGCCCCGGGTTGGTTTTCAGAAAACTCGCAACGCGTTTGATGACGAAATGATGCGCCAGGGTAGGGGGAACAATCAGGCGCAGTGGTTCATCTTCCGGCGCTGCCCAATCTGCGCCCTCGATCTGCGCAAGCGTTTCAAATATCGGGTCGAGTTTCGCGTTGAGGCGGAGCGCCTCATGCGTGGGTTCTATGCGCCCCGACTTCCGGACAAAAAGTGAGCGCCCGACCCGCGCTTCAAGCTGAGACAGCGAGCGACTGACAGCAGATTGCGACAAGCCCAATCTGCGAGCCGCCCCGATCGTTGTACCTGTCGTAACTAGCGCGCGTAGCGATTCAAACTCGCGCAGGCGGTGTCGATGCTCAGTCATTTCAGGTCCATCCTCATGGCTCTGCCACCCAATCTCCATCTGTCAGATCGGATTGGTCTATGCAAAAACGCATAGAATTGAGTATTGGCAATGATTTTGGTGGTAGCTAGCATTTCGCTGTGGCGCAACTCCGGGCAAAGATTCGGTTCTAACAAGCGCCAAATGAACAGGGAGTCTTTTATGAAGAAACTCACAGCTGCGACGGCTGTCGCCTCCGGCATTCTGGCTTTTGGGGCCGGAGCCGCCACTGCGGAGAAGTTGACCATCGGTCTGGCGTCAGAGCCCACAGCGATGGACCCGCATTTCCACAACCTCGGCCCGAACAACGCCATGACGCTGCACATTTTTGATCGACTGGTCGATCAGGATGAGAAACAGCGTCTCATTCCCGGCCTTGCCGTGTCCTGGCAACCCATCGATGACCTGACATGGGAATTCAAACTGCGCGAGGGCGTTAAGTTCCATGACGGATCCGACTTCAACGCCGATGATGTGGTTTGCACTATCGAACGTGCGCCGAACGTCCCTAACTCGCCTTCCAGCTTCGGCACTTATCTAAAGGGCAAATCGGTCGAGAAGGTCGACGACTATACCGTCCATTTCAAGACGGCTGAGCCTTATCCTCTGATGGCGAACGATATCTCGACCATCCGGATTATCTCGGACGAAACGGGCTGCGGCGCAGCGACCGAAGATTTCAATTCTGGTGTTGCTGCGGTTGGAACCGGCCCGTTTAAGTTCGTGAGCTATACGCCGGGCGAGTCGATCGTTGTCGAACGCAACGACGATTATTGGGGCGATGCGCCGATCTGGTCGGAAGTCGAGTTCCGCCCAATCTCCTCTGGTCCTAGCCGTGTCGCTGCCCTTCTGGCTGGCGATGTCGACATGATCGCAGCAGTGCCAACCACTGACATCGCAACTCTGGGTGGGAATGATGACCTGCAGCTGAGCCAGGGTGTCTCGAACCGCGTGATTTATCTTCACATGGATCAGTTCCGCGAAGATTCCCCGTTTGTGAAGGCAAACGGCGGTGGTGACATCAAGAACCCGCTCATGGATGTGCGTGTCCGCAAGGCAATCAGCATGGCCATCAACCGCGACGCGATTGTTGAGCGAGTGATGGAAGGCGTGGCTCTGCCTGCCGGCCAGCTGTTGCCCGAAGGCTTCTTTGGTGTGTCCGACAACCTTGAGGTTGTGCCTTATGATCCCGAAGGTGCGAAGGCAATGCTTGCAGAAGCTGGGTTCGCCGACGGGTTCGAGATGACGATCCACGGTCCGAACGATCGCTACATCAACGATGCAAAGATCGCCGAAGCCGTTGCACAGATGCTTACCCGCATTGGCATCAAGACCGCGGTCGAGACCATGCCGCGTTCGGTCTACTTCGGCCGCGCGTCCCGTGGTGCAGAGGGCGACCTGCCTGAGTTCAGCTTTATCCTCGTGGGCTGGGGTGCTGGCTCGGGCGAGGCCTCTTCGCCGCTGAAGTCGCTGATCCATACGTTCAATCCGGACAAGGGCTTCGGATCGTCAAACCGCGGACGGCATTCCGATGCAGAGACAGACGCGTTGATCGAAGAAGCACTCCGGACAGTTGATGACGGCAAGCGTCAGGACCTTCTTGCTGCTGCAACAGAGCGCGCCATCAACAATGTCGCAATCATTCCGACCCACTTCCAGGTCAATACCTGGGCCGCGAAAGCGGGGCTCAAGTACATCGCGCGCACGGACGAGTACACACTCGCCATGGGCGTGGTAAAAGAGTAACCGCACCCGTCCGGGTCGCGTGTTCGCGCGACCCGGCTACCCACCCCTTCGAGGGCTACATCCCATGACTGTTTTTGTGATCCGCCGGTTGCTTCAGGCACTTCTGGTCGTATTGCTGATGTCTGTGATCGTCTTCTTCGGCGTCAACATCGTCGGCGATCCGGTCTACATGCTGGTCAGCCCCGACGCAGACCAGGCCGATATCGCGGCAACCATCGAACGCCTTGGACTGGATCGCCCGATCCATGAACAATACTGGCTTTTCCTGAAGGGCGCTGCGCAAGGCGATCTGGGCAACAGCTTCATCTTTGGAGAACCAGCCCTGCAGCTGATCCTGCATCATATGCCCGCCACGATGGAACTAGCGTTCACCGCGCTGATGCTGGCGATTGTTATTGGCATCCCGCTTGGCCTGTATGCCGGGCTTTATCCCGACAACCCGATCTCGAAGGGCATCATGGCCGGGTCCATCCTTGGGTTCTCATTGCCCACGTTTTGGGTCGGCCTGATGCTGATCATGCTGTTCGCGGTGGAACTAGGATGGGTTCCCGCAACCGGGCGTGGCGATCTTGGGACATTCCTTGGGATCGAAAGCAGCCTGTTCACCCGCGATGGGCTGAGCCATATCTTCCTGCCAGCGCTGAACCTGGCACTTCTCAAGATTTCCCTCGCCATCCGACTAACCCGCGCAGGCGTGCGGGAGGCGATGGGCCAGGACTACGTGAAATACGCCCGGGCAAAAGGCCTTTCGACCCGGCGCATCATTTTCGTCCACGTCATGAAGAACATCATGATCCCTGTCGTCACGGTGATGGGGCTGGAGTTTGGTAGTCTCATCGGCTTCTCGGTCGTGACCGAGACGATCTTCGCATGGCCCGGCATGGGCAAGCTGCTGATTGACGCAATCCTTCAGCTCGACCGACCTGTTGTCGTCGCGTACCTGATGATCATCGTGCTGTTTTTCGTCCTGATCAATCTGATCGTGGATATCCTCTACTCCCTCCTCGATCCGAGGGTCCGGCTTCAGGATCAAGGCACATGACAGACGTTTCCGCATCCGAAACCACCGCCACCGCGCCGGTGAAAGTTGAAACACCCCTTCAGCGCTTCCGCGCGGAGTTCTTTGAAAGCAAAATCGCGACGGCAGCGCTTTGTTTCTTTGGCGTGATCGTTGCTCTGGCATTGCTTGCCCCGTGGATCACACCGCAGAACCCGTACGATCTGGCGCAGGTCGACGTACTCGACGGGCGTCTGCCGCCGGGGTCAGAAGCGTTTGCCGGCTACACTATGTGGCTTGGGTCTGACGGGGCGGGGCGCGACCTTTACTCGGCCATCCTTTACGGGCTGCGTATTTCCTTGTCAGTTGGTCTTGCGTCCGGAGTGATCGCTCTGTTGATTGGCATGGCGATCGGCCTGATCGCCGCCTATGTCGGCGGTCGGACCGAAGCCGTGATCATGCGCGTCGTCGACCTCCAATTGTCCTTCCCTGCGTCGCTTGTTGCGCTCATGCTCGTGGCAGCACTCGGGAAGGGCGTCGACAAAATCATTCTTGCCTTGGTCGTTGCGCAATGGGCGTACTATGCGCGAACTGTGCGTGCGACGGCGCTGGTCGAGCGCAACAAAGAATATGTCGAGGCCGCACAATGCCTGGGCATATCGCGGTTGCGGATCATCTTCCGCCATATTCTTCCAAACTGCATGGCGCCTTTGATCGTCGTGGGAACGGTCCAGACCGCGAGTGCTATCTCTCTCGAAGCGACGCTGTCCTTTCTGGGCGTCGGACTGCCGCAAACAGAGCCGTCGCTTGGCGTCTTGATCGCAAACGGCTTCGAATACATGCTGTCCGGGCGATATTGGATATCAGTGTTCCCTGGCCTCGCCCTTCTATTCACCGTTGTCTCGATCAACCTTGTAGGTGACCATCTCCGAGACGTACTGAACCCGAGAATGAAGAAATGACCGCTGTTCTCGAGGTAAGCGGGCTGAAGACCCATTTCTTCACTCATGCAGGTGTCGTGAAGGCCGTGGACGGCGTGGACTTCACGGTCTCCAAAGGAGAGGTCATGGGGTTGGTGGGCGAGTCCGGGTCCGGCAAGTCGATCACCGGGTTCTCTATCCTTGGTCTGATCGACCCGCCGGGGCGTATCGTCGAAGGCTCGATCCGGTTCAACGGAACCGAGATCGCAAACGCGCCGGAGGAACGTCTCAAAAGCCTGCGTGGCAATCGGATTTCCATGATTTTTCAGGACCCGATGATGACCCTGAATCCGGTGCTTCGGGTCGACACGCAAATGATCGAGGCCATCCTTGCCCATGAAACAGTGAGCCGTCAGAAGGCTTGGGAAATGAGCCGCGACGCCCTGGGCCTCGTTGGCATTCCGTCTCCCGAAGAACGCCTTCAGGCGTATCCGCACCAATTGTCAGGCGGCATGCGGCAGCGCGTTGCCATCGCAATTGCGTTTTTGAACAAACCCGATCTGATCATTGCAGACGAGCCAACAACTGCGCTCGATGTGACCATTCAGGCGCAGATCATCCACGAGGCGCAAAAGCTCACCAAGCAGACCGGAACGGCGATGATCTGGATCACGCACGATCTGGCTGTGGTCGCCGGTCTCGCTGACCGGATATCGGTCATGTATGCCGGGCGCATCGTCGAGCAGGGCGGCATCGACGAAGTGATCGACCGGCCGCTTCACCCCTACACAGTTGGCCTTCTCGGCTCGGTGCCGACTGCCAACCGTCGCGGACAACGCCTGTTCCAGATCGAAGGCATGACACCGAACATGCTGGCGCTGCCTCAAGGGTGCGCATTTGGCCCTCGGTGTCTGGCCAAGACAGCCGCCTGTTCCGCACAGCCATCGATCGAAGAGGTTTCAGGCCGCAAACTGCGGTGCTTCAACCCGCAAAACACAGTCGAGGCGGCACAATGATGGAGCCATTGGTTGAAATCCGCCGCGTCTCGAAACGTTTTACTAAACGGCTCGATGTAGCGGGTAAGATCGCGCAACGCCTTGGCGCGAACATCCGCGAAGAAACCGTGCATGCCGTCGAAAGCGTCAACCTGTCGGTCCAACCGGGCGAAGTGCTGGGGCTTGTCGGCGAGTCAGGCTGCGGCAAGTCCACACTCGGGCGCGTGGTTGCCGGCATCCACGCAGCAAGCGACGGCCAGGTTATTTACCAGGGCCGGGACATCGCCACTCTAAAAGGTGCAGAAAAGAAAGCCGCGACGCTTGCTATTCAGATGATCTTTCAGGATCCGTTCGCAAGCCTGAACCCGCGCATGCGTGTCGAGGACATCATCGGCGAAGCGCCTCGGGCGCACGGGGTTGTCACGAAGACCGAGCTTCCGGACTACGTGGATGACGTGATGCGAAAAGTCGGGCTGGACCCGTCACTTAAGCGGCGCTACGCGCACCAGTTCTCCGGAGGTCAGCGGCAAAGGATCGGCATTGCCCGTGCCCTGGCCGTGAAACCGAAGTTCCTTGTCTGCGACGAAGCCATCGCGGCGCTCGACGTGTCCATCCAGGCGCAGGTGATCAACCTCTTCATGGATCTTCGCGAGGAACTTGGGCTGACGTACTTGTTCATCAGCCACGACCTGAGCGTCGTTGAGCATATCGCGGACCGCGTGGCGATCATGTATCTGGGGCGGATCGTCGAAAGTGCTTCGACGGAAGAGATCTTCTCCGACCCAAGGCACCCTTACACGAAGGCGCTTCTGGCGGAGGCGCCCCGCCTCGACCAGCGCCGCCGAGAGTTCGCCCCGATAAAGGGTGAGATCCCTTCGCCGCTCGACCCGCCGACCGGATGCACTTTCCACCCCCGTTGTCCGGCCGCGACAGCCGAATGCCGCGCCATTGTTCCCGAACTGAAAGCCGGGCGAGGCGGGCGCGAGACAGCCTGCCTTCTGGAACACACCGAAACTGTTTGAGACAAATGTCTGGAGATACCCGTGAAGAACGCTGACCCAATCTGGGACCATGTCGACCGCCATCGTGCTGAGTTTGTAGACTTGTCAGATCGCGTGTTTGATACCCCCGAGACCCTTTATAAGGAGGTCCGGTCGGTCGCGGAGCATACCCGCATGCTCGAGGCTCAGGGCTTCAAGGTGACTGAGAATGCTGCAGGCATCCCAACTGCGGTGGTCGGTGAGGCGGGTGACGAGGGCCCTGTCATTGCGATCCTGGGTGAGTTTGATGCGCTGCCCTACCTAAGTCAGGCCCCAGGTGTCGCAGAGCACACCCCGCTCGAAGACGGCGGCAACGGCCATGGCTGCGGACATAACCTTCTGGGCGCGGCTGCACTCCTAGCGGCTACTGCGGTCAAGGACTGGTTGGCGGAAAACGGCATCAAGGGGCGCGTTCGGTACTACGGGTGCCCGGCCGAGGAAGGTGGGGCCGCGAAGACCTACATGGTGCGTGAGGGGTTGTTTGATGATGTCGATGCCGCCATTTCCTGGCATCCGGCGACTTTTACCGGTGTGAACGAGGCCCGCTCTCTCGCAAACACCCGGATTGATTTCACGTTCCATGGCAAGGCGGCTCATGCCGCCGGTGCCCCGGAACTGGGTCGCTCGGCGCTCGATGCGGTGGAGTTGATGAACGTCGGCGTGAACTATCTGCGCGAACATATGCCCGACAATGCACGCGTTCATTACGCGTATCTCGACGCTGGAGGCATGGCGCCCAACGTGGTTCAGGCAAAGGCAACCGTTCGCCAATTGGTACGCGCAGGCTCACTGCCGGAACTGAACGATTTGATTGCCCGTGTGCGCAAGATTGCGGAAGGCGCTGCTTTGATGACTGAAACCGAGGTCACTAGCCAGGTGTTCTCTGGGGTGTCGAACCTTCTCGGAAACCGGCCTCTAGAGGAAGCGATGCAAAGTGAGTTGGAAAAACTGGGGCCGGTTCCGTTTGACAGCGAGGACGCGGCGTTCGCTCGTGACATTCAGGCCACGCTCAAGGATGCGCACATCGACACAACGTTCAAACGGATCGGCGCCAAGCCTCAGAAAGGGTTGGTGCTTTGCGATTTCATTGCCCCGCTCGACCGCCATAGCGATGGTGGCGAAGGCTCAACCGACGTAGGAGACGTAAGCTGGGCAGTCCCCACGGTTCAGGCGCGGGTTGCCACCTGTGCGATCGGTACGCCCTTTCATACCTGGCAGACTGTTGCGCAGGGTAAAGCGCCGGCCGCGCATAAGGGCTTGGTCTATGCGGCGAAGGTTATGGCCGCGACCGCGTGCCGATTGGTTGAGCAGGACGCCCTGATAGCTGCCGCCAAGCAAACCCATGAGGACCAGCTCGACCACACGCCCTACAAGTGTCCGATCCCGGATGACGTGCGCCCTCCGATCTGATGTGCAAATCATGACAAGAACATCCGCTATTGAAAGCGCTGAAACCTTCTTTGACACCGGCCTTTTTGCCCAAGGGCTTGCAGACCTCGTAGCCTACGAAACGGAAAGCCAAGAGCCTTCAAAATCAGCCGAGCTGCCCCGGTATTTGGAAAAGGCAATGGCGCCCCGTTTTCGCGAGATGGGGTTCACTTGCAAGATCCACCCAAACCCTGCGGAGAATGCGGGGCCATTTCTGGTTGCCGAACGTATCGACGAGGACGGTCTTCCAACTGTTCTGTCCTACGGGCATGGGGACGTTATTCGGGCGCAAACCGATCAGTGGCGCGACGGCTTGCATCCCTTCCGCCTGGTGGAAGAGAACGGCAGGCTCTACGGGCGCGGAACCGCCGACAACAAAAGTCAGCACCTGATCAACATGGCGGCTTTGAGCGCGGTTTTGCAGACCCGTGGATCGCTCGGGTTCAACTGCCGCGTCATTCTCGAAATGGGCGAGGAAATGGGGTCTCCCGGGCTCTCGGCATTTTGCGAAGCCCACAAGGATGACCTAGCGGCGGATGTCCTGATTGCCTCGGACGGGCCGCGCCTTCAACCCGACACACCGACTATGTTCATGGGTGCCAGAGGGGGTGTTTCCTTTGATCTGATCCTTGATTTGCGCGACGGCGCCCACCACTCCGGAAACTGGGGCGGGTTGCTCGCGGACCCGGCGATGATCCTCGCGCAAGCCTTGTCCACCATCACCGATGCGCGTGGGCAGATACGCGTTCCGGAATGGCGGCCGACGAGCCTGACAGATGATGTGCGCAACGCGCTCCGTGATTTGCCTGTTGAAGGCGGCGACGGCCCGGTGGTCGACAAGGACTGGGGCGAGGAAAGCCTGACGCTGGCGGAACGGGTCTATGGTTGGAACAGTTTCTCGGTTCTGGCGATGAAAAGCGGGGTACCTGAGGCCCCCGTCAATGCGATTTCAGCCCATGCCAAAGCAGCCTGCCAACTGCGTTATGTTGTCGGCACAGATCAAGCCGACATCCTGCCCGCGCTTCGGCGCCATCTTGATGCGCACGGATTTCAGTCTGTGAAAATCGTTCCGCACGCGAGGGGGTTTTTTAACGCCACTCGACTATCGCCCGATCATCCATGGGCGAAATTCGTCGCGCGCTCGCTTGAGGAAACCACCGGCAAGTCACCGCATATTCTTCCAAACCTTGCGGGGTCTTTGCCGAACGAGGTCTTCTCGGAGGTTCTGGGTCTTCCAACCGTCTGGGTGCCACACTCCTATCGCGGATGTTCGCAACACGCGCCGAACGAGCATGTTCTCAAGTCAATATCGCGCGATGCGCTGCGCCTGATGACGGGTCTGTTTTGGGACATCGGGGAGAAAGCTCGTCCGAATTAAGCTGAGCTGGAGAGCCTCATCGCGGCTTCGGCAAGCACGTTAAGGCCGGTCACAAGGTCCACTTCCGTGGTGTCTTCCTCGAAGGAATGCGAGATACCGTTGATCGAGGGGACAAACAACATCCCGACGGGCATCAGCGCAGAGACATTAGACGCGTCGTGCAAGGCGCCCGAAGGCATTCTTCGCCACCGCCCGGGCGCCACTTTCTCTGCTGCTTCTGCGCAGGCTTCTTCAAGCCTCGTATCCATCGGCATCGGGACCAGATCCTTCCTGAGACGCTCAGACCGGAAAGTGCAGCCTGTTTCTGTCGCAGCATCCCGCAACGTCTCGACGATGACCTTTTCAATGCGTTCGAGGCGGTCAAAGTCGGGATCACGCCACTGCAATGTAAAGATGGCGCGGCCCGGTACGATGGAAGGCGCGTTTGGCTCGACGCGGACATGGCCGATAGTCCAGACGGTCCTAGGAGTGACGACATTTGCAAAACGGTCCTCCAATAACATTGCGAAGTGCGCCGCCGCCATAAACGCATCACGACGCAAAGCCATCGGCGTCGTGCCAGCATGGTTCTGCTGGCCTTCGACAGTAATCTGCAGTTGGCGCAATCCAACTATGCTCGTCACCACGCCAATCGCTTCCTGCGCTTCATCGAGCACGGGGCCCTGCTCGATATGCATTTCAAGAAAGCCTGCGAAGCGGGCTGGCTCAATAAAACCGCCAACTCGGTCGCCCAGTTTTGCGCGCTCATCCGCAAAGCTCGCACCGTCGGCGGAGATTAATTTGTCGGCCTCCCGCAGAGAGAGTTTCCCGGACCAAATGGAACTACCGGTAAGCGCACCGAATTTCCCTTCCTCGTCCTGAAAGCTCACAACAGAGATTGGCGGTCCACCTTGTTCCGCACTCGCGCGGGCAACTTCAAGAGCTGCAATGACGCCCAGAGCGCCATCAAGCCAACCGCCTTCCGGCTGAGTATCTGAGTGGGAGCCTAGAAGCAGAGACGCGCCGTCCGTTAGCCCAAAAACATTGCCAACCGGATCGATCCGCGTTTTCAATCCAGCTGCCGACATACGACCCGCCAGCCAATCGCGCGCGGCAATATCAGCCTCAGAAAAAGCCCGACGTTGCACCCCGTTCCCGCACTTTCCGAAACCGCGCAGGGTGTGCAGGTCCGAAAAGAAACGCTCGGGGTTTACAGAAAAATACTCCATCGGATTTCTGAAGACCTCACATCATTTGCACCCGTGCTTTTAACTTAATTGAGGTTTGCTTCGCATCTGCAAATTGTGCTCCGCAGCCTCAAAGTTATAGCGGTTCGCTCTTCTGGAATTTTCCGTTTCCCGCAAGCGAGCCGAAGGGAGGAATAGTGATCCTTCTGGGAGGTAGACGCATCTTCCGCGCCTAGGTGTCCCCATCGGTGGTATGGGTGCAAATATATCCGACGGCCTTGGCGCCATTAGGCTTTTGGCACACAACGGCTGCAGCTTGTGATGACCGCAATGTCCGCTCAGCAGTCATTCCTGCGGTCTGAGGCGCGAGAGAAACTGACAGGAACCGTCAGGTGACTGCTTTGAGCGAAAAGCTGACGCTAAAGAGCCGTGATACAGCACCTTAGGCATTTGAAAAAATGAGACTTTGTCGGTCTGCAACAGTCATGGTTTCGATTGCGCGATGTTTTTCGATCGCCCATCACGCGGCTGCTGTGAAACAGTTTTGATACAGCCCAATGCTCTGCTCGGTAACGCGACACCGTTTTGTGTGACGATCAAAACACCGCCGTCAGTTTCGTAGTCGGACGTTGCGCCTTCGGGCACGCTTTCGGCGATTGGGCTGACACTTAGAACAGAATAGCCAGTGTTGCGTGTTATCTGCTCCGCCATCAATTGCCGTGACGCATCTACGTTGGGCGCGATGTCATGAAGGATAGTTGGCAAGTGGCCGTAGTATTTGACGGCGATTTCATCGGTTCGACTAATTGCGCCAAAATGCACACCTTCGCTTAGGTCCCACCAACGAATATGCTCCCGCATTCTGAGTGTGCCTGGCATTTGGAACGCGCTGTCTGCCGGGATTCCCTTAAAATAAAGTTCAGAAATTGGCGGCGTCATTTCGAGGAGTGATCGCAAGTAGGTGCCAAATCCAATCTGGTCATGCGTAAAGGTCAAGTTCCGATGCCACCCCAAAGTCGTCATTAAATCTGTCGCCGATTGCTCGGAGAACAAAATGATGTTGATCGGCTGGGGAAGATGAAGCCCTGTTTCGCCCGCGCTGACCTGCAACGGACCGTCTATGGCTTTACAGAAGTCTGTAAAGGGACGTTCCGAGGCCGCACGCGCCACGTGCGTGTCTACCACAAAGAAGTAGACGAAGTTCGATGCCAGAAAGATAATCGACGACAGCCCACTGACTTTGAGTGTTTTTTTCCAGATGGAGCTTTTGCTACGGCGCCAAACCAAAAAACCCGCACCACCGATCGTGGCACTCAGTCCAATCGTTGCCAAATGATCGCGGATAAATGGCCAGACACCGTGGAAGAGCTGTCCGCCGATTGCACCGTAAAAAACGAAAAGACCAGCCCCAACCGCCACACCCAACGCCGCCGCAGGGGCAAACACTCGCGCTTTCATTCCCATCGTACCTGCAAGAAAAGGGGTTACCCATGCAACGGGACCAAGGAGCCGGGAGACAACCACAAAGCCAGCGCCTCGGGAATTGAGTGCTACCTTCGCCTTTCGCCAGATGCGCCGACGCTTCAAAGGCCTGAGAAACCGTAGTACCAAGCGAGAACCAAAGCGGCGCCCGAGAAAAAAACTGGTCATGTCACCCGCCCAAGCCGCAATGAGCACGATCGCAACCGGAACGACGGATCCACTGGCCGACAAAAGAACGCCTGCCGCTAAGAACGCTGCCTCTCCAACAACAACTATATTTACGCCTATGACAGCGTCGAAAAAGGCAATCGAGGCTAGAATTGCAACCGAGAAGGGCCCGTCCAATGCGTCGAGATACTCTGGCATCGGATCATCCTTCGGAGTAGTGACCAAAGGCGTAAGGTATCTCTTGTTTGGTCAACTCCCCAAACAAGAAGCGTCGCAAATTAGCTTTGAGATAGAGAAAGCCCGTCGATGCAAACCCGTCTTGCTCCAGTCTTCTTGGGTCAAAACCGAAGCGGGTTTTCAGGACCGAAAGTCTGTATTCGCGCCGACGGAAGACCTTTAGTGCGTAGTTGCAGTCTTCGCAAAGACTAATTGACTGATCGAAACCTGAGACATCGCGGTGCAGGCTCCGGGTCGAAAACAAGCAGGCGCCTATCGCTGTTGGGAAGAAGAAAGACGTCAACCATATGCCTGCGTTGAAGCTGGCGTAACCAAGTCGATACCGGAGCGGAAGTCCGTCTGCGGACATTGGTACAATACCAAGATCACAAGATCTTTCTGAAATCTCACTCATGGATTTCTCAAGAAATGTTGGATCCAAGTGGGTATCCGCATCCAGGAACAGCAGTCTTTCCGAGCGCGCTGCAGTTGCGCCGGTATTGCGGCCTTTGCTTACGCCACGCGCTCCCATCTGAATAATGCGATACCCATTGAAACGTGAGGCCCACATTTTTGAAACTTCGACCGTTCGATCATCGCTTTGGCTATCGACGTGGATGATTTCGAAATCAGACCAGCTTTGCCCAGCGAGATCGTGCAGCAAAAGTGGCAAACGGCTCTGTTCGTTAAGCGTTATAATGATAATTGAAAGCTGAGGGTGTGTCACAGCATGGCTCCTGATTGAAACAGGTCCTTACATGGGACGCTTTTCTGGCACTGACTTCGCAGCGGACTTACAGATTTGCAAACACGGCCCGTAAACGCTTTCTGACAAATTTGTAATCTCCGAGTCAGGCTGAATCCAGCATTAAACCACATCTCCATTTCGTCGAAACGAAAGGATATGCTGTGACTGAATTCAGAACTCTCCTCGCTACCATGTTCGGCGTCCTTGGGGCTTTGATACTGGTCCCGTTCGTCGCCTTCTTCGGCCTGATGATCGTTGGCCTTACTGTTGGGCTTTCTCTGATTGCGGCCGGTACTGTAACGGCCTCGGCACGGCACGAATTCGAAGCCGACCCTGCAGAAACGCCGGCCGCGACCGCACAATCCGCCTGATCACTGTCACAAGACCGCCCATTCTGTTTCCCATCGATTGGAACCTTCCATGTCGAGACACACCTTTTTCAAAGCCATCGCCTTCGTGCTGGCTCACATCGCTTTCGTTGCTCCATTTGTGCCGATGGCAAACATTCTACCGGCGGGGCTAGGCGCTCTTTCTATGTCGTCTATGGCGATTTCTCTCATTCTGGCAGCTCGCTGGCGCATAGTGGACCGGATTATGGGAGGACCGGACAGGTCATATGCGGCACATCGTTGGCTCGGGTTCTTTGCCTTGGCTGGTGCACTTGGACACTGGGGGCTCGCAGAGTCTCTTGGTGCGGGAGTTGTCCCTGTGCTCGCTGAGAGCGGAGAAAGCGTGGGCTGGTATGCAGCCATGGGTCTCATCACTTTGACGGTTGCGGCGATGGTAAGGGCCATACCCTATCACCTGTGGAAAGCTAGCCACATGCTCATGGGTCCTATCTTCGTCTTGGCGGCCTATCATACCTTCTTTGTGGCAAGTCCACTTGCCGTTGGCGTCGCGCCGTGGACGCTGATGGCTGTTGTGACGTTGATCGGTCTTTTCGCTTGGGGGCAGACTCTGCTTCGCAAGATCGAGCCGACACGTCTTGTGACAGTCGAGCAGGCGCACCCGTTTTCCGGGGGCATCGACGTAACCTTTCGAGCAGATGCCTCTCTGCCTGCATTTCGACCGGGTCAGTTTGCAACGCTTGCTCATAATCACGCCCGCGCTGAAACGCACCCATTCACCATTGCGGGCGGAGACGCGACATCGCGTCGGTTTGTGATCCGCGCAGCCGGAGACTGGACAGAAGCCTTTGTAAAGAGTGTGGCACCGGGCGATCAGCTTCGCCTTAGTCGTGGGGTGGGCCGGTTTCTGCCTCAGATTAAGCCGAAGCGGACGGAGCAGCTCTGGGTCGCGGGCGGCGTAGGTATCACTCCATTCTTGGCCGCCCTCGAGGCCATGGAGCCGGATGAAAATGCGCGGGTTACACTGATTTTCTGCATTCGTTCGCGCCAGTCCGCAGGGCCGATTACTGATGTCGAAGCGCATGCGGCCCGACTTCCACAGATCGATCTGATTGTGCTGAGTGATATCGACGGTGACGTTCTGACTTCATCGCGCCTGACCGAAATCATGCGCGACATGCGAGATGATGCGCAGGTCTATCTTTGTGGTCCCGAAGGCTTGAAAACACTGGTTACCACCGCATGGGAAACGCTGGGCAAGACTGGCCGAGTTCACAGCGAGCGCTTTGATTTCCGTGGGGCCTACGCATTGACCGATCTCATCTATATCGGCAAGCCTGCACTGGACGCGGCGAGAAAGTGGATGGCCGATCAAAAGGGGGTAACCGATGCGGCTGCTGGTACTTGAAGACGATCCAAAGCTTGGTGCGTGGCTGGAGCAAGGGCTCCGCGAAGCTGGCCATGTGGCGGATGTCTTTGCCGATGGAAAAGATGCTCTCGTCGCGGCTATGAGCCAGAGTTACGACGTGCTTGTGCTCGATCGGATGGTGCCAGGTCTGGATGGTCTTTCGGTCCTAAAGGCCTTGCGGGAGGCCAAGGTGACGGTACCGGCAATCTTTTTGACCGCGTTGAGCGAAGTAGATGATCGGGTTGAGGGGTTGCGCGCAGGTGGCGAGGACTACCTTGCCAAGCCTTTCGCCTTCTCCGAGCTTCTCGCACGCGTGGAGGGATTGATGCGGCGCCCCGGTGCGACCGAGGATATCGCTTCAGAACTGACTGCCGGCGACATTACAATCGATCTTCACAGAAGGACTTGTGTCCGACAGGGGGAGTCGGTCGCGCTAAACCCCAAGGAGTTCCTGCTTCTAGAGGTCTTCATACGTTCCAAAGGCCGCGTGCAAACCCGCACAATGCTTCTGGAGAAAGTTTGGGATATGAGCTTTGATCCGACCACAAGCGTCGTGGAAACCCACATCAGCCGCCTGCGCAGAAAGATCGAAAAGCCGTTCGGCGACACGCTGATCCGGACAATTCGTGGTTCGGGTTACGTTTTTGATCCAGCTTAGGTCCCTTTTTCGTCTGTCCGCGCTCAGGCAGTCCCTCATCTTGCTGGCGCTCTTTATGATCATTGCGGTGATTGCATGGGGCAGCACGTACTTCCTGGTGCAGAGGGAGATGTTTCGCGCGGTTGACAGTCGTTTGAGCGAACGCATGGAAATCACTGTGCAGGCCTTGTCGGCGGGCCATCCGCTACCTGAACTTGACGACGGAGAGAGCGCCAGTCTTACCGATGACTCAAAGCCGTTTGGCTTCTGGACCGACCCCGAACAAGGGGCCGAGACACGTTACTACCAACGGCAAACGCCGCAGGGGATCATACTTTTGGGTGAGAACACCGAACGTCAGGAAGAGCTTCGCGACATTCTGGCTGCTGGCATGCAGCTAAGTCTCTTGGGAAGTCTGCTAACTGCAGGTGTTGCGGGATTGTGGATGGCACGTCGCGCGCAAGCGCGGCTGAACAGGATTACCGGCGGTTTGGCCGCGGTGGCTCAGGGTCGGCTGGATCAGCGCATAATCGTCGACGGACACGATGATCTCAGTCTTGTAGCGGCCCGGATCAACTCGACGACTGCTCGGCTAGAACAGGCCATGACGGATATGCGGGTGCAATCTTCGAACATTGCCCATGACCTGCGAACTCCACTTGCGAGGCTCCGGGCTAAGATCGAAACGGCGTCGGTCGACTTGTCCGAGAAAGGGCGCACTGTGTCAGAGGACGTGCTCGACGACGCACTTGATCAAATCGACCAGATCACGAGCACATTCGAAGCTTTGTTGCGCCTGTCACGGATCGAAAGCGGGACGGGGCGTATTGGCTTTGCTCCAGTTGACCTGCAGCGATTGGTAATGCAGGTGGCAGAGACTTTCAGACCCGTCATAGAGGACGAAGGCCAGGAGCTGATCGTTGACCTGACCAAACCGGCTCAAATTCACGGCGACTTTGACATGCTTGTGCAGCTCTTGGCGAACCTGATCCAGAATTCGCTTCGCTATGGTGCGGCGAAGCAAACGATAACGCTCAGTTGTTATGGGCGGCAGATCTCAGTGAGCGACCAAGGCCCAGGGATACCTTTTGAAGATCGTGAAAGGGTTCTCCAGCCGCTTTACCAGGGGGAGAAGACCCGTCAGGGCGAAGGCTTTGGATTGGGGTTGTCTTTGGTGCGTGCCATTGCAGAACTGCACGATGCTGACCTCTCGCTCGCTGATGGGCCGAACGGACGGGGCCTGACGGTGACGGTCCGGTTCGCAAATCTGGAATAGCCGCATAGCCTCTTAACACCGGACCATTCTCTTGCTGGTGGGCAAGAGCTATTCCGAGCGTTTACACGTTTGGTTCCGGTCTCATTTCTAAGGCTGGCCCAGACCAATGTCAGAAGTGGACGACCGCCAAAAAGGTCCAAATCACAATAGTGTAATGCAGCTGACAGGCTGGTGCGAAGTGTGTCGTCCATATCGGGATGCGTGTCCAACCCTCACACACAAAATCTGGAGCAATTCGATGAACAGCATGAAGACTCTGGCGCTAACAGTATCAATTGGGATCTTGGCTGCATCCGCGTTCGCTCAGTCAACTTCCGACACACCATCTGAATCGCAACTGTCGATAGATGACGCCATCGAAGTCGCGCTTGCCGCGCAGCCTGGAACCGTTGTCGAAGCAGAGCGCGACACTTTTGAAGGTAGGCCCGTCATCGACATAGAAATCCTCAACGACGCGGGCGAGGAAATCGAGTTCAAGGTCGACATTGAAACCGGAGAAATCCTGAACGTCTGGACGGACGACGATCCCACGGATGATCCTGCGGAAGGCGAAACCAGCGCCGATGAAGTTCTTGATGAAGCAACCTTCCTGATACCGGGACACCAAGGTGTTGGATGGGATGGGACAACACGCTCTATTGGTCTCGCCTTCGAGGCTTCTGGTGTAATCGAAGACGTCCTTTTTGAAAATCGTGATGGGAACAATGGCGGCGAAGGCTTGTCCTATATGTTGGATAGTGCCGCCTCGCAGCAAGACACACTGATGCTGAAGACCACTCAGATTGTTATTCGGTCTCTAAACGGAACATACTCAGACAGTTTCGAAGACCTGATCCCCGTTGCGGCACCTATCGGGGACTATGTTGCTTTCATCGTCCATGCAGAAAGTCGGTATCGGTCGATGAACGATCTCATTGCTGAAATGCAAACTGGCGAGACAGACTTCTCAATTGGTGGCGGTTCAGCAGAAGGCGGCATCGATCACATTGCCGCAGTGATGGCAACAAAGGCAGCAGGAGTATCCCCGGCGTTCGATTATGTGCAGTTTTATGCGCCGGCTCCGGCGCTCGCGGCACTTTCATCGGGGAAAGTCGACGCGATAGCCACCGACTATTCCAGGGCCAATGCGCTCGCGCAAAAAGGTAGCGTGCGAATAATTGGCGTCACTGCAGGTGAAGCAACGGACCAGATTACTGGCATTCCTACCCTTCAGGAACAGGACATTGATATGGAGCTTACGACGTGGAGCGGCATTGTTACAGCACCCGGCACAAGCCCCGATCAGATTGCTCGATACCAGGCAACATTCGACAAACTGTACGAAACGGAAGCCCGGGAAAAGGCCGCGATTGAGAACGGTTGGATCGAACAAAAACTCGACGGGGAAGCCTTCGCGGATCTATTGACCAAACAGACCGCAGAAATTCGCAAAGCACTAAAGTCTCTGCAAGTGAATTGAACCACTTCATACGGCTTGCGCAGCGGCCGTTTCCTCAGGCGGATTGATGCGCTTTCTGGCGCGTTGTTCTCCTAATTCTTGTCAGCCTCCGCTTCGTCGACGCTCTGCATGAGTTGCACTGACGAGCGCATCGGAGGTGGGCCACTACACTGAAGACAATAAAAAACTTCTTTAGGCAAAAAATGTCCGAAGCAATCACCAACTACGATCAAAAACCCGCCCGAGATAACGCACTGTACCTCGGCGCAATCTCAAAAGAACAACTCGAAAGAAAGCTCGTCCTCGTTCTTGGACTTCTGTTGATCATCAGGCTGTTTTTGTTGTTCTGGCTTCCATTCACGGACACAACCGAAGCGCGATACGCAGAGATCGCGCGCAAGATGATTGAAACCAATAATTGGATCACGCCGCAGTTTGACTACGGCGTCCCATTCTGGGGCAAACCACCCCTCCATACATGGCTCTCTGCAATTGGAATGAAGCTCTTCGGTGTGGGGCCATTCGGGGCCCGCGTCCTTATCCTGGTCACGAGCTTCGGTGTATTGGCAGTCTTGTATTCCTGGGCTCGTATGGAAGCAGGCCGAACCATAGCCATTGTCGCGACTGTCGTGTGCACATCCTCAGTTTTGTTTTTTGGCGCATCCGCCTTTGTCATGACTGATATGTCAATGGTTCTGGGTACAACGCTTTGCATGGTCGGTTTCTTCATCGCGAGCTCAACGCGGCAAGGAGATCGCGTTTGGGGCCATCTTTTCTTCGTGGGTCTGGCGATAGGATTGCTTGCGAAAGGTCCCACCGCAGTTGTCGTGACCGGTATCCCGATTTTCCTATGGCTCTTGCTTGGAAACCGATGGCATTTGGTCGGCCACTTGCCTTGGATTACCGGTGTCGCAGTGACAGTAGCCCTGACTGCACCTTGGTATGCACTGGCGGAAATAAGTACGCCCGGTTTCCTTCGCTATTTCCTTGTAGGAGAGCACATCGAGCGGTTTCTAGTCCCCGGTTGGCAAGGCGATCTTTACGGAGCAGGCCACGAAGAACCGAAGGGAATGATCTGGCTTTTCGCTCTGGGTGCATTTCTCCCCTGGACACTTCTTCTCTTGTCGAAAGTTGCTCAGCCAAAAAAATCGCTAGACGCCTTTTCAGGCCTTGCGCGGGATCGCGTGTTGTATCTCGTTCTTTGGACGATAGCTCCGATGATCCTGTTCACTCCGGCAGCAAATGTTCTTCCGGCCTATGTCTTGCCTGCTGTACCTGCCTTCGCACTATTGGTTGCGACAGTCGTAGTTTCTGATTTTGGCGCCGGTTCCAAGTTCGCATGGTCCGGGTTCTGGGTCTGCATTGCTGTTGCAATTGTGTTTTTTGCGACAGTTACTTCGCTCGTGAAGCTGTCGCCGGAGACGTTAGAAGCAAGAACCAAAGATAGCTTGGTTTCAGATGTCCTGTCAGTCGCGCCGGATGCGGCGATATCGACCTTTCCCCATCGAAGTTTCTCTGCAGAATTTTATACCCGCGGTACCGCGTCAGCGCTCCCAACCGAGGAGGATCTCAGGAGCCTAGGCAATAATCGAGTAACGGATGCTGTCATCGTCCACAACAGTCATTTGGACACTGCAAAGCAATCGCTTGGTATTCATTTCTCCGAGTTGAGAACCTACAGACGACACACCATTTTTTTGGAGGTTAGCGAATGAACCAGCTGTCCCCCAGTCTTTCTTCCCGACCAGTCTGCATCCTTCCGGCACATCCCCAAGTTTCTTTTGTCATACCGGCGTTCAATGAAGAGGAGAACATAGCAAGGGCCCTGCAAAGTGTGAATTGCGAAGCGCAACAACTTGTCGCTTCATACGAGATCATTTTGGTGGACGACGGCAGCTCCGACGCCACCTTTGCACGCGCTCGCACCTGTTGCGTAGGCATGCCGCTTCGCATAATACGCTTGTCTCGCAATTTTGGGAAAGAACAAGCCCTAATGGCGGGTCTCGTCGCGGCCAAAGGGGAAGCTGTCATAACGATTGACGCAGATCGCCAGGAGCCCCTGAGCGCGCTGAAGAAAATGCTCGACTATTGGCGAAACGGGTACGACATGGCCTACGCAGTGCGAGCGCATAGGCGCGACGAATCCGCGGCGAAGCGCATGCTCACTAGTGCCTTCTACAAAGCCCTTAACTTTGGCAACGACACTCCAATTCCGGTGGATGCCCGGGATTTCAGGCTTATGGACCGCAAGGTCGTTGACACCATCTGCTCCCTCAAGGAGCGAAACAGGTTCATGAAGGGTCTCTACGGCTGGGTGGGTTTCAAGAGCGTAGCGATCCCTGTCGAGTTACGGGAACGCGAGGAAGGCTCGAGCAAGTTCGGCTTTGCAGGACTCTTTCAACTCGCGCTCACGGGACTTACAAGTTTCACGGCATGGCCTTTGCGCTTGTGGACAGGCATTGGGAGTGTTGTTGCACTCGCCTCATTGACCTATGGCTTCTACTTGACTGCGCGTACGATAGCATTCGGGGCCGACCTTCCAGGTTGGTCGACCCTTGCGGTCGGAATGTTCCTACTCAGCGGCGTGCAACTAATTTCGATCGGTGTCTTGGGCGAGTACGTCGCTCGGATCTTTACCGAAGTTAAGGGCCGGCCCGGCTTCATAGTCGACTACGAATACAACGCTGAAGTGTCCCAGAAATGATCCGACAGGCCATTAGGTTCGGCTTTGTAGGCTTCCTTTCTACGGCCATCCACATTATTACGGGTGGCTTGATGATACACGCCGGAATAAACCCTCTTCTCGCAAACCCCATCGCATTCATGATTGCTTTCGGCGCAAGTTTTGTCGGCCATTTCGCCTACACCTTCAAAGGAAATGAGGCGAATTGGATGCGCGCATTCCTGCGATTTCTAACAGTCGCCTTGCTTGGGTTTTTGATCAATCAGTCAGTGCTATTGAGCTTGCTTGCATTAAAGGCATTCCATGCGTTCGCCTGCCTTATTTTATCGACCAGCGCTGCGGCAATGGTCTCATTCGCGCTCTCAAGATCATGGGCGTTTTCCGAACGAACAAAACCTTGGGCTGACGCATACCGCTGTTTGGGAGAAACGAAACCCAAGGTCTGACCCTTTGCAATCAAACTTGCAAGGAAATTGGCCCAAAACGATCTTTCGATCTCAGACCGCGTTGATGAATTGACTGCTAAACCAGACGCCGCCAGCGATCGTTGATCTGGAGTCTTGCACATCTTCACGAAACGGCCTGCGGTCTGCTCCTTCTGCTTAGGGCTTTCCATCCTGGCCATCACTGCTGGGTTCTTCACGCCTTCGTGAGCCGAAACTTGCGTTGTCAAGAAAACCACGACCAGTGTTGAAACTCTTGAATTTCGCCCACTTCGATCCCTCTCAGAGAGAGCAATTCGGACAGGCAATGCGCTGCACCCGAGTGCTCAAGAAAGTGGCGCGTTTAGTGGGCATTCACCGGCTCTCCGCCCGCTCTTGTTAGAGTTTCCATTAGATTTAAGGTCAAGCCAGAGATGTTACTCAATTTGCTGCTACTTAAGCGCGCATCTCAGCGCGCGCCCAATGTCCGCACTGTCCGCACAGCGGTTATTCACCAGGTCTGCCGCGAGAGAACCTGACAGGAACCGTCACATGACCGCTTTCGAGAAAGCCGCAATTCAGCACAAGCCGCTTTGGCGAATGGCAACTAAGGGCCTGGAGCGGCTATCCTTTAGTCCAAATCTAGGAGCGATGCTGCGTCACCTCGAAGGTCTGCAACGAGCCCATAGTCCCGGTTGCCGCTTTCTATGCTATTGTCTGCTTTTCTCGCCTCATCGCCTGATCAATGCAAGGATTTACTGATCAATGCTGTCAATCGACAGCCATCCTGACCTCATTTGGGCGGAGACAATTCCCAGTATGTTGACTTTAATAACGACTGTTCATTGAACTTGGTCCAGGGATGCTGCATGGGCTGATCCCAATTCAGCTCTCTGCAAAAAATTGAGGGAATCGATCCCCGGTGACGTTGAGATCAACAAGTATATTTGGAGCGGCGCAAACTCCATAAATGCAAGACTACAAGCTGGCGAACAACTGGGAAAACACATCGAAGAGTTGACCAAAAAAAACTGGGGAGAGATGAAGAAATCGAACATGTTTTGCTGTCGCACAGTCACGGCGGGAACGTAGCAATGCACGCTTGCCGAGAAGAGCGGGTACGTCAGACGGTAGCAGCAATTGTTTGCCTCTCAACCCCTTTTTTTACACGTTAAGTACAGTCCGGCAGCAAGCATGATGAACAAGGCAATATTGCTGGCATTTGTTTTTTTGCCTGTTTGTCTATCTACTTTTTTCCCATGAGATATCGGCCAGTATTCTGACCGAAGGCTTCATGTTCGCGATTATTGGCTGGCGAGTTTTTTTCCAATCGGACGAGAAAAGTGTCGAAGCTGGTCAACGAGTTGCCGCAGAAGTGACCCTGCCATACGTGGACAACGAGAAACTATTGGTTGCGAGGTGAATTGGCGACGAAGCTGGTGGTTTGATCGGTGCTGCAAATTTCTTCAACTGGCTACTGTACGCAATAACGTCGGCTAAAATGAAGATGCTTTATTTTATTGGAACACTTGGATTTTTCACCTTGGCATTGGCTCCGGCGATACTTCTGGGTGTTTTTGAATTGGAGATTGGGTTCTGGATCGGTTTTCTCTTTATTGTTGTGTTCGGAGTATGCGCAATTCTAGGTGTATTGCGCCTTTTTTTGAACCTAGCCAACGGATTCGATGCACCATACAAGCTGCGAAACTGCATAGTATTTGCTGAGCCTCAACCTAAACCAGGCATGGGCACAGTGCTGCTAGCTGCTGATCTTCAATGGTCTAAACTTACGGAGACCAAAACTGATCCACTTTGGGATGACAGTGTGGTTCAAGCAGTCCGCGATGAAGATTCTCGTTTGAGGCACAGCGACGTGCATGGGAACCCGGCGATCATCGATGGAGTTACTTGTTGGCTTCGTATCTTGTTTGAAAAGAAATAGAGATGACAGTCGGGACCTAAGTAGCACCCTATAGGAGCGTTAGCGCCTAAGCGTTCATCGACGTTGAAAAAAAAAGAACGGCAGCAAAGTCCGCACAGTTCCGGTTCGCCACTCGCTAGATTTTGCTACTGCAGCGAATGTCTCCTCTGGCGGGCCGCACCGCAGCGATGTGAGCTCTTGGTCAGCGGCAGGAATGGGCCGCAAGTGTTTTGTGCCGTGCCATGCTCTTTGCGTTTGTATGCCAGTACAGGCTAAGCCCACTGTCGCGCCCAAGACACGGTTGTGCTACACTTCATTTATTCAACAGAGTCATTTTGCTGGGGGATTTGATCGATCGACACCGTCGCCAAGCTCAATTTTCGGCGCAAGCAGGCTGGCTTACCGCTCATCCGATTTGATCTGACCAGGCTCAACCCGACCGATGTTCAGGACCTGCGGGACGCCTATGCTGCGATGTACGAAATCTCGGAAATCGCTGTTGGAGACAACCGGGGGTATCAAGCCCTCGCACGGGGACACGGTTACGATTTGGATCTCTGCCACGATGACAATCGCATTTTTCTGACATGGCACAGGTCATACCTGTACTCTTTCGAGAAAGCCCTGAACACCGCGCTGCAATGGAAGCGTAGCGATGATGAGCTGGAGCTGACACTGCCTTTCTGGGATTGGACGACCCACAAGGCGGCGACCCACGCATCAAATGGGCTGCCCATGATCGTTGACGACTCGACCTACGAGAACGAGAACGGCGATACCGTCTCCAACCCGCTTGCGAGCGCGCCAAGCCTCTATCGTGAAGTCAGCCAAGGCCTCAGTGGAGACCAACGTTTCACCCAGAGGTTTCCAGGCAGTTTCCGAGATGTCATCCCGCAGCTTCGCGACGATGTTGAACGACACATGGATAACCCAAATTATATGAGTTTCCAGCAAGATTTCGACTTTGGGGCGCATGGGACCGTACATGTAAGAGTGGGGGGGCTGGGAGGCTCTCCATTGCCGAATGGGATCGGCGATATGATGTCAATCGGCTCGGCCGCCTATGATCCCATTTTCTGGCTGCATCACTGTCAATGTGACAAAGTCTGGTTTGACTGGCAGGCACTGCACCCAGGCGCCAATGTCCCGCAGCATGTACTGGACACAGTCGTCTACGATGGTCGTGCGGGGCGCGACTTGATAGATGCCGAAACGTCTCTTCGGTATATCTATTCCGAAGACTCCGTGGAAGCTGCCGTCGCAGCGACCGGGACGACGGACTCAGCTCCGGCTGGAAACTTGTCGGCTGCGGCCAATCCCGCGAAAGAGATCCAGCTTGGGACTGTCGAAGGCGGCTTTGTCCGTGCGCAGTTGGATTTCCACAGCCTGCGGCCACCTAAGGATTCCTATGAGGTCCGTGCCTACATCGCCAATCCCAATTGTACGGCCAAGACTGGCTACAAGGACGACAGTTTCTCCGGTCGGCTGGTGCTTTTCGGTCACGGTCAGTGTCACGGAGCTCCGGGCCATTGCAATCCTAAGTACTATCGGCGGGACGAGTACGATATTCGCTCGAAACACCCGCTGCGTCACGAGCACACTAAATATACTATCGATATGACCCGAGGCATTCGCCGATATATTGGGCGCAAGAAATCCGTCAAGAACCTGAAAATCTATCTGCTTGTAATTGATGGAAACGGAAAGGCCGTTTCTCCCGAAAGCGTGCAATATGACGGCTGTTCACTTCGAACCTTTGCCAAGAAGTAGTTCTGCATGCGGGCGTGTCTCGCGTGCTATGCATTGAGACATGGACGTTCAGGTGACACCTAAGACCGCGCGCGAGAAAGTGCTTCGCGTCTGGCTTGCCCGCGTGCCCGAGGACAGTGACATTTTCTATGCATTCCATCCCGACCAAGACCCCGAGGCCGATGAACCCCTGGGCGAGGCCCACATTTACGGACGAGGCTTTGGTTCAGATGCGATGGAGCGCGTCATGTTGATCTTCTATTTGAAGACAGCGGAAGACTTGCCGAACTATACGGAAGGCGAAACGCTCAGATTGCTAACGCGCAATAAAGACGGGAGTTTCGAAGACACCTTTCTCGACGTTCTCGAAGTCGAATAGGCGGTCCAAGACCCAGAATGGTGATAGACAAGGTTATCAACAAACCGATAAACGGCAGCTTTGACGGGCAGCACCGCAGCATCATGCCATCGCCCTCAAGGTCCAGTTCGGGCCGGGAGCGTGGAAGCGTCCTCAGCTCAAATTGCCGGAAGTAGCAAGATGCATGTTGCTATAGTATCCTTTGGTATGCTCTTTCCTGGGGAGTGACTTTGAATTGACACCTCTTTTTGATAATTTCTTTGGCCCAGATCGTTTTCAACCGGACGATAAAGGCGCCTCCGCGCGCATGGATGCAAGCCAGGAAACTCTCGCTAACATTGTCGCAGTTATTGCATTTGGACTCCCAGTAGTCTTAGCCGTTGGCGCTTTGTCTCCCGCGGTCTGTTTCCACGATTCCATCAGCGCCTTCTATTATTCACGCTTTTTCGGCGGTGTCTTTGTTGGGAGTGTTTCTATTATTGCTGCTCTACTCGTTGCATACGGAGGTCAGGGGAAGAACGAATGGCGATTGGCGTCAGTCGCTGCAATTCCCGCAATTCTAGTAGCATGGATGCCCACGAACGGTCCCAAGTGCCAAATCGATGGCCTCCAACTGCGTGCCTTTGTTCAAGAGGGCGCAGCAGAAACTGCCGAGGTAACATACTCACTATCGGCATTGGCTGGGATTCTACATGTGGGTTCGGCAATTCTGTTCTTTGTCTTTCTTGCATATTTTTCTGCCTATGTTTTCACACGCGAAGTCAAAGGTTTTCACAGAAAAGACGGCGAACTTGGCAGCGCTAAGGAGAATCGCAACAGGATCTACCTCTGGTGCGCACGCGTCATTGTTGGGTCAGTGAGTGCAATTGGACTCTACTGGACGTACATCAAGCTCATTGGAGAATTTCCTCTTTGGGATAGCCTGCGCTTGACTTTTGTCTTCGAAGCCATTGCCCTCTGGGCCTTTGGTTTATCTTGGCTTGTCAAGGGCCGCGTGTTCGGTCGGGCGCTACACGACTGAATCATGTGCCTGCTGCATGGGCATCGCAACATCTGGTCGCTCCAAATACGGTAGTACGAACGAACGTCCACTTTGGGACTGTCGCGGTGTAGCGACGGCTACCCTGACGAGTGTCTCCTATGGGCCGGAAGCCAACCCATGAATGCAAGCATTCAAAGTCCGTTTGGTCCGCGCTCCGGACATCTCCCACCGTTGAGATCGGGTGGTTGCAGCGAACGTCTGCAATGCGGGCTGCAGCTACAACGTGGGTCGGCTGTTCAATGTCGGCTTTGGGCCGTCCACTGAGGTGACTGAGTCACCCACGCAGATGTTTGCCGCGCCGCTTCCGATGGCAGGTCAGAGCCCGAACTTCGCGCTGCCTCAAGATCATTGGAAGGTCCGCTTCGGACGGTTTTGCCAAGATGCTTCAAAATCAACTGCAGACTTGCGCTACATTACCCATGTTCGAGTTAGCAAAAAACCTGGTTCAATCTGCCGAGCGATAAGCCGTCATCACCTGTTCGGAACTCGCGTCACGTAGGGCAACAAGCGATTGGTATTCGGGTGACGCATTCCAGCGCTTTAGTGTCTCAATATCGGGAAAGCTGACGACGACGACCACATCGCCATTGGTTGCACCCCCATTCAATGTCGCACTGCACCTTCCACGAAAGAGCATCTTGGCCCCATAAGGTCGCGCAACGTCCTGCGTTTTGCGCATATAGGTCTGGAACTGTTCGGGATCTGTCACTTTGATTGTTGATATCATGAGCGCTGTCATGTCAGGCCACCTGTTTTGATGAGAAAGAGTTCGTATTTGAGTGAGAGCTGAGCCAGTCCGGATCGTCCTGGCTAAAACGAGGCGACGCAGCAGGCACAAAGTCGCGTTCTTTAGCCACCTTGGTCAGGTTTGGAGGGAGTACCAGCAACATCCTGACAAATCCCGCGACCGCGGCAGCAGAACGCCACGCACTGCGCTGCAAATCAGGGCGCGAGGTCACGGCTTCGCGGGCCACGCTCAAAAAGTCGCGTGGCTCACGCCCTCCAACCCGCGCGACAATATCCGTTGGCGCATTAACGGCAAATGTCCCGCGGCGGTATTCATCGGCGTAAATCGCCAGCTGTGAGGCCGCCGCCTCCGAATAGTTTGAAGGCGGCATTGCCTTGAGAGCCTTGAGCATCATCTGCTCGGAGATATCAAGATACCGCACTCTTCGACCGGTTGCCTGACCCATGGCCGCAGCAATCTGATTGGGAGAGATCAATTCAGGACCGGTCGGCCGGTAGGTTCGCCCACCATGTGCATCTGGGTCCAACAGCGCAGCAACGGCCACACGGGCGATGTCATCGTTTGAAGGTCCGGCATTCTTGGCAACCTCTCCATCGCCAAGCGGCATTGCAAGAAGGCCCAAATGTGCCGCGAGGCCCATCGCCATGATGTAGTTATCCGCAAACCAACCCGGATTGATCGTGGTCACGCTCATGTCGGAGCGCATCCCGATCAGCACGTCGCTAATATAGACCTCGCGAGTAAAAAGTGACGGGTGATCGACACTGGAAAGCCATTGTCCAAGCGTTACCACATGCTCCAGCTTCGCCTCGTAGGCGGCAACGGTGAAGGCCGCATTGAAGTGCAATCCGTTGGGTGCGGTGGGCGCGCATTGATATGCCCGCTGAACCCCCTTCACAGCGTTGCGCAGGTCAGTCAGATCGTACTGGTTGCCGACAAACACCTCCGCACCAAGGCTTTTCAACCGCTCGGCGCGATGGTCTTTGCGGCGGACAAAGGCCCGCACGTTTGCACCGCTTTGCAAGAGTTGCTGTGCCACCTGCAGGCCGGTTTTCCCAGCAGCACTTGTGACCAATATCTTGGGTTGTGTTGACACGGCTTCAGCTCCATTCAATATGTCAGTTTGAAAAATAAAGTGGATACTTTATTTTTTAAAGTAACATGATCGTGAGGATGAGAATTGTGAAACAGCGCTCCTACAAATTGCTCTGCCCGATTGCTCGCGGGCTCGATAGAATTGGCGATAGATGGACACTTTTGATTTTGCGCGACCTGCATGCCGGGCCTGCGCGTTTCACTGACCTTCAGCACGGTCTCACCGGGATTGCGGCAAACCTACTGACCGAACGTTTGGTCAAACTGGTCGCAGAAGGTCTCATCGTCAAAGCGGACGGACCGCATGGTGCCACGCTGTATGAACTTACGGCGTTGGGGCAAAGAACAGGCGACTTGATTTTTGAACTCGCCGTTTTCGGTGCGCAATTCCCAAGCGAGGCAGACATCGTTCGACCGGGAAACCTGCGCACCGTGGCGGTTACCCTAAACGCAGCCGCTAAGCGCGCCACTGTCGGAGATTTAGACGTAGTGATAGGTCTTGAGGTTGATGGCGAATCTTTCGAGCTGCGTGCGCAAGACGGTTCTGCCACTGTGGCTTACATGGCCGCGTCAAATCCGGACGTAGAAATGCAAACGAGCTATGGCGCTTTAATGGCGTTGTCAGAAGGCGAGTTGAGCGAGCAGCTTTTTTTGGAAGACCACTGCAAAGTCAACATCAAAACACCTGGTAAGGACAAAGTGCTACTTCAGCTTATGCGACTTTTGATTGGGGTGCTAAGTGATGCATCAGGCGAGAGTTAACTGGCACGAAAACGGGCATCCTTTACACTAGTCGCTGCTTTGATTAGCTCAAAATCATACGTTCGCGGACTGATGGGAAATGAACCAATCTTGAGCGGCTTGATTAAAAGCCGCCACAGGGGAAGCCAAAGTCAATACGCGCTTTGTCCCCGATGTGTCAGTGAGCGAAGTCCTGACTGAGCGCTTGCAGCGAATGTCGGAAATGCGGGCTGCCACCGCAGCATGTTGGCCGGTCGCTGAACGGCCGGTTTGGGCCGTCCTAACGAACGGCCCATTTGTCTTGATTTCAATAGCTTCTGCGATAGCCAAAGCATCTTCGAGCTCGACACCCAGGTATCGGACAGTGCTGTCCATTTTGGTATGACCCAGCAAAAGCTGAACAGCACCCAGGTTGCCGGTCTTCTTGTAGATCTGCGTCACTTTGGTCCGGCGCACCGAATGCGTGCCATAGGCGCTTGCCTCTAGACCAATCGACATGACCCAGTCTCGGACAATCCGAGCATACTGTCTCGTCGAGATGTGCAGGCGTTCGTGAAAACGGCCGGGCCAAAGATACTCGGATCCGACCATCAATTCGTCGTTCATCCATTTCTCGACGGAAGCGCGTGTACCTTCAGATATCTCAAACCGGACTGGTTTCTGCGTCTTGCTCTGCAGCACGGAAGCGCGCTCCTTGATCTGACCAGACGCCATAACGTCAACGACTTTCATCTTCACCAGATCACAGCCCCGCAGCTTACTGTCGATCGCCATGTTGAACAGAGCGAGATCGCGATGGTTCTCGGCCAGTTCAAGTCGAATTCGGATCGCCCAGACGTGCTTTGGCTTGAGCGGTCGTTTCTGGCCGACAATGCGACCCTTGTTCCAGGCTGGCCGCAGGGCGCGAATTACAGGTAGGTTTGGTGTTTCCATGACTGATCCTCCGGTCCGCCATGCCCTCCTCAAACAACAACCCAATGCTGACAGATTAGCTTAACATCAAAGGCCAAATTTCTCTTAGTTGCCAGTTCTGGCCGTACCGCTCGGTCCGTTTCCTAAAAATTAACTGCAAATTGAACGGATAAAACCAACTTCGTTCAGAGGCTGGCTATGGCGCTTGATACACCTTTTGTCCGCTTCCTTCGGTCTGGCGGCAAATCAGAATTTACGGTCAGTCTACATCGACTGAACCGCGCGCCTGAGAGGAAGGATGCGTCCTTCAACCTGGACCGCATTTCCAGCGACTTCTAGAGCTGCTGGAAGGCGCCGGTACGGACAATGCTGCGTTTCTGGCTGAACATCTGGGCGACACTAATGCTTACAACTCCGGGCCTATGAAGCAGCGTTTCTATGATGAATTTGAGCCACGTCTTACTGCGACGCTGGCCGTCTATGAGCGTGAAGGCCGTGACAGAACCGAAATAGCCTCTCTCATTGAAGTGGACATCGCAGCGACCGAAGCCTGGTTGTTGCGTCGATTTCAGAACGAATTGAATGAGGCGCGGCAACGGGCAGTGGGGGTCACGCATTACATCTGGCGATCCGCTGACGATTCAAAGGTTAGGTCCAGCCATGCCGAGCGGGATGACCGCGTATTTCCGTGGGATCATGGATTTCCGGACGGGGTGCCAGGTGAAGCGCATAACTGCCGTTGCTATCCGGAACCCGCCATCATCAACGGCAAGATTATTCTGACAGGCCGTCCGGTGTCGCCGGACCTGGCGGATCGCATATCGGATGCACAAGGCAGGGGCCTTGTGCGCGCCGGTGAAGACGCGCTGGTTGGCACAGTCACTGGCATCTACGGTGTGTTCCGTTTTTCGTATCTTGGATATCGGCGTCTGTTCGGTGTCATCACGGATGAGGAAGAACAGGAACGGCTGACCGCGCGGCAGAATATCCTTGATGCACTGGAACGATTGGTGGATCTGGATCGTGAGACGGCCGAGCAGATCGCCGAGAAGGCGGTTGCCTATTTCGAGGCGCAGCACGCAGAGCTCCGCTTGCTTGACCTTGAATACCGTCTGGGCTTGACCAGTGAAGAAGCCTTGTTGCGCGCCTATGAAGACGTGGCTCACCTTGATGCGTCGGTTCTTCTTGGTGGAACGGCCTTCACGGCGGGTGCGGCAAAGCTGGGGATCAATCTGACTCGTCTGCGTCCGACAGCAGCTCTGAACGCTCTACGTGCTGGTCGCAATCGGTTTGACGATATGATCAACACGCGTCGCCGCGAGGTCGATGCGCTGGTTGCGAGCCGTTTTGCAGATCTGGAGGCTCAGGGGCACGGGCCACAACGGCATGAAGGAGCGGTGACACGCCAGATGCTGGAGGATCGGGTTCTGCGTGGCATTGACCCAATGACCGGCACTACGACAGATGGGGTCACCGGAGGGACACATAATACGCTTCGAACCGCGACGCGAATAACCAACGAAGCAGACTTTGTAGCGGCGGAAGCCCAAATTCGCAGGTCACCTGACCACCGTGCGACACGTGATGAGGCGATGTCGAGGTTAGGATTGCGGACAAGAACGACCTTTGAGGTATCTTTGCCGATTGAAGATGTTCTTGGTCGAGATTTCCAGAATGTTGTGGAGGGACTCCGTCGTCTAGGTAGTGTTAAAAATCCAACGGGAATACAGACGGTTGATTTTGGTGGTGGTACAGTCACTGCTGTATATGAGCTTTTGCGTACGGGCGGGCCTTCTTTGGTCACGTTGTTCCCCACAGGAGTGAGATGATGGTCGATCTTCGAACCCAGGCATGGCTGGATGATATGTTCATCTATGGCGGAGGCAACGTATATGGTCCCCCACAGTTAAAAGAAGAGATCGACGCGCGCGGTGAGTGTGCCGAGCGCTTCCGTTCGAATTTTGATCATGTCCTGGCCGAAAGAGAGCTTACGGCTTTGGAATATGAGGATCGCACAGAGATCAGCTTTGACACCGATGTTGAGTTTTATGTTTATCTCGCAAAGCTTCATCACTTTCTTTTCTCGGATGGCCCGATGCCTTGATGGGTTGGTAGGGCAATTGTCTACGCGCCTGACATGTTTCGGACGATGACAAACCTGTCGTCAACGAGCTTCGTTAAGGTGCCCAAACCCTGCGAGAAAGTACATTTTGTCGCCGTAGAAGTTCGAATTTGGGTCCAATGCCGTTGGCCTAAGCGAATGTCCGCATTGTGGGCTGCGACTGCAGCATTCGGCATTGGCGCTGAGTGTCCGGTATGGGCCGAAAGCAGACGCGCGGCGATTGCTGGACTGACGAGGACTTGTCCTTCCCCCCTAGAACTGGGCCATTACATTGGCCGCGAAAGGGGGATTGGGCATGGCGAGGAAGCGACATTCAGACGAAGACATCTTGAAGCTGCTGCGTGAGATCGAGATGAGTCTGACGGCTGGTGATGATGTGGCATCGGCGTGTCGGAGCGTCGGGATCAGCGATGCGACGTATTACAACTGGCGGAAGCGGTTTGGCGGGATGGGCCGGTCGCATCTGCCGGAGATGAAGAGTCTTGAGAAAGAGAACGCACGGTTGAAGAAGATCGTCGCCGAGTTCGAACTGGACAAGCTCATCCTTAAGGAAAGCCTGAGCCACCTAAAGCCCAGGGCCTGACCACAGAGGAGCTCCGTCAGGCCGTCATTCATACGTGTCAGAAGCTCGCGACGTCCGAGCGGCGGACGTGCCGGGTGATTGGCCTGGCGCGGAGCTCCCTGCATTATCGACCAACTCTGAGAGATGACGATGCGGTGCGGTTGGCAATCATCCGGCTGGCGAAGCAGTACGGCCGATATGGCTATCGCAAGATCGCCGAGTTGCTTCACATCGAAGGCTGGCGGGTCAACCACAAGAAGGTCGAGCGGCTCTGGCGCGAGGAAGGATTGCAGCTACCACAGCGACACAAGAAGCGACGACGGCTCTATCATAAGGACAGTTGGATCATCCGAATGCGGCCCACGCATCCAAACCACGTTTGGGCAATAGACTTCGTGCACGACAAGCTCAGCAATGGGCGCAGCTACAAAATGCTGACGGTTCTAGATGAGTTCACGCGGCAGGCCCTAGCAGTGAAGGTTCGCACCAAGATGGGCTCTGAAGACGTCCTGGAGGTGCTTTACCCCCTGCTCCTGCGTCACGGCACTCCAGAGTAAATCAGGTCAGACAACGGCCCCGAGTTTGCTGCCAATGCAACGCAGGACTGGCTTCAAAGAGTGGGCTTCACGCCTATCCGTATCTATCCCGGATCACCTTGGGAGAACGGATACAACGAGCGGTTCAATGGGACACTACGGCGAGAGGTTCTCAATGCGGAGTGGTTCACGACGACCAAGCAAGCTCAGATCGTCATCAATCACTGGCTCAGGCAGTACAATCACACCAGGCCGCATCAGGCATTCAACATGCGCCCACCCGTTCCTGAAACCCTATCAGAGAGAACCCCGATCAGTGGCCCAGACGCAGGGGGCTAGACAAGCATGGTAATCCATGTCGTTTCCGCAGGCGTGGTGGTCATTCTGCATGCGGGTCTCACGCTTGCTGCGAGGCGGCCTGCATAATTTCGGGGCGCTAGGTTTTAGGAGCAATCGCCTTTAGACAGCTCAACATTGACTGAACCTTGTCTGTCCAGTGCACGTCCACATGAGTCACCATCCAGCTTTGCACCAACCATGTTGGTAAAGCCGGCGACACCTGCGCCATACCTTTCAAGCGCTCGGACAATGACACAGGCAAGAAACCGACGCCTTGGCCACGCACCAAAGCATCTTCAATTACCCTGGGATTTGTCGAACGTATCACAATCTGATCCGGGTCAGTGTTCTGCGCGAGCCAGACCTCGAACGGGGCAGGGCTATTAACGTCTGGGTTCCCCACAATGTCGTGTCCCCTGAGGTTCTGGTGCTGTGGCATACCGCGACTGGCAACGTAAGCCTCATGCGCGAAAAGTGCGAACTCCAGCGAGCAAAAAGGAAGAACGACATAGTCATCGTTTACAGGTTTGGCGCCAACTCTGACCGATACATGCGCCTCCGCGTGTTCCAAACGAGATAACTCATCACCTGTGGTCACATTCACCCGCGTCCGCGGGTGTTTTTGCCGAAACGCTAAGATCCCGGGCGAAATGAGGTCATTAAACGGAGGCAGAGTAGCCACTGTGATCTCTCCTTCGATGTCTGCGTTTTGTACACGTAGACGACCTAAGAAATCCTCCAACAAGCCATGAGATCGCTCGGCAACCAGCAGAAACTCGCGCCCTACATCGGTCAATTCATAGCCGCGTCTGTGGCGGAGGAAGAGACGGGCTTCGATGGCGACCTCAAGAAAATCAATATGCCGATTCACAGTCGCTCGATGCACACCAAGCTTCTTTGCGGCACCGCTGACGGTGCCTGTGCGGGCTACCCAAAAGGCAGTATGAATCTCATTCCAGTAATCCATTTTCACCTTATATGCGTATTTATGCGCCCAGGCTCAGAATTTAGCCCTCAGCTTGCTGCATGAGCGCGCATAGTATGCGCTTGTGAGACGTTGAGGCTCTGACACCGGTTTGGCTAAACTCCGGACACTGTCAGAAGGATAGTACCACTGAAAGCGCTCGCTTGTGCAGTGTCCGACCATAGCCAATCCATAAATCGCGCGTTGGTTGTCTGTGCAGCCGAGCGGCCACTGCGCTTTTAGCGATGCGCAGAGATCCAGTTTATCGATCTGAACGACTACGAGAGGCCGATTTACTCAATTGATAAACAAAGTGCCATCGGTGTGCATGCATTGGGACAAAGGCTTTTCGGAAGAGTAGGAGCCTGAGACGCTCCAATCATATCGTTTGCAGATTATAACGGTTTTGCCACTGTAGCCTGAAAACCATCTACAATTGCATAAGGAGGGTCGAGCAAAAAGGCTGGCAAGATAAGCAATTGGCGCTGAGAGCCGCCACGCCAGGTCCGCGCGCCGGGGAAAACGTACTTCAGACCAAGGAACGTAGCGCGCTGTTCTTTGGAATGAACATCAAAGGTAAGTCCGGCGTGGGAAACTGGCGCGACGTATGGGATGGATCAAGTCTTACAACGCCAACCCATTTTGAAGCCATTGATGCGGCGGTTAAGGTGATTTTATCGTGACTTTCTAAAAATCGTTTAGGGAACGTTCGGAAGGGAGGAGCATAAAGTATCGGTATCAATGTTCGCTGCAATCACCAGATCAACAGGCGGCATTGGCAATGCAATTACTCGCCAGTTCTTTGCAGATGGCTGGGGTGTTTCACTCTCAAATCGTAACAGTCAAAAGGCGGAGTATCAAAAGCGGCAACTTCCGCCGAGCTTTCCTGACGCTGTGGTCGAGCTTTATGAAGCGGATTTCGCGGATGCCCTCCACACAATACGGGTGACTCAGGATATTCAGGGGTGCTTCCCGTCAATTGACGCACTTTATAATAACTCTGGCGTGTTGACCTTGCAGCGGGTCAACAGCGCGCAGAGCTAAGAGTCCAAATACGCTGTAAACAGCTTAGCGTCCTACATGCTGATAGAGAATCTTCGGACTGCGCTAAGCTGGGGCGAGGGTGCACCCCAATCTGTGATCATAAACACGACGTCCTCGGCGCAAAACACCGTCAAATCGCTTGATGTAGAGGCTTTGTCCAGCCCAAAGACCATCGGTGGTTTGACCGGTGCCTAGCGTTCGATATGGATATACCTGTTCCAGTTGTTCTTTTCCCCTGGCCTTCAGCGGCACAAACATCAGTTTACATCTACGATCGTGACAGTGCTTTGATCTGTCGCGATATGCTTCAGCAGCTTATTGTGGCGTTTGCCTGGCAGTCGGGCCGCGACGTTCGGCTCGGGTCGCTTACAAATCCTAGATAGCTTGAGGAGCTGGCTGTGCCCTATCTGACGGTCAAAGCTTTGAACATACCACTGCGGCAACTGTTCCCGCGGCGATCGCGATCCTGCGGTCACCAAGTGACTTAGCCTCTTCAGGCGACTTGCATATAGTTGATCGCATCGTTCGATGCAGATCGACCTGCGGGGCTTTTGTCTGACATGCGCTTCGGCCAGTAAAAAACCGTATCAAAATGTCGTTCGATCTATTCATTTTGCTTCGTCTTTGTCCCTATTTTATTGCGTTGGAGATATAGTCCCTCGCTCTCGGGAACGCAGAAATTTGAACGTCAATCTAAAACTCATTGCGGCAATAGGAACGACGACATCCTTTATGACTCATTTTCATTCATAGTATGCGCGCTAGCCGATCTTTATGCCTATGAGCAGGCCTTCAGAGTGGAACCACGTAGTTACCTTGCATGAGGTTCCCGATGAAGTGCGCGATTCTCCTCTTAATAGTTGTTTCTGTAAGCACCTTGGGCGCTGCATCCGCGCAGCAAACGATAGAAACAGACCCTTATAAACCGCACTCCCCCACCCAAATCTCTGACGAGATCATGTATCCGGCAGGGCAGCTGTCCGGAGGCACTGTCAGTCGTCATGGTGAGATCGAATACCTGTCGCAAAGTGTTTTTGGAACGCACCGGTATGTCGAAGCAAATGGAGCGGCTTGGCACCTTGTAGCGAGGGGCGATCCCAAGGGCGAAGCTATCCTTTTCGTCCACGGACATCCGGACACGTGGTGGTCTTGGCACGAGGTCATCTCCCATCTTGCTGACGATTTCTACGTGATCGCCCCGGATACTCTTGGATACGTCCAATCGAACAAGCGTCTGGATATTGATCTAACTTTTGGTGGTGTCGCGACTGGCGTCGCTGCTTTGATGACCGAGATTGGTATCGAGACGTATAATTTGGTCGCGCAAGACTGCGGATCTGTGGTCGATGATCATATGGTCGCTCAAGACGGCATCAATCCACGTGTTCTGGCCTATCTACGTTTGCAGCAGTCTTCGGATCAGCCGCACGGTTTGCCACGATCCGACCACGAGGGCATGACAGAGGTGTCCTTTCACAGCAATCCAATGCCCATTCGGGATCTGTTCGAAAGCAACTACTTCTCCGTCGAGATGAGCGAAGAACATATTGCGCGGGCGACTTGGGGGTTTGGGTTCAAAAGCACCGTGGAGGCTGCAGAAGCCCACAATTCAGACGCCAGCTTCAACAAAGAACTGGAGCTTCGGCTGGCTGAGGTCTTTCCGCGTATGACGATGCCGGTCGTGTTCATGCAGGGCGCTCTCGATCCTGGACAGCGTCCAGAGGAGTACTGGCGCACCGCAGATTTGGTGCCTGATGGCAAGGTCCTCTTCGTCGATGCGAACCACTTCATTCAAGCCGGGCAACCGAAACTGGTCGCGGATGCGGCCCGTGATCTGTTCGACTGAAAGAGCTCCCCAAAAACGCGACAAACCGACTGTATCCGGGGCGTTCTCATAAAGATGCGACACCAGTGAAACGTGTCGGAAAGGAAGAAAACGATGCTGAGACTATTCGACTTGGCCATGATGTCAGCGGTACTGTGTCTGGTCACTGCGGGTGGTGCACAAGCCCAAGACATTGATCCATTTGCACCGCCTACCCGGTCTCAAGACCAAGGCTTTATCTACCGCAATTCGATCCCACAGGGATTTGAAACCCATATCTTCGTCAACAACGATCAGGACCGGGCCAGAGCAGAGCGGATTATCGAATTCTACGAAGTGCTCTCGACTCGCCCTACGATTGAGACCGTCGGTGAATACGTGTCGGACCAGTACATTCAACACAGCACAATGCTGCCAAACGGGCGTCAGCCGCTGGCGATGTTGTTCAAGGGGTCGGTCGACGAGTACCCCGTCAAAATTGATGTTCACAAGGTGATCGTCGTTGGCGATTCCGCAATGGCGCACGTCAACTTTCGCAATCTGGATAATGATGATCCCAATGACATGGGGATGGCTGCGGTCGACATGTATCTTTTTGATAGTGAGGGAAAAATCACGGAACACTGGGATGTTCTGCAGACTGTGCCGAGCCATGCGCCCAATCCGAACGGTATGTTCGTCACTCTGTTCGAGGGAGAGTAAGGCAATGGAACTAAAGGCTCTTCTCACTGGAACGACTTTGGCCGCTATGTGCCTATCCTACGAACAGGCGTTCTCGGACACACCACCCGCCCCAGAGGCCGATCAATCCATCGCATTTTATGATCGGCAGAAAATCGACATCAGCAACTTGCGCGATTTCTACAACGGCTTGCTGATGTCCGACGCAATGATCCACGCCGATGCTATGTTTGATGCTGACACAAAATGGCGTCTGACATTGCGGCAAATGATTGAGGCAGGCAGTCGTCACCACGTTGCCAGAAGCGCCTATCAGCTTTCGCTCATGGGCGTCCCAAATAAAGACATTACGGCTATTTTTGCGCCGAACTACGTGGAAACACTGCAAGACCCCCGGCTGAAAGCGGCGTTCACCTTCATCGACGAGATCGGGAGTTACCCTACTACGGCCTCGGCAGATCTTCATGCACAACTGCGTAGAAATTATACGGATCGGCAGATATCCGAACTGATGCAGCTTGGCGCGATCAATAATGCCTCGGCGACGCATGACGCGGTTTTACCAATCGTTACAGATCAAGAAACGTTGGATTGGGCGACGGAAAACCTGTCGTCCGTTGGATGGATGCCTGGTCCAAATGCGGCAAGCTCTCCTGAAGAGCAACGCACAAATCCGTTTGTCGGACAGGTCTTGTTGCAAGCCGTGGCCGAAGTCGATGCAACGTGGCAGCGAAAGGATCTCGGCGCGGTGGATCCAACTTTCGCAACAGACTGGGTCAATTACATCACCGGATACGATGTTTCGGAAATCACTTTTGATGGTGACCGAGATGGCATCGAAGAGCCCTTCGACGCCGCCCCAACGGATGTTCTGGAGTGGGAGGCGAACGGGGGGCGAACAGCCAACCTTCCGTCACCAGATACCAAGGCCTTCGACGTGGCGGCCTACGACTATGAGTATTTTGTGAGCGCGCCAGAACCCGACAACACTGTGCCTTACAGCGATCGAAACCGCTTCGACACATATTGGCCTCGACAAGCGGCCTTTGGAACGCTCGCGATGGATGCCTATATTCTGCAAACCGAACGAACATTCGATCACGATGACGTATGGTCAATCTTCTTTGTTTATCAACTTGCGAGCGGCTGCGTGCACTGCCAGGCACATGGTGCCTTTGGTATTTTTGACTACACAGAAGATGAGTACTTTCAGGACGAAATCCCGCCCGAGGATCTGCCTGGCCTAATTTCCTACATTCAGTCACTCCTTGATTTTGAGCGCTCAGGGGCGGTGACGCCTGCGATGAAAGCCGCTATGCGCCTCGCCCGCGACGCGGCACGCCTGCCATCACGAGTGACTGCCGCGCACATCGAAGAACTTCGTCGGCACTTCACGGACCGTGAGATTCAGGAAATCATGGCGGTTATCGTGGTCAATGCGTGGCTTTCAAGCAGCATGCAATCCATG
>JBCCXD010000003.1:0-411152 GCA_039192165.1 Pseudomonadota bacterium | reverse complement strand
GTCAATCTCGTCATAGGCCTTGAAGTCGCCAAACTGCTTCGTGATCGCAGCCGTCAGCGTCGTCTTGCCGTGGTCAACATGACCAATCGTGCCAATGTTCACGTGCGGCTTGGTCCGCTCAAACTTTTCCTTTGCCATGATCGTGGCGCCTCGTGATTTGGGGGTCCCACCTGACCCGTTGGTGTAATCGCGGGCGGCTTACTGATCTTGAGGGGAAAAATCAAGCGCTGTTGCAATGGCGCGATCCCCCCGGGTGAGACGGATCACTTCAGAGACCCGCCGGGCGCGGCTTCGGGCGAATATCGTCCTCTGTCGGAACAGAAATCCCTGCTGCCGCAAGTTCCGCTGCCCGCGAGCGCTGCGTTTGGATTTCACTAATCGGCGTGCCCTGACCGGGCACCGGATCATCGAACCATTCTGGGCGATTGTTCAACCAATCCTCAATCTCCTTCACAAGGTTCTGGGAGATGTTAACCAATTGGTCTTCGGGTTCCATGGTCAGACCCGATCCAACAACCAGATCTGTAGAGAATGACTCGAGGACCACGATTTGCTTGGGCTCTTCGTTCACTTTGGCTTGTTCGGCATCATCCCAAAGTGTGACGGACGCGAAAAGGGCAGATTTTGGCGACGCAACCACCGGAATGCCCGGCTCTGCGATGATGTAGCCGTCAATACTGATGCCGAGATGAAAGTCCTTTCCGCCCTCGTAGCGGGCGAAGCGGCGCTCAATCTCGGCGCTGACAGCCTCCTCAATCTGTTCGGCAGATGCATCGCGTGAGAACGGCCCCTGGCGTGCATTGTCAGCGACCACAACCGCAAAACCCAATTGGAAGTTACCGAGGTCAACCTTTTCCGTCAGTTCGGCATTGTTCGCGCAGGCAGCCAAACTGAGTGCGGCAGTGGAAAAAAGAGCGCCTCGGATTGACTGTTTCATCTGCCTGCTTCCCTCAGTCTGTTTTGGGCGAATAGACCGCCTCTATGTAAACTTATTATCACGCGGGAACCCGCGCGGGGCCATACGCCCTGCACTCGCGCGCTTCCCGGTCCATTCGACGAGTTCTGGATCAGAAACTGTACGTGTGCGTCCGCCCGAATCCAGCCACTGAAGCCCATCCTGCCGCACAAATGTGGTGATATCCGAAAGCCCGCCATCTTTGTATTTCTGAACACGCACCCCCTTGCCGCGTGTCATCTCCGGCAACTCCTCAAGACCGAAGACCAGAACTTTGCGGTTCTCGCCAACCGCGCAGATAGTATCGCCCGAAACCGGTTTCGCGCAAAGCGCCTTGAACGGCGCTTTCACGTTCAAAACCTGTTTTCCGGCCCGCGTCTGTGCAGCGACCTCCGCCTCCGGCACTATGAAGCCATCTCCGGCATCCGAGGCGACAATCAAACGGCGTCCCGGATCGTGGAGAAACAGATGCACTAGCTCGGCTTCGTTGGGCAAATCGACCATAAGCCGGATCGGTTCCCCCATGCCGCGACCGCCAGGCAGATTGGCGCAGGACAGGGTATAAAAGCGCCCATTGGAGCCGAAGGCGAGAAGCTTATCCGTGGTTTCCGCATGGAAAATGAACCGACCTTCATCACCATCTTTGAACTTCAATACCGAGTCGAGGGCGATATGGCCTTTCATGGCGCGGATCCAGCCCATTTTCGAGCAGACGACCGTGACCGGTTCCTTGTCGATCATATCCTCGAGGCTCACCTCAGCGACCTCTGCGGCCAGAGCAAAGTCGGTTCTGCGCTTGCCAAACTCCTGCCCCTTGCCGAACTTCTTGCGGATCTCGCGCAACTCGTCAGAAATGCGCGCCCATTGCAGGCGTTCCTCCGCCAGAAGATCTTCGAGCTCCGCGCGTTCGATCATCAGCGCGTCGCGTTCAGAGATCAGCTCCATCTCCTCGAGCCGGCGCAGGCTGCGCAGCCGCATGTTGAGGATCGCTTCGACCTGGACTTCGGACAGCTCGCCCTCTCCGGGCGGTGGTGTCACATAGTCGGCCTCGGACGTGGCCCGCTGAAAGCTGCGGCTCCATTCTTCGCGCAGGAGCGCGGCTTTTGGGTCTGCGTCATACCGGATGATATCGATCACGCGATCGAGGTTCAGAAACGCAACGATAAAGCCTTCGAGTACCTCGAGCCGATGATCGATCTTGCCCAGCCGATGGCGTGCCCGCCGGCACAACACATCCCTGCGATGATCAAGAAATGCCCTCAGAACTTCCTTAAGCGAGCAGACTTTGGGTGTGCGGCCGTCAATCAGCACGTTCATGTTCAGCGAAAAGCGCGTCTCCAGCTCCGACAACCGGAAGAGCTGGGCCATAAGAACTTCTGCATCCACGTTTTTCGAGCGTGGCTCTAGTACAATGCGCACATCATCTGCGCTTTCGTCCCGCACATCGGCCAGGATCGGGAGCTTCTTGGTCTGGATCAGTTCTGCGATCTTCTCAATCAGTTTTGATTTCTGAACCTGGTAGGGGATCTCTGTGACAACAATCTGCCATTGGCCACGGCTCAGATCCTCGATCTGCCATTGCGCACGCAGACGAAACGCGCCGCGCCCGGTGCGATAGGTTTCAGCCATGCTTTCGGGAGGTTCGACGATCACACCGCCGGTCGGGAAATCCGGTCCCTGAATGTAGTTCAACAGCGTATCGTCTCGCGCATCCGGCGTCTTAATCAGATGCAAGCACGCCGCAATCAGCTCATCAAGATTATGGGGCGGGATGTTTGTAGCCATCCCGACCGCGATCCCGCTGGCGCCGTTTGCCAAAAGGTTCGGAAAAGCCGCCGGCAGCACCTCGGGTTCGCGCAGCGTGCCATCATAATTATCGCGGAAATCGACACTGTCTTCGTTCAGCCCTTCGAGAAGCGCTTCGGCTGCTGACGTCAGCCGCGCTTCGGTGTAGCGGGACGCGGCGGGATTGTCGCCGTCGATATTGCCGAAATTGCCCTGCCCGTCCACGAGTGGATAGCGGACGTTGAAATCCTGGGCGAGCCGCGCCATCGCGTCATAAATTGCGGCGTCTCCATGGGGGTGATAATTCCCCATAACGTCACCAGAGATTTTCGCAGATTTCCGAAAGCCTCCGGTCGCACTCAGCCGCAATTCGCGCATGGCAAAAAGGATGCGCCGGTGCACTGGCTTCAACCCGTCGCGCGCATCGGGCAAAGCGCGATGCATAATGGTGGACAGCGCGTATTGCAGATACCGTTCGCCGATTGCGCGGCGGAGAGGTTCGGATGTCAGCGCCTGTTCTTTTTCGTCCATATTGGGGTTATCTGACGAACTGCTCATAGATGCTGTGTAGCCGTGCGTCGGGCAGCCGTAAAGCTACGGTTGCAAAACTGGGCAAAAATAGCCGCTTGCCGCTGTCCCTTCGGCGCCCTAGCGTCCGCTAAATGACCAAGTCAATTCTGATCACTGGATGTTCCTCAGGCATTGGCCTTGATGCGGCCCGCACCCTGCGCGACCGCGGGTGGCGCGTCTTTGCCGCTTGCCGTCAGGAAAAAGACTGCGAACGCCTGCGGGCCGAAGGGTTTGAGAGCCCGTGTATCGACTACACCAAGCAAACCAGCATCGACAGCGGTCTGGCAGCAGTGCTCGAGGCCACGGGGGGAACGCTCGACGCTTTGTTCAACAATGGGGCACACGGGACCCCGGGTGCTGTTGAGGACCTGCCCACAGACGCCTTGCGCGCGATTTTTGAGGCGAACTTTTTTGGCTGGCACGAGTTAACCAGGCAGGTCATCCCGGTGATGCGCAAGCAGGGCACTGGGCGCATTATCCAATGCTCGTCCGTCCTGGGGTTTGTGACATTGCGCTGGCGGGCGGCCTATGTTTCCACCAAGTTTGCGCTCGAGGCGCTGACCGACACACTACGCCTTGAGATGCAAGACACGGGGATCGAAGTTGTACTCATTGAACCCGGCCCGATCACCACGCTCATAAGGCAGAATTCCATTCCGCATTTCGAGCGCTGGATCGACTGGCAGGCGTCGCCCCGCAAGGCGCTTTACGAGAAATCCCTGATCAAACGGCTTTATGAAGACCGCGGACCAGACACATTCGAGCTGCCACCATCAGCAGTGACAGCGAAACTGATCCATGCACTCGAGGCCCCGCGCCCACGTCCACGCTATTACGTGACAACCGCGACCTACATAATGGGTTGGGCACGGCGCTTGCTGTCGACGCGCGCACTTGACCGTCTTCTGCGCAAGTCGGCTTAAAAAACCTCGCGGCTGCCTTCGCTTTTCCGGAAACGCGCCTTAGGTTGCGCCGCACCACACAAGACGCCCCGGGGGACAGAGAATGCTGGAAGATCCGCTGTTTATTATCATGGCCGTCGCCATGCTGGTCGTGGTGGCCATCCTGATGTTTGGCATCGGTGGCTTTGCAAAGGGCGGAGAGTTCAACAAAAAGCACGCCAATAAGGTCATGCGGTGGAGGATCTACGCGCAGTTCATCGCTGTTCTGCTGATCCTCCTTTTTGTCTTCCTGCGGCGGCAAACAGGAGCAGGATAGGTCATGGTCGTTCTCAACAAAATCTACACAAAGACCGGCGACGCAGGCGAGACTGCGCTCGGCAATGGCGCGCGTGTTGCCAAGCACTCCATGCGGGTGACGGCGTACGGGACAGTTGACGAGACCAATGCAACAGTCGGGATGGCCCGGCTGCACGCGCAAGGCGAGATGGATGACCGCCTTGCGATGATCCAGAACGATCTCTTCGATCTCGGGGCCGATCTCTGCCGGCCTGATATGGAGAAAGACGCAGAATCGGACTATCCGCCTTTGCGGGTCACAGAAGCACAGGTCACACGTCTGGAAAGTGAGATCGACGCAATGAACGCGGCGCTTGAGCCGTTGCGCTCGTTCATACTTCCCGGCGGCTCGTCTCTGGCCGCACATTTGCATCTGTGCCGAACTGTCTCGCGACGGGCAGAGCGATTGGGCGTTGAGCTGGCGACAATGGAAGCGATCAACCCGGCAGCCGTCAAATACCTCAATCGCTTAAGTGACTGGTTTTTTGTGGCTTCCCGCATCGCAAATGATGACGGGAAGGCAGATGTTTTGTGGGTGCCTGGAGCGAACCGGTAAGGGGATCGGCCAGAGCTAGATCGGCGAGGGCTCTGGTTCCCAAAGTTCAATCACATTTCCATCGGGATCACAGACATGAGCAAACCGGCCGACACCGTCCATTTCCTGCTCATTAAAAACGTGCATTCCCGAGTGGCGCACTTGCTGCAGCATTGCGGCAAGATCCGCGACACGGAAATTTAACATAACCTGTTGTCGCGTCGGGAAATAGTCGGTGTCCGCAGAGAAGGGCGCAAAAATAGTTACTCCCGTCTGCGAAACCCAGGGTTTGTCGTCTTTATCCGCCGGCGACAATGGAACGCCAAGAACATCCCGGTACCACAGCGCAAGAGCTTCCGGTGCGCGTGAGCGTACAAAAATACCACCGATCCCTGTGACTTTCTCCACCAGAACCTCCATAGTTGCGCGCACTTTACCAAAAAACGCCGCGTCTTATGCACGCTGCGGCTGTTTTTTCTCTGTTGCACGAGGTCTAGCTCGGGTATTGCAACATCGATGAATTTCCCGCGTCTGCCCGGACAGGCGCCGCATTGATCAGGAGAGATACGCACATGAAGGTCCTGGTACCTGTAAAACGCGTGATCGACTACAACGTGAAGGTCCGTGTCAAAACGGACGGCAGCGGTGTCGATCTGGCCAACGTCAAAATGTCCATGAACCCATTTGACGAAATTGCCGTAGAAGAGGCGATCCGCCTTAAGGAAAAAGGGGCGGCATCGGAAGTCGTTGCTGTCTCCATCGGCGTCAAGCAAGCACAGGAAACCCTACGCACCGCGCTTGCAATGGGTGCGGATCGGGCGATCCTGATCGTTGCTGCTGATGATGTGCACACCGACATCGAGCCTCTGGCGGTGGCAAAGCTTCTGGCGAAAGTGGCAGAAGACGAGCAGCCCGGTCTCATTCTTTGCGGCAAACAGGCTATCGACAATGACATGAACGCCACCGGCCAGATGCTGTCAGCGCTTCTGGGATGGTCTCAGGCCACCTTTGCCTCCGAAGTGGAGATCGAGGGCGAAAGCGCCAAGGTCACCCGCGAAGTGGATGGCGGTTTACAGACTATTGAAGTCAAAATGCCGGCCATCGTGACGGCAGACCTGCGCCTGAACGAGCCGCGCTATGCGTCGCTGCCCAATATCATGAAGGCAAAGAAAAAGCCGCTCGACGAGAAAACACCCGCCGATTACGGCGTCGACGTCGCTCCGCGGCTTGAGATTGTCAGTACCGCTGAGCCAGAAGAACGCCAGGCGGGCATCAAAGTGGGCTCTGTCGAGGAGCTTGTCAGCAAACTCAAAGAAGCGGGGGCTGTATAATGGCTGTTCTTCTTCTCGCAGAAGTGACCTCAGGCGCGTTGTCGATGGACGCGACTGCCAAGGCCGTAACAGCGGCGAAAGCCCTGGGCGATGTGACCGTGCTGTGTGCCGGGGCCTCGGCCAAGGACGCGGCCGCGGAAGCCGCCACAATCGAGGGCGTTTCGAAGGTGCTCGTAGCCGAAGGCGACAGCCTGGGCCACCGTTTGGCGGAAGCCACCGCGGACCTGATTGTCGGTTTGTCCGGAGACTATTCGCACATTGTCGCGCCAGCGACGACGGATGCCAAGAATATCATCCCTCGCGTCGCCGCTTTGCTGGATTCGATGGTCATCTCTGAGGTCGTGGCAGTGGTCGACGCCGACACGTTCCAGCGTCCGATCTATGCGGGCAACGCGATCCAAACCGTGAAATCCAGCGACGCGAAGAAGGTCATCACCTTCAGGACCTCAACGTTCGATGCAGCAGGCACGGGTGGTTCTGCTCCGGTCGAAGATGCGACTGCGCCAGCCGCATCGGGCCTGTCGAGTTGGGTCGAAGACAAGGTGGCGGAAAGCGACCGTCCGGAACTGACCTCGGCAGGTGTTGTAGTGTCTGGTGGACGCGGCGTGGGCTCGGAAGAACAATTCGCGATTATCGAAAGCCTGGCCGACAAACTGGGCGCGGCGGTCGGTGCGTCCCGGGCTGCAGTCGACTCAGGTTACGCTCCGAACGACTGGCAGGTCGGCCAGACCGGCAAGGTTGTTGCCCCTGAGCTCTATATTGCTGTCGGCATTTCGGGTGCGATCCAGCATCTTGCAGGCATGAAGGACAGCAAAGTGATTGTTGCGATCAACAAGGATGAGGAAGCACCGATCTTCCAGGTGGCAGACTACGGTCTTGTGGCCGACCTGTTCGAAGCTGTCCCTGAACTGACTGACAAGTTAGGCTGAACCTAACAATTGCTGGTTTAAACCCGAAAAGGCCCGCTTCCGCGGGCCTTTTTCTTCGCAAACCCGGGTCAGCCAGCTCTCAGGTCTGATCGAGGGGCGCCCACAAAGCCCTGTCGCGTGATCCTGTGGATAACTTGATTTGCGGCGACAGCGATCTCTTGCGCTGAAGGCAACAGCTTCGCTTGCGGTTTGTAGCGTTCCGGCAGTTTCAGCTCGGTACAAGACGCGTGCAGGTCCTGTCCGTCGATAACGATCAGATCGGATACTGATTGCGCGATTTCGGTTACCATTCGGAAATCGACGAAAGGCAACCTGCTCGAGGGATCCCCGGCTCGCTCAGGAACCGCAACACCACCCATCCACAAAAGAATGACCGGGCCTGACATCTGTGACAGGAAGGCCTGCATCTTCTCCAGCCAGCAGTGCTGAAGCTCCTCGATCACCGTTTCCGTGCGCCGGGGGCTGGTGTCTTGCATCTGCGTCAATAAATGTCGCGTGAAGTGCACGTCCGACAGATCAAGCGACGGGAACACCTCCCGGAGCACAGAGGTACCGGAGACGACGCGGTCATTGCGACGTGGATGCACTTTGTAGAACCGGTTGGACAGATTATGCGCCCCCACGAGATCGACAACAGCGCACTCGGCGCGTTGCGCGATCGCAATAATGTCCGGGTTCGACATGAAATCTACCCCGCCATTGACTTGCGCCAGATTCACCGCGGGGAGCCCGACGCCCAGCTCAAGCAAGTCAGGCAGCGCTTGTGGTATGAACTTTCCGAACATGCCCGCGCCCCCGAGGCAGGCGATATACGCACCGTTCAGATCGCGTTTTGGCCCTCGGAACGGAACACCGATATCTTCGTAATAGCACGGCGCATACCCCATTGCGTCCGCGCCATGATGCAGAACGCTCATGGTCGCCACCTTGTTCAAGACTCACCCATGCCCAATTTCGGGCTGAAGCCTTGAGGAAAGGCTAAACCTCTATTTTTCATAAATTTTTAATCGAGTTTCATAAGGGCATCGCACCTTGCACTTGCTGCTCCGCCGCGCGTAAACTCCGCGCCAAAGCGATCAGGTGGGGCTGACATGGACATCAAATCGGTTGGCGTAATCGGCGCCGGACAAATGGGCAACGGCATCGCCCATGTATTCGCGCTGTCAGGGTTCGACGTACACCTGACCGATGTCAGCCAGGAAGCGCTGGACAAGGCCCTGGGGCTGATCCGCAAGAACCTCGATCGTCAGACGAGCCGGGGCAAAATCGATCAGAAAGCTGCGGATGCCGCCCTGAAACGGATCAACACGACCCTGACCCTCTCCGAACTGGGCTCAACGGACTTGGTTATCGAAGCGGCAACGGAACGGGAGACGGTCAAGTCGGCAATCTTCGAAGATCTTTTACCGCATCTCAAACCAACCACGATCCTGACCTCCAATACCTCGTCCATTTCGATCACCCGCCTGGCGAGCCGCACTGACCGGCCCGAGAAGTTTATGGGGTTCCACTTCATGAACCCGGTGCCTGTAATGCAGCTGGTGGAACTGATCCGGGGAATTGCGACGGACGAGCAGACTTACAAGACCCTTCACGGTGTCGTTGAACAGCTGGGCAAAACTGCCGCAAGCGCCGAGGATTTTCCCGCGTTCATCGTGAACCGTATCCTTATGCCGATGATCAACGAGGCAGTTTATACTCTGTATGAGGGCGTCGGTAGTGTGCGGTCGATCGACGAGTCAATGAAGCTGGGTGCGAACCACCCGATGGGTCCGCTGGAGCTGGCCGATTTTATCGGACTAGATACCTGTCTGGCAATTATGAACGTACTGCATGATGGTCTGGCGGACACAAAGTACCGCCCCTGCCCACTGCTCACAAAGTATGTCGAGGCAGGCTGGCTAGGGCGCAAAACGCAACGCGGCTTTTATGACTACCGCGGCGACACGCCGGTTCCGACGCGGTGAGCTTCGAGGAAAAGAAGGCACAGGTACAGGCATATTTTTCAGCGCTGACCGCGGGCGACACTGACGCGATCCTTGGTCTTTTTGCGGACGGAGCAACAGTCTTGTCGCCTTTTCTGGGGGTTATGGCGGCAACGGATTTCTTCACGAAATTAGCGGCAGCCTCCAATGCAAGCAGACTTACCCTGCACGATGTGCTCTTGAATGCTGACGGAACATCTGCTGCAGGACACTTCCGGTACGACTGGACGCTTGCCAGCGGTGAAAACATAAGTTTCGAAGGGGTAGATCTGTTCCACTTTGCGCCAGACGGGCAATTTTCGAAGTTGCTGATCTATTACGACACGCACCCTCTGCGCGAAGAAGTGGGCGACAAATACGCCAGCGTGCAATCAAAAGACCCCAGCACTGGTTGAGACATTCAGAGCTTCGAGAACCCTAGCCAATCGCGACAGCTTTTACGTCTTCGTCGATGTACGGCACGTACTGGGCAAAGTTTTCGGCAAACATCTCAACTAGTTTCTGCGCCTGAGCATCGTAGGCCGCGGCATCAGTCCACGTGCTGCGCGGATCAAGAAGTTTAGCGTCCACCCCTTCAACCGTTACGGGCACGTCGAAGCCGAAATTTGCATCCTTGCGGAAGGTTGCATCGGCCAGCGATCCATCAAGTGCCGCTGTCAAAAGCGCTCGGGTCGCCTTGATTGGCATGCGCGAACCGGTGCCGTAGGCTCCACCGGTCCAGCCGGTGTTCACAAGCCAGCAGGTGGCGCCGTGTTTGGCTATTTTTTCCTGAAGCAGCTTTCCATAGATCTCAGGGCGGCGCGGCATGAAAGGTGCGCCAAAGCATGTCGAGAAAGTGGGAGTGGGCTCCGTCACACCCCGCTCAGTTCCTGCAACCTTGGAGGTAAACCCGGAGAGGAAATGATACATTGCCTGCGCGGGAGTTAGGCGCGCAATTGGCGGCAAAACTCCGAATGCATCGCAGGTCAGCATGATGATGTTTTTCGGGTGCCCGCCCAGTGCGCTGTCCGAAGCGTTCGAGATATATTCAAGCGGGTAAGCACAGCGCATATTTGCAGTCAGGCTGTCATCTTCGAAATCAAGCGCCAGTGTTTCTGGATCGAACACCATGTTTTCGATCACGGTTGCAAACTTCTCGGTCGTGGCGAAAATCTCGGGCTCGGCCTCGGCACTCAGGTTGATGGTTTTCGCATAGCAGCCGCCTTCAAAGTTGAACGTGCCACGCTCGGACCACCCATGCTCATCGTCCCCAATCAGTACCCTGTTTGGATCAGCCGAAAGCGTGGTTTTCCCTGTGCCCGACAAACCGAAGAAAACGGCTGTATCGACCGGATTGCCAACCGCATGGTTGGCGGAACAGTGCATCGGCATGATGCCCTTCTCGGGCAACATGTAGTTCAGCAACGTGAATACGGATTTCTTGTTCTCGCCTGCGTATTCCGTGCCACCGATCAGGATCATCTTACGCTCAAAATTCAGCGCGATGACTGTGTCGGACCGACACCCGTGTCTTTCCGGGTCGGCTTTGAAGCTCGGACAATTGATAATTGTGAAATCAGGAACAAAGCTGTCGAGTTCCGAGCGCTCTGGACGCCGCAAAAGATGGCGGATGAATAGGCCGTGCCAGGCAAGCTCTGTGACCACGCGCACATCCAACCGATGTGCTGGATCTGCCCCGCCAAAAAGGTCCTGAACGAAGTAGTCCTTGCCCTTCATGTGCGCGAGCATGTCTGCATAGAGCGCGTCAAAGCCCTCGGGCGACATTTCGGCGTTATTTTCCCACCAGATCGTGTCCGCCAGACTTGCGGTTTTCACGACATGCTTATCCTTCGGAGAACGACCGGTGTATTTACCCGTCTCCACAAGAAAAGTGCCACCCCGACCCAGCACGCCTTCATCACGTTTGAGGGCTGCTTCGATCAGCGCCGGTTCGATCAGGTTGTAGTACACCCGCCCAAGCCCGTTGATACCCTGATCGTCCAACGTGTGCGCTGGATTCACCCGTCCAATTGCCATGCTTTGAGCTCCTGCTTCGTGACGCGCCGCTCTCGCGACCGGGAACCGAAAGTGTGCCGAAAGCCCCTCGCTAACAGCGCACCGTCTGATGCGTAGGCCGCCGTATAACATGCAGTATAACAGGAGGAACAGGACTGTTCTGCGCAGTTAGCGCAACCAAATTCCAGTTAGCGCAACCAAGTGCCCCAATAAGGCCCATTGGCCGCAACAATACCACAAATTTAGCTCTTTCTTATCCGATTTGTCGTGTTTTCAGGGCGTCAGTGGGGCTGAAATAAGAGAATTCGGTTGATTCTCGGGCCCTGAAGACTCATTGTCCTGCCATAAAAAACAATAATGGCAGGCTGCAGCAGTAAAAGGAATTCGCCCATGTCGCGGATCGCGTTGGTCGACGACGACCGGAATATCCTGACTTCTGTTTCCATCACTTTGGAAGCTGAGGGATTTGAAGTTGAAACCTATAATGACGGCCAAACGGCCCTCGATGCCTTTAACCGGCGGATGCCGGAGCTTGGCGTGTTTGACATAAAGATGCCCCGTATGGATGGCATGGACCTGCTCCAGCGGGTGCGTCAGAAATCAAAGATGCCGGTCATCTTTCTGACATCCAAGGATGACGAGATTGACGAAGTTCTGGGCTTGCGGATGGGCGCAGATGACTATGTCAAGAAACCGTTTTCCCAACGCCTGCTGGTCGAGCGCATAAGGGCACTACTGCGCCGCCAGGAAGCTATCGCGAATTCGGAAGCTGGCGAAGTGGATGAAAGTAAGGCGTTGATCCGTGGGAACCTGACAATGGACCCGCTGCGCCACGCTGTTACATGGAAAGGCAGGGACGTTGCTCTGACGGTGACCGAGTTTCTGCTTCTTCAAGCCCTGGCCCAGCGTCCTGGCTTTGTAAAAAGCCGTGACCAGCTGATGGATGTGGCCTATGATGATCAGGTCTACGTGGATGACCGGACGATCGACAGCCACATCAAACGTCTTCGCAAGAAGATGCGCTCTGTGGATGACACATTCACTGCGATCGAAACGCTCTACGGCATTGGGTACAAGTACAACGAAGAATGACATTGGCGTCTCAGTCTGGCCCACCTCATAAGCGTCGCGCCAAGCCACCCGGAGTGGAGCTTGGCGAAGACTGGGTCGACAGTGTTGCTGAGCGTGACCCCGACATCCAAAGCGCCCGCAAATCAAAGCGGGTGCTTTCGATTAACAGCTCCCCTCTTGCGCGGAAGATCATCACCTTCAACCTGATGGCGCTGGTGGTGTTGGTCGCGGGGGTTCTGTACCTGAACCCGTTCCGGGACAGCCTGGTTTTTCAGCGCGAACAAGGCCTTGTGTTTGAAGCCCATCTTGTCGCCGACGTTCTGGAGGCTGTCGCCACCGAAACCGAAGCCCCGGGCAGCCTTTCAGATCTGGATATTCCGCGACTGGTCGCAAGTATCGATCTCGCCCCCTCCCTCGAATTGTTTGTGTTTGATTCCGATGGAAGCACGCTTGCGCGCGCTGAAGGGGCCCGCAGGTCTGACTGGGCCTCTCTGACCGACACCGACGCCCCGCGCCCGACCATCATCACGGATAGCCTGAACGCCGTCTGGGAAGGGATCGCGCGTCTCGTCGGGCGCGAGACGCTCCCCGTTTTGATGTCGGGCGAGGATCAGGCGAGAAGTCTGTTTGACGAAGCAATGACCGGCTCCACTGCCATAGAAAATTCGATCAACCCTTCCGGCAATCAGATCTTTGCGGTTGGCACGCCTATTGTGATTGATAACACGGTTGTTGGGGTTGTGGCGTTGACTACCGCGTCTGGGGAAATTGACCTTTTGGTGCAACGCGAGCGCGAACAGTTCCTGCAAATGTTCATCGTTGCCCTGCTGGTCTCAATCGGGCTGAGCCTGGTTCTGGCAGGTACAATTGCCAACCCATTGTCCGACCTTGCTGCGGCGGCCGAGCTTGGCCGCGACCGCAATGCACGCAAGATGAGCCCGGGGCGCGTGCGTATCCCAGACTTAACCGGTCGTCCGGACGAAATTGGCCGGCTCTCCGGCGCACTGCGCGGAATGGTGTCAGCGCTCTACGACCGGATCGACGCCAACGAGCAATTTGCGGCCGATGTCGCGCATGAAATAAAGAACCCGCTTGCGTCGCTGCGCTCCGCCACCGGCACTCTGCGCATGGCCAAGCGCGAGGATCAACGTCAGAAATTGCTGGACGTAATCGAGCATGATGTCCGTCGCCTTGACCGTCTGGTGTCGGACATCTCTAACGCCTCCAGGCTCGACAGCGAACTCGTGAAGGAAGAAGAAGAAGCCTTCGACCTCATAAAGATGCTGCGCAATCTGACGGACTATCACGCCGAAGAGGCTGCAAGCCAGGGGATCGATTTCATCACCGATATGCCCGATACCCCGGTCATCATCCAGGGTCTTGAGCCGCGGCTCGCACAGGTCTTTGTAAACCTGCTCGGGAATGCGATTTCGTTTTGCGAAGAAGGCGATGCCGTGCGTCTCTGGGCGCGCCAGCGCGATAACCGGGTTCTTGTGGTGGTCGAGGATACAGGTCCCGGCATCCCTGAAGAGGCACTGACCAAGATCTTCACGCGTTTCTACTCCGAGCGCCCCGAGCGGCAATTCGGCAATCACTCAGGCCTGGGGCTCGCAATCTCCAAGCAGATTATCGAAGCCCATGGCGGTGTGATCTGGTCCGAGAACATCCGGCCAACCGAATTTGACCCCACTTCAGAGCCGCTTGGCGCTCGCTTTGTCGTGGGTCTTCCACTGTGACCTATGGCCCAATCCGCCGGTCATATCGTTCCACCGACGGACCGACTTCTGCACGCAACTGCCGTCGCATGTGACGGCAACGCCGTCCTGCTCACGGGTCCTTCAGGCAGCGGTAAATCCTCGATTGCACTGCAGCTTCTGGCGCTGGGCGCCGACCTGATCAGCGATGACCAAACCGCCCTGTCGCGATCAGGTGACGCACTTCTTGCCACGCCCGCACCCAACATCTCGGGCCGCATTGAGGCGTATGGTATCGGGATCCTGCGCGCCAGCGTGGTGCGGCGCGCGCAGGTCACTCTGGTGGCCAACCTTGGAATAGTTGAAACCGACCGGCTTCCGCCGTGGCGCACCACAGACCTGCTTGGGGTCCGGCTGCCTTGCCTTCACAAGGTAGAGGATTCCCATTTTCCCGCCGCAATTTTGCAATATCTCAGGCATGGCCGGTCGGATTGATCGCGCCTACCGATGGACGTTACGAATGCCGCAGTCAGAGATTGAGACAGAAGAGACCTCGCGCGAGACCTCGGATCGCGTCAGGCTACTTCTGGTCACCGGTCCTTCGGGAGCGGGCCGCACGACGGCCATACGCGGGCTGGAAGACATGGGGTTTGAGGCCATCGACAACATTCCCCTATCGCTGGTGCCACGTCTTCTGGATGGCCCGCCTCTGTCCCGACCGATCGCGCTTGGACTGGATGTCCGCACCCGCGATTTCAGTATCGAGGGTCTGCTCGATTTGATTAACACGCTGCGCCTTGACTCGCGCATCCGCCCAGAACTGATTTTTCTGGATTGCCGCGACGACAAGTTGGTACGCAGATTTTCCGAGACCCGCCGCCGCCACCCAATGGCTCAAGCCGAAAGTCCGATTGACGGGATCCGGCGCGAAAGAAACTTGCTGGCTCTCGCACGCGACCACGCCGACACTCTGATCGATACGACGGACATGAGCCCGCATGATCTGCGCGCAGAATTGGCGCGCTGGTTTGGACAAGCCGACGAAAGCCGGCTGTCGCTGGCTCTGCAGTCGTTTTCCTACAAACGCGGCGTCCCCCGCAGTGCAGACATGGTATTCGATGTCCGCTTTCTACAGAATCCGTATTGGGAACCCGCGCTGCGCGGGCTGGATGGCCGATCGCCGGAAGTGGCCTCCTACGTTGCGGAGGATTCGCGATTTGCGCCTTTCTTCGACCACATACTGTCTTTGTCCCGCCTGCTGCTGCCGGCCTATGTCGAGGAGGGAAAGTCGCACCTGTCCATTGCTTTTGGTTGTACCGGAGGACAACACCGCAGCGTTGCACTTGCCGAAAAGCTGGCGAGCGCTCTTGCCGAGGATGGCTGGCGAGTGTCTATAAGGCATCGTGAACTGGACGGTCGGGGCGGGATTCCCCAAGGCCGCGTGTAGAGGTGGTGGTGTGATTGGTATCGTGATTGTTGCACATGGAGGGCTGGCGCGCGAATACCTCGCAGCAGTTGAACATGTGGTCGGCAAACAAACCGCAATTGAAGCGATCACGATTTCGGAAGACTGCGACCGGGATGCCAAGCAAGCAGAGATTTGTGCCGCGGCAGATGCGGTCGATCAGGGCCAAGGTGTTGTGGTCGTCACCGACATGTTCGGGGGCTCGCCGTCGAACCTGAGTTTGCGCGCATGTGCACCTCAGAACCGCCAGATCCTGTACGGCGCGAACCTTCCGATGCTTATCAAACTGGCAAAATCGCGAGACGCAGCGCTTGCCGATGCAGTTAGGCTTTCTCTGGAGGCCGGTCGCAAGTATATAAATAGCTTTGACGGGACTGTCTGAAGGGAGGTCAGATGATCCGCCAGGAATTACAAATCGTGAATGAAAAGGGGCTACATGCCCGTGCTTCGGCGAAATTCGTCGAATGCGTGGAAGCACATGACGCAAGCGCCGAGGTCGAAAAGGACGGGCTGTCCGCCGCTGGCGATTCGATAATGGGGCTCTTGATGCTTGCCGCCAGCAAGGGAACTTCCATACAGGTGCAAACGAAAGGTCCTGCTGCGCGAGAACTTGCCGCTGCGCTGGAGGCACTGGTGGCAAGCCGGTTTGGCGAAGAGTTCTGAGCAAGGCACATAGTACGGGTATCCGCGCGGAGCGGATTCGGGCGAATACAAGGGAAACTTCGTGACAGACAGCACCCTACAAGGCGCTGCGCCGCCCTCAGGCGCGCCAAAGCAGGTAGCGGAACCCTATGACGGCCGTAATCTGTCCTATGCCAAGACTTTCACCGATCCCGGCGCAGCGTTCGTCATTCGATCTATTGAAATGGTGACGGGCAAGCTGCGGCTCCTGCGTCTGATCCGGATTTTCGAACGCCAGGGTGTGCCACATGGCCAGGCTTTCTGGCGGAAAGCACTGGATATCATGGGAATCGCGCTGACAACACCGCCTGAGCAGATAGCACACATTCCTGCAACCGGTCCGGTTATTGTCGTCGCCAATCACCCGCATGGGCTTGTTGACGGGATGATCCTGGCCGATCTGATCGGTCGTGTACGGACTGACTACAAAATCCTGACACGATCACTTCTGACAGACGTGGAAGAAATCCAAGACTTTATGATCCCGGTTCCCTTCCCCCACGAAGACGATGCTCTGCAGAAGAATTTGGAGATGCGCAAAGAGGCCATGGCGCATCTTGCCAAAGGCGGGGCCATCGTCGTGTTTCCCTCCGGAGTGGTTGCCAGTTCGGAAACCTGGTTCGGACCGGCCATTGAACAGGAATGGAACCCATTCACCGCAAAAATGATTCAGCGCAGCGGCGCAGCGGTCGTTCCGATCCATTTTAAGGGCCAGAATTCTCGCTGGTACCAGATCGCAAATCTGGTCTGGGCTCCTTTGCGGCAGGGTCTTTTGCTGCACGAGGTCGTCCATGCATTGAACAAGCCGCAAGCGCCTGTCGTCGGTAAACCCCTGACTGACGAAGAGGTGGCGACCTGGAAAGCCAACCCGCGCGGTTTCATGGAATGGCTGCGTGCCCGAACGCTCGATCTTACATGATCGAGCGACGGATCAGGTTGACCCCAGCGATCAGCAGAAGGACCATTGTGGCCTGCTGAAATCTTTGCTGATCCATTCGGTCTTGCAACCAAAAGCCAATTGCCATTCCAAGCGCCGCGGGCAGCAGGAGCGCGGCGGAAAACTGCAAAGAGACCGGAGTTACGATTCCTGTCCGAATATGCGTAAGCAGGAAAGCGACACTGCCGAGTCCATAGAGCATTCCCTGAGCGCGGACCTGCTCCGCTTTGGGGGTATCAAGCGCAGTGAGGTAGGCCACAATAGGTGGCCCCCAAATACCGCTGAATCCGCCGAAAAAACCCGCCACAATCCCTGTGCCGATTTCGGCCCGGCGGCGGTGCTCGGGCGCGATCCGCAGTCTCCAGCCCAACAGTTGACTGGCGGCATAAAACGTCACTGGAACACCAATCATGGCTGAAAGAACGGCTTCGGGCAGCGCCACGACCAGCTGACCAGCGAGTACAATAAACAGCAAAACGAGACCAAGAAGTCTCAGGTATTTGCGCGCGGCGTCTGTGAACGCATCCAGACCACCACGCAAAGCTTGCCAGATGTTCATCACAAGGGTTGGCAAGATCAGCCCAGCCAACGCCACCGGTACGGGCAGAACCGCCGACAATCCCGACATCATGATCAGCGGCATGGCAAAGCCAACAGCCCCTTTGACCACGCCGGCAAAGACCGCGACCGCGATCAGAAAAACGACAACAGTGCCGGAAAGTGACTGTAGAACTTCCATCCGGGTCTCCAATGTCAGCGCCTTAACCCGCTATGGATAGGACCGCAACCAACTGACGAATCGCGTACAAATTCCTGCATCGCAGCACGTGCTGGCTGCTCCCATTCGCCACATGGAATGGACTTCGAAGTGATGCAATTTTCCGTTTTACCTTGCGCTCTGGCGTTGGTTGCGAGTTATAATCCTTCGTTTAATGCTGCGTTTGCGAATTTTTCTTGCGCTGCGTTTGCAAACACCCTATCCCGTTCGCAACCGCGAGATTTGGAGAAGAACAATGCCCCATGACGGACAGGACATTGCCCTGGCAGAAGCCCCGCCGACGATCCTTCCCAACCTTTTGAACCTGACCGGCGCAGCCGTAGCCCCGGCAGAGGCTATACTGGCGAAAGCAGTTGAAACCCTGAAATTCCGTTTCACCAAAGACGGCCGTATTTCCGGAGAACTTCTAGAGTTGGATCAGACGGCGGCGCACGGTTTGGCGTGGCTGGCAACCTATGTCGAAGCTCTTCGTCAGATGCAGAAGTGGGCAGAGCGGCTGACAGCGGACGGCAAGTTCGGCGAAGTCGAGCAGCTGATCCATCAGATCGCGTTCGGGGAATACCTCTGGCAGATCTACGGCGGCATCCCGATGAACCAGGGCGAGATTGTGCGCCTGCAGGATTTGGGCCTCACTCAAGAAAATCAGAATGTCCTGATGGATGACGCGGTCATGACGCTGACCCAGAAAGGCAACACCGTCTCCGCGCGCACACGCCTGGTTACCTTGATGCAGGAGCGCTCCGCAGAGATCACGGTCGGCGCCACAGGTCTCGACGAAGAACTTGAAATGATCCGGGAGCAATTCCGCCGCTACACCGTGGACCGGGTTTTGCCCGAAGCACACGAATGGCACCTGAAGGACCAGCTGATCCCGATGGAAATCATCGAGGAACTTGCCGAAATGGGTGTGTTCGGATTGACGATCCCTGAGAATTTCGGTGGCCTTGGCCTATCCAAGGCCTCCATGTGCGTGGTTTCGGAAGAGCTGTCGCGCGGCTATATCGGGGTGGGTTCGCTCGGCACACGGTCCGAGATTGCCGCCGAGCTCGTGATCGCAGGCGGAACTCAGGAACAAAAAGAGAAATGGCTTCCTGGTCTGGCCTCTGGTGAAATTCTGCCCACCGCTGTCTTTACAGAACCCAATACGGGGTCAGACCTCGGCGCTCTGCGGACCAAGGCCGTTAAAAACGGGGACGGTGATTGGATCATCAACGGCAACAAAACCTGGATTACCCACGCTGCGCGCACCCATGTCATGACCGTGCTGGCGCGGACTGTCCCTGATACCGACGACTACAAGGGCCTTTCGATGTTCCTCGCCGAAAAGACACCCGGCACCGACGAACAGCCCTGGCAAGACCCAGGTATTTCCGGAGGTGAGATCGAGGTACTCGGCTATCGCGGGATGAAGGAATACACTCTCAATTTCGACGACTTCAAAGTGAAGGGCGAGAACCTGCTCGGTCAGGAAGAGGGCAAGGGCTTCAAACAACTAATGGAGACCTTCGAGAGTGCCCGGATCCAAACCGCGGCGCGCGCCATTGGTGTAGCTCAGTCGGCCCTGGATGTCGGCATGCAGTACGCCGAGGATCGCAAGCAATTCGGCAAGGCACTCATCGCCTTCCCGCGCGTCTCCAGCAAACTCGCCATGATGGCTGTCGAGATCATGGTGGCGCGCCAGTTGACCTACTTCTCTGCATGGGAAAAGGACCACGGCCAGCGCTGCGATGTCGAGGCAGGGATGGCCAAACTTCTCGGCGCTCGGGTGGCCTGGGCCGCCGCAGACAACGCACTGCAAATTCACGGAGGGAACGGCTTTGCATTGGAATACGCCGTGAGCCGCATTCTGTGTGACGCCCGCATTCTCAACATCTTCGAAGGCGCCGGAGAGATTCAGGCACAAGTCATCGCGCGCCGGCTGCTCGGCTGACCCGCGGACGATCAGAACACTCACAATCGTGGGACCATGCGGGGTTCTTCGCGCGGCAGAGCTCGCTTAGGCTGCGGCTATGCGTGCATTCATCGCCTTTCCCATCCCCGAGCCGAGCATTACAGCATTGGTCGGCTTACAAAATGCTCTGGCGCATGGGCGGGCTGTACCTGAAGAGAACCTTCACCTGACACTCGCGTTTCTGGGTGACGTTGCCGAAACCGTCCTGGACGAGCTGCATTTCGAACTGTCGCGCCTGCGCTCACCCGCCCCTTGCGTTCAATTCACCGGACTGGCTGTGTACCCCGCCACACGCCAGAAGCTGATTGTTATTGAGGTCAACGATGACCCGCATCTCGCCAGTTTTGCCAAACAGATAACCACCGTTGCGCGTGGCACTGGCCTCGCATTGCCTCGGCGCCGCTTCCGACCGCATGTCACACTCACGCGCGGCCGTAGCGTGCCATCCGATCTGCCGGTCTTCCGGACACCGGTTCCACAGTTTGAGGCCACCGAGTTCTGTCTTTATCGCTCAACCCTTTCCGAAGGCGGCGCCCGACATGAGGTACTGGCGGCCTATTCACTTGTCTGAGCTTGCCGGGCCAGCGCATCGATGAGCCGCGCGCGCGCTTCGGGCAAAGGACGGTCTCCCAGAGACGGGGCAAGCTTCCGAGCCAGAAAGTAGCCCGTCGTAACCAAGCCATCCTGTACCCCCTTGAGGTCCGCAGGTCCTCCCAGCATAACCTGCGGCAGCGGCAAAAGACGATCGGCCCAGTTCCCCGCGCCCTCTCGACTGACAGCGCGGCCCGATTTCGGACTGATAAAACAGAGATCTTCGTTCACGCCACGCACGGCACAGGCGGACAGATCAAGCCCGAACCCCATCTCGGCCAGTAGAGCCATTTCCCAATCGAGGTAGGCCGGCAACCAACCGACACCTGACGCCAGCGCATCAAGCAGCGCTTCTGTCTGATCATAGAACGCCGCGAAAGAAGCGCGCTCAGGCAACCCGAAGGCCGTCAGGGCAAGCACAGACCCCATCGCGGCAAGCGCAAGCCGGTCTCCCATCACGGCAGCCGCCCGCCCTTTCACCGGCTCAACCGTATAGGCACCAAGATGGTCCTCCAGACGGGCCTTCCATGTGAGATCAAGCTGGGCCCCGGGCTGCAAAACTGGCGTCATTTTCCGAGAGGCCCCACCGCGGACGACGCCTCGATGGCGGCCATGGTCCCGTGTCAATGCATCCAGAATCACGGAGGTCTCGCCGTGGGGCCGGGCCGACAGCACAATTCCCTCTTCGCGCCACTCGATCACCGCGCCCGCCTTTTTCTTCTTTGCAAAAATACTCTCGCCGAAGGCGCAAAAACGCACAAGCCGCTGTTCAGCTTTCCAGGCCGGGTGCATCCAGCATATGGCGCCCGTGACGGTCTTCTACCGCTATGATCCACAGGTCCGGATCGCGCGACCGCGCGCGGGCAAGCGTCGCATCTACATCTTGTTCCGGTCCCTCGGTGAGTATCTCCCAGCACCGGGTGTCGCGCAGCATATCATAGCGCCGCTCGTAGGCGCGCGCGCGGCCATCAAGAGTACACAGTTTGACAATCACAGCCCCGGCTGTGCCATCGCCGCGCGCCTCCACATAGACCGAGATGCCTTCGCTTTGGCAGCGCATCATATAGGCTTGCACCCAAAGCCCGCTGGCGAGCCGCGCCGTCATGGCTCAGGCATTCCCGTCGCGGAAGTCGAGCCCCATTTCTTCAAAGCGCTCTTTCTCTTCCAGCCAGTTCGGGCGCACTTTGACCTGCAAGAACAAGTGAACCGGGCGTTCCAGAAACTCCGCAAGCTCTTCCCGCGCCGCTTTCGAGACCGCCTTGATGGTCTCGCCCTTATGTCCAAGGACGATGCCCTTATGCCCGTCGCGTGCGACATAGATCAGCTGGTCAATCCGAGCCGAACCGTCCTTGCGTTCCTCCCAGGCTTCGGTCTCTACGGTCAGCTGATAGGGCAGTTCCTGATGCAAACGCAGGGTCAGTTTTTCCCGCGTTATCTCCGCTGCGATCATGCGCAACGGCACATCGGCGATCTGGTCTTCGGGATAGAGCCAGGGCCCCTCGGGCAAAGTCCCGGCCAGCCAGCCCCGCAGATCAGCTACGCCATAGCCCTTCTCCGCGGAAATCATAAAGGTTTGTGCGAACGGATAGGCCGCATTGAGTTGGTCGGTCAGCGACAAGAGCGCTTCCGATTTGACCCGGTCGATTTTATTGATTGCCAGTGCCACCACCTGCTTCGGGGTCGTGCGCTCCGACAGCGCTTCCAGGATCGCACGGACACCATCGGTGATCCCGAGATGCGCTTCCACCAGAAGAACCACGATGTCCGCATCCGCCGCGCCCCCCCAGGCGGCCGCGACCATCGCGCGATCCAACCGGCGGCGCGGCCTGAAGAGGCCCGGTGTATCTACAAAGACAAGCTGCGCATCACCCTCGATGGCGACGCCGCGAATGCGGGCGCGTGTGGTCTGCACCTTGTGCGTAACGATCGAAACCTTGGCGCCCACCATCGCGTTGGTCAGTGTGGACTTTCCGGCGTTAGGCTCCCCGATCAGGGCAACAAAGCCGGCTCGGGTATTTGTCTCAGGCATCGGCAGCCTCCAATTCGTCCAGAAGCGCCCGGGCGGCGGCTTGTTCGGCCTGCCGCTTGCTGCCTGCGCGCGCTTTCGCTGAGGCGCCGTTTTGCAGAGTTGCAGCTATGGTAAACTCCGGCGCGTGATCCGGGCCGGAGCGCGCGGTCTCAGTATAGGCTGGGGGCGGCAATCCTCGCGCCTGTGCCCATTCCTGCAACGCTGTTTTTGCATCGCGTGCGTCGTCCTCGACCGCGGTGATGCGATCGCCCCACAGCCGAAGGACGACACGCTTGGCCTCATCAAACCCGCCGTCGCGATAGACAGCTGCGATTACCGCCTCCATTGCGTCACCCAAGGCAGCATCCTTGCGACGGCCACCTGTTTTCATCTCTGACCGCCCGAGCCGCATGACCTCCCCGAGCCCGATCCCACGGGCGACATCAGCGCAGGTTTCCTTACGGACCAGCGCGTTGAAACGGGGGGCCAGATTTCCCTCAGGCGCCTCCAAATCGGCTTCCAGAAGAGCCTCAGCCATAACCAGTCCGAGCACTCTGTCGCCCAGAAATTCGAGACGCTGATTGTCCGCTCGCACGCCCGCATTGCGCGACGGATGCGTTACAGCGCGTATCAGAAGTTCGGGCCGGGTAAACTCGTAGCCCAACCGCGCGGCAAACGCAGAGAGTTCGGCCGACAGCTTCAATCGAGCGCCTTAAAGAACCGGTCACCGCGCCAGGTCCAGAAATAGATCATACGCGCGCCGGCGGACGAGAAGATAACCCGGTCTGCGCGTCCAATCAGGTTCTCAAACGGCACAAACCCGACACCGCCGACCGCCTGCGAATAGCGGCTGTCCTGACTGTTGTCGCGGTTGTCCCCCACAAAGAAGAAATGGCCCTCTGGCACGGTGAATTCGGGTGTAGTGTCCCCGAAACTGTCCTCGATGTTCAGTATCGAATGCGTGCGCCCGCCCGGCAAAGTCTCGGTGAAACGCTGCTTCTCACAAATCCCGCCCTCGCCGACAGGTGCATTGGCGCACCGAGGGTAGTGCCCTATGGGTCCCTGGCGCGTGAAGACCTCCTCAAATGTTCCAGCGGGTTCCACCGGGACCGGCTCTCCGTTCAGGATCATTCGGCCATCCCGAAACTGGACGGTATCGCCGGGCAAACCCACGACACGTTTGATGAAGTCCGAACCGTTGACCGGGTGCCGGAAAACAGCAATATCCCCATGCTCCGGCTCCGAGCCAAGGATGCGCCCCGGGATCGGACAGATAGAAAACGGGCACGAATACCGGCTGTAGCCGTAGGCCATTTTGTTCACAAAAAGAAAATCACCCACCAGGAGCGTATCTTTCATCGATCCGGAGGGAATCCAGAACGGTTGGAAAAAGAGCGTCCGGAACACGCCTGCTATCAGGAGCGCGTAGACGACGGTCTTAATCGTCTCGACCAGTCCGCTTTCAACTTTTTCCGTGGTTGCCATGAAATCGATCCTACCTGCCTTTTCACACCGCTTCATGGGGTGGCCGGAAGGGCGTGTCAAGAAAGGGGCGGTGCGGTCGGTTGCGGATGCGCGTGTATGACAACGAATGCCTGCGCCCAAGGGTGGTCGTCGGTCAGCGATACGTGGATTACCGCTTCGTGCCCCGGAGGCGTCAGCTCTTCCAGGCGCGCCTGGGCCCAGCCGGTAACGTGCATCACGGGCTGTCCGGTGCGCAGGTTGCTGACCGCCATGTCCTTCCACGCAATTCCCATGCGCAAACCTGTGCCCAATGCTTTTGAACAAGCTTCTTTTGCGGCCCAACGCTTGGCGTATGTCGCCGCAACATTGGCCCGATTCTCGGCCCGGCGCTGTTCGATTTCTGTAAACACCCGATTGCGAAAACGGTCTCCGAACCGGTCCAGCGTGCCTTCGATGCGTTCGATATTAGCCAGATCCGTGCCGATGCCGATGATCATGCCACTGCCTTGACCCGAGCAGCATCCATCCGGCGCCGCATCTCCGCCATTGCATCCGGCAGACCGCGGAAAATGGCCTCACCCATAAGAAAGTGGCCAATATTGAGTTCAACAACCTCTGCCAGCGCGGCGATGGGCCCGACTGATCCATAGCTCAAACCATGGCCTGCGTGTACTTCCAGGCCCAGCCCGTGGGCTTGGGTCGCAGCAGCAGTCAATCGCTCCAGCTCCGCATCACGTTCGGCGTACCGGCCTTCGTCATGGAAGTCACAATAGGCCCCGGTGTGCAGTTCAACCACGGCCGCACCAACGCGCGCGGATGCCTCTACCTGAAGCGGGTCTGCCGCGACGAACAGCGACACGCGGCAACCGGCTTCAGCCAGCGGACCGATATAGTCGGTAAGACGGTTCTGGTCTGCGGCGACCTCGAGCCCGCCTTCGGTCGTGCGCTCTTCACGCCGTTCGGGAACGATGCACACTGCGTGTGGACGGTGCCGCAACGCGATTGCCTGCATTTCAGCGGTCGCAGCCATCTCAAAGTTAAGTGGAATGTGCAGTGCCTCAATCAATGCATCGATATCGGCGTCCCGGATATGACGGCGGTCTTCGCGCAAGTGCGCTGTAATGCCGTCGGCCCCTGCCGATTGCGCCAAAACGGCGGCCCGCACTGGATCGGGCACCGCCCCGCCACGGGCATTCCGCACAGTTGCAACGTGATCGATGTTCACACCCAGCCGCAGCGGGCCAACGAAATCAGATACGGTCATGGCACTTCCCTCCGGGCCAGGAGCTTAGGGCGCCGAGCTGGGTTCGTCAGCCCCTCGGAGCGATTTCGTCTTCAACTCGGCTTGCGAGCGCAGCGCCTCGAGCTTTTTCTTCAGTTTCCCGCGCCGACGCTTCTGATACGCAAGCAGAACTGGCAGGCTGAGATAGTAACACACGGTGGCCGCCACTATTCCGGGCAAAATTCCCCCAATCAGATAGGGAAAAAACACCTCGTCGTAGAATCGTCCGAGATGCGACCAGTCCGCATCCCGGTCCGTAAAGAGAGCAAAGAAATTGTACCAAAGGTCCGCCATTGCATCGCCGAACTTTCCAACCAGCGATTTATCAACCTCTTCATCAAACTCAGTGCCCAGGATGAAGTGACCGACCTTCAGGGAGACTACGCCGATCGGCAAGTACGTCAGCGGGTTTCCGAACAGTGTACCGAATAGTGCGGCAAAGATGTTGCCACGCATCGCTTTTGCCAAAAGCGCGGCAATGACAAAGTGCAACCCGTAAAAGGGTGTAAATGCAGTGAACACGCCCGCCCAGATGCCCCGCGCGATACGGTCCGGGGGATCAGGCAAGCGAACAACCCTGTGCCGCACGTAGTACGCCGCGCGGCCCCAGCCGCCCCGCGGCCAGAGGCTTTCTCTGACGATCTGCCAGATTGATCTTTTATCGCGGCGCTTGAATACCAAGCAGGGCCTCAACTTCTTACACACCGCACCCTATGGTTTGCGGCTCAGGTCTCTGTAGCGTTCAAGATTGGCGACATCGCTGTCAGCCTGAACGGCGGTCATCACGCGGTGCAAATGCTCCAGGTCACGCACCTCTACCTCAAGAAGTAGGCGATAAAAGTCCGGTTTCCGGTCAACAAAACGCAAGTCGCTGATATTTGCCCTTTGCTCGCCAATCAATGTGCAGATTCGACCCAGGACACCTTGGTCATTGCCGATCGTTACATCAAAAGTGACCGCGTGCGCCGCGGCATGACGGCCAGAATGCCATTGCAGATCGATCCAGCGGCGGGTTTCGTCCTCGAACTCTTCAAGCGCAGCGCAGTCGATAGCGTGGACACGCACCCCCTGGCCCCTGTAGGCGATCCCGACGATCCGCTCGCCGGGAACAGGTTGACAGCAGCGGGCACGCTGGAAGCTCTGGTTCTGATCGAGGCCTACAACCGCCTTTTCGGCCGCAACCTCATCGCCGCCCTGCCCCGCCAGGTCGGGGTAAAGCACCTCCACCACTTCACGCGCCGTGATTTGCGCACTTCCTAGGTCCGCCAACAGCTCCTCTCGCGAGCTTAAACCAAGGAGTTTCGAGGCCGTCTTGAGCGCTTTGTCCGTTGCACGCTTTCCGACATGTTCGAAACCGACCCGCGCCAATTCCTGTCCCAGCTTTACAAATCGCGCGCGATCTTCATCGCGCAACGACCGGCGGATCGCCTGCTTGGCGCGGCCGGTTACCACGATATCGATCCAGGTCGCCTGCGGTCGCTGACCGTCAGCCGTGATAATTTCCACCGACTGGCCGTTCTTTAGCCGCGTCCAAAGCGGCACGCGCAACCCGTCCACTTTGGCACCGACACAACTGTCCCCGATCCGGGTATGGATCGAATATGCGTAGTCCAGAGGCGTCGCTCCTTTCGGCAGCTTTACCACCTCACCCTTCGGCGTGAAGCAGAACACCTGGTCGGAGTACATCTCGAGCTTCACGTGCTCGAGAAACTCCGAGTGATCCTCTGACTGTTCGAACCGCTCACTGAGCGACGAAATCCATTTCGCCGGATCGACCGCGAACGGGTTTTCGACCTGAACACCGTCACGATAGGACCAGTGGGCTGCGACACCGGCTTCGGCGACTTCGTGCATTTCGCGCGTGCGAATTTGAATTTCCACACGTTTCCCGTCGCGGCCTGAGACGGTCGTGTGGATCGAGCGATACCCGTTTGACTTGGGTTGGCTGATGTAGTCCTTGAACCGGCCCGGCACGGCCATCCAACGGCGATGCAGAGCACCGAGAACTGCATAGCAGTCTTCCTCGGTATCGGTAATCACTCTGAACCCATAAATGTCTGACAACCTCGAGAAGCCAAGTTGCTTGGCCTCCATCTTGCGCCAGATCGAATATGGCTTCTTTGCGCGGCCATAGACATCTGCCGACAGGTTGTGACGCGCGAATTCATCTCGAATGTCGGACGTGATCTTTTGCACCACATCGCCAGTTTCCTGTTGCAGCTTTATGAAACGGCGCATGATCGACTGGCGCCCATCCGGATTGAGCACGCGAAAGGACAAATCCTCGAGTTCTTCCCGCATCCATTGCATACCCATTCGCCCGGCAAGCGGAGCAAAGATATCCATTGTCTCCCGGGCTTTCTTTGCCTGCTTTTCAGATGTCATATGCTTGATTGTGCGCATGTTGTGCAGACGGTCACCCAACTTGACCAGAATAACGCGCAAGTCTTTCGACATGGCCATAAACAGCTTTCGAAAGTTCTCTGCCTGTTTTGTCTCTCGGCTGGACAACTCCAGATTGGTCAGATTGGTGACACCGTTCACCAGCTCTGCGATTTCATGACCGAACCGTTTCTCGAGCTCCGAATAGGTCGATCGCGTGTCTTCGAGCGTATCGTGCAACAACGCCGTGACAATTGTGCTGTCGTCCAGCCGTTGTTCCGCAAGGATCGCCGCAACCGCAACCGGATGCGTGAAATACTCCTCGCCGGAATGGCGCGTCTGGCCGCGATGCATATCCCGGCCGTAGTTATACGCAGCCTCGACAAGCGTGACATTGCAGTTCGGATTGTAGTTCTTGATCAGCGCAACCAGATCGCGGGCTTCAAGCATTTGGTCCGGTCACGCCTCCGGGTTCGAGATCAGGACTGGCCCTGAGCTTCCATCAGTGCGCGCAGGAGTTTTTCCTCGGACATATCATCCTCCGCGGGTTTGTCAGCCTGCGGACCCATCAGGATCGCCATGTTGTCATCTTCCGGCTCGTCCACCTCGATCTGGGTCTGGTTGGACTCGATCAGGCGTTCGCGCAGGGCATCTGCGGACTGTGTCTCTTCGGCGATCTCGCGCAGGGAAACCACAGGGTTCTTATCGTTGTCCCGATCGATGGTCAGAGGAGATCCCGACGAGATTTCGCGGGCACGATGCGCGGCCAGCATCACAAGCTCAAATCGGTTAGGCACTTTGTCGACGCAGTCTTCAACCGTCACGCGGGCCATGGGACACTCCAATGCAGATAGGGCCAATCGAGGGTGGTGACCCGGGACTTAAGGGCTCAGCCTAGCCTTGACAAGCCGATTCAGCCTTCTGAAGCTCTTCGATCGCCTCGATTTCGGCATCCGGACGCATTTTCAGCATCTCCTCGGCCGTCAAACCTGTAACCGGGTGCCGCCAAAGCGGTGCGATCTGGGCAAGGGGTGCCAGGACAAAGCCGCGGTCTGCGATCCTTGGATGAGGCAGAATCAGCTCGTCTGGCGTCCGCGCAATCTGATCTTGGGCAGCCAGGCCGGCCCAAAACTTGTGCGTTTCGAGATCAGGACAAACAATCATTCCCAGCGCCAGAAGATCAATATCGATCACCCGTGCACCCCAGCGCTGCTCGCGAGTGCGGCCCAAAGTATCCTCTATTTCATGTATATGTTTCAAAAGCGCTTTGGCTGACAGCGTCGTTTGCACTGTCATGCATGCATTTATGTAACGCGGTCCGGAAGGATCCGGAAAGGCCGGAGTTTCAAACAAACTGCTGCGCGCGATTTCTACGACCTTGTTATTACTTACTTTATCCAATGCCGCCAAAACAGTTTCCCTTGGGGAACCTTTCCCGGATGGCAAATTGGCGCCAAAAGCGAGCAGGCCAATTTTTAACATTTGAGTTACAATAGCGGTTGCGGACCAGTCCCGTTTCTATATTTTCACGCGAGCGTTTCATCAAATGCTTTCTCCAGAACACTCACGGAATTGATGAAGCGCATTATCGAGAGGACATTTGATGTTTTACAAAGACGATCGGTTGGCGTTGTTTATTGACGGGTCCAACCTTTACGCTGCAGCGAAGGCGCTCGGCTTTGACATCGATTACAAGCTGTTGCGGCAGGAGTTCATGCGGCGGGGAAAACTACTGCGCGCGTTCTACTACACCGCACTGCTTGAGAACGATGACTACTCTCCAATCCGACCACTCGTGGATTGGCTGCACTACAATGGTTTTACAATGGTAACCAAGCCGGCGAAAGAATACACCGACGGCCAGGGGCGTCGGAAAGTCAAAGGCAACATGGATATCGAACTTGCCGTGGATGCCATGGAACTTGCGCCGCATATTGACCACGCCGTCCTGTTTTCGGGCGACGGGGATTTTCGCCCACTTCTCGCAGCGCTGCAGCGCAATGGCGTGCGGGTCTCGGTTGTCTCAACCATCAGATCGCAGCCGCCTATGATATCGGACGAATTGCGCCGCCAGGCCGATAACTTCATTGAGCTGAATGAACTCAAGGAGATTATTGGACGACCGCCGCGCGAGCCGCGTGAACAGGCGGAGCCCGAGCCTGCCGAAACAGAAACGGTCGAATAGACCGGCCGCCAGGTTCTGAAAAGAGTGCAGAGGACCCGCCCAGTAGCGGGTCTTTTGGTCTTTGAGGACAAGCTTGGCTTCCATAAGTCTGGTCAAGCCACTTCTCAGCGCTTATTCAGGGATCTGAACGATTGAGTTCGATCCAAGGTATGTCGATGACAAAATCGCCTCTGATCCTGTACCTGGCGGCTCCGCGCGGCTTTTGCGCAGGTGTCGATCGCGCGATCAAAATCGTAGAAATGGCACTCGAAAAATGGGGCGCGCCTGTGTATGTCCGCCATGAGATCGTTCACAACAAGTTCGTTGTAGACGGATTGCGCGACAAGGGTGCGGTTTTTGTTAAGGAACTGGATGAGTGCCCAAACGATCGTCCCGTTATTTTTTCAGCACATGGGGTTCCAAAAGCGGTTCCGTCCGAGGCCGCCCGACGCGAGATGGTCTATGTGGATGCCACCTGTCCATTGGTATCAAAAGTGCATATCGAGGCCGAGCGGCACGCGAGCAAGGGTCTGCAGATGGTCATGATCGGTCACGCTGGTCATCCTGAAACCATTGGTACGATGGGGCAACTCCCCGAAGGTGAAGTGATCCTTGTGGAAACGGTGGAAGACGTCGCGGCAATCGCACCGCGCGATCCCGAGAAACTGGCATTCATCACCCAGACCACGCTTTCGGTCGATGATACGTCGGATATCGTGAGCGCGTTGAAATCGCGTTTCCCGGCAATTGTCGGACCACACAAGGAAGACATTTGTTATGCGACCACGAACCGCCAGGGCGCGGTTAAAGCAATGGCGCCCAAGGCTGACGCAATGCTGGTGATCGGCGCTCCGAACTCATCAAACTCCAAAAGGTTGGTCGAGGTCGGGCGCGCGGCCGGGTGCAGCTACGCACAGTTGGTCCAGAGGGCGGCGGATATTGACTGGCGCGCACTCGAAGGAATTGGGTCCATCGGGATCACCGCAGGCGCAAGCGCACCCGAAGTGCTGATAAACGAAGTGATTGACGCGTTTCGCGACCGATTTGATGTCCAGGTTGAACAAGTGGAAACCGCGCAGGAAAATGTCGAATTCAAAGTGCCACGCGTGCTGAGGGAACCTGCGTAATGTCGCTTCAGTTTCTCATTACAGCGCTGGTTGTGGTCGCGGCTCCTGGCACAGGCGTGCTCTACACCTTGGCCGTCGCGCTTGGTCAGGGCCGGCGCGCCGCAATCGCCGCCGCCGCCGGTTGCACTTTAGGCATCGTCCCGCATCTGACTGCGGCCATCCTCGGGCTCGCGGCAATGCTGCATACCTCGGCGCGTCTTTTTACCGCGGTCAAATTCGCCGGGGTCGGATATCTCCTTTGGCTGGCGTGGCAAACTTTGCGTTCCGGTGGCACGATGCAGGTGCGCCCGGATCGAACGACAGAAGCGCTTTTTTTGACCGCGCGGCGGGGCGCCCTAATCAATATCCTTAACCCGAAACTCTCGATTTTTTTCCTTGCGCTTTTGCCTCCGTTTCTGAGCGGTGACCCGGCAACCGCAGCTGCGGAAATGGCGCTTTTGGGTGCTATTTTCATGGGACTGACTTTCGCCGTTTTCCTTATCTACGGGCTGTTTGCCGCAAAAACACGCGACTGGGTCCTTGGCTCGGAACGCATGATGCGCTGGCTCAACCGTTCTTTTGCAGCGCTCTTTGCCGCGCTCGCAGCACGGCTTGCACTCGAGCGCGCCTGAGACTTGCAACCCCGCAGGATTTCGATACCCAGAACGGAACACCCTGCGACAAGAGGCCGAGGCCCCCGTGACCCAAATTCCCCGCGCCGCGCTGATCCTCGGACTTGCCGGACTGATCCCGTTCCTGTTTGGGACAGCGACGCTTTTTTCCACCGCGCTTGCACAATGGGCGCTCCAAACCTTGGGGCCGCGCTTCGTTGGGCCTTATGTTCAGATCTTCTACGGAACGATAATCCTGGCGTTCATGTCCGGGGTCATCTGGGGATTTGCCACCAAAGCCACGGGAACAGTGGCGGCAGCTGGCTACACTCTGTCGGTTATCCCTGCACTCTGGGCATTTTTCATGGTCGGCGATGGTGCCAGATCAGCATCGCTTTATCTGGCGATTGGTTTTATTGGCCTGCTTGGAATAGATTTTTTATTTTGGAAACATAATCTTGCGCCATCATGGTGGATGCATCTGAGAGTCTTATTGACCGTTATTGTCACACTTTGCCTGATCTTGTCCGCTAATGCCTGATCTTTTTGCTTATACCGATGGAGCGTGTTCGGGAAATCCAGGCCCTGGCGGATGGGGCGCACTTCTGATCGCCCGAAGTGGGAGTAAGGTTCTTAAAGAACGAGAACTGAAGGGCGGAGAGGTAGACACAACGAACAACCGGATGGAGCTTCTTGCTGCAATCAACGCGCTGGAAGCGCTGGAACGCCCGTCCAAGCTCACTGTAGTCACAGACAGCGCCTATGTGAAAGGCGGCGTCACGGGGTGGATTCACGGGTGGAAGCGGAACGGCTGGAAAACCTCCACTAAAAAACCGGTAAAGAACGAGGACTTATGGCGCCGCCTGGATGAAGCGCAGGCACGCCACGACGTTACATGGGAGTGGGTCAAGGGTCACGCCGGCCACCCGGAAAACGAACGCGCCGATGCGCTGGCCCGCGCAGGTATGGCGCCTTTTAAGACCGACAAGCAGACCGATACCTGAACACAGTCAGGCGCGTTCCGCGAAATAAGTCCCAGTTTTTAGTCACACGGGGCACAGCTTGCGGCAGCGACACACCCGTTTCTTCTTTGTCAAATTACTCCCGCCGGAGGCACCCCCCCGCCGCATCACTGCAGCCGATTGGGCAAAGACAGGCCGCGCAACACATCTGCGGCCGACGCTGGCTTTTTGCCCGCGCGCTGAGCCCGTGTTATTTCTACTGCGTTGTCTCCGCAGGCGATTGTGAATCCCGACAGGACGTCTCCGGGCGCTCCGCGCCCCGGAGCCAGACGTGCCCCGAGCAACTTCACACGTTCACCGGCCACATCGCACCAGGCCCCGGGAACCGGAGACAGGCCCCGGATCAGCCTGGCGACCTCTGCCGCAGGTCGGCTCCAGTTTACACGCGCCTCGGATTTGCTGATCTTGTCAGCATAGGTCACGCCATCCTGCCGTTGCGCCACGGCAGGCAACTCGTCGAGCCGCGCGAGGGCTTCTACAATTTTGCTTGCCCCCAGAGCAGATAAGCGATCGTGCAGATCGCCAGTTGTCTCTTCGGCCCCGATCTCAATACGCGCGTCCAGCAACACAGGACCGGTATCAAGCCCGGCCTCCATTTGCATGATAGAGACCCCTGTTTCTGCGTCACCTGCCATGATCGCACGGTGGATGGGCGCGGCGCCCCGCCAGCGTGGCAAAATCGACGCGTGGATGTTCAGGCAACCGCGTGCCGGCGCCTCCAGAACCGCTTTCGGCAAAAGCAAGCCATAGGCGACAACCACTGCAATTTCGGCGCCCAGCGCAGCAAAATCAGCCTGAGCCTCCTCGGTGCGGAGTGAACGGGGATGACGCACGGTAAGCCCAACAGCCTCGGCACGCGTCTGCACAGCCGTTGGCCGGTCTTTCTTGCCCCGTCCAGCAGGGCGAGGGGGCTGGCAGTAGACTGCGGCGATCTCGTGCCCAGCCTCAATCAACGCATCCAGGACTGGCACGGAAAATGCCGGTGAACCCATGAAAATTATTCGCACCGAGCCCTCGCACCTAACACTTGCTTCCGCTTTGACAGCATTCCCGAACCACCGGATGGCCTCCGCAGCAGTCTTCTATCAGAAAGGACATCAGGTCTCCAAGAAGTGGAAAATCAACGCGATAGAAGATATGGCGCGATCGCTTTTCCGACACCAGAACGCCCGCTTGTGCGAGCGCTGACAGATGGAATGAGCTGCGCGAAGAGGAGGCCCCGACCGCGTCAGCTATTCGACCCGCAGTCGCGCCAGCGTCCCCCTGCTTCACCAAATGCCGCACAATTCGCAATCGAGTTGGATCAGAAAGCGCAGAAAGGGCGCGCAAGGCTTGACTCTCATTCATATTTCAATATTCCTTGAAATGTTGAAATTTAAGGGACCCTAAGATATGACATCCCAAGCTGCAACTCTCGCTGCGTTGCTGAAGACCCTGTCTGCTCAAGAGCAGAACGCACAGGCTGTTTTCCAAATCGAAGGCCGCGACATTGGCGCGGGCTATCACGTTACAGAACTTAAGCTGGCGCATATCGACAGCATTGACTGCGGCGGCCGGACAAACCGTTGGGCCGAAGCGCAAATGCAGCTTCTCGACGGACAAGATGGAAGCTGGATCACCGTAGGCAAACTCCAAGAGATTCTGAGCCGGTCGGTTCAGAGCCTGCCGGGACTTGCCGAAGTTCCGCTGTCGATCGAGTTTGCGCCCGAAAACCGCGGGCTATCTCGATTTACGCTTGGCGATGTTCGGTCAAAAGCCACGGACCGTGTGATGCTGCCGCTGATTGCGAGTGGCGCTGCTTGCAAGCCAGCATTGGAAACGGGTTGTTGTGCGTCGGCGCAAGCCTGCTGCTGATCATCTACGCGGTCACCGAGCTTTTCTGGATTTCTTCACCAGCATCTCGCGCTTGGTTCGGCTCAGATGGTCGATATACATCCGCCCGTTAAGATGATCGATCTGGTGCTGCACTGAGGTGGCCCACAGTCCCACAAAATCCTGCGTTTTCATCTGACCTTCAGCGTCCAGAAATCGGACAGTAACCGCGCGCGGACGCTCGATCTTTGCAAACACACCTGGAAGGTTCGGGGAGGCTTCTTCATGCGCGCGCAAAAGGTCGCTGGCATGCAGAATCTCAGGGTTGGCCATGCGGATCGCCTGTCCCCGCGTGTCTGAGGCGTCGACCACTGCAAGGCGCAGCATCACTCCGATCTGCGGCGCAGCCAGTCCGACGCCGGGCATTGCATCCATTGTGTCGATCATATCCGTCCAGACCTTGCGGACTTCATCGGTCACTGCGTCGACAGGATCTGCGGCGGTCCGCAGGCGCTTGTCCGGGAAAGGGATAAAAGAACGGATCATCAGCCGGGATCAGCCGGTTTCCCGCGCGCGTTCCCGCTTCAGTTTGACCATCTTGCGGGTAATCATCTGTCTCTTGAGTGGCTTTAAGTAATCGATGAAGAGCTTGCCGTTCAGGTGGTCGATCTCGTGTTGCACGCAGGTTGCCCAAAGCCCGTCCATCTTTGCAGACTGATCTGCGCCGTCGATCCCGGTCCAGCGCACCTCGACCTCGGCAGGACGTTCGACATCAGCATATTGCTCGGGGATTGACAGACAGCCTTCCTCGTAAGTGTTCAGCTCTTCCGACGACCAGACAATTTCAGGATTGATGAGCACCATGGGCTCAGGTTCGGCCTCTTTCGGGCTACAATCCATCGTGATGATGCGTTGCAGCACGCCAACCTGCGGAGCGGCCAGTCCTATACCGGGCGCATCGTACATTGTCGCCAACATGTCATCAGCAAGGGCCCGCACTTCGTCGCTCAGCCCGTCCACGTTTGCCGCGGATTTCTTCAGGCGCGGGTCGGGGTGTATCAGAATTGGTCGAATAGTCATGGCCGTTGATTTAAGCCAGCGGCGTGCATGGCGCAACTCACCTTGCAGTTGCTGGCGCGACAGCTAGGTTGGCGCAAAATGAATTTGCGCAGGACAGCTATGAGTTTCGACACGCCCAAAGATCGCCGCGGCACAGATTGCAGCAAGTGGGACCTCATGGAACCTGCCTTCGGCGTACCGTCTGCTGATGGTTTGGCGATGTGGATCGCGGATATGGATTTTGCGCCTGGGGACTTTCTGCAGCGCGCAATGCAAGAGCTGATCAAGCGCGCCGACTATGGCTACTTCTGTGGGCTGGAAAGCTACAGCGACGCGATTTGCTGGTGGATGCAAGAACGGCACGGCTGGGCACTCGACCCAGACGCGATCTTCACTACCTACGGCTTGGGCAACGGGATCGCCATCACACTGAACGCCCTGACAGAACCGGGCGATGAGATAATTATCTTTACGCCGGTTTACCACGAGTTCGCCAAGAAAATCGGCAAGACCCGACGCGTGGTGAAGGAGCTTCCTCTGGTGCAAGACGAAGCCGGGTTCTACCGAATGGATTTTGACGCATATGAAGAAATGCTGTCGGGCAACGAACGGCTGGTGATGTTCTGCTCCCCACACAACCCAGCCGGTCGGGTGTGGGAGCAATCGGAACTCAGCGCACTTGCCGGGTTCTGCCGGAAACATGATTTGCTTCTGATCTCGGACGAGATCCATATGGACCTGACGTTCCGCGACCAGACCCATATTCCGATGACTGTCGCGGCGCCTGAAATCACGGATCGGCTGGTGATGACCACCTCCGCCTCCAAAACGTTCAATATTGCCGGGGGCCGCACCGGTGCGGTCTCGCTGCCCGACCCAGCATTGCGGGCACGGTTCGAGCAGTTCTTCCGCGGTCTGGACATGCAGCCAAATCTCATGGGTGTCGCGTTGACCCGGGCGGCCTACACACCCGAAGGCGCAGAGTGGGTCGATGAGTTAACCACCTATCTTGAAGGGAACTACAGGCTCTTCAAGGAAGGGCTCGACGCAATCCCAGGGGCAGAACTTATGCCGATGCAAAGCACCTATTTGTCCTGGGCCGATTTCAGCGGCACCGGCATGGCCCGAACCGAGTTTTCAGACCGGGTCGCAAAACAGGCCCGCATCGCGGCCACGCCTGGCCATACGCTGGGCACCGGTGGCGAGAATTTCCTGCGGTTCAACTTGGGTACTCAGCGCGCACGGGTCGAAGAGGCCGTTGAGCGGCTCCAAGCGGCGTTTTCAGACCTTCAGTAGTTCATTCGCGGGGAAGCAGAGCTTTAGGAGCAGTTTCGTCGCGATCATAGTCTAACGGAGCATTTTCGCGTGCGGCGGTCATGCGCTTGAACTCGTAGCGCATTTCCGGGCCATCCTGCGCCGCAGTGACGATCAGCGCTTGGTAAAGGTGCCTGCCGCCGTCGAAAATATCGACAAGGCCGCGCAGGTTTGGCGTGTCTTCGACCAAAAGAGTGAAATCACGTTCCCCGAAGGAGCGGATCGGAAAGCTGTCTTCGCCGATACGGACTTTTAGACGGTTCTTTTTGAGAGCGGCGCGCTTCTGCGCCAGCTTCAGGCCCTCGCGGACCTCTTTCGGCAAAAAACTCGACATGGCTTACACATCCTTGGCAGCTCCCCCCGGAACTGGCTCAAAGGTGCGCGGGATTCGCATTAAAGCAACGATTCCCGAGAGTAAGGCGGCTCAAGCTAGGCTTCTGTTGCCGAATTGGCGCGAATAACCGGTCTGAGCACATGTGGTATCGCAGGATCATACAATGCACTATCGCGGAAATCCTTCACCTCGCCCAGCACCGGACCGACAAGGATCAGCGCTGTACGCGTAATTTTCTCTGCACGCACCTTCTGGCGAATGTCGGCGAGAGTGCCCCTCAGAAACATCTGATCCGGCCAGCCAACGCGATAGGCCACAATCACCGGGCAGTCCGGACCGTAGTAGGGCGTGAGAACGCGTTCTATCTCGCGAAGCGCCCGGATACCGAGATGAATTGCAAGAGTCGCACCGGTCTTGGCAAAATTCTCAAGCGTTTCCTTGGGCGGCATCGAAGTCGATTTCATGCTTATACGCGTGAGAATAATCGATTGCGCCACTTCCGGAATCGTCAGCTCCTGCCCGAGTGCTGCCGCCGCAGCGGCATATGCCGGAACGCCCGGGACGACTTCGTAAGGGATTTCATCGGCGCGCAGGCGGCGGATTTGTTCAGCAATAGCCCCATAAAGCGACGGATCACCGGAATGGACGCGAGCTACGTCAAGATCTCTTTCGTGGGCGGACCTGATCTCAGCGTGAGTATCATCGAGCGTCATCGATGCAGTGTCGAGCACCCTTGCTCCCGGGGGAGCATGGGCCACCACCTCTGGAGGGACAAGAGATCCGGCGAAAAGGCAAACAGGGCAAGCTGCGATCAGGCGCTGCGCCTTGAGCGTCAAGAGTTCCGGGTCGCCGGGACCGGCTCCAATAAAGTACACAGTCATGGCATGATCCTTTGCTGAGGAGCCATTCTGAGCCGGCACCCCCCAAGGCCTTTGTACCAGCCTTTGTCGCGGCGTGGATGGCACGGGAGCCCGAAACCTATCTGGCCAGCGGCGGCGGCCTCGGTCCGCAGAGCTGCCGCCAGGGTCATTTGCCAAGGCTCGCGTGCCGGTCAGCCACAAGATCCCCATCGATCTTGCGCGCATAACCGCGCGGTGTGAACATGCGCGGCCCCTCGCCCAATTCCGCCAAACGCGAGTTCGACGATCCGACAAGGACGACGGTCAGCATATCCACCTCGTCCACGTCCAAATCGGCCAGACGGCGAAACCGTATCGCTTCTTCCGGGCGGCCGAGTGAGCTGGCCAGCAGGACTGGCGTCTCCGCAGGGCGGTGCTTCAGCAGGATGTCCCGCGCCTCGGCCAGAAGGGTGCGACGGCGCTTAGACACAGGGTTGTAGAACGCAATGACGAAATCGCCCTCAGCCGCCGCGTTCAGACGTTTGACGATATCTTCGCGCGGGGTCAGCAGGTCTGAAAGAGAAATAGCACAGAAGTCGTGGCCAAGCGGCGCGCCGGCTCGCGCGGCGGCGGCCTGCAGCGCGCTGACGCCGGGTGCACAGAGCACCTCCACACGACGCGCGGCGTCACTTACGCCCTCGGCTTCCCGCGTGCGGTCAAGCAACTCAAAGACCAGCGCTCCCATGGCATAGATACCTGCATCTCCCGAGCAGATTAATGCCACATTGCGTCCCTCGCCCGCACGTTCGAGGGCATAGCGGCAGCGCGCCTCCTCTCTACCTAGCGGAAAATCGGACCGCGCCTTTCCCGCCGCGACTGCCCCCAAAAGATCTATATAAAGACTGTATCCCACAAGCTCTTCGGCCTCAGCTACCAGCCGCGAGGCCTCCGGCGTGCGCCAGTCGGACTGACCTGGGCCGATCCCTATGATCGAGAGCCGCCCCCGCGCACGTCCGGCAGGTTCAGATATCGGCTGTGGTGACCGAGCCAGAGCACACGTTGTCGTATCAGTCTTCTGCTTTGGGACTGCCAAAACGGCCTCCTTCCCAGCACAGGCAAGTGCGGCTCCTTCGGCAACGCCGTGGCAGCCTACCTCGGCAAACACCACATCTGACGGGGTGGCCAGGCGCGGTGTCTCGGCCTCCAATTCACTGGCTGAGAAGACTTTGAGCGGCACGTCGAGCTCATGGGCCAGCGCGTTCACCGAGGGCTCGTCAGCCTTCAGATCGAGCGTTGCGAGCGCTGAAATCGCGCCCCTGGCAATCCCGGCGTCCGAAAGCACTTGTGCAACCTGTGCAGCCAGCGTTTGCACCGGGGCATTTCGCGCGCACCCGACACCCAACACATAGCGCTGCGGGTGATAGACAAGCTTTTCCGGGCCGCCCTCGATTTGTGCCTCCGTGACAACAATCTCAGGACCAGTTTCCACAAAAGGCACTGCAAAGGGCGCCTCGCCAACAGCGCGCGCTCCGCCTGCAGCCAGCATCGCAGCCATCGCGGGCTTGGCATCCTTTGGGTTGGCCAGACGATAGCCAGGCGGTGGTGCGTCGAGTGCAACGCCCATAGCGACATCACCAGCGGTGGTAACAGCCGCAACCGCGCCAAGCTGAGAGGCGATCCTGCTTGCAAGCCGGTTCGCCCCGCGGTGCCCGCCCAGAAGGGGCAGGACCACGGCCCCGTCTTCGGACACCGCAACAACCGGTGGTTCGGTCGATTTGTCCGATAATTGTGGCGCGACAGCGCGGATTAGGATGCCCGCCGCGCAGACCCCGATCACAGGCACACCCGCCGAAAAGAGATCCCGCACATGGGTTAGAGCGTTGGGAAACTCAGCATCCGCACCCGTCACCCGGCCACGGCGCCCATGCATCGGCCATCCATTGGTGTCGGCAATCCGGCGCGCGAGCCCGGAACCAGAGGCGGAAATTGCGAGGACAACTGGCGTCAGAGCCATGGATCAGCGCCTTTCGTTACAAGGATCATAGAGAAGTAGGGAGCAGGATCGGGGGCTTCGGCCAACGGCAGGGCTCTCTCGGCTGGCAGCGTCGCGCGTTCGAGATAGCGTGCGGTATCTGCAAAACCCGTTTGCAACAAAACGTTACGAATTTTTGCCAGATGGCGGCCAACTTTCATGATCACGGCTGTGTCCGCTCGCAGAATACGATCAGCAAGCTCGTCTTCCGGCAGGGGTCCGGGGATCACGGTCAGAACCTCATTCCGGGCAACGAGGGGTCGGGCCGCGCGGGCTGCGCATGCAGTCATGGACGTGACCCCGGGCACCACCTGAACTTCAAATCGGGTCGCAAGGCGTGCGTGCAGGTACATGAATGAGCCATAGAAAAAGGGATCTCCTTCGCACAAACAAACCACGTCCTGTCCTGATTTGAGCGAGGCCGCAATCTCGGTCGCCGCGCTGTCATAGGCGGCCTGCGCCGGCGCCCGCGCGAGGGTCATTGGCACTTCGATCCGGATTTCGCGCGCGAATTCGGGGATAGCTGCTGCAGCGATCGCCCGGGCAAAGCTGTCTCCTGCAGTGAGCGCTGGATAAGCAACTACCGACGCGCTGCGGATCAAACGGTCCGCCTTAAGCGTCATCAGTTCCGGATCTCCTGGCCCGAGGCCAACGCCGTACAAAGTCCCGCTCATCTCTTAACGAGGCTCCATTGCGTAACCGGCATAAAAGGCCGCCAGCCGGTGCGCGGGCCAACTGGTTCGGCGCGCTGGACTGAAAGCTTGGCAAGTTCGCCCCCATGAACCCGGTGGAGGTCAAGCAGGGTTTGCTCGGACTCCAACGTCACCGCGTTTGCCACCAGCCTCCCAAGCGGGCGCAGCGCTGCCCAGGCTGCGTTGAAGACCTCCGGGGCAAGCCCGCCACCAACGAAAATCGCATCGGGAGCGTCGAGCCCTTCGAGCGCTTCAGGTGCCGTGCCCTCGATGATCTGAAACTTGGGCACGCCCAGCGCCAACGCGTTGGCTGCAGCCATGGCACGGCGGTCCGCGCGCGGCTCGATTCCGACGGCGCGGGCATAGCGCGCCGCGCGCATCCACTCGACGGCGACCGATCCGCAGCCTGTGCCTATGTCCCAGAGCAGCGCCCCGCGCATGGGCATCAGTTTGGCGAGTGTGACGGCACGGACCTCGCGCTTTGTCATCGTCCCATCGTGCTCGAAAAGCTCGTCAGCCAGCCCCGGCACCCTGGGCAGCAGCGCGCAATCCGGCGCCGCCACGCAATCGACGGCCAGTGTATTAAACTCAGGCACCTTGAACGACCAACTCTCCGCCACCCCGTCAAAGCGCTTTTCCGTGTCCCCTCCCATTGCGGCCAGCACCGTCATAGGCGACTTGCCGAAACCCCGATGGGTAAGGAACTGCGCGATCTGGCCGGGCGTTTCTGCACCTGTTGTAAGGATCAGCAAGCGCTGGTCGGGCTGGATGAACGCGATCATCTGCTCTACCGGACGGCCATGGACGGTCAGCGTTTCGACATCCGCCAGGCTCCAGCCCATACGCGCCGCAGCAAGCTGGAACGCAGATATCTGCGGATGGTAGACTATCTCCGCGGGATCAATTTCGCGGCCGATCCGGGCACCGACAGAGTACCAAAGCGGATCACCGGTCGCCAGGACAACAACCCTGCGTCCGGCATGCGCTTTCAACGTGTCGATCAAAGCATCGAAGGGCGACGGCCATTCCATGCGATCGGCTTTGATCTGGTCCGAAAGTGTATGGTGACGGCTGCCTCCGACGATGATCTCGGCCGCCTCTACCACCGCGCGCGTCGCGGGCGTCAGACCGTCGAGCCCATCCTCCCCGATCCCAACGATGTGAAGCCAGGGCTGCGCGGTCATACTGTGCCCCCAGACAAACCGGCGGCGAGCGCGTTGACCGCTGCTGACGCAATGGCCGAGCCGCCACGGCGACCACGCAAAGCAATGTAGTCGCAGCCGCGGGGATTGGCAGCGAGTTCGGCCTTGGATTCAGCCGCACCAACAAACCCAACCGGAAACCCGAGGATGACCGCTGGTCTGGGGGCGCCGGAATCAATCAGCTCAAGCAGATGAAAGAGCGCGGTTGGCGCATTTCCAATCGCAACGACGCTACCGGCGAGCCGGTCCGTCCAGAGCTCCACAGCAGCTGCGGACCGGGTATTTTTGATCGCTTGCGCGCGCTCGGGCACGGTTGCGTCGTTAAGCGTAACTATTACCTCGTTCTCCGCCGGCAGATGGCGCCGGATGATTCCCGCGCCGACCATTTCGCAATCGCAAAGAACGGGCGCCCCGGCCATCAACGCTGCGCGTCCCGCTGTAAATGCGTTGGGAGAATAGGCCAGTCGGTCTGCCACCTCCACCATTCCACAGGCGTGGATGACCCGCGTCGCAAGGCTGGCCATCCCGGGATCGAACCGGTTCAGATTGGCCTCCGCGCGGACGGTGGCGAAGGATTTGGCATAGATGGCCTGTGGGTCACGCTCGTAGGGCCGCATCATCGTAGCTGGTTTAGGATCGGGTCGCGACATCTGTCTGAGCGCAGCCTCCACCGCATGGCTAAGCAGGGCCTCGTACCCGAGACCCAGGATGGTTGCCTCGTGGGTGACAACGTCCGCGGGTTGCTGGCGCGCGGCAGCGAGCATCGAGGCCAGCCTGCCGTCTCCGTCCAGCATACAGAGCGCCTGCGCGAGGCTCTCTACCTGAATTGCATCGCGCACCCGGCCTTCGATATGCGGGATCTGAACAAGCGAAGGAAAGACTTCGGCAAGCAAGGGACCTGCGTCGTTTTCCCAGGACTCAAAAGGCCAAACCTTAGCCTGCACCTTGTGGCGCAGTGTATCGAGCATGGAAATGCCGGTCAGCGCCTGTCCCCCCACCGACCCAGCGCCCGAGAGTTTCCAGACTTCCTGTGCCCCCTTGGCCTGCTTCTCGGAATGGCGCAGGCGCGCGGGCAAGACATCTCCGAAGCCTTCCGGAAGCGTGCGCGGCAGGTCAAGGATGTCACGTTTGAGCCCGTTCCCCCAAAACGGCCCTTCGCCGGGGAAGAGACCATTCAGCCGGGCGGCAGCATCGAACCGGTCATTGGAGTTATCAGGGCTGTCCGAAACCTCGGCGGCAATGCGCGCCCAGACATCCTGCCATGTTGCGTCCGGGCCCATCGCGGCGGCAAAGCCTGCTGGATAGCCGAACGGAAAGTCAAATCCCGCCAGAACCCTGCGACCTGCCCGGGTCTCGTCCGCGATAAGATTGGCAATCTGACTGCTCGCTTCGCTGCGGGTCGAGGGATTGGCCAGAACGGGCTCGTGGCCCGGGCGGACATGCGCCCACCAGATGCTGTCTTTGCCCGTTTTCGGAGTGCCGTTCGCTGACCAGTCGACGATCAGATAACTGCCAAACACGCGCGCCATCAGCTGCCCGTCTTTGCGGTCTTGCGCGCACTTTCCGGCCCATGCGGATGGGCCGCATGCGGGTACGGAGCATGATGATGGTGGTGGTGATGGTCGTGTCCATGATCGTGTGTGTGATCATGGTGGTGACCATGGTCGTGTTGGTGGTGGTGGCCATGTGCGTGTTTTGCAGGCGCCTCCAGCCGACAAAGACCGGTGCAGAACGTGTCACACTGGACGCAGTCAGCGACGTTAGAGCCAGGGGCCGAAGCCCCCTGCCCCTCTACGTGATGGTGATGGCTTTCCTGCACTGCTCCGACTTCGGCCTCAAAGCCGAGAACCTGAGTGCGGTACTTGCACATCACGCAGGTCGCGGGCGGGATTGCCCCGAAGGCCGGATGCGCGCGTTCTTCGGCTGAGATGATATGTGGCGTGCCATCCTCAAGTGCGAGCACCTGAGCCCGATATCCGCAGAGACTGCAATTGGGCGGCGGAGTATCGGACACCTGTTCAAGCACGCGTTCAGCGAAGGTTTCCAGAACCTTCTCGTGATCGCCAAGATAGCCTGCTTTTACGAAGTCGATGGCGGGATGCTCCGCTGCGACCTGATCCGTAAACCCGTAAATCCGGTCGATCAGGATGCCCGAGAACAGGAAGTATGGAAACACCACGATGCGGCGATAGCCCAACTTGGTTGCATGCTGCAGGCAAGGCTCAACAAGCGGGAACGTCACGCCCGAATATCCGACCTCGCACCAGCCGAAGCCCATACCCTCATGAAGAAGTCGCGCGATCTTTGAGACATTGGCATTTGCATCCGGATCGGATGCACCGCGGCCGATCACGACAAGGCAGGTTTCCTCCAATGGCACGACACCCTTGGCGGCATTTGCGCTGTCGACCGCGTCTTGAATGCGCGCTCCGGCTGCTGCGATCATCTTAGGATCGACACCAAGTTCCCGACCATAGGACACGTCGATGTCATGCCGCGCGGCATAGGCGCTGAGCACTGTCGGGATGTCATTCTTGGAATGCATGGCGGCAAAGAGCATGCCCGGCACGGCGAGGATCTTGGTGGAACCTCTGTCGCGCAACCGATCGAGCCCGTCGCGGATCACCGGGTTCGCGAACTCCAGATATCCGTAATCCAGCGCCCAGTCCGGCGGCAGGTAAGCAGGGAGCTTCTTTGCCAGAACGGCGAACTCGTCCACTGCAGCCTGAGAGCGCGAGCCGTGTCCGCAGATCATCACGCCGATCTTGGTCATGCGGCCGCCCCCTCCTCTGTGTTTTCTGCAACCGGATTGTTCTGGCGCTCCTTCTTTCCCTTGAGCGCTCCCCAAATTCCAAGTGCGATCGAAAGCCCGATCGCCGCGCCCGCGATCCAGTGATCATGTCCGGCAAGTGTTTCCAAATGGCCAGGATGGGCACGCGCAGGCGCGCCACACCAGAGCAAGAAAAGAGCAAGTGTAGGAACCGGGCGCAACATGGACAGCTTCCGTGTGGGACGGGCCGGTCGAGGCGGGACCCACAGGGGTCGTGTGACGATCTACGCGTGCGGCCCCCGGGGTGGGTCGACCTTGCGCAGCACCTGTCCGGCCCCGTCAAAAAAAGGGCTTCGTCCCTCTCGCTATAGCTTTGCATATGCGGCGGCGCAAACGGATTCGCGCCCATATCACCCGACTGGACCTGTGCGTTTTTCGGCAATGATCCCTGCGCTTTTCTGCGTTTTCGCACCACAATGCGCCAACTAAAACACAGAAAAGAGATACAAAACGGAGCGACTCGATGGGACAGTTGGTGGACGGCGTCTGGCATGACGTCTGGTACGACACGAAATCAAGCGGCGGCAAGTTCATCCGAACAACGGCAGGTTTCCGCAACTGGATCACTGCTGATGGTTCTGCGGGCCCGTCGGGCGAGGCTGGCTTCAAAGCTGAAAGCGGGCGCTACCACCTCTATGTCTCAATGGCGTGCCCCTGGGCGCACCGCACGCTGATTTTCCGCCAGCTTAAGGACCTTGCGCCGCATATCGATGTGTCAACAGTACACCCCGACATGTTGTCGGATGGGTGGTCTTTTGACGATAGCTATCCAGGGGTTTCAGGTGATCGCCTTTACGGCTTGCCTTTCGCCCGGGACATTTACACCAAGGCCGATTCCACCGTCTCTGGCAGGGTCACTGTACCTATCCTGTGGGACACAGAGCGAGAAACGATCGTCTCTAACGAAAGCTCCGAGATCATCCGCATGTTCAACAGCGCCTTTAACGCGCTCACCGGCAATACTGATGACTACTTCCCTGAAGCGCTCCGCGAAGAGATCGACGCCGTCAATGATCGTGTTTATCATGCGATCAATAACGGCGTTTACAAATCAGGGTTCGCTACGACACAGGCCGCGTATGACGAGGCCGTCACAGCCCTATTCGAAGCTCTCGATTGGGTTGAGGAGCGCCTGTCACGCCAACGCTACGTTGCTGGATCGACGCTGACAGAAGCCGATTGGCGTTTGTTCCCGACACTCGTACGGTTCGATCCGGTTTACCACTTGCATTTCAAGTGCAACCGAAAGCGGATCATCGACTACCCGAACATCTGGGCGTACACCCGCGAACTTTTCCAGATGCCCGGCATCGCGGAAACAGTCAATTTCGATCATATTGTGCGGCACTACCACTATAGTCACGAGTCGATAAACCCGCACAGGATCATACCGATCAACCCCCAGATAGATTGGACTGCGCCGCACGGGCGCGATTTCCTGAAAGCCGCCTAGTCGCTGCTTCGGATTGCACCCTCGCGGGAAATGGGTTTTTAAGTCAGCAAGGCCTTAGGCCTGCGGACCCGACCCTGCGAGGACCATGCGATGAGGACGACCTGGATCACGGTATGCGACACCTGCAAGCGCGACGAGTGGGAGACGCGCGGAATGGCGCAAACCGATGGCGAGATCCTTGCAGACGAGATCGAGAAAGCCTCTAGGGGCACGGACGCAGTCAAGATCCGACGTCATTCCTGCCTGATGGGCTGTAGCAATGGCTGCAATGTGACCATCCAGGCAGGTGGCAAGCTCTGCTACACTCTTGGCGGGTTCGTGGCGGATGCGGAGGCGGCCGCTGGAATCGTCGGCTATGCCGCGCTGCATGCCGCAAGCGATACCGGGCAGGTCCCGTATCGCAATTGGCCTACTGCAATCAAAGGTCATTTCGTGACCCGCCACCCGCCGCTGCCGACGGAATGAGCGCGCCGCGCGATCATGGTGGTGGGATCGACGCTGCGGCGGTTAAGTATGGGGGCGCGCGGTCCGACTGGCTCGATCTATCCACCGGGATCAATCCGGTGCCGTATCCGGTCGGGGGGCTTTCACCACAGGTTTGGACAGAACTGCCCGATGTGGGGGCCACGGAGCGCTTCCACAGTGCGGCGCGCGCCTTCTGGAGCATACCGGACGGGGTTGGGGTTCTGGCCGCACCGGGCGCCTCAGCACTGATCGCGCGTTTGCCGCAGGTCTTGGGAAACACCGGACGGGCATTCATCGCACCCCCCACCTACAACGAGTGGGAGGCGGCTTTTCGGCTTTCCGGCTGGACGGCCGCACACAGTTTAGAGGGCGCGGATGCCGCAATTCACGTGCATCCTAACAATCCAGATGGCGCGCTCGCCCCTGATGCAAACATGATGCCCACGCGCTTCGCGATTTATGACGAAAGCTTCGCCGACGCCGTACAGGCCCCCATAAGCCAGGTCCCGGCAACATCTGATGCGCGCGTTGTTGTACTCAAGAGCTTCGGAAAATTCTGGGGCCTAGCGGGCGTGCGTCTGGGCGTACTAATTGGAGCGTCAGAGCTTTTGGAGCGCATGGCCGAGGCCCTCGGCCCCTGGCCCGTTTCCGGACCCGCACTGGCCCTCGGCGCCCGCGCATTGTCCAACACCGAGTGGGTCACCAGCACGCGGGATCGACTGGTCCAGGACAGCGCCCGGCTGGACATGTTACTGCGTCCGTATTGCGATACGCCCCAGGGCACCACCTTATTTCGGCTCTACGCGTTCGAAGAAGCCCAGGCGGTTCACACGCACCTCGCCAAAGCGCGGGTATGGACGCGCGTTTTCCCATACAACCCCCATTGGATTCGTCTCGGTCTGCCCGGGTCGGAAGAAAACTGGGCGCGTCTTGAGGCTGCGCTGGAGAGCTTCTGAGCATGGACGTTGCGCTTCTTCTCGCCCTTGCACTCGCGCTGGATGCGGTATTTGGAGAGCCGGACTGGTTATGGCGGCGAATGCCCCACCCTGCCGTTCTGATGGGACGCGCGATTGGCTGGGCCGACAGAAAATATAACACCGGCTCAGCGCGGCGTTCCAAAGGGACAGGAGTGGTGGCTTGTCTGTGTCTTGCAGCAGCCGTACTGGGATGGGCGCTCTCGCTGGTAGGACCGGGAGTGGAAGTGCTTCTGGCGGCGATCTTGCTGGCACAGCGCAGTCTGGTCGAGCATGTCCGCGCGGTGGCTGAGGCGCTGCGGATTGGTCTGCCTGAGGGCCGTGCGGCGGTGGCAATGATTGTCGGTCGGGATACCAAAGAACTGCCGGCCGAAGGTGTAGCCCGCGCCGCCATCGAATCCGCTTCAGAAAACTTCTCTGACGGGGTAGTGGCCCCGGCCTTCTGGTTCTTGCTGGGCGGTCTGCCGGGCATTCTTGTCTACAAAGTCGTCAACACCGCCGACAGCATGGTCGGATACCGTACTCCACGCCACGAGGCATTTGGGTGGGCTGCAGCCCGGCTCGATGACGGGCTGAATTGGATCCCAGCGCGCCTTAGTGCAGTGTTGATCGCTCTGGGCAAGGGAAAGCTCAGTCAGATGGTAGCGATTGCCCGCGACGCGCGCCTGCACCGGTCACCGAATGCCGGATGGCCCGAGGCCGCGATGGCCCGAGGGCTCGACGTCGCATTGGCCGGACCGCGCAGCTACGAGGGTCAGATGCAGGACTTTCCTTTTATACATCCCAACGGACAGCACCAAATTGGCGCGCGTCAGATCGAAGCCGCCTGTGCTAATTTATGGCGGTCATGGGCGCTGCTCTTCGGCGTGGTTCTGCTGTTGGCGCTTCTCTAGGGTTGCACGGTGTGTCGGGGCTGCTAGCGTCCGCGCATCACCCGGGAGGTTTCCGACTATGCGCTTTGCACTTGCTTTCATTTTGTCACTTTTCACTGCAGGGTCTGCTGCCGCTCAGTGTGGTGGGAGTTTTCCGGACTTCGTTGATGGGCTCAAATCGGAAGCGATATCGAAAGGCCACGACCGCGCAATGGTCGACGCCTTTTTTCGCTCCGCCCAACAAGACCCGCGAACTCTGCGCGCCGATCGGGCTCAGGGCGTTTTCAAGATGCCATTCACGGACTTCGCGCGGCGCGTCATTAGCCAGAACCGGATGGACAACGGCCGCCGTAACGCAGAGCGATTTTCCAACGTTTTCGCGGTCGCTGAGCGTGAGTACGGGGTGCCTTCGGGTGTTTTATTGGCATTTTGGGCGCTAGAGACTGACTACGGTGCCGTTCAGGGGGATTTTAACACACTGAACTCGCTTGTTACCCTCGCCCACGACTGCCGCCGCCCGGAGCTGTTCCGTCCGCAAATATTCGCTGCGCTTGAGCTGTATGAGAATGGTGATTTCGACCCGGTTCGGACCACGGGCGCTTGGGCTGGCGAGATCGGGATGGTCCAGATGTTGCCCGAAGACATCCTGACACGCGGTGTCGACGCCGATGGCGACGGGCATGTCTACCTGAAAACCTCGGCCCCTGACGCGCTGCTGTCCGGCGCCAATATGCTCAAAGGTCTTGGGTGGCGGGCTGGCGAACCCTGGCTACAAGAGGTCACGGTTCCAGATAATCTCAATTGGTATGAAACCGGCCTGACCGCAAAGAAGCGGGGGCAGGAGTGGGCCGCCATGGGGCTGACCCCACGCTATGGGCAGATCGCCGGCAACCTGCCGGCAGCGCTGATCCTGCCACAAGGACGCAAGGGGCCTGCCTTTCTCGCCTATCCGAACTTCGATGTGTATTTCGAGTGGAACCAGAGCTTTGTCTACGTCACCACAGCCGCCTATTTCGCGACCCGCCTGTCCGGCGCACCGGTCTTCGACGCCGGCACGCCAGAGCCCGGTCTCAGCGATGCTCAGATGAAGCAACTGCAACAAAAGCTCGCAGCGCGCGGCTACGATGTGGGCAAGATTGACGGTATTCTCGGCGCGCGCACCCGGGCTGCAGTTCGCGAAGAACAGCGCCGCCTTGGAATGCCTGCGGATGCCTGGCCCACCCCGGCATTGCTTGGAAAGCTGTAAGACGGATCAGGCAACCAGCGTTTCTGCAACCTTTAGGTCGACCGATACGAGTTGGCTTACGCCTTGCTCGCCCATAGTGACACCAAACAAGCGATCCATTCGGGCCATAGTCACCGCATGGTGCGTGATGATCAGAAAGCGCGTATCGGTGCGGCGGCACATTTCATCGAGAAGATCGCAGAACCGCGTCACGTTGGCATCATCCAATGGCGCGTCGACCTCATCCAGCACACAGATCGGAGCCGGATTCGCAAGGAAGACTGCGAAGATCAGCGCAAGCGCAGTCAGCGTCTGTTCGCCGCCTGAAAGCAGCGAGAGTGTCGAAAGCTTCTTGCCAGGAGGCTGACACATGATTTCAAGGCCTGCCTCCAGAGGGTCATCGGACTCGACCAGAACGAGCTTCGCTTCGCCCCCCCCGAACAGATGTGTAAAAAGCATCGAGAAGTTGTCATTGACCTGTTCGAAAGCCGTCAAAAGCCGTTCCCGCCCTTCGCGGTTCAGACCCGAAATGCCGGAGCGCAGCTTGCCGATGGCCTCTCCCAGATCTTCTTTTTCCTGGAGCAGCGTTTGGTATTCTTCCTCGACGCCACGGGCGTCCTCCTCGGCGCGCAAATTGACGGCGCCCATCGCGTCGCGCTGCCGTTTCAGGCGGTTTACCTCGGCTTCGATCGCCTCGGCGCCGGGCATTTTTTCAGTGTCCGCGCCCAGCGTATCGAGCAACTGCTGCGGCGTAACTTCGAGCGCTTCGAAAATTCGCTCTGCCGCCAACGTTACAGTTTCGACCGCCGCTTCAGACAGGGCCTCTGCGCGCGCCCGGGCTTCTCGCGACTCGGACGCAGTGCGCTCCGCGTCGCGCTCACCCTGCTCGGCACGCCGGAGCGCACCTTCAGCCTTGCTTAGCGCATCCGCCGCTTCAGCCTTGCGCGCTTCTGCCTTTGAGATTTCCTGTGCCAGCGCATCTCGTGTTGCGGAAATCTCCTCCGGCGCGGCCTCGGCCTCTTTCAGCTCTTTGCGCGAATTCTCACGCCGGTCCGCCAGCTCTGCGCTGCGCTTGGCCGCTGTCTCTAGACGATGCCGCCACCCGCTGATCTGCTGGGTAATTTCCTGGTCTCGCCTGGTGCGCGCTTCTCCTTCTCGACGCATCTCATCATGGGCAGAGCGCTTCGCAAGCATCGTCATACGCGCCGCATCGACCGTCATGCGCACCTGTTCCACCTGCTCGCGGGCAGCATCCAGATCATCGAGCCCACGCAGCGAAGCTTCGGTTTCCGCCACCGCTTTTTGCGCTTCAAGAGCCTCAGATCGGAACCGCGAGACCGACAGCGTTAGGGTTTCGAGCTTTCCAGCCAGTATATTCTGATCGGCCTCACTTTTGCTGAGCTGACGGCTACTGTCACCCAACGCACGCTCTGCGGCTTTGCGCGCATCGCGCGCAGTGCGGTCCGCGTCCGAAGCAGTCCGGAGATCGGTTTGCAGCGTCTCGTGCGCTGCCCGTTCTAACGCAGCTTTTTCTTCTGCCACTTCCAGATCTGTCTTGAGCTCGGCCAGGCGGTTTATCTGCTGGAGCCGGGCCGCGGCCGCAGACGGCGCATCTTCAGCCCGCGCGCTCAGACCATCCCAGCGCCACAAATCGCCTTCCTTGCTTACAAGCCGCTGCCCTGGCAGCAAATCGGGCTGGAGCGCTGCACCAGCCGCACGGTCAACCAGTCCCACCTGTCCAATCCGACGCAACAGCGCGGCAGGTATTTCAACATGGTCGGCCAGCGGCGTCGCCCCAGCTGGCAAGGGCTGCGGCGAGGTATAGTCCGGCAAACAATGCCAGCCCGAAGCATCGCCTTCTACTTCGGGCGCGTTCAGATCATCGGCAAGCGCCGCGCCAAGCGCGGCTTCGAAACCGGCCTTGGCAGTGACCGCGTCGAGGACCTGGCCGTTTTCGCTCTGCGCCCGTGCTACCAGCTTCTCCAGCGCGCCGACCTCGGCACGCAGCGCGCTGACCTCGCCTTCGGCTTCCGACCGAGCCGCACGCGCCTCTGCTTCCTGCGCCTGCAGCATTGCGCGCTGTGTTTCCGCTTCGGTCAAGGCAAGCTCGGCCGACTCAGAGGCAGCCTGTGCGTGATCGGCTGCAAGCTTTGACGCGGCAAAAGACGCGTCTGCATCTGCAAGCGCCGTCTTGGCTGAAGACACCGCGACTTCAGCCCGATCTGCCTGCTCAGCCGCGCGGGCTTGTGTCTTCTCGGCGTCTTCCAGCATACGCCGTGTGGATTGGTGGCGCGCGGACAGCCGCGCGACATCCTCTGTCAGTTCACTTTGTGCAGTTTCGCGATCAGACAGAACCTCGGCGGCTGAACGCGCCTCTTCCGCAGCCGCTGCAAGACGATCGGTGTGACCGTCGGCGGCTTTGCCAATCTCGGCCTGCTCGGACTCTAGATTTTCGATCGTCTGCAGGGCGTCCGCGTTCAACGCTGACTCGCGCTCAATGTCATTTTCGAGCTGCGTGATCCGTGCCTGAAGGGTGGCAATCGTATCGCGGGCGCGCTGTTCCTGGTCGGTGAGCGCGTCACGTTCCACCAGAAGCCTTTGAAGGACAGCCGCAGCGATTGCCTCTTCCTCGCGCAAAGGCGGCAACGCGCTGTCCTGTTCTGCGCGCAACTTGCTGGCGTCGCGGGCCGCTGCTTCGGCCTGCGCCGCTTCTGTTGTCCGCGTCGTAAGATCCTGCGCCGAGAGCAGTCTTGCTTCATCCGCTTCGCGCCAACGACGATAGAGCAAAAGCCCCTCAGCCTTGCGCAATTGCGCACCAATCTCGCGGTAGCGCGCAGCTTGCTTTGCCTGGCGCGCCAAGGTCGCCAGTTGCGTGGCCAGTTGCTCAAGGACGTCTTCGACCCTGTCCAGATTGGCCTCAGCGCCCTTGAGCTTGAGCTCCGCCTCGTGCCGGCGCTGATAAAGACCCGAAATTCCAGCGGCCTCTTCCAGTATGCGTCGGCGCGCTTTAGGTTTGGCATTGATCAGTTCAGAGATCTGGCCCTGCCGAACAAGCGCAGGAGAATGCGCGCCTGTGGAAGCGTCCGCAAAGAGCATCTGAACATCCCGAGCGCGGACGTCCTTGCCGTTTGTCTTGTAGGCGGACCCGACATCTCGGGTGATCCGGCGGATAATCTCTAACTGTTCGGCGTCGTTGAACGCCGCCGGCGCGCGTCGATCAGAATTGTCGATCGTCAAGGCAACTTCAGCGAAGTTGCGCGCTGAGCGCGTCGCGGCCCCTGCGAAAATCACATCTTCCATGCCGCCACCGCGCATAGCCGTGGGACGATTTTCGCCCATTACCCAGCGCAGCGCTTCAAGCAAGTTCGATTTTCCACACCCGTTCGGACCCACTACGCCGGTAAGCCCGTCCCCAATTATAAGGTCGGTCGGATCCACGAAACTCTTGAAGCCGTTGAGGCGAAGCCGGGAAAAGCGCACGCAGGGCACCCTTTCGGAGGTGATTCCAGTCGACTGCTAAGGTCTTCACTGAAATCGTTTGAGTCAATGGGTATACTACATGTATCCGGGCATCCCACGCAAGCTACGTCATATGGGGGCTTTATCCATTAAATGCGACGCAGCGAAAGTTCCACCAAAGCTGACCTGGCAAAATCGCCTTGACGCCTTCGACGGAGCAAGCGCACATGAGCCCAGCTTAGGTTCCTCGATGGCGCGAAGCGTCGGGGATGAAATGGGAATGTGGTGCGGATGACCCAAACCGGGGTCCAAGGCCACAGCCGCCCCCGCGACTGTAAGCGGCGAGCGCACGTCCATCACCACTGGTCCGTTCAGGGATCGGGAAGGGGACGACCGCGCCGAGACCCGCGAGCCAGGAGACCAGCCGAGCACAAAGAAACCAACGCCGTCGGGTGTGACGGACAGGAGTAGCACTATGCCAACAATGGCTTTGATCCCTGCGGGGTGCTCTGATCGGGTTCGCTTCTGGGCTGGCCCGTTGCGATCAAATCGGTTCAAACGCGATGGCCAAGGGTCTGCAATACCACTTCGATCGACCGGCCGGAGTTCGGCTCTCTGCTTGAACTTGATGCAAACTCGTTGCGCGACTTTTGCGGCGCGCAAACCCGACCAATCAATCTAATCCAGGAGACGCTCCAATGCCTGCAAAAATACCTGCAACCGTTGTTACCGGGTTTCTGGGTGCCGGAAAGACAACTTTGATCCGCCATGTTCTGTCCAACGCCGAAGGCCGAAGGATTGCGCTCATAATCAACGAATTTGGCGACCTCGGGGTTGATGGGGAAATTCTCAAGGGTTGCGGAGATACGGCATGTAGCGATGAAGACATCATGGAACTTTCGAACGGCTGCATCTGTTGCACGGTCGCCGACGATTTCATTCCAACGATGGAGAAGCTTCTGTCACGGGAAACCCCGCCCGACCATATCGTCATCGAAACCAGCGGGCTGGCCCTGCCGCAACCGCTTGTGCGGGCCTTTAACTGGCCCGCTATTGCAACCAAAGTGACCGTGGACGGTGTCGTGACCGTTGTTGATGGCAAAGCGGTGACCGAGGGACGGTTTGCACACTCCGAGGCAGCAGTGGACGCGCAGCGCCAGCAAGACGAAAACCTGAACCACGAAACTCCGCTGTCGGAGCTGTTCGCTGATCAAGTCGCCTGTGCCGACATGCTTGTTGTAAACAAATCCGACCTGCTTTCCATGTCAGAAGCGGGGGCGATCACCGGACGTCTGAAGGCGGACGCGAGAGACGGCGTTCAAGTTGTAAGTGCTTCGCACGGCGCACTGCCTGTGAGTATTCTGCTCGGACAAGGGATTGGCGCAGAAGCCGATATGGACGCACGTCACGAAGTGCACCATCATCACCACGACCATGAGGACCACGATCATGACCATGACCATGACCATGACCATGACCATGACCATGACCATGACCATGACCATGATGCATTCACTTCCTTCGTTGTGAATCTGCCGGAGGTCACGAATCCCGACACCTTCGCCGAGCTTGTTTCCGACGTGATCCGCCGGCACGATATCCTGCGCCTGAAAGGGTTCGCCGCCGTGACTGGCAAGCCTATGCGACTGACACTGCAGGCCGTCGGTCCGAGAATTGAGACTTATTTCGACCGCCCTTTGCAATCCTCTGAAACCGGTCGCACCCGTCTTGTTGTTATCGGGCAGGCAGGTCTCGACGAGGCTGCGATCACCGCAGATCTACAACACTCTCTGGATCCCGTTTCTTAATTGAAATCAAGCAAATGCGCTTTCTGAGGGGCCGCCCTCGAAAAGATGTATGAAAAATGCGAGAATAAAGCTGAGGGGTAAGGATTCGTTTTGAGTCCGGAAAGAGCGACCGATGTCGAGAGAAATCCGGGTCTTCCCTGCAAGTCCGTTTGAACCTATGGCGCAAGAGCTGTTGCTACCTCCAAAAGCGATCAAGCCCCCGGACCTTACCGATCTCACCGGACCAAATGCCTACTTCTTTTTGGCCGAGCGCAATGGTGACCCCCTTGGCTGCATCGCTCTGCGCAACGAGGGCACATTCGGGCTGATCACCGGGTTCCACTACAAACTCGATCAGCAAGATACGAGCTTGCCAGAAATTCTCGTCGAACAGGTCGAAACCCAGGCGCGCAGCCTACGCTTGCCAGCTCTTCGGGTTTGGGTCGGCAACATGCATGCCAAGGTTCGCGCCACGCTTGTGCGATGCGGTTTTTTTCCAGGAGAAGATACGGGGCGCGAGGCTGACCTGAACCTGTATGAACGTCCTTTGAACCGTCGTGTGCAGGTGCCTCCCAGTTTCACCGCCAAAGGACGCTAGCGTCGCACATTGCCGGGCCTTTCCGGGATTGATAGACCGTCCCGAGGACTACGGGAAAAGGCGGTGCAATGCATCTTCTAGCGGCAACTCCGGGCACAATCGGCGATGGTCAAGAGCCGGTCGATCTAAACCAGTCGCCTGCTCCGCTTGTCGTAATTTCGGCAGCAGATACTGAACTTGCCGCGCTTTCAGAGGCACGTGGTTCGATGGACGAGCCGCCCGAAATGCGGCTCGCCAGTCTCATGCATTTGCGACACCCGATGTCAGTCGATCTCCATCTTGATTCATGTGCCACCCATGCGCGACTTGTCGTCATACGTGTGCTGGGCGGGACAGGCTATTGGCGATACGGAGCGGAACAATATGCCTCTCGATGCCAGGCTGCGGGCGTTGCGCTTGCGCTTTTGCCGGGCGACGATAAACCCGATCCGGAACTGCGCAGCCTTTCGACTGTTCCAGACGCAGACTATGATGCGCTCTGGGCTTATCTGGTGGAGGGCGGGCCAGAAAACAGCAGCAACTTCCTGCGCTATGCAAGCGCGATGCTGGACAATGGACCCAAACCACCTGCGGCCGCACCATTGCTCCGCGCAGGGGTCTATTGGTCCGCTTTAGGCATCACAGATCTGAACACGGCCGCAAAGGCTTGGCCCAAGGACGCACCGGTCGTCCCGATAGTCTTTTATCGCGCTCTGGTGCAGGGCGCCGGCCTTCATCCAATCAATCGGCTTGTAAAGGCCCTTCTGAAGCGCGGTCTGGCACCTTTACCGGTATTTGTCGCTTCTCTGAAAGACCCTTTGAGCCAGGCCACACTGGCACAGATTTTCGAGGCGGCACCGCCTTCGGTGATCCTGAACTGCACCAGTTTTGCCGTTGGAACACCAAGCGAACCAGAGGCAGCGAACCCTCTGACGCAGGCCGCCGCGCAAGGTGCACCGGTGTTTCAGGTGATTTTGTCAGGCGGCGCGGAGGAAAGCTGGAGCGAAGGTAAGGCAGGGCTCTCTGCACGCGATATCGCCATGAATGTCGCGCTGCCAGAGGTCGATGGTCGGGTCTTGTCCCGGGCCATCAGTTTCAAAGGCGAAGCTTACTTCGACGAAGCCGCACAGTGTCCAATTGCCGGCTATCGTGCGTTTGGGGATCGGGTAGAGTTCGTGGCGGATCTGGCTGCGAATTGGATCGATTTGCAACGCACGCCGACCGCAGATCGCAAAATCGCGCTGATCCTCGCAAATTACCCAAACAAAGACGGACGTCTGGCAAACGGCGTAGGTCTTGATACGCCCGCGGCAACAACGAACATGCTCGCGTTGCTGAAGGAAGCAGGCTACCGGGTCGCCGGCGCGCCGACGACGGCCGACGCATTGATGGCGCGGATTCTGGCAGGTCCAACCAACTGGCTGACAGACCGGGTCGCGCGCGACGGAGGAGAGCGCCTGCCGATTGAGATCTACAAAAACCGCTACCGGACCCTGCCTCTTGACGTCCGCACCGCGCTGGAAGCCCGTTGGGGAGACCCCGAGGAGGACCCGTTTGTGGTCGACGGCGCCTTCGCTCTGTCGGTGCTTCGCTTTGGGAACGCAATTGTCGGCGTGCAGCCCGCGCGAGGGTACAACGTCGATCCCTCAGAAACCTACCACGCCCCCGATCTGGTCCCGCCCCACAACTATCTGGCATTCTATTTCTGGCTGCGTGAGGTCCATGGCGCGCAGGCGATCGTGCATATGGGCAAGCACGGAAATCTCGAATGGCTTCCCGGCAAATCCGTCGCTTTGTCTGCTTCTTGCTGGCCCGAAGTTGCGCTTGGTCCTTTGCCCCATATCTATCCGTTCATCGTCAACGACCCCGGTGAGGGCACGCAGGCCAAGAGGCGCGCACAGGCGGTTATTATAGATCATTTGACCCCACCGCTGACGCGGGCGGAGACCTATGGACCACTTCGGGATCTGGAAGCACTGGTCGACGAGTATTACGAGGCCGCCGGGGTTGACCCGCGACGTATCGAAACCCTGAAGTCCGAAATTCTGTCCATGACAGCGGCCACTGGCCTTGATGCCGATGCCGGATTTACAGGCGAAGAAGACAGCGATCTGGCAAAGCTTGACGCGTATCTCTGCGATCTTAAAGAAGCCCAGATCCGGGACGGTTTGCACATTTTCGGAACATCGCCCGAGGGAGCGCAGGCCCGCGACCTTTCTATCGCTCTTGCGCGCCTTCCCCGGAATGAGGGGCTGGGACCTGACGCCTCTCTTCTACGCGCCCTTGCCAGCGATCTTGGGCTCGGGTTCGATCCGCTGGACTGCGAAATGCACAGCGACTGGAACGGACCCAAGCCCGATATACTCGCCGGCGTAACCCAGGAGACCTGGCGGAGCCACGGCGATACCGTGGAGCGATTGGAACTTGTTGCGCAGCAGATTTGCGATGGGCAAGTCTCCGCTCCGGGGGCGGCAAGCGCCATGGTTTTGCGCGAAGTTCAAACGCATATAGCGCCCGCCATCGCTGCGTGTGGCCCCGCGGAGGGCTCTGGGCTTCTCAAGGCCCTTGAGGGCCGCTTCATCGCCCCGGCGCCATCCGGCGCGCCTACGCGTGGTCGCCTTGACGTGCTGCCAACGGGGCGCAACTTCTTCTCCGTCGACAGCCGCGCCGTTCCCACCCCGACAGCATGGAAGCTGGGCTGGGCTTCAGCAAACCTGCTTTTGGACCGGCACCTACAAGACCATGGCGACTGGCCACGTGCGATACTTCTTACAGCATGGGGCACTGCCAATATGCGCACCGGCGGAGATGATATCGCGCAGGCGCTGGCCCTGATGGGCGTGAAGCCGCGATGGGACGCAGCGAACCGGCGGGTCACCGGGTTTGAGGTTTTGCCAGTTTCAGTTCTTGGACGTCCACGCGTGGATGTGACGTTACGGGTTTCGGGTTTTTTCCGGGACGCCTTTCCGCAACAGATCGAGCTGGTCGACCGCGCCGCGCGGGCTGTTATGGCGCTCGAAGAGCCGGAGGCAGACAATCCCGCCGCCGCCCGCGCGCGGGCCGGTGAGAGCGGCGCGCGCGTCTACGGCTCCAAGCCTGGCGCATATGGTGCAGGCCTTCAGGCCCTGATTGACGAACGAATTTGGGCTTCGAAAAAAGAGCTCGCTGAGGCGTATCTTGATTGGGGCGGATACGCTTACGGTGAAGGGAGCGAGGGCGCAGCCGACCGGGGCGGCTTTGCCGCGCGCCTGTCCGCAGTCGACGCAGTCGTTCAGAACCAGGACAACCGTGAGCATGACCTGCTTGACAGCGATGACTACTATCAGTTCGAAGGGGGCGCGGCGGCCGCAGTCGAGACCCTGCAAGGGATATCGCGCCCCGTCTATCACAACGACCATTCCCGCCCGGAACGCCCAATTATTCGAACTTTGGACGAAGAAATTGGACGAGTTGTACGATCGCGCGTGGTCAACCCGAAATGGATCAATGGCGTCAAGCGCCACGGCTACAAGGGCGCGTTCGAAATTGCCGCAACAGTTGATTACCTTTTCGCCTTTGCCGCCACGACGGGCGCCGTCAAGGATCACCATTTCGACCTCGTCTACGCAGCGATACTGGAAGACAACGAGACACGAGACTTTATTAAGGAGCACAACGAGCCCGCGTTACAGGAGATCGAAGCGCGATTGCGGGAGGCAATCGAGCGAGGGCTGTGGTCGCCACGCTCCAATACAGCGCGCGCGGCGCTCACGTCCTGTCAACCTGCATCGGCGCCTTGATCCACGTTTCTTCTGCTACGGATTTCCTGTATCGCTCGGCGCCATGACGTTTTTCAAACTCGATACCGGCCAGTTGCGGAACTTCGACGCCGCCCTCGATGGGACGGTGCGAACTTACAGCACCAAGACCCATCGTGTCCTGGCCAATCTGGCGCGTCATATCGGATGGCCAGCAGCGGTATCGAAGCTTCTGCGCGCATTTTTTGCATCTGACCCCGTAGCCCGACACCTCGTTTCGGGCAATCTGGATCGCAAGCGCATCCGCCTTCCTAGAGTTTTTGGAAATGCGGTTGTTTCCGGGGTTTATGGGTGGGTGAAGAAAGTTCAGGGCAGTTTGCTGCGCGAGGCGCTAACCCATGAACTCAACTTTTTTTCGCCAGACATCACCATCGTCTACAACGGGTCGCTATATCCAGAATCCGTACTTGGCGATGTCAGCACCGAGCGCAGGCGTGTGTTCGTAGAGGCAGGCTTCTTTCCCGGAACGCTGCAAATAGACCCCAAAGGACTTAATGCGGCAAACTCAGTGCCACGGGACCCCACTTTCTATCTTTCATCAGAGACTGACTTTGCAAAAGACGGGCTTCCCCAGGCCGTAAACAACCGCAAGTCCAAAACAAGCTCGGGTGCCGAGGTCCAACTCAACCCCGGGTACGTTTTTGTTCCCTTTCAGGTCCCTTCAGACATGCAGGTCACTGTGCATTCACCATGGATACGGAACATGGAGATGTTTCTGGACGCGGTTCTTGCAGCGGCGGAAAGAAACCCCGAAGAGACCTTTGTTATTAAAGAGCATCCAAGCTTCAAACGCTCTGTCAAAGATCTGAGACCTGCCCATCCGAGGGTTATTTTCGCCAATCACAACGTTACTTCTGATCTAATCCAGAACGCGCGCGTTGTGGTCACTCTGAATTCCACTGTCGGGATCGAAGCGCTGTTGTATGAGCGCCCGACCATTACCCTTGGAAATGCCTGCTACAATATCGAGGGTCTGGTTTTGCATGCGCCCAATGCCGGCGCCTTGGACAAGGCTTTGAGCGAAAGCAAAAACTGGTCGCCCGATCCAGACTTACGGCGGCAATTTATTGGATATCTCTGGAGCGATTATCTGGTGAAGGGCCGGTATGATGCGCTGCCGGAAAATCTGTCCGAAGAGATCGCGAAGCGCGCCTAGTCGTCCCAGTGCTTTAGTTCATCGCGGACGTCGGGCAGAAGCTCCGAGACAAGACCCGTGGACACAATAGCGTCGCGCTGCGCGACGAATTTCTGACCCTTGTTCTTTTTGATTATGGGAGAGCGGAGTTTTTCAAGAAATACCCATGGATGCGCGTGCAGGAAGTAATTCCCGAACCTGCGATGCGCGATGATCTTATTCAAGGTTGGCTCCCACGCCGCATCCGCAATTGAAAGTCCGTCCATTTCGCTGAAAAAAGAATTGGTCAGCTCATCTGCCGACAAATGGTAGTCCACGAATTCTACGGTCTTCTCAGGCCCAAGCGTCTGGCTCGCCTTTTGAATGTCTTCCGCCTCGTAGAGGCTACCCGTCGAAAAGCCTTTCGATTTGAAAACCGCCGTTAGCTTGATTTCAAACTGTCGGATCACAAGGCGTTTGGCACCCTGATAGAGCGGCATTTTTCTCCAGTAATCCCGAAACGCGGCACTGGCGACGAGTTTCGGGCCAAACCGGTAAAAGAAAGAATGAAAATGCCAGTGGGATTCCCGTTTGCTTTTCTTCGTATAGAAGATGCCAAACAGGTCAGCCTCTGATGATCTTGCCTTCTCAATAAGCGTGCAGTCATCCCGGACAGGGAACCAAATGCTGTCATTGAGAACAAACAAGTTTCTTATCTCGACCTCCCGGTCCAGCAGCTCCAGAATAGCGTCACGATAGCCGCCAAAATCGTAGCCGAAATTCGGGCGTTCGATGATCAGATGGCTGAGCTCCTCCAGACGCGTCCGGTCAGCCTCAGAAAGAGCCGCGTTTGTGACAACAACCGGCGTGATGTCGTTCTGAAGGAAATAGGAAAGCTGGTGGAAAGTTGAGGGAAGCAAGCCGTCCGGCTGATAAAGCAAGACCACAGCAATATCGGCTTTAACGGGCTGATTTCCTTCTGTCAGCCTGATCTCTTTCCGTAGAAACGTGTCATAATAAATCCGGTTGATCGGCCCTAGAAGGAGCGGCTTCAACTCCACGAACTGCTGACCGACCCGACTTATCTCGCGTTTGACTTTCCACCATCCTGCCATCGCAGCATGCCCTTTCAAAAGTCGCCGCTTAAATCGAAAAGGCCGGGCGCAATACGGGCCCGACCTTCGTGTTTTTCAGATGCTGCCTTTACTCGGCAGCCTCTTCCTTCTTGGCTTCTTCACCCGTCTCCTGGTCAACGACTTTCATCGACAGGCGCACCTTGCCGCGATCATCGAAGCCCAGCAGCTTGACCCATACTTCCTGACCTTCTTTCAGAACGTCGGACGGATGGTTCAGGCGGCGGTTTTCGATCTGGCTGACATGAACCAGACCGTCGCGCTTGCCGAAGAAATTCACAAACGCACCGAAGTCGACGATCTTGACGACCTTGCCTTTGTAGACCTTACCTTCTTCCGGCTCGGCCACGATCGAGTGGATCATGTCATAGGCCTTCTTGATCGCCTCGCCGTTCGGGGACGCGATCTTGATGACACCATCATCGTTGATGTCTACCTTGGCGCCTGAGGTTTCTACGATCTCACGGATGACCTTGCCGCCCGAGCCGATCACTTCGCGGATCTTGTCGGTCGGGATGTTCATGGTCTCGATGCGCGGCGCGTGCTCGGAGAATTCCTGACGCCCCTCGGACAGGGCTTTGCCCATCTCGCCAAGGATGTGCAGGCGCCCAGCTTTCGCTTGGTCGAGCGCTTTCTCCATGATCGCAGGCGTAATGCCGGCGACCTTGATGTCCATCTGGAGCGAAGTGATACCATCTTCGGTGCCGGCAACCTTGAAGTCCATATCGCCAAGGTGATCCTCATCCCCGAGGATGTCGGTTAGAATCGCATACTCCCCGTCGTCCTCCAGCACGAGCCCCATGGCCACGCCAGCAACCGGCGCTTTCAGCGGCACACCGGCGTCCATCATGGACAAGGAGCCACCGCAAACCGTTGCCATCGAGGATGAGCCGTTGGACTCGGTGATCTCGGACACAAGACGAATGGTATAGGGGAAGTCGGTTGCCGCCGGCAGAACTGCCTGCAAAGCACGCCATGCCAGTTTACCGTGACCGATCTCCCGACGGCCCGGAGGGCCAAAGCGACCCACTTCACCAACCGAGTAGGGCGGGAAGTTGTAATGCAGCAGGAAGTTCGATTTGAAATTGCCGTGCAGAGCGTCGATGAACTGCTCATCATCGCCGGTGCCCAGCGTAGTGACGACCAGGCCTTGCGTTTCGCCACGGGTGAAGAGCGCAGAGCCGTGCGTCCGGGGCAGAAGACCCACTTCACTGTCGATCGCACGAACGGTGTCGAGAGCCCGGCCGTCGATCCGCTTACCGTTCTTGACGACATCGCCCCGCAGAACGGAGGATTCCAGCTTCTTGAGCGCTGTGCCGAGGTTCTCGTCCTCAAGCTGCTCTTCGGTCAGCGTTTCCTTGATCGCCTCTTTCGCGGCACTAACGGCGTTCACACGCTCCTGCTTGTCGGTGATCGCATAGGCCGCGCGCATCTGCTCTTCGCCCGCCGCTTTCACGACGTCGTACAAAGCGGAATAGTCCGGCGCCTGGAAGTCGAACGGCTCTTTCGCAGCATCTTCGGCGAGATCGATGATCAGGTCGAGCACCGGTTGCATTTGCTCGTGGCCAAACTTAACGGCGCCCAGCATTTCGGCTTCTGTCAGCTCATAGGCTTCGGACTCCACCATCATAACGGCATCTTTTGTGCCCGCGACGACCAGATCAAGCCGCTGATCCGGGTTTGAGCGCAGATCCTGCATGTCATCGACGGTTGGGTTCAGGATGTATTCACCATCCTCAAATCCCACCCGCGCGCCAGCTATTGGGCCCATGAAAGGGACACCGGATATGGTCAGTGCGGCTGAAGCCGCAATCATCGCGACGATGTCCGGATCGTTTTCCAGATCGTGCGAGAGCACGGTGCAAATCACCAGAACTTCGTTTTTGAACCCATCCACAAACAGCGGACGGATCGGACGGTCGATCAGGCGCGATGTCAGCGTCTCTTTTTCGGTCGGACGCGCTTCACGCTTGAAAAACCCGCCGGGGATTTTCCCGGCAGCATAGTATTTCTCGTTATAGTGCACGGTCAGCGGGAAGAAGTCCTGTCCCGGCTTCTGCGCCCGCGCGTAAGTCACGTTCGCCATAACGGATGTTTCGCCATAGGTGGCGATAACGGAACCGTCCGCCTGGCGGGCAACCTTGCCCGTTTCGAGGGTCAGCGTATCTTCGCCCCACTCGATCGATTTCTTGACTGTATTGAACATTGTCATTTCCTGTCGGGGAGCACGCCCGGGCGGTCCCGGGTCTCCCGTTGAAATGGCGGCCCCATTGCCGCCGACCCCTGTCCTTCGTGTCACGCCGGGGTCCGAGCGTCACGTCTCAGATGGGCGCGGGATACAGGAGTTTCCAGACAAAGAAAAGCGTCGTAATCCGAAGGTGGCCGTTCAGCTGAAGAGGACCGGAACGCTGTCATGCAGAAGCTTTACGCCGGTCAGTGCCAGAAAGCCGTAAACGATCCGGACGAACAGCCGCTGGTCGACAAACGCGTGCAACCGCACGCCTATGAAAATCCCGAGAAAAAGGGCCGGCGCGACCAGAGCACTGACCATGAGGCTGTCAGTGGTCATTGAGCCAAATACCCCGTAGGCGATCGTCTTTGTGGCGTTCAGAGCAAAAAAGAACATCGTGTTCGTACCAACGAATGTGGTTTTGTCGAGGTTCTGGCTCAGCAGGTACCCTTTGACCGGTGGACCGCCCGCGTGCGCGATATAGCTCGCAAGCCCAGAAATGGCGCCGAGTACGGTGCTTGTACCGCGCCACGAGCGTCGCTGTGTTTGCCCGTTCCGTTGATTGAGTAAAAATTGTGCCACGAAAACAAACGCAAGGCAGCCTATGGCAAACCTCACCGTCGTCGCATCCATCGCATGGAAAAGCGTAGCCCCCAACACTAAGCCAACGGCCGCGCCGGGCAGCAGAGACATAAGAACCGGGCGGCTCCAGGACTTGCGGTAGCGCACGACGATCAGGATATCCATCACCAAAAGGATGGGCATCAATACGGCCGCAGCAAACGGGGGAGACACGAAAACACTCATCATGGGCACCGACATCACGCCCAAGCCACCACCAAACCCACTCTTGGACACTCCCGTAAGCAGAACCGCAAAAATCGTTACAGCGAAGAAGGCAAGCGAGAGGTCCATGGTGTTCCTTTTGGGATGGCGCCAGCACGACCTATCGCAGAGGCACTAATCAAGAAAACGATTTATTTCGTCCCTTTAAATCTGTAATTGAGATTTATGATCGATCAAGTTGCCCTCCGAAGCTTCGTCATCGCGGCGGAGACTTTGAACTTCTCGGAGGCCGCTGAGCGCAGGAACACGGTTCAGTCGGCCATAAGCGCGCACATCTCGAAACTCGAGAAAAGTCTCGATCGCAAGCTCTTTGACAGAGGACGCGGACGGGCGATGATCCTCACCGCGGAGGGCCAGGCTTTTCTGGTTTATGCAAGACGAATCCTGTCGCTGTCGCAAGAAGCGGTCGAGGCGATCCAGACAGCAGGGTCACGTCGGATTTTACGGTTGGGAACCACGGTAACAATTGCTCTCTCGGTGTTGCCGCAAGCTCTTTCCGCCTTTGCTTCGCGCTATCCAGACACGCAAATCCACGTCTACTGCGACCGCAGCGATGCGTTGCTGGCAAGGCTGGATACCGGCGAGCTGGACTTGGCGGTGATGATGGATCAGGGCAAACGTGCCGGGCGCGGTTTTGTACACTCCCAGCCCCTGGTCTGGGTCGCGAGCGAACAGTTCGACCTAGCTCGAGAGAGCTACGTGCCTCTGGCTTTCCTCTCGGATGGGCGCGATCTGCGACGCTACGCGTTCGAAGCTCTCGATGCGGCAGGGTTGCATGGCAAGATCGCGCATTTGAGCCCGCACCCGATCGGCGTTCGGGCTTTCGTTCAAGCCGGACTGGCTGTCACTGTGATGCCGAAGTCCACGGTAGCTGCGCCGCTAAGCATTTTAGAACCTTCCGCCGGTTTGCCTTCAATTGCACCGATTGCCTTTGCTGCCTACACGCCACCGAACCTGTCGGATGAAGAAATATCCTATCTCTCGAGGCTTCTTGAAGCCGGACTGGCGACCTAAGAACGGAGATCATTCTTTGGATGTTGAGGCAGCGGATTTGAGCAGTTTCTCCAGCAAAGGATGCGGAAAGCTACGCCGCACTGTTATGGCATAGAAGCTTTCCCGAATGTTGAGGTTAAAAGGCGCCGTCGCAATACGGCCGGCGGCGAGCTCGTCCGTCACAACGACGGCGGGCGCTACGGCGATACCTGCCCCCTCGCGCGTCAGAAGCCGCACCATCGCCATGTCGTCCACGTCCGCAATGATGCGCGGACTTACCGAAAGTTGTGCTGCAAGCCCAAAGAAGCCCGAACGAATGGCGGGTTCCGTGGGCAAGATTACGGCTTCTGCGCGCAAAAGCGCCGCCAGCGAGCTATAGGCGACCTTTTCAGGTCGTCCATGAATTCCGACCTCTTGTTCTGCCAGTTTCTGAGCCACAAACTCGGATCCTACCGCGCTTTTGGGCGGCTCGTTTGCCAGCACCACATCGAGCGCCAGCGACTTGAGCGCATCGAGCAATTGTATGGCATCACCCGATCGAAGTGAGATCTCCAGATCCCCTCTGCTCAGAGCTGGTTTCAGAAAACGGAGCTGGAAGTTGCGCGACAGAGTCGAAAGGGCACCGATGCGCAAGGGAGGCAGCACTTGCCTGCTTTGTTTGAGTGTTGCGAGTAATTCTTGCCCGGTCTCAAAAATCCGGTCTGCATGATCGAGTGTTATACGCCCTACCTCAGTTAGCTCGAGCCGGCGCCCCACCCGTTCAAACAGTGCGTGACCCAGCCGATCCTCAAGGACTTTAATCTGCGAGGACAGCGCGGACTGAGACAAGCTGAGCTTGTCTGCGGCGCGTGTAAGGTTTCCTTCATGCGCGACGGCGTGAAAGTAACGCAGATGATTGTAGTTCAGATAATCCATGTTCGATAAAATAGAACGGAATAATAGAAAAGATATAATTTTATTCTTCTTTAAACCTCCCTAGCTAGCGCCTCAGAAGAAGACAGAGGCGCAAGATGGATCTGATTGTCGACATTCTTTCGACCATGCTGACACAGCTGCAAAAGCCGACCCTGGCATTTTTAGTTGGAGGCATGCTCCTCGCTGCACTGGGATCAAAGCTCGTGGTCCCGGATCAGGCCTATAAGCTGATCGTCCTTTTGCTTCTGCTGAAGGTCGGACTTGGTGCAGGGATTTCGGTACGCGAGGCGAACCTGGTTGAGCTTGCCGTGCCCGCCGTGGCAGCCGCTTTCGCAGGTGTGCTGATTGTGCTGCTGGGCGGGCGTACGCTCGCGCGCTTCAAAGGTGTTTCTCAGGTAGACGGGATGGCGACCGCTGGTCTGTTTGGCGCTGTTTCCGCCTCTACGCTTGCGGCGGGCATGGCGGTCTTGGACGATGGCGGGATCTTCTATGAGGGATTTATCGGAGCACTTTATCCCTTCATGGACATCGCAGCGCTGGTTACGGCGATCGTACTGGCAAAGCTGAGCGCGGAACGAAGTGTTGCTCCAGCGCTTCAAGCTGACGGGACCGCGACAGCAACGCTGACTGGCGGCACGGGTTCCAGGTCAGCCATCGAAACCCGCGTCGTAACCGACATTCTGGTCGACACCTTTCGGAGCCCGGCAATCTCAGCGCTTATGCTTGGGCTCGCGATCGGAGTGTTTGCGCGGCCTGAGACCGTGTATGCAGGCTTCTACGAGCCACTATTCCGCGGGCTGTTGTCGGTTCTGATGCTGGTTATGGGGATCGAAGCATGGTCGCGGCTCTCCGAACTTCGCAAAGTCGCACATGCCTATATCCTTTACGGGCTGACGGCTCCGATCATCCACGGTCTTATAGGCTTTGGTTTTGGGCTGGCAGCGCATCACCTGACTGGCTTTTCAGCAGGCGGCATCGTTCTTCTGTCAGTTATGGCAGCGTCGAGCTCGGATATATCCGGCCCACCGACCATGCGGGCGGCGCTGCCAAAAGCGAACCCATCCGCCTATGTCGGGACATCCACAGGACTTGGAACGCCAGTTGCGATCCTTTCCATCCCGCTTTTCATGTCGCTTGCAGACTACTTCGTAGGCTTCTGAGCACAAAAAAGGGGCCGAAAGGCCCCTTGGTGCGGGTTTGGAAACGCGTTTAGCGGCGCAAACCCAACGATGCAATCAGCTTGGTGTAGCGCGCTTCGTCTTTGCCCTTAAGGTAGTCAAGTAGCTTGCGGCGCTGAGCAACAAGCTTGAGCAGACCGCGACGGGAATGATTGTCCTTCGCATGCTCTTTGAAGTGTTCCGTCAGGGTTGAGATACGGCTGGAAAGGATAGCAACCTGAACTTCGGGCGAACCTGTGTCACCTTCTTTAGTGCCGTATTCCTTAATCAGCTTCGCTTTTTCATCAGCAGTAATCGACATCGGGGTCTCCTTAGTTAAGGGTTAAGGCGCAAGCCGGGATGTCGTCCAGCAGGGCCCGTGGAGGGTCCGCCGCAGTTCGGCGGATGCGCGCACATAGCGGGATTCGGGCACAGAGGAAAGCCTGTTATGTCGTTGCTCATCGAAGGAGAAATTAAAACCATGCGATTTTGGCCCCTACTAACACTCGTTTTGACGATCGCATTCTTCGTCGCCCCGCTCGTGACTGAGCCATTTTCAGGTTTCCGAGATGATCAATTGCCAGTGCCTCAAGCCGATCCACCGCTTCAGCCCGCGGCGTACGCGTTCGCGATCTGGGGCGTCATCTACCTCTGGCTTCTGGCCTCGGCTCTTTTCGGAGCATGGCGACGCGCGGACGACACGGACTGGGATTTCGTGCGCAGACCACTGTGCGTCAGCCTTGTTGCCGGCGTACCTTGGTTGACCGTCGCAACCCAAAATGCACTTGGCGCTCTTGCGCTGATTTGGGTCATGGCAATCCCTGCCATTGTGGCAACCCTGAGGACGCCAGAGTCGGATCGCTGGTGGCTGGCTGCCCCCGTGGCGCTGTACGCGGGCTGGCTGACAGCAGCCTCGTGCGTGGCCACTGCGACGGTCGCTGCGGGCTACGGGGTTGGGCCTGGCGCAATCGGATGGGCGTGGTTCTGCCTCGCGATTGCTCTCGTCATTGCGTTGCTTGTGCAACGTCAGACAGCGCCGCTGTTCTACGGTGTCGCAGTCGCCTGGGCGCTTGTGGGCGTTGTCGTAAAAAACGTCGAAAACGCGCCTGTGCTGGCGGGCGCTGCCGCTCTGGGCGGGATCTTGATCCTGACAACCGGCATACTGCGCGGACGGCTCCCGACCTAGGTAACTTGAAACATCGGGCAGTTAAACGCGGAGCAGCATTTCAGCACACGCAGCGTAGACCAGATTTGAAAAACCAAGATCTGCCAAATCACCTAGCCCTAGATCCTGCGCTCCTTTGCCTTGAGCAGGGTTTCGGTCGATCTACCCTCACTTTTAATTATTGTTTTAAATATGTTTTACAGAGTTCTGCTTACTACTTTGCGCTAAAGTGCGGCCGGAAAACCGACAGCACATCGCCAGGCGCTTCTTCCATGGCGAAGTGACCTGAACGGCAGGAGGCGTGCTGCACATCCTCGGCCCAGCTCCGCCAGATTTCTGCTGGATCACCCGATTGAGCAGGGAACCCCCGCTCGGCCCACAAAAACATCAACGGCGCGGAAATCTTGCACCCTGCTTCCATATCCTGCTCGTCAATTCGTCGATCGGTCGTGGCTCCGGCGCGGTAGTCTGCGCACATTGCATGAATGCGTGCGGGGTCGCGCGCTTGGAATCTGTAGCTGTTCAGCGCTTCAGAGGGGAACACCTCCAGAGATCTGGCACGCGTCCAGCTTTGCAGTGTCCAGTCAATATATCCGACCGGATCGGCGCCGATCATCCGCTCTGGCAGAGGCGCAGCCTGCGCCAGAAACGTCCAATGATAAGCTTTGTGCGCAAGTTCGGCATTCCAACGCGCCCAGAACGATCCGGTCGGCACAATCTCAATAATCCCTAGCCTGTCGAGCCGCCCAGGGTGATCGAGCGCGAAGCGATACGCGACCCGTCCGCCCCTGTCATGGCCAAGAATATGGGCCCGCTCAAGGCCCACAGCGTCAAGCAAGCCGACGATGTCGCGTGCCATGTTGCGCTTGGAATAGACCGTGTGCGCATCATCGTCCGGCGGTGCGTCGCTGTCACCGTATCCGCGAAGGTCTGGCACAATAACATCGAAATGAGCCGCGAACTCCGGCGCAACCAATGACCAGCACATATGGTTCTGCGGGTAGCCGTGCAGAAGGATCAAAGGCGCGCCCTCTCCGGCACGATGCACCGACAGGCGCACTCCGTTCGTTTCGATGAAACTCTGGGAAAAGCCCTCGATCACTCTGGTGTCCAATCCTGGGGTTGCTGACTATAGGAAATGTAGAGCGGATGCTTGGGGTGGCCGAATTTCGACAAGCCTAGATGAGACAGGTCGCGGCCCGTCGAGCGCATAAGCGCCTCCACTCTCGGGCCGCGGTCCAAATGAGCACCATGCGTGCCCCAGGCACAGACGATACTGTCGGCCCAGTCGCAAGCTTCAAGGATCGCCGCATCGTTTTCAGGCCCAATCGGGTCTGCCGCGCCTCGCATGACACGAGGATCGGTGGCCCGAAAGGCGAATATGTTGCACACCCGAAACGCTCCAAAGCCGAGCGCTCGTGCCCTACGTTCGCAGCGTTCCACTGTCGGGTCGTTCTGCACTTCCGTTGCGGTTGAAGGATTTAACATAACAAACAGAACCTTCTGCCCGTCAGGATCCCATGTCCGCGTCAACGTGTACCTGTAGACCTCGCAAGACGAATAAACGGCGATAGACGGCGCGTCGCCTTTTACATGCGTTCGGGTAATCATGCCGCGTTTTTGGCCTGAGCCGGCTCTCAGCACAAGCAGGTGATCACTAAGACTGCTCGACGCAGATGATGGTGGGGAGATCCACGTGGTCAACCTCACTCAAGAGCTCCGACAGTGGATCGAACCCGTGCAAGCCCGCCGGGTCAGTGGACCGCGTACTACAATCGAGCTCTGAGCGTGCGTGCTAGGACCTAATCGGGGATGTAGACCGCTCGGAAGTCATTCACATTTGTATGCGTCGGACCCGTCATCACCAGACCTCCTGCCATTTCGAAGAACGAATAGGCATCGTGCCGATCAAGATAGTCCCGACCCTGATATTTATGAGCCGCGACACGTGGCACCCACACTGCCCCGGCGTTGTCCTGCGATCCATCGATACCGTCCGTGTCGCAAGCAATCGCACTAATACCGTTGGATGCTTGAAGCCCGAAAGCCAGGAGAAATTCGGAGTTGCGGCCGCCTCGACCAGGGCTGGTCCGCACCGTTACCGTGGTTTCTCCTCCGGAAAGAAGGACTGCGGGTCCCGACACGGGATTGCCATGCTGATGCGCGGCGGTCGCGATCCCCGCCATCACCACACCGAGCTCTCGGGCTTCCCCTTCGAGCGCATCGCCCAGAATGAGAGGCGTCACACCCTCCGCCCGCGCAGCCGCCGCTGCTGCTTCGAGCGCATGCTGCGGGGTCGAAATCATATGGCATTGCGCCGCATCGAAAGCGGGATGAGCGGGGTCCGGCGTCTCGGCCGCAGGTGTCTGAAGATACGCCGCAACGGCATCGGACAGATCAAGATGATAGCGCGCTGCAATCTCGCGCGCATCGGTCGCGGTTGTCGGATCTGCCACGGTGGGTCCGGATGCAATAGTGGCTGGATCGTCCCCGGGGACATCCGAAATTGTCAGCGTTATTGTGCGAGCCGGCCAAGCGGCGACCGTCAGGCGCCCTCCTTTGACGCGGCTCAGATGTTTACGCAGGCAATTCATTTCTTCGATCGCTGCGCCACAGGCGAGCAGGGCCTTGTTCACTTCCTGCTTATCCTCCAGGGAGATACCGTCGCCCGGGGCCGCAAGCAGGGCTGATCCTCCACCTGAGATCAGACATAGCGCCAGATCTCCGTCTCTGAGGCCCGAAACCAAATCGAGGATGCGCGCTGCCGCTGCCTCACCAGCTTCATCAGGCACCGGGTGACGCGCCTCGACGATCTCAATTTCTCGCGTCGGGAGCGCGCTTCCGTAGGGAACGATAACAATCCCCTCACAAGGACCCCATGCTTCCTCTACGGCCTGGGCCATCTTCGCCGACGCTTTTCCTGCGCCGACAACGACGACCCGACCCGAAGGCTTCTCAGGCAGATACTTAGGAACCGCAATTTCAGGATCCGCGGCCGCCACAGCGGCGCGAAAAAGACCCCGGAGAAACGGTTCCGGATCAGGTATCACACGTCCATTCCCTTCATTTTGCGGAAGCGCTGAATCAGACTGGAGGTATCCCAGCGGCCCCCGCCAATCTGCTGAACTTCGGCGTAAAACTGATCCACCAGCGCCGCGACCGGCAGAGACACACCCATGTCCTTTGCCTGCTCGAGCGCGATACCAAGGTCCTTGCGCATCCAGTCCACCGCGAAACCATAGTCGAATTTGTTATCAACCATGTTCTCGTGCCGATTTACGAGCTGCCAGGACCCACCGGCGCCTTGCGCCACAAGTTCCGCAACCTTCTTGGCATCAAGCCCGGCTTCCATGGCAAAAAACAGGCCTTCGGAAATTGACTGGACGATCCCGGCAATGCAGAGCTGATTGACCATTTTGGTAAGCTGGCCTGCACCGGCGTCCCCAAAATGCGAGGTGGCTTTAGCGTATGCATCCATGACCGGAACGGCCGCTGCGTAGTCAGCCTCGGCGCCACCGCACATAATTGCCAATTGGCCATTCTGGGCGCCTGCTTCACCGCCGGAGACCGGCGCGTCCACAAAGCCGATACCTTTGTCGCTGCAGATTGCAGCGATCTCGCGCGCCACCTCTGCAGATGCCGTTGTGTGATCGATCAAGGTCGCGCCAGAGGCCATTGTGGACAGCACGCCAGTATCGCCAAACACGACCGACCGAAGATCATCGTCATTTCCAACGCAGGTCATGACGAAATCCGCGCTCTGGGCTGCCTCGCCAGGTGTCAGGGCCAATGAACCCCCATGTTCATCTGCCCACTTCTCGGCTTTTGACGTGGTGCGATTATAAACGGTGACATCATGCCCGGCCGCTTTGAGATGCCCGGCCATCGGATAGCCCATCACCCCAAGTCCTATGAACGCCGCTTTTGCCATTGAGTGTTCCCCCTCCACTGCTTGACGGGCCACCCAGCCCGTATTGTCAGACAATCATGCAATTATACAAAATGGGTTTCCGAGTCCAGCCGTCCCGTTTAACCTGCTGCCAACCTAGCACGGAAACGGACATGTTCGACCCAATTCCACAAGCGCCCCGCTATCGCCTGGTGGCCGATGCCCTGATTGCAAAGATAAAAGATGGTTCGCTTCCCGCAGGCAGGAAGCTGCCGCCCGACAGAGTTCTCGTAGAACAACTCGGCGTTAGCCGCGCCACGTTGCGCGAGGCGCTTATAGCTTTAGAGGTCATGGGCTATCTGGAAAGCCGCTTCGGTGCCGGGGCCTTTGTTGCGAAACGCCAGGCCGACGAAAAAACAGCGCGGGTCACCGAGTCTTTTCCGGAAAACACCAGCACTCTGTCGCATGGACCCTTTGAAGTGCTCGAGGCGCGGCGCGCGATTGAAGGAGAACTGGCCGCATTGGCCGCAGAGCAGATCACACCGGCCCAATTGGACGTTTTATGGGAGGCAGTGAATGAGATGGAGACTTCGGCACAATGGAATGCCCAGGCCGATCAGACCTTTCATGGCACCATTGCGCAGGCCGCAGGCAATGGCGTGTTGGCAGATTTCGCCGCCCAGTTCTGGACAGACCGGATCAATGATCCGCTTTGGATCGCGATCGAAAGCGCTGTTGAAGACACCAATCAACGGCCAGACCTAGTTGCAGAACACCAGAACATCATCGAAGCCTTGACCGAAGGCGCGCCCCACAGCGCACGCCATGCGATGCATCGTCATCTGGAGAGCTTTGCGCGCAGCCTCCTGGCCCAGTGGGATAAACCGCGTGAGGACAGCCCGGATGCTACGCCCCACGCAAGGCTGCGCGCGGCCATAGCCGAGCGGTAATCATCGCCTATAGGTCTAGGATGTCTTGCCAAACTGAGACACGTATTCGTGGACAATTTCGGCGATCCCCGAATTGACCGGGAACCCAAGCTCTTCCGCGCTGAGAGCCGTAAACGCTTCCGGCCAGGACTGCACGATCCGCGCCACTTCGGGTCGGTCTATACGCTGTACACGCGCCCGTGCGGCAGCTCCGGCCTCTGCTTCGAGCGCGTCGAGCATCTCCGCCACTGTTACCGAGATTCCCCTGAGGTTAAGGACCGGATACGGAGCAATACGCTCCCATTCGATTGAAGCTGCATAGACAAGCCCCTGTACGCTCACGTCGGGCGATGCGATCCAAACCCGGGTGGCTTCATCCACGGGCAGTTCGGCACTCTTTCCCCCGAGAGGCTCACGCAGAATGCCAGATAGAAATCCGCTGGCCGCGGCATTTGGCGCGCCGGGACGGATCGAGACAGTCGGCAGTCGCACTGATGTACCGTTGATAAAACCCCTGCGTGTGTAATCTGACACCAAAAGCTCGCACATGGCCTTCTGGACGCCATAGCTAGAAGCAGGACGCAGAACAAAATCATCCGGAACCACGTCGGGAAACGGAGGCCCATAAACAGCGAGAGATGAAGAAAAAACCAGCCGCGGTTGGGTCGCCTGCACTCGAAATGCCTCGAGAAGACGGCGTGTCAGATCCAGGTTAATAAGATAACCGATCTCGAACTCTGCTTCCGCCTGCCCGGACACAACAGCGGCAAGATGAAATACAAGGTCGGGCGCACGGGCAGCGAGGTCTTCGACGCTTCCGGGTTCTGCAAGATCAATCGCTTCGCATACTGAAGGGAGACCCAGTACCAGCTCTGGCTGCACCCGGTCGATCAGAGTTAACCTGGTCGCACCGGGAATGGCTCCTGCATCAACAGCCCTGGCCAGTTTTTGACCAAGCATGCCGGCCGCACCCAGGATCATAATGTGCATCAGGTCGTCTCCAGGTATGGCTTCGCCCAGCTAAGGCCATCGAGCGTCGACCCAGCCGGAGTATACTCGCAGCCTATCCAGCCCTGATACTCCAAGTCTTCGAGAATTTGCAGCGGCGCAGGAAAGCCCATATCGCCTGTCCCCGGCTCGTGCCGATCCGGAGTGTCGGCAATCTGAATATGCTTAACGAGAGGCATAAGTGTCCGAATGCGCTCTTCAGTCACTCCTTCGGTGATTTGCATATGAAACAGATCAAGCTGCAACCCAAGCGAAGGTGCGTTGATCAGATGCAGGATTGCTTCTGCGGCCTGCGTCGTGGCCAGCGCGTAACCTGGCATGCTGACTTTGGTGTTGATTGGCTCAATCAGAATTGTGCGGTCCTGAGCTGCTGCAGCTTCCGCGGCAAACGCAAGGTTGTCGCGATACACGCTCCAACTCTGGATCGGATTTGTGGCCTCAGGCAGCACACCGGCCATAGCATGAAGACGTGGACAGGCCAGCGCCTCGGCGTAGTCCAGAGCGCGTGCCACGCTGTCGCGAAACTCTTTTTCACGCCCCGGAACAGCAGCCATACCCCTTTCCCCTGCCTCCCAGTCCCCCGGCGGCAAATTGAAGAGTACCTGTTCAAGGCCTGCAGCTTCTTTTGCCTGCGCGAGAACGTCCGGGCCGTAATCGTAGGGAAACAAAAACTCGACCGCGGTGAAACCAGCCTCCGCCGCAGCTCCAAACCGATCAAGGAATGGGTGCTCGGTGAAAAGAACAGTCAGGTTTGCGGCCAGACGGATCATGTGGTGGCTCCTCTATCCATCCCAACCCTAATGGCCTTTATCCAAAAGAAAATAAGCGACAGAGATAACGTCCTCAGAATTCCACGCCTTGCTGAGCTTTCACCCCTGATCTGAAGGGGTGCTTTACCAATTCCATCTCTGTCACCAGGTCAGCAATCTCGATCAATTCATCCTTTGCGTTGCGTCCGGTCAGAACCACATGCGTCATGGGAGGTTTTTCAGAGCTCAGAAAAGCTACGACTTCCGAAACACTCAGGTAGTCGTAGCGCAATGCGATATTGATTTCGTCCAGCAAAACCATCCGGTTTTCTGGATCGCGGATAAGTTCTTTGGCCTTCTCCCAGGCGGCTTGCGCCATTTCCACGTCACGGGTCTTGTCCTGCGTTTCCCATGTGAAGCCTTCGCCCATCGTGTGAAATGCGCAAATATCCGAAAACCTAGACAGGATCAGATCCCGCTCTCCTGTGCTCATCCCACCTTTGATAAACTGCACCACTGCAGAGCGCATGCCGTGGGCAATACACCGAAATATCATGCCGAAGGCGGCGGATGATTTGCCCTTTCCTTTGCCCGTGTGGACGATGACCAGCCCTTTCTCGTCCGTCTTGGTGGCCATGATCTTGTCGCGCGCCGCTTTCTTCTTGGCCATCTTTGCATTGTGCCGCGCAACATCGGATTCGTCGGACATCGTCTCTCCCTCAGAAAACCAGTGAGATGATAACAGGTGCAAGTATGGCGGTCAGGACGGCGTTCACGCCCATACCAATCCCCGCAAATGCACCCGCGGTCTCGTTGACCTGAAATGCCCGCGCAGTGCCGATTCCATGGGCGGCAACGCCCGTAGCAAAGCCGCGAGCACGCCAGTCTCGGATGCGCAGAAGGTTCAGCAGCGGCGTCACAAACACTGCGCCAATGATCCCGGTCAGGATAACCAGAACCGCGGTCAGCGTCGGCAAACCGCCGATGGCCTCCGAAATTCCCAGTGCCACAGGCGCAGTGGCAGATTTCGGCGCCAGCGACAAAAGCACCTCTCCGCGCAACCCGAAAGTCCATCCGAGAGCCAGCGCGGACCCCATCGCGGTCACCGAACCAGCAAACAGCGCCGCAGCCATTGGAACAGCGGTTTTGCGCACCTGTCGCAGATTGGCCCATAGGGGAACCGCCAAAGCAACCGTTGCGGGCCCTAGCATGAAATGGACGAATTTCGCGCCTTCAAAATAGACCGGATAGGGCGTGCGCGTCAGCCAGAGCACACCCGCCAGCAAAGCAACCGCAATCAACACTGGATTGACGATGGGTCTGCGGCCGGAGGCCTTGAACAAAGCGTCACCAGCAAGATACGCGGCCAGGGTCGCGGTGAGCCACAACAGCGGCTCGGAGGCAAGATAGACCCAGATATCAGAGAACTCACTCATCATCAGCTGGTCCCATCAGCCGTGCAACACCCACGAACACAAGCGCGCCGGCGACAATGGCCAGCAGGGTCGAGAGGATCAATGCAGCAAGCAACGGCCCGGTATTTGCGCCCAGAACATCCAGGTGAGCCACGACCCCGACGCCCGCTGGGACAAACAAAAGCGAAAGATGCGACAGCAATGTGCTTGCAGCTGACCGCATAGTCTCTGCCAGCCTGGGTATCAGCAACAACGCAGCCAGCAGAAGTAAAAGTCCCAACACTGGCCCCGGCACAAGTAAGCCGAGCGAGCGTGCGATCACCTCGCCCGCCAGTTGCGCGGCCAGCAAAACGAAAAGCGCCCAGATCATGCTGGGACCTGTGCAGGGGCCAGAGCCCAATCGAGAGCGGCATCACAATGGATATGGGTGGTATCGAAAACCGGCAGCGGCGCGTTCTTCTCGGTCAGCAACAGCCCCACTTCAGTGCATCCCAGGATCAGGCAATCCGCGCCAGCGTCCTTCAAACGCTCTGCCACGCTGAGATAAAAGTCGCGGCTTTCCTCGGTCACAATGCCCGTGCACAACTCGTCATAGATGGTGCGGTGTACTGCCCGGCGGTCTTCGGCCTCTGGGATCACCGGAGCAAGGCCTGCGGCACGGAGCCGGTCGGTATAAAAGCTCTGCTCCATGGTGAATGCCGTGGCAATCAAACCTGGCGACCGTAACCCTGCAGCCCGGATCGCATCTGCAGTTGCGTCACCGATATGCAGAAATGGCACCGTGATGGCGGCTGTAATCTGTGGGGCAAGCTTGTGCATTGTGTTGGTGGCGAGAACGATCACCTGTGCGCCTGCATTTTGCAGTACGATGGCCTCCGCGACCAGCTGGTCCCCCATTGCAGTCCAATTTCCGGCATCTTGCAAATGCGCGATCGGCGCGAAGTCAACGGGTCGTATAAGCAAGTTGGCCCCGTGCAGTCCTCCCAGCCGGGCCCGGGCGCCCGCGTTCAAGCGCTCATAGTAGAGCGTGGTGGAGGCGGAGGACATTCCGCCAAGGAGACCCAGTAATTTCATGCACCCACCCTAGCGAAGCCATGGGCCGGCACAAGCGCCTCTGCAGCGGGACTATCTGGGCCCCAACGGGCCCGGAACACTCGGAACCGCACCGACGAAGGGTTCCGACCCAATTTGGATGGGGCGGGTGTCGTGCAAACCAACCTGTCCAGGTTGCCGACTGTGAAAATTCAGGGGCTGGCAGGTGAGGAGAGAGCAGTGCTCTTTCAAAACCCGGCACCAGCATGTCGCACGATTGTCTTTCGGTTCAGCACGGCCTAGGTGGAAACCGTACATGTCTGGAGGAACACATGAACCAAGGTCGTCTTCTCGGGATTTCCGGATCGCTGCGCGCGGGTTCGATGAACACGAAACTTATGCGCGAGGGCGCGCGGCTCTTTGCGCCCTCAGAGTTCACGGAGGCGAATTTGAGGCTGCCTCTCTACGACGGCGATCTTGAGCAGAATGATGGAATTCCGTCCGAAGTTCAGACGCTGGCCGACCAGATCGCGGCGTCTGATGCAGTGATCATATCCTCGCCAGAATACAATCAGAGCCTGACCGGAGTTCTTAAAAATGCGCTCGATTGGGTCAGCCGCACCGACATCAAACCCTGGGCCGGAAAACCGGTCGCGATTGTAGCGGCTGCGGCTGGCCGCGCTGGCGGGGCCCGGGGGACCTACGCATTGCGCCTGGCATTGATGCCCTTCCGCGCCCAAGTGCTTCCCGGACCTGAAGTTCTGGTTGGCGGTGCAATGCGTGAATTTGATGAAAAGGGATCCTTGACCAACGACATTTACCTTGGCGCGCTGCAAGAGCTTATGTCTGACCTGCGCGTGGCCTCCGGACTTCCAGCGGTCAAAGCAGCCTGAGAAGAAGCGTGGTCGCGGCGAGGCCCGAAAGGCCAAGTGCCCAGGGCCGGATCGCCGATTTCGCGACCTGCCGCGCCAGTGGTCGCGCGCACCAAAGCGCAACAGGCACTGCTGGCAACATCAAAAGCGCAAAGATTACGGCTTGCGCGGTCAGAAAACCGGCCCAGCCCAATGCTGTGACGCTGACGATCATACCCCAACAGAAAAATGCATTCTGCATCGCCGTGGCGCGCTGTCGTGCTTCATGCTGATAGAGCAATGCCATTGGCGGTGCACCGACAGCAGTGAGCGTTGCCATGACGCCCGCTAACGTCCCTGCTGAAAAAAGACTGAACGGCGTTATAGCCACCCGGACACCGACAAGGGACAGCGCTATGCCCAGATAAACAGCGAGGCCCACCAGTGCTGCGATTGCCTCTGGCTCGGCAAGGCGGGCTGCAAGCCAGGCAGCAAGGAACGCTCCGAGTGCTCTGCCCGCAAAGCCAGGTGGCAATTCACGTGGCGCGAGGGCTTTGGGGTCGACCGAAACGGATCCGATGCCCACGGCAATCCCTAAAAAAAGAAGAGCCGCTGGCAGCACTTCCGGCACAACAAGTGCAGTCAGAGGTGCAGCCAGCATACCAAATCCTTGCCCCGTGAGCCTTTGCAGAAGCGTTCCGGCGAAGACAGCCGCAAAGGCAAAGGCCAGGATTGCCCAGTCAAATCCCAGGATCATTCTGGCCGGCCTTTCGGCAGGCTGGCCTCCGGCCGAAAGGCATCCGGGATCTGGTCTTTCCCGTCAAGAACAAGTGTTGCGATCATCTCAGCGACAGCCGGAGCGATCCCGAAACCGATCTTGAATCCCCCGTTGGCAACGAAGCGCTCCGGGCGCAGGGGGTGACGGCCCAGCATCGGTGCGCGACTTCGGGCCCGTGGACGTTCTCCGGCCCACTTCTCTACGACAGGCGCATGTGCCAGCGCAGGTACCAGAGCGCGGGCCTTTTCCAACAGTTCATCAAGCTGCTTGTCGGTGTCCTGGGGCTGGGCATAGTCTCTCTCCGACGTAGAGCCCACCGCAACCGTACCATTGTTGTGAGGCACAATATGTAACCCTTCCAGAAAAAGCTGCGGGCGGGTCCGGGCGTCGTAGGACAGAACTGCGCCTTGGCCCTTTACCCCATTTCCGACAGTAGCGCCAAAGGCGTCGGACAGCTCGTTCAGGCCTGCAACGCCAGTCGCCTCGATCACATAACCCTCTGGCGACGCTTCTTTTGCGAAGACGGTGCCTCGGCTCGCGAGCGCTGAAGCCATTGCGGCGCAGGCCTTGCGCGGGTGCAGGCGGGCCGAGAGTGTGTCGTGAATGGCAAACCCGGTCAGTGTCGGCGCAAGCCATCCTGCAAATTCACTGTCAGGCACGACATACCAATTTGCCTTTCCCTGCCAATGCTCTTCAGCTCCGTCACTACGCGCCTGAGCCAGGGCCAATGCCCGATCATCAGTAACTGCCTGAACCCGACCAAGTCGGGCATAGCCCGGATCAAGCGATGTTTCCGCGCTGATCTTCTGCCACCAGCGTTCGGCCATCAGCAGGCTGTCGAATTGGAGCTGCTTCTTTGCATTCCAGTTCTCGGGCGTGTGCGGGGCCATCGCGCCGATGACACCACCAGAAGCGCCAGCCCCGACACCTCCGGGATCGATGACGCGCACCTGAGCACCGCGCAATGTGCAGGCCCAGGCAATCGACAGCCCGAAAATCCCGGCACCCAATACGGTGACATCTGCGATTGCCAATCCCGGCCTCCTTGCCCATGCTCGCGCGCGCTTGTTGCGGAGACTTAGGACGGAACCGTATGGAAGGCCAAGAGCGTGCGATTGAATGGACTGAGCAGGGCGTTCCTGTCTCCCGGCGCTTTGACGATCCTTACTATTCAATGGCCGGCGGGCTGGAAGAGACCCGTCATGTCTTCTTGCGCGGGAACTCGCTGCCTGAGCGGTTCCGGCGCGGTGAACCGCATCACGTGGCAGAGCTCGGGTTCGGCACGGGGCTTACACTTGCTGTTATGCGGGCGGCCTATCGAGAGTTAAAGCGCGATCAGCCGATTCAGTTCAGCTCGTTTGAGGCATTCCCAATGCCGGTCCCGGATATGCGGGCCGCTCTCCGCGCTTTCCCCGAGATCTCGGCTGAAATCGACGATGTTCTTGATGCACTGGCGGAGGGCCGCACGAAATTCTCGGCACCAGATCTCACATTCGAGCTGATCCTCGGAGATGCGCGCGAAACACTTCCACAATGGGATGGGCGAGCAAACAGCTGGTGTCTGGACGGGTTTTCTCCCGCAAAGAACCCGGAGCTTTGGGACCCGAAATTGATGCACTGCGTTGCCCGCCACACTGCACCCAAGGGTCGGTTTGCAACCTACACTGCAGCGGGCCACGTGCGCCGCGCCCTTGCTGCGGCGGGGTTTGAGGTCTCCCGAGCGCCGGGTTTCGGGCGCAAGCGGCACATGAGCGTCGGATACCTGTTGTGAGCCAACAGAACACCCGCCTCGGAATACTGCTCATGATCGCGGCAACGGTGGTCTTTACCCTTCAGGACGGCCTCTCCCGGCATCTCGGAGCGACCTACAACGTGTTGTTGGTGGTCATGATCAGGTACTGGTTCTTCGCTGCCTTTGTTATGGCCCTCGCGGCGCGCTCGCAGGGCGGTTTGCGGGCTGCGGCCAAAACATCCCAACCGGTTGTCCAGATCACGCGAGCGCTTCTCCTGGTGATCGAGATCTGCATTATGGTTGTGTCATTCGTAGTCCTGGGCCTAGTGGAGACCCACGCCGTCTTTGTGAGCTATCCGCTTCTGATCGCCGCGCTCAGCGGCCCTTTGCTCGGCGAACGCGTTGGCTGGCGGCGCTGGACAGCGATCGCGATCGGGTTTGCCGGTGTCCTGATTATCCTGCAACCCGGTGCAGGCGTTTTTCAGATTTCCGCATTGATCCCTCTCGCCGCCGCACTTTGCTTTGCGCTTTATGGTCTTCTGACCAGATACGCAGCTCGACAGGACAGTGCCGCAACGAGTTTCTTCTGGACTGGAGCTGTCGGCGCGCTCGCCATCACAATTGTCGGTATCTGGTTTTGGGAGCCAATGGCGCCCGAGGACTGGATCTGGATGGGTGCATTGTGTCTTTCAGGTGCCCTTGGTCACTGGCTGTTGATCAAGTGCTACGACGTATCTGAAGCCTCAGCTGTCCAGCCCTTTGCCTATTTGCAGCTGGTCTGGGCCTCAATGCTCGGGCTCACAGTTTTCAACGAAACCTTGCGAAGCAACGTGGTGCTTGGCGCGACGCTTGTAATAGCCGCAGGTCTTTTTACGCTGTGGCGGGAGCGGGCCTCCGCTCGCGCGAAGAACTAGTTGGCAGTCAAACGTTCTACCACAGACCATGGACCGGGTTCGCCAGCAAGGCGCATACCGTAGACCCCTCGGCTTTCCGAAACGCGCATTACGTAGCTTCGCGTCTCCCTGAACGGGATATGCTCTATCCAGTCAACGATTTCCTCTTCCGACATGCCTCGCGGGTTCCCGAAGCGATCCTTCCACGATCGGGCTCGACCGGGGCCGGCGTTATAACCGATCGCCACAAGGGTCAGGTTCTCGCCAAATTCGTCGATAAGGCGGTCCAGATAGGCCGACCCGAACCGCGCATTCTGCGCAGGGTCGGTCAGCAGCCGGCCCAAATCATAGGGTTCCCCCAGCGCGCGCGCCATTTCGCGCGCTGTGCCGGGCATCAATTGCATCATACCGCGCGCACCCGCCGGAGAGATCACGACAGGGTCGAACTCGCTTTCGCGCCGCGCCACCGCGAGCGCCAGCGCCCGGTTCACAGGCAGGCCAGCCCCAAGTTCGGCGATCGGGTGATAGGGGCGATGCAATACCTCGCCGCGAGATGCTGCATATTTTGCAAGCCTGAGGGCGATATGCGGGTCGCCCTCATCCAACGTGTACTGTGCAAGACTGCCAACCTCCTCCGCGGTCAGCCTCTCAGCCAGATGCCGAAAAAAACGCTCCGCCAGATCCCGTTCCCCTTCACGCATAAGCGCGTCCCCGGCGATAAAAACCGAACTTGTGGCGTAAGGTGTGCTGGCCCAGGCAGGGTAGCTTTCTGTGCCGACAACGCCCGGGTCCGTGGGAAGACCCGCACGTTCTGCCGCGAGCTGCCCGTAGAACGCGGTCTGATATTCGGCCGCGAACATATAAGCGGCTTTGGCATCTTCGTTGCGACCCAGTGCTTCCAGCGCGCGCCCTTCCCAATACCCTGCCCGCGCCAGCGAAATCGGGGTCAGAACAGCAACGCGAAAATTCCGAAAGTGACGCAAAGCTGTTTCCGGGTCGTCAAGTTTTCGCAACGCCAGAAACCCCGAAAGCCACTCGAGATCGGCGTAATGGCGGCCTTCGGTCAGAAAGTGCTTTGAGGCCAGTTCATAGGCTGCTCTGTTCTTGTCATCTCGCATGAAATCGCGTGCCAAACCGCGGCGTCGGTTGGCCCAATTCTCAGGCTCGCCCAGCGCCTCTGCAGACACTGAGCGGGCCGCCAGAATCTCTGCCGCACTTTCGAACCGGCCTTTGCGGGCGCGCCACTCGAAACGCTCATAAGCAAGTCCTGCGTCCTCGGCCAGTTCGGTCGGGACGCGCGTAATAAAGCCATCAACACCAGGCGTCGCAGTTCTCAGAGCAATCCGGGCTTCGGCAAGCCGCTGCCATCCATCCGGAACAAGATCGAACATGCGCCGAGCCGCGCTGGTGCGACCATCCCATAGCAGTCGGTCCAGCCGCTCGATATTGTGCGGCGTCACTTCGCTCCAGTATAGGCGGAGGATCTCCGAAGTCTCGGCAGCACTCATCGGCATCGTTTTCCATGCCCGTACAATAACCTCACTGGCCTCAGTGGTCTGACCAGTTGCCCGCAAAGCCGCAGCCAGCCTAAGCGATCCTGCGCCGGTCTGCGGAGGTTCTGCTGCAAAATATGCCACGATGTCCGCGGGCAATGCTGTGTCGGGAATGCTCCCCTCGCCAGCGCGCCGCATAAGACGCAGGCCCGGCCAATCGGGATTGCGTGAAAGAAACTCCCGATAATAGGACCACTCACCCTTACCGGCTCGCAGACTTGACCAGGCCACGACGTCACGTTGCTCTGCCGGAAGACGCAACGACAGTCTTTGAGCCTGGGTCCAATCACCACCACGCGCGGCCTGAAGCGCGTCCGACAAAGGGCCGGCCGAAAGCGACGCAGCCGACAAGACCAGACCGACCAAAGCCGGAATGATAGTTCTACCAAGTAGGATCATGCGCACTGCTCCTGTTTTCTGCGCAGCTTACAGATAGGGTGGACACACCCATCCCGGCAAGGTTTCTTCGCTCGGGCCCTTGCCTTGCCCCCAAAGCAGAGAGTATCCGCCGAAGGCAAATCAAAAGTTCACGACAAAATGTCAGGAGGCGCCATCATGTTCAAAGGGTCGATGCCAGCACTGGTCACGCCAATGAAAGACGGTGCCGTGGACTACAAGACGCTCGAGGCTCTGGTCGAATGGCAGATTGAGCAGGGCTCACACGGGCTGGTGCCTGTAGGCACAACTGGCGAGAGCCCGACCCTCAGTCACGACGAACATGAAACCGTCGTCGCCAAAGTCGTCGAAGTGGCCGCCGGGCGGGTTCCGGTTATTGCAGGCGCGGGATCAAATAACACTGTCGAGGCGGTCCGCTTTCTGGAGCACGCAGCAAAAGTAGGCGCCACCGGTGCGTTGGTCGTCACACCGTACTACAATAAGCCGACGCAAGCTGGAATGATCTCCCACTACACCACGCTTGCGCAGGCGACGGATCTGCCGATCATCATCTACAATATCCCCGGTCGCTCGGTGGTCGATATGGTCCCCGAGACGATGGCAGAACTGGCACAGTTGCCAACCATTGCAGGTGTCAAAGATGCCACCGGTGATATCACCCGCGTGTCGTATACACGCGCAGCCTGCGGGCCCGATTTCATTCAATTGTCCGGCGAGGATGCCTCCGCACTTGGGTTCAACGCCCATGGTGGCGTGGGGTGTATTTCGGTTACGGCCAACGTTGCTCCGATGCTCTGTGCACAGTTCCAGGAAGCGACACTCGCGGGCGATTACGCGGGCGCCCTCATCTTGCAGGACAAGCTCATGCCCCTGCACACTGCAATCTTCCTCGAGCCCGGTCTTGTTGGTGCAAAATATGCGCTGAGCCTGCTCGACCGTTGCGGCCCGGAGGTGCGATCTCCCCTCATTGGGCTGACTGAGGGTGTGAAACTGGCGATTAAGGACGCAATGATCCACGCCGGTTTGTTGTCTTAAAGTGCGTTTACGTCGAGCACGGCCACGCGACTTTGCGGACCTCATCGCGGTCTGGGAACGTGCTGTGTCTGTCAGCCACAGATTTGTCGATCCAGTCCGGCTGGCGGCTGAGCGGCGCTGGTTGAACACTCTATATCTGCCAGCTTGCGACATTTGGATGGCTGAAGCCGATCGCACAATGGGTTTTATCGCCTTGTATAGCAACGGCGAGATTGCGGGCCTCTTTGTTGATCCGCAATATCAGGGTCGCGGTATCGGATACGCTCTACTTGACCACATCAAGGGAGCGGCGGTGCTCCAGTTGGAGGTCGCCGCTCCCAATTTTAAAGCACGTCGCTTCTACGCAGGTTATGGCTTTCAGGAGGTTGCACGCAGGCGTGACCCTGACCTTTCTGAAGAAATGGTGATCATGCGCTGCGACGATCATCAGGAGTACCAAACTCATGGGTGATCCAAGGCCCGGAGAGATCTTGCTGCCCTTTGACCCTGCAGACCGCGGGGATGCTCAGGTGCATTTCATTGGTACCATCCGTTCGCCCTGGACCAAGGATACTTGCCCAAAAAACATCGGTCGGGCGCGGGAAACAGGTCAGCCGGCGCTTATAGAGCTTCGCAAGGATTTTGGGATAGGGCTGCAAGGCCTCGCTATAGGGCAGCCCATCGTGCTGCTTTACTGGATGGATCAGGCTGATCGCAATATTATCCTTCAGCGTCCTCGCCACACAGACGGTCCGCGCGGTGTGTTTGCTCTGCGCTCTCCTGCCCGGCCAAACCCAATCGCAATGTGCACCGTGCGGATCACCTCGCTCGATGCGGAAGCTGGCCAGATCGGGATTGATGCAATCGATGTATTTGACGGCACGCCGCTGGTCGATCTGAAACCGTGGCTTGAAACCGTCGACATTCCTCCAGCCCCGGCGTGAGCGCGTATATGGGCTTGCATACTTGGACCTGCGGCCCGATATGTGGGCGCCATGGCGAAACCAAAGACACCTGAAGAAAAAAACTACAAACTAATCGCCGAGAACCGGCGAGCACGGCGGGAGTATGCCATCGAGGAGGATCTCGAGGTCGGCATACAGCTCATGGGATCCGAAGTGAAATCGCTGCGCACCGGTGGTGCGCAGATCGCCGAAAGTTACGCCGAAGTCGACGACGGAGAGCTGTGGCTCGTCAACGGGTACATCGCTCCCTACGAGCAGGCCAAGACGTGGAAACACGAGGAACGCAGACGCCGCAAACTCCTGGCGTCAAGACGGGAGATCTCCCGCATGTGGAACGCGACCCAACGGCAGGGAATGACGATTGTTCCGCTGGTAATGTATTTCAACCATCGTGGACTGGTGAAGATGAAAGTCGGGATCGCAAAGGGCAAGAAGCTTGCGGACAAACGTGCGACAGACGCCAAACGCGACTGGAACCGACAGAAGCAGCGCCTGCTGAAGCAGCACGGATAGGCTCTGATCGAACCCGCAAACTTGCAAGAGCGGCCCGCGCTCGCTAGGCACGTATCCACGCGACGTGAAGGAAGGGGCCGCTGTGTCTTCAGATGATCCGAAAACCCTTGTATCGACCAATTGGTTGGCGGCGCATCTGTCGGACCCCGATCTTCGCGTTCTTGATGCAAGTTGGTACCTGCCGGCCGAAGGCAGGGATCCGCGTGCAGAGTACGACGCGGCGCACATCCCCGGTGCTCGATTTGTTGAGATTGATGAGGTCAGCGACGCCCGCTCTGAGCTGCCGCACATGGTGCCCCCTGTTGAAAAGTTCATCTCCCGCATGCGGGCGTTGGGTGTCGGCGACGGGCACCAGATGGTGGTTTACGACGGCGCCGGGCTGTTTTCGGCAGCGCGCCTTTGGTGGCTTTTCAAGCTGATGGGCAAGTCAGACATCGCCGTGCTGGATGGCGGATTTCCGAAGTGGCAATCCGAGGGCCGCGAGACGGAGGATTTGCCGCCAGTGATCCGCGACAGGCATATTACAGTGCAGCGTCAGGCGCATCTCGTAAAAGATGTCACGCAGGTTGCAGCGGCCTCCAAACTGGGCAGCCCGCAGATCGTGGACGCGCGCTCTCCTTCACGCTATCGCGGGGAAGAAGCCGAACCCCGCCCCGGACTGCGCGCCGGCCACATCCCCGGTTCTTTTAATGTCCATTACCGAACGCTGCTAAAGGAAGATATGACAATGAAGGACCCCGATACACTGCGACTGGTCTTTGAGGCAGCCGGGGTAGATCTGGCACGCCCGGTCATCACCTCATGCGGCTCAGGCGTAACGGCGGCTATTCTCAGTCTTGCTCTGGAACGTCTCGGACATCCGCAGCACAGCCTCTATGACGGCTCGTGGACCGAATGGGGGTCCTACGGAGACCTGAAGGTTGCGACTGGCTGACTGCCAGACAGGATGTTTTCCCACCTCTCTCCACTTGAAACCGATGCGATACTCGCGTTGATGCAGACCTATCGCGAGGATCCTCGCGCAGAGAAGATCGATCTTGGCGTCGGGATCTGGCGCGAACCCGATGGAACGAGCCCTGTGTTCGAAGCTGTCAAACAGGCTGAGCATCGAATCTGGAGGACACAAAAGACCAAAGCGTACACCGGAATGCTGGGCGATGCGGGCTTTGCCGAGTCAGTGGCAAAGCTTCTGTTCGGGTCAGCGACCGCCGAGGTGGCCGCCGCTGCGACGGTTGGCGGAACTTCGGCTGTACGACAACTCTTGGCATTGGCCCGCTCCGCATCGCCAGAAAGTCGAATCTGGATTCCTGCGCAAAGCTGGCCAAATCACCGGGCGCTTGCGAAGGATCTTGCCCTCGAAACAAAGCCCTATGCGTGGCTGGACCGGGAAACGGGAACCCTTGACGCTGCAGCAATTTTGCGTGATCTGTCGGCGTTGCGCGGTGGAGACGTAGTGATCCTTCATGCCTGTTGTCACAACCCGTCCGGAGCTGACCCTGACACAGCGCTCGTGGCAGAACTTTTATCCCGCATAGAGAAAGCGGGCGCTGTGCCGCTGATCGATGCGGCTTACCTCGGGTTCTCCGCCTCTCCGGAAGCTGACACCGCCATGATCCGCGCAACATGCGCCCGGTTGCCCGAGGTGATGGTCGCCTTTTCTGGTTCCAAGAGCTTCGGCCTTTATCGCGAACGCGTTGGGCTGGCTTGTGTAAAGTCTCAGGCGAAGGCATCAGTCCAGAGTCGTCTGGCTGTCCTCAACAGAATGGACTTCACCTTCCCGCCTGATCATGGCGCGCGTTGTGTGGAGACCATTTTAAATGACCACGATTTGAGACAGCTCTGGGAAAGCGAACTGGCCCGCATCCGGGATATACTCGCGCAAGCTCGAAGCTTGCTCAGCGCCGCGCTGGCTGACGAGCTGCAATCCGACAGGTTTGACACCCTCTCGAACAAGCGTGGCATGTTTCTGTTGCTGCCGCTTGGATACGAAGGCGTAAAGCAGCTGCGGGAAAAGCACGCAATCTATGCTGTCGGAGACGGTCGGATCAACCTCGCCGGCATTACTTCTAAGAATGTAAGCCCTATTGCGAAAGCGTTGGCACGGGTGCTGACCCACTAGCCTCTCCCAGAACAAAAAAGGCGCCGCGGTGGGAGGAACCGCAGCGCAAAGTCAATACACACTCAGGAAATGGGTGGCGCCCGAAAGCGCAAACTCCGATGCCGACACACGGCGAAACTGTCTAAGAGACTTTGGTTTGAAAAATCCCGGGCGAGCACGCCCGCCCGGGAAGGTGTCAGGCTAATCAGGAAGGAGGATTAACCCTTGGTAAAATCCGGGTAGGCTTCCATGCCCAGTTCAGCTGTATCCAACCCGTTGATCTCCGCCTCTTCGGACACGCGAATGCCGACCACGGCTTTCAGGATGAACCAAAGCACCAGCGACAAAACAAAGGTTGCGCCAACGATCGCGATAATACCGAGAAGCTGCGTTCCGAGCGAAGCCTCGCCGTAGAAGATAACGGCAATCGTGCCCCAGACCCCGGCAAACCCGTGTACCGGGATAGCACCGACGACGTCGTCGATCTTCATCTTGTCAAGCAGCGGAACGGTCAGGACCACGATGATGCCGCCTACAGCACCGATCCAGAGTGCACCGAACAGGGTCGGTGCAAGCGGTTCAGCAGTGATGGACACAAGGCCCGCCAAAGCACCGTTCAGCACCATGGTGAGGTCAGGCTTCTTATACAGAACCTGCGTCAGGATAAGTGCCGTTACCGCACCGGAGGCTGCGGCCATGTTGGTGTTGGAGAAGATCCGCGAGACGTCTGCGACGTCGCCAACGGACCCCATGGCGAGCTGGGAGCCGCCGTTGAACCCAAACCAACCAAGCCAAAGGATGAACATGCCCAAAGTGGCCAGCGCCAGGTTCGAGCCAGGCATCGGGTTAATTTTGCCGTCCTTGTACTTCCCGATACGGGGGCCAAGTACGATCGCACCCGCCAGCGCAGCCGCTGCACCGCATGCGTGCACAACGGTCGAACCCGCGAAATCGGAGAAGCCTGCCTCAGACAGCCAGCCGCCACCCCACTGCCAGGATGCAGTCAGCGGATAAATGAAGCCGGTCAGAACGGCCGTGAAGATCAGGAATGGCCAAAGTTTGATACGTTCGGCGAGTGCACCGGACACGATGGACGCGGTAGCGGCACAGAACATCAACTGGAAGATGTAGTCCGAGCCGGTCGACGCATAGGAGGCATCATCTGCATCCGCAAGCGTCACGCCTACAGGCTCAAGAACACCCACGGCGGGGAACAGGGCTGAGAAATAACCCTCGATCGCCCAGTCGCCGAGCGGATACATCAGGTTGTATCCGATCAACCAGTACATGATCGCGGCAATAGAGAAGAGCGCGACGTTTTTTGTCATCTGCATGGTCACGTTTTTGGAACGGACCAAACCGCCTTCAAGCATCGCAAAGCCGGCTGCCATGAAGAAGACAAGGAAGCCGCCGATCAGGAACAGCAGCGAGTTCATAATCCATACAAACTCTTCGGATGCGACAACCGCCGGTTCTCCGGAATCCTGCGCAAAACCCATGCTCGGCACCGCCATCAGCGCCACAATGGGAAGGAGTTTCATTAGTTTCATTTCGTTGAAGCCTTTCTCGAAGGATCGCTTGCGCTTACAGCGCGTCGTCGTTGGTTTCACCCGTCCGCACGCGCACCGCTTGCTGGACGTCAAGGACGAAGATTTTGCCGTCACCGATCTTGTCGGTCTTGGCTGTTTTCTGGATTGTTTCGACCACTTGGTCGGCCATTGCGGCGCTGACCACGATCTCCAGTTTGACCTTCGGAACGAAGTTCACGGCATACTCTGCGCCGCGGTAGATTTCAGTATGACCGGACTGAGAGCCGAAGCCCTTGATCTCGGTGACCATCATGCCGCGCACGCCGATGGATGTGAGCGCTTCGCGCACTTCCTCCAGCTTGAACGGTTTGATTGCTGCGATGATAAGTTTCACTTCTGTTACCCTTCCTTTTGCAGGTGCCCTGCGAGAGTTCACGCGCTGAACAACAGAACGTGTTCAGGCCAGCTTCAACGAAACCGCGACGTTTTTGCACAATTAGAAGTTGTTTTCGCACATTTTTTGCACATTTTTGATATGCTGCATATTTTTTAATCACTCTGAAAATCGTAATTCTGAGACATGCGGGTGCACTTCCGAGTCGATAAAGACTATCTTTGTCGCAGCAGAGCCGCGGAGCGGCGCCAACAAGTCCGCAAAAAGCAGGCACAGGGTATGAGTACAGGCAACCGCAAGGGCCCGGTGCTGCGGGCCGATAAACGGACCATTCCGGCGTCCAGGACGTCGCGACGGTCTGCGGGCACGTCGCCCACCAAGAAATCCAAGGCGAGCCCTAAAAAGTCCACGGCTGCGTCGCGCGCGAAGGCATCCAAGAAACGCGCACGCAAGTCCACAGCCTCTGGCGGTGGCGGCACCTGGATCGGCCGCACTTTTCGGCGGTTTGTATCTTGGCTTTTCCGAATGATTTTCGCGGTAACTTGGCGGGCAACTGCCGTTATTTTGCTGGTTGTGCTCGGCATCACTACCTACCACTACGCTCAGTTGCCGCCAGCGCTCGCGCTTACAGACGGGCGCGTGAGGGGGTCCGTAACTCTACTTGACCGCAACGGAGAGGTCTTTGCCTGGCGGGGTGATCAATTCGGCGGAATCATAACTGCAGATACGGTTTCCCCCCATCTGAAGAATGCGATTTTAGCAACCGAAGACCGCCGCTTTTACCGCCATTTTGGTGTCTCACCCCGAGGAATTGCGGGCGCAATGCGCATCAATTTGCGCGAAGGTCGCGGACCGCTCCAGGGCCATGGTGGCTCGACGATAACGCAACAGGTGGCGAAACTTCTCTGCCTCGGTACGGAATACGACCCCAGCTCCGGTATGTCGGAAGCAGAGTACGAGGCGGAATGCCGATCAGGCGGGATCAACCGCAAACTCCGGGAGATACCTTACGCGTTTGCGCTGGAAGCCAAGTATACGAAGCACGAGATTCTAACGATCTATCTGAACCGGGCTTACCTTGGCGCTGGGGCACGTGGCTTTGCAGCAGCGTCGCAACGCTACTTCGGAAAGTCTGCCGCCGATGTAAACCCGGCGGAGGCAGCAATGCTCGCCGGACTTCTTGTAGCACCGTCGCGGTTCGCGCCAACCTCAGACCTTGAACGCAGCCAGGCACGGGCAGCTACGATTGTGCGGCTCATGCAGGATCAGGGCTTTATCTCAGACACCGAAGCCGCAGTTGCCATCGCGGAACCGGCGACACTGTCGGAAGCTGCAGAGAAACGCGCCGGGGGGTATTTTGCTGACTGGGTGATGGACACGGCTCCGTCGTTTCTTGCATCCCAAACGACTGAAGACGTGATCATTCGGTCGACCCTCGATCAGGACATCCAGAGCGCGGCGGAAGAGGCGTTGAAATACGTCTTCGAGAACAAGGTCAGCCCCGGATCGCAGGCCCAGGCAGCTATCGTGGTGATGTCGTCCGATGGTGCAGTTCGCGCCATGGTCGGAGGGCGGAAGCTCCAGGTCTCCGGCGCATTCAACCGCGCAACCCAGGCTCTGCGGCAAACCGGCTCGGCCTTTAAGCCATTTGTGTATGCCGCTGCGCTTGATCTGGGATGGCGCTATGATGATTTGATCCTCGACGCGCCTTTGACGCTTGATATTCCGGGCTCGGGCCCCTGGTCGCCGCGCAATTATACAAACGAGTTTTACGGCAACGTCACGCTGACCCATGCATTAAAAACCTCCCTGAACACGCCAGCTGTACGGCTGTCAGAAGATGTGGGCCGCGAAAATGTCCGCCAGGTCGCGACGGATTTCGGCATCGCCCAGAAAATGGCAGAGGGTCCTGCACTCGCGCTCGGGGCATCTGAGTCGACACTCCTTGAAATGACGGCGGCTTATGCCGGCATCCTGAATGGTGGTTCAAGTGTTGCACCCTATGGCCTTTCAGAGCTTCGTCTCCTGGACGACCCGGCACCACTTCTCGGCCAGACTGGTGGGATCGGCGAACGTGTGATTTCGCAAGCAGCCGCGGAGCAGCTAATCTTCATGATGCACGAAGTGGTTCAGTCAGGCACGGGGCAGCGCGCAAAACTGCCGGATGATCGTCCCGCAGCGGCCAAGACCGGGACAACGCAGGCTGCACGGGACGCGTGGTTTGTGGGCTTCACTGCCGATTATGTGGCCGGCGTGTGGATGGGCTATGATGACAATACGCCCTTGACGGGTGTGACGGGCGGCGGGTTGCCCGCAGAGATATGGCGCGAAACGATGTTGCGGGTGCACGAAGGCGATCCGGTCCGCACGTTGCCGATGTCGCTGCCGGAACCCCGGCTTGCCGAACTCAGGTCGCCCGGTCAGAACGGGTCTCGAAACGCGAGAACACCCGATACGCTTCGCGAGGCCGCAGATCAGTTCAGGCGCGACGTAAACGAAGTTGAGCGCGCAATCGGAGGCGTATTACGCCAGATCTTCGGAAACTGAGCCAGCCTTTTAGCCCGCACTGCGCAAATCAGAGATCATCGCATCCAGATCGCCCCGACGCCGATCCAGCATCGCACCAATCTCGGTGCGCTCGGACGTGTTCATATTCACGCCTTCGACGATAATGTTGAAAACGCGATCTCGTCCGGACCTGTCGGACACGAGGAAAATCACCTCAAACGGCCGCTGGCCCTTCAAGAAAGCTGTTGAGCGGACTTCGTAGAAACTCCGGATTGGACGGGCTCCATTGACCTCAACTCGGCCTCCGATGAAGTCTCGGAATTGCTTCCCGTATTTGCGCGCAACATAGCCTGAGAACGCATCAGTGAAGGCCCGGCGTTGTGAGGAGGATGCCGAGCGCCATTCGACCCCTAAAACAGATTGCGCGATGATCGGCACATCCGCATATGTCGCAAATATCCGCTCGAACTCCCGGTACAAGCTGGTGCCTGTCTTCCCGGAGTTCACCGTAGTCTGGATGTCATCGACAAGCTTTGTGACAAGCGATGACGCTTGCTGCGCGTTCATAGCTTCTGCCTTACCAGCAAAGGACAGGCCGCCGAAGGCGGCTAGCGCAGAAAACGTCGACGTCAGAAAAACACGGCGGTTGGTTTTATTGCTCATAGGGGTCCTCATAAAGGTCGAGGTAGAGATCGCCCGAACCTTCCTCCGCTACAAAGGGGCCGTCCAAGCTCTCCAGATTAGGATCGAAATAGTCAGGACCACGCTCACTTCCAAGCAGGAAACGCCGATTCTGCAGATAAACAATTCGTGCCCGCGCATAACTATCGACACTATTGTAGAGCAGATCGTCGATCGTAGAGCGCCGGTCTTCCCTCAGCTTTAGAGCGTCCAGCAGGAACAGGCTGGCCTGAAGCGTGGCGCCATCGAAAAAGCCCAGAACAAGGCCCAGCGGATCAATAAAGATATCGACGCCGCGTCCCACAAAGCGCCGGGTTGTTTGCGGACCAAAAAACGGAACTTCGAGGAACGGACCCTCACCAATGCCCCAGACAAACATGGTTTCACCAAAGTCCGTGTCATCCTGAGGAATGCCCAGTTCGGTCGCAGTGTCGAACAGCCCCCCAATGCCCAACGTGGCGTTGGTCAGGAACCTCAGAGTTGAGTACGTGACACCGTCGATATCACCCTGAAGCGCATTGTTGACGGCATTGAGTGGTTCGCCGACGGCATCGAAGAAGTTCGCCACCCCAAGAACTATCGGATCGGGCACGACGGTGACATAAATGCGAGCGGCTTCGCTGATAAAGGCCTGATCGAGTGCCTTGTTGAAGGCGTGCATGCTGCGATTGAAACCTTCGAACGGATCGTTGATCTCGTCCTGCGCAGGCTGCTCTGGTGTCGCGCATCCGGCCAAAGACAATAAAATTCCACCAAAGGTTGCTGTGCGCAGTCGGTGGGCGAAAGATCGGGGCAAGGCATAATTCATGTGCTTAAAGCGCGGGTCCTAAGTCGGTCATGACGACCCTTAGCGTGAACAAAGGGCCGATCAAAAATGTTTCCCAGTCTGGTGTCACCTGTGAAGTCTGCTTTTGACGTCAAAGGCCACAATACCCGGTAGACCATGCTGGATTATCCAGAGGTCAGCAACGCCCATATTTGTCACGCTTGCGAGAGTCAGCTCCATAGGCCCTTTCTTGCGCAGCTTTTATCTTCTCAGGACCACAAAGACAGTCGCAAAGCGTGGAGCAGTTCCGAATTGATTCTGGTTGAACGGCGAGCAGCGACGCGTGACACTGGTCCGTCTCCCAAGCGTCATTTAGTCGAGTTTAGGGTCTGAGAAAGCATAGCAAAAAAAGAAAAGGAGGTGGAGATGGAACGCGAAACGGGCCCAAACAATTATGGCCCGCAACTACCCTCCATTTTTTTGAACACCCCGCTCGCTCATCGCGGTTTGCACCACATTTCGACCGACATAGTGGAAAACTCCATCAGTGCTGCGAATGCTGCAATCGAGCACGGCTTTGGCATCGAGATTGACGTACAATTGAGCCGAGACGGGATCGCTGTCGTTTTCCACGACAACGAGCTTTCTCGGCTGACCAAAGAAGAGGGGCGTGTGCAGAATATAGATGCGAAAGACCTGTGCACTATTGCTTTGCTGGGCAGCGCAGAAGACAGAATTCCCTCGCTGAGCGAGTTGCTCAGCGTTGTGGGGGGGCGTGTCCCAGTTCTCATCGAGCTAAAGGATCAGTCCGGTTGCTTCGGAGATGAGCCAGATACTCTTGCACGTTCCGTTTCAGATACTTTGAAGGACTATCATGGACCTGTCGCTGCCATGTCCTTTAACCCGCACAGCGTCGCACATTTGGCTCACCATGCGCCGGAAACGCCCCGCGGGCTGACAACACAGAGGTTCCGCCCGAGGCGCGGATTATCTCTGGCACGCGCAGCAGAACTCTCAGCAATCAGAAAATTCGATGAGGTCGGAGCATCCTTTATCAGCCATGACAGGCGTAGTCTGCGCGCGGCGGCTGTGATCGCACTTCGCAAGCGCGGGGTGCCTATCTTGACCTGGACGGTCAAAACGCAACGCCAGGAAGAAAAAGCGCGCCGTATTGCTCATAATGTAACCTTTGAAGGCTACATCGCGACGGGCTCCGCCGAGACAGCTTGACCGCATGTCCGAAGACGCCATCTAACTCAGGGCGCAACCAACGCTGCGAGTCCATGACAGTCCAGCCATCACCTGCTGAAAACGCCGAAGCGCGGATCGAAATATCTGCTCACAGCGCCATCTCTCAGATTGGGGCTGAGGACTGGGATAGTTGCGCTTGTCCGGAAGTAAAGGACGGCGGACCTCCCATTGACCCGTTCACGACCTACCGGTTTCTGTCGGCCCTTGAGCGCTCACGGTCCGTTGGGGTCGGAACCGGATGGACGCCGCAATATTTATCTGCCCGACGCAATGACGAATTGATTGCCGTCGCACCACTCTATGCCAAATCGCACAGCCAGGGGGAGTATATCTTCGATCACAACTGGGCTCATGCGTATGAACGGGCGGGCGGTCGATATTATCCGAAGCTGCAGATGGCGGTGCCTTTTACTCCGGCCACTGGGCGGCGGTTTCTTGTGAAGCCGGGACATGAGGGTGTTGGGCACGCAGCGCTTGTTCAAGGAGCAGTCCAAATCGCCGACGAAAACGGGATCAGCTCGCTCCATATTACCTTTTGCACCGAAGACGAAGCCCGTGTTGGGTCGGAAATGGGCCTTCTGACAAGGGCCAGCCAGCAGTTTCATTGGGAGAACCGCGGCTACCCTGATTTCGACGCGTTTCTGGGCGACCTGTCTTCCCGCAAACGCAAGAACATCCGCAAAGAGCGCGCGACCGCGCAGGAGTTTGGTGGCGAGTTGCTTAGCCTGACCGGTGACGAACTGAAACCCGAACACTGGGATGCCTTCTGGCGATTCTACCAGGACACCGGAGCCCGGAAATGGGGCACGCCCTATCTGACACGTTCCTTTTTCGATGTCGCGCAGGACAGTCTGCGCGACGACATGCTGCTGATCCTGGCGGTCAGGGACGGCAGACCGATTGCAGGCGCACTCAATTTCATCGGCCGCGAGACGCTGTTTGGCCGGTACTGGGGCGCGATCGAGGACCATGCCTGCCTCCATTTCGAGGCCTGCTATTATAGGGCGATAGACTACGCAATCTCGGCAGGTCTGAGCCGCGTGGAGGCCGGGGCACAGGGCGCTCATAAGCTGGCACGGGGCTATATGCCGGTGACCACGCATTCACTGCACTGGGTGCGGGATCCGGGATTTGCCGATGCCATACGTACCTTTCTTGATGCCGAACGCAATGCGGTTGACCAAGAGATTGAAGTGCTGACGTCTTACGGCCCGTTCCGCAAAACAATGGAGGAAGAGTAATGGCTGAGAAACTCACCGGAGACACCCGAGGCGAAGCACTGGCGACATTGGAAAAAGCGGGTTGGCGCGTTGTTGCGGACCGCGATGCCATTGAAAAAACCTTTGTGTTTTCTGACTTCACGGCTGCTTTTGCTTTTATGACCCGTGCCGCACTCTATGCTGAGAAATGGGATCACCATCCGGAGTGGTTCAATGTCTACAAGACCGTTGAGATCACACTGACCACGCATGATGTCGGTGGGCTTTCAGATTTGGACGTAAAGCTGGCCAAGAAACTGGACGCGCTGACCTAGTCCTATCGATAATCAGGTCGGCAGTGTCCCGTTCTGGCGCAAGACTTCACCTGCAAGGTAAAGCGAACCGCAAATAAGCACGCGCCGGGCTCCGCGCCCCGCAACCGCGTCGATCGCACTCTCCAGACTTTCGGCCTGCGCGGCCTCAAAACCCAAGTCTTCCGCGATTGCCGCGGTTTCCGCCGCGCTCAGAGTTGCCGCCTCCCCTGGGATGGACACAGCTGTGACGCGCTCGGCGATGGACCGAAGGGGGCGCAGAAATCCTTCAACATCCTTCGTTTTCAGCATCCCGCAGATCAGGTGCGTATCTGGCACTGGTCTCGTCCCAAGATGTCGGGCCAAAGCCATTCCGGCATCGGGATTGTGACCACCGTCGAGCCAGAGTTCCGCCTGAGGAAGGCGCGCTTTCAAGTTTCCGTCGACCAACTTCTGCAGTCGCGCAGGCCAAACGGCCTTGGTCACCGCGGTTTCAGCGTTTCCCTTGCCGAGCGCGCGCAACACAGCCAGTGCTGCGCCGGCATTGTCGAGTTGATGCTGTCCGCGCAAAGCGGGTAGCGGCAAGTCTAGAAGCCCGTATTCATCCTGATAGACAAGCCGGTCATGTTCCTCCCAAACGTGCCAGTGCTGACCCTGCGCAAGAAGCGGAGCACCGAGCCGCGCGGCTTGCGCTTCAATAACCTCGAGCGCGGCCTCGGACTGGCGCGCAACGACGCAAGGCACAGCTGGCTTTAGAATGCCCGCTTTCTCGGCAGCAATCTCTGGCAACGTATCGCCAAGGAATTGCTGGTGGTCGAGGGAGACCGGAGTTATTACGCAGATCGCCGGATGCGCAATGACATTGGTCGCATCCAGCCGGCCGCCCAGGCCAACCTCCAGCAAAGTATAGTCCGCCTGCGCTCGCGCAAACGCGAGCAGTGCGGCCACGGTCGTGATCTCGAAATAGGTGATGGGTGCGCCGCAGTTAGCAACTTCGCACTCCTCCAGCACCTCAAGGAGCGCATCTTCGTCGATCAATGCCCCGGCGACGCGTATGCGCTCATGAAATCGCACCAAATGCGGCGAGGTGTAGGCGTGGCAGACCAGCCCAGCGCCCTCAAGCCCCGCGCGGATCATAGCAAGGGTTGAGCCTTTGCCGTTGGTTCCGGCGATGTGGACAACAGGCGGCAGCTTTTTCTCAGGATGATCCAGCGTCTCCAGCAGCTGCCAGACCCGATCCAGCACCAGATCAATCACCTTGGGATGCAGCGCCATGAGGCGGCTCAGCACCCGGTCCGAGCCATCCATTGTGGTCACTCGGCCGCGTTGTCCGGCTTCAGCTGCTGGTCCGGTTCAGGCGATGTTTCAGGTTCCGGCGCCGGCAGATCACCCCTAATTTCCGGGCCTTGCAGCATCAGCATGCGCGTGATGCGGATCAACTCATCGCGCATCGCCATTCTGTGCGTGACCCGATCCAACATGCCATGATCGAGCAGATATTCAGCGCGCTGAAACCCCTCAGGCAGTTTCTCGCGGATGGTCTGCTCGATCACGCGCGGGCCAGCAAAGCATATCAAGGCGTTTGGTTCTGCAATCTGCACATCCCCCAGCATGGCATAGGATGCCGTTACGCCACCGGTGGTGGGATGTGTCAGCACCACGATGTAGGGCAGGCCAGCTTCCTTGAGCATTTGGACAGCAACTGTGGTGCGCGGCATTTGCATAAGGCTCAGGATGCCTTCCTGCATACGTGCTCCACCGGCAGCCGAAAAAAGGATCAGCGGACGCTCCAGCGCAACTGCGCGCTGTGCGGCTGCAATGATGGCGTTGCCAACATACATGCCCATGGACCCGCCCATGAAGCTGAAATCCTGACCCGCGGCCACAATGGGCGTGCGGCCGATCTCACCTTCCGCGACCAGCATCGCCTCTTTTTCGCCAGTTGCCTTGACCGCCGCCTTCATCCGGTCCGGATACTTCTTCTGGTCCTTAAACTGCAAAGGGTCGGCGACAGGATCGGGAACCTCAACTTCAGTGAAGATGCCACCATCAAACAGAGCTTCAAAACGCGCGCGCGGCGTAATTTCCATGTGATGATCGCAACTGACACAAACATTCAGATTCTGCGCGAGCTCCCGATGAAACAGCATGGTTCCGCATTCCGGGCATTTCGTCCAAAGGTTCTCGGGCATCTCGCGACGCGAGAAGAGAGAATTGATCTTGGGGCGGACGTAGTTGGAGATCCAGTTCATTGACGCGATAGTCCCTCAGCCGGCCATGCGGCCGTTTGGACCGAGATAATTGGCGAAGACGTGAATTGCAATCAGACCCGCAAGGCCCGCCGCACAAGAAACCAAACAAGAACAGTCAGGACCATGTCGAGGATCAGGAAGGGCAGGATCGCTTCGGTGTCGTCAAGCGGCATGTCAGTGGTGTAGAGCGCAAGCCCGGTAATACTGCCCGGCACACCCACGCCAAGGATCGCCACCAGATTGTTTGCGAAATGCATACCCCAGGCGGCCATGATCGAACCTGTCCGCGCCGTCAAATCCGCCGCGACGACACCGAAGAGTCCGGCGGCTATTGCCACAAACGGCGCACTCGCCCCGGCACTCGCAAACTCGAAATGCGCGATCCCGAACAAGACACTGGGCAACAGGCCCCAGATCAGAAACCCGTTGAAACGCGCGCCAAGCTGCTGCTGCAGGTAACCGCGGAATACAAGCTCCTCCGCACCCGTTTGCACCGCTATTAGGATCAGCGCAGGTACCAGAAATATAACCCAGCGCGCCGTCGCCAGATTGGGCGTAAGATCGGTGAAGGGCAAAGAAATCGCCATAGCGATGCCCGTGACCCCAAGCGAAACACCAGTTGCCGTCCAGAAGTACCTCGCACGCCCGTCGACCACCCCGAACAGAGACCCGGGGCCGCGCTTATGACAGATACGCACTGCCAGAAACAGCGCGGCGGCTAAAACCGCAAAGGTCGCCAGGAGTAAGAAAACCGATAGGGACGTTTGCCCCACGCCTTCGCCCACGGCAAAAGCTGCCATCTCGGGCGACGTATCGCCAAAGGCAAACAGACTGCCCGCGATGAAAAGAAGGGTTCCGGCAAGATAAAGCGCCAGTGTCAGAACGACCCCAAGACCAACGCGCCAAAGTTGCACATAGGGTAAGGCCAGCGCGGTGAACCCATCGAACCTGTCATAAGTGTCTCTCATCGAGGCGACGCTAGGGCCGGATAGGACAATGAGCAAGCCGATCGCCGGCCCCTGCTCTGCGCTTGTCTCCGGTCGCGCAAGCGCGTATCCCACCTCCGAATTCCGATCAGCGCCCAGCAACCGGGGAGGCAGCCATGCTCAAGCGTCCGTTCGACAAATCCAAATTGCCCAGCCGCCATGTGACCGAAGGCCCGGCCCGCGCACCACATCGGTCTTATTACTACGCGATGGGCATGACGGAGGAAGAGATTCACCAACCTCTCGTCGGCGTGGCGACCTGCTGGAACGAAGCGGCACCTTGCAACATCGCCCTCAACCGTCAGGCTCAATCGGTGAAGATGGGTGTGAAACAGGCATATGGAACACCGCGTGAGTTCACCACCATTACGGTGACCGACGGGATTGCGATGGGACATGAAGGCATGCGCTCGTCCCTGGCGTCACGCGAGGCGATTGCGGACACCGTCGAGTTGACAATGCGCGGCCATTGCTATGACGCGATAGTTGGGCTTGCCGGATGTGACAAATCATTGCCGGGCATGATGATGGCCATGGTCCGTCTGAACGTTCCGTCGGTTTTCATTTACGGCGGATCAATTCTTCCGGGTCGGTTAAACGGCGAAGATGTGACCGTACAAGACGTGTTTGAGGCCGTGGGCAAGCATCAGGCCGGCAATTATACAGACGCAGAACTCGAAGTGCTGGAACGGGTCGCGTGCCCGTCCGCCGGCGCGTGTGGCGGGCAATTCACCGCAAACACGATGGCCTGCGTGTCAGAGGCAATCGGATTGGCCTTGCCGAACTCGGCCGGAGCACCTGCCCCATATGAGAGTCGCGACCAGTACGGTGAAGCTTCCGGACGCGCGGTAATGGATCTGGTCGAAAGAAACATTCGTGCACGGGACATCGTGACCCGTAAGTCGCTGGAAAACGCCGCGCGTATCGTGGCCTGCACAGGTGGATCGACCAATGCCGGCTTGCACCTGCCGGCAATTGCTCACGAGGCCGGGATCGAGTTCACGCTTCAGGACGTGTGTGAAATTTTCCGTGACACCCCGTATTTCGTCGATCTGAAGCCAGGTGGGAAATATGTCGCCAAGGACATGTATGAAGCCGGAGGCGTTCCGGTTGTGATGCGAGAATTGCGGCGTGCTGGTCTGGTGCACGAAGACTGCTTGACCGTGACCGGCTACTCCATGGGCGAAGAACTGGACAAGGTGCAACGCGATGCAGACGGCACCGTTGTATATCCGGTCGAAACGCCGATCTCGACCACCGGTGGTGTAGTTGGGCTCGAAGGAAATCTTGCCCCGGAAGGCGCCATCGTAAAAATTGCGGGCATGACCGAAGACCAGCTTAGTTTCACCGGCCCGGCCCGGGTTTTTGAGTGTGAGGAAGATGCGTTCGCCGCGGTGCAGGAGCGCGCGTACGAGGAAGGTGAGGTCATCGTGATTCGAAATGAGGGCCCTGCGGGAGGCCCCGGAATGCGCGAGATGCTTGCGACGACCGCGGCCCTGTCCGGTCAGGGAATGGGTAAAAAGGTGGCACTTATCACCGATGGGCGTTTCTCTGGCGCAACACGTGGATTCTGTGTCGGTCATGTCGGGCCGGAAGCCGCTCATTGCGGACCGATTGCCTTGCTGAAGCACGGCGACATGATTACCATCGACGCCAAGAAAGGTGAGATTTCGGTCGCTCTGTCGAACGAAGAACTCGCCCAGCGAAAAGAGCAGTGGGCAGGACCCCGGGAAACAATTTATGCGTCCGGAGCACTCTGGAAATATTCCCAACTCGTGGGCTCAACGCGCCTTGGCGCGGTTACGCATCCTGGTGCGAACTCGGAGAAACACGTCTACGCGGACCTCTAGCCTCGGTGGTAAAACGGCGGCCTTAGGCTTTGCCTTGTTCGCGTTGTCGGGATGCCTGCAGGCACCGGGAGACCCGGCTCAGCGTGAGGTCACTGTCTCCCGCAGTGCCGTGACAATCGCAGGACCCTCAGGCTTCTGCGTTGATCCGGCGACACTGCGGGACGAGGAAGAAAGCGCGTTTGTGCTTTTGGGGAATTGTGCGGCGATTGCACGCTCGTCGCGGCAACCCCAACCGGAGGTACGGGCGCTTCTGACTGCTGCCGTACAAGAGCTGGAAGCTGTTTCGATCCGGGATCAGGGCAGTCAGGTCGCGGAATTCCTGAAGACAGAAGAAGGACGCGCCCTTCTGAGCAGGACCGGCGATGCAACCAGTGTTGGCATCCTGAATGCCAGGAAATCGGGCGACGTCCTTTACCTGCATGCCTATGACAAAAGCCCGGGCTATGTTCCGGGCATGGCGTCCGAACAATGGCGGGCCATGTTCGATCTCGATGGCGCGATCATCTCGCTGACGGTTCTCGGGTTCGAGGACGAACCCCTGTCAGCGGACACGGGAATGGCAACGGTGCGCGAGTTTGCCTCCATTATTAGGCGTGAAAACGCGCGGTAAGCGCCCGCGCCTTGGCATCTTTACTATAATATACCTAAATTACATCGAGCACGGGATATGCTCGCCAGACACCCGCGCAGCGGCAGGACCACGCATGCTTCAAAATCTAAGCCAGTATTTGACCCAAACCGATACGGAAACGCGGTCAGAATACACATCGGCTTCTGACGTGGCTGAGTATCGACGTGCGTTGCGCGAGAGGGCTATGGCCGACGCATCTCTGCGCCAGGCAAAAGCAGCGATGTGGGGCGCCAAAAACCCAATGCCAGATCTTCAATCCGGCGAAACTTGGGCATTACGTCCATCTGCCTGGTCGAGAGCTGCCGTTCACAGACATCTTGTAGGGGCAGCTTCGGGAACCGAAATCGCACCGGCTTTGACGCTTTACCACGACTGCCCCCACTCCCTGCTGTCACTACGGCAGGACCTGACGTCCCCGGACGCTCCTGCGCCTTTTTCGCTTTGTCTTGATGTTCTTCAATTTGAAGGTTCGTTTCTGTCGCTCTGTTTCAACCTCGATCCGGAGGAGGCAAAACAGTTGTGCATGGACGATGTGATCCGGGTCGGGCTCGATGCAGAGATGGAAGCGCCACTTCCGCTTTATGCGCGCCTGAACCTAAAGCAGTCGCCAAACGAAACTCAGCAGCTGAGTCAGTTTGGCTTTGGCAACACCACATCCGGTCGTCAAATAGCAGCCTTCGATCTGGCCTATGCCGGCTTGTCTGACGATCCTGTTGAGGCCGCGTGGATTGATCTCATTTTCGAAAAACCGGCGATGAATGCCGTCAGATTGCACGATATGGTCGTGTCGCGCGGCAAAAGGGCAAGCCTGTGAGCGAGACCACGCTGGATCAAACGTCGTTTGTGAAAGCCGTTTGGACCGGGCGGCTTGAGCGCGCCGCGGCTGGGTCGGCACCAAAGTTGACTGCTTCTCTTAATGGACTCGTTGAGCTGGATCTGGACGTAACCGCCGCCCCGGGGCGGCCGCGATGTTGGAATGTGCAACTGCGCATTCCGGAGCAAGGACTGTCTGAAGGTGCCCAACTGATTGTGATTGAGGACTCAGAAACGCAGGATGTGCTCTATCGTATTCCTATAATTGCAGGAATTGCTGCCACTGACGATATCCGCGCAGAAATCGCAGCACTTAGGGCCGAACTCGACCAGCTCAGAGCGGCTTTCCGCAAGGCGGAACGGTCAAATAAAACTGGCTGACGCAGCGTTGCGGATGACATCCGCAAGTTTACGCTGCAGGGTCCTCACGTAACTCTGGGAGGACTTGCGATGTCGCTCTATCCACATCTTTTGGCGCCGCTGGATTTGGGTCATGTCGTCCTGCGCAACAGGGTATTGATGGGGTCAATGCACACCGGCCTTGAAGAGACGCGTAACTGGAACCGCGTGGCAGAGTTTTATGCCACACGCGCCCGAGGCGGTGTCGGCCTTATGGTCACCGGGGGTATGGCGCCGAATGTAGAAGGCGGGGTCTTTCCGGGTGCCGCAGGTCTCTTCACACCTGATGATATTGTGAACCACAAGACTGTCACGGACCGCGTGCACGCAGCGGACGGGCGTATTGCAATGCAGATCCTGCATGCCGGCCGCTACGCCTATGGCCCGAATTGCGTTGCGCCTTCTGCGATCAAGTCGCCGATTTCTCCGTTCAAGCCAACCGAGCTCGACGAGGGCGGAATCGAGAAGCAGATCAGCGATATCGTAACTGCGGCTCTCCGCGCGCAGCAGGCCGGCTACGACGGTGTCGAAGTCATGGGCTCGGAGGGATACTTTCTGAACCAGTTCCTCGTTACACACACCAACCGGCGCGAAGACCGCTGGGGCGGAACTTATGAAAACCGCATGCGATTGCCGGTGGAGGTCGTGCGCCGGGTGCGTGAGGCTGTGGGGTCCGACTTCATCGTGATCTATCGCCTGAGTATGATCGACCTGATCCCGAACGGTTCGACATGGGCGGAAGTAGTGCAACTTGCAAAGGCAATTGAGACCGCAGGCGCATCGATCCTGAACACCGGCATCGGCTGGCACGAAGCGCGCATCCCGACCATTGCGACCTCGGTACCCCGAAAAGCGTTTGCCTGGGTGACGAAAAAGCTGATGGGTGAAGTATCGATCCCGATCATCACATCAAACCGCATCAATACCCCGGAAGTTGCCGAAGACGTTCTGGAAGAAGGCTGCGCGGACATGGTGTCCATGGCACGTCCGTTTCTTGCAGATCCTGAGTTTGTCGCCAAAGCCGCCCGGGGCCGATCTGAGACAATTGCACCTTGTATCGCCTGCAACCAGGCGTGTCTTGACCATACCTTTTCGGGCAAGCTTACGTCCTGTCTGGTAAATCCGCGCGCTTGCCACGAGACAGAGTTGACGTGGTCGCCAGCCAAGACCCCTAAAGAAGTCGCCATCGTCGGCGCCGGTCCGGCTGGACTGGCAACCGCCATGGTGGCAGCGGAACGCGGACACGCCGTTACTCTTTTCGATAAAGCCGGACAGATCGGGGGTCAGTTGAATATGGCAAAGATGGTTCCGGGAAAGGAAGAGTTTCACGGTTTGGTCGACTGGTTCAAAACCATGATCTCTGAGCGTCAGGTAAAGCTACGTCTGAACACGGAGGTGGATGCGGCCGCACTCTTTGAGTTTGATGAGGTTGTCATATCAACAGGGGTTCTTCCCCGCGATCCGGAGATACCGGGCCAGAACGGACCCAACGTCGTCTCGTATATCGACGTGCTGCGCGGCGGTGCCTCGGTCGGAGAGCGCGTTGCGATCATCGGAGCCGGCGGCATAGGCTTTGACGTGGCCGAGTACCTCGCACATGAGGGCGAAAGCCCAACCGAGGCTCCTGAGCTCTGGCGCAAGAAGTGGGGCTTGTCAGATCCAGAGGAGGTTCTTGGGGGCGTGTCCCCGGAGGGTCCTCAGCCATTGGCCCCGGCCCGCCAGATTACTCTGCTTCAGCGCAAAGCCGAGAAACTTGGCAAGCGACTCGGCAAGACGACAGGCTGGATCCACCGGGCAAGTCTACAGATGAAGAATGTTCGGATGCTCGGTGGCGTCAACTACGAGAAGATCGACGGGAATGGTCTTTGGGTTAGCTACGGCGAGGCGCGCGAGCGACCCGAACTGATAGAAGCGGATACAATCGTTCTTTGCGCAGGTCAGATTCCGCTTCGCGAGGTTGCAGACGACCTCATTTCCAGAGGAAAACCAGCCCATATCATTGGCGGAGCAGACGTTGCAGCAGAGCTCGATGCAAAGCGCGCAATTGACCAGGGTGTACGTCTGGCTGCCCAAATCTAGCCTTATTGCGTGTTTCCATGCCACGAACAGGATGTGGATAACCCCGATATTGTCTGCCCGTGGGCTCAAATCTGCCCAAATTCGACGCGATACCTGATGCCTGAACGTAGCTGCCAGGATTGCGACATGGACAGATTGACCGAAATGGAAGCCTTTGCCACGGTTGTGGATCAAGGTGGTTTTACAGACGCCGCCAAGAAGATGGGCATTTCTAAATCGGCTGTCTCGAAGCATGTATCGTCATTGGAGGCGCGCCTTGGCGCACGGCTTCTCAATCGGACGACAAGGCGCGTGAGCCCCACGGAAATAGGTCTTGCTTACTACGATCGCGCACGCCGGGTCCTGAACGATGCAGGCGAAGCTGACGCCCTTGTCAGCGCCATGCAGTCCGAGCCCTCTGGCCTATTGCGTATATCTGTCGCCACCGATTTCGGGGTGAACCACCTGTCGCCCATTCTGTCGCGCTTCCTGCACCAGTTTCCTGAGATCCAGATCAACATGGTACTGAACAATCGCTACGTGGAGCTGATTTCCGAAGGCTTTGACCTTGCGGTACGTGTGGGTGATCTGGAAGACAGTACGCTTCGGGCTCGAAAGTTGACCGACACAACCAAGCGGATGATCGCAGCCCCGAATTACCTTCAGCGCTACGGCACACCCCGCCGTATCGACGATCTGAGCGATCATAAGCTGCTCCATTATTCCAACCAGGCCTCCGGCAATGTTTGGAAGGTGACCGCTCCGTCTGGCGAGAAACGTCAGGTTCGCACGGCAGGATGGCTGACTGTAAACGATGGGCAATCCTTGTTGAACGCCGCTATGTCCGGTCTTGGAATCGCGTATTTGCCCAGCTTTCTGTATGCGAACGCACTCGACGACGGAAAGGTTGTGGAAGTTCTGCCTGAACTGCCGCTGGAAGCGATGGGGATCTACGCGGTCTACCCGCCGGGTCGTTTCACCCAGCCCAAAGTGCGTGCGTTCATCGATTTCCTCGTTCGGGAATTTGCCGAACCTGATCCGAAAACGGCATAGCCCGACAGTTAGCGGTCCATAAGAACAGCTTCGACCCGGCGATTCCTCAGGCGCCCCTCCTGGGTTGCATTTGACGCGCGCGGTGCGAGATAGCCGACCCCATCCGCCTCAAGCTGATCCGGCGACACTCCAAGCCCTTCGATCAACCAGCTTCTGACTGCCTCGGCCCTTTGGCGCGATAGGGCAATGTTTGACTGTAAGCCGCCTTCGGCATCGGTGTGCCCGACCAATATGACCAGCGCTTCGGGGTTGGAATTGAGGAACCCGGCCAGCTCCTTCAGGCCAGGATAGTCCTCGTCACTCAACGCTGCGCTACCGGTTTCAAAAATCAGCCCGTCCAGTACAACCGTTCCTCGATCTGTGAAAAGCCCCTCCGTGGCTCGTGGGGCATCAACGGGCGAAACCGGCGCTTGCGGCACAAGTTCTGTCTGGGGCGCATCTGTTGGTGTCACAACAACATGCTGCAGGTACCCGGTATCTCCGGCGAGGCTCAGAAGAAATAGATCGACCTGACCGGTTGCGTCATCGCGCACAGCCAGATAACCGAACTTCGCCAAGTCCACGACCATGGCAGGGGGTGGGACAGTATCTAAAGCCTGACGAAAATCGAAACCGCCACATGTTCTGCTGGTACAATCTAAAAAAACCTGACGACCCGGCCCGGTTATCTGAGACCTAACTGTCGCCATCAGCACGTCGAGCGGCAGCGTCGCGGGAAACTGAAATACCGAGGTGCGGACCTTACCTTCCTGACGGTCCTGCTGCACCGTAGCGCCCAAAGCTGGAGCCGTCGGAAAGGTCACTCGCCCGTAGTCCTGGTTTGTTTCGTGAACGAGCTGCGCGCCTTCTGGCATTTGAACCGGTTTGGGCTGCGCAACAGCTGCTTCGGGAAGCAGCAGCAACAGAACCAGCGGCGCTGTTCTCACCGATGGGCCCCATGATACTCCGGGTTCGGGCGCATATCCGTCGCCGAGGCAACCCGGTTCGTCATATTGAAGAAGCCGGTTACTGCAGCGATGTCCCAGATATCGCGCTCGGAAAATCCTGCGTCCCGCAGCGCTTGGCGATCGGCTTCTGTGGTCCGGGCACTGCTTTCTGTCAAGGCAACAGCAAAATCAAGCATTGCCTTTTGACGATCTGTCAGGTCCGCCACGCGATAGTTCATAACCATCTGTTCCCCCAACTCGGGATCGCCAGACAGCTCCCGTACCGCAGCGCCGTGTGCGACTTGGCAATAATAGCACCGGTTGACCGATGATACGGCCACAGCGATCATTTCGCGCTCGAGCTTTGATAGCCCGCTGTCGGCCAGCATAAGATCGTTGTAGAGTGCCGTGAACGCATCCAGTTTCGCGATATCGAACGCGTAGGCCTTCAGAACATTGGGAACGAGACCGAGTTTTTCTTCACAGATTGCGAAGTATTTCTCGGTGGCTTCGGGCAATGGATCCGCCATCGGTAAATCGAGTGCAGTTGGCTGGTCTGTCATTTTGTCTGCTTCTCCTCAACCAGAACCCGGTAATGATACTGTTCCACGGGCGACAGCCCAAGGGAAGCAAAGAGCGCCAGTGAAGGTGCGTTTACCTTGGTCACAAGGGTGGCAAAGCGGCTCGCGCCGCGAGACTTCGCCCAGATTGCAGCCGCACGCACCATATTTCGCGCAAGCCCTTTGCGCCGATGCGCCGCAAGCACTTCCACCGCGTGAATCACAGCGATTTCGCCGTGGACTGCGAGGAAGGCACATCCGGCTGCACGGTCCTCCACCCGCCCAAGGACAGCGGTCTTTGGGTCGCAAGACCGCGCCATGACGTTCAGACGCTCCGGGCCGATACCACCTGCCGCCCACAAATCCTTCATGATCTGCAAGGGCGGCCAGATCGGAAAAGCCGAGACCGGCTGCGGCGGTTCCAGAATTTCTCCCTCCAGAGGACCTTCCAGAACGACGACTGGATCCTTGACCGCGTAGCCGAGGCGGCTCAGTTGTTTGTCGAAATCAGGCTGATCGCCGCGGACCATGAACAAAGGCGTCTGTCCAAGAGTGCGCATTGTCCTAGCTGCAGCGAGGACTTCCCCATCTGTACAGGCGACTTCGGTGGTGGCAGCAGAGACCCTCTGCCCGCCGCCTTGGCCTTCTCGTATTAAGATAGGGCCGCAAAAGTGATACGCGGCCGGTGCCCACGTGTCGTCTATTGCCGGCCAGATCCCACTCATGCTGCGTCGGGGAACGTGGTCCGAAGATAAGCCACCGCCTCTGCAAGCCGGTTGGCATCCGTTCCGCGCACGACGAGGTTCGCACCAAACACGCCATCCTGAATGAAGGGATAGGAGCCAAATGACAGGTCAGGATAGGTTTCGGCAGCTGTTCCAAGCGGGCCGGCCAGTTCACCCTCTGGACGGTTCACCCGCAGGCTTTCGGACAGAAGTGGTGCGCCTCCGGACAGACCGGGCAGAACTGAGGCCACCATTGCTTGAAACACAGACGGGACACCCGCCATGACGTGCACATTTCGCAAAGTGAACCCAGGTGCCGCACTTACGGGGTTGTCAATCAAAGCTGCGCCGTCCGGAATGCGCGCCATACGCAGCCGCGCCGCATTCAACTGCGTTCCGTTGCGGTCATAATGCGTTTGCAGGATTGCGCGGGCGTCCGCGCGCACGTCGATATGCACTCCGAACGCCGCCGCGACGGCGTCGGCGGTAATGTCATCATGGGTCGGTCCGATGCCGCCTGAAGTAAAGACATGCGTGTAGTTGTCCGACAGTGTCTGCACCGTGGCCACGATAGTGGCATGGTCATCTGCGATAACCCGCGCTTCCTGCAGCGGGATTCCCTTCTGCGACAACGCCCCTGCGAGAAAATGCATGTTCTTGTCTTGGGTCCGACCAGACAGGATCTCGTCTCCGATCACGACCATCGCGGCCTTCGGGTTTCCCATTCCATGCTCCCTTGCCCGTGTCTCCCTGCCGGTATAGGTCGCTCTTTGTGCGCTTTCAAACCGAACTAATCCCAGCGCGGCTGATCCGCCGCTATAACCGGTTCCTAACCGATGCCGAGTTGGAAACAACAGGAGAGGTCGTGCGTGCGCATTGTCCGAACCCTGGCTCGATGATGGGATTGAAGGAGCCTGGCCTTCGGATTTGGCTGGAGCCCAACGAAGACCCGAAGAAAAAGCTGAAGTACGGCTGGCGGTTGGTCGAACTGGGGGAAGGACACTGGTCCGGGATCGACACGTCTGTCCCAAACCGTGTGGTCAAAGAGGCATTGCACGCCGGAACGATCGCAGAAGTGGCGGCTTATTCTGATATCAGGGCCGAAGTAAAATACGGCACAAACAGCCGCGTCGATTTTCTGTGCCGCGCAGCAGGCTTGCCGGACGCCTATGTTGAGGTCAAGAACGTTCACCTACGCCGCGTTTCTGATTGGGCAGAATTCCCCGACAGTGTGACCACCCGCGGCGCAAAACACCTTTCAGAGCTGAGCAAGATGGCCAGCGCAGGGCACCGCGCCATCATGCTATATCTGGTCCAGCGCACCGATTGCGCACGGTTGAAGATGGCGCCGGATCTGGACCCCGCATATGCAGCCGCATTTGACGCTGCGCGAGATGCCGGAGTCGAGATGATCTGTTATGGTACTAGGATCGATACCAGAGGGGTGGAGATCGGATCCGCACTCCCAATCGATGCCGCACCGCAGTCCGCGATGGACTGAGGTCTGGTAACCAAGCTTCCGACACCCTATGTTCCGGCGATGACAGGAGTAATGTGTTGAACGAACACCCGCGCCATAGACTGACCAAGGACGGTATCCGCCTGCATGAGCCGGGGGATTTCGCAGGCATGCACAAAGCGGGCGCTCTTGCTGCGCAGATTTTGGACGACATAATTCCGCATGTTGTGCCGGGCCAGACAACCGGAGAGCTAGACCGCATTATTACGCAGATGGTGAAGGACGCCGGCGCGACCTCCGCGACCATTGGCTACAAAGGCTACCAGCACGGCTCTTGTATCTCGATCAACCATGTTGTGTGCCACGGGATTCCCAGCCCCAAAAAGCTGAAGGACGGCGATATCCTGAACATCGATGTCACGGTAATCGTCGACGAATGGTTCGGGGACACCAGTCGGATGTTCGTGGCTGGAAGTATGAACCGCAAAGCCGAACGTCTTGTGCAGGTCACGCATGATGCGCTGATGCTCGGGATCGAGGCGGTCAAACCAGGGAATACTTTCGGCGATATCGGACACGCCATCCAATCCTACGTGGAAAAGCACCGCATGAGCGTTGTGCGGGACTTTTGCGGGCATGGCCTTGGACGGGTGTTCCACGCCCCGCCAAACGTACTGCATTACGGGCGTCCGGGAACGGGCCCAGTGCTCGAAGAGGGTATGTTTTTCACAATCGAGCCCATGGTGAATTTGGGTCGACCGGAAACCAAAATCCTTGCAGACGACTGGACAGCCGTAACCCGCGACAAATCGCTGTCCGCGCAATTCGAACACTCGATCGGTGTAACTGCCGACGGTTTCGATATATTCACGCTTTCCCCGAGCGGCCTGTTCCATCCGACCTATCAGGTTGATTGATCCACAATTTCTTTGGCTAAGGGAAAGCTGGATGCGTTTTCCCCGCTGACGTATTATATTTTAAAATCAATGATTTGGTCGGCACTTGACGCTTTGAGAGCAGGCAGTTGCTTGCCTTTCCCGGGCGAAACAGATTTACAGCCCTTACCTTTATGACGGCACATGCATTTGCCCGTGCTCTTGATATCTCTCCCAGACGGAGGCCCCGAAATGACCTTCCCATTCAAAACGACGGCTTTGGCCGCAGCCTTGAGCATCGCCGCGCTGCCCGCACTGGCGCAGGAAGTCACCTTGCGGTTCCAGCATTTCGTTTCACCGCTCAGCGCGAACCCCACCTATTTCATGGAACCCTGGGCCAGAAAAATAGAAGCCGACAGCAAGGGACGGATAAAAGTCGAACTATACCCGTTCATGCAGCTCGGCGGCAAAGCCCCGAACATGTATGACCTGATCCGCGATGGGGCGGTTGATGGCGGCTGGGTTATTCCTGGCTACCAGCCGGGCCGGTTCCCGGAAGCTGAAGCGATGGAACTGCCTTTCATGGTGACAAAATCAGGGGAGGAAGCTTCTAAAGCGGCCTGGATTTTCACCCAAAAGCACCTGATGGACGATTTCGCGGATGTACACGTGATCGCAGCGCATATGCATGGCCGTGGGCTGGTTCACAAAAAAGGCCCCGCGATCTCCGCTTTAGGGGACTTCAATGGGTTAAAGCTGCGCGGACCCTCGCGGCCGGCAACGCTGCTTCTGGAACGTCTTGGCGCAACGCCGGTGGGTATGGCTGTGCCTGCTTTCCCGGAGGCACTGGCGCGCGGTGTCGTAGATGGCGGTGTGATTACATGGGAGATGTCGCCCTCTCTTAAGCTCGATGAGCTGACAGACAGCCATACAGACGTCGCCGGCGACAGAAGCCTCTACAATCTCTATTTCATCTGGGCGATGAATAAGACCAAGTACAACAGTCTCCCCGACGATCTGAAGGCCGTTATTGATGCTAACTCAGGGTTTTATGCCTCCGCCTGGGCTGGGCGGGCCCACGACACCGGAGACGCGGCTGGCAAACAGGCCATGGCCGACGCCGGCAACGAGATCGCGACCATGTCCTTGGACTTAAGCGCCGAGATCGCCTCGCTCGGTGCGGAAGTCACTGCTTCGTGGATCGAAGAGATGACTGCAAAAGGACTCGATGGCGCGGCGTTGGTCTCGGACGCTCAAGCGGCAGTTCAGGTAACCCGCGGCACCGGGACGCCGACCAACTAATAAGAAAACCAATCTCAAAGAACCGCTCCTTGGGGGGCGGTTTTTAGCCTTTTTGCTGCTCCCAAGCGGCCCAAAGCGCTAATAGTGTGGGCCGCCCACCGCGCGTGGACAGAATATCCGTCAAAAGAACCGGCCCGGGAGAGGGCGTGCGAGGCGCTTGAGTATCCCCAGCAGACTTCACTGCGGGCTGTAGACGCACTGCCAGGCTGGTCATTCTAATGCCTCCATCACGGTAATATGCGTGTCACCATACCGCCGATGGTCGAGTCGTTCAAAACCGGGCGGTGGGTCCTGTGGGGCCGCTTCTTCCCACACAATCAGCGCTCCTGCGGCAATCCAACCGGGCAGAGCAAGCGCCCGCGCTCCAAGCTCCTGTTTGTAGGGCGGATCGAGGAAGACCAGATTGTAGGGCGCGTCGGTGTTTTCGCCGCGCCGCAACACGTCTCGGCGCAGAAGCTTTGTTTGCGCCTTCACTCCAAGGAGCTGAATGTTCTTGGCCAATAGCTTTTGGGCCACGCGGCCGTTTTCGACAAAGGTCGCGGACGCTGCCCCTCGCGACAGGGCCTCCAGACCCAGAGCTCCGGTGCCGGCAAAAAGATCAAGAACGCGCGCGTCGGTGATCCTGTTGCCATACGCGTTCGAGGACAGGGACGAAAAAAGTGCTTCACGTACCCGGTCCGGTGTTGGGCGCAGATGCGCCGCGGCATCGCCCTGTCCCACCTGCGCCAAGCGACGCCCGCCAAAGCGCCCGGCTATAATCCTCATGCGCGCAGAAGGGACTTCAGGTCGGTTTCTGGATCGGAAACTGTTGCGCGATCCGGTGACTTTCCCGTTTCGATCAGGCGCTTGCCCACCATATAAGCTCGCGGAGCATTCATCGCGTCCACAGCAAGAAGGGTCTCACCAGCATAATACCAATGGGACACGGCCGCATCTTCGCGTCGGGCAACCACTGCGTCATAGCCCGTATTCAGACCTGCGATCTGAAGCTTAACGTCAAACTGGTCGGACCAGAACCAGGGCTTCGGCAGGTAGGGCGCCGCGGCCCCCAACATGTTTGCGGCCACAGCCTCGGCCTGATCGATGGCATTCTGGACGGACTCAAGCCGGATCCGGGTACCGCGGTATGGCAGCGAAGCGCAATCTCCAGCAGCCCAAATTCCTTGCGTCGACGTTTGCCCAAACTCGTCCACGCAAATCCCGTTATCCAGGTCCAAACCAGCCTCCTTCGCCAAGTCTGTCGCTGGAGCAATGCCAACCCCGACAATAACAAGATCGAGCTCAAGCTCGGTACCTTCTGACAAAACCGCGCCGCTGACCGCATTTTCCCCGACCAGACGCTCGAGGCCTGTACCCTCGCGGAGATCGACGCCCTGGCTTTCATGCAGATCGCGGAAAAAAGCCGAGGTCTCAGGGGCAGCAACCCGCTGCAGTATCCGTTCGGCCATTTCAACCAGGGTTACCCGCAGCCCCAGCTTGGCCGCGACCGCCGCGGCTTCAAGGCCGATGTATCCGCCCCCTACGATCAGAACGCTCTTGCCGGCAACCATCTGGGGACGCATCGCATCGACGTCTGCAAGGGTTCGTACCGTGAACACATTCTGTAGATCGCCGCCAATCGCGCCGGGCAGGCGTCTCGGGATGGAGCCCGTCGTCAACGCCAATTGATCATAGGCCAGAAGGTCGCTCCCGACCTTGACCGTTTTCCCGGCAGCATCGATTTCCGTGACCGGTGATCCAAGACGCAGAGTGATATTCTGCTCGGCATAAAAGTCCTCGGGACGCAGGTAGAGGCGCTCCTCAGACATTTCACCAAGGAGGTATGCCTTGGAGAGGGGGGGTCGCTGGTATGGCGGGGCAAGTTCTTCGCCGATCAGCGTTATCTGTCCAGCATGCCCGAGACTGCGAAGTTTCGCTACGAGCGAAGCACCGGCTTGGCCAGCGCCAATAACAACAATGTGGGACATATGAGACAGGTCGCTTTCGGTCTGGTGTCTTGGCGATGTAAAGCTATATGCCGTGCACGGGAAAACGCAACGCGAAGGAGTGAAGCGATGCAAGTGGGTGACAAACTGCCCGAGGCAGATCTGATCAAAATGGGAGCGGATGGACCGGAGGCAGTTTCTGTTTCAAGCCTGACGGACGGGCGCAAAGTCATTATCTTCGCGGTGCCGGGCGCCTACACACCGACCTGCCATTCTGCGCATGTTCCGAGCTTTATCCGGACCAAAGATGCGTTTGCAGACAAAGGCGTGGAAGAGATCATCTGCGTTTCTGTCAACGATCCTTTTGTTCTGAAGGCTTGGGGCGAAGCAACAGGGGCTTCCGACGCTGGCATCACAATGCTGGGTGATCCCGGCAGCGCATTTACAAAGGCTGTGGACATGGCGTTCGACGCCCCCCCCGCTGGTTTGCACGCGCGCTCCAAACGCTATGCGCTTTACGCCGAAGACGGCATCGTCAAAGTGCTGCATGCAGAGGAAAGCCCCGGCGTCTGCGAAACCTCCGGCGGCGAGGCGATGCTCGAGGCGATCTGAGCAAGTCGCAGAGACAGAAAACAGCCGCGCGGTTCCGCGCGGCTTTTTTATGCAGGCTCCTGCCCCCAACTCGCGTCCTGCATCTCGCGCAAACGAGACGCTGTACGCTCGAATTCAAACGTGCCTTCGCCCTCAACATAAAGCATCTCAGGCACAGCGGCTGCCGAGCAGATCAGCTGAACCTTTGCTTCGTAAAGCGCGTCGATGAGTGTCACAAAACGCTTGGCTTCGTTGAAATTCGACCGCCCGAGTGACGGGATATCGTCGACCAAAAGCACTCGAACCGCGCCGGCAAGCGCAAGATAGTCGCCCGGACCCAGAGGCTGGCCGCAGAGTTCCCAGAACCTCATGCGCGCAACGCCGTTATGATACCGGGGTATCTCAAGGGCACGGCCCTTGACGGTCAGTGTCAATGGGTGGTTCTCGGCTCCTGTCAGGTCTTCCCAGATCTTATCCAGCTTGGCGCGCGCGTCGGGGCCCTTGAGGGTGAAATACCTTTGGGCCCCTGTGAGCCGGTTTTGCCTGTAATCCGTTTCCGACAACAGCTCATGCACGATCAGGCGCTCGTTGAGCGTCTCGATGAATGGGACAAACAGATTACGGTTGAGCCCGTCTTTGTAGAGATCGTCAGGGACGCGATTCGATGTGGTCACGATGACCACCCCGTCAGAGAAAAGAAGATCGAACAGACGACCGACCAGCATCGCATCAGTGATATCGGTGATCTGCATTTCATCAAAACACAAAAGCCTTGTGGTTTTGGCGACCTCCGCAGCGACAGGGGCCAGGGCATCGTCGACGCCGGTCTTTCGCGCTTCGTGCAGCTTTGCGTGAACTTCCTGCATGAAAGCGTGGAAATGGACGCGCCGCTTCGCAGGGATTTCAACGTGCTCGTAAAACAAATCCATCAACATGGATTTGCCGCGCCCGACGCCGCCCCAAAGATAGGCGCCGCGCTTACCTTCGGGGGCCGCCGGTTTGGAAAACCGCTTAAGCAACCCGCGCTTCGGAGCAACCACCGTCAGCGCTTTCTCAACCTCTTCCAGCACCTTAAGCGCGGCAACCTGTGCCGCGTCAGTGGTTATTTCGCCTGTTTCAGCCAGCGCATGATATCGGTCTGTGAGGGTCGTCATGGGCCTTTCCTTGCCGGAGTTTCGGTTAAGCGATCTTGATGCGAAGGACCAGATATTTTCGTTTGACGATCCGGTCTTTCGGGGCCAGCTTTCGGCACATGGAACATCGCGCCCCCTTAATCACGCCGGTTCTCATTGCCGGCTGCATCATCATCATGGTCGGTTTTGCCATCCGCGCGTCCTTTGGGGTGTTCCAGATTCCAATCGCGGAAGAGTTTGGGTGGCTGCGTGCAGAGTTCTCGCTGGCGATCGCGATCCAGAACCTGTTCTGGGGGATCGGCCAGCCCATTTTTGGAGCGATCGCCGAAAAAATAGGGGACCGCAAAGCGATTGTTCTGGGCGCGCTCTGCTATGCAGTTGGTCTTGTTTTATCAAGCTTTGCGGTGACGCCTGAGGCGCACCAAATGCTCGAGATCCTTGTCGGATTTGGTATCGCCGGAACAGGATTTGGCGTGATCCTCGCCGTTGTCGGACGAGCGTCCAGCGATGAGAACCGTTCAATGTCGCTGGCGATCGCCACGGCGGCCGGATCCGCCGGTCAGGTTTTTGGGGCACCGGTCGCTGAGTTGCTTCTTGGGTTTTTCACCTGGCAAACTGTTTTTCTGATATTCGCCGCGGCAGTTCTGGCGACCTTGTTTACCCTGCCAATGATGCGCACGGTAGAACCACCAGCCACAAAAGCGCAATTGGATGAAAGCCTGGGCCATGTGCTGAAACGCGCAGGGGGCGACCCGAGTTTTATAATGATCTTCTTGGGTTTCTTTTCCTGCGGCTATCAGCTTGCTTTTATCACTGCGCATTTTCCGGCTTTTGTGACAGAGATGTGCGGCCCGATCGCGCCCGGCGGTTTTCTGGACGGGATCGGAATTTCCACAACCTCAGCCCTTGGGGCCATCGCGATCTCGCTGATCGGGCTCGCCAATATCGCGGGCACGCTGGCGGCAGGCTGGGCCGGCAAGCGCTACTCTAAGAAGTACCTTCTGGCCGGGATTTACATGGCGCGGACTTTCGTCGCAGCGGCCTTTATCATGACACCGATCACTCCGGAAACAGTGATCCTGTTCTCGATCACGATGGGCGCATTGTGGCTGGCAACCGTGCCTCTTACCTCGGGTCTGATCGCGCATATTTACGGTTTGCGCTACATGGGAACGCTCTATGGCATCGTGTTCTTCAGCCACCAGCTCGGCGGGTTCATGGGTGTATGGCTCGGAGGGCGGCTCTACGACATATATGGCGACTACACTCTGGTCTGGTGGATCGGGGTCGGGGTCGGCCTGTTCAGTGCGCTGGTCCACCTCCCGATCCGGGAACGGCCTCAGACCGTAGCCGCCTAGAGCGGGTGATCGCCCTGTGCAAAAGCCGCCTCGTCGGCGGTCAGCAGCCCTTCTATCACAAGCCGGTCCGCCCATGCTGCCGGATTTGAGAACAGATGTCCTTGCCATCCGCGTGCTTCGGCGGCCGCCACGTTCTCGGCGCGATCATCCGCGAAAAGAAGGCGGCCCGGTGCAATACCGCTGTCTGCTTCGACCGCGGCATAGATCGCCGGGTCCGGTTTAATCAGGCCGAGATGCCCAGAGATATAAGGACGATCAAACTCTTCCAGAAACCGGTAGATCGACTTTGCATACGCGAAGCTTTCGATGCCAAAATTGGTGAGGGCGAACACCGGCACACCCTTGGCGCGCAGTCTCCGGAGCAAATGCACGGAATGGGGAATAACCGGAGCGGCCAGTTCAATCCAGCGGTCATGCCAGAGGCGGATTGCGTCCTGATGCGCGGGATACCGGGTAGCCCAGTCATAGACTGTCCTGCGCCAGTTGCCGCCAGCATCAACGACGTCGTTCATCCCGTGCAGATCGACTTCTGCAAACATTTTCTCTCGGGCGTCCTGCCCGATCTCCCGGTCGTAAAACCGCTCTGGTTGCCATTCGATCAGGACATTTCCGATGTCAAAGACAACCGCTTCAACCGCCATGCCGTGATCCCTCCTTGGCTGCGCGTCGCATCTCTGTCTCAAGTGCGTTAAGAAAATTTGACCGGTCCGCACGGGAGAAGGACCGCCCACCGCCTTGCCGAAAAGGATCGGCTGCCCGCAGATCTGTCATCAGATCCCGCGTTGCAAGCGCGTTGCCCACATTGGCTTGCGTCAACACTTCGCCATTTGGTTTAAGCACGCGCGCGCCGCGCTCCACACAGCGTGCCGCCAGTGGGATATCGGCTGTCACAACCACATCCCCTTGCACGGCACGGTCTGCAATCCACATGTCGGCTTCGTCCGGTCCATCGGGTACTATGACCGTCTCGACCAGAGGGTTTTGCGAGGGCCGTAGCCCCCCGTTTGACACCAGAAACATGCGCACCTTGTGGCGTGTTGCAACACGTTCAGCCTCGGGCTTCACCGGGCATGCATCCGCATCCACGTAAAGCGCCATAGCCTCAGCCCCCGCCGGTTAGGGGCGAAACCCAGGCAATTACAGCCGAAACCGTAAAAATGCTTGCCGCCGTAGAGATCAGAATTGTTGCCGACACCCGAGCAGGAGCAACGCCATAGTGCTGAGCCAGAATATAAACGTTCCCGGCCGTCGGCAGTGCGGCTGCGGCAATCATCACTCCCGCCGCGTAAGGTGTGCTGACCGGGAAAACTACCAGCGCTGCAAGGGCCACGACAGCGGGATGGATCACCAGCTTGCAGAAAGACAACCAGCCAGCAATCTGAATTCTCTCGGCTGATTTGCCAGCCAAGGAGGCCCCGATCGCAAAAAGCGCACCGGGCGTCGCTGCGGAACCGAGAATATCAAGGAAAGAATTCATCGGAACCGGGATGGGGATATTAAACGCGGACCAGATCAGACCGAGTGTAATCGAAACGATCATCGGATTTTTAAGAAGTCCAAGGCCGACGGACTGGAGCACACCGACGCTTACACGCCCGTCGCGCGACCCCGTGATCAGAATCACAATGAGGCTTCCGAAGACAATCAAATCAACGGCGAGAACCAGCATTACCGGGCCAATTGCCGCCTCGCCAAGCAGCAAGACGAGCATCGGAATACCCAGAAATCCCACGTTTCCGATGACAGCACACTGTGCTTCGACAGCCGCCTGTTCCACACCGATGCGCCGGACCAGCGCTAAGGTGGTCGCAAGAATGTATACAGCACCCGTGGCTGCCAGATAGGCCCATACGAACTGCCAATCCAGAATCTCGGCCAGTGACAGGTTCGCCGCAAATCGAAAGAGCATCGCAGACAAGGCGAAATAGAAGACGAATTTGGTGAGATAGGCTGTCGCCTCTGGGGTAAAGAACCCGGTTCGCCCCGCACCGTATCCAAGAGCGATAATGGCAAAAAACGGCAGGGTCTGAAGAAAGATCGCAAGCATGGCGCCACCTTACGCGCGCTGTCAGTATAAAAAAGCGCAAAGCGATGCGTTGCCGTCAATTGACTGGTTTATGACACCACTGCAATCGGTACCCGAGGGTCTGATGACTTGCCGCTCCGTTGCGGGTGGGGCAAAATCAACCACGGAGTGCCGGAGACACATGAACGCTGAAGCTGGAATTAAACGCGGACGAAAATTCGATGCAGTGCTTGCCGGCGCGCGCGACGTCTTCTTACGAGACGGGTACGAAGGGGCAAGCGTCGATGATATCGCCCGCGCCGCAAAGGTCTCCAAAGCGACGCTCTACAACTACTTTCCGGACAAGAGACTGCTGTTTCTGGAAGTTGCCCGCAGCGAGATCGCATCTGTCACTGACAACGCAATGGAAGCGATCGACCGTTCCAAGCCGCCTGCACATGTCCTGGCGGCCGCCGCGCATACAATAATCGGTTTCAATACGTCGCCTATGGGCCTGGGAATTTATCGTCTTTGCGTCGCCGAGGCCGATCGCTTTCCCGGTATGGCGCGTGACTTTTACGAGGCCGGGCCGGCAGTTGCCCGCAAAGCGCTGTTGGACTATTTTGAAGAAGCAATTTCTCGTAGCGAATTGCGGATCGAGGATCTTAATCTGGCCGCCGACCAGTTCCTGGAATTGTGCCGGACAGACATTCAGCTGCAACTCTTGCTGGGTGTCGGCTCAGCCCCTTCGCCCGCGCAAATCGATCGGATCGTCAGCGGGGCTGTCGCGCTTTTTCTGGCGCGCTACGGTTGTCCGCAAGCCTAGAGTTTTCGATACATTATGAATGCGTCGACAAGACCTTCGCTGGGATGTCGAAAGGCCTCCGGAATTGTTCCGATGATGGAAAACCCGTTCGCTTGCCACAAGTCCACCGCGCGCCTGTTGGTCGATACCACGCAATTGTACTGCATGGCGCGGAAGCCTGCCTTGTGCGCGGCGTTCAACGAATGGGCAAGCATTGACCGGGCAATACCGCGTCCTCTGGCATTTGCCGCAGTGACATAACCGCAATTGCAGATATGGTCGGCATTTCCCGCAAAATTCGCCACCATATAATATGTTCCCAGTACCCTATGCCCGTCGACCGCAACAAATGCGGCGCGCATCGGGTCCAGCCAATAGGCGCGCGCTTCGGCTTCCGAGATATCCGGCGCAATCGCGTAGCTGTCGCCAGCTCGGAAGACAGGTGAGAGTATGGACCAGATTTCAGGCCAGTCGGCTGACTCCGCAGCCCGGATAACCAAGCTCAATATACGACTACTGCGCGGATCGACTTGCCCTCATGCATCAGGTCGAAGCCTTTGTTTATGTCCTCCAGCGAGAGTGTATGTGTGATCATGGGATCGATCTCGATCTTGCCGTCCATATACCAATCGACAATCTGCGGCACGTCTGTGCGCCCACGAGCCCCCCCAAAGGCCGTGCCGCGCCAAACGCGCCCGGTGACCAGCTGGAAAGGCCGTGTGGCAATCTCCGCCCCAGCGGGTGCCACACCAATGATGATGCTTTCCCCCCACCCCTTATGCGCGCATTCCAGCGCGGCGCGCATGACCTGAACGTTGCCGGTCGCATCAAAGCTGTAGTCAGCGCCGCCGCCTGTCAGCTCCACCAGATGGGCGACCAAATCACCTGAAACTTCAGATGGATTGACAAAATCGGTCATGCCGAACTTCTCGGCCATTGGCCTTTTATCCGGATTGAGATCAACGCCGACGATTTGGTCTGCGCCCGCCAGGCGCAGGCCTTGAATTACGTTCAATCCAATACCGCCAAGCCCGAAAACAACGCCTGAAGACCCAATTTCGACCTTGGCGGTGTTCATCACCGCGCCGAGACCCGTGGTCACACCGCACCCGATGTAGCAGACCTTATCGAACGGCGCGTCGGGTCGGATCTTTGCAAGCGCAATCTCTGGCAGGACCGTATGGTTGGCGAAGGTCGAGCACCCCATGTAGTGCAGTATCGGTGTTCCATCGAGCATCGAAAAGCGCGAGGTTCCGTCCGGCATGAGCCCTTGTCCTTGCGTAGAGCGGATTGCCTGGCACAGATTGGTTTTCGGGTTCAGACAATACTCGCATTCGCGGCACTCTGGCGTGTAAAGCGGAATGACATGATCGCCGGGTTTCAAGGAAGTCACTCCAGGTCCGACCCCCAAAACAACTCCCGCCCCTTCGTGACCCAGAATAGCCGGGAACATTCCTTCGGGATCAGCGCCGGACAAGGTAAACTCATCGGTGTGGCAGATCCCGGTGGCTTTGATCTCTACCAGAACCTCGCCCGCCTTGGGCCCGTCCAGATTGACTTCCATGACCTCGAGCGGTTTTCCCGCTTCCATGGCGACAGCTGCTGTGGTGCGCATGGGGTGTCCTCCTCCTGTTTTCCGGCAGGATGGGGGATTTCCTGCGCTTCGGCAATGACCTCGTGAAAGCCTAAATCTGGCTTGTGTGAACTGGTTAACAGACGAAAAAAGCCAGTCTTGCTAGCCTGCGACTCACTTGAGGATGTCTGCTTCCAAGAGGATTGCCAAAATGCCTTATGCTGAGATTGCTGCCTTTGTTGTGTTCGTCGCTTTGATGTCTGGGTTTATGGACAACAGCCAGCCGCTGCTCACGGAACACATCGTGGACAACGCTGTATACACCTCTGCTGAATTTCCGGCGACGACCTATCCGTTGCCCACGGCTTTCTAGGCCTCCCTCTGGCGCTCGATGCGGTGTGCTGCTTTGGCGGCCCCTACCAATTAACCGGTACCCGCATCGTAGTCGTCAGGCTTTCTGAACCTAAGACTGCCCGCGCTCGAGCGCAGATCAGGCTTTGCGGCAAGATCGGCATCTCCTAAGCCAGGCGTCAACATATGTCGCAATAACGCCACGGGATGCGCGCGCAGGCTCAGGCGCATAGAGACGAAATCCTCCACCACTTCCTCTCCCAAACTCATAGGCGGAAGCGAAACAGCAGGTTCCGTCAATCCTTCGCCTTCCAGATCCCCCGCAAAAAGCGGTAGCGGTTCGTCACCCTTGAGCGCACGCGCCTCCCACAAGGCTTCCCGCCGGTTCAGACCTAGGCCAGCGAAGGCATCCGCCTCAGCCAGCCGGGCAATCTGCGCCGGTGGCAGTCCCGCGCGCCGCCAAAGATCCCCCACAGCGCGGTAGCCATTCCCACGCGCGGCTGAAATCCAGCCTGCCTCGTCCTCAGACATGCCCTTGATCTGGCGGAACCCGAGCCGCAGGGCGAGACCGCCGCGCCCGTCGGGTTCCATCACATTGTCCCAGTAGCTCATGTTGATGCAGACGGGACGGACCTCCACCCCGTGTTCACGGGCATCTCGCACGATCTGGGCAGGTGCGTAAAAGCCCATGGGCTGTGCATTCAGAAGTGCGCACGCGAAAATACCCGGGTGATGATGCTTGATCCAGGAACTAGCATAGACCAGAAGTGCAAAACTTGCCGCATGGCTTTCCGGAAAGCCATAGCTGCCAAACCCCTCGATCTGCGAAAAGCAGCGCTCCGCAAAATCACGCTCGTACCCGTTCTCGGCCATACCCCGCAGGAAGCGCGATCGAAACTCCGACACATTGCCGTGCTTCTTGAAGGTCGCGAGCGAGCGGCGCAGGCGGTCGGCCTCGGAGGGGTCAAATCCAGCGCCCAGAATGGCGATCTGCATCGCCTGCTCCTGAAAGAGTGGCACGCCGAGGGTCTTGGCCAGCACCCGGCCAAGTTCGTCTGAAGGAAAACTCACTTCCTCCTCGCCGTTTCTGCGGCGAATGAAGGGGTGCACCATATCACCCTGAATCGGGCCGGGTCGCACGATGGCGACCTGAATGACAAGGTCATAGAAACACCGCGGACGCATTCGCGGCAGGAAGTTCATCTGCGCCCGGCTTTCGACCTGAAACACCCCGATACTATCGGCTCGGCACAGCATGTCATAGACTGCGGAATCCTCGGGTGGCAGCGTGGCAAGGGTATAATCAAGCCCATGATGCCGCTCCATCAGGTCGAAAGCCTTGCGTATACAGGTCAGCATACCCAGTGCGAGGACATCGATCTTCAAGATCCCCAGGCTGTCGATATCATCCTTGTCCCAGCAGATGACGGTGCGGTCTTCCATCGTAGCATTCTCGATCGGCACAAGGTCATCCAGCCGGCCTTCTGTAATGACGAAACCGCCAACATGCTGGGACAGGTGACGCGGAAAGCCCTGAATTTCATAGATCAGCTCAATCGTCTGGCGCAGGCGGCGATCAGCGGGATCGAGGCCAATTTCGCGCAGGCGCTCTTCCTCGATCCCCCGCACTGAACCGAAGCCCCAGATCTGCGAACTCAGCGCGGCCAGCGTATCCTCGGTCAGCCCCATGGCCCGCCCCACTTCTCGGACGGCCCGCTTGCCGCGATAGTGGATCACAGTGGCGCACAGCCCGGCACGATGCCGGCCATAGCGCTCGTAGATATGCTGGATCACTTCCTCGCGGCGCTCATGTTCGAAATCGACATCAATATCCGGCGGCTCGTCCCGCGCCTCGGAGACGAACCGTTCAAAAACCATGGTGCCAATTTCGGGGGACACCGAGGTGATGCCAAGGGCAAAGCACACCACGGAATTAGCCGCCGAGCCCCGACCCTGACAAAGGATGTCCCGGGACCGGGCAAAGGCGACGATATCGCGGACCGTAAGGAAATAAGGCGCATAACCCAGCTTGCTGATCAAGTTCAGTTCATGCATCGCCATCTTCTGAACGCGCTCGGGAACGCCCGTCGGATACCGCCAGACAAGACCGTCTTGGGTGAGACGTGTAAGCCGGTCCTGCGGGGCCTCTCCGTTCTGAACTTCTGATGGATACTCATAGCGCAGCTCGCTCAGACAAAACGTGCACCGCGCAGCAATCTCGCCAGCGCGATCCACTGCATCTTCATACCCCTTAAAGAGACGACGCATCTCAGCCTCCGAGCGGAGGCGCTGCTCGGCATTGGCCGCCGCGGCCCGGCCCAGATCATCCACGCGTGTCCCGGTGCGGACCGAGGTCAGAACATCTGCCATACGCCGACGGCGCGCGATATGCATGCGCGGAGCGGCTGAGGCAACGGTCGGGACGCCAAGTCGCGCCGCAAGCCGTGTCAGACGGCCAAAGCGAGCCGGGTCCTGACCATCGTAGACGGGCGCCATCAACAGACTGAGACGCGGCCCAAAGCGATGCGCCAGTTGTTGCGCGTGTGACAGCCATGCCTCCGCCTGGGGCTGTGGCGCCTCATGCAAAAGCAACTGGCATGCCTGCAAACTTTCAAGAACATCCACGAGGCGGAGTTCGCAGTCGCCTTTTGGCGCACGGCGACGGCCCAGCGACAAAAGCCGTGACAGCGACGACCATGCGGCGCGGGTCTCGGGCAGAACAGTGATTACCAGCCCATCGGTCAAAACAAGCTTTGCTGCAGGGATCAAGCGCGGCACACACCCAATAGCCGCACCCACCGGCGGTGTCGGGGCGGGATGCACAGGGCCCATGATACCCGCGCGCGCCTCCAGCGCCTTACGTTCCTTGACGAGGCGGGTAATCTCCTTGCCGCGCGTATAGGCACGGACGATCCCGGCCACCGAATTTTCATCCGCAATCGCAATGGCCGTAAGGCCCAGAAGCCCGGCACGATCCAGATATTCCTCAGGGTGCGAGGCCCCGGTGAGAAAGGAAAAATTGGACAGCGCAGAGAGCTCGGCAAACATGGGCAGCGATACTTTTGTTCACTTTATGTTCCAATATATATCGCGTGCTGTCAGATGACGAGTCCTTTAGAAAATCACGAAACCGGACGGAGGCAGCCCTTATCTGCGCGCTCCCAGATAGGGCGCGAACTCGTCAAATACCGACGTGTAAACCTCCCGCTTAAAGGGAACGATCGACGCCAAAACCATATCCGGCTCCAGCCAGCGCCACTGGCTGAATTCGGGGATCTCTGTCTCGATATCGATATCGGCATCGGTGCCCAAGAACCGCATCAACACCCATCGCTGCCTTTGCCCCCTGAAGCGGCCTTTCCAGATCCGGGGCACAATGTCATGCGGCAGATCATAGGTGACCCAGTCAGCCGTTTCCGCGACCACATCGACAAGATCCGGCAAAACGCCTGTCTCCTCACACAATTCCCGTAGCGCTGCCTCGCGCGGGCTCTCGCCTTTGTCGATCCCGCCCTGTGGCATCTGCCAGGCCGCGACTTCGCTGTCGATCCGCTGGCCGGCAAACACGCGCCCGCGCTTGTCCGCCAGCACCAAACCCACACAAGGCCGGTAGGGCAGTGCGGCAATCTGATCCGGCGTCAGAGCGCGGGCGGCAGTTTTAGTTTTCTGACCCAAGCGCGTTGAGCCCCTTCAGGATGTCGATGGCATAGGCCAACTGATAGTCTTCATCCCGCAGCTCGGCGGCGTCTTCTGCAGCCTGCTGTTCTTTAAGAAGCTGTTGACGCTCATCTTCGGAGATTGAGTCATTGTCGAGCGATCCGCGCAGGTCCGCCTCAGAACGGCTGAAACGATCTGACGCTTCTTCCTCCTCTTCCGCCTCGGGGCGACGCGGCGGCTGGGCCACTACGATATCGGGTGATACGCCAAGCGACTGTATTGAACGGCCAGACGGTGTGTAATAGCGCGCGGTGGTCAACCGCATGGCACCATTTCCGCGCAATGGCACAACCGACTGAACCGACCCTTTCCCGAAGCTCTTGGTTCCAATCACGATAGCCCGGCGGTGATCTTGCAGGGCGCCTGCTACGATCTCAGAGGCCGAAGCCGATCCACCATTGATCAGCACAACAATCGGCTTGCCCTCGGTCAGGTCACCGTCGGTCGCGTTGAACCGCTCGCCATCCTGTGGATCCCGGCCACGGGTCGATACGATCTCACCCTTGTCGAGGAACGCATCAGACACCTTGATCGCCTGGGTCAGCAAACCGCCCGGGTTGTTGCGCAGGTCAATTACAAAACCGTTTACGGCTTCCATGCCGCCGGCGGTTTCAACCTCCTCGGCAAGCTTCTCGGCAAGATTTGGATATGTCTGGTCGTTGAAAGTTGTCACGCGCAGAACGATTGTGTCACCAACGCTGCGCGACCGCACCGCTGTCAGGCGGATGGTGTCGCGCGTTATGGTGACATCGAAAGGCTCATCGATACCCTCGCGCACCACGGTAATTATAATGTCAGAGCCGACCGGTCCGCGCATCATCGTCACAGCCTGATCCAAAGTAAGACCCAGCACGGACTCGCCATCAACATGGGTGATGAAGTCACCAGCCTCGATACCCGCTTCTGCCGCAGGTGTGTCGTCGATCGGCGACACCACTTTCACGAAGCCATCTTCTTGCGTCACTTCGATTCCGAGGCCTCCGAATTCGCCGCGGGTCTGCACCTGCATGTCACCGAAATCCTGTGGCGCAAGGTAGCTCGAGTGGGGATCGAGTGAAGTCAGCATTCCGTTGATCGCCGCTTCGATCAGGTCGCCCTCATCCACGTCCTCGACATACTGGGCTCGGATGCGCTCAAAGATATCGCCAAACAGGTCAAGCTGTTCGTAGACGGAGCTTTTGCGCTCGGCTTCCTGGGCCACAAGCGGTCCGGCCACCTGGGTCGTCAGGAGCGCGCCTGCGACCGTGCCGCCCAGCGCGGCCATTACGAATTTCTTCATCTGCGTTCTATTCCCTCTCAAACCCTGTCCGGGGCGGTCTGAAGCCGCGGTCATGTGCAGTCTATTCTGCGGAAAACGCGTCGATCACGAACCAATCGGCCGGGTCTACGGGCTCGCCACTATATCTTAGTTCCATATAAAGCGTCTCTTGCCGCGTTTGACCACCATCTGTTCGGTCAAAAGCTGGTGTATCACCGCCCATTAGACCCAATGGTGCGCCTTGCGCCAGGACTTGTCCATTCTGAACGAACAGTTCGTCCACACCGGACAAAATGACCAAGTAATCCGCCTGGGGTTCGAGGAGTATCACATTTCCGTAGTCGAGCAGAGTGCCGACATAGCGAACGGTCGCGGCAAAAGGCGCCGTGACAAGCGCTTGCGCCGGTGTCGCGACCAGCAATCCGGGCCGTTGGATCCCGGCCAGATCTGTGTCTCCAAAGCCGCGCAACGGCCGCCCGAGCACGGGCAAGGGCAAGGTCCCTCTATTGTCCTGAAACGCAGTCTCTGCGACCGGTGTCTGCCCCAATGCAGCCAACCCTTCGGCGAACTCACGCAAAGACAGGCTTGATGCTGAAAGGACACCCAGAAGAACGGGATCAGCGGCAGGTCCTTCTGGCAAGCGGACCCGTTCTGCGACAACTTCAGCCAACTCGCTTCTGGCAGTCTGAATGTCGAACAGAGCTTGCGCAAGGCGCGCTTCGGCTTCGGTCTGTACGGCTCTTACCGCTTCAAGTTCACGAAGGCGTGCGTTCAGGCGCTCGGCCTCTGCCGCGACGGCCGGCGTCACTTCCGAAACCAGCATGCCCGCGCGCGCCATGCCGAGCGGGCCATCGGGATGGACAAGCAGGACCGGGTCAGGCGTAAGCGATATGACCTGCAGAACGCCAAGCAACTCGCTTAGCCGGGCTTCTTCCGCCCGCAAGCCAGCAAGAATTGCTTGCTCCCGGATCAACGCCGTACGCGCGCTTTCGCGTATTGCTGCAAGCCCGGTTTCGAACCCACGCACGGCTTGCGTCAAAGCCGTCACCCGGTCAGAGGCATTGGGCGCGGCCTCAAGCAAGGCCCGGGCCATGTCGAGTTGGCCAACGGCCTCTTCGGCGCGCTGCACCGGGTCAGGCGGAGCTTGCGCAGATCCCGGCATGGCTGCGAGCAGAAGGACTGCATATATCAACGCGACCGTTCGTTTCATGTCACAATCAGGCTTTCACCGGTCATCTCATCGGGTTTGCGCAAATGCATCAGCTCCAGCAGGGTCGGCGCGAGATCTGCAAGCCTGCCACCGGATCGAAGACTGGCACCATCTGGTCCGCCAACAAGTATAACGGGCACTGGGTTGAGGGTATGTGCCGTATGCGGCCCGCCTGTCACCGGGTCGATCATGGTTTCACAGTTGCCATGGTCCGCCGTGACAATCATAGCGCCGCCCACAGCTTCCAGTGCCTCAAGCGCAAGCCCAAGACCTTCGTCGACAGCTGTGCAGGCCTTTATGGCAGCATTCAAGTCTCCGGTGTGACCGACCATATCGGGGTTGGCATAGTTAACGACAATAAGGTCATACCCGGCCTCAATCGCGGCAACGAACTTCGCAGTGACCTCCGCCGCACTCATCTCTGGCTGAAGGTCATAGGTCGCCACTTTCGGCGATGGCGGCATGAACCGGTCTTCACCGGGTTCTGGCGTCTCTTCGCCCCCATTCAGAAAAAATGTGACGTGCGGATACTTCTCGGTCTCAGCCAGTCGGAACTGCGTTTTGCCCTGAAGCGAGACCCAGTGACCCAACGTGTTCACAATCTCACGCTTGGGAAAGACAGTCTGCATGTAGCGGTTGTGGCTGTGAGAATACTCGACCATCCCGAGCAATCCCACCAGGGACGGACGCGCTCCAATGTCAAACTCTGAAAACCCGGGCTCGCCGATTGCACGAAGGATCTCACGCGCCCGGTCGGCGCGGAAGTTCAGGCAGAAGATCCCATCCCCTTCTTTGACGCCCGAGTAGTTCCCGATCAGAGTCGGCTCCAGGAACTCGTCCGTTTCACCGCGCGCGTAGCTCAGCAAGACCGCTTCGCCCGCAGTCTGAACCTGTATCTCTGCCTGGCCATGGACTATCGCGTTGTAGGCTTTCGACACACGCTCCCACCTGTTGTCACGATCCATTGCGAAGTATCGCCCGATCACCGTGCCAATGTGTGCTCCAGCGGGCAAAGCCGCGGCAAGTTGGGTCACATAATTGTCCGCCGATTTCGGCGGCACGTCGCGCCCGTCGGTGATCGCGTGCACTGCGACGGGGACTCCGGCTTTGGTAATCGCCGTCGCAGCCGCGAGGATGTGACTGGTGTGGCCATGCACCCCCCCGTCTGAGGCAACCCCCAGAAGATGCGCAGTGCCACTAGATGATCGGAGGACACTGGCGAACTCCATCAGGGCGTTTTCTTCGGCGAACGTGCCCTCCTCGACCGCAAGATCGATTTGGCCGAGGTCCATCGCAACGACACGGCCTGCGCCGATGTTGGTGTGGCCTACTTCGGAGTTGCCCATTTGGCCACGTGGCAACCCGACATCCGGGCCATGCGTGATCAGCGTGGCATGGGGGCAGTTTTGCATCAAACTGTCTATTGTCGGCGTCGGTGCCAGCGCCGGGGCATTTGCGGTCCTGTCAGGACTAAGACCCCAGCCATCTAGAATGCACAATACGACAGGTTTGGGCGCGGTCATCGAAAGATCCTTAGTCGTCTCATTATGTCCCTAGCTTCTGCGCCGCGGGATCGAAACAGGATTTACGCCTTTGGGGCCGGATTTCGCGCATCAAGAGCGATGATAGGGCGTGCCGGCAAGGATATTAGCCGCGCGATAAAGTTGTTCGGCAAGCATCACCCGAGCGAGCATATGTGGCCAAACCATAGCTCCGTAGGCGAGAACAAGATCTGCGCTCGATACAAGATCAGGCGCAAGCCCGTCTGCGCCGCCGATCAGAAAAACGACTTCTGAGCGACCATTATCGCGCCATTTTCCCAACTGAGAGGCAAAATCGGGCGACGTCATCACCCGGCCTCGTTCGTCCAACGCGCAGACAACCGCGCCGGAAGGAACTGCGCGCGCCAAAAGCGCACCCTCTGCTTCCTTGCCACCGCCTTTGCGGTCTTCGACCTCGACCACACGACACGGACCCAAGCCGAGCGCGCGGCCAGTTTTTTCGAACCGTGAAAGATAGTCGTCAAGAAGGTCCCGTTCGGGACCGGCGCGCAACCGACCCACGACGCAGAGTGTGAACTTCATACAAGCTTGATGCGGATCAGGCCTGAACGGCCGGTGTCATCCACATTTTCTCAAGCTGGTAAAACTCACGGACTTCCGGGCGAAAGACATGGACGACCACGTCGCCAGTGTCGATCAGCACCCAATCACCCTGATCTTTGCCCTCTACCTTGGCTGAGATGCCAAACGCGGATTTGAGCCGATCGAGAAGTTTCTCGGAGATCGATGCGACCTGGCGAGTTGAACGACCCGAACAGATTACCATGTGGTCGGCCATGCTGGATTTCCCGGCAAGGTCGATCGCCACGATGTCTTCTGCTTTGTCATCTTCGAGGGAAGAAAGCACCAACGCGAGGATCTCATCGCTCTGGTTGGTTGTAGCGGGCTTCAGCCCAGGGGTTCTTGTCACAGCGGAGACCCCAACCGCATTTCCAATGTGAGACAGATGTCTGTCCTCCTGACAACACGCCGCCAAAGCCCCGACGCAAGGCTGTCACGAGGGTAGCACTGTAGGAGGTCTTTCTCAACGTTTGCTTCTTCAAAGTGCCGGAAGGTCACCTCAGCACAAGCGCAACCTCATTGCGCCGGTTCCACGGCAGTGTGAAAGGCCCGTCGTAAAAATAGAAACGCGGCGCTCCCTCGGCCTCGAAACCGTTCGCGGCAGCAAAAGCGCGCAGTTCCAGTTCTTTTCGGGTCAGAGCTTCGTCGGTCCAGCGGCCTGAAAACTGAACCACCACTTGATCCTCTGGCTGCGTTTGGCGCAAACGGATTGACGGGCTGACCGGCTTAGGCAGCGTTTGCAGAGTATAGGAAGCTGGCATCTTAAAGGTCACGATCCACAGGCCCTCATCGTCGTCATCTGCAGACTGTTGCGCAACGGGTGTGGTCATCGCAACCTTGGCCTCCTGCACGTTTCCGCCAAAGATATAATCGGCAAGTATCCGGAAACCACGACTGATCGCGTCGTCGCGCGGGCCTTCAACAAACACTTCCGCAACTATTTGCGGCGCATAGCTGCGGCGTTCAAACTCACCGTTCTTTACAGTCACTTCATAGGTGAGCGTTTCGTATCCTCTATACATCTGCGCGTCCGCTCCGACAGAAACAGCAGCTGCCAGCAAGGCAGCCATCAAACCAATGTTTAGTCCCCGGATCATGGTCCCACGGTCCCTGCGTCGTTCAAGATGTACGTGATACGAGGGGAAATGGGTCGCGGATCAAAGAAAACCAGCCCTGCAGGGTGCGACAAAGCGGCAAGCCCGAATTCCACCCATTTTCAGAGTCACCTTGCGAGAACGGCGACTCGGTAGTATTTGACCGCTGATGGTTACGATTTTCGATATCTCTGATGCAGCACGTTTGCCTTGGCGCTTTTTTGGCGCCCGTCGGGCCGTGCGAGCATTCCTATGACGGGTCGCACTCAACCCGCTCTGTGATATCGCCGACACCACCACCGGGAGAGGAAAGATGACCGGTAAAACGTTATACGACAAAATTTGGGACGCCCACATCGCCCATGAGGCCGAAGACGGCACCTGCCTGCTTTATATTGACCGCCACCTTGTGCACGAGGTGACAAGTCCGCAGGCTTTCGAAGGTTTGCGCATGGCCGGACGCGCTGTGCGTGCTCCCGACAAGACGATTGCGGTTCCTGATCACAATGTGCCGACCACCTATGGCCGCGAGAACCCGGATCAGATGACGGAAGACAGTCGAATTCAGGTCGAGGCGCTGGACAAGAACGCCAAGGATTTCGGAATTCACTATTATCCTGTGTCGGATGTGCGTCAGGGTATCGTGCATATCGTCGGTCCCGAGCAGGGCTGGACTCTGCCAGGCATGACAGTGGTTTGCGGTGACAGCCATACCGCGACCCACGGCGCATTCGGTGCGCTGGCCCACGGGATCGGCACGTCGGAGGTGGAACATGTGCTGGCCACTCAAACGCTGATCCAAAAGAAATCCAAGAACATGAAGGTTGAGATCACCGGGAAATTGCGTCCGGGCGTGACTGCCAAGGATATTACGCTTTCGGTGATCGGCGCCACAGGGACCGCGGGTGGTACGGGATATGTGATCGAGTATTGCGGCGAAGCGATCCGAGACCTCTCGATGGAAGGGCGCATGACCGTCTGCAACATGGCGATCGAGGGCGGCGCCCGGGCAGGTCTGATCGCCCCGGATGAAAAAACTTTTGAGTATGTGAAAGGGCGCCCACACGCACCAAAGGGCGCGCAGTTCGAGGCCGCGCTCGATTGGTGGGCAACGCTCTATTCAGATGACGACGCGCACTGGGATGAGGTTATCACGATCAAAGGCGAGGAGATTGCACCGGTGGTCACCTGGGGCACCTCGCCCGAGGACGTGCTACCAATTACAGGTGCAGTTCCGAGCCCTTCGGATTTCGAGGGCGGTAAGGTCGAAGCAGCGCAAAGGTCGCTCGATTATATGGGCCTTGAGCCTGGCACACCTTTAAACGAGATCGAAATCGACACCGTCTTCATCGGATCTTGCACCAATGGCCGTATCGAGGATTTGCGCGCCGCGGCTGAAATCCTGAGAGGCAAAAGGATTAAAGACGGAATGCGCGCGATGGTCGTGCCCGGGTCAGGCCTTGTGCGCGCCCAGGCCGAGGAGGAGGGTCTTGCCGAAATCTTCAAGGATGCAGGCTTTGAATGGCGGCTTGCCGGGTGTTCTATGTGTCTGGCCATGAACCCTGATCAGCTCAAGCCCGGAGAGCGCTGCGCTGCGACGTCAAACCGGAACTTCGAGGGGCGTCAGGGGCGCGGCGGTCGCACCCATCTGCTTAGCCCGGCAATGGCAGCTGCCGCTGCAGTAACCGGGCGACTGACAGATGTACGAGAGTTGATGTAAGCTCCGAAAAACGGCCATAAATCAAAGGATTTGCATCATGAAACCATGGCTAAGATGGGTTTTGTTAGGTGTTCTGTCGATTGCCTTCAGCCTTTTTGTGCTTGGTAACGCTGTCGCGGCGTCTATCGCTGTCACGACCCTTACAGGAGCGCTGTTTCTTGTCGCTGGTGCCGTTCAGATTGCTGCCGGCGTCGGCGCAGATACTACATCGAGCAAGGTTTTCTCAATTGCGATGGGCGCGCTTGCGGCCTTCCTTGGTGTGTCCTTTATGTTCAACCCGCTGCAAGGCGCGATCTCGCTGTCTCTCCTGATTACAATCCTGCTGGCTGCTGGCGGTATTGCGCGGATTGTTTTTGCCCGTCGGATGAAAAATACACAGTTCTTTTGGCCAATGCTGATTTCGGGTCTGTTGTCGATCGTGCTCGCCATTTACATCCTAGCAAATTTCTCGACCGCCTCTGTGCAGCTTCTCGGCGTTCTGCTGGGGGTCGAGCTTCTGTTTAACGGGGTCAGTTTCATCGCACTGGGCTTCTTCTTGAAGAGCCATCCAGAACTTGCCGCTCAAGCCAAAAAGAAATGACCGCATACGCCAAGGCGTTGGTCCGGAGAAATAGACATGGACAAGTTTAAAACGCTCACCGGTATAGCGGCCCCAATGCCGCTGGTGAACATCGACACCGACATGATCATTCCCAAGCAGTTCCTGAAGACCATCAAAAGGTCCGGTCTCGGCGTGAACCTGTTCGACGAGATGCGGTACGATGACGACGGCAACGAAATCCCAGATTTCGTTCTGAACCAGGCTGCTTATCGTAGTGCGGAAATTCTGGTCGCAGGCGACAATTTTGGCTGCGGTTCCTCCCGCGAGCACGCCCCTTGGGCGCTCAAGGATTTCGGTATCAAGTCAATCATCTCGACATCGTTCGCCGACATTTTCTTCAATAACTGCTTCAAGAACGGCATCTTGCCGATCGTACTTCCGCAAGATCAGGTCGATATTCTGATGGATGACGCACAGAAGGGCGAGAATGCGCGCGTGACCGTCGATTTGGAAAACCAGACCGTTACAACCTCAGATGGTCAGAGCTTTCCGTTCGAAGTGGACGCCTTCAAAAAGCACTGCCTGCTCAACGGGCTGGATGACATCGGTCTGAGCCTTGAGAAATCCACCTCAATTGACGCGTTTGAAGCGCAGGCAGCTCAGGCCCGCCCTTGGGTGTAACAACAAGGCTGCTCCTACATCGGGCAGCCTTCTTTTTTAGGTTATCTGCGCGGGTTTCCGCTTGAACGATGCGTAAATTTGCAACGCCAAACTGCGGAAAAGCCACAGTTTTGCGCGTGCGCTGAAGTTATTCCTTGCCGCACCTCACCTCAAGACTCATAGTCAATCCATGGTCGTAGGCACAAGCACGACCACCGGAGGCTGCCCGGTAGAGGTAAAAAGCGCCCCCGGCGTTGAGGAAAAGGGTCGTGATCGCACGGATCATTGGAGCTTTGGCGAGAGCTTTTCTCGTGGTGTTGTTTATCACCACGCCGTCTTTGCTGTTGCCAACCATCACCCAGGACAGTGCTGAAGCCGTTGCGCTGGTCGCCATCTTTGGAGCTGTGTTCACGCTGGTCGAGTATGGGTCGCGTTATCCCTCTATGGTTGAATTTCGCTTTGCCGCGCCTTTCAACCGGCTCAGGTTTGCGGGGCTTTTTGTTACTGTTTTTCTGCTGTCTTTGATCTTTCGGGGTGTAACACAGCCCGACAATTTCACCGAGTTCACGACCCTTGTCGGACGCCTTGTCGGATATGTCATCGACGTACCCTACACTCCGGTGCGACTGGTCATGGAGAGCTTTGTCCCTGTGGTGGACAACGAAGCGCTGGAGATCATTCGCGCCGCGGTTGGGCTCAGCTTTGTTCTGGCACTTCTGATGCTGGTGATTTTCATCGCCGCGTTGCACCTGAATCGTTGGCCCTCCGAAAGCCATGCGTTCAACGTGTGGGTGAATATGCCCTTGTTCGAACCTACACTCGGGGTCGATATCGTCGCCCGGCTCAACCGTGACGCGATCATTAACGTCGTCTTAGGACTTTGTTTGCCATTTATACTGCCCGTCGTGACCCGCTACGGGACCGGGTATTTTGACCCGCGCGAAATCGAGTCGGCACAACCGTTGATCTGGATGGTGGCGTTTTGGGCATTCCTGCCGGCGAGCCTTGTTATGCGCGGAATCGCGATGAAACGCGTGGCGACCATGATCGCGACGCTACGACAGGAACGCGCGGATCTGGCCGCGCAACATGGCGGCGACTGGCAGGCTATCTGAGCGCGGGCGCGCTCCTGATCGGACTGACGAACCTTGCGTTCGCAAAAAACTCCGAAAAACTCCGCATCGCTTACTTCCACACCGAGCTGTCCGCTGAAGGGCCTGGTCTTCTGCTGCGAGATCTGACCAAAGCCCAGCTCGCCGAAAAACACGCGGCCGTCCTGAGCGTTATTGCCTCTGTTGCCCCGGACATCCTTCTTTTGTCCGGGATCGACTACGACGCGCACAACAGCGCCTTGTACGCGCTCCGTCGAAGGCTGACAGAAAGCGGCATCCACCTGCCCTATGCCTTTGCTGCATCTTCGAACCGAGGTGTGCCGACCGGGCTAGACTTCGATGGCGACGGACGCTTTGGCGAGCCGGAGGATGCGCAGGGGTATGGCGCGTTTAGGGGCGCGGGTGGGATGGCCCTTTTATCCCGATATCCCGTGCTCGAAGACAGAGTGCAGGTTTTTTCTACTTTGCTTTGGGCGGACTTGCCGGATGCGAACCTGCCTTTTGCCAAAGATAGCGCCGCCGCTGCACGCATAACTCTTTCGGCATCGGGGCACTGGGATGTGCCCGTGCGCCTGCCGAACGGGGCAGAGCTTAACCTTCTGGCCCTACATGCGAGCCCGCCCGTTTTCGACGGACCCGATGATCGCAACGGACGGCGGAACGCGGACCAAATCCGGTTTTGGGTAGACTACCTGAACGGATGGCATCCGGTTCGAGGCAGCGCAGAACCACCTGCCAATTCGGTCGTTCTGGGCACGCTTAATGCCGATCCCGAGGACGGAGACGCGCGTCGCAGCGCGTTGCACGCCTTGTTGCGCCACCCTCTGCTGCAGGATCCGGAACCTGGTTCTATGGGCGGGCAGACAGAAAGCCTGCGACAGGGCGGCGTCAATGTCAGCCACCAATCACCGGCAAGCCGGGACACAGTGGACTGGCCAGATGAAGGCGCTCGCAGTCCAGGCAATCTGCGGGTGGATTATGTGTTGCCGGCTCGATCGATTGAGGTGGTCGCGAGCGGTGTATACTGGCCGACAACGGAGCCTGCCGCCAGGACCGCAAAGAAGGCGTCGCGACACAGGCTGGTCTGGGTCGACGTTGCACCGCCCCCGGCACCTTGACCCCGCCCGCGCCAAAGGCTACGCGGACCGGCGAATTCGTACCGGAGATCAGCACAGATGACGAACCCATCCCTTCTTATCCTGGCCGGTGACGGCATCGGCCCCGAGGTCATGGCCGAGGTTCGTAAGATCATCGACTGGTTCGGCGCCAATCGGGGGCTCTCATTTAATGTCTCCGAAGATCTCGTAGGTGGTGCTGCCTATGACGCCCACGGCACCCCGCTTACCGATGACACAATGGCCAAAGCACAAGACGTTGACGCGGTTCTGCTCGGCGCAGTAGGTGGACCGAAATACGATGTTTTGGACTTTTCGGTGAAACCGGAACGCGGCCTTTTGCGCCTCCGCAAGGAGATGGATCTTTACTCCAACCTGCGCCCCGCCCAGTGCTTCGATGCGCTTGCAGATTTTTCGTCACTCAAAAAAGATATCGTGTCCGGGCTCGATATCATGATTGTCCGTGAACTGACGTCAGGCGTTTACTTTGGCGAACCGCGGGGTGTCTTCAAAGAAGGCAATGAGCGGATCGGCATCAACACCCAACGCTATACCGAAAGCGAAATTGCCCGGGTCGCGCGCTCCGCTTTCGAGCTGGCCAAGCGCCGCAACAATAAACTGTGCTCGATGGAAAAAGCGAATGTCATGGAAAGCGGTATTCTGTGGCGCGACGTTGTCCAGGAAGTTCACGACGCCGAGTACCCTGACGTCGAGCTAAGCCACATGTACGCTGATGCGGGCGCAATGCAGCTCGTCCGCGCGCCCAAGCAGTTCGATGTCATCGTGACAGACAACCTCTTTGGCGACCTTCTTTCGGATGCCGCCGCCATGCTGACCGGGTCGCTTGGCATGCTGCCCTCGGCTTCGCTTGGGGCTTCGATGGCAAATGGCCGGCCCAAGGCGCTCTACGAGCCGGTCCACGGCTCTGCGCCTGATATCGCGGGCCAGGGGAAAGCCAATCCCTGCGCCTGTATCCTGAGCTTTGCGATGGCCTTGCGCTATTCGTTCGACAAAGGTGAAGAGGCCGATCGACTGGAGGCGGCCGTAAACAAAGTACTTGCACAAGGCGTTCGGACCGCGGATCTGATGCAGGCAGAAAACGCCGCACCCGCCACGACCTCCGAGATGGGCGACGCGGTGCTCGCAGCCCTCGAATCCAGCCTCTGAAAATTCAAAAAGCTATGCACCTGGAACATGCCGCCCTGACCAGGGCGGCATTTCTTTTTTCCGTCTGAATAAGGTAGGGCGACAAAGGGCGTGCCATGAAACGGCACGACGCCCCCGAACCTTTACCTACGGAGACGGCCATGTTGGCCAGGACGAACCTCAATGGTGCCCTGTTGGGCCTCAGCGCATTCGCGATATACGCGATACACGATGTTGTCGTCAAAACGCTCGGTGGGTCCTACGCGCCTTTCCAGATCATGTTCTTTGCGGTGATGTTCAGCTTCCCGCTAACAATCCTGATTATGATGCGTGACAAATCGATGGATAACCTGCGCCCACGGCATCCCTGGTGGACAGCGATCAGAACACTCGCGGCCGTCGTAACGGGGGTTTGTGCATTCTATGCGTTCGCGAACCTGCCGCTGGCGCAGACATATGCCATTCTATTCGCGTCTCCTTTGCTGATCACTGTTCTGTCTATCCCGATCCTTGGTGAAAAGGTCCGCGTCAGGCGCTGGGTCGCAGTAACCATCGGGCTCTTGGGCGTTTTGATTGTGCTGCGTCCGGGGCAGACCGAATTAACATTGGGCCACTGGGCCGCTCTCGTGGCTGCGGGAACGGGCGCACTGGCTTCTGTGATCGTACGCAAAATCGGGCGGGAGGAACGCAGCGTGGTTTTGCTGCTTTATCCGATGATGACCAACTTCATTGTAATGGGCGCGGCCCTGCCGTTCGTATATCGTCCCATGCCTGTGGAACACCTTGGCGCCTTTGGTCTGATGGCCTTGATGGGCGTCGTCGCGGGTCTCGTTCTCATCGCGGCCTACCGCGCAGGCGAGGCGGCTGTTATTGCGCCGATGCAATACTCTCAAATCCTGTGGGCTTCGGTCTTTGGGTTTTTCCTTTTCGACGAGGAGGTGGACTTGACCACCGGGCTTGGGGCAGCGGTCGTTATTGCTTCCGGTCTCTACATCGTGCTGCGCGAAAGCAGAAGCACCGCGTCGGACAACATGCCCGTACTGCGCACCCGCTCTCGCCCGGAAACGGGGCTTGCCCCCCGTGTCAGCACGCTGCTACCGGAGGATGCAAAACCGAAGTTGCCTAATCAGACCTCCCAAGAGGGCAGCTAGGCCTTCCATCTTCGGTGCAACCAAAGCCATTGATCGGGGTATTTCTGGATCATTCGTGACGCGCTGTCGTTGAAGGCACGCATCATCTCTTCCGGATCACCATGGGGAATCGGCTCCTCAAAAATCATGTCGAAATATCCCTCGTCGTCCCGCCGGATACCGTAGGCGGGCACGAGGGGCGCACCATAGCGGATCGCGAGTTCGGCAGGCGAGGTCGTTGTGAGGCTTTCTTGCCCAAGAAATGGCAGACGCTTTCCCGTGTAGAACAATTGATCTGCGAGAATTGCGAAAACCTGACCCTGCTTGAGCATCTTCAAGAGCTTACGATACCCCTCGTTCGACTTAGCAACCATTGGCCCACTGGCTTCAAGCCCACGGAGAAAATAGGGATCGTAGTAAGGGTTATTGTTGACGCGGTAGATGCCGCCCACATTGATACCGTGTTCTTTCCGAAGAAACACCCGCACCGACTCCCATTGTCCGAAGTGGGCGCTGACCATAATCGCAGGTTTGCCTTCGGCTTGGGCATCGAGGATCAGCTGCAACCCCGGGCCACTTGCACGCAGTTCAAGATGATGATCCTGGAAGTCTTCTCCGTAAAGGATTTCCGTTATCGTGCGCCCCATCTGGCGTCCGACACCAACGCAGAGTTCCAGTTTTTCCTGCCGCGGTTTGTCCGGCCAGATAAGATCGAGGTTCGCTATGACACGATTGCGCGCCGACGGGATCCATCTCACGATGCCCGAAATAACTGCACCGCCCATGATGACCCGCCAGCGAAAAGGCAGCACTCCCGCCCCCTTGAGAAACAGGTAAATCGGCGCAAATGACAGGAAATGAGCAAGTTTCGTACGGCGCAGAAGCATGACGACCTTGTAGACAGGACGAGGTGAATTGGCCAGTCCAGGTGTCCGATTCGCGTACGCAAAGGACCGGGTACGAGAGCTTGCAAATCAAACCCGAACGCGATAGGCCCCGGCCATTCGGTCGGAGTGTAGCTCAGCCTGGTAGAGCACTGTCTTCGGGAGGCAGGGGTCGTGAGTTCGAATCTCGCCACTCCGACCAGAATCCCAATGGTTTCCGCGAAAACGATACCACCGATTTCGCCACGCAATACTTCGAAACAGGGCGGACGAACATGCGCAGCGCCCTGGGCATTTCGGACTCCTCACACTCCAAAATGATCCAACCAGATTCTAGTTCGTTTTTGATCACGCGCTTCGTAGTCGTTTATAGAGGCATGCAGGTCGCCGAATTCGGCTGTCTCTGATCCTTGCCCTAGTGCGGTCAAGCGCATTGTGTACCAAGCAGTGATGCCACCTTCAGGCGCATCGGAAAACCGTGGAAACTCGGGCATTCGTTTCTCGTTCACTTTCCAGAGATTGGGGAGAGTCGGCTCCAGTACAAGGGCCCTCGCAAGGCCAACGAAATCCACAACACCGCTGGTTAAGGCGGCTTTGGCTTGTGCATGCGTTTTGAAACCTCCGGTCAGCATCAGCGGTTTGCGGGTCAAGGTACGGGCGCGCTTTGCAAACTCAAGAAAGTACGGGCCGCGCCCGCGTCCATCGGATGCCGCTTTTGCTCCTGGGAAATAAGTTCCGCCGCTGATGTCGATTAAGTCGACGGACAATTGATCGAGTGCAGCAATGACTTTAAGTGCGTCTTTTTCGTCGAGCCCGCCGACAATCTGGTCTGAAGAGTTGAGTTTCACAGCTATAGGAAATTCTGGTCCTACGGCGGAACGGACAGTCTCAATGGTCTCCATTAAAAGTCGCATACGATGGGCAATTGGACCACCGTAGGCATCGGTTCTTTTGTTGAACAAAGGCGACAAAAACTGGCTGAGCAGAAACCCATGGGCCGCATGAATTTGGACACCACCGAAACCGATCCGTTGCGCCAATAGTGCCGTCCTCGAGAATTCTATTGGTAGCTGCTGGATTTCGCCAAGGGTTAACTCTTCACAGCGAAGACCCGGCAAATCGAGAGCACTAGGGCCTTTGGGGGCACTGATTGGCGCATAGGCCAGTGCGCCCGCGTGACCAAGTTGAAGCCAAAGATGCGCGTCGTTGGTTGCGCCCTGAGTGGCGAGCATCTGGAACCGTCGAAGGTCGGAAGCCTCATTGAGCACCAGATTGCCGGGTTTCTCGGCATAGTTCGCTGAGCCTTGAACTTCGCCGACAATCGATGCAGCTACTCCACCTGCAGCCCAGCGCCGGTACAGGTTGTACTGCTCTGCAGTCGGGTTTCCTGTGCCGTCGCCAAGAGAATCCGACATCGCTGGTTTCACGATCCTGTTTTTTAGCACGACCCCGCAGGGCAATCGAAATGGCGTAAAAAGAATCTCATCATCTGGCACAGAAGTCTCCTAGTCAAAAATCTGCTATGGCTACTTCATTTCCGACCAGGACAAAAAAGCGAACCGCGCGCCCTATCTGAAACCGATTGCATAACACGATATCCGCTCAGCTACCGCAACGCTGAAAATGATCCACAGCGACCTGCACCTCACCAAATCAGACGAGATCTTTCACTGTCAGAATACAAGATCGGAGCTCCGTTTCCTCCAGGTACTATCTGGCTGATTTCGGCAGCTTTCATCTTGCGACTGACCGCAGTCTTTCGGTTTGGGATCGAACTTGCGAGCCGGGACTTACAACCCGACTAAGTGGTTTTTCGAAGCAATTGCGAAAGGCATTGGCGCAGTGTTTCCTTTGTGTCCTCGCCCAGTGTCTCCGCAATCTGAACTTCAATTAAGCGTATCTGCGACGCAGCAATAGAACGCCAGAGGTGACCTTTTTCCGTGATGGAAACCACTTTGTCCCGCTTGCTTTCAGGGACCGGATGAACCGCAACCATGCCATGCGCAACAAGTCGATCAACCGCCTGCTGCGCGGCTTGGCGTGAGAAACCCATTTCCCGATGGATATCTGAGAGCTTTACTGTGCGACCCCTCAATTGTGCGAAGACACGGATATCAGCGGGCCGAACATCCGCAAACGCAGTCTCGGCTCTCGCTTCGTCCATCTGAGCATTCCATTCAGCAATCAAAGTCATCATCATGCCCTTGATATTCTGACCCAGAAAGTCGTCGTCTACTTTATCAATCACAGTTGACAAATTGCTCCGAGTTACCCATCCATCAACTATAGTTGACGATCCCGGGAGGATTCAATGAACCGCAGAGCATTCCTAAAGACAACCGGAGCCGGGGCACTCGTCATGGCCAGCGGTCTGGCCGGTGCGCAAACGAGTCCGCGGCCCCTTCCGGTTATCCCGATGACCGACTTTACAACCGGAATCGAAAAACGCATCGCACTCACGCTGGCACCCGGAAAGCACGATTTCGGGAATGGCACCGCAAGCGACACTTTCGGGATCAACAGCAATTTTCTGGGCCCGGTTCTCAGGGCAAAACAAGGTCAGACTCTACCATTCGATGTGGCCAACAACATCGGCGATTTATCGACCATACATTGGCATGGGCTGCACATCCCTGGTGACGTAGACGGAGGCCCGCATCAGGAAATTGAGCATGGCGGCATCTGGTCCCCGGATGTGCCCGTTGTCCAACACGCGTCGATGAATTGGTTTCACTCACACACCCATGGCAAGACTGCCAGACAAACCTACAATGGCCTTGCCGGTGTTCTGTTGATCGAGGACGATGCGAGCCTCGACGCTGATCTGCCCAAGACCTACGGGGTGGATGACTTTACGCTGGTTCTTCAGGATAAGTCTTTCGATTCGAGCGGGCAGATGGTTTATGAGCTGTCCGCTGAAATCTTCGAAGATGGCTTTGAAGGCGATACCCTTGTCGTAAACGGAGCAATTGCACCGGTTGCAAGAGAGGTACCGATCGGTTTGGTCCGATTGCGTATACTTAACGCATGCAATGCCCGTTTTCTGTCGCTTTCAATGGAAAACGGGCCAGTAACGGTCATTGCGTCTGATGGCGGGTTTCTGTCCTCGACCGTCGAGACAGACAGTCTCCTGATGTCCCCGGGTGAACGGTACGAGGTTCTTTTGGACATGGCTGCGTTTGAGACGAATGCCCTGAATGTGAACTTGGACGGCGCGGAGGGAGGGTTTTTTGCCAGTCTCTTTGGCGGTTCGCAAACGACGACCGCTCTGATGCTGGCGCAATCCGGTGAAGAGGGGTTCACCGGCTCGATGCCGACGAAGCTGGCAAACCTTGCCCCGCCACAGCCATCGGACGCGACCGTCACCCGTTCGTTTGAATTGCAAATGGATGTGGGCGCCGATCTCGCAGCACTTGCCCTGGCATGGGAAAACTTTTGCGGTGACGCTGGAGCGATGGCAATCAATGGCCAGCCTATGAAAATGGACCGGATCGACGAAACTGTTGTGAAAGGTGCCACCGAAGTCTGGCGCATTTCTGTCGACGACCAGCTTCACCCATTTCACATCCACGGATGTTCCTTTCGCATCCTGACCCAAAGCGGGGAAACACCGCCGGCCTATGCGCAGGGCTGGAAGGACATGGTTCATGTTGAAGCGGGATGGTCAGAGGTTCTTGTCAGGTTCGACCACGAAGCGCCACCCGAAACACCTTACATGTACCACTGCCACATCCTGGAGCACGAAGACTGCGGCATGATGGGACAGTTCACTGTAACATGAGCCGAGCTTGGCGCCCCGTTGCCGAGCAATCGAACGCGCCCGATTTCAGAAATCCAGATTCTCTACGCTGAGTGCGTTTTGCTGGATGAATGCGCGGCGCGGCTCCACGACATCGCCCATTAGTTTGGTAAAGATATCGTCGGCATCGGCCAGGTCGTCGACTTTGACCTGAAGAAGGGTCCGCGCTTCTGGGTCCAGAGTGGTCTCCCAAAGCTGATCGGGATTCATTTCGCCCAAGCCTTTGTAGCGTTGCAGCGTCAGGCCCTTTTCCCCTTCCTCAAGGATGGCGCGCAGCAACTCCATGGGGCCGTGAACCTGAGTCTCGCGATCTTTTCGCACGAGTTTCGCAGGATTCCGGTACACATCGCGCGTTTCCGTGCTGACGGAGGAAAGCTTCCGAGCTTCCCCGGAACGCAGCACCGCGCCGTCAAGCGTCCTCAGTTCTTCGACCCCGCGCAGAACACGGCTCAGGCGTATTCCGTGGTCCTGGGTTATCCGGCCCTGCCAGCCGCTCTCATATTCAAGCGCAACCAGGTCAAGACGTGCAGCTACCTCGTCTGCAACCCTTTGCAAGTCGGCATCCGCGCGGCCTGGATCAAAGGCACCAGCAAGAGCCGCTTGTTCCAGAATGGCCCTCGGATAATGCGTCGGGAAGGCATCGAGGATGCGTTTGAAGGCACGTGCAGCCTCCACAACGCGGGCCAAGTCCTGCCCTGCTATCTCTTCTCCGGAGGGCAGGCGCAGCACTGCCCCATCGATCCCTTGAGAAATCAGATAGTCCTCCAACGCCGACTGGTCCTTCAGATAAACTTCGGACTTGCCGCGCGCCACTTTGTAGAGCGGCGGTTGCGCAATGTAGAGATATCCGCCTTCGATGATCTCCGGCATCTGTCGAAAGAAAAACGTCAGCAGAAGCGTTCGGATATGCGCACCGTCCACATCCGCATCCGTCATGATGACGATCTTGTGGTAGCGCAGTTTCGAAATGTCGAATTCGTCACGGCCTATGCCCGTGCCCAGAGCCGTAATCAGCGTCCCGATCTCCTGGCTCGACAACATCCGGTCAAAGCGCGCCCGCTCCACATTCAGGATCTTGCCTCTGAGCGGCAGAACAGCCTGGTTGTGGCGCGAGCGGCCCTGTTTCGCCGACCCGCCTGCGCTATCACCCTCCACAAGAAACAGCTCCGACTTTGCCGGGTCTTTCTCCTGGCAATCGGCGAGCTTTCCGGGCAACGAAGCCACATCCATCGCCGTTTTGCGCCGCGTGAGCTCGCGAGCCTTGCGAGCCGCCTCCCGCGCCAAAGCTGCTTCTATTATTTTCCCGACGATCTGCTTCGCTTCGTTCGGGTGTTCTTCAAACCACTCGGCAAGCTTTTCATTTACAAGACCTTCAACCGCCGGACGCACCTCGGAGGACACAAGTTTGTCTTTGGTCTGAGAACTGAATTTTGGGTCAGGAACCTTGACCGACAGAACGCAGGTGAGCCCTTCTCGCGCATCATCGCCGGTGAAATTGACCTTTTCTTTTCTCGCGATCCCACTGGAACCTGCATAATTGTTGATCGTGCGCGTTAGAGCTCCGCGAAAGCCCGCCAGATGCGTGCCACCATCCCGCTGGGGAATGTTGTTGGTGAAAGGAAGAACCGTCTCATGGTAGCTGTCGTTCCACCACATTGCGATCTCGACACTGATCCCTTCCTTTTCGCCGGTGATAAAGATCGGCTCGTCCATTGCCGAACTCTTTGAGCGGTCGAGGTATTTTACGAACTCCCGCACGCCGCCCTCGTAGTAGAGCTCGGAGCGAAGCGGTTCTGCCGGGCGCTCATCTTCCAATATGATCCGGACACCGGAATTCAGGAAAGCTAATTCGCGCAGACGGGTCTCAAGCGTTTTGAAGTTGTACTCTAAATTCGAGAACGTCCCGGTCGAAGCAAGAAATCGCACCTCGGTCCCGGTCTCGCTTCCCGCGTCCCCGACAACCTTCAGGTGTTCAGCGGTTTCGCCCCCTTCGAAGCGGGCGACATGTTCCTTGCCATCGCGCCAGATATGCAGCTCCAGCCAATCGCTGAGCGCATTGACCACCGAAACGCCCACACCGTGCAGACCGCCGGACACCTTGTAGGAGTTGCTGTCAAATTTCCCGCCCGCATGCAGCTGGGTCATGATGACCTCGGCTGCGCTCACGCCTTCTTCGGGATGAGTTTCCACGGGAATACCGCGCCCGTTGTCGCGCACAGAAACACTGTTGTCGGCGTGAATTTTCACGCTCACGAAGTCAGCGTGGCCCGCCAACGCCTCGTCGATGCCGTTGTCCACAACCTCATAAACCATGTGGTGCAGACCGGACCCGTCATCAGTGTCGCCGATATACATGCCGGGGCGCTTCCGGACAGCCTCCAACCCTTTGAGAACCTTAATAGATTCGGCGCCATAGTCGCCCTGCGCGTTCGCGGCCTCAGTCATGCGAGTATTCCTGATTATTGTTGGACTATTTATACAAGCGCTAGGGGGGAATGTCACGCTTCTGACACAAGATATGGGGCTAGGTCAGCGGAATAATCACCCCAACCCCGACAAGCATCCAACCAGAGATCACATTGACCCGCCGCAGCACCCCCGGATGGGTTACAATCCGCCGCGCGCGATCAATGAATGCGGCCAATATCAAGTTGCCGATCAAAGGCACCATCATCGAGATCAGAGCAATCAATACACTGTCTGCAACCGTCACCCGGGTCAGATCAAAAAATCCAGGCAGGACCCCCACGTAGAACAAAATTGCTTTCGGGTTCCCCAGGATAACAGCGACCCCTGCAACAAACCCCGCCCACATGCCTGGCCGGGTCAGACGGCTGTCAGTGGCGATCGTTTTGTCCGCGTTTCGGATCAATAAAACCCCCATGCCGATGAAGACGAGCGAGGCGATTGCACGCAGCGCGATCATCACACCGTCAATGTTCTGGACCACCACCGACAACCCCAGGATTGCCAAAATCGGCCAGAGCATGTCGCCGACGACGACACCGAGTGCGAGCGGCCAAGCTGCGTGGAACCCGCCGGACATAGCGCGTGCTGTCAGGGCAAGCCAAACCGGGCCCGGCGTCAGGAAAAGCACGAACAGCGCGCCTGCATAAAGGACAAGGTCGGAAATGGAGAGGGTCATCGGCGGGGAACAGAATGGAACGCAGGCGTGCAAGGTATAGTGCGGCAATTCTCGCCACAAGAGCGGGTGCACAAGCTCGCAGAGCGGTCTAGCTTGAACAGGCGGAGGCCACAAATGACGCTGAGACTGACCGACATCCGAAAAACGTTTCCTTCCAGCGAAGGTCCGGTGGATGTTTTGCGTGGCGTCGATCTGACGGTGGCAGCGGGGGAAAGCGTCGCCCTAACCGGTGAAAGCGGCTCCGGCAAGAGCACCCTTCTGCATATCGCGGGCGGTTTGGAGCTCGCTGATGCAGGTCAAATCGTGCTGGGCAACGCGCAATTGACAGATATGAATGATGCAGCGCGTGCTGCCCTGCGTCGGGATCAGATCGGCATCGTTTTTCAGCAGTTCAACCTCATCCCCTCGATCAACGTTGCGGACAACATTTCCTTTCAAGCCCGGCTTGCAGGTCAACATGACGCCGCGTTTTGCAGCGGTCTTATCGACAAACTCGGGCTGACCGGGTTGGAAGCCCGCTTTCCCGAGCAGCTGTCGGGCGGTCAGCAGCAGCGGGTCGCAATTGGCAGGGCCCTGGCCGGGCGGCCCCAGATTGTGCTTGCGGACGAGCCAACGGGCAATCTGGACGAAGACACGTCTGAGGCGGTTCTGGAGGTGATGCATAGCCTGGTGGCAGACACTGGGGCCGCGCTCTTGATGGTCACACACTCCGAACGGCTGGCCGCACGGCTGGATCGCGCAGTGCATCTCAGCCACGGGCTTATTTCCGCATGACTGTCTTCCTGACTGCAATTACTGCGCTGTTGTCATTTTGGCGGAAGCATCCGGGTCAACTCATTACCCTGCTGGGCGGCCTTACACTGGCAACTGCGCTCTGGTCAGGTGTGCAGGCCATCAATGCCGAAGCGCGCGCCAGCTACGCGGAGGCAGCTTCAGCCCTTGGACAAGATGAGCTGGAGCGGCTGATTGATCCGAATGGGCCGTTTTCGCAGGATGTCTACATCGCCTTGCGCAGGGCCGGTTGGGCGGTTTCGCCTGTTCTGGAAGGCACGCTCACGCGCGACAGCGGCCTGATCCGCGTCTTCGGCATTGATCCGATCACTGCACCACCTGCAGCGCAGACCGTCGATCTGAGTGCTGCCGAAGACCTGCGCGCGTTGCTGGACGGCCGTGTCTACGGACCGCCCGAGCTTTTGGCGACCCTTCAGAGCAGCGGTTTTGAGCGTCCGCTTGTCGCATCTGCCAACCTTGGGTCCAACACACTGCTGATGGATATCGGCGAAGCTCAGCAACTGCTGGATCAGCGCGGACTTGTCAGTTATCTACTGCTCTGGCGGACGCAGAACACAGGCCTGCCACCGGTCAACGACATTGCCCCGGAACTGAGTTTGGTCGGGCCGGAAACGCGCTCTGATGTGGCGAGCCTCACTGACAGTTTTCACCTGAACCTGACAGCCTTCGGGCTTCTGTCTTTCGCAGTCGGGTTGTTTATCGTCCATTCCGCGATCGGGCTCGCTTTCGAGCAACGCCGCGCGCTTTTTCGCACGTTGCGCGCCTTGGGGGTCTCGGCGCGGGCGCTCGTTCTTTTGCTTTCCGCGGAAACTCTGCTGTTCGCCATAGTGGCAGGTTCTCTTGGCATGGTGGCCGGCTACGGCATCGCCGCGGTGCTTCTCCCCGATGTCGCAGCGACCCTTCAGGGTCTTTACGGGGCTACGGTCGAAGGCACTCTGACTCTGCGCCCGGCATGGTGGGTGGGCGGACTTTTCATCGCAGTGCTCGGCGCTGGTGCAGCGGCGGCTCAGAGCCTTTGGCGGATCTGGCACTTGCCGGTACTTGCACCTGCTCAACCAAGGGCATGGGCCCGCGCCTCAGAAGCCGCACTACAACGCCAGTCCGCACTGGCGCTTGGTTTGCTTGCTATTGCTGTCTGCGTCGGCCTGCTCGGGAACGGTCTGGCTTCAGGGTTTGCCATGCTCGGTCTTGGGCTCATCGGGGCAGCGCTCCTGCTGCCTGTGGTGCTCTACGGCCTGCTGACCGTCGGTGGTCGCTATGCAAAAGGACCCGTTTCCAACTGGTTCTGGGCGGACACAAGACAGCAGCTCCCAGGGCTGTCCCTTGCGCTCATGGCACTTTTGCTCGCGCTTGCGGCCAATATCGGAGTGTCCACGATGGTCGGCAGCTTTCGTCTGACCTTCACGGGTTGGCTAGATCAGCGTCTCGCCTCGGAGGTTTATGTCACGGCACGATCCGACGCTGAGGCCGAAGCGCTTCGCGACTGGCTGGAACCGCGGGTCGACGCGGTGTTGCCGATCTGGAGCCTCAATGCGCGACTGGCAGGTCAGCCGGGCGAAGTCTACGGCGTCGCCGATCATGCGACCTATCGCGACAACTGGCCGCTCCTGGCCGAAGTACCGGGGGTATGGGATCGCATTGCCGACGGCACCGGCGTTCTGATCAACGAGCAGCTTTCCTACCGGGAAGGGCTCTTACCCGGCGACAGTATTCTCTTGCCCGGCAATTGGGACGCGCCGATCGTCGGCGTATACTCCGACTACGGCAATCCTCAACCGCAGGTCATGGTCGGGCTGGCCGCATTCGACACGCGGTATCCCGAGACGTCGCGCCTGCGCTATGCGCTGCGGATCGACCCAGGTCGGGCGGATGCTCTCATGTCAGACTTACAATCAGAGTTCGGGTTGCCGGCCGATACCATGATCGACCAGGCGAGCATCAAGGAAATTTCGCTGCAGATTTTCGAGAGGACCTTTACGGTTACCGGCGCTCTGAATGTCCTGACACTGTCTGTTGCGGCCATCGCAATTCTGACATCGCTTCTGACCCTCGCACGGATGCGGCTTCCGCAACTGGCACCGGTATGGGCGTTGGGTCTTACGCGCGCCCGGCTGGCCTGGCTTGAAGTGCTTCGCGCAGCTTTGCTCGGCGCGCTTACGGCGATCGTTGCGTTGCCGGTAGGTCTGGTGCTGGCCTGGGTGCTCCTTGCGGTCATCAATGTGGATGCGTTCGGCTGGCGCCTTCCGATGCATCTTTTTCCGACCGATTGGATTTTGCTTGGTCTGCTGGCCATCGCTGCAGCGCTCATCGCGGCAGCCTGGCCCGCCCGCTGGCTTTCCACCCGCGCGCCAAATGATCTGCTCAGGATCTTCAGCAATGAACGTTAACCGTATCTTAGTCTTTGCAGCTCTGGCTTTGCTGGTCGCCCCGGCGACAGGACATACACAGGGCTTCGCAGGCCTTGGCGAGGCTGTGACCGAGAACTTTTCCCAACCAGAGCCCAACCCGGAGTTCAATTTCCCCGAAGACCACGGTGCGCACCCGAGCTACAGGATCGAGTGGTGGTACCTGACCTCCAACCTGCGCGGGGATGACGGCAAGGAGTACGGCATTCAGTGGACCCTATTCCGCTCTGCGCTTGCGCCGTCGCAAACCGCTGGTTGGTCGAGCCCGCAGATTTGGATGGGACACGCTGGGCTTACCACACCTGACAATCACTTTGTGTCCGAGACATTTGCCCGGGATGGCATCGGACAGGCAGGTGTTTCTACAGAGCCGTTCGTCGCTTTTATCGACGATTGGGAGATGCGCTCCACCGCTCTGGACGGCGCAGATTCTCTGTCCGCGCTTGCGCTCAGGGCGCGTGGTCGTGAATTCACTTACGCACTTAACCTCTCCGCTCAAGGTCCCTTGGTGTTTCAAGGCGACCGTGGTTTCTCGGTTAAATCCGAGAGTGGGCAGGCGAGTTATTATTACTCGCAACCCTTCTATCAGGTCTCGGGGCAACTCCAGCTTCCAGACGGTCCGGTGAACGTTGCCGGGTCCGCCTGGCTAGACCGGGAGTGGTCGTCGCAACCATTGGAGGAAGATCAAGCCGGGTGGGACTGGTTCTCGCTACATCTGAATACAGACGAAAGAGTGATGGGCTTTCGCCTGAGATCGACGGTGGGAAATGACTATACAGCTGCGACATGGATTTCGCCGACCGGGGAGGCCACTCCGTTACCAAACGGAGCGTTTCAGATCACGCCTCTGAAGTCCACCGAAGTGGCTGGCCGTATGGTACCGACAGAGTGGCGCGTCCAGATTCCAAGCTACGAGCTCGACATCCAGACAACACCCTTGAACCCGCAAAGTTGGATGGGAACACTTTTTCCCTATTGGGAGGGTCCCATCCTTATCGAGGGAAGTCACAGCGGCCGCGGGTATCTTGAGATGACTGGATACAACTAATCGAATGGCATGAAATCTCCTCGGCCAGTCGAGATTGTGATCACGAGTTGGTGAATACTTGGCGTATCGGCCAAGTTTTCGCGCTGGTGCGGTTTAAGCCGATTTACAGATACAGGTTTGAGGGATAGCGTTCACTAGCGATGATTGTGCCGCACCTGTCCGGGTTGTTGGCACACATGTCGCCCGCCGGGCGGCTGGCGGGCTATCTTTCCAGATGTTGCTTGCGCATTGGGGGAGTACGGTCCTTCGGCTCCCGGCGGATTCATTTTTGAGCTCTCAGCGTGCTCTCTAAGACGCTACTGCATGCCAGCTTCTTGAACCCGCGCCGCTAGCCAACATTGAACATCGGAAAACTCACTCCAAGCGACCAGGCGAGGATCAGCCCGAGGCCAACACCCACACCAAAAACGGCGCCGCTGCGGCGCCCGGCCCAACCGCCAATGGTTCCGAAGATCAGAAAATAGAGCAAGATTACTGGAAAGATGATCAAGAGGAAAAATAACCCCTCGAAATCCAGTGCAACAGCGATCCCGAGCGAAACGACGAAGCCCGCCTTGGCGAGCAGGCGTCGCCAAAGCGACGCCTGCCCTACCTGGGTTAGTGCTGCGTCTGCAATCATGTAGGCGACCGCGCCGAAGCTTAACGCGGCAATGATCGGCAAGCGCGCCGCATGGGGCATGAAAGAGGCCACGTAGCGGTCCAGTGCAAAGCCAAAAACACCGATGCCGAATATACAAAGCAGAAGTGCGGCGCCCCAACCTCTGAGGGGCAGTGACAGCCCCCGCCAGCGCAAAATTGCGAGCACAATCATTCCAAAGAGCAAAAGGTGCAAGCCGAGGTAGTCCGCAACCAGAACGGGGAGTAGCTTGAGCTCAACCGGAGCCAGCGCGAGAGGCGTGAGAGCAGTAGCGGCGCAAAGAGCCGTGAGATAATCCCGGCGTGCAGGAATGTCTGGCGCCGGACCGGCAGGGACAACGCGCATCAAAGGCCACGCTAAGGCCATAAGGCTCGCCAGAAGCAGAGCGATCCATCCACCTGTCTCAGCAAGATCGCTGGAACTATCGCGCTGGAAGGTTCCATCAAGCCAATCTCGCGCCTCCTGCAAAGAGGTCGGCGCGTACAGGACCCCGACATGCTCGACATTCGGAGCAGCAATTGCACGGCGTGCGACACCTCGGGATTGAACGGTTTCGCCCTCCGTTGCATCGGGCTCCACTAGTTGCACCACGCGCCGCGCTTCCTGACGCAGCATGGTTTCCCATTCGCCATTGATAGCGATCAGACGGTTGGGCACAGTTTCCGTAACCGCGCGGGAGAAAAGCGAAATGGCAACCGTCGCGGCAACGCGCGGATCATCAATAGTTTGGCGGACGATGACATCCGATGCCATGGAATGCCCCAGAAGCGCGACGCGTCCGTCCACCTGAGGATGCGCCAGCGCAAAATCAGTAACGCGCCCGGTCTCCGCCATCAGCAGTCTGGTGGTGCCCTCGACCGCCGAAACATCGCCCGACATGGGTGTTGGATTGCGTCCGTGTCCTTCAAAATCGAAGCTGACAGCGACATATCCGGCGCGCGCCAGTGTCAAAGCAAAAGCTTCCATCAACTGACGTGACCCCGCGAACCCGTGCGCGATCACCACAGCAGGCGCAGGTGAAGCAACCGGATCAGAATAAACGGTGACCGGGGTAGTTCCGACTTTCGCGTGTGAAATGTCCAGATCGCTCCGATAGCTTTCCAGCCTCCAGACGGACAGCGCGGCCAGGAACGCCGCAATCAGCAGAACACCACCACGGATAAACGTCATTTGATCGGAGCCTTCCTGTGAACTGCCGCTTCGCCCTCGCCTAACCTGCGTCGTGCTGTTAGGGCTTTGGCAAGTATCTAGCGGAGGTGTCCTGGATGCACAGCCCCATCCCGTTGACCCGTGAGGTGGTCCTCGTCGGGGGCGGCCATGCACACGCGCTTATGCTGCGAAAATGGGCTATGAAGCCCCTGCCCGGCGCCCGCCTCACGCTGATCAACCCGGATCCAGCTGCGCCCTATACCGGAATGCTGCCGGGGTTTGTCGCAGGCCACTACCCCCGAGACGCTTTAATGATCGACCTTGTACGTCTCGCGCGGTTTGCCGGAGCGCGGATAATTCTCGGCCGAGCAGCAGCTTTGGACCTGGACGCCAAGACAATCGCATTGCCGGGGCGACCAGACATTCCTTTCGACATTGCCTCGCTCGACATAGGCATAACTTCGGATCTGCCCTCGTTACCGGGTTTCGACGCATATGCGGTTCCCGCCAAACCTCTGGGCGCATTCGCGGATCGTTGGGAGGCTTTGCTGGCCGCGCCGCCCAGCGCGCCAAAGATTGTTTTTCTGGGTGGTGGCGTTGGCGGCGTCGAACTGGCTCTCGCAGCAAAGAACCGGCTTGGGCCACAAGCCTCTGTCACAGTGATCGAGGCCGGGCAGCAAGTTCTGCCCATCCTGCCGTCTCGTGCACGCAAGCTCATGCTCAACGCGGCAGCAGAAAGCGGTGTGGAGATCCGGACCAACGCGCGGGCCTTGGAAGTTTCTGCGAGGGCATTGACCCTCGAGGATGGGACGGAAATGCCTGCAGATCTTGTGGTGGGCGTGACGGGTGCGCGACCGCAGGACTGGCTTCGGGACACAGGTCTTGCACTGCAAGACGGATTTATTGACGTCGATCAATGGTTGCGCAGCACATCTCATCATGCCGTCTATGCCGTCGGCGACTGCGCCCATCTGGGCTTTTCACCCCGACCGAAGGCCGGGGTCTTTGCAGTGCGTCAGGCGCCCATACTCTACCACAATATCCGCGCCGACATGACCGGGACGCATCGCAAGCCCTACAGCGCCCAGACCGATTACCTGAAGCTGATATCGACCGGGCGTAAATCCGCTGTTCTGGACCGCTCTGGCGTTGCGGTTCGGGGTGATTGGGCTTGGACCCTCAAAGACCGCATCGACCGCGCCTTTATGACAAAATTTGAGGCGCTTCCGGTCATGGACACCCAGACGCTTCCTCGGGTTCGTGCGCACGGGGTTGACGAAGAACTCACCCGAAAAGCCCCCCTGTGCGGAGGATGCGGCGCCAAGGTAGGCCCGGCGACCCTGTCGACGGCGCTTGGGCGTGGCACCACGCCGACGCGCACAGATCTTTTGACCCCTGCAGGCGATGATGCCGCTGTTCTGCAAATGGGAGGAACTCAGCAAGTCATCACTACGGATCACCTGAGGGCTGTGGTCGACGACCCCTACCTTATGACCCGGGTCGCCCTTCAACATGCGCTTGGCGATGTCTGGGCAATGGGGGCCAGCCCTCAGATCGCGCTTGCGCAGATTATCTTACCTCGCGCCACCGCAGCCATTCACGAGGGAATGCTCAAAGAAATCACGGCCGCGGCACGCGCCGGACTGGCGGAGATCGGGGCGGAACTGGCTGGAGGTCACACAAGTGTCGGAGCAGAGCTGACCATCGGCTTTTCAGTAACAGGTCTTGCCCACAAGGACGCGATCGGCCTGCGCGGCGCTATCGCGGGTGACACACTTGTGCTGACCCGCCCGATCGGTACCGGGGTACTGCTGGCTGCCGAGATGCAGGCGCGCGCAAAGGGCTCCGAGATCGCAGCCCTTTGGAAGGCGCTTTGCGCAAGCCAAAAGGAAACTGCGCAAGCCCTGTCAGACTGCGCCCACGCGATGACAGATGTCACGGGTTTCGGTCTTGCTGGCCATCTTGACCGGCTTTGCGCCTCATCTGGTGTCGGCGCAGACATTTGCCTTTCCGATATCCCGGTGTGGCCGGGAGCACTCAAAGCGGCGGAGGCTGGCATTGCCTCGTCCCTATATCCGGAGAACCGCGCGGCCGTGCCGGAGCTTCCTGACAATACGGCCCACGCGCGGCTGCTTTTCGATCCGCAAACCGCCGGCGGGCTGCTGGCAGCAGTGCCATCAGGAACAGACATCCCGGGCGCCTGGCCTATCGGCACGGTTACGGCTCGGCCAGGTCTGCGGCTTGTGGACTAAGCGCTTTAAGTCCCGCGGAAACACGCGCGGTCGTTGCTGCCATCTCGTTAGGGTCGAGCGCAGTTTCGCCCAGCGACAAAGGTGATCCGGTTCGGCCTTCACGTCCGCGTCGATAAAGCGGATCGTAATGCAGCTCCATCAAAGAGAGGGCAAGCGCTTCGGTTTCTCCGCGGGCGAGCATGTCCTGCCATTGCTCCAACTGTTTTACGCCATGCTGGCGACGCAGAAGCCCCAGTCGGTCGGAGGTTTCCGCCAAGCTCAAATCGCCGTAGTTCCGTAGCAGGTGGCGTACGCGGGCCAGTCTCGGCACCTGCAACACAAGCCGCGGCGCAAGGCGCATCGCGCTCCACAAGCTGGGCGGCAGATTTATTGCGCCGACCTTTGAGCTTTCGGCCTCCACCACCACGGGGCGATTTGGATCGAGCCGCGAGACCTGCCAGGCCAAATTGCTTTCGAAGCTTTTCTGAGATGGCTGCGGCTCGGCAAACCCTCCAAGAACCGAACCCCGGTGACGCGCCATGTGCTCAAGATCAATGATCTGCCAGTCAAGGCCGACCAGATTCTGGAGAATCTCGGTTTTGCCCGACCCGGTGTCGCCATCCAGTAACATCACAAGGCTGGGAAGCGGACGCTTATAAAGCGTTTCGACGACCAGCCGACGGTAACTCTTGTAGCCTCCTTTCAGGACTTCAGATCGCCACCCGATCTGTGAAAGGATCGACGCGAAAGCGTTCGAGCGTTGCCCTCCGCGCCAACAGTAGACCAAGGGGCGATAGCCACCAGGTTTGTCCGACAGGAAGGTTTGCAAATGGCGCGCTGCATTCTGCGCAACCAGAGCCGCCCCGATCTTGCGGGCCTTGAACGGACTCTCCTGAGTGTAGATGGTGCCAACCTGCGCCCGTTCAGCATCCGACAGAACGGGCAAATTGACCGCTCCGGCGATATGGTCCTCGGCGTATTCCGATGGAGAGCGCACATCGATGATCTCGTCGAAATCGAGTGCAGCTACATCGCGAAAATCCGAAAGGCTCACTGGCATGCTGCCTTCCTAGCTCAGCAGCAAGACGGGGGAAAGCCGGTCAGCTCAAGTGCTCTTTCCCCCGGGCGCGCGCGAGATTGATTTGGCGCTGGCGTTCGCGGAAGCGATCGCGGTCCGCCTCGGAGTACTCGTCACCACAGCGATGGCATTGCACACCAGCTTCGTATTCTGGGCGGTCCTTGTCGGCGTCCGACACTGGGCGACGACATGCGTGGCAAAGATCGTAGGGCCCGGGTTTTAAACCGTGCCCGACAGACACCCGCCGATCAAATACGAAGCACTCGCCTTGCCAAAGACTGTCTTCGACCGGGACATCCTCGAGGTATTTCAAGATACCTCCCTTAAGGTGAAAGACGTCCTCTACACCTTGGTCAATCAAAAAGTTCGTTGATTTTTCGCAACGGATACCGCCGGTACAGAACATTGCCACACGCTTGTTGTGGAACCTGTCCTTGTTTTCTTCCCACCAGGCAGGAAACTCCCCAAAGCTTGCGGTCTTGGGATCGATGGCATTTTTGAACGTCCCGATCTCAACCTCGTAGTCGTTGCGCGTGTCGATCACGACGACATCGTCAGATGAAATCAGGTCGTTCCACTCCTTTGGCTCCACATAGCGCCCGACCGACGCAGTCGGGTCGACATCGGGCTGGTGCATCGTCACGATCTCGCGCTTGATACGCACCTTGAGCTTGCCGAATGGCATGGTTTCCGAGGTGCTTTCCTTCCAGTCCAGATCGCTGCAGCCGGGCAGGCCCCGGACATGCGCCAACACAGCATCGATCCCGTCCCGGGTTCCCGCAATCGTGCCGTTGATCCCTTCGGGCGCCAGCAACAGCGTTCCTTTGACACCCAGTCCACACGCCAATTTCGCCAGAGGCCCCTTTAGGGCTGCCGGATCCTCGAACCGGGTAAATCTATAAAGAGCCGCGATCGTAAACATGTCGCGCATATACTGCGCGAAGGCGCGGACTGCAAAGCGTGCGCCATTGACGCGGTGACCGACGCTGCGTAGCCAAGACAAAACAAGAGGTTTCGCCCATGTCCGATGCGCTGATCGTGATAGATGTCCAGAATGATTTCTGCCCCGGCGGCGCTCTTGCCGTGCCAGAGGGCGACACCATTGTAGCCGGCATCAACCGTTTGATGGAGCGCTTCAGCGCTGTGATCCTGACACAAGACTGGCACCCGGCGGATCATTTGAGCTTTGCCAGCCAGCATCAGGGCCTGAACCCACTTGAGACTACAGATATGCCATATGGCCCTCAGGTCCTTTGGCCTGACCATTGCGTGCAGGGCAGCGTTGGGGCTGAGTTTCATCCGGACCTTGTGACAGACCGGGCTGACCTGATCATCCGCAAAGGGTTTCGCAGACAGATCGACAGCTACTCAGCGTTTTTTGAGAATGATCAAGTAACGCCAACGGGGCTTGAGGGGTACTTGCGCAGCCGGGAACTGACTGCTCTGACTTTCGTTGGGCTGGCGACCGATTTCTGCGTCAACTTCTCGGTTCAGGACGCCCGGCGTCTTGGATTCGAGGCAACCGTGCGGACCGATCTGTGCAGGGCGATTGATCTAGAGGGATCACTGGCCGCAGCAACGCAGGCGATGGCACAAGCAGGAGCGCACCTAAGCGCTGCTTAGACATTCGCAACAGACCTCACCGAGGACTCTTTTTGCGTCGTTTCGCGTGATCGGGTATCACACCGGAAAGCGCGCGCACCTCTGGCAAGGAAGAACCTTTGGCCGATATCGCTACCCGGGTCTACAACCATAACTGGAAGATCGATCCGATTATCCGGTCGTTGATCGACACCGATTTTTATAAGTTGCTGATGTGCCAGTCGGTGTTCCGGAACAGGCCTGACACACGTGTTGAATTCAGCCTGATCAATCGCACCAAGACTATACGTCTGGCAGAACTGATCGACGAGGGCGAGCTACGTGAGCAGCTTGACCATATCCGGTCTCTCTCGCTGAGCCGCGGGGAAAGCACCTGGCTGCGCGGCAATACATTCTACGGCAAACGCCAGATGTTCCGCCCGGATTTCCTGGAGTGGTTCGAGAACCTCAAACTGCCACCCTATGAACTGAGTGTCCGAGACGGACAATACGAGCTGAGCTTCGAAGGCGCTTGGCCCGAGGTGATGCTTTGGGAGATACCGGCTCTGTCAGTTCTTATGGAACTGAGATCCCGAGCCGTCCTGCGCGGAATGGGACGGTTCGAGCTGCAGGTGCTTTATGCCCGCGCGATGACGAAGTTGTGGGAAAAGGTCGAGCGACTGCGCAAGGTAGACCCTTTGCGCCTAGCGGATTTCGGGACGCGGCGGCGGCACTCTTTCATGTGGCAAGACTGGTGCGTACAAGCCATGATCGAAGGGCTAGGCGACAAGTTCGCAGGCACCTCGAACTGTCTGATTGCCATGCGGCGCGAGGTGGAAGCCATCGGCACCAACGCGCATGAATTGCCTATGGTGTATTCCGCGCTGGCCACGTCAGATGAGGATCTTGCTGACGCGCCCTATCGTGTTCTCGCTGACTGGCACGAAGAACATGACGGCAATTTGCGCATTATTCTGCCAGACACCTACGGCACCGAGACTTTCTTAAAGCGCGCGCCTGACTGGTTGAGCGGCTGGACCGGTATTCGCATCGACAGCGGCGATCCAGATGCAGGGGCGGAACAGGCAATTGCCTGGTGGAAAGAACGCGGAGAGGATCCTTCGGAGAAGCTGGTGATTTTCTCCGACGGGCTCGACGTTGACAAGATTGAAGAGCTCTCGGCAAAATTCTCCGGGCGCGTCCGGGTCTCGTTTGGCTGGGGCACGCTGCTGACCAACGATTTCCGCGGGCTTGTGCCAGATGAAAGCCTCGCGCCGTTCTCGCTGGTGTGCAAAGCCGTAAGCGCCAACGGGCGTCCCACAGTTAAATTGAGCGACAACCCGAACAAGGCTATGGGTCCTCAGAGCGAGGTCGACCGCTACAAGCGCGTTTTCGGGGTGAAGCAACAGACCGCGCAGCCCGTTATGGTCTGATGGCCCTAGTCCGGATCGACCTTCCCGCGCAGGGACTTGACCGCGCCGCGCCGCGCCTTCGCATCGAGCCGACGTTTCTTTGAGCCGAGAGTTGGCTTGGTCGGAATTCGACGCTTAGGCGCCTGCAAAGCGCGCGTGATAAGCTCAGCCAGACGATTCCGCGCAATTTCCCTGTTGCGGGCTTGGCTCCGCGTTTCATCAACCTGAAAGATCAATGCGCCGTCCCGCGTCCAGCGCCGTCCCGCGATCCTCTTGAGCCGCGCTTTGACAGCAGGCGGAAGATTGGGCGAGCGCGCAGCCTCGAACCGCAACTCAACCGCAGTCGCGACCTTGTTGACGTTTTGCCCGCCGGGACCGGACGCACGTACGAAGCTTTCCGTGAGTTCCCAGTCAGCGATTTCAATTTCATCCGAGATTCGGATCATGCGATTGCTCCAATCGAAAGGGCCGCTCGATGTTCGAGCGGCCCTGCCGAAAGTTCTGGAGGTGGGGTCGGTTAGATGGGATGAAACCGATCCACCGGAGTGGCATTTCCACCAAGGTTTGCCCTAGTGGCGCACGCCTCCGACTGTCCCGACACCTCTCTCCAATACCTTTCTAGACACTGGATCACCTCCTTTCATTTGTTTCCGTTAATTAGGAGGTTGCCACAGATTTTGTGTTTGTCAAAACTTTTTATGCAAGGTTTGGACGTAGGCGTGTCACGATAACCCGAAATGGCACCAGCGCGATCAACGCAAGCGACAGTTTTACAGCCCAGTCAGCAATCGCCAGTGAAACCCAGAGCGGTGCCACCGGTCCAACTCCGAAGATTGGCAGTGCTTCGTTGGCCCAGGACACGTCATTTGCCGGTTCCAGGAATGCCAGATTCGCCGAGAATGCGATTGAGAAGAAAAGCGCGGTGTCGAGCGTCGATCCGATAAGCGTCGACGCCAAGGGCGCGCGCCACCAAGCGCCACTGCGGAGGCGGTCGAATACGGCCACGTCGACCAGTTGCGCGGTCAGGAACGCCAGCCCGGACCCGATTGCGATCCGCAGCGTCACGAGCGGACCGAATTCACCCATAATCTGTGTCCCGATCAACGAACATGCCACACCGGTCAGAAACCCCGCGAAGACAACCTTTCGGGCTGCTGCTGTTCCGTAAACGCGGTTCATTATATCCGTCACCAGAAAGGCAAGCGGGTAGGTAAAGGCGCCCCATGTGAGCCATTGGCCAAAGAGAAACTGCACAAGAATATTGGAGGCCACGACGATGGCGGCCATGGCTAAAACGCCGGGCAGATAGGTGCGGGTCATTGATCTGTTCCGTTTTTACAAGGTTGCGGAGACTTGGCGCAGAGCGCGAACTGCGCCCGCTTACTAGCAAGACCCAGCCAGTTCAAGCCCTAGGGCAGCCGATATTCCACGATCTCGGTGCGTTGGAAGATCTTGAAATTATCATCCGAGACCAACGACACACGCAGCGCTCCGGCTGTGTCCCGCCAGACCGAGATACCTTCGAGATTATCATGGGTTCCGCCGGGTGTCTGAATATGCAGGCGCTCATCCGAAAGCCTGTCACCGACCAACGCAAAGCTGCGCACGCGGGTAGAAAAGAAGATGCCGCGCAACACGCGCTCCAGAACATAGAGCCGCCCGTCAGGGCCGAAATCCATGCCGGACAGCAAATAATCCTCGCTTCTTGGAATCGCGAAGGGCTGACTCCATTCGTCGCTGACGAGACAATAGACAGGGAAAGGGCGCTCTAAACGCCCCGACCTTTCCGGGGCGGTACAGAGGCGACCATCCGAGTCGATTGCCAGGGACTCGAGGCTTGAATTCAGTTGCATGGTAAGAAAATGGGGATGTCGGAGCAGCCCGTCCGAGACCATCTTTCCCGAGAGATCGAACCTGCCAACTCCATGGACTGCCTCAAACGAAATGAAAAGGCTACCATCCGGCGCCAGTGCCAAGCCTTCGCTATCGCGCTCGATCTTTGGCAGCACCTGACCCGCATCGTCTCTGAGCGGCACGATGTCTGCCAACTTGACGCCGTCTATGGTCTGGTCTGGCCCGGCGCGAGAAAGCCGTGCACTTACCAGAAACCCCCGATCACTGAGCGCAATCAGCGCAGTTCCACCCTCAACGACGGAAATCGCTGATAAGCCTCCGAAATCAGGGTGTGACGAACTCCATGTGAACGAGCCCAGATACTCTGCCTGCGCGGCAAAAACTGCCGTTGCAATTGACAGCAGTAAAACTATCGCGAGGCCAAGACTTGCGCGCATTGTTGAGGAAGGTCCGCCATTACATAGTCGCGAGCGCCCCGTTTCTTGGGGGCAGGAGCTTTGGGCTTAGCAGCGGTCTTGGGGGGATTCAACGCATCGGTCACCCACCAGTTCAAGGACGCATCACATCCCGTCCCTCCGCTCGAAAGCTCGCGCACAGTTGGGGTCTGTGTCCTGCACTCCCGGTTGCCTTTGGGACACTTGAGTCGCACATGGAAGTGATAGTGATGCCCCCAAAGCGGCCTGATTTTCTGCAGCCAGGATTTGTTGCCTTTGGCGCTGTTACACATGGCGATCTTTGCCGGAGCCGTGACGAAAATGCGGTCAACGGAAGGATCCTTAGCTGCGGCCTTCAGCAATTCCATGTGCTGGGGGGTCCAGTTCTGGTTTACCCGCCGCTGGTCTTTGGACCTGACTGAAATCGAGCTGATTTTTTCGCGGTCGGAACGGGTAAGGTTGAGCTTCTTTGGCGGCAACATCCAGATATCGATGTCCAGCCCCATCTGATGGCTTTGGTGTCCACTGGTCATCGGCCCCCCGCGCGGCTGGCTGATATCGCCGATGTACAGGCCCTCCCATCCGGGCAGACGGGCCGCAAAACCACTCAGCCGCTCAATAAAGTCCATCGCGTCGGGATGGCCCCAGTTTCGGTTCCGGCTCAGTCGCATCGCCTGCCAGGTGGGCCCGGTTTCGGGCAGCTGCACGCCTCCGGCAAGGCATCCTTTTGCATAGGTGCCAACCGCCGCAGCGCGTTGTTCCGAGGCTTGTGATTTGGCCCCGAACAGTTGGTTTGCCTTGGTATCGGACAGCACCACTCCAGCGCTCAGAAGAACCGCCAGGGATGCGCCCGTCAGCGCTTGGTAAACACGGATCATGACCTGCTCGCCTCTTGCTCCGGTTGAACCCAGCGTAGCAGAAAGAGCCCACATAGGAAGAGTGCAATCAAAGGTATAAGCCCGGCGCGCTGCGAACCGGTGGCTTCTGTGACCAGAGTGATAAGAAGCGGAGCCACAAAGGCCGTTGCCTTGCCAGCCAGTGCATAAAGGCCAAACGCCTCGGTCATACGGTCAGGCCGCGCTTGATGCACCATCATCGTCCGGCTTGCCGCGTGTAAAATGCCACCAGCCGCACCGATTAAACTGCCGCAGATATAAAAAGCGATATCGGGCAAAGAACTGTCCGGAGCTACCGGGACACCAAAGACGCTTTCGCGCGAAATCATAATCACAGATACACCCACAAGCGTCAGGACGAAGATACAGCTGGCGATAACGGGTTTCGGGCCAAAGGCGCGGTCTGCAAACCCACCGAGCCAGGACGCAATCGCTGCGGCAATGGCGGCAATGATCCCAAACACGCCGATCGACACAATGCTCCATTCAAGCACACCGCGGGCATAAATCCCGCCAAAGATATAAAATGCCGAAAGCGCGTCGCGATAGAGCATAGACGAGCCCAGAAACGCAAAGAGGCTCGGGCGGCCCGGCAAGCTTTTGATCGTTCCCCACAGCTCTGAGAGACTTTTTCGCACATCAGGACGCGCACGTGCGCCGCGTTCGGTCACCCAAATTGCGAAGGGGATCATGAAAATCACAAACCAGATGGCCACGAAGGGGCCCACACTGCGCGTGCCTTGGTAGGATGCGGGGTCGAGACCCAGAGCAGGCGGATTTCCGAGCAGGGTAACTCCGGCGTCGTTTTCCGCGAAGAAGAGCAACATAATCACAAGCGCAAGCACGCCACCGGCATAACCAACAGCCCCTCCGGTGCCTGAGATGCGCCCGATCTCTCGGCGGGGGCCAAGGTCGGGGAGCATTGCATTGGTGAAGATTGTCGCGAACTCCATCCCGATCACGCCAAGGCCAAAGAGGCATAAGATCAGCACCACACTGTCCGCTCCGGGGACAGCCATCCACAGCCCTGTAGCCCCGACGATATAGAAAACAGAAAACAACCCGATCCACGGACGCCGCCGGTTGGTGCCATCGGCCACCGCCCCGAGGACAGGTGCAAGGCAGGCGATGGTGATGCCGCTGACCGACATTGCATACCCCCACAAAACCTGCGCCTCGACCGGGTCACCGACCACTGTCGTAAAATAGGGGGCGAAGATGAATGTCAGGATGAGCGTCGGATAGGGCTGGCTGGCCCAGTCGAACATCATCCAGCCCCATACGCGTTTTCGCATGCCTGACATTCGGCGCCTCTTGCCTGCCCGTTTGCGCCAGTAGGGGGCGTTACAAACCGGTGTGCAAGGGTCTTTTAAATGCTACACCGCAATCTCCGGAGGCCAGGGCCTCTGGTCTTCTGCGGCGATCCAGGCGGCGACCCAGTCTGGAATTGCGGGTGAGGTCAGACCGGGTTCCAGCGTCTCGGCGATTTCCGGGACGGGCACAATACCTTTCTTATCGGTGACTGCGCAGCGATAGACAATGTGACCGGCTGCTTGCCCGCGCACGATCATCGCCTGTTCGATATACATGAACCTGCGATCCCAGGCCAAAAGCCGCGACCGCATTTCAAACTTTTCGAACATGCGAATGCGGCGGCGGTAGCGTACCGCGGCCCCGGCCATGGTCAGGCTCCATTTGTTGCGGAGCAGAAGTCTGATCAGACCGGTGCGTCGCGCAAGCGGCAGGCGGCCAAGATCGTAGAGTGTCAGGGTTCTACCGTTATTCAGCTCTGCAAAAACATCGAGGTCCCAAGGCCAACATCTATGGACGCTGACATGGGTGCCAAAAGGCCCGATGTCCGGGCTGTTGCGATGCACAAAGAACTGCCAGAAAAGGCGCAAAAATGGATACATGCTATGTTCCTTCGGCGCATATACCTTCACTGCACCAAAGCCGCGTCAAGTGTGACGGTGCGGCACTGGCTTGCACGCACCACGCCAACCGCATAGGTCTGTCCAAAGACAGTTCCGGAGGCCCAGATGCAGTCCCTTTTGCAGATCCTTCTGCTTATCCTCGACGTGGCGTGGTTCATCATCATCGCGCACATCATCATGAGCTGGCTGATCAACTTTCAGGTCCTCAACCTGCGCCAGCAATTCGTCGCACAAGTCTGGTATGGTTTAGAAAGGTTTCTCGAGCCGCTCTACAGCCGCGTGAGGCGGATTCTCCCGGCGATGGGAGGCCTCGATCTCGCGCCGCTGTTGGTGCTTATAGCGGTGTACGCGCTTCGGATCATCCTGACCAACAACGCGGCGGCGTTTTACTAGACTTAGATGCGATAAAGGACTTGTTGCGCTACCGGTGGTATGGGAGTGTTCTGAAAAACAGAGCAGTACGTAACCAACAACCACATGGAAAACGCAGAGCAGCTTCTGTCGTCCGTTTTTGGGTTTGAGGCCTTCCGTCCCGGACAGGCCGAGATTGTCAACGCGGTATCACGCGGCGACAACGTATTGGCCATCATGCCGACCGGGGGTGGCAAATCGCTGTGTTACCAATTGCCCGCCATGATGACGCACGGCGTGACGGTGGTGATTTCCCCACTGATCGCTTTGATGCGCGATCAGGTGCGCGCTCTGCGCGAATTGGGCGTCACTGCGGGCGCACTGACATCTGGTAACACCGTGGAGGAAACCGACGAGGTTTTCCAAGCACTGGAACAGGGCAACATGCACCTGTTGTACATGGCGCCTGAGCGGCTTGCCAACGCTGGCACAGTCGCGATGCTGCGCAGGGTTGGCGTCACCGCGATAGCCGTCGACGAAGCCCATTGCGTCAGCCAATGGGGCCACGATTTCAGACCAGACTACCTGCGTATTGGTGAATTGCGCCGCGCTCTGAGATGTCCATTGTCAGCTTTTACAGCAACCGCTGACGAAGAAACGCAGCAGGAGATAATAGAACGTCTCTTTGACGGACAGCGGCCCCGCACATTCCTCCGAGGATTTGATCGACCGAATATCCATTTAGCCTTCGCGGCCAAGAATAACCCCCGCCGGCAGATCCTTGACTTCGCTGCAGCGCGCAGAGGGCAGAGCGGGATCGTCTATTGCGGAACGCGCGCGAAGACGGAAACGCTGGCCTCTGCTCTTCAGGAAGAAGGTCACAGCGCCTGCCATTATCATGGCGGGATGGAGGCCGAAGATCGCCGCGCCGTCGAAACCCGGTTTCAGTCAGAGGATGGGTTAATCGTGGTGGCGACCGTCGCGTTTGGTATGGGAGTGGACAAGCCCGATATTCGCTGGGTCGCCCATGCCGATCTGCCCAAGTCGATTGAGGCCTACTACCAGGAAATTGGGCGTGCAGGCAGGGATGGGGCTCCTGCCGAGACCCTGACACTCTTTGGTGCTGACGATATTCGTTTGCGCCGGACCCAGGTCGACGAAAGCCTCGCACCGCCTGACCGCAAACATGCCGACCATGGCCGCCTGAACGCTCTGTTGGGCCTTGCAGAGGCGCTGCAGTGCCGGCGGCAGGTGTTACTGGGCTATTTTGGTGAGCAAAGTGCTCCATGTAGATCTTGCGACCTGTGCGATACGCCACCTGAGACATTCGATGGCACGGAAGCCGTGCGCAAGGCGCTTTCCGCGGCGCTGCGCACCGGGGAGCATTTCGGCGCAGGTCATCTGATCGATGTGCTGCTTGGCAACGAGACCGATAAGGTGCGTGCCCGTGGGCACAACGATCTGCCCACCTTCGGTGTGGGGCAAGACCTCGAACGCCGGACTTGGACAGGTGTTTTCCGGCAGATGATGGGGCATGACCTGCTCCGGCCGGACCCAGAGCGCCATGGTGGGTTGGTTATGACATCCTCCGCCCGACCGCTTCTGCGCGGGGAAGAGAGTATTACACTGCGCAAAGATACTCTGCTGCGCGCTGCCGAACGCTCATCCGTTCGGGCGCTTGTATCCGACGCTGACGCCCCATTGCTTTCCGCGCTGAAGGCCAAACGGCGTTTCCTAGCTGAAGCAGCGGGGCTCCCGGCCTATATGGTTTTTAACGACCGCACATTGATCGAGATGGCCGAGACACGGCCTGCGAGCCTCGATGAATTTGCGCGCATCGGCGGTGTAGGCGCCAAGAAACTAGAGAAGTACGGCGCTGAATTTCTGGCAGTTATCTCAGGAGAGGAACCTGAACCGCTTCACCCCGCACGTCGACGTCTGGTCGGACAGGCGGCAGCCTCGCTTTTCGATCAGTTGAATGCCGCACAGAGTGATCTGACGCGTGGATCCTGCGGAACACTAAAACCTCTGAGTTGCTCGGCGTCGCTGATCTCGAAAGTGGCTGAGCAAAAGCCCCAAACGGAACACGCGCTGTCGCATCTGCTTGGGGCGCGTCGGGCGGAGCGATTTGCGGATGCGTTCCTTGATGTGCTGCGGGACTGCTAGGACTATGGACGCGCGGAGTTGCCTGCCTAGATAGCTGGGTGCACACCCTTTGAGAGGATGACATGCTTATAGTGATCTCGCCGGCAAAAAGGCTGGATTGGGACGTGGCACCGCCGATGGCCACCACGGTGCCCGAGTTTGAAGCTCAAGCCGCTGCTCTGGCACGCGAGGCGCGCAAACTTGACACGGATGCGTTGCGAAAGCTGATGAGCCTGTCGGAAAATCTGGCGAAGCTAAACAAGGATCGGTTCAGAGCATTTCGACCAAGAACCGGAGACGGTGACGCCCGCCCGGCAGCGCTCGCCTTTGCAGGGGACACGTATGTCGGGCTCGAGGCTGGCAGCCTGTCTGCCGATGAGTGGCGCTATGCGCAGGACCACTTGCGCATTCTGTCGGGTCTTTATGGGGTGTTGCGTCCGCTCGATTTGATGCAGGCCTATCGGCTTGAGATGGGAAGCCGTCTCGAAACCAAACGCGGCAAATCGCTGTATGACTGGTGGGGACCGCGTATTTCAAGAGCGCTGAACGCGCAGGCACGGGCGGTTGACACCGATACTGTCGTAAATTGCGCGTCCCAGGAATACTTCGGCGCTGTTGATCTGAAGGCGCTGCGGCTCAAAGTCATCACTCCGACTTTTCTTGAAGATCGGGATGGGACGGCGAAAACTGTGAGTTTCTTTGCCAAGAAAGCACGTGGCGCTATGGCCCGTTTCGTTGTGCAAAATCGCGTCTCTGAGCCGGAAGGTCTCAAGGACTTCGTGACAGGAGGCTACAGTTTCGATGCCACACGCAGCACAGAGACTGCGCCGGTTTTCGTACGGCCCTACCCCGACGCGGCGAACGTTGAAGCGGCGTAGTCACGCTGGCCTATTCCGCCGCAGTATCGCGACGCAGCGGCGCGCATTCCTCCGGCATAAGCTCTTCTATCTTGGCGCGAATATCGGCTTTCTTGAGCGGCTTGGTCAGATAGTAGTCGAGCCCGGCTGAAAGGATCCTGTCCGCATCACCGTCCATCGCGTGCGCAGTCATTGCCGTGATGGGCACGGTCCGGCCAGTTGATTTTTCAAGCTCACGGATGGCGCGCGTTGCTTCCATGCCGTCCATCTTCGGCATCGAAATGTCCATAAACACAAGGTCAGGCGAAAAACTCTGATAAAGCTCAAGCGCTTCGAGACCATTGCCCGCAAACTCCAGTTCAATGTTCAGGTCGCGAAGCATTTTTCGAAAAACCAGCTGATTGGTGCGATTGTCTTCGGCGGCGAGGATTTTGACCGGCCGTGGGACGTCTGCCATGTCATGCGCCGGTTGTTCCTGTTCTCTGATGTCCGCAGTCTTGTCTGAACCAGGCACCTCTGAAGCCTCTTCGGGCCCTGCCACCGGAATAAACCGGCGGGCAAAAAATGGCGGCGTGGGTTCAACTTCGACAAGTCGCGGTTCGGTCGCAGCAGGCGACTCTGGCGCTTCCGGCACCTTCGGAGAGTCTGCTCTTTGTCGCGCTGAGGAAAATGGGCCAATGTCGACGAGTTGCGGTTGAACTTCAGCTTCAGCGGGGCTCGTTTTCTGGGCGAACCCATCAGTGGCATTGTCCACCTGCTCCTCCGGCGGCAGGGGAGTACTGGCAGAAAGCTCCCGGAGAGTGCGATACAGATCGGAGCGCAAGACAGGTTGCGTCAAGCTGGCGCGGAAAAGGCCGCGATCCTCGGCACCGATATGACCGACGAGTGTACGGCTCACCAGGACAACCGGCACAGCGCTTCCAGCAGCTTTGAGGTGCTGTGCAAGATCTACCCCGTTGGCGTCGGGTAATCCGTAGTCCGTAAGTACAAGATCGATCGAGGAGTCTTGGGCGAGATGAGTTTTGGCATCTCCGATGGTCTTAACCTGCACCACATCCAGGCCAAAACCAATGAGCTGCTTCACCAGAACGTCACGTGACAGGCAGTCGCCGTCTACAACAAGAACTTTCGAAATGCCCTCTAATTTGTCTGTAAGTTCCGGTGCGCCCTCTGCACCGTCAATCGGCAGGTCGACACGGAAGGAGAAACATGAGCCCTGGCCAAGCTCCGACTCCACCCAGATATCACCACCCATCAATTCAACCAGTCGTTTGGTAATCGCGAGACCTAGCCCCGTGCCTTCGAAATTGCGGTTCCGCTCGTCTTCGGCCTGATTAAATTCGCCGAAGACAAAGTCCGACATCTCTGGGGCTATACCGATACCGGTATCCTCGATATTGAAAATAACTTGGCGCATATCCTCGCACTTCGGGAACCCAAGGACCCGGATCGCGACATGCCCTTGAGAGGTAAATTTAACCGCATTGCCGATTAGATTTGTGAGCACCTGCCGCAGCCGGCCCTTGTCCCCGACAAAACGGGCCGGCAGGAACATATCGAAGTCCAGGGCAATCTTAATGCCCTTCTGCTGCGCTCCGGGAAGCGACAGGAGCACCACATCATGAACAAGTTGTTCGAGGTTAAATGCTTGCGGGTGTAACTCAAGCTTACCGGCTTCCATCTTAGAGAAGTCGAGCACTTCGTTGATAATGTGCAAAAGCGCCTCGCCAGACTGGTGGATCGTGTCCACGTAAAGGCGCTGTTCATCGTCAAGCGTGCCCTCGGCAAGCAGCGACGCCATCCCAACCACGCCGTTCATCGGCGTGCGCAGCTCGTGGCTCATATTCGCCAAAAAGGCCGACTTCGCCCGGTTTGCAGCCTCCGCGCGATGCCGCGCTTCCGTCAGGTCTTTTTCCCGGCGGATTGTTTCCGTGATGTTCAGCGCGAGCGTCACGATATCGCCGTCCTCGCCGCGTCTCTCGATCAGTTTCACGGAATAGCCGTTCCAAAGCCGGACGATGATTGGATCGATCTGTTCGGATTCCCATCGTGTCTGCATCATCTCGCACCAGTCTTGGCGGCCAAGACCCTCGGTATCGACGATCCCCTCTTCAACGGCGAACTGAAGCAAGGTGGCGTAGTCGATGCCAGGCCTTATCTGCTCCAGATCATCGAAGGTTCTTAGGTAGGCCGGGTTTGCCAGGATCAGCCGGCGCGCACTGTCAAAGACCGCAAAGCCGTCCTCGATTGTCTCGACCGATGTCCAAAGACGCTTTTCGGCCCGTTGCAGATCCGAACGAACCTGAAAGTTCTCGTCTTTCAGTTCCTCCGCCTCATGGCGTTGTTCCACGATCTGATCTGACAACGCGAAAGCATGCTTGGAGAGTTCATCATTTGCCGCGCGCAGTTCACGCTGTTTCTGAGCAAGAAGTCGTTCTGCGGCCAGACGTGCACGCCGTTCCTGGGCAAGACGGTTTTCAATTTCTTGGCTCAGCATGGTGCGCAACCCCTCTCTCCAAGATCGCGCGAATCCTCTCGGCCGCGCGACTCGCGACCGAGATTGGAACGTTTTGGTGAATGCTGGATTAATCCCAGTTAAAGCCGTTCAAACGCCAATGCGATGCCCTGGCCACCCCCGATGCACATGGTCACCAACGCTTTTTGACCGCCAGTCCGCTCAAGCTCGTAAAGCGCTTTCACGGTCAGGATGGCCCCTGTAGCCCCAACCGGATGACCAAGAGCAATTGCCCCGCCATTGGGATTGACTTTTTCCGGGTCGAGCCCGAGCCCCTTGTTTACTGCCAGCGCCTGAGCGGCGAAGGCCTCATTGGACTCGATCACATCGAAATCCTCGACTGAAAGACCGGTGCGAGCGCATAGTGCTTCAACCGCCGGGATAGGCCCAATCCCCATAACCTCCGGGCGGACACCGGCATGGGCATACCCCAGAACACGGGCGCGCGGCGACAGACCTGCGGCTTCAGCCGCATCTGCGCGCGCCAGCACCAAAGCAGCCGCGCCGTCATTGATCCCCGACGCGTTGCCCGCGGTCACCGAGCCATCTTTCTGAAACACGGCGCGCAGCCCTGAAAGCGCCTCCAGCGTGGTCGCCTTAGGATGTTCGTCACGCGCAAACGAGATCATGTCCCGCTTGACCCGCACCTCGACAGGTACGATCTGGCTGTCAAATCGCCCCTCGTCGATAGCCCGGGCTGCTTTGGTCTGGCTGTCCATTGCGAAGGCGTCTTGGTCTTCGCGGCTGATACCGTGCTCAACCGCCACGTTTTCCGCAGTGACGCCCATGTGGCCGGTGCCAAACGGACAGTTAAGTGCCCCCAGCATCATGTCCTGCGTACCAGCATCGCCCATTTTCTGGCCCCACCGGGCAGCAGGCACAGTGTAAGGGGAGCGGCTCATGCTTTCGGCGCCACCCGCCAGACCGAATTCCGCATCTCCAAGCATCAGCGCCTGTATGACCGACGCGACGGCCTGCGCCCCGGACCCGCAGAGACGGTTGACATTCATGGCCGGCGTCGTCTCCGGAACGCCCGCATCCATCGCCGCAACGCGGCTCAAATACATGTCCCGGGGCTCTGTGTTGATTACGTGACCGTAGGCCACGTGTCCGATCTGTGCGCCGCTAACGCCAGATCGCGCCAGGGCCTCCTTTGCCGCAATCGCACCAAGCTCGATGGGGGGCGTTCCGGCAAGGCTGCCCCCGAACGACCCGATCGCGGTGCGTGCACCATCCAAGACGACGATTTCGTTTGCCATTTTTTCCTCCGGTCCTTTTCTCTTTGCTGACCGATCCCGGTTGCGCGCACAAGGCGAACAACGCGTAAAAAACCGAGAAGCAGAAAACTATGCGTCTTTTCGCGCAATAAGCAGCCTTCCGGACAAGACGATCCGCCAAGGTCACCAGATTTTCGAAACCAGGACCAGATCGGCAAGGCACGCTTTGCAGGTGCAAGGCAGGTTTTCGGTATCGCGTACCGCACCAACCAAGTGACACCTCGGGAAAGCAACGTTTATCCACCCTCGCGAGGGGTATCGATATCGCGGCGCAAAGAGGCGCATTCGGTGTCTAGCGCCCAATTCGCGATCATTTGCCCAATAATCGAACGCGATTAAGTTGCGCCCTGCGGGGGACTTGGTACTTTCGGCTGATAACAACGGCGATTGGGAGAGTTATTATGAAACGCGTTGAACTGCTTCAATCCGGGATTGGCCGTCGGAGCCTACTTGTTGGCGCTGGTGCTGCCGCCGGCCTTGCAACACTGCCTACGCGGCTCCTTGCACAAGATCCCATGAGTGTCGCGGGTATATACACAGTGCCGGTTGAACAACAGTGGGTCAGCCGCATCCACATCGCGGCAGAAGCTGCGCAGGCAGCCGGTCAGATTACCTACACCTTCACGGAAAACACGGCAAACACCGACTATACGCGCGTCATGCGCGAATACGCCGAAGGAGGCGCAAAGCTGATTGTCGGCGAAATTTTCGGTGTCGAAGCAGAGGCGCGCGAGGTCGTGCTGGAATACCCTGATACTGCCTTCCTGCTCGGCTCGTCCTTCCTTGATGACCCGGCCTATCCCAACCTCGCTGTTTTTGACAATTACATTCAGGATGCCGCCTATCTTACAGGTATCATTGCCGGTGCCATGAGCCAGACAGGGAATGTAGGGATGGTCGGCGGGTTCCCGATACCCGAAGTAAACCGGCTGATGCATGCCTTCATGGCCGGGGTGCGCGAAATGAAGCCTGACGCGACTTTCCAAGTGTCCTTTATCGGGTCCTGGTTCGATCCACCGAAGGCCAAGGAAACGGCTTTTGCTATGATCGAGAATGGCGCGGACATGATGTACGCGGAGCGTTTTGGCGTTTCCGACGCAGCCCAGGAACGTGGCGTTCTTGCAATCGGCAACGTTATTGATACACAGGCCGACTATCCTGATACCGTCGTTGCCTCGGCAATCTGGCACTTTGAGCCCACGATGCAGGCAGCCCTTGCAGCCGTAGCTGATGGCAGCTTCGAAGCCGCGAATTATGGGCTCTACTCTTACATGAAAGAGGGGGGTAGTTCTCTTGCGCCTCTCGGCACTTTTGAGGGCAAAGTGCCTGCAGACGCGATGGCACTGGTCGCCGAAAGAGAGGCAGCAATCCGCGCGGGTACTTTTGTTGTGAAAGTAGACGACTCGGAGCCTGTGTCCTCCTGATGGCTGACAAGACAGAGGCGCGGGAAGTGGTCCTGCGCCTCGAGGGTATTACCAAGATATTTGGCAATCTGAAAGCCAACGACGCCATCAATGTGACGCTTTGCCGGGGCGAAGTCATTGCCCTTTTGGGCGAAAATGGCGCCGGCAAAACGACCCTCATGAATATTCTTTTCGGCCATTACACAGCGGACGAAGGGACAGTTGAAGTATTCGGCCGGACCCTGCCTCCCGGAGCCACCGGAGCGGCTTTAAAGGCTGGTGTTGGTATGGTGCATCAGCATTTCGCGCTCGCCAACAATCTCACTGTGCTTGATAACATCCTACTCGGCACCGCATCGCTTTGGTCACCCGGCGGAGGCAAAGACGCAGCCAGAGCACGCGTGACCGCTTTGGCCGAAGACTTCGGACTTGCCGTCGATCCTGATGAAAAAATAGCAAAACTCTCGGTTGGTGAGCGTCAGCGCGTGGAGATCCTTAAGGCGCTTTACCGGAATGCTCGCATTCTGATCTTGGACGAACCGACAGCGGTGCTTACGCCTCAGGAATCCGACGCGCTTTTTGAGACGCTGCGCAAGGCTGTCGAACAAGGGCTGTCGGTTATCTTCATTTCTCACAAGCTGCACGAAGTGATGGCCATTTCAGATCGCGTCCTCGTGCTGCGTCATGGCAAACTTGTCGGGGAGACACCAACGTCCAAGACGACGCCCCAAGCCCTCGCCGAGCTTATGGTCGGAGCGGAGATTGACCAACCCGTACCCTCAGAAGCAAAGCCCGGCGCGGCGCTTTTGAGCCTGCGCGGTGTTTCTGTCCATCCACCGGGACACAGAACTGGTCTGCAAAGCATCGACCTTGAGTTGCGAGCAGGCCAGATACTGGGTCTCGCCGGTGTATCAGGCAACGGTCAGGGGGCTTTGGCTGAATTGATCTCGGGAGAAGCGCGGCCTGAGCGCGGTGAAATGTGGCTTGGGCCAGCAAAGGCGACCAAATGGTCGCCCCGCGCGGCTCTGGCTGCGGCAATAGGGCGGATTCCGGAAGACCGACACAGCACCGGCAGCATTGCCGATTTTTCAATTACAGAGAACGCAATCCTCGAAAGCTACAAAGATCCGGAAATGAGCAGCGCTGGCTGGATGCGCTGGTCTTCTGCGGTAGCATTCACGCGGCAGCTGATCGCGCGATATGATGTGCGTTGCCCAGGCCCGGAGACGCGAATCCGTCTGCTGTCCGGTGGCAATATGCAGAAGCTGATCCTTGGTCGCGCTCTTGAATCCAGCCCGAAAATCATTCTGGCAAATCAGCCTGTGCGCGGGCTTGATATCGGGGCGGTCACATACGTGCAGGAGCGCCTAATAGCCGCCCGGAACGAAGGCGCGGCTGTCTTGCTGATTTCAGAAGATCTGGACGAAATCATGGGGCTTGCTGATGTGATCCGCGTTATGTCCGACGGGCGGCTCTCGCCCGAATTCCCGCGCGGATCGGTAACCGCCCCGGAACTTGGGCGATGGATGGCTGGAGAAGGGTTCAACTATGCGGCTTGAACCAGTAGCCAACCCCGGCCTGATCCGCTCTCTCGGTTTTCCAGCGGCAGCACTTGCGCTGTCGGTCGTTGTGGCGTCCTTTCTGGCACTGCTCGCCGGTGCAAATCCTTTTGACACGCTGGGCCTTATCCTCAAAGGCGCCGCCGGGTCACAGTTTGCGGCCCTTGAAACGCTGAACCGCGCGACGCCGCTGATCTTTACGGGCCTTGCGGTGGCCGTCGCCTTTCGCGCTAAGCTCTGGAATATCGGTGCCGAGGCGCAGCTTTATATGGGCGCGCTTGTCACTGTGCTGCTCGGCACCTCTGCCCTTGGTCTTCCCGGTCCGCAGCCACTGATTCTGATCGGTCTTGCAGCGATGCTGGGAGGCGCATTAATTCTTCTTGGTCCGGTCTTTCTGAAAACCCGTTTCGGCGTCGACGAGGTCGTCACCACGCTGCTTTTCAACTTCATAATGCTGCTGTTAATCTCTCTTCTTTTGGAGGGTCCGCTGAAGGACCCGATGGGGATGGGGTGGCCAAAGTCACCCCGTCTTGATCCTGAGGCGCGTCTGCCTCGCATTGTTGAAGGGCTGCGCCTGCACTGGGGTTTTGCGCTGGCCTTGATCTGCGCGGCGGCGGTCTGGGTGATCGAGACCCGAACGACACTTGGATATGAAATCCGGGCTGTGGGCCTGAACCCGCGCGCGGCCCGATTTGCGGGCATCCCTGTAAACGTTGTCCTTCTAAAAGCAGCGTTTCTCTCAGGCGGGCTGGCGGCGCTGGCCGGCTTCTCTGAAGTCGCAGGTCTCAAAGGGTCGCTAACCCTCGATCTCAGTCCTGGATTTGGCTACACGGGCATTATTGTCGCAATGCTTGCGCTGCTCCACCCCATCGGTGTTGTTGTCTCCGCGATCTTCGTCGCGGGCGTTTTTGTTGGCGCCGACAGCATGAGCCGCGCTGCTGGTGTACCCACGTATATCGCCGACATCCTTCTGGCGACTGCGCTCCTTTTCATGGTCCTTGCCATTTTGCTTGCACGCTACCGGATTGTAAGAAACTGATGGAAATTCTTGAGGTTCTTCTCTCTGCCAGCTTTTGGGCCGCCGCAGTTCGCATCGCATCGCCTTTAATTTTTGCGACAATGGGCGAACTCATCTGTGAGCGCGCCGGGGTCCTGAACCTTGGAATCGAAGGGATCATGGTGGTCGGGGCGTTTGCAGGATGGATGGCGGTCTATCTGGGTGCCGGGCTTTGGGTGGGCGTTGGCGTTGCTTTGGCTGCGGGCATGCTCTTTGGGCTTTTGCACGCAACGCTGACCGTGCCATTCGGTCTGTCGCAGCACGTTGTGGGTCTGGGTATCACGCTTCTGGCCACATCCACGGCCTACTACGCGTATCGATTGGCTCTGCCAGAGGTGTCGAGCCCCCCTCGGATCACTCCTTTCCAGCCCTTCGAAGTGCCGCTTCTGTCGCAGATACCCATCTTGGGGCAAGCGGTCTTCAACCAGACGCCTCTGACCTATATGGCCTTCCTTGTTGTGGCGCTAACCGCCTTTGTTCTTTATCGGACACCCCTTGGACTGGCGCTGCGGGCAGCGGGAGAGAACCCGTCTGCAGTAGAAGCTCAGGGATTGTCGGTCACGGCGCTCAGAATGGGGGCCGTCATTGCTGGATCGGGGCTCATGGCCGTGGGCGGCGCTTTTCTGACTATGTCAGCCTTTGACAGCTTTTTCTTTGAGATGGTCAATGGACGAGGATGGATCTGCATCGCATTGGTTGTCTTCGGCGCCTGGCGCCCTGGCAAAGCGCTTCTTGGGGCACTTTTGTTCGCCGCTTTTGACGCACTTCAGATCCGTTTGCAGCAGACCGAGTTGGGAACGCTCGTTCCATACCAGGTGTTCTTGATGATCCCCTACATTCTTTCGATCCTGGCGCTGATCCTGATGTCGCGCAGAGCCGAAGTACCCGCGGCGCTCATGGTGCCCTACAATCGCGGAGAACGCTGATGCCGAGCTTTGATATCCTTTTGAAAGGGGGAACCCTTCCTGACGGAAGTACTGCCGATATCGGAATCACAGGGGACCGGATCACAGGCATCGGTCGGCTCGACGGAGTTGAAGCTGGGACGATCATGGACGTGACCGGCGACCTTGTCTCACCTCCTTTTGTCGATCCGCATTTCCACATGGATGCAACGCTGAGCTACGGCACGCCGAGGATCAATGCCTCGGGAACGTTGCTCGAAGGGATCGGGCTTTGGGGCGAGTTAAAAAAGTTAGCAACTGTAGAGGATCTGGTGGAGCGGGCGCTCGAATACTGCGACTGGGCCGTGTCCATGGGCCTTCTTTCAATCCGAAGCCATGTCGACACCTGCGACGACAGCTTGAAAGGCGTGGAAGCCTTATTGCACGTGCGTAAGACAGTGCGACCGTATCTCGACCTGCAGCTGGTCGCGTTCCCTCAGGACGGGTTGCTGCGCGACCCGGGAGCGCATGCCAACACGCTGCGGGCGCTTGATATGGGAGTCGATTTGGTCGGAGGGATCCCTCATTTTGAGCGGACAATGGTCGATGGCGCCGCCTCGATCCGTATTCTCTGCGAGATAGCTGCCGAGCGCGGCCTGCCGGTGGACATGCATTGCGACGAAACGGACGATCCGCACTCTCGCCATATCGAGACTTTGGCCAGCGAAACAACAAGACTTGGCTTGCAGGGGCGTGTGACGGGATCTCATCTGACCTCCATGCACTCGATGGATAATTACTATGTTTCCAAACTGATCCCACTCATCGCGGAGGCTGAAATCAGCGCCGTTCCTAACCCGCTGATCAACATCATGCTGCAAGGTCGGCACGATACGTTTCCGAAGCGGCGCGGGCTTACGCGGGTAAAAGAAATGCAGGCCGCTGGGATCCGTGTGGGCTGGGGTCAGGATTGCGTGCGCGATCCCTGGTACTCGCTCGGGACTGCCGACATGCTCGACGTCGCGTTCATGGGACTGCACGTGGCGCAAATGTCGTCCCCGGAGGAGATGCAGCGATGCTTCGACATGGTCACTGTAGACAATGCCGCAATCCTTGGCCTTCAGGACTATGGGCTCCATGAGGGAGCGTTGGCGTCCTTGGTGGTTCTGGATGCCGGCGACGCAATTGAAGCTGTACGCCTGAGGCCAGATCGGCTGGTGGTGATCTCCAAAGGGAAGGTGGTCTCGCAGAAAGACCGAAATGACAGTCGTCTTGGTCTTCCTGGCCGACCTCAGAGCGTCCGCAGACGGCACAGTCTTACGCCAGGCTGAAGTTAACAATCAGATTTCACCAGGAACTTCGAGACGGGGAGCCGTCTCTGTCACGCATGGCGCCCGGTACCTGCCGCTGGACGCGGTTGGCCCAGATTACGAGTATGCGCGGCCGTCCGCGATCGGTGCGCAAGCTTTGAAATTGCCGCCGGTTTACTTAGGCTTAAACATGTCTTTTTTTTAGGTGACTTGGACGGCGCGCATGAAGAAACCGAAATCAACGACTGAAGTGGGCGCAACAGTTTTCGGATACAGAGATGGATTGTATCAGTATTCGCGCGCAGTGCGGCTTCTCGTGTCAAAACCACAGAATTTTTTCTTGGAAGACGCAAAGCGGTACATCAACGAGACCCTTGAGGTCGCCGAAACAAACATCTTCACTGTCAAAAAAGCGCCAGGCGTGGAGCTTGATCCATCGATTGAAAGCGTCGTCGGCCTGATCAGCGCTGTCGCGCGCCATGCTCTTCAGTCCGGCTCCTTTCCAGCCTACGAGGACGTCCTGGCTGTTTCGACACAGCCAGCCTCGGCAAGCGGCAGTAAAACAAGCGTGGTGCTCCTGGTGCCAACGGTTTCACGGTTGGGCCCAAAGTTTATCCGAAACGCCTTTGACTTTGCTTCGTCGGTCGCGATGGAATTCACTCTCCCCAAATACAAGCGTAAACAGATCACCACATTAACGGATACGAACCTTGAGCGCGTTGTGGAGCTGACCCGCGTGCAAGCGAAAGGAGGATACTCCCTACGTTTCCTTTTGCAGCAAGCTTTTGAAATGGGGGTGCCGCTGACTCATCTCGGCTCCGGGCATTATCAGTTTGGGTTTGGCAGCAAGTCAAAAGTCTTCCTTCGAAGCGCCACGCAAAACGACTCCATGATCGGTGCAAAGCTGACTTTTGACAAACTGGAGTGCATAGCACGCATGAAGGTCGCGGGTATCCCCGTCCCCCTTTCCAGACCGGTGAGGGATGCGAAAACAGCAAAGCTTGTTGCGGAGCAAACAGGGTTTCCAGTGGTGATTAAGCCCTCGGATCTGGACCGGGGGGAGGGCGTTACCGTTGATGTCCAGAATGGACCGGAGGTCGTGCGGGCTTTCGAAAGGGCAAAAAAGCTCTCGAATTCAATTCTGTTAGAGAACCGCGTTCCCGGTATCTGCCATCGCTTGCTCGTCTTCAAGGATCGGCTTGTGTTTGCATACGCGCGACATCCTTTATCCGCCGTCGGAGATGGCACATCGACGATACGCGAACTGGTCGGAAAGATGCAGCAGGCAGAAGCCGTAAAGGCCGCGCATTTGCGCAAAAAAACGTGCTCGCTTGACGAACTCGCGGTCGATCAACTCAAACTGCAAAACTACGACCCAGACACCGTTCTGGAGCCTAACCAGATCGCATATTTGCGGCCCTATGAGGGAGAAGTCTGGGGCGGATATGATGAATATTTGACCGAGAAAGTTCATCCAGCAAACACCGATCTTGCGCGGCGCGCCGCACGTCTCTTCGGTCTCGAAGTAGCCGGCATAGACATAATTTCAGAAGACATTTCGCGGCCGTGGTATGAAACGGGCGCTGTAATTAACGAGGTAAATTTCCGACCCCAGGTTGCCCAAAACACCGCGCGCGCGTTCATGGAACTATCGTTTCCGGACGGAGATGCGCAGGTTCATGTTGAGTGTTTTATCGGAGACAGCCAGGCAATGAGCGCGGCCAAAGCGCGTCGCCGGGAACTAGCGCGACAGTCCAGCGGCGTGTTTCTGACGTCACACGAGCTGTCAATTGATGACGACGGCAACACCATTTTTCTGAGTAATGCCGAGGGTGTTTTCCGAAGATCCGAGATATTGCTGCAAGACAACAGGCTAAGCACCCTGGTTGTGGTGGTTCAGACAGATGAAATGGCCGCGACCGGGCTTCCATTTTCCAAGGTTGCAAGTGTTCAGGAAATAAACAGGAAGCTCCTGTCCCACAAAGACGCTGGGGCAGAGGCTGATCAGAACAGTATAGACCGTCTGATCGGTCAGCTCAGGATGTATCATCCCAAGACAACTGAACCCCTTCAGAAGATCGTTTCCTGATTGCGGGCAAGAACATGCAAGACCCAACAGCTACAGGTTCACAATACGCAGACGAGCGGGTTGAATATGTTGAAGATGCCGAAACACCCGGCGACCCCTGCACGTTCTACTTCCGATCGACAAAGACGACCGAAAGACCGGCTATTCTTCTGCAGGACGTTGCTGATTTGGCTACACTTCCGCTTGTGTTTCTTGCGACCTGGCTTTCCCCTGCAAGTGTGTGGATCTGGCTTGCGAAGTCATCTGCTTTAATCGGTCAACGGCTTGTGCCCCGCAATAGGCAACATCAGGTCCGCGCTGCGTGCGAAAGTGTGCTTGGCGACTTGGATCCTGAGGAGTGGCAGGCGCTTCGGCAAAACCTTGTTGCAACGACTGCCGGAAAGAGGTTCGCCGTTGCGCGCGAGTTTTCACCGAAGAACCGTGCCTTGACAATCGAGGTCGATGGGACGGACAAACTGCGCCACGCATTGACCGAGCGTAAAGGCGCCATCCTCTGGGTGAACCGTTTTTCTTCATATCCGATCCTAGCAAAACGCGCGCTTGCTCAGGAAGGCATGCCGGCATACGCCATCTCTCACGCGTGTCATGGATATAGCGACTCCCGCTTCGCGGCGCTTTTGATCAACAAAATCCAGATCTCCGCAGAAAACCGATATCTCAAACAACGTCTCGTCTTCGATGACGGCGAAGAGATCAAGGTTCAAAAGAGAGCGCTTTCGCAGTTGAAAAAAGGACATCCGGTTTTCTTCACGAACACATCCTTAACCGGGCACCGGTTCATAGAACTGCCGCTTGGGCGAAATGGCAGACTTCGAATGTCCACCGGACCGATAGCAATCGCGCTTCGAACGGGAGCTCCGCTTTTTGCTGTGAGCATTTTCGAGGTCAGCCCTTTCACAAGCTATCGGGTTGAGCTTAACCATCTCGTCGTTGCGCCAACGGGTTCTCGTGCCTTAGGAAAACAACGTACGGATTACCAGGGTTTGGCCCGTGTGGCCCGCGCAAGCCGAGACATTATTTACAATGGCATCCGACGATACCCCGATCAAAGTATCAGCATTCTTTTGGATGAGTAACTTGATCCATCGCTCGTTGTCTTTGCAACCCGGCGCAAGGCCTGCAGAGGTCTTGCCAGAGCGTGAGTGAAAGTCGATCCAGCTCTCGCCAGATCAACACCGGCCGCAGGATTTTGGTGTGCTCAGTTGACCTGGTGTTTCACATGCTGACGGTCGTGTCCAAAAACGACCCGAGTTGTTGCGCGCGCAATGACAAGTTCTTCGTTCGTCGGAATTACCATCACTGGAACCGACGATGCAGGCGCCGAGATTACCTGTGCATTCTGACTGTTGGCGTCCGAAGAAAGTGAGATCCCAAGCCATCCCATGGCGCTACATACTTCGGCACGGATGTATGCGGAATTCTCGCCAACGCCACCGCAGAAGACCAAACCGTCCAGTCCTTCCAGTGCCGCGGCCAGCCCGCCCAGTTCGCGGCGAATGCGGAAGGTATAGTACTCCAGCGCCTCCCGCGCTTCAGTCGTTTGCGCGGCCTCAAGAGTACGCATATCATTGGACAGTCCAGACATCCCCAGCATACCAGACTGCCTATACAACAGATCGGATATCGCCTTCGCGTCCATTCCTTCCTCGGTCATCAGGTACAACAACACTCCGGGATCGAGCTGGCCGCATCTTGTGCCCATCGGAAGACCATCCAGTGCGGAAAACCCCATGGTCGATTCAACGGATTTTCCGTCCTTCAATGCGCACATGGATGCACCATTGCCCAGATGGGCAACCACAACCCGGCCCTTGGAAAGCACCGGATCAAGGCGCTTCAGCTCACCGGCGATAAATTCGTAGCTCAAACCATGGAAGCCATACCGGCGCACGCCCTTTTCGAAGTAGATACGCGGCAAGGCGAACGTATCGTGGACAAAGGGATGCCGGCGATGAAACGCCGTGTCAAAGCAAGCAATCTGTGGAGCGTGAGGAAAGGCGCTAAATGCGGCTTCGATGCCCGCGATATTGTGCGGTTGATGGAGCGGCGCGAAGGCCAAAAACTCTTCGAGCTCTGCGACCATCTCGGGGTCCAGGCGAACTGGGTCTTCGAACTTCGTACCCCCGTGCACAACCCGATGGCCTACAGCTACAACCTCCAAACCAGGCAACTCTGCCTCCAGAACCTGCAGAACCGTTTGCAGAGCTTCTTCATGGGTTTCGAGGGCAGCCCTATCCGCCTGCACTTCCCGACCGTCCGCATGCTTCAGACGCAGCTCGGCATTAGGCCCGATACGATCTACGTGTCCGGAGATGATTGCGGAATCTCCAAATTCTGCATCGTAGAGGGCAAACTTCAGAGACGAGGATCCAGCGTTAAGGGTCAGCAGTGTCTTTGTCATAAAGCTAACAATCAAGCGTGATCGTTATCAATTCAAGCACGGAGGTCATGTGTAAAAGCTGGCGATCAGCACGCCGAACGAGGCGAGCGGGCATGTTGTCTTACAAATCCACATTCACTCAGTCTCCTCCGTTCCATTTACAGCACCGCTGACCAGATTGGTTTCGTAGAGCAGTCTAAGATCTACGTCGCCAATCTCGATTGCTGACCCTGCCGAGGCGATCATTGTGCGAAGCCAGGTCTGGTGTCTCTCCAACGCGTCCTCGGCTTCTCTGACTGTGACCGCAGAAAAGGAGACAAGAGTGCCTGGCGCAAGGCGCCCCAGGCGCGGCAGGTCCGCGCTAATCACAGTTGCAATCTTGGGGTAGCCACCAACGGTCTGCCCATCCGCCAGAAGCACGATCGGATTGCCGGTTCCGGGTACTTGTACAGCACCCGGTACGATCCCGTCTGACACGATTTCAGACAGAGCAGCAGTACGGTGTTTGAGTTTAGGGCCCTCAAGACGCATCCCCATCCGGTCCACATTTGTGGTCACAAAGAAACTCTCTGATAGAAAGATACCGATCTGCTCATTCGAGAAATGATCTGCTTGCGGTCCAAGAATGACGCGGATGGGCTGGTCAGTCGGATCGTCAACGTCAGGCAATGACAGAGTGTCTTTGGGAATGGCGGATCCGATCGGGACAAGGTCCCCTATTTGCAGGCTCCGACCTTGGAGACCACCTAGCCCGGCGCGGCTATAGGTGGCCCGGCTGCCGAGGACCGGGGGCGTCGCAACGCCTCCGGATACGCAAAGCAGAGCAACTGTGCCGCGACTCACAGAGCCGACTGTCACATCATCGCCGCGCGATAGTTTAACAACCGTCCAGGGTTTGATCCGGCGCGCACCGTCCGCGCCGTCGATACGCAGTTCCGCAGGTCCCGCAACGACGGCTTGCATATCATCAACCTCGACCGTGAAGCTCGGCCCCATAAGCCTAAACTCCAGCGCTGCCGCATCCGCTGGGTTTCCGAGCAGCGCGTTTCCCAGTTGTAGCCAGTCCGGGCACAGGGTTCCGGCAGACGGAATTCCCAACCGCCGGAGATGCAGGCGACCGAAATCCTGTACAGTGGTCAACGGGCCCGCCGCCGATATCCGAATATGCCCGTCCGTAGCGGTCATTTTGTTTTGCGAAATGACTGCGGAGAAAGCTCTGCGCGATTGAGCTGCTGCTTCAGGCCTTCAAACTGGCTCTTGGTTACCGGTTCAAACCGGACCCGGTCCCCCGGTTCAAACAGCGTGGGCTTGGCCTCTTCCGCAAAAAACAAAGGAACGGGGCACGCGCCGATCAGATGCCATCCACCCGGGCTTTCCCATGGGTAAATCGCAGTAAGCCGGTCGGCAACGGCTACACTTCCCGGCGGCACGCGCAATCGTGGCTCTTGGCGCCGCGGCTTGCGCAGTGGCTCAGCGATATCGCCCATGAAAGCGAAACCAGGGAGAAAGCCGAGCATATGCACAGAAACTTCGATGCTGCTGTGCAATTCAATCACGTCTGCTTCACTTAACCCCGTATCTGCCACCAGATCGGGCAGATCCGGTCCAAAGGATCCACCATAGCAGACCGGAAGGCGCCAAAGCGTCGTGTTTGGTTCTCGCTCAGATGAGGAAGGCCTTGCGAGATCCATCAAAGACGCCTTCAAACTGGCTTGGTTGATCTGAAGCGGATCGTAGTGAACCGTCAATGACCGAAACGTGGGCGCCACATCGAGTATGCCTGAAAGGCTGCCCGCTTCGCGCGCTTCCCTAATCGCCTCGTCCAGTGCGATCACAGCCTTTCGTGCTTGCGGATCAAATCCGCTTGCGTACTCCACCGTCAAAGCGCGATCGCCTAGAGAGAGAAAACGCATGTCGCTCACAATTCGACCGTTCAAGCGGCCTCTTCGGTTTCGAATGGCTTTAAGGGCAAGTCACGCTTCGCCTTCAGCTCATTCAACAGACGCGTGCGTTCTTTATCGCTGAAGTGTTGCCAGGGCATCGTTCCGGACAGGAACCCGGCCTCGTGCAAGGCGAGGTAAATCTGAGCAAAATCAACCTCGCCCAGCGAGACGCGACTCGGGCGAGTGTCAGACTCCGGTATCCAGTTGCGCTTAAGTGCATTTATGGTTGAAACGTGGCTTCCCTTAAAGGCACGCAGCTGTTTCGCAAAGACTTGGTCGAGCTCGCCTGGTCTTCTCGCGATACAGGCGATACGCTGGTCCTCGTCTCCGACCATTGCCACCAAATGCAGTGGCGATGCATCGACAGAAATTATCTGACGCGCAGCCTTGTAGACAGCGACTTGGGTTGCGTAGTCGTGCATTTGCGGATGAAACGGCTCGAACCCTTCTTCGATCAGGAGATCCTCAAGGATCTGTTCACCCAAGACACCACCGCGCTCCGGCGGGAGCCCAGTTCGAGAAATGTAAATTTTCTCAGGACCGTCGGCTGTGATTTCGGCACCGGCATGCGTATTGATGAAATTGCGGAACTCCGGCGCGCCCTGGATCAGATCGAACATGCCAAAGCCCTGAAGGGGCACGTGCAACTCCTCAACCAAAGTTGGATGCTCGAGATTTCGCACAGGCAACTTCGCCCCGAGTATCTCCAGAAACGGACGGTAGGTATCGAGCACATGCTGCGGCCGGTTCTGGAATTTTGGCACAAAGACAAGCCCGTCGACCTCTGCCTCGAGATGATCGAGCGCCCATAGGCGGGAGATACTCTCCACCAGAAAATGGCCGAAATGGCCGAACAAAGGACCAAGAAACAGATGCCGTCCGGAAAGGTTCTGGACTTCCGTAGGATCAGGGATCGCTGGCGCTGTATTGACTTGACTGCCATTTCGCCATGTCACGGAGCGCTCCATGAACGCCCCCTTAGCATTCAGAACCCCTGATTGCTGAACAGAACGGTTGGGATCGCCTTTGGGTGGGGGCACAACGAGTGCGTTCCGCAGATGGTCGATTTGCTTTGAAATCGATTTGCTCAGATCAGGTTGCAGGAAACTCTGCTGCTGTGATGCCGCCGCAGGCCTGGGCTGCGCAGCTTTATCAGCGCCTGATACGCGTTCGCGAAACACCGATCTCGCGGGGAACCTCTCTATATGCTCCTCGAGAAACGCGACTTCCCTGTCTTTGCGTCGAAGCGGGCGACAGAGCGTAATCAACCTTTCCAGCACGGCCGGGCGGGACTGGTTCAGAGCGTAAGCCGCCTCGAAATGCTCAAATGCATCCTCAAGTTCACGGAGCTTTACACAGGCATTGCCGAGAAGGACGCGAAGATCGTGATCTGACTCCACAACTTCGAAGTGTTTTGCAGCAAGATCCTTGAGCGCCTCATACTCTTCAGCCTTAAAGAGCATCCGCGCAGAAGACAGCAACGCGGGCGCCGTCATCTCACGTTCGGCAGCACTTTCATCACTGGGCCCATCGTCCACATATGTCGTAATCACATCGGACATGATCCGCGCGACAAGGTCGGGCGAAACGTGACGAAAATCTCCGCGCGACCAGGCGACCGAAGGATTTGAAAGCATCACAAACTCATAAGAGGGGAAATAGTCCACCCCCTCCACATCACGCACAAACTCATCAATTGCCGCGCGTTGAACCGACTTTGAATAGGTATTCGCCATCAAGACGTCGATCTCGCGGAAGGTCGACAGGAGCGGAACAGGAGAGACTGTCAGCAGCATCCGAAGTGGTTTGCTGCGGTGTTTTGTGAGCAGGTCGTAGACTGACCTCAACCCGTCGAGCACATCCTGGTAGGACAAAACTCGGAACTCGAAACGTGACGGATGCATTTTCACCAGAGCCTGCGGAGGTGCAGTGTTGAGGTAAATCCCCAATTCGGTATCGAACCAGGTTTCAACATAGCCTAGCGTAAGGATGATGACATCCGCATCAGCCACCCGAGTGAAGACATCCAAATATCGCTGCCGGAATTTCTGAATCTCAATCTGCGGAAAATCGAGCTTGGGAATACCAAGCTGAAGATCACAGAACCCTCCACCAGGCAGCTCATAGATGACTGCATCACCGGGATAGCTTTGGCGCTCCAGCGCCCATTTCAGATCGTTGTGCACCGAGTGGATCGAGTACTTATTGAAAAGGTTCGCTGCATATCCGAGCGCATCGCCAATTGGCCCAAGGTCAGGCACATCGGAAACGATTTCGATCCCGATTTCCTTGAGTGCAGACTCGACGTTCCGGGCAAAACAAGACCCGATCGTGAAGACGCGGTCCTTGGTGGACATGCGGAAAGACGAGTGCGCTTGCGGCGACGCCAGGGGATAGAGCCTGTCTCCATCCCGGTTCGGAGCAGGGTAGCGCCGAATAGCGTTGCCGCGCGCGCGTGCGTAGGCCTCGCTGGCAGGGATTGAGTCGAGTGGTTTGTCCGGCATCTCAGGTAGGCTGCGTGCAGGTTCTGTTAAAAGTTAAAGTCATGTATCGCAGGTGTGGCCCCGAACTGTCCAATCAGAAACACCGCTTCAACCAAGATGCTGGTAAACTCGTCAAGAAATCAGAAAAGAAGGCACCTGATCCGCGCTGTTATGTCTTTTATTGTCGCGCAAGTGTCCCCGTGTCGTCCTCGAGGGCAAATAACTGCGCACGATCGAGAAGTGGAGCGAACATCTCGGGCCCGGTTCCTGTCATCCAGCACTGTATCTCCAGCGCGCAGATCTCGTCGTAGAGATGCGCCTGTCGCGTCGCATCCAGATGCGCAGCGACCTCGTCCAAAAGCACAATCGGAGCCGCACCATCACCGGACCTCAGTGCCCGCGCATTGGCCAGAATCAAAGAAATAAGCAGGGCTTTCTGCTCGCCAGTTGAACAGTCACGTGCCGGCGAATTTTTTTTGACATAGTGCGCCTCCAGATCGCTGCGATGCGGCCCAATTAGCGTTCGACCAGCCGCCAGATCCCGAGTGCGCGTGTCTTCCCAAACTTGCGTAAGCGCATCTGCACCCTCGACATCTGGCAATTCTCCCGGCGAAATGAGGGCCAGTCGCGCCACTGGAAAGGCCGTTTCCGTATCGGAGAGTGCGGAGGTTATGCGCCGCAGAGCGTGGCGCCGGTTTTGTTGAATTCGTTCCGCGGCCGCGGACATTGTGACCTCCAGTGCGCGGTACCAATGAGCGTCGCTGACGCCATCCCTAAGCAGGCGATTCCGGTCCCGCATCGCTTTTTCATAGCTCAGAGTGGCATCGGCATGATCCGGAAAGAAGCTCAGTGTGGTTCGGTCCAGAAACCGTCTGCGCCCCTCGGCACCTTCGATCCACAGCCGGTCCATGGACGGGATCAACCATACCATGCGCAGCATTGCCGCCAGTTTGGTCTGCGGCGCTGCCTTGCCGTCAATCAGCACTCGCCGCGCCGCGCCTTTCTCGCTGAATGTCTCTACGTCGTGAGTACTGTCGGGCGTTGAAATTCGGGCCCTAATCTTCCAGCCGAGCACGTCCGGTTTACGCGCCATGTCTTCCGCCGAGGCACGGCGAAGTCCACGACCCGGAGACAACAGGCTCAACGCTTCGAGAATATTTGTCTTTCCGATCCCATTGGGGCCGTAAAGGGCGACGGGTCGCTCATCGAGCTCCAGTTCGAGCTTCCTGTGCGACCGAAAATGGAGAAGGTTGACGTGCGTGACGGCAGTCGATGTCACACGCGCATCGGCATGACGACATAAACCGCCGAGGTGTCGCCGCCCTCGCGCATCATCGTTGGATCCGCTGCGGAGTTGAACATAAAGACTGCATTTTCACGATCGACCTGGCTGGCGATCTCAAGCAAGTACTTGGCGTTAAAGCCAATCTCCAATCGCTCATCGCCATAAGCTACAGCCAGCTCCTCCTCTGCAGCCCCGCTGTCGGGTGCATTTACCGATAGGATAAGCCTGTCTTCATCGAGCGCTAATTTCACAGCACGCGAACGCTCCGAGCTGACGGTTGCGACCCGATCGACAGCCTTGGCAAACTCAGACGCATCCACTTCCATCTTGCGCGCATTGGCGGTTGGAATAACGCGCGTGTAGTCCGGGAAAGTCCCATCAATAACCTTTGAGGTCAGCGTAATCTCGGGGGTGGCAAACCGCACTTTTGTCTGCGAAACAGAAACCGCGATGCTTGCGTCATCATCGTCCAGCAGCTTCCTTAACTCCCCGACGGTTTTTCGCGGAACGATAACGCCAGGCATGGCCTCAGCTCCGCCGGGCATCTCTGCATCAATCCGCGCCAGTCGGTGTCCGTCAGTCGCGACACAGCGCAGCGTGCGGCCCGCCTCTGCCTCCGCAATGTGCATGTAGACACCGTTGAGATAATATCTTGTTTCTTCGGTCGAAATAGCGAACTTCGACTTGTCAAAGAGGCGTCGCAATACGGTGGCGGGCGCCGCAAAGTTGCAGCTGTATTCCGAAGCCGTCATGACAGGGAAGTCTTCTTTCGGCAGCGTTGCCAAAGAAAAGTTCGATCGACCTGCAATAACTTCAAGGCGGCCTTTTGCACTGTCTTCATTCAGTTGCACGAGTGCGCCATCTGGCAGCTTGCGCACGATTTCATGGAGCGTCACTGCAGCCACTGTGGTGGCACCGGCACGTTCGACCTGGGCGGGCACCTTGTCCACCACCTCGATATCCAGATCGGTGGCGCGAAAGCTGACCGTGTCGCCATCGGCTTCGATCAGGACATTTGCAAGGATCGGAATGGTGTTCCGACGTTCAACAACGGATTGTGCCTGGCTGACAGCCTTCAGCAGCGTCGCGCGTTCAATGCTGATTTTCATGGACTAATTCCTGTTCCCCCGGGCCGTCGAGATTAGTCGCCCGCGCTGAGTGCACAAGCTTTAAATTGAACTTTCCCGGGTTTCGTAAAGGCGTCAAGGCCCGCCGGAACAATCGACGGGCCCTGTGTCAGAGAGACTTCAAAACAAGCATGCGGCCGCTACGTGTCGAGCGTTCGCGTGAGGATCTGGATGTCTTCCGCGATTTGCGGATCTTCGTCTCTCAGGGATTCTACTTTTTTCACGGCGTGAATAACTGTCGTGTGGTCGCGCCCGCCGAACCGACGGCCTATCTCCGGCAACGAGCGTGTGGTGAGCGTCTTGGCAAGATACATGGCGACCTGTCGCGGACGCGCGATTGTCCGTGTTCTGCGCGGACCAAGAAGGTCCGACATCCGCAGATTGTAATGTTTCACCACTGCCTGCATGATTTCATCAACCGTAATCCGCCGGTCGCTGGCCCGGATCATGTCTGAAAGCGCTTCGTGTGCGACATCAACCGTGATGTGATCGCCCGCCAGCGAGGAAAACGCGAAGAGACGATTCAGCGCCCCTTCGAGCACGCGCACGTTTGATGAGATCCGTTGCGCAAGGAATTCCAGCACGCCATCGTCTATGATCACCCGCTCTCCGGAGGCCAGGTGGTCCTGCAGGCGCTGCTGAAGGATACCGAGGCGGAGCTCGTAATCGGTAGGATGCAGATCGACGACGAGACCCCAGCTCAATCGGGACTTGATCCGATCTTCGAGCCCGTCGATCTCCCCAGGAGCACGGTCCGCAGAGATAATGATCTGTTTTTGCTGGTCTACCAGTGCATTGAACGTGTGAAAAAACTCGTCCTGAGTGCTGTCTTTGCCCGCGATGAACTGCACATCGTCGACCATCAAAAGGTCAACAGAGCGAAACATTTCCTTGAACCCCATAGTGTTCTTTTCACGCAAAGCGCGCACAAAGCGGTACATGAACTGCTCAGCCGAGAGATAGAGCGTTTTCAACCCTGGGTTGCGTCTCTTTGCTTCCCATGCAATCGCGTGCATGAGGTGCGTTTTCCCTAAGCCCACGCCGCCATAGAGAAACAGAGGGTTGAATGTCACGGGTCCACCCTCAGCGACGCGACGCGCCGAGGCATGTGCAAGTTCATTCGGTTTACCGACCACAAAATTGTCAAAGGTCAATCTAGGATCGAGTGGTGAACTGTGCGCGGACGACGCTGGCACGCCCTGCGCCGCGCTAAGCTCAAAACCGTCTACAGACGTTTCTCCACGCCCTATATTACCCGCGCCACTGTCAGCTTTCACCAGACGACCCACGTCGAACTCGATCCGCTTCACGTCTGCGCCTGCAGAGATCAGGTGTCTTAAAATGTCTTCGCTGTAGTTTCTTTCGACCCAGTTGCCGACGAAATTCGAAGGCACCTCAAACCGAGCAACGCCAGCTTCGCAAGCAGCAAAACGCAGCGGTTCAATCCAAGTAACGTAGTTATTTTGCCCGATAGTGTTAAGTAGATCGTTTTGAACACTCCCCCAAGTGTCTTCTGTCATTTTTTGCCCTTTTTCAGTTGTTTAGGACTGCCTCCACGGCAGACCCCTCGCCTTCCAACCGGAAAGCGTGCCCCTATGTTTTTTTGCGTTCAGATCGCCTTCGAATCCTTCGGCCACATTCACGCACGTGACCGGTCGCCCCACCTGAGCATAGGATTGCGCCACGACTCTTGCGGCGCTCAGGGACCTCCCCCCGGATCGGCATAAAAACAACATCGTAGACGGAGCAGCTTCGCCCAGATGTTGCGCCAATTCGGAAAGGAAATTCGGATTCTCGTGCATGTCTGGGAAGGATTTCCATTCAACCTGAATGGAACTTTTTCCCAGTAGCTCAAGATCAGGCAGACCGACGAAAGTCCATTCTGCCCTTGACCGAACGTCGATCAGCACCGCCGACAAGTCGTGCTCTAGAATGTCCCAAGCTTCCTTTGGCCCTACCTCAGAAACACCCGGAACACCCCCCGTGCTCATCGACCCCCCCGTACAAACTGAATCGCAACTACTGGGTAGCAATTGCGCAGCAAGAGTCGCAACACATCTTATGTGTTGACTCGCATCAAAAACTTCACCGAATCTTTACACAACCCATGGTTGTTGAACTAAAGCCCTAATTTATCTTCTAAAAACGAAAAAACGCCCCATATTTGGGGCGCAAAAAAAAGTCATCAGAGAGTGATCTCAGGCGGTCAGGCTTTTGACACGCTTTGACAGCCGAGACATTTTCCGAGCCGCCGTATTTTTGTGCAGAATTCCTTTGGTCACACCGCGCATCAACTCGGGCTGAGCGGCTTTCAAAGCCTCTGCTGCAGCCGCCTGATCTCCGGCTTCTATCGCTTCTTCAACACGACGAAGATAAGTGCGAATGCGTGAACGCCGCGCTTTGTTGACTGCGTAGCGTCGTTCGTTCTGGCGCGCGCGCTTTTTTGCCTGGGGCGAATTTGCCATGTGTCTGATCCCTTTCCCGGGTCTTTTAGGTTTCTTCAGCGCCTGAAAGTCCCTTGGGGATCTCCGGGTTCGATACCGGGGATTCTGGCCTAAGCGGACCTCACACGCATGTCTGGTGCGCCGTTTAAGCGAAACAGCTTCCGAAGAAAAGCACTTTCTGACCCTGTGAGCACACGCTCACTTGTCTCGGAACTGCGGCTCCCGTTTCTCAAGGAACGCGGACATACCTTCGGTTTGATCTTCAGTTGCAAACATCGCGTGGAACAAACGGCGCTCGTAGAGCAGCCCCTCGCGCAAAGAAGTCTCATACGACCGGTTTACAGCTTCCTTTACCGCCATAGCGGTAAGTTGGGACTTTTCGGCGATTTTCACCGCCGCTGCGGTCGCCTCTTCCATCAATTTTTTTGCGGGAACCACGCGACTGACAAGACCGGATTTTTCGGCTTCTTCGGCATCCATAAACCGGCCCGTTAGGTGCATATCCATGGCCTTGGACTTTCCCACAAACCGGGTCAGGCGCTGTGTACCACCGATGCCCGCCACAACACCCAGATTGATCTCGGGCTGACCGAACTTCGCCGTATCGGACGCAATAATAAAGTCACACATCATTGCCAACTCACATCCGCCGCCGAGTGCGTAACCCGACACTGCTGCGATGATTGGCTTTCGGCAGCTGAGCAGACGCTCCACTTCAGGGCCGAACAAATCAGAGCCGAAAACCTCGACAAAGGTTTTCTCACTCATCTCTTTGATATCTGCTCCCGCAGCAAAGGCCTTCTCTGATCCAGTCAGGATAATGCAGCGCACCTTTTCGTTTTCTTCCGCAGCGCTGAGGGCTTTTGCCAACTCGCCCAACAATTCGCTATTGAGTGCGTTCATGGCGTCCGGACGGTTGAACTTGATCACCGCCACATGATCCTCGATCTCGACGATCAACGTGTTGTAGGCCATCCAGTGGCTCCCAGTTTCCCCAATTCCGGGCAGGGTTACCAACTGGAGCGCGAGGCGCAAGCTATCTTTGACAGGTCGCGCAGTAGAAGGACGATCTTCCCGATTGTACGGTCCGACGCACAATATCTGGGCATCCAGCTGTGTGGCAGACCTGCCCTTCCCGCCCATAAACTCGGAATCGGTGCTGAAAATAACCCAGATCCCCGTCGGCTTGCCTGTAGTCGCGCAGCGAAGAACCGCCCGCTTCAATTGCTTCGGACAAGACATCACGAATGATCGGAACGAGAGCTGCAACCCGCTTTGCCGCAATCCGGCCTGCCTTTCGGGCGGGATGAATGCCGGCGCGGTACAGCACTTCGCAGACATAAATGTTTCCCAGCCCTGCGACCAATCTCTGGTCGAGAAGCGCGGATTTTATCGGCGTCATTTTCTGGGACAATCGGGAGACAAGGTAGGCTTCGTTGAAAGAATTTGAAAATGGCTCAGGCCCTAAGACGGAGATCAGCGGGTGGGCTTCGGCCTTGGCGGTATCCATCAGATCCATCGCCCCGAAACGACGTGCGTCATTGAAAACGATGGAAACCCCTGTTTCCATTTCAAAAACGACATGGTCGTGCTTGCCCGGAGCAGGTTGAACATAATGGAAATCACCCACCTGAGACTGCCCGACGATCATACGACCGGACATACCAAGATGAACAAGAAGCGTTTCACCGGTATCGAGGTCAGCAAGGATGTACTTTGACCGTCGGCGCAGCTGGTCCACACGCGCCCCTGTGAGGCGGTCGGACATTCCATCAGGAAACGGCCAGCGCAGGTCCGGGCGTCTGACATCTGCTTTCGCAATTCGAATCCCGGCCATCACGGGCTCCAGCCCACGGCGCACTGTTTCAACCTCGGGAAGTTCGGGCATTTCTGCGTCTGTCTCTGCGTCGCGTTGTAACCGCTGATCTGCGGCCTATAAGAAAGGTCAGGTTTGACCAGCGGCAAGGCCCCAAATGAGCGAAGCGGAAGATAAGACAACCCACTTTGGGTATCAAACAGTTCCGGAAACCGAAAAAGCCGGGCTCGTCCAAGGCGTCTTTACCAATGTCGCGTCTAAGTACGACGTTATGAACGATCTGATGTCAGGCGGTCTGCATCGGGTGTGGAAAGACGCGATGATGGACTGGCTTGCCCCACGGGGAGGCCAGCGATTGCTGGACGTTGCCGGGGGAACCGGCGATATTTCGTTCCGGTTCCTCAAACGCGCGCCTGAGGCAACCGCCGTTGTGCTGGATCTCACCGAAGAGATGCTGATGGAAGGGCGGCAGCGTGCAGAAGCCGAGGCCTTGAGCGATCAGCTGGAATGGCTTGTCGGCGATGCTATGGCCCTCCCATTTGAGGACAACAGCTTCGACGTCTACACGATCAGCTTCGGCATCAGAAACGTGACTCGGATTGAGGATGCATTGAACGAGGCGTTTCGCGTATTGCGCCCAGGGGGCCGTTTGATGGTTCTGGAGTTCAGCCAGCTTCCGAACCCGGGGCTGCAATGGGCCTATGACCGCTATTCGTTCAACGTAATACCGCCCATGGGACAGATGGTGGCGAATGATCGAGAGAGCTACCAGTATCTCGTCGAGTCAATCCGCCGGTTCCCCGGACAAGAGAGTTTTGCGGCCATGATAGAGGATGCGGGTTTTGAGCAGGTGAAGTTCCGCAACCTGACTTTTGGCGTCGCGGCCCTGCATTCGGGCTGGAAACTCTAAGAATGCGTGGCCCGCATAATTTCTGGCGTCTTCTGCGCACGGGGGCAACATTTGAGCGAACCGGGGCGATGGCTGTCGCCTTGGAAGCCATGGACGCACCCCGGCCCTTACGGATCGCAGCGCGCGTTCTTGGCTGGCCCTTCCAATGGCTTGGTATGAAAGGCGATCCCGCACTCCCTCCGGTGACCAGAGCATTAAGTGCGCTTGGGCCTGCTTACATCAAGTTTGGCCAAATCCTTTCGACACGGCCCGACGTGGTGGGTCCGGATCTCGCACGCCAGTTGCAGGTCTTGCAGGACAAGCTCCCACCGTTTTCTATCGAGGAGGCAAAACTGGCCGTACGGCGGGAGTTCGATCGTCCGCTCGAAGAGATCTTTTCCGATTTCAGCGAACCAGTGGCCGCTGCATCCATCGCCCAGGTGCACAGCGCTCGGCTGGCCTCAAACACTGAACGCGTTGCGGTGAAGATTCTGCGACCTGGGATCGAGAAGGCATTTCGCAAGGACATCGATGCCTTCTATCTGATCGCGCGTGTGGTGGAGCTTTTCGCTCCTTCAGCGCGGAGACTTCGGCCGATGGACGTCATCGCGCATTTCGAGGGCGTCGTAAACGGCGAGCTCGACCTGCGTATGGAAGCCTCTGCCGCGGGCGAGTTCGCCGCCAACACAGTGGATGACGTCCAATTCCTTGTACCCCCCGTGCACTGGGATTTGTCCGGGCGTCGGGTGATGACGCTTGCTTGGGTTGAGGGCATACCGCTGAACGAAATTGAAGCGATCAAAGCGTCTGGGGTTGATACAAATACGCTCGGCCGCAGAGTGCTGGAGTTGTTTCTGAGCCACGCGCTGCGCGACGGCTATTTTCATGCCGACATGCATCAAGGCAATTTGAAGGTTGGGCCGTCCGGCGACATCATCGCCCTGGACTTCGGCATCATGGGGCGCATCGATGAGTATACACGCCGCGTCTATGCTGAGATCTTGATGGGGTTCATACGAAAGGACTACAAACGCGTTGCGGAAGTGCACTTTGAGGCTGGCTATGTGCCAGCGGATCAAGACGTAGACGCATTCGCTCAGGCTCTGCGATCTGTTGGAGAACCTATTTTCGGGATGGACGCATCGCGAATTTCTATGGGCCGTCTTCTTGCCTATCTTTTCGAAGTCACCGAACGATTTGGCATGGAAACCCGCACCGAACTGATCCTTTTGCAACGCACAATGGTTGTGGTCGAGGGCGTGGCGCGCTCGTTGAACCCTCGCATCAATATCTGGGAAGTGGCTCAGCCCATCGTCAGCCAGTATATTGCGGAGAATATTGGACCCAAAGCTCTATTGCGAGATCTGACAGCAACTGTGCGCATTCTCGGGAAGTTTGGCCCAAAACTGCCGCAGCTCGCAGAGGCCGCGCTGATCCGTCAAACCACGCTGCCACCTCCTGACGCACCCCAGCGCTCACGGCAAAACTGGGGTTGGTTCGCGTTCGGTGCCCTCGCTGCAGGTGCCGTCTTTTTAGGCGCGCAACTTTTTTAAAGCGTCTGCTTCTTTTAACATGCCTTCTGCATAGAGTTCATGTCCGTGCGCCGCCTGCCAGGCGCAATAGCAAAGCATACGCCATCGATAGAGCGGAAGCATCTGTTGCGCGCGCTCTGACAGTTCACTGTCACCATAGCTGGCAAGCACATCCGCAGCATTGAATGGCGCGGCTGATCCGTAGACATGGGCCATTGCTGGAGAGGTCGCATGGGCAATATCTTCCAGCGGATCGCCCAGGGCCGGGCATTGCCAATCGATGAGAACGGGGCTGCCACGCGAATCCGTAACGATATTGCTGGCTATCGGATCACGATGAACGAGCCGGACGTCCTGCAATGGGGAGACGTCTTGTACAGGAGGACGAAGCCCGATGGCCCAGTCTGGTAGATAGTCTGCGGCGATACTCTCTGCCTCGCTCATCAAATGTGCAGGGGTCACCGCCCGAACTGGGAGCGAGATATCGCCGGCCTTTGTGTGCACAGTCCTCAGCAATGTCGCGAGCGCATCGGCAGAGTTGGCGCCTTCCGTTCCGGGCACGTATTGGTAGGCCAGCAGCCAGATGTCGTCCTTTGGCTGATGCAAAGCAACAGGAGTCGGGGCGCTGCCCAGCGGCGACAGAGTAGTCAGAACCGACCACTCGTCGGTAGGCTTGTTATCGAAAAGGGGCGTTCCGTCTTTGTGTCGGGACACTTTAACGACAATTGCCCCGGATCTGCCCTCCGACCGCACGGCGAACACAGAGCTGGTGCGTCCGCCTTTCAAAGCTTCGACAATTGGCGGCGACACCTCACCCGTGATCTCACGCGCAAACTCCGCGACAATCCTCTGTGTCGCCCGATCGTTGGCTTCCAAAAGCATCGCGGTGCAGTCTACAGTGGATTTCCATAGGAGAAACCTGTGTATGTCAGGCCCCTAAGGCTCTCTGAGTGCAAGAACGGTTCCGGCGTCGACGTGTTCCCCGCCAACAGTGACCAACTGATTTCCAGACGCATCTGATCTGACTTCGGTAACAGATCGATAGGCCGCGACGTGACCATTTGGAAGAGGTTCGCCCTGGCTCGATGCTTCGATCTCAAAGTGATACAGGCCGATCGGAAACTCATTTCCTGCCTCGTTCGTTCCGGCCCATGCTATTTCTGTCGTGTTTATGTCGATGGCCTTACGCTCGATCAGTGCACCGCTCGTATCGTAGACAACCAGCTCGGATTTGTCCGCCAGAGCGGGCACGCTCACCTCGAGCTCAAGCGGAACACCAGTAAATCCGACCGGGCCGGGCGCCAGAACTTCCATTCCAACCCAACCGCCCAGGTCGGTAAGGTTTGCAGCGTTCGACTGCCGCAGCAACTCAGACAGAAGATCGTTGGTCAGCGTCTGTTGCTCCACCCCTGAGAAAGTCGCGAGCTGAACTGCAAGCTCGTCAGCATCTGCAGGATCAGTCGGATCCTGATTCTCCAGTTGCGTCGTAAGCATCAGCAGGAAAGTCTCATAGTCGGATTCGCTGGGGCCTGAAGCCGCCGATGTTGCGGTTCCTGTGGCCCGCGGTAAGGAACCTGCTGATGATATTGGGTCCAATTTCTGCTCCTAGATTCTGATATCTACACGGCCCTCTGACAGGGTGTAACGAAAAACCGTTTGCGAGCCGCCCGGCCCCGTTTCACCCGTTGTCGCCGATGGGTTTGTGTTCTCTTCAAGCCATACCGATGGCTCGTCCCGTTCCGATCGATCTCTGTCGTCCGAAAGAAGTTCAGCTTCCGCCATGTCGTACCCGGCGTTCTGAAGTTCAGCGCGCAGCAAATCCAAGTTCCTGCGGATCAGATCGAGCGTCTCCGCACGGTCTACGTGCACGGACAAAAGTTGCGATGCCTCTCCGGAGGAAAAAGTCAGCCGAACCCTGCCCAGTTCCTCCGGGCTGAGCTGCACTTCCGTGACCCGTTCCTTTGTAGACAGCACAAGGTCACGGATCTGAAAAACAACTGGTCTCTCGGCATTTGAATCTGTGCGTACCGCTCCTGAAACCAGATTGGACGGGGCGCCCTCCACCCTGTCGCGGACCCCGGACAGCGACAAGGGCTCAGGGTCCGGTTGCGACAGTATCTGGGGCATTATCGGGTCGGGGGAGAGACTCACGCTATTGCCCGGCCCTTTCGGGAACGAAGCCCTTGCGTAGTCGAAAGATAGGGACTGGACGTCTCCGATTTTGCTCTGACCATTTTTGAGTGTCGCTGAAAGCACAGAAGAACCATCGCTTGCGCTCGAACGGTCCAGCTCGACCGTTTTTGTCTCAGGCGACGGTCTGGCCACCTGGGCCTCTGAAACAGACTGAACCGAAGCCAAGGCCCCCATGGCTTTTAGGTCGCGCGCCGGAGCCCTGGAGCGCAGTTCCAAAGCGTCTGAAAGCTCGGATTGACCCGAAACATTCGGGGGCAACTGCGCGGTTGCGCTTTCGACATTCGCCTTTAACGCACGTTCGATCCCAAGCACGGCCGCAGACAGATCTTCCCCGCCGAGCGCATGTCGCGCAGTTATTGTTTCAGGCTGAGCCTGAAAGGACGCAAGCGGGTGTTGAGCCAGAATTCTTGCTGCTGGCGTCTCAAGCTGTGTTCCAACTCGCAAGGAGACAGGTGCGTCACCAAGTGGCAAGGTGACCTCGCGGTCCCCAGAACCATATCTGGATGCAGGGGGGGCAGGAGCTGACTCGATAGCGCGCAACGTGGCAGATGTGTCTAGGGCTGGACCGGCGGACACCGTTGCTTTGTGGTTGTTTTCCGCTCCATCCGTCGACGCGCGGAACACATCTTGATGGTTTGAAAACTGCCTTGAAGACAAGCCCGCGCTGCCCGACCGCGAAGCATCAGACGGCGCAGAGAAGGTCAGTGCGCGCGTTTCTATGCCCGCTGTCTGAGCTTCTGGCCGGGCCCATTGGATACTGCCAGATTGGGACAATGAAGCCTTCGATTGGACGGAAGAGGGAGTGGTTTCTACGTCAGAAACGGTGTGCTTTTCCTGAGACGGGTAATCAGCGATGAATAGTTGGGCCTGCGCTCCCAGTGACGTTGATTTCAGCGTTTTGGCAATCTGAGGGTCGACCAGAGGCGACCCCGTGTCTTTCGGTTCGGATACTGAGTACACTTGCCGCTCATTGCCAAAATCACGCGATATAGGAGCTTCACGCTCACCGGGCGTTTGACCCAATGCCACCCTTTCAGCTTCACCTCCCCGGGCGAGAACTGTGGGGCTGCCAGAATGACGCTCAGCCGCTGCATCCAGTCCAGTCGAAACATGCTCAGGCATCAAAGCGGCGAACTCCTCAGCGGCCTGCGACTGGTCACCCACATGCGGACTGGGATCTCCGCCAGAGTCAGACTTGGAAAGTGCCCCTGCCAGCACAGGCCATTCTGTTGCGTGGCCGTGAACGAACTCTCCGCGAGTATGATCCATCATGGGGCTGCTATATCCCGCCGCTCCTTACCACTTCTTTACCGAGCCTGTGCAAAGAAGGTAGCAGGAGGAAAAATGGATCCGATTTCTGCGCCTACACAACCACGAGACCCCGGGAATTTGCTGAAACTTCGCGAAGCTTCGGAAAAGCTGGAGGCGGCCTTTCTATCTGAGATGTTAAAGTCCGCTGGAATCGGAAGGCCAGTTTCTTTGATGGGCGGGGGCATAGGTGAAGAACAGTATAGTTCTTTTCTGCGTGACGAATATGCGCAAGCCTTGGCAAACTCGACAGACTTCGGGTTGGCAGAGATCATTTTTCAATCTTTGGTTGGAAAGGATACGGGATTTTGAACTATAACGAGGCACAGGCTCTGAAAGAGTTGCTGTTAGATCAGCGTCAGGCTGTCAAATCTGGAAATACAGATAAGTTAATGAGTATATCCAAGAATCTGCCAAACAGACTGGAGCGTCTGAATGGGACGTCTCAAGATAATACCCAGATATTGGAACTAAAAAGTATTCTAGATGAAAACTTAAAGCTCATTTCCTATGCGCTCAGTGGTCTTAGTATTGTAAGATCTAGGTTAGGTGATTTAAGTAAAAGTAAGCAAAATTTCTTCAGTTATGGATCTTCATCAATTAAATAGAATTGATGATTTTTTAAAGCGATAAAATACTATCTTTCTTTCCTCGCTTAAACATCTCTTATCATTTCCAAACGTACTTCAATACACAACACTACGCCACGACACACTTCGTGGAAGACGTCAGAAAGACGTTTCATATGGTCCCCATTGGATCAATAGAAACCATGCGCAAAAAGCGCATCTAAGAGGACGAAAACAATGTCCAGCATTCTGACCAATAATAGTGCGATGGTCGCGCTACAGACTCTTCAAACGATAAATCGAGACCTTGCAAAAACGCAGGACGAGATTTCCACCGGAAAATCGGTGGCCTCGGCAAAAGACAATGCTGCCGTGTGGGCAATTTCCAAAGTAATGGAAGCCGATGTGAATGGCTTCAAGGGGATTTCTGAAAGCCTCTCGCTTGGCGAGTCCACCGTTGCTGTTGCGCGGAACGCATCCGAAACGGTCACGGACCTTTTGACAGACATCAAAGGTAAGATCGTAGCCGCCCAGGAGGAAAACGTTGACCGCACAAAAATTCAGACAGATATCAATGCGCTACGTGATCAGATCAATTCGGTACTGAGCGCGGCACAGTTTAACGGCAAAAACCTCGTCAACAGCTACGATGAAAGCTCCATCTTATCTTCTCTCGACCGTGACTCTTCGGGAGATGTTTCAGCAAGCTATATCAGCTTTACCGGGCAGAACCTGACCTCTGACAGCGGCACACTTGCCACGTCCACTGCGCTTAACCGCATCGGGACGTTGGACGATGCCGGAACCTATACCGTCGGTGCCGGGGCCACCCTTTCAAACGCAGCAAATGATGCGACGATCACTCTGGCAACATCGCTTGCAGACGGTGAAACGCTTACGATCGATTTTGCCGATCAGCAATTTACTTATACCAACAATTCGGGTGGTGCGCTCGCTGTGGGCACCCTTGACGACATTGTAGCAGCGGGACTGGCCAACCTTGGGGTTGAAGGCGTCACAACGTCAGTGTCCGGAACTGGTGTGGTTACAGTATCGTCGACCAATAAGTTCGAAGCCATCACGATTCAAGGCAGTTCACCGTCGACGACAGTCGATGTAGATCCCGACGCGGGCGGATCTCAATCTGCCGCGGGCGCAGGTAACGCAGCGACGCTTGTCGCGCGTGCGGAGACGATCTCGCTCGGCGGTGCGGGCAATACCGGGGGCGTCGTCAGTAGTGGAGACGGCTTTCAGGTTTCGCTCGATGGCAAGACTTTTAACTACATTGCCAAAGACGGCGATACGCTGAACGATGTCGCAACAGGTTTGAAGCGCGTTATCGACGCGGGCGGCGTTGAGGGCGTTTCGGTCAAGGTAACTCTCTCCAATGACCCCACCACATCTCCGCCGAGTTTGCAGATCGACAACGATAGCTCCAGCGCGGTTACTCTTGCGCTTGACGACGGCGCTGACGGTGTCGCCTCGGGCGGTCTTGTTGGGCTTGAGGGCATCGATGTCACGACAACCGATGGCGCGAAAAATGCGCTGGCAAATATCGAAAGCCTGATCCAGACATCCATTGATGCGGCAGCCGAATTCGGCTCCATCCAAAGTCGTGTCGAGACGCAGGCTGAATTTATCAGCAAGCTGACAGACTCTCTCAAATCCGGGATCGGTGCCCTGGTGGACGCCGACTTGGAGGCAGCTTCCGCGCGCCTGCAGGCCCTGCAGGTTCAGCAGCAGCTCGGCACGCAGTCGCTAACCATCGCGAACCAAGCCCCGCAGAACATTCTGACACTCTTCAGATAGAACAAACGCGCCGGCTTAAAGGCCGGCGCTTTGACGTGCTTGAAACACTTAAAGATATTGAGGCCTGCATTTCATGTACGCGAATGCTGCAGTAAAATCCGCCTATGCAACAACCTCTTGCTCCGGGGGTACACCCGTAAACAAAGAATACGCAATAATTGAGCGAGTGACGACGGATCTTGTTCGAGCGGACAGGAATAAATCGGAAAATTATAGTGCTTTTGTCGATGCTATTACTCGAAACCGAAAGATGTGGCGACTTTTTGGAGTAGACGTCGCTGAACCGGACAACACTCTTCCGAAAAAATTGAAAGCACAAATTTTCTATCTTTCTGAGTTTACGGATATCCACTCGCGTGAAGTTCTCAAGGGAAACGAAACTATTGAGATCCTCGTAGAAATTAATGAAATGATTTTACTTGGGCTCGCAAGTGAAGGCACAGAACCATGAGCGGCCTCGTCTTGAAGCTTGCACCCAAAGAACGCGTGCTAATAAATGGCGCTGTCATTGAGAATGGTGAGCGTCGAATCCGCCTGAGCATTCGTTCTCCCAATGCTTTCATCTTGCGCCTCAAAGATGCAATCCACCCTGATCAGGTCACAACGCCAGTACGGCGGGTCTGCTACGCGCTCCAGCTTGTCCTCTCGGGCGATGCAAAAGCAGATGACATGAAACTGCAGATTCTACGCGGCATAGAACAGCTCAGTCAGGTTTTGCGCGACGCTGACAGCCGCGCAGCCCTTCAAAGCGCGACGGGGCATATGCTCGACCAGAACTACTACCAGGCCTTGAAGTCTCTGCGTGCGCTTCTTCCGCGGGAAGAACGACTTCTGGCAGCGGCCACATGACATTTTCGGTTGCTCTTCCATTGGGCGGTGCCAGCGGCTGGCAATTCCTGAAAGCAACTGAAGATCAGCAGAAACAGGCTATCGCCGAGGCGCAGCCCCAAAAGCGCGATGTGGACCACTTTCGCGAAAAGACTGGTTCCATAACGTCGGTAAAAGAGTTTGTTGGTGACCCGAGACTGATGCGTGTGGCGCTTGGAGCTTTCGGACTGGAAGCCGATGTGACCAATCGCGCTTTTATCGAGCGGATTCTCACAGATGGCACCGAGAACGACACGGCCCTTGCAAACCGCCTTGCAGACAAGACCTATCTAGCGTTTGCCGAAGCCTTTCCCGTTACGGGGTCTGGGACACTCGGTCCTTTCGATACCGAAAGTATCGTCTCAAAATTCCAGAAGCGGCAGTTTGAAGCAGCTGTGGGACTTGCCGATGAAGATTTGCGGATTGCGCTTTACCTTGAGAGATCTCTTGCTGAGATCACGACCTCCACAAGCAATGAAAGAGCTATGTATTTTAAGATTTTGGGCGACCCACCGCTCCGCCTTGCTTTTGAGACGGCGTTTGGTTTGCCCGGAAGTTTCGCTTCCATTGATATTGATCGTCAGGTCGACATCCTTGCAAATGCCGTGTCCAAAAGGTTCTCATCCGATACCCTAGCGCAATTCAAGGATCCGGAGGCTACGGAAAGACTGGTTCAGCTCTTCCTGGTTCGCGCAAGCGCCCCGGCCACGACGCCACAGAACATAGCGGCACAAACGGCGCTCGCGCTTCTCACCGCCTGAAGCGCCTTCCCATGACTCTAAGCAAGTATCTTAGACAGTCTTTTGAAACTGCTTTCGATCGACTGCATTTCAACCCGCCCCAGAAACGCCTCGAGAGCATCATGCGCCAGGATGGCACGGTCGAGGTTCGGGTCATTGCCCTCGGAATAAAGACCGGCGTCAATCATCACCTTCGAACGGTCGTAAAGGGCTATCAGCCTTCGCGCTTGGGAGAGCATTTCATTCTCTGCAGAGGTCGCGGCGTCGGGCAGACTGCGCGACGCAGAATTCAGAACGTCCACAGCTGGAAAACGTCCACGCGCGGCAATACTCCTGTCGAGGATCACGTGCCCGTCAAGAACACCACGCAACAGATCCGCGAGCGGCTCCTCAAAATCTGACCCTGCAACCAGAACGCTGAAAAGCGCTGTGATATCGCCCATGCCCTCTGTCCCCGGTCCAGCGCGCTCCGAAAGCTCGATAACAAGCCTAGAGGTCGAAGGTGGAAATCCACGCACAGTTGGCAATTCACCAGTGGCGGCTGCGACGTCACGATGTGCTTCGGCAAAGCGCGTGATCGAGTCCGCCGCAAAAAGGACATGTGCCCCTTCATCCCGCAAGAACTCTGCAATGGCCATGCCGGTGAAAGCCGCCCGGCGCTTGATCGCCGGCGACTGATCCGAAGTGGCAACCACAACGACACAGCGTTTCATTGCGTCAGGCCCCAGGATCCTGTGCACAAAGTCGCCAACTTCCCGCCCACGTTCTCCGATCAAAACAAGGACGACAGCATCCGCTTCCACAGTGCGCAGAAGCTTGCCAAGCAGCGTGGTCTTTCCCACGCCCGATCCTGCAAAAATACCCAGGCGCTGACCGCGTACGATCGGCAGGAAAGTGTTAAAAACGGATAATCCCGTATTGAGACGCGGTCCAAGTGTCCTGCGTCGCGTTGCATCCGGAGGAGACTTCCGCAACGCATAGAGACGCTTGCCCGCCCCCAACGGGCCGCCATCAAGTCGGTCACCAAACGCGTTCAAAATATGCCCGAGCCACCCCGGTTCGGGTGCTATCTCGGACTGACCAAGATACTGGGCCCTGTCACCTATCGCAAACCCCTCCGTCCGCCCTTCCGGCAGAACGAACGTATGGCCCTGCTCCAGAGAGACCGCCTCCGCCCCAACGAAGTGCCCGTTATGCCCCATCAATTGGACGCGGTCCCCCAACCGCACCACGCGCGACAAGCCCTCAACATCTACCAGAGCTTCTCCGACCGAGTGGATTCGGCCGGAGATACGACAGCTGCGCAGCTTTCTAACTCTCTGTTCAAGATCGGAAAAATCGAGTGTCCGTCGCATGTCGTGCTTTCAATTGTCGGCTTACGGTTTCTTAAATGAATTGAGGTTAAGCCTAAGTTGAAACGATCGAGGGAGAAGCCCCGATGATGAGCAACCTTGCACTGGCTCAGATGGCCAGCAACATGTCCGCCTATGCAGCGGAGCGGCACAACGTAATCGCAAGAAACATCGCAAATGCCGACACTCCTGGGTACCGGTCGCTGGACCTTCCCCCTTATTCAAACGATGGCGCCACCAATTCCAGCACATTTTTGAAAGCGACGCGCAGCCAACACATCTCGACTGGTCCCGAGACGACTTCGTTCGCCAGACTGCACGACACAACAAGGAATACTGCCCAGAATGGAAATTCCGTTTCGTTGGAGGCAGAGATGATACGAATGGCGGAGAATCGTGAAAACTACGATCGGGCTCTTGCGGTTTATCGTTCGACGACTAATGTTCTGCGCACGAGTATTGGAAGAGGTTAGAATGTCAAACCCTCTTCAATCCCTTGCTACATCTGCGGCTGGTCTGACGGCGCAGGCAGAACGTATAAATATCATCGCTCAGAATATCGCCAATGCTGACACGCCTGGCTATCAACGCAAGCAAATCTCATTCGTTGAATTCATGGGGCAAGATCATATTACACGTGTAAAGGTTGACGATGTTTATCTCAGTCAAGATCAAGTAAAACAAATCTATGATCCAAAACATCCACTCTCGAATGAAAGTGGGTTCTATGGCGGATCAAATGTAAATCTACTCATTGAAATGGCGGATTCGCGTGAAGCTCAACGATCGTATGAGGCAAATCTTCGAAGCTATGAAGTAGCACGGCAAATGTCGAGATCTCTGCTTGATCTGCTACGACGCTAATAGGATCTGTGATGACAATTGACGGCAATAGTCTCGTAAACGGTGCGTACGCGTCTGCACGTGCACTTTCATCAAGACCGACCACCGCAGAGTCGGAGGCGACACTGACGAAGTTCGCTCAAGACTTCACTGATATGGTCCGTAACAATGAGAAAAAAATCGCTCTCAACCTTGTTTCAGGAGCGGATCCTCAAGCACTGGTTCAGGCCATTACAGAGACAGAGCTTGCAATTGAAACAACAGTTGCCGTCCGCAATAAAGTGGTCGAAGCATATCAAGAAATTCTTCGGATGCCGGTTTAGTGTCAGAGGCCGAAATCTTCGATATACTTAGACAAGGATTATGGACGGCAATCCTAATCTCAACCCCAACGCTTTTCGTGGCTCTGACTGTTGGTTTCGTGATCGGTCTGTTACAGGCTTTAACGTCTATTCAGGAAATGACACTTACATTTGTTCCAAAAGCGTTAGCGATGCTATGTGTAATCTGGATAACAATTAATCCAATGACTCAGATTCTTGTGTCGTTTTTTCAGTCTGTCCTAATTCCAGCAGCAGCGGGCCTGTGAAATGGATCTTGCGATATACTCTGCCCTCTCTCGAGCCACGGCCTTGAAATCGGAGCTCTCAGTAATTGCGAATAACATCGCCAATATCTCCACCACCGGATTTCGGAAGGAGGGATTGACATTCTCTGAGTACATTTCACGTCAGGACCGCAACGCACACTCTATCTCGATGACAGATGCCGGGGCGCGGTTCATCGATGCGACACAGGGGGTCTTGAACAAAACTGGAGGAGCTCTGGACTTCGCAATCGAAGGTGACGGGTACTTTCACCTTCAGGGGCCAGATGGAAATCTCCTGAGCAGAGCAGGATCTTTTTCTCGCAGCCCAGAAGGTGAAATTGTAACGCCGGAGGGGTACCAGCTGCTTGATGAGGGCGGAGCGCCCATTCTGCTGCCCCTTGACGCAACTGAAATCACTCTCGCTTCCGACGGCTCGCTGACTGCAGACGGCGCACCTATTGCCGCTGTTGGACTGGTTCGCCCCCTAGACGCAAAAGGCATGGAGCGGATGGGCGAAAACGCGTTTACCTCCGTCGGTACGATCGAACCAGCCGATGGCGCTACCGTTCATCAAGGCTTCCTCGAAAGCTCGAATGTGAACCCTCTGGAGGAGGTTGCAAGGATGATCGAAGTTCAAAGGCGGTATGAGGCCGCGAAGTCCTTCGCGGACCGCGAGCATCAACGGATCACATCTGTTTTGGAAACCCTTGGTCGCTGAGAGGCACGTTATGAAAGCACTGTCAATCGCCGCAACAGGGATGACCGCACAACAGACGCGGGTCGAGGTCATTTCCAACAATCTGGCGAACATGGGAACCACTGCGTACGACGCGCGGCGCGCAGAGTTCAGTGACCTGTTGTACCAGCAGATTAAGCAGCCCGGAACAATCAATGCCTCCGATGGAACAGTTCTTCCAACCGGTATCCAGATCGGTCTTGGAGTGCGGACGGCCGCTGTTTCGGTACAACTGGAACAGGGCGCCCTGATCAAAACCGGAGGGGATCTTGATATTGCAGTCGAAGGCGATGGGTATCTCGAAATAGAACTGCCCGACAACAGATCAGGTTTTACGCGAGATGGCAGTCTCAAGCGATCTTCCGAAGGTGTGATCGTGACATCGGAAGGCTACGTTATGCAGCCAGAAACTGTGGTTCCGGAAGATGCCTCCCAAATCTCAATAAACAGCCAAGGAGAAGTCTTCGCCTATTTCAGAAACCAAACGGAACCTGAGCAGATTGGCCAGATCGAACTATCCAGATTCTCAAATGCCAAAGGGCTGGAGGCCATTGGAGGCAACTTCTTTCTGGAGACGAACGCGTCCGGATCCCCGATAAGCGGGACACCAGGGATCGACGGAACTGGCCTCATTCGCCAGGGGTTTCTCGAAGGCTCTTCAGTTGACTCCTTAAAATCAATTACGGAGTTGATCGAAGCGCAACGAGGCTATGAGCTGAACGCGAAGGTTATGACTGCTGCTGATCAGATGATGAGCACAACTTCGCAAATTCGATGATTTATATTTCAGCTTTTCTGATTCTGTTGGGCACCTCTGCAATTGCAGAGAGTATTCTAGTGTCAAAGACTATTCATGCGGGTACAATCATCACGAAGAGGCACATAGTACTCAAGGAAGTCTCTATTGAAGGTGCATATAGTGACCCATCTCAAGTTATCGGGCTCAGGTCAAATGAGATTCTATATTCAGGTCAACCCATTTTATACGGCCAACTGTCTGAGGCGATTCTTATATCGCGAAATGAGGTTATCAGATTATTTGCTTATTACGGAAATATAAGTATTGAAGTTCAGGGGAGAGCACTAAGAGCTGGATCTAAGAATGAAATAATTGAGGTAATGAACTTGGAGTCTAGAAAAATCCTCAGTGCAAAAGTCACCGATCTTGGCGTTGCACAGGTTAACATACAGCAATGATGAATTCAGAAAGACTCGTGGTGCTAGCCCTATTTTTAATCGTAATGTCGTCTTGCACTCGATTGAAGGACGTCGGTCAGGTACCCGATTTTTCTCCATCTGCTGCGAGCACAGATTATTTTACTGTCCCGGTCAAGAGCTATCCAAGAGACTTGGTGGAAAATCGACTTAGCTTTGAGGCATCGTTATGGAATATTTCGCAGAATTCATTTCTACAAAATAGGAAAGCAAGTACAGCAGGCGATATTGTCACTGTTGTTATAGAAATTGACGATGAGGCGCAATGGTCGAATTCAAGTGATCGCTCGCGCTCCGGAAGCGAAGAGTTACAAATTGACGAACTCTTTGGGTTACCTACCAATATTGCTAAGCAACTTCCTACGGGTGCCGATACAAATGAACTTATTAATACAGAATCTACCAGCAGCTCGGAAGGTGATGGAAATATAAGCCGGCGCGAGAAACTCGCTCTTCGCATCGCAGCAACAGTCGTTGGTGAAATGCCAAATGGGATTCTGCAGATTACAGGAACCCAAGAAGTGAGAGTCAACTTTGAGCTGCGAGAACTTACAGTTTCAGGTTTCGTAAGACCCCAAGACATCAGTCGCCGAAATGAAGTAGACTACGATCGTCTTGCATCAGCAAGAATTTCATACGGTGGGCGGGGGCAAATCACAGACGTTCAACAGCCTCGCTTTGGACAGCAAATTGCAGACATTGTACTTCCGTTCTGATGGGTATCTTCAAACCACTCGTTGCCGTCTTGGTTTTCTCAAGCTTTGGCGCTGGCATCTTTCTAGGTAGTCTTGAGGCTATCAAAGACCAAGAAGCCAATGAAGATGTTGATGTAAACCAAGATCCAGATGATGCGAAAGCTAGCTCTGAGGTCGTCAAACTCAACAATCAGTTCGTAGTTCCCGTTTTGGAAGACGGACTTGTGGCAAGTCTGGTAATCGTCTCGCTTTCAATTGAAACGAATGAGGGTTCGAGAGAGCAAGTATTCCTTCAAGAAGCGAAACTCAGAGATGGACTTCTTTCAGCACTTTTCGACCATGCAAACTCGGGGTACTTCTCCGGCACCTTTACGGAGCACCGCGCGCTTGACTCTTTACGGGTTGCCTTAAAAGAAAAAGCGTCTTCAATCCTTTCAGTTCCTGTTTATGGTGTATTAATCACCGATTTGGTTCGGCAGGACCAGATTTGAGTGGTCAGAGCATGGTGCTCTGATCTTTCGCGATCTAATTTCCAAATTTTCTCGCGCTGCTGGAAGCGCAGCCGCTGCACTACATTTCGACGCACAACCGACTCTCGCCAGTGCCCTGCAGCCAAAGCTTCCTCTTTGCGCAGAGTATGGGCTTTCACGGCATTTCTTTTCTTTTCATCAATCTTCGCGGATTGAACTTGGACGCCTTGCAGCAAAGACATTCCGTCGACAAAGGAGCCGCGGTGGGGTTCAAGAACAACTTTTTTGGCTTCTGCGGCCCTTTTGTGAAGAAGTGTTTGCATTGCTTTTCGGTGAAGCTCAAAGGATGCGCGCGCTTCGATCAACTCGAGTAGCTCGTAGAGTCTTAACAGACTAAGGTCTTGAGACATTTCGACCTCTTTCGAGTGTTGCTATAAACCTGAAGGCTGCAGCAACCGCTTTGAAGTGTTGGCGCTCGATTGGTTCTCCAACTTCGCACCGGGCGTAAAGGCTTCGCGCTGTTGCAACGTCCCTAACAACTGGCACGTTTTCCTCTTCCGCAATACGTCTTATAAGAGAAGCCAGTTGTCCCTGACCTTTTGCTGCCACGTTCGGAAGAGAGTTCGCCTGCTTATCCCAAACAAGGGCAACGGCAATGTGAGTGGGGTTGACCAGCACCACATCCGCTTGTGCCACTGCTTCACGGCCAGCGAAACCCGCAATTTCCTTGGCCTTTTGAATGCGGTGTTGCCTAAACTCAGGATTTCCTTCGCTCTGCTTTTGTTCTTCTCGAACCTCCTCTCGCGTCATGCGCAAACTGTCGAGATAGACCTTGCGCTGAACAAAATAGTCCAGCACTGCAACCCCTAGAAACGACAGCGCACAAAAGACACAAAAGTAGAGGACTTGCTCAATCAACATGTCCGTTGCAAAACGGGCTGGAAACAAGTTCCCAACTCCATATCGATCTAAAAAACCTACTAGCCAACTAATAAGAAATAATATACAAATCGCTACTTTGAAAATAGATAGGACAAATTTCCACAGTGAGAGGCCATTGAACTTTTCACTGATTCCTCGCAATACAGATAGGTTTTGAAACTTTGGGTGGATCTTTGAAAGATCGGCGATCGGAAATGACATCACTGAGAATGACAGTAGCATAGATATTACGATAGTGAATAACTGAAGTATAAATAGCCAAACGACAGCTTGAAGACCGAAAGCGAGGCTCTCAAGGCTCAAATGACGTGAAGGCTCTGGGAAATTTATAAATATTCTAGTTAGATCATTTATAAATTTCTCAAAAAACCCAAACTTATATATAGCTATTAGAAATAGACCGCCTATAGTCAGGAATATGGATGACCTTAATTCATGAGCAGGTATATTATTTCCTTTTCTTTTGGCCTCCGCGATCTTTTTTTCTGACGGTGGGTAGATCTTTGCATCTTTGCCATCTTGACTCAAAGTAAAATCCCACCGTCCAATATAAAAGATGTGACTATTTGTACTAGGTACTCAAAAGCGAAGTAGAGCAGAACTATTGTCATAAACTGAAGTGCCGGTGTGCCAATAAAAGTTGCCATGAATTGTGGCATTGCTCGGCCAATCAGCCCAATGCATACAAAATATAACGACCCCAACAATATAAATGGAAAGCTGATCGAGAAAAATAGATTAAAAAACCCTTGGCCGATATGCTTTAGGGTCGCAAACGCGGATCCCAGGTAGGATTCTTGGTAATTACATTGCAGGCTTGAGGTCAAGAGTGCGTCAAGAATGAAAGTATGAAATCCCATACTTACCAAAAATATTATTACCAAGTAGCTTAAAACACTTCCAAATATCTGAGATATATCCTCAGATACTGCAGGTCCGAAAATTTGTGAAAAGGATCCGATTTGGGATATTAAGGAACCAGACATCTCTATAATAATAACTGGTACTCTGAATACCATACCCAATACTACTCCAAGAATGAAACTATTTAGAAAAATCACGCCAGCTGATGCGCTTGCACAAAGCCGGGAGTCAAGATCCTCGACTCGAGAGAATGAAATTAGACCGGAAAGGAAGACTATGATCACGACCCTCGTTCGCCCAAGGAGCCTTCGGTCGGAGAATACCGGCAGTAAGAGCATCATTGCAGATGATTGAAGGAAACTGGAGAAAAGCGCTAATGAGTAACCGCTGAGCACTAAGGTAGCTCCAGCTCGGGCGAAAGCAAAGTATTTCGAAGCTCTATACGCCTTTCACCGACTATCTCTTCATAGCTCAATACGCTTCCATTTACTCCCTTTGATCGCAAGATCTGGAATATAAATCTTCGCCTTATTTCGGAGCAAACCAGAATAAGCTTCTGACTTTCACTAGCCACATCTTCGGCGAGAGCATTGATTTCCCCTATAAGAAAATTGAATAGCTGTGGTGGAAGAGATATTTGTGGATAACCCTTGGACACTATCGAGTTTTTTAGGAAAATCTCCTCCCATTGTGCATCAAGCTGGACTACCTTTAGCGTATCCTGACCATTTTTAACACTCTCAACTATTTGCGCTTTAATTGATTGTCTGACTTTTTCTAGAATCGTATCGGTCGAATTCTCTAGTTCGACAACACGTGAAACTGCCTCGATTATAATTGGGAGGTTTCTTATGGAGACCTCCTCCTCCAGAAGCGCCGTTAAGATGGACAACAGAAGCTCTTTGGAGACACGGTCTGGAACCAGTTCGCTGATTAACTTTCGGTTTCGGCTTCGCGAGATCGGGTCGGAGACTTCGCAAACACTGTCTAGCAATTCATCAAGAAGGCGACGCGTTAGGAAAAGATGAAGATTCTCCTTAATCTTTTCAAAAAGGTGGGTGGAAATAACTTCGACAGCACTAATCAGATTAAGCCCGAGTGCATTGGCTTGACTTTTTTGACCCTTGGGTATCCAAATAGCATCCGCTTCGAATACCGGTTCTTTCTCTCTGATCATGTTCTCCAGTTTTCCTTCGGGAACATCTTCGAGGGTCAAAAAATGATGGGACCTAACCCGCGCACGCGCTACTTCAACTCCCTGTATCAAAAACCGATACTCATCAAAATCAAGAAGGTCATTGTCCGTAATGCGTATCTTTGGAAGAATAAGGCCGTACTGCGTTACGATGTGACGTCGTAAACCATCAATTCTGCCTTCCAGACCAGATAGCGGCGCGAGTACTTCGCCAACCAGGTTTTTGGAGATCTCAAGCTGCATATCGTCCACGTGCAAGAGGTCTGTGAGCGATGGTTCCTCTTCGATTTGGGTGGCCTTTTCTTGCTTGGTTACCTGAGCATTCTGTCGAGCGATGTGCTTTCGAATTTCAATGAAGAAGAAACCAGAAAGGCCCGCGAGGATCGCAAACGGAAAAAAGGGCATACCGGGCGTTACTGCAAAAACCCCGAGAACGACACTTACAACCAAAAGCGCGTGAGGAAACTGCGCGAGCTGTCTGGCAAAAACACTGCCGGTCTTCTCCCGCAAGCCAGATCTCGCAAGTATCAGACCTGCGGCGATGGAGATGATCACACCTGGAATTTGGGTCACAAGACCGTCTCCGACAGTGAGAATTGCATAGACTTCAAAAGCCTGGGAGACGCTCAGATCGTGGACAAAAAGGCCCACGGATACACCGGCAACAATATTTAGAAGTGTTATGAGAAGGCCGGCGATCGCGTCTCCTTTCACAAATTTCGAAGCACCGTCCAAGGATCCAAGAAAGCTCGCCTCGGCCTGCTCGGCTGCACGTCTCTCGCGCGCCTCCTCATGTGTGATAGCGCCAGCGGCAACGTCACTATCAATCGCCAACTGACGACCGGGCATGGCGTCCAGAGCAAATCGTGCCCCGACCTCTGCCATTCGGGTGGCGCCTTTTGTAATGACGACGAAATTGACAATGAGGATCACAGTGAATGCAATGACACCTAGAAGAAGACTTCCGCTCATAAAAAACTGCGAGAATGCCTTGATAATCGTTCCCGCGGCGTCTGTTCCTGTATGTCCTTCGGAGAGAATAAGCTTGGTGGATGATACGTTGAGGGAGAGTCTGAGGAGCAACGACGCGACCAGCATGGCGGGGAAGCTCGAGAAATCCAGCGGGCGCTCGATGAAAAGTGTGACGACAAATATCGTTATGGCCAGCCCGAAGGAGACTGCTACCCCTAGGTCAAGTATGTAGGAAGGTACGGGCAGCACCATCATGATAATGACTGCCATAAGAAAAAGCGCCAGGTAGAAGGTGGGTTTACGATCCACTTTTAGCTCTTTTGATCTGTATCGAGCAGACTAAGGATCGCATCAATTCTATCAGCCTGATCCAATGCGGAAAACTTTCCTCTTTCGACCGACTCAGTTTCTCTTGATGGAGTGTTCTGCGGATGGATCAATCTGTCTTCAGTTGTATGCTCCTTGAGCCAGCGACCTATGGCAGACGTCTTGTTCCCAGGATTCTTGTGATATCGTACTTCCCCTGCCCAGGAATTTAGAAAAGAACGCAAGTACAAATCTGCGAACTTCGAACTCCGCTTTTCCGTGACTTCAAAAAGCTCTAAAAGAAGCTCCTCCTGAATCTCTGACGTTCCATCCAGCAAAGCACGAAGTGAACCACCTGTAGCGCCCAGATCCCCTTGAGCCAGTGACAGCTTGACCTTTAAAGTAAGGAGGTCCTTTCCACGCCAATCTGAACGGTACTGATAAATTGCGGAGTCAATTAATACCCAGTCTTCGGTTTTGATCTCATAGTCGTCTTTCAATGCCCTTTGCATTTTACGTATTAGACCATTGACGGTGCCATTGTTTGGTCCGTTGCTCGCCGCTACCTCTTCAGAGATCTCGTCGATTCCAAGAGACACGATCGAGGAGGACGGAATTTTCGTTTCAGCAAGCTCGTCGAAGACTGTCTGATCCACACTTCGGATGTTTTCTGCCACACGGTAGGCAGCACGCTCGTTCCCTGTCCGCATCAGACGCTCGATAAAACGAGGTGCAATCGTGCGCCTTAGCGCGTAGGGAAGCTCAAGGTATTGCAAAACTATTGAATCAACGTCCTCCAGCACAGGTGTATCTGCCACTTTAAAAGCCAGAACTCTCCACAGTGTTTCAGAGTCATCACATGATTTAAGCGAGGTTCGCTGCATTTCAGTGAGCTCCTGACCAGCAAGTATCTGCGCCAGTATTCCCAGGAAATGTGTCGAGCGGTCGATCTTTGGATACAACCTCAAGCTCGAAAGTGCTTCCTGACCAAGTCCCAAGGCGAGCTGGGCCTTCACGAGCCTCTCAAGCTCTTGCACGCGGACGTTGTCCTTTGCGTCAAAGATATCTGAGTATGCCGCGGCCAGGTCGTTATACGATGCCGAGAGACTAAGAATTGCGCCTGCTTTGACATCGAAGCATGCATATTCCGGGCTGTCGGGCGCGCTGGTTTCGGCGTATTGGGCGGGGTCCATGTCCAGGGGCGAGACAACAACCATCTTTTCAATTTTGTCTGCAAAGTCCTCAGAGATATGGCCTGTTGGTGAATTACTCACAGAGGGGTTCTCAATAGTCTGCTTCTCTGAAGTTTCATTCCCAATGACAGCTTCAAAAATTTCTTTTTCCAGTTCTTTATTTTGATCGGAGATTTCTGTGGTGTTCTCAACTCTGAAAGGACTGGTTAAAATTATAAATGACTTCTCCGAAACAAACGCGTCATGCGGTATGATTTCATGTTTCGAAAGGGTATCCTTCGATCGAATATCTCTTGAATCAATATAGGAATAATTCGCTGTGTTATTTTCAAGCCGGTCGGAAATTTTATTATCACTAGATCTCGTTATTTCATTTTTAAAGTCGATAACAACACGACCATTTCTTATTTCAAATGCGTCGGCGGAACATAGCTCGCAGGTTAAACCAAAAATGATTATATTGCGGCGTTCATCATAGCGGACAGATCCCAAGCGTGTTTTTGGAATATACGTGAACACGTCGTCTGTCTGCACCGGGGGCCGGAGCGTGTCGGCGGAAAAGATATAGCCGATAGAGGAGCGCGTGAGGGACCAATCCCCAGGTTGTTCAAGTTCAACAACCACGCGCGAAAAATCCGCATGCTCTCCGGATCGAAGGGTGGTTGCAGCATGACTCTGCAGGCTGCAAGCGCAGATACAGATCAGGGCAGAAACATATCTCACGATGCACCCTGCGAAATTTCCTTCAGAGCACCCTCAAGCTCCAGAAAAGTTGGTCGAAACTGGTTGGGTGTATTCTGCCGACCGACCTCGATACAGAGGTTCACGGGGTGTTTGTGCAAGCTGGCCACAAGCACCTCCCGGATCATCAGGTAGAAATGGGCCTCCTCTTCGGTGACAGCGCGAACCCGCGCGGCAAAAGGCCCGACCATGCCATAGGCCAGAAACACACCAAGGAACGTGCCGACAAGTGCACCGCCAATGAGTTTTCCAAGAATCTCTGGGGGTTGGTCGATCGACGCCATGGTTTTGATCACCCCTAGAACGGCGGCCACGATCCCAAGCGCTGGCAAGCCATCTGCCATGGTTTGCAACGCATGGCTTGAGTGCAGAGCATGCTCGAGATGCGCTTCCAATCGTTTTTCGAGCACTTCTTCAACCTGATGCGGATCGTCGTAGTTCAATGATGCATTTCGCAGTGTGTCTGCGATCAGATCCATCGCCTCGTGATCCTGTGCAATGCGTGGATACTTGTTGAAAATGTCTGAGTTGCCAGGCTCCTCGATATGTTCTTCCAGAGCCACGGGATTTTGCTTTCTCAGACGCAGCAATTCAAAGAGAAGACACAAAAGGTCCCGGTAGTCTTCGGGCTTCCAACGCGGGCCTTTGAAGACTTTCCCGATATCTTTCAAAGTGTGTTTGATGCCCGCAAGGTCATTGCTGATAACAAACGCACCAACCGCCGCACCACCAATCATGGTAAACTCAAACGGCAGTGATTTCAGGATAATGCCCATCTTGCCACCCGCCGCGAGGTAGCCCCCGAAGATCATGACGAAGACAATGAGTATTCCGATGGCGCCAATCATCGCGACCGCCTCACCCGTCTTGCGCGCTTTGAGGTTTGAAATCAGCTGACTTGGTGTTTCGCGCAGCAATAAGAACGCTGACTGCGTAGGCAAAATCCGAGGAGACTGCCGACAAGATTTCCCCGGCGATCTGGGGCTGCATACGCCCAAGAAACCCCGCTGCGAATTCAGGCGACATCGTTTCAAATAACTCTGCGGCGTCTTTCGGCTTCATCGACTCGTAGACCTGAACGAGTTGTTTGAGGTCGGCCTGTGCATCCTCAACGACCTTCGCCCTTTCGCCTTCGAACTCTTCGCGTTCGGAGCTGAGCTTGGCCTGCAGAGTCTGCAACTCTTCGAAGCTTTCGCGTATCAAACTATCGGCCGTTTCAAGATCGCGTTCCCGCGCGGAGGCAGCGAGTAGTCTTTCGTCCAGCGCTTTGCGGTCCGATAAGAGCGTCTGGTACATCAGCTCCAGCTCCGGAAGCCCGCACACCATTGCGCCACCGTCACTTCCGCTCACCGCACCGAGCGGGCTGGTCGTGGCAAGCACCGGACCAAAACCGGACCCGACGCGCAGCGATACCGAAACTGCAAGTACGACAGAAAGCATCAACAATGGATGGAACTGCGGCTTTTTCATTTTGCTCATCTCAATGCTCCCCCAACAGGTCTCCGCGTTCTCCATTGAACCCCGGGATCGAGGGGCTCTGGGACAGTCTCCCTGCTGGGCTCCTCCGACGCGGGGTGAGGCAGGTCGTGCATTGCGGCAAGCAGCAACTCGAGGCGTTTTGCAGCGATCTCCGCGCGCGACGATATCTCTTCTAGCTCGGACTTTGTTGATTCTGCTGTGCCCTGAGCGGTGTTGAGCGCGGCAGTCATTTCGTCGACCTGCGCTGACAATACGGCAATTGCGCCGCCCATGCCTTTTTCGAGATCCGAGAACTTCGACAGGCGACGCGACAGGATGAGACAGTAAAGGGCAACACCGAATGCCCCGACAGCAAGAAGAATGTCAGCCAGAAGAGCCATTGCAGCCTCCTAATTCAGTACAAACTCAGTCACGAGCAGGTCGCGCACACGACCCTGTCCGGCGACGACCTGCATGCGCCGCAATGCCTGTGCACGCATCCGCATGAAGGCATCCGGATGCTCGATATCCTCGGCCTCAAGCGCTTGAAGATATCCGTTAAGAACATCCAGAAAGCGTGGTTGCATGCGCGCAACCTCATCCTCATAGGGCGCGAACACCTCCAGTTGCGCGGTAAACCTGAGATGAGAGTTCTTGGCGTCTTGACTGAGGCTAATGATCAATGGCGCCAGCGGGACGAAGGCGACGTCGTCCGCTGTACCCGGGGACTGGGGCTTAGAGGATTTTGCAAAAATCGCGGGCATTGAGATCAAGCCACTCGATGCCGCAAAATAGCCGCCCGCTGCCGCACCAGCACTCAGGGTTAAAACGACGAGCAATAGCAGAAGCAGGCTTTTGCGTTTTTTAGGCGGGACGGGCGCGCCCTCGTCATCAGTGTCGTCCATTAACGCTCCACAGGTTCTGCTGCGACTGACCTAATCGCTAGCGCATCAGCACTAACCGATTATTAAGATCGACCCGCTTAGCTAGCTGCACGACGCAGACCAGAAGGTCACGATGAACTCAGAACTGTTGAAACGGATTCGCGAAAACTGGACTTCGCTTGGCCTTCGGCGGCAAGTATTTGTTACAATTGTATTTTTGACAGCTGTGCTTGGGGTCCTGCTGGTCGCGCGCCTGGCCGCACAACCGTCTTTCGCCCTGCTGTACTCCGGGCTTGAACCAGCTACTGCTGGCGAAGTTATTGCAGCACTCGAACAGCGCGGCGTCCCGCATCAAGTGCGGGCCAGCGGCATCTTTGTCGACTCCACTCAGCGCGACCGCCTGCGCGTGTCGCTTGCGGCCGAGGGACTTCCCGCAGCCGGAACAAACGGATACGAGCTGCTGGATTCGCTGACAGGGTTCGGGACGACCTCTCAGATGTTTGATGCGACGTACAAGCGCGCCAAGGAAGGCGAGCTTGCGCGGACCATCGCCGCTGGCCAGTCGATAAAATCGGCCCGGGTCCATATCTCGCCGGCGCGCACACATGGCTCGCGGATCGTTACGCCCGGAACTGCGTCCGTTTTTGTCACCCCACTAAGGGCTGCATTATCCGGGCCTCAGGTTGAGGCGCTGCAATTTCTGGTTGCGTCAGCAACAGGCGGTCTGTCACCCGAAAACGTGTCGGTCATCGATAGCGTCAGTGGCCGGATGCTTTCAAGAAACGAACGCGATTTGGGCAGTGACTCGGATATGGAGCTCAGCGAGACTCTTCGCACGCGGGTGGAGCGTCTGCTCGAGGCGCGGGTCGGTCCGGGAAACGCAATCGTCGAGGTGAATGTCACATCGATGCTTGACCGGGAACGCGTATTCGAACGCCGCTTTGACCCAGAAAGCCGCGTCGCAATTTCCAGTGAAACGACCGAAAATAACTCAAACTCAAACCAGGCTCGACGCGGTCCGGTTACCGTGGCAAGCAACCTGCCTGACGGAGATGCCACAGAAGGTGGCCAGGATTCTGTTTCTGAGACGGAGACTCGCGAGCGGGTCAACTATGAAGTCTCAGAGACGACCCGCGAAACCGAGCGCGTGCCTGGTGCAATCAAAAACCTTAGTGTTGCCGTTTTGGTCAACGGAATCACGTCGGTCGACGAAAACGGAGTATCGCAGTTCACCGAACGCTCGGTGGAAGAACTCCGGGATCTCGAAGCTTTGGTGAAATCAGCAGTGGGCTTTGACCAAAGCCGGGGCGATATCGTGACGCTCAAATCGCTGGAGATGCCGGAGTCATTGCCTGAAGGGACAAGCCCGAGCCGATCCTGGTTTTCTGCTTCGGGCGTAAACGCGACCGCTCTGGTGCGCACAGCGCTTCTTTGTGCGGTCGCGTGTGTTCTGGGGCTGCTCGTTTTCCGTCCCATCCTGCTCGCCAGCCTAAAACCTCTCAGTGCTCCTCAGGGACCGGAGCTTGGGTTGCCGAAACCAGCCGCTGCGACGGAAACCGCCCTCGCAGAGCCGCGCCGACCGCAGACAAACATCGCGAATGAAGCCCATGTCCCGGTTCTGGAAGGTGAGATCGCCGGGCCGGGTGTTCCGCTTCCTGACACTGCGGCAACTGCGCGTCTTCCGAATAAAGCTGACGCGGTCCAGCGGCTCAGGGAACAGATGAAGTTGCGGCGGGCGGATAGTGTCGCCGTCCTGCAAAGCTGGGTCGAAGATACGGGAGAAATTCGGTAGTGGGCGCCCTGTCATTAGAGAATTTCGAAGACATTGCATCCGGAAGTGCAGCCGCCGACGCCCAACAAGATGCGGCGGATCCTGAGATCGTGCGGATAGGGGGGTTCGAAAAGGGATATCAGGCCGGCTGGGACGATGCGCTGCAATCGGAGGAGACCGCGTCGCAGCGTTTGGACGAAGAGCTTGGCCGAAATCTGGAAGAGCTCTCTTTTTCCTTCTTCGAGGCCCAGAGGCACGTAAGCCTTTCTCTCGAGCCTCTTGTAAGAACGATGGTCGAGAAAGTGCTTCCCGAACTTCTACAGGACCATTTCGGTTTGATTGTCTCCGAGATGGTCGAACCGCTTGTCGCAGAGACCGCAAATCTGAATGCAGAGCTGGTCTGCGCACCCTCCGATCTGGATACCATAGGCGCAACGCTCGCAAAGCATACGGCGCTTCCCTTGACAATTACGGCGGAGCCATCGTTCGCCAGACATCAGGTTCGTCTTCAGCTCGGGCACGAGGTGCATGAGATGGATGGCGACAAGTTGGTTGCGGACATACGCGCTTCGGTCGACGCCTATTTCTCACAACTTCAGGACACGGCCGCGCATGCCTCATAATTCCGAGATATCCGATGCGGAAGAGCAAGCAACGCCACTGGTGGGCGTTCCGATCCAGGTCACCGTCTCTGTTGGGCAAGCGCATCCAACAGTCCGGGAGCTGCTGTCTCTGAAGCAGGATTCCGTTTTGACGCTCGACAGGCGTATCGAAGATCCTGTTGACCTTTTCGTTGGTACGCATCTGATTGCCCGGGGAATACTGCAAGAGCAGGATGGCGGGTCAGGCCTCTGCGTCCGACTTACCGAAGTCATGGCACCGGAAACTGCCTTTTGATGCGCCTTGCCAGCGCACTGATTGTTTTCGGGCTCATTGCCCTGAAAGCAGATCCTGCTGGTGCGCAGGACCTGGGGGACACTCTGTCAGCGCTGCTCGAGGGTGAGACATCACTAACCAGTCGGGCTTTTCAGATCATCGCACTGATAACCATTCTCAGCTTAGCACCCGGCATCGCAGTGACGGTCACGTGTTTTCCATTCATTGTGACCGTGCTGTCAATTCTGAGAACCGGTCTCGGACTGCAAGCGTCTCCCCCGAACATGCTGATCGTGAGCCTCGCGCTGTTCCTGACGTATTTTGTTATGGAACCCATCTTCCTGGAGTCTTGGGAGGTGGGGCTGAAACCTATCGTGGACGAAGAAGTATCGCTGGAGGTCGGTCTCCAAAATGCTCTTGATCCATTCCGCGTTTTTATGACGGCACGAACCGATCCGGAAACCATATCGCGCCTTGCCGAACTAAGGTACCGCGACACGCTGCAGGGGTTCGATCCTGAAAATCCGCGCCTCTCTGTTCTTGTTCCTGCGTTCATGCTCAACGAAATTGAACGCGCCTTTCAAATCGGGTTCCTGATTTTCTTTCCCTTCTTGATTATCGATCTCGTGGTGGCGGCCATTCTGATGTCGATGGGCATGATGATGGTCCCGCCGGCAATTGTTTCATTGCCGTTCAAGCTGGCCTTTTTTGTGGTTGCCGATGGCTGGACCCTCGTTGCCGAAACGTTGGTATCCGGGTACACCAGCTGAGACCTCGGGGCTCACCGCACAATCAAATCAGCATGCAACGCACCGGCAGCCTTGATGCTCTTGAGTATGTCAATCATGTCGCGGGGTGACACGCCCAGCGCATTGAGCCCTGCGACCACTTCAGAAAGATCTGTCCCGCCACGAACTTCAGCGAGGCCCGTTCCAGGCTCTTGATCCAGCGCGGCCTCTGTCCTGGGAACAACGACCGTCTCGCCATCTGCAAAGGGATTTGGCTGCACTGCGAGGGGTCTCTCTTCAATACGGATTGTCAGATTGCCCTGGGATACCGCAACCCGCGACACCCGCACGTTTTCGCCCATCACGATGGTGCCGGACCTCTGATCGACAACGACGCGGGCTCGTGTTTCCGGCTCAATGAGAAGGCTTTCAATTCTGCCAATCACCCGCGCTGGCGATCCAAGTCGCGTGCGCTCCACATCCAGCTCTATGGTCCCGGAATCGCGCATGATGGCCACTTCGCGGCGAAACAGCCTGTTCACCGCCGCCTCGATACGCCCGGCCGTGGTAAAATCTGGCACACGCAATGCCAAACGGAGCGTTCGCAAATCACCCAGAGAGAATTCCACTTCTCGCTCGACGCGTGCACCCGAGGGGATGGTCCCGACCGTCGGAACGCCCCGCACGACCTCTGCCCCTTCTGCATCCACCGAGGCCCCTCCCGCGACGATGGAGCCCTGCGCCACGGCATAAACCGCACCGTCTGCAGCGTTCAGAGGGGTCATGATCAGCGTGCCTCCCAAAAGGCTTTTGGCGTCGCCGATCGCGGAGACTGTCACATCGATCTGAGCACCTGCTCTTGAAAATGGAGGAAGTTCAGCCGTCACCAAAACGGCTGCGACATTCTTGGGTCGAAATTGCTCGCCTGACAGATTTACGCCAAAACTCTCCAAAATGCTCGACAGGATTTCTTCAGTGAAGGGTGCGTTTCTGATGCCGTCCCCGGTCCCGTTGAGCCCGACAACCAGACCGTAGCCGACAAGGTCGTTGCCCCGAACGCCTTCAAATTCCACCAGATCCTTCAAGCGCACCGGCGTCGCCTGCGCGGTAAATGCAAACGCCAACAGAATGACCGAAAAAATGAGACGCAGACCTGTCATAAGTACCGAGCAAGTGTCAGGTCAGAAATACGTGCTGTAATTGAATAGATCATCTCCAGCTGCAGCGTTGCGGCATCGAGACTGGAAGCTGTCTCATAGGGATCGGCGGCATAGATATCGCTCATCGCCATCTCATAGCCGCTTCTCATAGAAAGAAGCAGAACACTGTCAGCTTCAGCTTGCGCTTGCAGGGCACCTAATCCTCCGCGAAGGGTCGCAAGACGGGCTTCGGAGGTGAACAGCTGCTCGGAAGCGCTTCGTATCATTTCTGTCTGTGCGGCCGCGTCGCCTGCAAACACCGGTTCCGTGGCCATTGCCGCTGTGGCCAGCGCCTTTATTGTGTCGATAAGAGCAGGATCGTTGGCGCGGATATTAAAAGACAGGGTTGTTTCTTCCGAAGAGAGCAGCTGAACGGCATCCGACGCGCCGCCCCGATATATTGCGGCGGAGAACCCTGCGACAGGATCAGCAAACCACGCGTCTATTGCGGCCAGTGCATCGTTTGTGGTGGTTGCGCCCGCCAGCGCAGATGACAGGACTGTAAGCATGGTTTCGCTGTCAGCGAGCGGCGACGACCCGGTTTCGGTTCCCCCAAAAATCGCGGCTCCGCCGACCGTGGTATTAAGCTTTGACATCACAGACGAAAGCGCGCGTTCAGCGGACGTGCTCGCTGACTCCAAGTTGGAAAGAGACCCCTCCGTTGCCGCAGTCATAAACTGCGCTGCAGACTGTGAGACAGTGCGTTGCACTGCGTCCAGAGACGTTTGCGCCGTATCAAGCCACAGCGTCGTATCCGCATTGGCGGCACTGTAGCGGTCGGTGATTTCGATGGACCGCTCCAGAGCGGAAATACGCGAGAAATCGGCTCCCTGCTGGGCCGCGATGTCCTCCCTGAGCCCTGACGCGAGCTCGTTGGACAAAGTGTCTACTTCGGTTTTTACCCGCGACATATGAAGGCGTGTCGAAAAATGTGTTGCCAAGTCTCCGGTGGAAAGCGGTGTCATGGTCATATCCTCGTCAAAGCATCCAACATCGTTTCAACCGCTTCGATAACTTTCGCGTTCGCTGCGTAGGCCTGTTCGATCAGGAGGAGCCTTTGAATTTCTGCATCGGTATCGACGCCGCCTTCCAATTCGACAGACCGCCATGCTTCCCAAGTTGCGTTCGATGTTGCACGCTGGTTGTCCGCCTGTTCACGCAAGCGACTGGCGTCCGAGACAAGATCGGAAAGAAGCGAAAATACCGTCCTCGGCTCCGTGCTTGCATTGGCCGAAGCAGGAACCCGGCTATCCGACAGAACATCCACGAAGCCCAAGAGTTGTGACGCATTACCGACCGGGCCCGGCACGGTCTGTCCGACACCGTCCCGGATGCGCCAGCTCTCTCCACCCTGTCCAGTGTCCACGCCGGCGTTTACTGAGAGGCGACTTGCAAGCCCGACCTCATTAAGAGGGTCAAAGACACTGCCCGCATCGGTAAAAAGCCCCGGAACCCCGGCGGCGAGACTGGCGTCAACGGCAGGGTCTTCAAACCGGGAAATGAGCTCAGCAGCCATCGCATCGAGCGCTGCCTGATTTTCCGGCGCCAGGCTGTCACGCACCGCAAAAAGAGCCTGCAACGAGCCTCCCTGCAGCATGTTCGTGCGCAGAGACAGATCGACAGCCTCGCCGTTCAGGGTCGGTTGCGCAAGCCCGCCGCTTTGAACTGTCATATCGGCGCTAATCGCATGCGTTGTCGAAAACTCAAGCGTCGAAGGCCTGCCGTCCAGCAAAACGCCACCACCGGTCGAAATCAAAGCGATCTGGTCATTGTCGCGCGGCAAAACAGTTACTGGCACGATGCCCGAGACGAGGTCTATTTGAGTCTGTCTTTGGTCAAAAAGGGAGAGGACATCGAGCCCGGCCACACGTGCTTTCGAGATCTCTTTGTTGAGTTCTGAAATTGCGTGCAGCGCAGTGTTAAGGGTCTCGATCTGCTGTCCGATCTCGCGGTCGGCCATGCTCCTTTCCTGTTGCACACCGGCTGCGGCATCCTTGAGTCTGTCCGCAAGGTTAACTGCCGCTGCGACTGCCGCATCGAGGCGAACGGTCTGATCTGGCCGGCTGGCGGCATCGATCAAGGCTGTCTCAAACTGCACCAATGCGGCGTTGAGAGACCCCGCATCCGCGGGGAGCCCGAGTATACCTTCAACGCGGGCATAATACTCGGCAACAACTCCATTATGTGCGTTTTCGGCGCCCGCCTCCCGTCGCTCCGCAACAACTGCAGCGTCAACCTGGCGCTGCACACCATCGATGCGGACGCCGGCGCCCACGCCTCCCAGTGACGCGGCCGACGTATTGAGCACACGCGTGGCGTAACCCTCCGTCGTGGCGTTGGCGACATTCGACGACACCACTTGCGCCGCCTTTGATGCTGCGGTCAGTCCGGACAACGCATTGGAGAGGGAGCCTGTGAGTGTCATGAATAGGACAGACTGTCTTCAGTTAGCGTTTGATATTAGTAGTTTCCTGCAGCATCTCATCGACAGTTTGAATGACCTTTGCGTTGGAGGAATAGGCGCGCTGGGTAACGATGAGGTTCGTCAGTTCCGCAGCGGTATCCGTCGCTGACTCCTCTAACGCGAAGCTTACTACTTCCCCGACAGGACCGCTGCTGGCATCCCACAAGAAGAACGGACCGCTTTCCTGAGAGATCTGATAAGACTGGTTATCCTGGGAAATCAGTCCGTTCGTGTTTGGAACGTCCACAAGCGGAACCTGGTAAATTACCCGCGATACACCGGAATCATAAAGCGCGTGGACAAAACCGTTCGGATCCACCTCCACTCCTGTAAGCGTGGCCACCTGAGAGCCATTTTTAGAAATAGTCACGGGCGCAAATGTATCGGACAATTGCGTGAAGCCGTCCTGCTCGCCGACCATTCCTATATCAAGATCGAGCGGACCACCTCCGACAGACAGAGCGATTACGCCAGTGGCAGGATTATATATCCCCCCCGAAATAGTTGTGACAGTATCGAGGGTTCCACCGCCACCGCGCGTAGGATCAAATGCTAACGTATATTCCCCGATCACCGCTCCGGCAGAGGCGCTGTCGCGGACCGTCATAGACCATGTATTGGACTGGCCGGTTGTCGGAACCGAAGGAGTATAGGTGATCGAAAGTGTCTCTGACGTGCCGAGATTGCCAAAATACTCAACAGACATCTGGATCGGATCGCCGCTTGCCCCGGCAGCCGTCTCCGACGCGGGCAAATTTAGCGCAAGATCAATTGCTGTCGTGGGATCCGCAAAAAACTCGTTGTAGTTAATAGTCACAGGTTCAAGGCCCTGAACAGAATCCCGGGGATAGCTTGGAACGGAGCCGTCAGTACCCGCAGGCCAGCCCATCAGAACCAAACCTGAATTCGTCGCCAGAACACCATCCGCGTTTGGCTCAAAAGATCCGGTCGTCACAAGACTCAAGGGGTAGTTCCCGACATTTGACGCCAGCGTGGCTTCGCCCGTGACGGGGAGCATTCCGCCCCCTGCAACCGCAAGATCGGTCGGGCTGCTCGTGGTGATAAGGGGGCCGCGCTCATCAATTGCGCGCGATGTATTTACAGTAACGCCGCCAGCGGAATAAGCACCGCCGTTCCCAGAAAGAACCAAAGATTGAAATTCCGCCTCTGCCCGCTTGTATCCATAGGTGGACGAGTTCGCGATGTTGTCGGAGATGGTCGCGAGACGGGTGGCGTTCGCATTCAGTCCGGCCACACCTGCATATAGGGAAGAGGAGATCGTCATCGTGCGCCTTTCTGCTGCCTCGAATCCTTTGGTTGCAACACAATGGCGCGCGCCAAGTTAAAGTGACGCTAATGGTGTTTAAGTCGCTGCGGCCTTATCTCCTGACCAAGATCCGAAGCCTGTTATTTCCAATAGATGCAGGTGGCATGAAAAACGGGACCCGATCGGCCTGGCCACCGACCTGCACTATCCGTTCTGCGGGAAGTCCTGCACGCTGCAAGTATCGGCGCCCGGCCAAAGCCCTGTTGACCGAAAGCGCCCAGAGCCGGTTCTTTCGAACTACCACGGGTTGTGGCGGCGTATGGCCGGTGATCGTCAGCACGTGCGGCTGCTTGCTAAGCACCTCGGCCACGATGGAGAGCAGCTGCGCGCCTTCGTGGCTAAGATCCGCGGTGTCTTTTTGGAATATCTGAGCATCGTCGATGTCAAAAAGATCAATCGCGAGACCGTCCTCCACAAGTTTCGTCGACAGCTGTTCCGCCCTCGGGCCGCCGCCTGACTTTTGCATCGCGGCGGCTTTTACCGCGCTGGACAGGTCTTTAAGCTCCTGTCGAGCTTGTTTCTTACCAGCCTGAATCGAACCATCGCCGTCCTCCACGCCGCCGGTTCCCGAGCGGGCCAGGACCTCTTCAGAGAATATGTTCGTCCCGCCAAACATGCCCTCTCCGCCACCCGATATGCGATTGACTGGGATGGTCGGGTTAAAATAGTCAGCAATGCCTTTGCGCTGCTTCTCCGTTGTCGCGTTCAGAAGCCACATCAACATGAAGAAAGCCATCATTGCGGTTACAAAGTCCGCATAGGCGACCTTCCACGCACCCCCGTGGTGGCCGTCGCCAGAGATAACCTTTTTACGTTTGATAATGACCGGCGCGGGACCCTCCGCCGCCATGTGTCCACCTTTCACCTTTACCCGGGGCCAGTAATATCAATGCGCGCCTTAAAACACCGTAAAACGGCGGGACAGGCGGGAATTATTTACGCGCGAACTAAGTAAGATTTGTTATACCAGCTCAAAAGGCTTCGAGCAGGCGAGCAGAGAAGTGCAGTTTTTCAGACCCCGCCATGTTGCAATGGCACTAGCCCTTTGTCTTGGTGTCCTTGTCGGGCCACCGTCCGAGGCAGGGGAATTCACTTTATCTCTGCAAGAAGAGAACGAGGATCTTGCCGGACAGATTGAGAACAGCTCACTCGCCCGCGCGGCCCTGGAACGCGAAGACAGCGACCCTGCTGACATTGTTGCAGCGGCCCGTGCCGACTACAGGCGCATTCTCGAAGTGCTCTATGCGAACGGTTACTTTGATATTGAAATTAGCATCAAGGTGAACGGGCAGGAGGCAAGCGAGCTTTCTCCATTTGCCGAGTTCGCAGCCCTGCCAAACGTTTCGGCAACTGTGGTCAGTGGGCTGCCCTTTACCTTCGGGACAATAAACATCTCGCCGATTGCTCCTGAAACGACGCTTCCCCGCGAATTCACACCGGGCGCCCCGGCGCAAAGCAGCACAATTCGAAGTGCTGTGGATCGCGGCGTCCGCGGATGGCGCGACGTCGGGTTTCCAAGGGCCGCACTGGCGGATCAGGACCTCCGTGCGCGGCACCAGGTTCAAGAGCTCGATGTCGACCTTAGCTTAGATCCGGGCCCTCGTTTGCGGTTTGGCGCGCAGTCTGTTTCCGGCACATCGCGAATAGATGATGAACGGGTCCGCGATATTGCAGCAGTTCCAACCGGAGAGGTTTTTTCACCAAAGGCCCTGACGGATGCCCAGCGCCGCCTTGTCGAAACCGGCGTATTTCGCTCGGCGGTGGTCCGCGAAAGCGAGGAAAACAATGCCGACGGGACCGTTGATGTCGAAATCGAAGTCCAGGAAGAGAAACTCCGCAGGATCGGTTTCGGCGCCGAGTACGGCACCTCCGACGGAATCGGTCTTTCGGCATTCTGGTTCCACCGCAATCTTTTGGGAGGTGGGGAGCGGTTGCGCTTTGACGCGGAGCTCAATCAGCAGATCGACGGAAACGAAGCCCTGGAATACAGCCTAAGTGCCCTGTTCCGCCGCCCTGCGACGCCCAGACCTCTGACCGACCTCGTCTTGCGCGCAGAGATCTCACGCGATGACAATAATGACTTTCGTGAAGACCAAGTCGAAGCAGAAGTTCTTTTTGACAGAACCCTTACTGATGCACTCTCCTTTGCATCCGGACTTCGATTTACCGCAACCGAAACTGATTTTAAGCCAGGTACGCAGAACTTTGTGACCTTTGGCGTTCCGCTACAGGCGGTCTACGATGTCCGTGATTTCGAGACCAATGCGAAATCGGGATACTATATAGACAGCGAGGTTTTTCCTTTCTACGGAACCGAAGACGCCAAGAATGGCGTCCGGCTGTTTCTGGATACGCGTTTTTATCAAAGCTTTGGGGAAGCACAGGATCTGACCTTTGCCTTGCGCGGACAATTCGGCGCAGTATTCGGGGCGAGCACCGGGGAAGTACCTGAGTCCTTCCTTTTTCTTTCAGGCGGAAGCGGTACCGTCCGTGGGCAGCCATTCGAGTCGCTGGGCATCGACACTCCGCGTGGAACATTTGGCGGAACCGAGTTCGCGGCTGCGACGTTCGAAGTCCGGTATGATCTGCAGAACAACTTCGGCGTCGTTGGCTTTTTCGATTTCGGCTATGTGGGAGATGAATCACAAAGCGACAGTCACTCTGGCGCAGGACTGGGTGTGCGGTACAATACGCCAATCGGGCCGCTAAGGTTCGATATTGCAGGGCCGGTCGACGGCGACACCGGCGATGGCGTACAGCTATACTTTGGGATCGGACAGGCATTCTGATGCGGCGCGCTCTGGCAGTTCTTTTTTTCACGTGCGCGACCTCGGCCGCTGTTGCACAGAACGAGGCGCCTGACGAGGGCGCGCGCGGTCTGGCAGGCCTGCTTGAGCGCAGCCTGTCCAGCGACAACATGCAAGTGAGGATCGAAGGCCTGCAGGGCGCTTTGTCTGCAGCCGCTCAGATAGAACGGCTCAGCTTCTCAGATGCTGAAGGGATCTGGCTCGTCATCGAAAACGCCGTTCTGGACTGGAACCGCACTGCTCTCTTTCGTGGTCGAGTGGACGTTAACAGGCTCGAGGCGCAACGCATTCTTGTAGAACGCGCGCCCGTTTCACAGGAAGACGCCAGCCTGCCCGAACCCGCCGCGCGCTCCGAACCCTTTTCGCTCCCCGAACTCCCGGTTTCCGTAGCAGTGGATGTTATCTCGGCCCCTGAGATCATTCTCGGAGAGGCCTTGCTCGGTGAAGAAATCGAAGCCGCACTTCAGGGCGGGGTACAGCTTGCTGACGGAAATGCGGAAATTACCCTCGACCTGAGACGCACCGATGTTGAAGGCACAAGTGTTACGCTGGACGCTGGCTTCTCGAACGAAACCGCATTGCTCGACCTTGCGCTTGAAGTGATTGCGCGCCCGGACGGGCTTGTTGTCCGCAAGCTTGGCCTGCCTGAATCGCCTGGCCTCGATCTGACGGTGGACGGGTCGGGCCCGCTGTCGGACTTCACCGCTGAGATTGCATTGCGCACCGACAATGCCATTAGACTGGGTGGCACGGTCGAGCTGCAAAATCCGCAAGAAGCGCCTCCGCGCGTGATCGCTGATATTTCAGGGGACGTTCGCGCCTTGGTGCCATCGGACCTGGATGCCTTTTTCGGTGAAGAGACAGCCCTTCGGTTTTCTGCCGTATCTAACCAAGATGGCAGCCGCGAACTGGAGAGCTTTCATATAACAACGGAAGCACTGGATCTTGCGGGCACAGCGCAGTTGGGTCCGGACAACTGGCCTCAGCAGATCGCTTTTGCGGGCTTTATGGGACGCGCAGACGGTCAGGATGTGCAGCTCCCTGTCGCCGGTCCTCCTCTGACTGTGAACCGTGCACGGGTCACTGTGAACTACGATGCTGAACAAAACTCGGTCTGGTCGGCCCTCGTATCGGCCACCGGCATCAAACAGAACGATATCGCAATTGAAACAACCGATTTCAGAGGCGCAGGCTCCATCGGATTGCCCACTGAGAGTGAACTCGGGAGCGCCGAAGGCAATATCCTGTTCGGTGCGCACGGCATTGACCTGGGCAATCCGGATCTGAACGCGGCGGTGGGTGAGGACGTGCGGCTTGCTACAGGCTTTGAGTGGAATGTCGGCGGCGACCTTGTGGTAAACGATTTGCAAATGGATGCGGGCGGGGCACGGCTTGCTTTCGACGGGACACTGGGTCTCGTCGCGGACAATTTGCCCGCAGCCGGCGTGCTGAGCGCCGAACTTCCCGACCTTTCGCGTTATGCTGCGGTGATCGGCCAGACGCTGGGTGGCACCGTCAATCTCGATGCAGAGGGAAGCGGAACCCTTCTGACTGGCGCTTTCGATGTGGAGATGTCAGCCACAGGCACAGATCTGTCGACTGGCATCGCCCCGGTCGATCAGCTTTTGCTCGGACGCGCGGACATCGCACTGGCCGCAGGACGAGATGTTGAAGGGTTCACTCTGCGGGAGGCGTCAGCCTCAACTCCGGCGATTGAGTTTGAGGCCGAAGGCGCAAGGCGCGGCACAGGTACGGCACTGGACGCCAGCCTTGTACTGGATGATCTGGCGCGTCTTGTTCCAAATTTTCCGGGCCCGGTGACTATGGACCTAGGTATTGGCCAAGCCGATAGCAGTCTCGATGTTCAATTCGCAGCCGAGGGACCGGTCGGCACAACGGCGCGTGGCAGCGGAACCGTTGCGCCAGACTTTTCGTCCTTGGACATTGGGTTGGAGGCATCGGCAAGCCTTGCGCTTCTAAACCCGATCATTCAACCGCTGACCACAGCGGGAGCTGTCGATGCAAACCTCAGTGTTTCGGGCCCACCCGATCTGTCATCGGTGTCCGGCACAGTGACAATTTCAGATGCCAGGGTCGCGGAACCCACAGTGGGGCTGACACTTCAGAGCATTCAGGGCCAAGCAGACCTCAGCGGAAATACAGCGCTACTTTCGGTCTCAGCTGAGGGAAACAGGGGCGGGGCTTTGTCGGTTGAAGGCGGCGTCGGGCTGAGCAGCCCACTCACAAGTGACCTGGCAATTGGTCTCGACAACTACGTTCTCGAGATACCAGGGCTTCTCACAACGTCGATATCAGCAGATGTGGGATTGGATGGAACTTTGCCGAACGACGCGTTGCTTGCCGGGACAATCGAGCTTGGCGAAACAGAAATCAGAATACCGGATGGCGGCTCGCCCGATGCAATCACGGAAGGTATCGTGCACGTGGATGATAGGCCTGCAGTGCGCCAGACACGCGACAGGGCCGGGATCGGAGCCGAAGAAACACCACCGCCGCCTCCACCAGGCACCTCCGGCGGAGTCGGGCTCGATCTCGATATCCTGGCAAACAACAAGATCTTCATACGTGGGTTCGGTCTCGACGCAGAGCTGGGCGGCGAAATTGCGATCGCCGGTACGACCAATGATCCTCGGCCTGTCGGCGAAATTGAGTTGGTGCGCGGTCGCCTAGCTGTCCTTGGTCAACGACTGGATCTCGATGAGGGACGCATTCAGCTCTTGGCGAACCTGATCCCCGAACTGTATTTCGCGGCCTCGTCGACGTCTGATGAGGCGACGGTTACGGTCGCTATTTCAGGGCCTGCGAATGAGCCGGAGTTCAACGTTACATCCAGTCCACCCCTTCCAGAGGATGAGGCTCTTGCACAACTTCTGTTCGGGCGGAGCCTCAATGAACTGAGCGGTTTTCAGGCCCTGCAGCTGGCAAACTCAATTGTCGCTCTCCGAAACGGCAACGGGCTTGGGTTTATCAATCAGTTGCGGGAAGAGACCGGATTGGACGATTTCGACCTCGACAGCGACGACGAGGGAAATGCAAGCCTGCGGGTCGGAAAGTACTTGACCGAAGACATCTACACAAACGTCGATGTCAAAGGCAGCGGCCAAACTGGTGTCAGCTTGAACATTGATCTTACCAATGCACTGACCGCGCGCGGCACTGTCACGAACGACGGAGACGACTCACTGGGGCTTTTCTTCGAACGGGACTACTGACCAGATGTGTCCTTTGGGTTCGCAGGTTGCTCAGCCTGCCCCAATGGGCGCCCGCGCGGGTCCACAAGCATTGCTGCGATCCAGCCGGAAACAAACCCTCCAAGATGGGTCTCCCAGGCAAGTTGACCGTCCATGGCCCACCACAAGGCAATATTAAGAACGATAAGAAGAAGAATTGTCTGTAACACCGGAAGAAGACCTTGATCGAGGAGAAAACGGTCAAGGTAGTTCCAGGACACCAAAGCTCCGGCCAAGCCAAAAAGAGCTCCAGAGGCGCCCACCATTGGTTGCAGAGTATCGGTCAGCAGCCAAAAGCCCAAAGCGCCCCCAAGAATAGAGACGCTATAAATAAACGCAAAGCGCAACTCGCCGACCCGGGCCACAACGACCCGCGCAAGCGACCAGAGTGTCACCATATTAAGGGCCAGATGCAGCAATCCACCGTGAAGGAAGCTGTAAGTGACAAACATCGAGTACGGTTGCAGCTCGTAGTTCGGTCGCCAGTTTCCAAGCAATCCGGGCCAGAAACCGAAATACTCATAGGCCGTGGCGCGAATGCGCGTCCCGCCGAACACGCCCCATTCCCCGAGTTGAATAAACACCTCGATGATGACGCAGGCCGCGATCAAAAACCAAGCTGTGGCCAAAGTCTGACGCCCGCCGGAAGACGGTTGAAGACCGATGCCATAGCGTTGGGGCGTTTGAGCGTTCATCTCGCGGTCAGGTCCACTTGGAAGACACATTGGCTAGATGTGTATCACTACACACCAATATCGCGCGCAACACCACCGGCTTAAACCAGACTGTTTTTCCAGATGCATGCTGTGTAAACAGCACGGTTTTATTGCGCCTGCACTTCGGCGCCTGTGGCCAACTCGGCGAGCTTTTCTCTCGCTATCTGAAATTGCTCGCGCGGGTCGTCTGCCCCGACCATCTCAAGTGCGCGTTCAAACTGAGACTGGGCCTGGGCCTGTTGCTCAAGCGCCAAGTATGCCATTCCCAGGTGGTACTGAACGACAGGATCACTCGCCAGCGCTTGTGCGGCCGGTTCCAGATACTCAAGGGCCTCCTGATAGTCGCCCCGAAGATAAGCGATCCAGCCGTAGGTATCCTGAAACGCAGGGTTTTCTGTGCCTCTAAGCCTACGCGCGATCCTGTAAGCACGCTCTACGCCCTCGGGATCATCCGCTCTGTAGGTGGCGAGAAGACTTGCCAGATTGTTGGCTGCCACGACAGAACTGCTGCTTTGGTCATAAAGACGTTCATATATGCCGATGGCGCCATCAATATCCAGTTCGCGCTCGAGCTGTGACGCTTTCGCCCAAAGCAGGTTTGGGGAGTCTGGCATTGCCTCGAGACCTTGGTCGAGCACCCGAGTGACCTCGTCTGGTTTCGCCTGCGCACTGACAACGCGCATAAGCTCGATCCACAGCCGCTCATTCTGTGGGTAGTCTTCCAGGAGATTGCGGTAAATCTCTTCGGCTCCGGCCAGATCGCCTTCCCCGCGTCTGATAGCGCTTTCGAAGTACAGGAGTTGCGGATCATCGGCACTGCCAACAAATGCGTCGTCCAAGGTCGCCCGGGCCGCTGCAAACTCTCCGGACTGAATTTGCCTTTGGATCAGAGCCGCAAGCGCGCGGTTGTTCCCGTCGCCGCCGTCAAGCTGATCTTCCAGGAACGTAATCGCTTCATCCGATCGCTCTTGGCGGTTCAGCAGTTCGAAGCGCAAGCGATCGGCCATCTCAACCGTTTGGTCTGTTCCGAGCCGGCGCAGATTTGCCTCAACTTGCTCAGCGCGCGGCCAATCCTCGGTGACAAGGTAGACCTCTGCCAGCAACGCCAGTGTCGAAGGATTGTTTGGCCGCGCGCGAAGGCTTGAGATGAGCGTCGTCTCAGCTGTTGCATACTCTTCCACTGCGATCAGAGCGCGCGCATAGCGAACGCTTTCTTCAGGTGCGAACCCAGAGGTTTCAGCCGCGAGGCCCAGCATATCGCGCGCAATGTCCGCATCGCCGTTGCGGGCATGCGCCCGGGCCATCAGCGTCATAAGCTCTGCATCATCTGGCTCCGAATCCAAAGCACGGCGCAGTATGCTGATCGCCTCACCACTGCGATCGTCAAGCACCATCCAGTTGGCTTGAAGTTTAACAGCCTCAATTTGCAACGGGTCGACAGCGAGCACCTCTTCCACAAGCTTGCGCGCGCCCACTTCGTTCTCAGTTGCCAGAAGCATCTGTGCCAGGGCGATCTTTATACGAAGACCGTCGTCCCCCAGATCTTCAGCCTCCAGCAAGCGTTCCAGCTCAGCGATGCCTTGGTCTCGCTCTCCACTGTCGAACAGGAGTGTGGCACGCAACGCCAGCAAGGTCGGGTCGTTCGGCTTTGCCTCAAGACCAACCTCTAACTCCTCAAGCGCAGACTCAGTGCCACGCGTCTCCGTCAAGAAGCTGATGAGGCTGGTGTAGCCCGCGACTTCCTCATCCAATGGCGAAACAATACTCCGCAGGAAATCCTCAGCTTTGTCGACTTCACCTCTCAAGCCAAAGTATCTCAGCATCATTTGCTGATACTCGAACTCATTGGGAAACCGCTCATTCAGCTCCAGAAGGTAACCTTCCAGCGCATCTATTTCGCCCAGGCCCTCAAGGATATTCAAACGCGCGAGGTGTAGTTGTGCATTTTGTGGCTGCACTTCCAGACTCTGATTTGCGACATCAAGCGCAGAATTGAAATCCGTATCCATCACATAGTGTTCGATCAGTATGGCTGGCAGAACAGGACTCTCGGGCGATTGCGCAAAAAGGTCTTCCACGCCACCGATAATCGCGCGCCTTGCGGATGCATCATCGGACAACACTGCATCCCTAAACTGCAGCGATGCGCCAATTATTTTTACTCGTGGATCGTTTGGCGCGAGCTCTATTGCGCGTGCCCCGTGGCGTTCCACCTGCTCCCACTGCCGGTTCTTGAGGGCCAGGTCAGCGACAACGATCCTGGGCTCGGCTTCATCCGGAAACCGCTCTGCGACAGAGAGGTAGTGGCCGAATGCCTCCTGCTCACGCCCCTGCGCCTCCAGCTGTTCCGCAAAAAGCCAGCGTGCTTCCCTATGCGCATCATCGAGCTGCAAAGCGTTCCGGAGCTCAATCATCCCGCGTGTCGCATCACCCGCTTGAATTAGCTCAACTGCGCGCTGGTAGTGCTTTTCCGCTCGCTCCTCGGAGCTGTCACAGGCTGCCAGAAAAAGAAAAGTGGCGGCTGCGATAAGCAGTCCCGTTTTCTTGCGCAAAATCATGCCTTCCTCCGATGTCGCACCCGATTGCTCGGATCGAGCACTAATTACGTTTCAGGACAATTTAAAGGCGAGGTTTACTGTGCTCGCGCCGAGACTTCAGCTCTTTAATACCCGGTGCATCGCGCTACTGCAAACACGGTCTGCCCAAGGTAGTACAGGTCCCGTGGAACGCTCACTTCGCGGGCATAGGCTTCGTCGAATGCAGCGCGCTGCCGGAAGCTGCAAGCGTTGCGGTCAGATATCTGCCAGGGTCCAGTTATGCCCGGACGAAGTTCGTAGTAACTTGCACCGGGATACATTTCGCGCTGGCTTTCCATCATTGGCCTCGGGCCCACAAGTGACATGTCGCCTTTGAGCACGTTCCAAAGCTGCGGCAGCTCATCCATGGACGACCGTCTTAAGATACGCCCGAAGATTGTGATCCGCGGGTCGTTCTTCAGCTTCTGATGAGCATCCCACTCAGCGCGCGCTGTCGGGTTCTTCGACAGGTAAGCCTCAAGCCTGGCATCAGCATCGACAATCATTGTGCGGAGCTTGAGCAGCTGAAAGGAGTGGCCCTTCCGACCAACGCGCCGCTGCCAATAGAAAGGATTGTGACCGTCTAGCGCCACCAGAAGCGCCAGGATCAAAACAGTTGGAACAACAAACGGGATGCTGAGCACAACAACCGCTACATCGAATGCGCGTTTTCCAGTACGGCTGTAAAAGGAGGGGCTCGGCCTCGCGGCGGCTTGGAAAGCAGAAACAGGTATGCTTTCCGAAAGATCGTTAGCGCGTATCGTCATAACTTAGGTACTCTCACCCGTAATAAGGGTCACATCATCACACAGCAGAGAAAGGTTACTGCTTTCTTGACGTCTATCATACCTATAGATAGAGGCGCCGCAAAGAACATTTGGCAGTACTGCACCACGCGACACGACATTCCCCTTTGAATTTGCACGCTTTCTCGGAAAACGCGACCAACTATGAGGCGTAAAAGCCCTCTAGGTACGGATTATTAGCAGGGGATTGTTCTCGTATTTTATCCAAAGTTTGTTCGTTTTTAGGCTTTGCAACGGCAGAACTGAACACAATCTCTGCGAATCAGATAAGCTTATCCTGCCGAGCGAGACTGCTGGTTTTAGTCACATTGTTTCCCATATTGCGCCTAAGCGGTATGTTTCGCTGGCGCGCAAGGATCAAAACGGGTTTAGGCTACTGCCCAGACTAAGAGCATGAGCCTAAACGTTGGAGACGAAGCCCAAACGAGGTGCTTTGGGATGGCCGATCGCGGTCTTGATTATTGGACGGCGACAGCAGCAGGAGACAAGTGCCAGAAGATCAGGTGCGTTGATTACTGATGAATGATTTGTACGCTGAGTTCTTCGGGCTTCATGAACGCCCGTTCAAACTGGTGCCAGACCCAGAGTTTCTTTTCTGGAGTCGCATCCACAAACGTGCCTTCGCGGTCCTCGAGTACGGAGTCGTCAGCACCGCGCCTATCACAGTCGTAACAGGCGAGGTTGGAGTTGGAAAAACGACCCTTGTTCAGCACCTGCTTAACTGCATCGATCCTGCGGTTACCGTTGGATTGATCTCCAACGCGCAGGGCGACCGAGGGGATCTTATTCGATGGGTGTTGAATTCGCTCGAGCTCGAAACAACGCGTAACGAAGACTATGTGTCGAGTTTCCAGCGTCTTCAGGATTTCCTGGTTGCGGAGTATAGCGCCGGCCGACGTGTCATACTGATCATCGATGAGGCTCAGAACCTTTCCAAAGACAGCCTCGAAGAACTTCGGATGCTGACCAATATCAACTCGAACAAGGATGAGCTTCTTCAGTTGATCCTTGTCGGGCAGCCACAGCTCAGAGCCAAAATTCTTGACCCCGATCTGCAGCAATTCGCCCAGAGAATATCCGCGTTTTATCACGTTCCTGCGCTCGATCGCGAGATGATGGGCGATTACGTTTCGCATCGGATGAGGCATGCAGGAGGAACCGGTAACGAGTTTACGGAGGAGGCGCTCGACCGCGTGTATCAGGCATCCGAAGGCGTGCCCCGGTTGGTCAACAAACTCTGTGATTTTGCGCTTTTGTACACAGCCACCGAGGGTGAACGCGTCGTAACAGCGAAAGCGGTGGACGAAGTTCTCGCGGATGGGATCTATGTTGGCAACTCAATCGGGATTGAAGAGGCCGCTCAGTGATCGCTGACATCAAGTTTTATCTGTCAATTTTTTGGCGGCGGTCTCCGCTGATCCTGCTTGTCTTTCTGCCATCGCTCTTTGCGACTTTCCTGATCGTACAGCAAATGCCGGTGTCTTATCAGACATCTGCGCGCCTGCTGCTTGAAGCACCTTCAATCCCGGAAGAACTCACGGCGGTTCAATCTGACAACAGAAGCGCCGAGCGGATGGCTGTAATCCAACAGAGGTTGCTGACGCGCGCCAACCTGCTGGAGATCGCGGAGACATACAGTGTTTTCCCAGCAGACGCAGTGATGTCGCCAGACGACATAGTCAATGCGATGAGCAAGAACACAAGTGTCAACATTGCTTCGGGCCGCAACAGCGCTATCGTGATGACCATCCAGTTCGAAGGCAGATCTGCAACGGTGGTTGCGGATGTCGTCAACGATTATGTTACGAGAATTCTACGTGAAGATGTGGAATTGCGGCAGGGACAGGCGCGGCAAACCGAAGATTTTTTTCGTCAGGAAGTAGAGCGTCTTTCAGGCGATCTTGACATTAAGAGCACTCAGATAAGCGCCTTCCGGTCGGACAATTCTGATGCCCTGCCCGAGACCTTTGAGTTTCGACTGGAGCGCCTTGCAGCTCTGGAAGAACGGTCAGCTGATCTTACGCAAGAAGTTCTTCTTTTGCGGGAGCAACGTCGTCAATTGGCAGACGCTCTTATAGAAATCGACGGCTCAAGCGATGGCGCGCTTCTTTCGGCTGAGGAGCAGAAGTTACAGGCGCTGAGGCAGGAGTTAACAGGCGCTATGGAGGCAGGTGGTGAAACCTCTCCGCGTGTTCGTATTCTCCAGTCGCGCATTGCGCAAGTTGAGCAGATCATCGCGTCGCTGGGCGGCGGTACCATAGGTGCCTTCACGCGAAACGAACAGCTCAACAACGAGATCGCACAGATAGACACCCAACTCGAGTTTCTGGACGCTCAAATTGGTGAACTGCAGGTCGAGATGGACGAACTGACCGACACACTCGAACGAACGCCCGCAATATCCATCACGCTTGCAGACCTGGAACGCGACTATGAAAATGTGCAGCAACAGTACAACAACGTAGTCGATCGTTTGGCCGTAGCAGAGACAACAGAACGTATCGAACTTCTTTCTCGCGGGGAGCGTATTTCGGTACTCGACCCAGCCACGATACCGGATGATCCCTTCAAACCGAACAGACTGCTTCTCATGGCAGCAGGGGGGCTTGCGAGCCTCGGACTGGCATTCGGCCTCGTTTTGGCGATGGAGCTTTTGAACCCATTGGTGAAAAGACCCAGCACGATTGTAAACAGCCTTGGCATTACGCCAATTGCGACGCTTCCCTATATCCGCTCCAACCGAGAGATTTGGGCGGATCGTGCACTGCGTGCGTCGCTGCTTTGCCTCGTGTTTGTGGGGGTTCCCGCAATTTTCTGGGCGGTGCACACATACTACCTGCCGCTCGATCTGATTGCGGAGAAGGTTTTGGACAGGTTAGGCGTATAGGCGTCGGTGAAACGCCGGAGTGATAGGCAAGCAAAATGGAAAAACTTCAGTCTGCGTTGAAGAAAGCGAGAAAGCAGCGCGATACGTCGGTGTCGGTTCCGCGTCAGGTTGCCAGTGCAAAGCCCCTTGTCGGCGGCGGACTACAAAAGCGAACCGAAACGAATGCATGGGATGAAATCCCACTGGTAAAGCTTGATCGCCAGCAGCTCATCAACAACCGCGTTCTGACCGCTGGCGCGTCTAATCAACAGTCGGCGAGCTTCGATCTGTTGCGGACCAAGATCCAACTGCAGATGGAAAAGAATGGATGGCGTCGGATCGCCATCACATCACCTACGAAATCATCGGGAAAAACCACGGTCTGCGCAAATATCGCTTTTGCGCTGGCACGTCAGAATTCAAAACGCACTGCTGTTTTTGAGTTCGATATGCGCCGTCCCTCCGTTGCCAAGGTGTTTGGGCTGGCACCGAAACACAGTACTGCGGACTTTTTGACCGGAGGGGTCAGCTTTGCAGAACAGGCCATTCGTATCGGAGAGAACGTCGCGGTTTCCTGCAACCCCGGTCCACTTGGCTCGCCTTCGGATCTTTTTCTCGATCCACAAACGATGAAGCAGCTTGATGCTGTAGAAGCGCTGCTTGAGCCCGACCTCGTGATCTTCGACCTTCCACCACTTTACGCCGGTGACGATGCAACAGCGTTCTTCCCGAATGTCGACTGCGTCCTGCTGATCGTCGAATCTGAGAAATGCACGATTAAACAGATTGACTCTGCAGAACGCGAAATCGCCGAACATACGAACTTTCTTGGTGTGGTGCTGAACAAGTGCCGCTACCCCGAGGAAAGCGAAGGTTACAGCTACAGTTACGGCTATTCCTGAACAGTGCTGTCGGGTGTCGTGGTGAATATAGCAATGCGTCCCTGATCAAGTCGTGCTGCACTCAAAAGACCTGTTTGATAGGCACCTGTGTCGAGCGCAATACGTTCTTTCTGAACTGCAGCACGCGATACGACCGTGTGGCCATGCGCGATCCATATACCGTCTTTTCGTTTTGGCATTCTAGGTTGGGGACGCCCCCACAACAGCGTGGCCTCGGATTGCGCGTCCCATGCGACAAGCGGATCGGCGATTGCATGCACACAGCCCAAATCTCCGCTCCGCCACTGCAAAGGCAGGTCCCGCAACCAGCTGAACAGCTCTGGCTCGGCAACCTCTAGGAGCCTGTCGCGGCACCCGGTTTCGTAGGCACGTCCGGCTTGCGGCCGCCAGTCGGGCCCTATGAAGCTCGAGAGAGTCTCAAGCCCACCATTACCAAGCCATCGCGGGCCTTCTGCAATGGGATTCTCAAGGAAATCCAGAAGCATACGCTCATGGTTCCCCATCAGGCAGTGGATGTCCGCTTCCGGAAGATCTAGCGTGCGCAAGCGCTGCAAAACACCTGCGGAATTTGCGCCCCTATCGATGTAGTCACCCAAGAAGACAACGTCGGCAGTCTTGCCGGCGCGATCCTCTTCAATCAAAGAAATCATGCGCTCAAGGAGATCAGCGCGTCCATGAATATCGCCAACCGCATAGGTCAGCCGATCCGGTGTAGGGCCGGGGGTTTTCTGTGACCTACCCCAGCCAAGAAAATCGAACAGACGCTTTCCAATCGACAAGCTTTAGTCCTCACTCGACGCGTGGTTCTGCATCAAACCTGCACCTGCGCAAAAGTCTGCACCTGTTTTTCGAGGACAATGTCTTCCACCTCTTTCGAAAATGATGCGAAGTGCTCAGTGGCAAGATGCCGGTCGAACATCTCCCGATTGTAGTACAGTTCATAGAGAAATACGGAGTCGGGTCGGCTGGGATCGGAGCATACGTCGAAGCGCAGGCAACCGGGCTCTTCGCGCAAGGAGATACGTGCATTCGCAAGAACAAGCGGCATGAAGGTTTCCGCTGCTCCCGGCTTAAGTCCAAAGGTCACAACGACCGCATACATCTGACATCCTCACTTTCGGCGCAGGTGCAGGTCGCACCCCTTTGTGATTGCTTGCAGCATAGGGCAAGGCGCTGCAAGACTGCGCGCGGGAGGAACAGCCATGAACAATCTGAAAATTGCAGTTTTCGAAGGTGATGGCATCGGGCCGGAAATCATGGCACCGACGCTGCGTCTGCTGGAACATCTGGCCCGTGATGCGGACAGCTACTCCCTCGAATTCGATCATCTGCCAGCGGGCGCCAGCCACTATGCCAAAACCGGAGATGCGCTGCCGAAGGGGTCGGTTGACGCGGCCCGTGCGTCGGACGCTATTCTTCTGTCGGCGATGGGTCTGCCGGACATCCGCTATCCAGACGGCACAGAGATAACTCCGCAAATCGATTTACGATTCGAGATGGACCTTTATGCCGGGGTCCGACCGGTGCGCGTCGCGCCCGGATATCCCAGTCCGCTTGCAGCTCCCGGAGATGTCGATTTTGTCCTGATCCGCGAGAGTACCGAAGGCCTGTTTCACACGAAGGGCAAGGGCACTGTCACAGACGACTACGCAACAGAAACACTGAAGATCACCCGCGCCACTTCGGAAAAACTGTGCCGCTTCGCCTTTAGTCTTGCGCAGCAAAGGCGGGACGCCGGGCGCGGTTCAGGGCGTGTGACCTGTGTCGATAAAGCGAATGTCTTCCGGGCATTCGCGTGGTTTCGGGAGATCTTTGACGCCGAAGCGGAAAATCATCCCGAACTGAAATCAGATCACGCCTATGTCGATGCAATGGCATTATGGATGGTGCAGCGCCCTGCCGAGTTCGACGTGATGGTGACCGAGAATATGTTCGGCGATATCCTGAGCGATCTCGGGGCAGGTCTGATGGGGGGGCTGGGCCTTGCCCCTTCGGCGGACATCGGAGACGCCAATGCCGTCTTTCAACCATGCCATGGAACGGCGCCCGATATCGCGGGACGCGGGATCGCGAACCCGATGGCGATGATCCTGTCGGCCGGGATGATGCTGGACTGGCTGGCTGTTGAGAATTCGTCGCCAGAACTGGCACGGGATGGGACGCGATTACGCGAAGCCGTTGAAGCCGTGTTGCGTGAGGGAACAGTGCTGACCGGAGATTTAGGTGGAACCGGCACCACTATGGCCGTTGCCGAGGCGGTCGGAGCGAAACTATGACGCTGCGTGTTGCCTGCCTGGGGGCGGGCTATTTCGCTCAGTTTCACCATGACGCGTGGAGGCGCATCGAAGGCGCCGAGCTTTCGGCTGTCGCGGACCGGAACCCGGGTTTAGCCGCCCGAAGCCGCGTCCGGGCGTTTGCCGACCTCGAGACAATGCTGCGGATTGCAGAGCCAGAAATTCTGGATATCGCGACCCCGCCCGACACCCACGCAGGCGCGATCCGCGCCGCATTGCTGTCAGGCGTCAAAGCAATCATTTGCCAGAAGCCCTTTTGCCGCGACCTGAGCGAAGCAGTTGAGATAGCGCAAGTGGCGGAAACCGCTCAAGTACCTTTGATCGTGCATGAAAATTTCCGGTTCCAGCCCTGGTACAGGGCTATGCGACAAGAAATTGAAGAGGGTCGTCTGGGCACCGTGCGCCAATTGACCTTCAGGCTCAGAACCGGGGATGGGCGCGGTGCAGACGCCTATCTCGCAAGGCAACCATATTTTCAAAGCATGCCACGGTTTCTGGTCCACGAGACAGGCGTGCACTGGATAGATACATTCCGCTACCTGCTCGGCGAACCCGAAGGGGTCTATGCAGACCTGCGCCGCGAGAACGACGTCATTGCAGGCGAAGATGCTGGCCATATCCTGTTTGATTTTGCGGACGGCGCCCGGGCACTCTTCGACGCCAACAGAACGCTCGACCATAAAACCCGGAACCCCCGACTCACCTTCGGAGAGGCGCTTCTTGAGGGGACAGAGGCAAGCCTGACATTGACCGGGGACGGCTCTTTGAACCGGCGGAGGTTCGGAACAGAAACAGAAACTGCGGTCCTTCCCGCCAAGTCTTACGCAGGCTTCGCCGGCGACTGTGTACACGCCCTGCAAAGCCATGTGGTCGAGGCCCTGAACGGAAAGCGCCCGTTCGAGAACCTGGCCGGTGATTATCTTGCCGTCCGTCGAACAGAGGAAGCAATCTATACGTCAGCGGTGTCACGGGCGCGGGTGGCGCTGCCTCAGTAGAAAGGGCGGCCTGTTCGGGCCGCCCTCCTCATGCTTTCCGGTTTGGTCTGTCAGTCGCCATAGGCAATCGCAGGAAGCCATGTCGTCAACGCCGGGAACTGAAAAACTATAAACAGTCCAAGAAGCTGCAGCATGACGAATGGAATGATCCCGCGGTAGATGTGTCCAAGGCTAACCCCCGGCGGGCATACCCCCTTTAGATAGAAAAGGGCAAACCCCACAGGCGGCGTCAGAAAGCTGGTTTGGAGCGTAACAGCAACGAGGATTGCAAACCAAACCACTGCCGGATCGCGCACCTGATCAAACCCGGGAACCGCCAGTTCCAGGCCCTGAATAATCGGCAACATCAGCGGCATGATGATGATGGTGATCTCAATCCAGTCCAGCAGAAAGCCCAGCAGGAAGATGATGAACAGGATGAACAGTACGATCATGTAAGGATCGCTGAACGCAGAGGTCACGTAACCCTGGATGATTTCATCCCCGCCATAGCGGCGCATCACCAGCGCAAAAAAGTTTGCGGCCAGGAAGATGCCCACGATGTAGCCGGACGTGTTCAGTGTGGACCGGCTCACCTCTTTCAGAACTTTGTAGTTAAGCTTGCCATTGGCGAGCGCAAGCAGGGTTGCGCCAAGCGCACCGAGCCCCGAAGCTTCAGTCGGCGTCGCAATTCCTCCGAAAATCGATCCTAGAACCAGAAGGATAAGGAACATCGGTGGCACGACCGCGAGGAGAACATCCTTCACAACGTCCCATCCGACCTCATCTGTGGTGGGCGGGGCCGGCATGGCCTTCGGGTTGATAAGCCCATAGGTGACGATGAACACGATATAGAGCGCGCCCAGAATCAAACCGGGGAACAGGGCTCCCATGAACAGATCACCAAGACTGATCGCAAGCTGATCAGACATAATGACGAGCATGATCGACGGCGGTATCAGAATGCCCAGTGTTCCGGCGGAGGCGATAGTCCCGGTCGCAATGGGCTTTGAGTAGTTTTGCGCCATCATCGCCGGGAGTGCCATAACTCCAAGCAAGGTCACCGATGCTCCAATCACGCCGGTGGAGGCCGCCAGAATAATTCCGATCAGCATCACCGTCAGTGACAGTCCCCCACGCAAACCACCAAAAAGCTTCTGCATGGATTGCATCATCCGCTGCGCCACGCCGGATTGATCCAACATGAGGCCCATGAAGATAAACATCGGCAGTGCCACGAGCACCGGGTTTTTTACGATATTGCCGAACAGGCGTCCCGAAAGGACCTGGAGTCTTTGATAGTCAATTCCGGTTCTGTCGAACTCAATGATATCGCGGAACGCGGCACGGTTTGGATCAAGCAAAATCTCCGCGATCAGAGCAAAGATCAGGCTGACACCAACCAGCGCATAAGCAACCGGAATGCCCCGAAACAACAAGAAGATAAAAACGAGGAACATCGCCAGTACGGCGAATTCGTTCAGGGTCATGAACTGACCCAGAAATTCTAGAAGAAACATCGTTTAGTACCTCGCATGGCTTGCGCGATCACGCAGATAAGCCAGACCGATGACGAGGAACGTCACGACAACGGTTATCATGATTGTATAGGGGATCTCTTCCACGCCTATTTCGTAGCTGTCGAAGATCGGATGCCTGCCAATTTGGCGATTGTTGATGTCCGCAGGCGACGTCAGGCGCAGGAACCACCAAATCACGTAGAAAATCACCAGATTGATAAGGAACATGGTCGACGGGAAAGCGAAAAGAAGCTGCTTCCAAAGGGCCGGTTCCGTCAGTTTGTTCAGGAAACGGACATATGCAGACCATATCGCGACACCGATGACCACGAATGAGAGGTTCATCACGACCTTCAGGATCCACAGATTATGCAAGCCATTCGGGCTATCCGAGCCCTCGTCGGCGGCAACAGACGCAATCGCGTAATGCACCGTGACGTCCCAGCACAGGATAATGAACGGCAGCGCCAGCCAAACCAGACCGAAAATCTCGATGCGGCTCTTTTTGTCTTCTTTGTAGTTGTCGAAGAAAATATCGACGCGGACATGAGCGTTGTTCGTCACCGCATACGCGATGCCGACCAAAACCGCGGAACCGTAGAGCCACCATTGCAAGTCATCGAGCCATGCCTGGTTCATGCCTGAACTGCGCAAAACCACCTGACTACAGATTGCAATCATCAGGGTCGGAAAGAGCCAGGCGACCACATTCGAAAGCTGAACGATGAAACGATCGCCACGATTGTGCTCATCTCGACCGACCTCCCCTGGATCGGAGAGTTTTATAATATCTTCGACGGGTTCCATGTGACCTCCGCTTCCGCCCACCCCCATACGGGCGCGAGAAAGCCGGAGCAGCGTGTGCGGCCGCTCCGGCTTAATTCATGGTCCGGTCCTTAGTTCCAGGGACGCGGCAGATAAATGTTGTTGCCCCAAGTGGCGTAGCCATCCCGGAACTCCTGCAGGTCGTCCCAGGCTTTCTTGAAGAGCTCGTCTTCAGCAGCAAGTTCACCGGCGACTTCCAGCCATGCAGCTTCAAAGGCACGCAGTTGATCTGGCGTCCACTGCTTGATGGTCACACCGTGCTGCTCCACGTTCTCGACCATGGCCGGGAAGTTGAGCGCTTCACCTTCGGCGAAGTTGTCTGTGATGTTGGCCATGCAGGCAATTTCGATCTGCTTCTGGCTCAGCTCATCCAGCTCTTCCCAACGATCTTTGTTGATCAGAAGCTCGAACAGGGTGGAAGGCTGGTGCCAGCCAGGGAAGTAGTTGAACTTCGCAATGTTGTAGAAGCCAAGACGCGCATCCACGATCGGCATGGAGAATTCGGTTGCGTCAATCGCTCCACGCTCCAGCGCAGGGAAGATGTCACCGCCCGCGAGAAGCGATGTCGAGACGCCCAGCTTCTGCATCACCTCAGCGCCAAGGCCGAAGAAACGCATGTTCAGACCCTGCAGGTCGTCAAGTGACGTGATTTCTTCTTTGAACCAGCCAGAGGTTTCCGGCGCATAGGTGCCGCAGAGCATGACATGCACATTGTACCCGTTGGTATCATACATCTCACGCATCAGGCTCAGGCCGTCGTCATAGAGCATCCACGCGAGCATTTCGCCCGGCTCCGGGCCGAAAGGAACCGCAGCAAACAGGCCTGCGGCAGACATTTTGCCCTGCCAATAGCCAGAGGTCGTGTATGCCGCATCTACCGAACCGCTGGACACTGCATCAAGCGCTTCGAGAACTGGGACAAGCTCGCCCGGATCAAAATGCTCAAACTCGACGGACTCGGAAATACCGTTAATCTTGTCGGTGAAGTTGACGGCGGCAGTGCCCAAAATTGGCAGGTTCTTACCAAATGCCGAAGTCATTTCCAGGACTTCCTGTGCCTGAGCACCGGACGCAGCAAGGCTGAGGCAGCATACTGCTGCCATCGTCTTAAATCTCATGGATCTCCCTCCCTAGGTTTACCATGTATATCAGCGGAATTTCCCGCTTTGTCATGAGGCCATTGGTGGCCCAATTCGCCCCAAGAGAATTAAAAAAGCCGGGATGTAATACAACCCAGTTTGTCAGAAATTTTAGTGATTATTTTACAATGGCTTATCCCCGGCCGAAGCTCGTACAACTTCAGACCTACCCATTTTTACGCAGTTGCTTAAAGCTTTGGCGATGTTTGATTTTCTGCACGGGACGTCGATTCCCGCAGAAGGCCCTATAGGAACCTGACTAGCGCCCAAGCCACCAGACCCATTTGAACGAAGTTTAGGGCCACCGATAAACCATGAAGCATATCAAATCGACGTTTCGCTTCCGCCGCGCCCCCGGTCCAGGCATCGCGCGCTGAATTGATCATCGGCATCAGGATCTGTCTTGCAACGATCCCGATTGCTGCTGTGCTGGCCAAGAGAACCACTGAGAGACGGTCGACCGGCCAGAGAAGACCAGCGCCGAGCAATGCCACCGCAATTGTGAAGAGATAGTACCATGGGAACGCTCGGCGCAGCAGGCGTCCCGCCGCCTCGGCGCGCAGCTCCGCAAACAGTAACGGCGCAAATCCGAACGAATAGAGGGTCATACCTCCAAAAAGGAGAGCCGTCGCCAGCAGCGCTGCAATTTCCATTACATGTCTCCTGTTGGTTTTATCGCGTGTCCCATGTAGATGATCGCCGTGCCCGGCAAACGTCCGAACGTGAAATCCCCTCTACGGTTTATGCCCCGCGGGCCAAGGCCGGTCAGTGGACCCACGTCAAATCCTGTGTCTGCGAGCGCTCCGCGCAGCTCGGACGGTTTAATGAACATATCAGGGTCATGCGTGCCCTTCGGCAGCAGGCCGAGAATGTCCTCGGCCACGGTGATCACAGCAAAGCGCGCCAAAGGACTTCGGTTGATGGTGTCGAACAGGAACAATCCGCCTGGCTTCAGTACGCGGGCGACCTCGGACAGCACCTTCCCGAGATCTTCCACATGTTCCAGCACGTCAACGCATACGACAATGTCGAAGGCGCCGTTGGCATAGGGCAGCGCTTCCCCGACCCCAACATCGTATGTAATATCGAGACCGATGCTTGCCGCATGTTCTTTCGCCGCTGCTATGGCCTGTGCAGCCGGATCGATCCCAGTCACGTGCCCGCCGTTCGCTGCGATGGCTTCTGCCATAAAGCCGCCGGCGCAGCCCAGATCCAGAACCTCTGCACCAAACCATTGTGCGTACCGCTCAAAATAGCCAAGGCGCCCCGGAACCATGTTCTTGAGTGTGCGGACCCAGCGCGTTTCATCCGACCACCACCGCTCCGCTTCGGTATCATAAATGGAAAGGTCGTTGCGGTTGATTGAAGATCCATCAGGCATCATGTGGTCTCCTTTTTTTTAGTCGCGGGAGCCAATACGGCACGCGCGCGCGGTACGCGCGAAATTGATCGCCATAGATGCGTTCAAACCGTTTCTCCTTCAAACGGGGGGCAAAGACGCAATAGCCGGTATAGCTCGTGGCGACTAACAACTGGTCCGGCGTCCATACCGGAACGCACCAAAGGACCAGTGCAAACGAAACGTAGATGGGTTGGCGTACCACCCGGAACAGGCCTCTTTCCGGCATGTCCGGGTAGACAGGTGGCTTATTACGCAGGAGCGCCAGCCATCCGAGGGAACCCGCCTGAACAGAGGGTCCTGCATCGAACGAGGCTTTCGTGAGCAGCACCCAACTTGCGGCATAGGCCATGCAAATGACCCAAAAAGCTGCCCCTGAGGCTTGCCACAGAACAACGCCTGAAGGTGACCAGAGTATGAACAAGGCCAGAAGCTGCAACGAAGCAATCGTCGCGTAGCTGGTCGTGGCAAGCGTTTTACCGGTCTTGTATGGAGCCAGCCGAGCAAGAATTTTTCGGCCCCGGTCGCTCAGAAAAAATGAGTGCCCGACAGGAAACTGTATCAACAGAGCAGCGTTCACAAGCAAAGCCAGCCAGCCGGAAAATGGACCCAGCCCGCTTTGCATGCCAGTAAAAAGGCCGATCAGCATCGCCAAACCAGCGAGCCCGAAAATGCCGTGGCAGACCAATGCGTAAAAAAGCGCAAGGGTCACCCGCTTGCGGTCGGACAAAGGTTGGTCGTTCATGGAGCGCGAAATAGAGCCGCGTCCGAGGGTGTCGAGCGTCCCATCCTGCGTCAGGCTGTCTCCGCCTCCGACACGCCAAGCTCCGACATCATAGCTGCGCGCATTTCAAACTTCTGCGGCTTCCCTGTGACCGTCATAGGCAGCGTGTCTCTGAACCGGATCAAAGCGGGCAGCTTGAAATGCGCTATTTTCCCGCGACAGAAATGAAGAATGTCCTCGGCAGTCGGAGCGCTGCCCGGTTTCGGCACGACCCAGGCGCAGACAATCTCACCGAAACGCGCATCGGGAACACCAAACACCTGAACCTGACTGACGTCCGGATGGGTATAGAGAAACTCCTCAATCTCTCTCGGGTAAATGTTCTCCCCGCCACGGATGATCATATCCTTCACCCGCCCTGTTATGCGGCAAAAGCCCTCTTCATCCAGGCGCGCCAGATCGCCGGTATGCATCCAACCATCTGCATCAATGGCTTCAGCGGTGCGCGCGGGGTCGTCCCAGTAGCCCTGCATTACAGAGTAACCCCGTGTCCAGAGTTCGCCCTGGTCTCCAACCGCGACGGGCGCACCATTGGGATCAACGATCTTAACCTCTACATGGGGGTGGATGCGGCCGACTGAGGCTACACGTTTTTCCAGCGGATCATCAGTGGCTGACTGAAAAGACACCGGACTGGTTTCGGTCATCCCGTAGGCAATTGTTACATCCGGCATATGCAATTCAGACTGCACCCTGCGCATAATCTCGATCGGTACCGGCGCCCCCGCCATGATACCGGTACGCATTAAGCTTAGGTCAAAGTCTTGGAAGTCTTCATGCTGCAGCATCGCCACAACCATCGTCGGGACTGCGTAAAGCCCTGTGCACCGCTCATCTTCCAGAACGACCAGTGTCCTGCGGGCATCGAAACCCTCTGCAGGGATGACCATCGTCGCGCCCTTCGTGATACATCCCAATGTGCCCATCACCATTCCAAAGCAATGATAAAACGGAACCGGTAGGCAAAGACGGTCTTTGTCGGTCAAACAAATTGCATCGGTCACAAAGTTTGCGTTGTTGACGATATTCCGATGGGTCAACGTAGCGCCTTTGGGTTGGCCAGTCGTTCCGGATGTGAATTGGATATTGATCGGATCGTTCCGATCGAGCTCTTCTGAAATCTCATCGAGCGCCTCAACAGGAACATCGCTTCCCCAGTCGACCAGATCTGGAAAAGCAATACAGCCCGGAGGCGGGGCATCATCTGTCACAATCACGCAGCGCAAATCGGGCAGAGCCTCTGCAAGCAGATCGCCCGGCTTGGCGTAGGCAAGTTCAGGAAGGATCTCTTCGATCATTGCGATGTAGTTGGATGTTTTGAAGACGGGCGCCAGGATCAGAGCTTTACAGCCCGTCTTCGAAAGCGCGTATCTAAGCTCATGAGTTCGATAGGCCGGATTCACATTGACCAGAATGATGCCCAGCCGCGCCGTCGCAAATTGCGCCAGAAGCCATTCGGGCCGGTTTGGTGCCCAAATACCAAGACGGTCGCCCCTCTCAAGACCCAACCGCAGGAGGCCACCAGCCAAAGCATCAACCTCCCGTGCGAACTCGGCATAACTCCAGCGGACATTCTGCTCCGGAAAAACCGCAACGGTATGTGAAGCAAAACGGGTGGCCGTGCGTTCAAGCAGCTCCGGGATAGTGAGCTCTATTAATGGCGCGCTTTTGTCTCCGACAACGTGGCTTATGCCACCAACGGGCGCACTCCCGACGTCCTCAGACGTACTGAGTCGAGCCGTTTGGTTCACAGCTTCCTCCCAAGTTGGCCGTTCAGAAACCGTTGACCGGCGATTTTCTATTTTTCGACGTAATTGACAGCACGGGTCTGGTCGCGCGGCCTACGACTAAAGTGGCATCCAGCATGCCGTTAAGTCAACCAACCTGTATTTCATATACGCCTATTCATCGTGCAAATCGTTTATTTTGTGCCCGCAAAACGTGCGGAAATATGATGCCTGATGATGTGACTCTGCGTTCCGAGCGCCTAAACGCCCTGAATCCTTAACAGATCATTGACGACTCGGCTCTGACCCGGTGTCGTTCCGTAGGGAGGCGACCGGAGGACGACATGACGTCATTCGCCATCCCAGAGATGAGTTCTGATTTCAGATCGCTCGAGATCGAAACAGCTCTTACGCAAATAGACCCGAATGCGAAGATCTCGACAGATGTTCAAGCACGACTTCTATTGGTCGAAACCAAGGTCTCTGACGCGCAAGTTCTGATGATCATAAATACGCTGGGCTTTGCCGCAAATGTTTGGCGTTAGCTTTCGTTGCGTCTCAGCTCGATGAGCTCCTCAAGTCGCGCCTGATCCACAAGGCCCGGAAGTATTGAATCACCAACGACAAATGAGGGCGTTCCGGTAATCCCAAGCGATTGCGCCAGGGACAGCGATGTCTCGATATGCTCTGAGACCGCGTCAGCTTCCATATCCGTGCGCAGCTGCTCCATATCGAGACCGACCTGCTCCGCGACACGCTCGACCGCGGCTTCAGTCACACGACCTGAAAGATCCATCAGCCCCCAGTGAAATTCTTCGTAAAGACCCTGCTCTCGCGCTGCCAGCGCGGCGCGCGCCGCATAGACGGAGGCATCGCCAAGGATCGGGAATTCGCGAAATACGATCCGCACGTTATCGTCCGCTGCGACAAGAGCTTCGATCACCGGCTTAGCTCGGCGACAATAGGGGCAGTTGTAATCGAAGAACTCGATAACGGTGACATCCCCGTTGGGATTGCCAAGCACCGGCGCATTTTCATCACGTTCCAATTCGGCGCGTTGCGTCTCAAGGGTTTCTGCGGCTGTTGCAGCCTGCGCCTCAGCCTCGCGTTCCCGAAGGATCGCAACTGCATCCATGACGATCTGCGGGTTCTCAAGAATGGCCTCCAAAGCCAGCTCCTTGATACGCTCGTCGGTCAACTCCTGCGCAAACGCCGGACCGGAAATCGCGGCAATCACCAAAGCCTGGAGAGCAAAGCGTTTCAACATCTCATCGTCCTTCGTCATAAAGCGCCAAATGAACGCATGTCGCACACAACAGTGACTTAAGACGGTCACAGCGTCAAAGGCTCCAGAGGCTCGACGGGGATTTCGTCGCAGGCTCTGACGCGGATGTGAATAAAAAAAACAACTTTGGCCATGTTAAGACCATGTTTGTTTGGCAGGGCTTCATCAGGCAAAGCCGTTTTGTGCTACGACGTACACAGTTTGGAGACGACCAATGATTACGAAGCGAGCCTTCATGGCCCTTGGCGCTGCGGCAGTTGCAGCCCCCAAAGGCCTTATGGCACAAGGCACATTCCAGCTTGATCCGCGTTTTGAACCGCAGATCGTTCCACTGCGATATCCGTTCAAATCAGGCCAGATCATTGTTCTGCCACAGGCGCACTATCTGTACCTTGTGATGCCCGGGAATCAGGCCAGGCGCTACGGCGTGGGCGTGGGTAAAGCGGGTCTGGAATTCAAAGGAAACGCGATCATCCAGCGCAAGGCAGAATGGCCGGACTGGCGGCCTACGGACGAGATGATTGAACGCGAGCCGCACAAATATGCGAAATACGCCGACGGAGTACCCGGCGGCCCAGGAAATCCCCTTGGGGCGCGTGCGCTCTATCTCTATCAAAACGGGATCGATACGTATTTCCGGATTCACGGCACGACAGAGCCTTGGTCAATTGGTCGATCAGCGTCTAACGGCTGTATCCGAATGATCGACTCACACGTGATCGACCTCTACCAACGCGTACCCCGCGGTACGCTTGTTACGGTCCTCTGAGCCTTTGACCAATTTCCGATGGCGCGGCGACTAGGCCGCCGCGCAGTGATAGTCGCCGGGCTTACCGCAGGCGCGATCGGGTGGACGGAGCTGGTCTGGCCTAAGCTTGCGGCACTTATCGCCCCAGATCTGGCGTTTGCGCCAATCCCGACAGCACCGGGGTTTCGGCGCATGACACGGTCAGGGAGCACCAGTAGCGGTCTGGGCGATCCGTTCGTTGGCGTCACAATCCCGTCGTCCGGAAGACCGCAACCAGTCACCGAACCTGGCCGGATCAACGCGCCTTGCGACGCGCTTTTTGGTCCTGCGAGACCCAAGCGCGTCCCGATCGCAGTCTTCACCGACTTCAATTGCCCCTACTGCCGCGTTCTGGACGGCCGGCTCTTTGAATTGGCCGGCGCACGCGCGGATGAAGTAAGTCTTAAGGTCCACCAACTGCCCCTGCTTGGTCAGGAAAGCGTGTGGGCTGCGAGGGGCGCGCTCGCTGCGGGACAACAAGACGCGTATATTCCCTTTCACAAGCGCTTGATGACCGCAGCATTCGCAATCGATCCGGACTATCTTCGACTGGTCGCAAGAAACCTGAGTCTCGATGAGGACCAATTGATGCAAGATGCGCTGGCGCCAGAAGTGGATCAAGAAATCGCCATATCTCAATTGCTTGCGCAGCGTCTGGGTGTGTTTGGCACACCCGGCTTGGTGGTGGGCCGGACCCTTGCGCTTGGAAACATAAGCGACAACACACTTGATCAACTGATCGCAATTGAAGCCGCGGAAACGACTGACCTGCCATGCCGCGCACTCTCCTGAAATATTTCGCCACGCTCGCCGTGGCTTTCTGTGGGCTGTTTTCAGCAAATGCAGTACTCGCTGCTTCGTCTGACATGCATCAGGGCCCAGCGACGACGATGCGCCTGATCACGGCCGAGAATGGCATCGCGCCGAACACGCGTTTCGTCTCCGCCGGCCTTCATATCAAGCTGAAAGAGGGTTGGAAGGGCTATTGGAGATCACCCGGCGAAGTGGGTCTTCCCCCCGAGATCGACTGGGCCGGGTCAAAGAATGTCGAGCATGTTGAAATGCTCTGGCCCGCGCCAACCAGGTTTAGAGCCTTCGGGATCGAAAATTTCGGCTACGAGAAAGAAGTAACGCTTCCGCTCAATATAACCTTGAGCAACCCGGACACGCCTGCGGAACTTCAAGCGAGTGTCTTTCTTCTTGTATGCGAAGAAATCTGCATCCCTGAAGAAGCAGAGCTGACGCTTAGCCTGCCGCTGGGATCAGGAATAGATGCGGACACCGCAGGTCTGATCGCAAAGGCGGCGGGACAGGTGCCCGGCGATATTGATCAGTCGAACATCTCGCTGACGAATGTCGCTTTCAATGAAAGCGGCACAAGTCTTGTGGTTGAGGCGCGGAACCCATCCGGGTGGGGAACGCCGGATGTGTTCCCGGAGCTCGGGGAGAGCGTCGCCTTCGGGGCACCGGATATCCGCATGGGCGATGGCAACCGGCTGCTTTGGGCCAGTCTTCCGATTCTGTCTGATCCGGTCACCGATCGCGCGGTTCAGCAAGAGACGCTGCGTCTGACCCTTACCGACGGCGCATTGGCGGTTGACGCTCAGACGCCAGACTTGGCCGGGACGCAGGCGCGCCCGCCGTTCTCTCTGACCACCGCAAACACGGGTATGCTTGAACTGCTGTCCGTGGCTCTCATCGCAATTGTTGGTGGACTGATCCTGAATGTGATGCCCTGCGTTTTGCCAGTGCTATCGATCAAACTGGCTTCTGCAATCAAAGCGGTTGACCAGTCGCCTGTACGAGTGCGCGGCGGGTTCCTGATGTCAGCGCTCGGGGTAATGGCCTTCATGTGGATGTTGGCGATTGGCACCTTGGTCGCGCGTAACTTGGGCATGACCGTTGGTTGGGGTCTGCAGTTCCAGAACCCCATTTTCCTGGCGTTCTTGTTGGCAATCATCACCATCTTTGCCGCCAATATGCTTGGGCTTTTTGAGATCAACCTGCCCTCTGGCATAATGACACGCCTCTCAGGCGCCAGCAGTGGCGGTGGGTATGGAGGCGACTTTGCAACCGGAGCTTTTGCTGCTGTACTGGCCACGCCCTGTTCTGCTCCCTTTCTCGGCACCGCGATCGCTTTTGCGATGGCCGGACGCCCGATCGACATCGTCGTGATCTTTACTGCTCTCGGACTGGGTCTGGCGCTTCCGTATTTGCTGGTTGCCGCCAAGCCAAGCCTTGTCCGGATGCTGCCCAAACCTGGTCGGTGGATGACGGGCCTTAAAGTCATTCTTGGCGCACTTCTGACGCTCACGGCAGCTTGGCTCTTTTTTGTCCTTCTTGGAGTGGCAGGGCCTCAGATCGCGATACTGGTCGCCATCGCTTTGGCTGTTCTTGTGCTACTTTTCTCTCCGCTTGGCCGGATCCTCGGCAACGCGCGCACGGGCGCCGCAATCACGGCCACGGCCTTTGCTCTGGTTTTGCCCGCAACAATGAAACCAGAGGCAGCCATATCTGTCGTGACCTCTGAGGCGACATGGACTGCATTCGACCGTGGCGAGATTGCGCGTCTGGTTTCGCAAGGCGAAGTTGTTTTCGTCGATGTCACGGCAGACTGGTGCCTGACCTGCAAGGCCAACAAAGCGCTGGTGCTGGACCGGGACCCGGTGGCGAGCGCTCTTACCCAGGACGGTATTGTACCCATGCAGGCCGACTGGACCCGGCCTAACGAGCAGATTGCGATCTTTCTGCAGGATTTCGGCAGGTTCGGCATCCCGTTCAATGTGGTTTATGGCCCGAGCGCACCCGAAGGTCTTCCGCTTCAGGAACTTCTCAGCAGCGAAGCTGTTCTGGAGGCGCTGGCTGAAGCCGGAGCACCGAAACTCGCCAGCCGCTAAAGACCCAGCGCGGTCAGGGCTGCGGAGGTTGCCGCCCGACCCGGATCATCCTTGGGAAGAGCGTCGGCAAGGGCACGTGCATTGGCGGCGGCTTCAGCGGCATCTGCAGCTTCACCGAGGACCGAATAGGCGCGGGCGAGACGCAGCCATCCGTCAAGATCGCCGGGCTCTTCCGCCAACCTGGACGCCAGTCGGTCAACCATCGACCTGACAAAGTCTGCGCGATCCTCCGCCGACATCTCCTGGGCTGCTTCTATGTCTTCTGAAGTCGGGCCAGGAATGGCCATCGCACCACCCCCCTGCAGCGCGGGGGCAAAGTCCTGGAGACTTACAAGCTGTCCCCCGAATTCTTCGGCAAGTTGATTGGCCTGACGAACGAAGACTTCCATCCACGGCTGAAAACCCTGCGCGCTTTGTAGACGCGCAATCAACATGGCGTGCGCTTCTGGAATACGCCCCTCCTGCGCCATGTACTGGGCCAGATAATACAGTGCCGCGGGGTTTCGCGAATCCAGTTCCATGGCCCGTTCGATGGCCTGCGCGGCGCGAGGGGTCACGACTCCATTCTCACTTGAAATAAGAGCTTCGGCGTATTGAGACACGATTGCCGAGGTGGCATCAGGCCGGTCTGCGATCCGTGCAAACGCCTCGACCGCATCTTCGACCCTGCCCATGTTCATGTATGTCTGTCCAAGCAAAAGCCACCCGTCGGTGGGTCCGCCTTCGCGATCCTCCAGCAGCCGGTTGCGCAAAGTCCGTGCAAGCTGTGCGACTTCCGAAGCTTCATTCTGCTCAGCCGCGCGTTCCGCAAAAGGAAGGCTCGGGGTGCCCGGCTCACCGCGGATGGAATAGAACCAAAACGCCATCGCAGGGATCAGCAAAGCGGCTGCAATCACCGCGCCGGCGCCGGTGGCGCCGTCACTTTTGGACGACGGGTTCTCCGTTTTGGAAAGCGCCAGCATACGCCTTTTGATTTCAGACTGAGCAGCGGTCGCCTCGTCGCCCGAAATCAAACCGCGGGCTGCATCTCGGTCAACCTCGGCGAGCTGATCCTTGAAGATCTCCAGCGCACTCTCGTTGCGCCCAAGCGTCGACTTTCGGCGCAGAAAGACGGGCAGCAAAATCACCAGCGCTGTGAGCACCGCAAGACCGCCGCTGATCACCCAGATCATCCCTGCGTTCCTTCGTCCCGATTGCGGAGCATTGCGTCGAGCTTGGCCTCTTCCTCGGCGGTCAAAGCCACTGCCCCGGCATCGATCTTTCGCGGCCTGCGCGCCAGCATAACAGCGACACCGATCCCGCCCAGCGCCATGATGACAAACGGCCCGATCCACAGCGCATAGGTTGCGGGTTTGAACGGCGGACGAAACAGCACATAGTCGCCGTAGCGCGCCACGATATAGTCAAGCACCTCTGCGTCAGTGTCCCCTGCCACAAGACGCTCACGCACCAGAATACGCAAATCACGGGCGACCCCTGCGTTTGAGCTGTCAATCGGCTCGTTCTGGCAGACGACACATCGCAGTTCCTTCGACAGCTCTCGGGCCCGTTGTTCCAGCACGGGATCATCCAGGATCTCATCAGGCTGTACCGCCAGCGATGCCTGCGCTGTGATGACCACGGCAATCGCCGCAAGCAGAAGTCTGCGCCGCATCAAACGCCTCCCGTCACCTGCGCGCGCGCCTGATCGAGGGCCGTTTTGATCTCGTCAACGGCTCCGGTATCCACGATCGGGCCAACATAGCGGAATACAACTGTTCCGGAGGTATCGATCACAAAGGTTTCAGGGACGCCGGACAGGCCCCACTCGATCCCGACACGACCGCTATAATCTGAGCCGATACGCTCATACGGATTGCCCAGCTCTTGCAGCCAAGCCGCGGCATCGGGCGCCTTGTCTTTGTAATTGATCCCCATCAGACGCACTCCGTCTTGCTCCACAAGCCGTGTCAGAACGACATGTTCGGCCCGACAGGGCACACACCAAGACGCGAAAACATTCACCAGCACCGGCTCTCCGGCGGCCTTGATGTCGTTGACGGACAGGCCCGGCGTTTTGGTGCCGTCCACAGGGGGCAGATCGAACTCCGGCGCCGGTTGTGAAATCAACACCGATGGGATCGCATTCGGGTCCCGGTCCGGGTTCAGGCCCCAGTAGAAGAAGCCAAAGAGGACGCCGACGATGGCAACGGGCAGAAACAGCAAAACTCGTTTCATGGCTTACTCCGCAGGTGTGGCCTGAGGCGGAAGCGTCTTTGACGCACGCCGTGGCGCGCCAACGCGAAGACGCCTGTCACTTAGTGAGAAGATCCCGCCGATCACTAGGAAAACAGTGCCGATCCACAGGAAGTTCACGAAGGGCTCATAAAGAACCCGCAGCGTCCATTCATCTGCCGCGTCATCTGCTGCAGGCTCGCCAATGGTCACGTAGAGATCGCCAGCAAGGGTCGAGCGGATCGCACTTTCCGTCGTTTGCATCTGGGCGACAGGATACCAGCGACGCTCGGGATCGAGCTGAGTGATCTCTGCACCGTCGCGAAACACTGTCAGGCTCCCCACATCTGACACGTAGTTCGGGCCGCGCACGCGCGCGACGCCGTCAAAGCGCATCTCGTAGCCCGCGATCTCGACCACTGTGCCAGGACCTGCAAACAATACTCTTTCATCCTTCCAGGCCGACGAGCCGACCATGCCGATGATCAGGATCGCCACGCCCATATGGGCAAGCGTCATCCCGTGTGCGGCCCGCGGCAGGTTCTTAGCGCGGCGCAGGCTTTCCGAAAACGGCACTTCGCCCATTTTAACACGCGAGGCCCATTCGCGACCCGACGCGATCAAAAGCCAGCCGGCCAGACCGAAGGCAACTATCGCAAGTACAGGACCCTCAGTGTCGCGCCACCAAGCCCATAGCGCGAACACCAGTGCAACCGCCATCGCCAGCTTGAGGCGTTGCAACGCGCCGGGCAGATCTGCGCGTTTCCAGCTCAAGAACGGTCCGATACCCATCAGGAAGACGAGCGGTAGCATGAGCGGAATAAAGGCCGCATTGAAGAACGGGGGACCCACAGAAATCTTGTCGCCAGTGATCGCCTCCAGAAACAGAGGATAAAGAGTCCCGAAAAGGACAGCAGCCGTGGCCGTCGCCAGAAGGAGATTGTTGATCAGCAAACCCGCCTCGCGCGAGATCGGAGTAAAAAGCCCCCCGCCCTCAAGCGCAGGAGCACGCCACGCAAAAAGCGTGAGCGATCCTCCGATCGAAATTGCCAAAAGGCCGAGGATATAAACGCCGCGCTCGGGGTCCACTGCAAAGGCATGAACGGACGTCAGCAAACCCGAGCGCACGATGAACGTGCCAAGCAGAGAGAGCGAGAAGGTCAGGATCGCGAGCAGGATCGTCCAGCTTTTGAACGTATCGCGTTTCTCGGTCACAATCGCGGAGTGCAACAACGCAGTGCCGAGCAGCCATGGCATGAACGAGACGTTTTCCACCGGGTCCCAGAACCACCAGCCGCCCCAGCCGAGCTCGTAATAGGCCCACCACGAACCAAGTGCGATGCCGCCCGTAAGGCAGACCCAGGCCGCAAGCGTCCAGGGCCGCACCCAACGCGCCCAAGCGGGATCAACGCGTCCTTCAATCAGCGCGGCAACGGCGAACGAAAAGACAATCGAAAAGCCGACATACCCCAGATAAAGAAGCGGTGGATGCAGGGCGAGGCCGATGTCCTGCAAAAGCGGGTTCAGGTCATTCCCGTCCATAGGCGGCGGGTAAATCCGATCAAACGGGTTCGACGTGAAGATCATGAAGGACAGAAAACCCACCGAGATCCATGCCTGCACAGAGAGCGTGCGCGCTTTCAGTTCGGCGGGGATGTTCCTGCCCAGCAAAGCCACGCCAGCGCCAAAGATCGCGAGGATAAGAGCCCACAGCAACAGCGAGCCTTCATGGCTCCCCCAGGTTCCCGCGATCTTATAGATCATCGGCTTCAGCGAATGGGAGTTGGTGGCCACGTTCACCACCGTGAAATCCGACACAATGAATGAGCGCATCAGCGCCGCAAAGGCCACTGCCAGCAGCCCGCACTGAACCAGCGCCGTCGGAATAGCGCTTTGCATCCACAGCACCCGGCCACGCGCCGCACCAAGCACGGGCAGGACCGATTGCACCAGCGCTGCGGCAAGCGCAAGCATCAGGGCGAACTGGCCGATTTCAGGAATCATCGCTGGTTCTCCATGGTCCGACTATGAGCAGCCCGGTCCCGGGAAGGTCAAGCTGACCCAACCGCGCGCACCGTCACAGTGCCGTGACGGTATCCCTATGACAGATGGGCAAAAGATAGGGAATAGTGGCCCATTCCGCCACGAATTCCCGCCCACCTGCGACAAAGCTGCGCGTGGGATGCTCTTTTTCATCGCGAGCACCGCGAGGCCTGTTTGACAAAAGCTCAGCAACCCAAAGGTTGGAATTGTCCGCGGCTTCTTCTGGAAACGAATTTGACACGCTCTCCCAAATGCCTATCCCAACTTGCGCTTTTGTACGCGAGCATTGTTCTTGCGGCGACTATCGGGATCGCACCTCAAAGGGCACGCGCGCAGGACACCTCAACGACAATAGACCACCCGTTTCGAATAGTTGGGAACTCAATCGATGAGCTTTCTGAACGGTGGTCTTGGTACCGGCTCTGGCCCTATCGCAGTGCAATTCGACGGTTTCCAACAGTTGAGAGCTGTCTTGCCGAACCGGGAGATCTGGCTTCAATCGATTGGACGGCAATCCGCTCGTTAACGGATGTTCGAATTTGTCTAGCTGCAGTCGGTGACGCTCTGGGGTCTCCGGCAGCGTCTGCTGAATGGTTCACAGTGCAAGGTTTCAGCACACGCGAATCTAAGCGCGAGCGCGGGTCGCCATCAGTGGTTCACACGACCGTTTTTGCACGATGGGACTCTCCTGAGAATGCAGCTATTTCCGGATCGAAGTCGTCTCTTACAGGACTCCGGGCAAGCCTCCGGGAAATCGGTACCTACAATACTCTGGGCTTGGCGATTCAATTTGACAGCACTAACTCAGTTTTCGATGTGAGTGCTAGCTACCCGAGAAAGTAGCCCTTTAGAGGCGTTTGGTCCCCTGAAATACGGGAATTGACTATGCGACTTATGCTTCCAACCCGCCCATCTCACAAATCAATGCCCACTCCGCTTCTGTCACCGGCTGCACGGACAGGCGGGAATTCTTGACCAGAACCATCTCGGCAAGTGCCCCGGTCCCTTTGATCTCTTGCAAGGTCACGGGTCGCGAAAACGGCTCTAGCGCGCGGATATCGACGCATTCCCAGCGCGGATCATCCGTCGTGCTGTCAGGGTGGATCTCGGCGCAGACCTCGACCGTGCCAACAACTGCCTTGTCCGTCTGCGAGTGGTAGAAGAAACCACGATCTCCCAGCGTCATATCGCGCATGAAGTTGCGCGCCTGATAGTTACGCACGCCGTCCCATTCCTCGCCTACATCGCCCTTTGCAACCTGCTGATCCCAGGACCATGTGTCTGGCTCGGATTTGAATAACCAATACCGCATTAACCAATCACCTTGTTCCACGCGCGAAGTTCGACACTGTCGAACAACCCGGCCTTGCCGTAGGGGTCGCGTGCCGCGAAGGCCTGGGCGGCCTCCATGTCTTCCACGTCAAGAATGATCAGCGATCCGCACATATCCCCGGTATTGGACAGAAACGGCCCTGCCTGTTGCACCACACCGCTGTCCTTAAGATAGGCGACATGCGCCTCCCGGTTGGCCTTGCGGATGTCCAGCGCACCGGGTTTGTCGATAGCGATCAGGGCAATCAGCATGTCATTCCTCTCGTAATTCGCGGGCCAGCAGAGTTTCGGTCGCTTCGCGAAGCGTAAGGCGCTGATCCAACACAGCCGATACCATCGTGCAGATCGGCATGTCGAGGCCCCGCTCCGCCGCTATGCGCGCCACGGCATGCGCAGTGGCCCGGCCTTCGACGGTTGTTCCTTCGGTCATCCGCTCGCCGGCTCCAAGAGCGTGCCCGAAGGCGAAATTTCGCGACTGGCCTGAGGTCGCCGTCAGCACCATATCGCCCAGTCCGGACAGCCCATGAAGCGTGACCGGATCGGCGCCCATCTTTTCTGCAAAGCGCTGCATTTCAACAAAACCGCGTGTCAGAAGCGCAGCCCGCGCCGACTCTCCGAGACCTGCGCCAATCACCAATCCCGCAGCAATTGCGATGACATTCTTGAGCGCTCCCCCCAGTTCCGCCCCGATAGTATCAGACGAGCGATAGACCCGAAGCGCATCGGTTGCGAGCGCGTGCTGCACGCCGATCGCGCGAGTGCGATCAGCGCATGCGAGCGTCAACGCCGTGGGCAGCCCGCGCGCAATATCCGACGCAAAGCTCGGACCGGTAAGAATCGCGGGTATGGTACCGGACGCTCCAGCTTTAATAACCCCGGTGGGACCCTGTCCCGAGGCAAGATCGATGCCCTTGCAACAGGCCACCAGTACAGTGCCTTCCGTTGCGGGAACGGCAGAAAGATGGCTGCTCAGGGCCTGCATCGGGACCGCCAGCAGCCGGACATCACCGGTCAAGGCACGCGGATCCGCGGTCACGGCAACGTCCTTTGGAATTTCCACGCCGGACAAGCGCGGCGCTGTCCGGTTTTCCTGCATGGTTGCAACCTGTTCGGCGTCGCGAGCCCACAGCGTCACTTCGCGTCCGCCGCGCGCCAGGGCAACTGCCAGCGCTGTCCCGAAGGCCCCTGCCCCTGCAATATCCACGCGGATCACGCCTTGGCCCCTTTTTTGCCTGACCCCAGAAGCGCCGGCGCGGTCTGGTCCAATGGCCAGCGGGGGCGCGCGGCCAGCGTCATATCCGATACCCGCCCGGCGAGAAACGCTTCGGCCCCGGCCCAGGCGATCATCGCGGCATTGTCGGTGCAATAGGCCAGTGGTGGCGCGACAAACTCCACGCCCAGTGTACTGCTAAGATCTGACAGACCTTCGCGAACGGCAGTGTTGGCTGCGACCCCACCGGCGACCGCAAAACCGGTGATGCCCGGGCTGGCCTCGATGGCACGTTTGGATTTTTCGACCAGAACGTCGACCACTGCAGCCTGAAAACTGGCGCACAGGTCAGCGCGGTCCTGCGTGGTCAGCCCGCCCTGCTCGACGACAAGACCATCCCGCGCGCGGAGCAAAGCCGTCTTGAGACCAGAAAACGACATGTCACACCCCGCACGGTCGAGCAGCGGTCGCGGAAATGCGAACCGCTTTGCATCGCCCTTGCTTGCTTCTGCCTGAACTGCCGGACCGCCGGGCTGTGGAAGCCCGAGCAGTTTGGCAGTTTTGTCGAACGCTTCCCCCGGGGCATCATCGATGGTGCCTCCAAGCCGGATAAACGCCTCTGCGCTGTCGACGCGGAGAAACTGGCAATGGCCTCCTGAAACGAGCAGCATGAGATAGGGAAAGCGCATGCTATTGGTAAAACGCGGGGTCAGTGCATGCCCGGCCAGATGGTTTACCCCGATTATCGGTTTTCCAAGCGCGGCGGACACGCCCTTGGCGAACATCACGCCGGCAAGCACGCCTCCGATCAAACCCGGTCCTGCGGTAACCGCGACAAGGTCGAGATCTTTGAGGTCGAGATCCGCTTGCGACAGCGCCTGCTGCACCGCCACATCAAGCTTTTCGGTATGAGCGCGCGCTGCAAGCTCCGGCACGACACCCCCAAAGGCCTGGTGAATTTCGGCCTGACCAAACACAACAGACGAGGTCACATCAGCCGCATCACCGTCCACGCGCAAAACGGCCGCGGCGGTATCGTCGCAGCTGCTTTCAATGCCCAGTATGGTCAGCGGAGTGCCCATGCCCTTGCCTTGCGTGGTGATCGCACCGGAGGTAACACCGGGAACATGTCCGCACAACACCGTGTCCCTGTGATCCTGACCCGCGCAAAAGCGCAGTCCGAACGGTTCGCAACAGAGCTGCCAGATGGGACCGAGCCAGTTGTTTCACCGCTGTTGGAAATTAAAGTGCTTCCGTTGCGTGCGGGTCCAAGACCAGAAGAGACCCTGCTCTTTACCTCCGAAAATGGCGTCGCGGCACTGGTCGCGCACAAGGGTGGGTACGCCGGACAAACAGCGCTTTGCGTGGGCGACAGGACCGCCGAAGCTGCCCGAACCGCCGGATTTGCGGCCCAAAGCGCAAATGGATCTGCTGAGGACCTGGTAGAATTGGCGATGAGATCCTCCGGAGATTTCGCGCATGTGCGCGGCTTCCACTCTCGAGGCGATGTGGCCAAACAGCTCCGCCTGGCCGGCCATACCTGTCGCGAAATTGTTCTTTACGACCAGCTTGAACGCGGGCTCAGCCCAGAGGCCAGGAAGATTCTTGATACGAAACGAACCTGCCTTGTGCCGCTATTTTCGCCGAGAACGGCGATCCTCTTCAGCAATGCTCAGCCCGCGGCTCCTGCTGCGCATATGATCTGCCTCAGCGCAACTGTCGCCGAAGCGGTATCCGATGGGGACTATGCAAGCATTTCAATCAGCAATGCGCCTAAGGCCTCAGCTCTTCTGGTTGCGCTCAGAAATCGTCTGGAGTCCATTCGCCTTGAGACAAGGGGGGTGTCTGGGTAGCATGTGTCTGGCGCGTTTTACCGTGGAGGATTCGCGCGGCTCCGACTTTTGTTACAGGGATTGCCTCAGTGTCAGATCCAAAGCCCAAAGACGAAACTGAAACACCCGAGGGTTTGGAGACTGAGGCAGAAGCGCCCGACCCCAAATCTGACGAACTCGATGAGGCGGCAGAAAGTCCTCCGGCAGACGAAGATACCAAGCTGGCCGAAGATGCAATCGAAGACGCCGAGGTGGTCCCGGACGAAGACGCGGTCTCGGACGAAGAGGCACACAAGATCGAGGATACCTCGGAAGAGGCCGCAGAAGAGATATCTACCGAGAGCAACAGCGACCTGAGTGAGGATGTCACCGAGGATGACCAGTCTTCGGAGCCTGAGCGTGAGTCCGAGCCACCCGAAACCTCTGCCCACCCCACCCCGCAGGAGACGAAAAGCAGCGGGTTCTTCGGGACCTTCCTTGGCGGTGTGATTGCTGCGGGTCTGGGTTTCATCGTCTGCTACTTTCTGGTTGCGCAAGGTTTTATTGGGGGAGCAGGCGACGACGCCTTTGCCGAAGAACGGGCTCAGATTGAGGCCCTGCAAACAGAGATTGCAGCGTTACGCGAAGACCTTTCAGCTGGCGGCGAAGACCCCCGCGTTGGCCCGCTTGCAGACGGGCTTTCGGCTGCAGAAGGGCTTATCAATTCACTTCAGAGCGAAATAGACACGGTCCAGTCTGAAATTCTTGCGCAAGGCAGTCTTCTCGAAGGAATAGGCGGCGAGCTTAAGACGGTCACGGACCAAATCGAGGCAATTGCGGAAATTCCCACCAGCTCCGGTGGTGGCGCGAACACTGCCGCAGTAGCGGCTCTTCAGGCCGAACTGGAAGCCCAGCAAGCTGAAAACGCGCAAATGCAGTCGGAGCTTCAAGAAATGGCCGAAGCTGCCCGGGAAGAAATGGAAGAAGTGCGGGCCCGCGCCGGAGCCCTGCAGGCGGAAACCCAAGCCGCTGTGGACGAGGCGACGAACCGAGCCGCGCTTGCAAATCTGACGTCGGCGCTTGAAAGCGGAACACCTCTGGCACCGGCCCTTGCCGCGCTTACGGGCGATGCTCCCGAAGCGCTCACCGCTGTTTCGGACGCTGGAGTCCTGACTGTACTGGAACTTCAGAACAGCTTTCCGGCGGCGGCCCGTGCGGGACTGTCGGACTCTTTGAAAGTGACGGTCGGCGATGCACCTGGCGATCGGATCATGGCGTTCCTGCAAGCGCAGGTCGGGGCGCGGTCCCTCGAAGCGCGCGAAGGCGATGATCCGGACGCAATCCTTGCGCGGGCTCAGGAAGCGGTCACCGGCGCGCGTTTTTCAGACGCACTCAACGAGGTTGCGGCACTTCCCCCGGAAGGTCAGGCCGCCATGGCCGACTGGATTGCGAATGCACAGGCGCGCGAGGATGCTGTCGCAGCCCGCGACGCGCTGGCCGCTGAATTAATGTCAAACTGAGGGCGCGCCGATGCTTTGGTCACTTGCTAAAATTCTCCTGTTTGTCTGCCTTGTGGCCGCGCTTACCTTTGGAGCCACTTTCCTGTCGCAGACCGGGGAAACCATTCGGATCACAGCAGCAGGTGTCGAGTTCTCCCTGACGCCGCTTGCAGCTGTGGTTCTGATGCTGGTCCTGTTGGGATCGGCCTGGCTGCTCTTCAAACTCGCCGGCTTGCTGCTGGCATGCCTGAAATTCCTGAACGGGGACGAGACCGCGATTTCGCGATATTTCACCCGCAACCGAGAGCGCAAAGGGTTCGAGGCTATGGCGCAAGGGATGACTGCGCTCGCAGCAGGAGATCCGCGGAGCGCGATGTCCAAGGCGATGCGCGCCGAACGATACCTGCATCGCCCCGACCTGACGAACTTGCTGATCGCCCAGGCCGCCGAAGCATCAGGAGACACGGCTAAAGCAACCGATGTCTACAAGACGATGCTGTCCGATGATCGCACTAAGTTTGTAGCGGTACGGGGTCTTCTGTCGCAGAAGCTAAAGGAAGGCGATACCGAAACGGCTTATGCGCTTGCCCAAAAGGCCTTCGCTCTCAAACCGCGAAACTCCGAAATGCAAGACACGCTTTTGCGGCTTCAGGCTGGTGCGGAAGACTGGTCGGGCGCCCGCAAAACACTTGCCGCCAAGCTTAAGTCCGGAACGCTTCCACGGGATGTTCATAAGCGGCGGGACGCCGTTCTGGCCTACTGCGACGCAGAGGAGCACTTGGCTCTCGGAGATAGCGAGAAAGCCTCGGCGCTGGCGCATGATGCTGTGAAGCTCGCGCCTGGCTTCGTGCCTGCCGCTGCGCTGAGTGCGCGAATTGACACGACAGCCGGTCAAACACGCGTGGCTACCAAAACACTCAAACGCGCCTGGACGGAATCGCCGCATCCCGAACTCGCTTCGGCTTACGCCGGCATCGAACCGAACGAGAGCCACACTGCGCGGATCAAGCGTTTCGAAGCGCTCGTCAAACCAAATCCGGATCATCTGGAGTCCAAGCTGGTGATGGCCGAACTCTTTATCTCGGCGGAGGATTTTCCGGCTGCACGCCGAGCGCTCGGGGATCTTTACGAAACCGCGCCCAATACGCGATCGTTGACGATAATGGCAGCGATTGAGCGGGGAGAGGGCGCAAGCGACGCTGTTGTCCGTGGCTGGCTGGCCAAAGCCGTAACAGCCTCGCGCGGGCCGCAATGGGTCTGCGAAAACTGTAATATGATCTACAGTTCCTGGGTTCCAATCTGCGGAAACTGCGATGCGTTTGACAGCCTTGCCTGGATTGAGCCGCCGGAAGAAACGAATGGCGCATCCGGCAAAGCAGAAATGCTGCCGCTGATTGTGGGCTTGCTGGAAGACAAGGAAGATGCCGGCGTCGACATCGACACGACGACAGACAGCAATGTCGTCGATATCAGCCCCGAGCCTGAGCAGGATACAAAGACCGAGACCAGCACAGAGCAGCAAAAGGCTTCTGTCGGCTGACGGACCTCTTGCGGTCAAAAGAAAGCGGCGTCACGCCTGAGGCGGACGCCGCTTTTTTCTGGGATAGAGCTTCGAACAGTGTGGGTTGGTGTACCCAGCACCTTCGCGCTAGCTGGCTTTAGCTTTGGTATGCGGCAAGATCCAATTCGCCATGTATTTGTGGCCAGGAACGATATGGTCAAAGGGGAACTTGGCGTAGTGCTTATGACCCGGCACGATATGGCCGAACGGAAATTTCGCCATGAACTTTTGCCCAGGAACCAGCAGACCAAACGGGAAGCGCCCGTACCTGCGGTTGTGCGAAACCCTGTGCCCGATGGGTATATTGGCCATGTATTTGTGGCCGGGAACGAGGTGGTCGAACGGAAATTTCGCCTGATATTTTTGGCCCGGCACAAGAGAGTTTGTGCCCTGCTTGCCGTTCATGAGTAACGGGAAGGGCCAGTTTGCCATCCGCATGCCGCCAGGAACCAGATGTCCAAACGGGAATTTCGCTTGATATTTTTGGCCCGGAACGAGCAAGCCGAATGGAAACGCCCCGTACCGTTTGCCACCAGGAACAAGCAAGCCAAATGGAAAGGCGCCATAGCGTTTGCTACCCGGCAGCAAGTGAGCAATTGGTTTCCCTGCTTGGTGCTTGTGACCCGGGATAAGATGGTCAAAAGGGAAGCGACCATACCGAATACGGCCAGGCACCAAGAGACCTATGGGCCAGCTTGCCATCCGACCATGAGGTTCGATCACGGACACCGTGGTTGGCTTGCGGCGACTGATTAGAGGGATTGGCCAGTCAGCCATACGAAAATCGGTATCCGAAGGATCCCGGTTCCGAAACAGCATGTGCGGGTGGTGCTGCAAGACACTCGATTTCGGGTTCTCGTCATAGGGGACGAATTCCTCTTCCGAGAATTTGCCAAGCTCAGCCGCGCCCATTTCACTCATGACTTCGCGCGTGGTTTTGGCAACGGCCAGCGGCCTGTAGCCCGCGCGCACCATCAGGACGGCGCCGCCTTTCGCAACGCGCTTTTCGTATTCCTTAGCCGTGGCCTTTGCGACATCCGCCTTAACAAGGGTCTCCGCCAATCCGTCGGCAGAGTCGTAGTAGCGCAGAATTTTCAGCGGAAATCGTCGTCGCTCCACAAGCTCAAAACGGACCGCGAGCGCTTTGTCTGCACTGTCGAAATACCGGGTTATAACTTGTGTCATGGAGCCTCCAACGAGTTGGGTTGTGCGGCGCCTGCTGCACGAACAGCCCCGGTCTGGCTGAGCCGCGCGGCGAGCGGAATGGCCACAAGTATGGCCAGAGCTAGGAACACGATCTCAATCGTGAACACAACATTATAGGGTGTGTGCGTCTGAAGTCCCGAAAAGACCGGGAGTCCGACAAGCACATCGCGGACAATTCCCGCCAGGGCCACACCAATCCCTGCGCAGGTCGCTTGCACGGCGCCCCAGGCGCCAAGCGACAAACCGATCTGGTCCTTTGGGGCATTTCGGATCGTTGCGGTCAGGGTTCCATGGCCAAAGAGCCCGGCACCAACGCCCGTCGCAAGGGTGCCGACCACGAATAGTGAAGGGCCAATAAATCCGGATGAGACAATGACGGCGATGAAACCCGGGATTCCGATGATGGCGCCAAAGGCCGCGAGCCGTACGGGCGATCCGCCGACCGTTAAAACACGCGATGCGATCCCGAACCCGAGCAGCGTGCCACCCGCCAGTATGGCTGTAAGTCTTGTGGTCTCAGCGACAGTGAAACCCAGCGCTTGTCCGCCATATGGCTCCAGCAGAACATCTGCCATGCCAAAGCCGAAAGTCCCTAGTCCAATGACAAACAGAAGCCGCAAGGTGCCGGGTTGGGAGATCAGGTCGCTCCACGCATCGCGAAAACGGACACGGGGCGCGATCTCCATCGCCCTCGCGCGCTCGCGGCTGCGAGACTCTTGCTTCCAAAGGGCCAACAGATTCAGACCAACGGTCACGACAGCTGAGCCCTGAATGACCTGGATAAGCCGGCCCGGTGTGTAATCGGTCAGGAGCGCCCCGTAAATCAAGGCACTCACGACCATGCCAAAAAGCAGCATCACGTACATCAGGCCCACGACCTTGGGATGATCTTCTTTCTTCACAAGGTCCGTCGCCAGCGCGAGACCGACTGTCTGGACGATGTGGAGGCCCGCGCCAACAAGTAAAAACGCAAGGGCCGCTGATGACAGACCGACCCAGCGCGGGGCGTCGACGGCTTCTCCATAACCTGACAGCACCAGCAAAGCGAACGGCATTACCGCAAATCCGCCGAACTGGTACATGGTCCCTTTCCAGATGTAAGGGACCCTTCGCCATCCGAGGGCGGAACGGTGCGTATCTGACTTGAACCCAATTAAGGTGCGTAAAGGCGCAAAGATCAGCGGCAGCGCCAACATGCCTGCAACAAGGGTCGCGGGCACAGAAAGTTCCACGATCATGACACGATTTAGGGTCCCGACAAGCAAAACAAGCGCCATTCCGACGGTAACCTGGAAGAGCGAAAGGCGCATCAGCCTCGACAGCGGGACTTCAGCGGTCGCGACATCTGCGAAAGGCAGGTAGCGCGGCGCGATTGTGGCCAGCTTGCGCAAGGCGATGGCGCGGTAGTCGAACATATTTCGTCTCTGCAATCCCACTCCTGGGACCGCCCCGCAGGCGGAACGGCCACAGGTATCCGGAGGGGATGCCCACGGGCGACAACCGCCCGGGGCAGAAAATCGCCGGGGCGATCAGAGGTGGGGTGGTGGGGCAGCTGAGGCCGCAACCTCATCCGCTTGAAGCATTGCCTTGGCAACTGTCCCGTCGGGCAGGACCACAAGGACCTCGCGTGCGCCTTCATTCGCATCGAGGACATATGCCGCCTTGGCAGTGTCCGCATCCGGAACAGTTGTGGCCGCAGCCATTTCATCACCTGTTCCCAGCGGCTGGCCGGACAGGAAGTCCGACACCCACGAGGTGTTACCAAGCACAGCAACGTGAACCGCGAACGATCCAACGGCAACTGCACCAAGAAACACCGGAACCCCTACAGCCGGGGGCACAACAAGCCACATTTTCGCATTGTTCATAACGTTTTCCCCTTAGCCGAGCCAAGGCGTCGTGAACGCCACAAGAATATGGGCAAGAAGCGCAAGGAGCCCGAATACACGGGTTCCATCGATGAGGTAGCTGTGAACCTCTTCGGCTTCTTTAAGGTTCAGACCAGTGGGCCAAACCTTATCTGGATCTTCGGACATGTCCGATCTCCTCCATAGTTGGTCTTGGAAATCGAAGGCTGACGATACGGAGAAAGCCACGCCACCCTCGCGACTCCACGAAGGTGACGCGAACGACACCGCCGATTCCTCAAGAGTGTCTAGTTTGGTTTACAAAGTAAATAGTAAATATGAGTTTACATAGATGGGCGCCGCACTGCGTATGCCGATGCCTATTTCGTCAGCTGAAAATCTGTGACGCGCGTGTTCTGTGGACGCGACTCTGCTCAGAATGAGGGACGTAAAAGTGGATTAAAATAGAAAACGGGCGATCACTCGATCGCAATCGTTATGGGAACACCGTCCAAGAGCTCGCCAAGTCGCAGCGATCGTACCTGACGGTCAAAGGTCTGCGTGTTGTTCAGTCCGTTCCCCAACAGCTGAACAACCTCGGGGGACCCGGCAAACTTCGAATGGCTGCCGGATGTTGAATCGTCAATCTCTGTCAGATCGATCGCAATCACGCCAAGTTCGGCAAGTTCATTGGCATCCGAGGCGCCGACACGAGGTACGCCACCGGCAATCCGCCGCGAAGCGCGCAGGGCGCCATCATCCTCGGACAACAGGACAAACAGATCTCCGAAGTTTCCATCGATCTCTGACATCTGGGCTCTGAACAGGTCCAAGTCCACATCCGGTGACGCGAGGATTATATTGTTCAGCCTTCCCGTCTGGTTCAGCCTTCCCTTCTGATCCTGATCGCGCAACGCCTCCATGACCAGAAGACTGCCCATAGAGTGGGCGAAGACATCAAAGCCACGCGCATTCGTCCGGCTGAGAATTTCAGCTGTCTCCAGAATTTTCGGACGAGCAATCAAGGCACTGTTCATATCATAGACGTAGCGGGTGATGCGCCCGGCGGAGGCCCAGTCAAACAGTACGGGTACCCCTTGAAAATCGGTATCTTCGACAAACTGGGCAAGCCTCAGAACTGCATCACTCGTCGTGTTGTTGTAGCCGTGTATGAAAAACAGGACATCGCGCCCATTGCCGGGTCGTCTGGCGAGCTCTCGATTGATTTCGTTCACGAAAGCTGTCTCGGTTTGGTAGACCGTCGGATCCACGACAGCAAACTCAGTTCTTGGATCTGGCGGCAGTCGTTTCGGGCGCTCGAGCTGGCCGATCTCATGCGTTGGCGGTATCGAAACCTGTACAGATGCCAACCCAAGTTCAGGCGCCCGCTCTTCCGAGAAGAAGGCGCCATAGCTTTCGCTGGACTCACGTGTGGTGGCTATAAACACCTTGTGGCGCGTTGCGGTGGTGACTGAGTTTACAGGAACAGATGGATTATCAACGCCCACGAGCTCCGGCGGCCGTCCGCAGGAGGCCACGACAACCAGCGCAACAAGGGCAAAGAACCATGTCCGCGCAACGGTTCTGTGCGTTCCCGAAAACATGAAAAAGGCCTCTCAGAAGACAAGCCGTGCCCGCAAGCCGAGCAGGGTGATGCTGGATTGGTCCGCGTTCAGCAGCGGGTTGTCAATATACTGGATGGAAGGCGTGATCTGAAAATTCGGGGAGATAGAGAAACGATAAAATGCCTCCATCGTCCGCTGGCTCCCGGCAATTCCATTGGCCTCTGCCCAGTTCAACCCTACACCGGCGAGGTCGGTGTTCCGACGATAGACCCCCAGCCCGGTCGAAACCGATCTTTTAAAGAGCGCAGCTGTCCCATCGGACACGCCCGCACGAAAGAAGGGCAGCCACTTGTTTTCAAACAGCCACGCCGCCGAGAATGCAGCCCCCTTGTCTTTTGGTCGACCACCATCCTCCGAGGCATCGGATTCCCAGATCGTAAGGTGAATATTGTCGAAATAAATTCTGTCAAAGCTGGATGTGTAGCCAATTTCGATGCTTTTGAAGAGATTTCCATCAGAGAAGACATCGAAGCCCGGCTCTGATGGATCCGCATCCGCATCGGCAATACTGCCGACAACATAGAAGTTCGACCCAAGTTTCGCGCCACCGGCGATCCCAAAACCAGGATTGGGCGCATTAATTGTCGGGTTCGTGTTGAACGAGAGGTTCTGAAAAGAAGTATAGGGGCTCACCAAACCATAAACATCGACGAAATCTGTCACATCAATCTGCCCGACCTGAAGGGTCCACGACCCGTCCGCTGCGCGCTGGTTCCAGAACAGATTGGTCAGCAGAGTTCCACTATCATTGAATGCAGTGCCTGTGATCGAAACTGCGCCACCATCAAGGCCAAGAAACTGCGGCGCAACATCCCCGTAGGCATGACGATCTTCTACCTTGAAAGTCAGGCTCCCGTTCTCGGTTGCCCGCCAGTTGCCGTAGATCCGCGCGATGCCACCTGCGGCTTCGCCCTCGCCCAGGTCCGAGCTCGAGCTTTGGCCAAGGGCCAGGTAATCGAAATTGAAGGTGAACCCCTGCTCCGCCAAGCTGCCCTTCCACTCAAACCACCCCGGCGCGGCGTTGCGCGGAAAGTCTGACCGGAACTGAGGATCGGTCAGACCATCCCCGGGTTCAAGGTCAGCGGCAGTCGATGACGGGCCGGACAGACCTTCTTGTGCAAGCGCCTCTGAAACTCCGGCGCTTATGACAGTTGCAATGCAGAGGACAAGCAGGGCCGTTCTTTGCATGGGGGTCACCAGGGCCGCCCATGTCATCGGACGGGCCTTCGAGGAGTTGGCCATTGTCAGTTTCCGCTGTGGGGAACCAGTCTCTGAACCCCTCCCGTCTTGTTTGCTTCGGCGCGACGCAAGGCCTCATCTTTCGAAAGGCCTGTCGACGCGCGCATATCCTGTACAGTTTCCACCTGCGCGACCTCCATAATCAGGCTCGCGCGCATCGGAACTTCGCCATCGACAATAAAGAACGAATGTTGGGTCTCTTCCGCAATCACTTTACCGGTGAGCCGCACGGGTTCATGCAGGAAGTCGGGCCGCCAATCGCTTTGCACACGCGCACGGATCAACTGATTGGGATTGGGCGGCGGCATATGGCTGCACATGCCACGCTCTGGCACGAGATAGATGATCGTGGTGCCATCGTCATCTGCGGGCGCGCCGATCGCAAAGCCCACGAGAGAGACCTGGGTCCCGTTCACCGCCGGGTTCACCGCCACGGCTGCATTCTCGCGACGGTCCGCAACGACCCAGCGCTGATCGATCAGCCAATCTGCGTCGATGCCGTCCACCGCCAGCGCTGCGACGGCTCCATCCACTCTGGCTTGTCGATCAGATCTCTGCTCATCGGTCAGCGCAGGATCCTCTAACAGCGCGCGCGTGCGAACGATGGTCCGCAACGCGTCAAGCTGATGATAGGAGAGACCCCGGTAAGGGTCTTCGAAGTCTTGCACGGATTGATCTATCAGGTCTTGCCAACCAATCGCTTGCGTTTCCGCCTGCGCGGTGTGTGCTGACAGCCCAAGCCCAAGCGCGCAGAAAAATCCGAGAACTCTGGTCATGTGTCCCCCCGAATACATCCGAGACGGGCGGCGGCGCGCGATGCACCGCCTGCCACGATCACTTAAGCGAGTTTTTATAGATCACGCCATCTTTCATGATGATCTGGATCGTCTCCGGGCTGTCCGGTCGCGGGTCCGCGCCGAACCACTGATCACCTGTTCCAGTAACAGAGAAATCTTCTAGCGGATTGCCATCCAGAATAAGGATGTCCGCATAGGCGCCTTCTTCAATGACGCCGAGTTTGCCTTCTCTGTAGGGATTGGTGAAATCGCCAGATAAGGCGACAATCTCACCCCCGGTCGACGTCAGTGCCACCATCGATGTGTAGGGCCCGAAAAACTCATTGTTCAGATGCTTTTCATAGGCCACCTGGATGTTGCAGGCATCAACCGAGCCGACGCAATCCGTTTGGAAACCGCGTTTGACCGGGCATTCTCGCATGTTGTCGAGATAACCGGCAAAGGTCGCGGATGCAGACTTCGCTTTTTCAAGGCTGGACGGGACATTTGCAACAGCTGGAATGGTCAGAAGGCCGGGATCAAACGCCGTAAGGTTTGTCGTAATGTAGGCGCCCTTTTCGTTCATGAGCTCGGCAACCTCACAGTCGAAGGCGAAACCATGCTCGATGGACATGACACCCGCATTCAACGCATTGAGGATGGCTTCTTTTCGATAGGAATGCGCCATGACATAGCTGCCGTACTCAGCAGCAACGGCCACAGCGGTTTCAATTTCTTCGGGTGATCCGGCAAGCAGTTGCCAAGGGTCGAAGGCAGACACCACGCCCCCGGACTGCATGTATTTCAGCTGTGTTGCGCCCATACGAAAGTTGTTGCGGCCATACTTGCGAATATCTGCCACGTTATCGACTTCCTGAGCCAGGTTCAGTCGGCTCATGTTGGTTTCGGATCCAGGAGGTGCCGTGAAATTAGCAAAGTCCGCATGCCCACCCCGCGTGCCCAAGAAGGCCGCTGAGGGGTAGAAACGTGGTCCGATGATCTGACCCGCATCAATGGCTCGGCGCAAACCGCCATTAGCCCCACCTGCATCGCGTACCGTGGTGAATCCTTGCATCAGGTACATCTCGGCCATGCGAGCACCGTGGATTGCAAAGTCTTCCCACGTGGTATTCGATTCCATGGCAGGGAGGCTCGGCCCCATCAGCATCAAATGCGCATGCGTTTCGATGAACCCCGGGGTGAGCGTTCCACCGCCACCATCAATTACCGTCGCGCCCGGCGCGTCGATGGGATCGGTCGAGACCGCCTCAATCAGATTACCCGTCACCAGCACACTCGCGTTCTCGATCCGCGCGTCGTTCACCCCGTCAAAAACATGCACGTTCGTAAAGAGTGTCTGAGGTGGCTCGTCCTGCGCTACAGCGATACCAGTGAAAACAACGTAGGCGGTGACGCAGCGCGTGAGCACTGCGATGGCATGTGTCCGGGGCATGTTGGGTGAAGCTCCTCAGCTTAGTTCTTGTCTCGGTTTTCGGTGTCTGGACCGCCACCCTAGGATGCTGCCGCTTTTGGGTCAAACGCGCGCGCCGAGTAAGGTGACGCTAGCAACCTCGTCGCGTCAGCGCACCAAGGAGCCATGATGAGACTGCTCACCACTCAATACTCACCCCGTCGCGGAAAAAGCCTCCGCTCGGCGCGTCTTCTGGCAACATCGCTGCCCAAACAATGCCTCTCGCGCCGGTCGTGACGTCGCGGGGCGCGCTTTGACCTCCCATGTCCGTGCGTACCCAGCCGGGACACACCGCGTTCACTTTCACGCTTGGTGGCGCTTCCCGTGCGGCAAGGATCGTGAGCGCATTCAGTGCTGTTTTTGACACCCTGTAGGGTATGGCGCCCGCGCCCATGTCGGAAAGCGCTCCCATGCCTGATGAGACATTGACGATGCGCCCGTAGCCTCCCTTCTCCATGATAGGTAGCGCCATTTGCATCACTCTGAATGCCCCAATGGCATTGTTGGAAATTGCGTCTAACAACGTGTTGGGTGCAGCCGAAAGAAAAGAAGACCCGTGCCCGCCGTAAATGCGCCCGGCATTGTTAATCACTACATCAAGCCGGCCATGTGTGGACTGCAACCAATCAAAGAACGTGGCGACGGAGTCTGCGTCATCGATATCGAGCTGTTGCCCTTCGGCGTTGTTGAGTTTTGTTGCTGTGAGCTCGAGCGCCTCGGCATTCCGGCCCGTGAGGATTACATGCAAACCCTCTTCAGAAAGCTGGCGCGCCGTTTCGAACCCAAGGCCCTGGGCCGCGCCAGTGATCACTGCGACGCGCATGGTTACCTCCGCACGATGCTGTAATTGAAATCAGCCGATCCGTGCACGCCCCACATGCGGAGCCAGAACGGCATCATCCCCTCGGTGCCACGCGCCGCGGCAAGGGGGCCGAGGTCTATCGGCGCGCTCCACCCAAACTCGGCCAGAAGGGCACGCACATCTGCCTTGGCGTCCTCATGGTCTCCGCTCAGAAACACGTCGTGCGCGCCGGGAACCCTCTGCGGCGCCACCATGATCTCGTGGTTCATCGTGTTCAGCGTCTTGACAACCTTTGCCGATGGGAGCGCGGCTTGGAGCACCTCGGCGGCCGAGGTGGTGTTTGACAACTGCGGCACCAGAACAGGCGGCATGCCGCGGCTGAAGTCGAGCGGGTTGGTGACATCGATGACAGTTTTGCCTGAGACAGCGGACTCACCCACAGCCGCGGCAACAATTTCGATCCGCGCTCCGCTTACAGCGAAAATCACGCGGTCTGCCCAGCGTGCCACATCAGCGAACGTTCCGTGGCCGGCCTGTGCGCCATAAAAAAGGGCCCATTCTGCGGCCTTTGCATTGTCTGGATCCCGCGCACCCATGCGCACCTGATGTCCCAACGATACGAGCTTGGTCGCCAGCGTATGACCGACCATACCCGTGCCAAGTACAGCGTATTTCATCTTTGCTTTCCTCTCCTTCGCCCGATGATGGACGTTGATATGGACACATTATGGGGGCAAAGTTAGTCTCAAAAAATGGATCAAATAAACGACACACTGACTCAAATTAGATGACAATAGACGGTCTACCGATCCGTGCCTTGCGCGTCGCGGTCGCGATTGCCGACCGGGGGAGCTTTGCCGCAGCAGGGCGGCATCTTAATCTGCCCCGCGCTGCGATCAGTCGGATCATTGGTCAGCTTGAAGATCGGACTGGCGCGCGTCTTTTTCGTCGCAATACCCGCAAGGTCGTGGCCACCGATGCGGGCGAGCACCTGATCGCCGCCGCGCGCAGAGCCTTGGCCGAGATAGATGGCGCTCTGGAACCGACATCTGCTCAGAACACAGCTCTGACAGGGCAGGTTCGCCTGTCAGTGAGCCATGCGTTTGGGCGGCATTTCGTCCTTCCAGCCGTCGGGCGTTTTCGGGCAGAGCACCCCGGCGTTCTGGTCGAGATGCTTCTGCAAGACCGGTTGGACGATATGATCACCGAAGATATCGACTTCACGATCCGGCTCGGTCCGTTGCCGGAAAGCGACCTTGTCGTCCGGCGGTTGGGTGCGTTCCGGTCGGGCCTTGCGGCGGCGCCAGCTCTGCTGGCTTTGCTTGGAGAAACGCTCAATCGAGGGACACTGGGCAGCGCGCCGGCAATTGGATTTCGCGTTCCAGGCACTGGACAAATCTTGCCTTGGCCCGTCCCCGCGGACGGACAGGTCACACACGCGATCAAACCGAACGCTGTTGCCCAGTCGGATTCCATCGAAGCCGTGCTGGACATGACAAAGGACGGACAAGGCATCGCGTTGCTGCCCAAGTATCTGATCGCCAAGGATGTCGATACCGGATGCCTGCTTCCGGTGTGTCCCGACTTGGTATCTGTCCAGACCGACGTGCATATCTGCTTTCGAGAACGCCGCTTCATGCCCGCCCGCGTGCGCGCACTGATCGATTATGTCGCGGCAGACATCTCTTCAGCTTTGGCGTCAGGCGATCAATAGGATCACCCGATGGGCGCTTTGGTGCCCACCATCGATGTCGAGGATAGGGCCGATAATGAAGCCATCCGCGACATCCTTCGTCATTTACTGGTTGCCTAGCTCCCCGATGACAGTCTGGGCGCCTACCCAATCGAGGAAGTATCCGACCAACGCTACATCAAGTATCCAGAAATGCTTCCAGAGTGTTGCTGGCGGCGTTTGCAAGCAGAGGTATATCCACAGCGACAGCTATGAATTGATATCCATAGTCAGAATATCGCTGAGCAGACGCGGTATCCGTCGCAAGAATACCAGCCGGCAGGTTGATTGCCCGAAGACGGGACGCGCAGTGTTTGAGGACAGCCTGAACACTCGGATGACTTGGCTCACCAAGGTGACCTAACGAGGCAGCCAAGTCGGACGGACCAATGAAAACCCCGTCGACACCTGGTGTCCCTGCAATCTCTTCCAGTTCATCAACCGCGGTGCCGGTTTCGATCTGAACCAAGCAGCACATCTGCTCATTTGCTGAGTTCAAATAGCCTTTGGCCATGCCGTATCGACTGGCCCGAGTGGCGCCGGCAACGCCGCGGCATCCTTCCGGAGGGTAGCGCATACTTGCAACCGCTGCACGCGCCTCTTCGGCATTTTGCACGAAAGGAATAAGCAGCGTCTGCGCGCCGATATCGAGCGCCCTCTTGATCAGGACCTGATCATTCCAGGCTGGTCGAACAATCGCGGATGCCGTTCCACACGAACTCGCCTGTAGCAGCGGGGCTAGCCCCGAAATCTCTACGGGTGCATGCTCGGTGTCAAACAGCATCCAGTCGTACCCCACCAACGACAAAGCTTCAGCCGCCGCAGGACTACCAAGGCTGTTCCAAATCCCTGTCAGAGGCTCACCCTCGAGAAGCCTGCGCTTGAACCTGTTCTCGGGAGGTAGAATGGCGCTCATACCAAGTGCACCGACACACTGCCCAAAGGCCCGAAGTCGGCGCGGATCGTGTCTCCCTTATCAGCCCAGACAGGGCGCACGAACGAACCTGACAAGACCATGTGGCCTGGTTCCAGTGCGACACCGTGTGCACCGAGCTTGTTGGCCAACCACGCGATGCCCATCGCAGGATTTCCAAGCACGCCACAGGCAACGCCTGTTTCTTCGATATCCGCGTTTCGATATAGCACACCGGTGACCATGCGAAGGTCGACATCGTGCGGGCGGACCGGTACGCCGCCGAGGATCAGGCCCGCTGCGGCGCCGTTGTCCGCCACCGTGTCAAATATCTGGCGAGGCTCGTCCACACGGGCATCAATTATTTCGATCGACGGCACCACATATTCGGTGGCGCGCATGACCTCAAGAAGCCCGACACCCGGGCCCTCTAGGTGCTCACCGAGGACGAAGGTCAGCTCAAGCTCGACCCTTGGGACCGCGAAGGTCTCGCGCGGAATCTTGGTACCATCGGCGTACAGCATATTGTCCAGAAGATAGCCGTAATCCGGTTCGTCAATCTTGCTTGACCGCTGCATGGCGAGCGAGGTCAGCCCGACTTTATGACCGATCAGCTTGGCTCCCGCGCGCAAGTAGGCATCGTTTACGAGACTCGAAATGGCATAGCTGTCTTCAATTTCGATTTCAGGATAGAGGGCGGACGGCCGGGTGGTTTGAACTTTCGTGCGGTGGGCTTCCAGCAGGGCGTCAGCGACCGACTGACGTGTTGCAGCATCAAGCATGACGCGGCTCCTTTTCTTTGGCCTGGTAAGATTTGAGAATGGTTCCGGGAAGACCAATGTTGTCGATGCTTCCCGTATTGAGAGCGAACAGCATCTCGCCGAGCTGTGTGACAGGCAGGTCAGACAGGCCAAACAGTGTCCCAAGTCGGTAGATCGATTGTGCTCCACTTCCGACCAGACTGATGGTGCCTTCTTCGCGCGCCATTTCGTTGTAGAGTTCGAGATCCTTAAGAGCTGTTGCGACATCGAAAGAAGGCAGGTGCTCTCCCGAGATCAAAATCGGCGCAATCGCATCCAGTCGCTTACTTCCGGCAGCGCTCTCCCGCATCGCGGTGTATGCAAGCGGAAAGTCAATACCCATTGAAGCTGCAAGCGCAAATGCCTCGTAAACGATGGCGGAGTTAGTCAGGGTGACCGCATTGTTGATCAGTTTAAGCGCATGGCCGGTACCTGACGCCCCGGTCAAATGCTGCGCTTCCGAAATGGTTCGCAGAACGGGCATCGCGTGCTCGATGTCATTCGCTGCGCCACCGACGAGAAGATGTAGTGTGGCCGCTCTTGCAGCAGGCGGGCCTTTCAACATCGGAGCGTCGATCAGGCCTATGCCTCTCTCGCGCAGTGTGGACGCCGCTTTAGCGGTCGTACCCGGCTGAGCAGTTGTTAAGTCTACCACGATCGTATTGGCATCTCCGGAAGACTCCAGAGCAGCAAAGACCTCTTGCCATGCGGTCATGCTTGCCAGGCAGACGAACACAAAGTCCTGATCCTTGAAGCACGAGTTTATGTCGGTCGAAATGCTGGCACCCGCAGAGGAGAGTTCGCTTTCATACTGCCGATTGGCGCGCATCAGAACTCTGACGGCATGCCCGGCGCCGCACAAGTTCAGCACCACGCCGGAGCCCATTTTCCCAGCCCCAATGAACCCGATCTTTGCCATAACACTGCTCTTAGCTGAGAAAGAAAAAGGCGCAGCGATGTCTGCTGCGCCCAGTTTTTTGGGGGGAGTGCTTAGTAGCCCATTTGTCCCGCCAGCGCGTTCACATCAGCGCGTGTTTCATCAACCCACTCAGCATACTCGGTACCAATTTCGCAGCGCCAGGACACCGCCAGAGCGGCCAATTTACCCTGAAGCTCTTCGTTGTCGCCAAGGCTGCACAGCGCATCGCCAAGAGTTTGGATCACCTCGTCCGGCGTGCCCTTAGGCACAAAGAACCCTTTCATCTGGAAGGCATTCAGTTCGACGCCCTGTTCGCTCGCCGTTGGTACGTCCGGCAGCGGGCCAACGCGTTCCGGGCCGAACACTGCTAAAATTCGAGCGTCGCCAGACTCGTGCAAGCCGATGACACCGGGAGGGGGGTCAATCATAGACGTTGCGTGCCCGCCCAGAACTGCGGCTTTCTTCTGCGCCCCACCGCCTGCGTTAATCAGCTCAAGATCAACACCCAGTGTGTTCTCTGTCATCTGCGCAACGAAATGCGCCAAAGTGCCAACGCCCATTGCGATCCCAACTTCTCCAGGCGATCCTTCGGCCGCATCCTTGAATTCCTGTAGATTTTGGATCGGACTGTCGCCCTTTACGGTGATTGCCAGAGGCATGAACCCGATCGACACAGCAGGTACGTAGTCTTCGTCCTGATAATCGCCCAAACCGACAGCCTGCGCGATCATGGTATTGGTCTGCAGCGTGCCAAGCGTGTAGCCGTCGGGAGATGCGTCAATCGCGGCCTGCGTGCCGACGGCGCCACCTGCTCCCTTCATATTTACAATAACAATGTCCTGGCCCAGGGCTTCTTGGAAGTAAGGCTGAACGGTGCGAAAGACGGTGTCAGTGGTTCCGCCCGGCGGGAACGGGATGATGATACGTACCGTTTGGTCGCCGGGGTATTCGGCTATTGCTGCCGATGCAAATAGCATCGCCCCGCAAGTACCTGCCAGTGCCGTGGTAAAGAGTTTGTTCATATGTACTTCCTCCCTGGATTTCCGGGCCAGCGTGCGGAGCGCGCAGAGGTCCGATTGAAGGCAGGATAGGACGCGTTCGGCTGATTGAAAAATTCAATCTTTTCCCCGCAAAATTCCGTTTTGGAATTTTTTTCATGAAGAAGGGTTCGTGATTTCCTTGAGCGTACTCTTCGCATTTCCGATGAATTCCAACGCGATGTGGGGCAGGTCTTCGCGTTGCGAGACGACTGCATACTTGAGTTCGATTTTCGGATGAAACGGTCTGTATTCGATTGCGGGAAGATAGGAATGTGCGATCAACGGATGCACAATCGCGACGCCGATACCTGTTCGCACGAGGTTGCAAGCCAATAGTGTTGACTGGGTCTGTATGTTCAGTTTGCGCCGTACCCGCGCTTCGCCAAATAGCGCATCTGTCCGGTGTCGCAGAAGCGTCTTAGGGTCGACCGAGATGACATCTTCGTCTGCCAGGTCCTGAACGTCGATGACCTCCTTGTCCGTCAACGGGTGATTGTGAGGCACAACACATACCGCTGAAACCGTCCCAAGCTCTGTGACAACAAGTCTGTCGCTCTGGACCGGCAGCGTGACGAGCCCAATGTCGTAGTATCCGGACAAGACCTGTTCTTCGATCCTTACACGTGGCTGTTCCTCAATAACGACGCTCGCATTTGGGAATTTTTGACGCAGAGCATTGAGCGCGTGGGGCAGTAAGCCGTGGCCAAGGGCAGGCATAGTTCCGATCCGAAGCTTGCCAGACCGCATTGCACCCGTGTCGCGAGACTTTTCACGCATCTCATCGACAATTGTCAGGACGCGTTCGATATCTTCATAGATCATCCGCCCTTCAGGCGTGAGAACCATTTGGCCACCCTGCCGATGAAACAGAGAAGCGCTGAGTTCATCCTCAAGCTGGTTAATCAGCTTGCTTACGGCTGACTGGGTCAGCAGAATCCGAGGTGCAGCATCTTTTGTAGTGCCTGCCTGAACGACAGCGCGCATGGCTTCCATCTGGCGAATTTTCATGAGTATTCCGTAAACGACTTCGCTCGGCCCAAAAAGTCATTTCTTTCACAATGAGCGACGATCTACTGTCCTTCCAAGAACTTCAGGCCGGAATCGGCCCAATCGGGAGGATTCTATGCGGCAAAATCAACTTCTTCAGACGTGGCGTGACGGCGGCGTTGCCCTGAACCTTTTCCTGTCAATGACGGACAACTATGGAGTCGAGCTGCTGGCGCACCAAGGTTTTGATGCACTTACGGTCGACCTTCAGCACGGTTTTCAGGACTATTCGATCGCGACGCACCAGTTCCAGGCAATATCGACCACTCAAGTTACACCCTTGGCGCGTGTAAGAGAGCTGGGGGAAGTTGATGTTGTACGCGTGCTCGATTTGGGCGCTATGGGTGTAATCTGCCCGCTCGTGAATACAGCTGAAGATGCGCACCGCCTTGTGCGCGCGGCCAAGTACCCGCCGCACGGAGATCGCAGCTTTGGTCCTCATCGCCAGATGCTGTATTCCGGGTCCGACTATCCGGCAACTGCCAATGATCAGATTGCGCTTATCGCAATGATCGAAACGCGTGATGGCCTGTCCAATGCTGAGGAAATTGCGGCTGTCGAAGGGATTGATGCGCTGTATGTCGGCCCCGCTGATCTTTCGTTGAACCTTGGCTTCCCGCCCGGGTTTGAACCTGATCAGCCTGAAATGAAAGCGGCGATCGACCACGTACTCTCCGCTTGTCGTGCAGCTGGGAAAGTTGCCGGTATCCATTGTGGCAGTGCGACCTTTGCAAACCGCATGATCGCCGAAGGGTTTCGGTTCGTCACCGTGCTGAACGACGCCAAACTTTTGGCGCAGGCCGCGTCCCAGGTTGTCGCCAGCGTGCGCAGGGAAGCTTGAGATGAACAGCCTCAACCCCACAAGCCCGGTCACCAAGTCAAAACCCTTGATCAAACGCGTGGAGCTAGTCCAGTTTCGTTACCCGGTCACCAATGCTGCGCGCGACCCGCGCACCGGTAAGCTGTTCTACAAAGTCGGCGCCGAAGCGGAAATGCCGACATTCGCGATCCGGTTGGAGAGCGACAATGTCGTCGGGGAGTACGTCGCGCATATGGGGGGCCGCCCTGCGGTATCCGCTCAAGTTGCAACAGTTGCTAAAGGCATCGTTGGAATGCCGATCGGGTCAAACACGGTCTTTAATGCGTTCGCAAGCAAGCAATTGCAAACGCTCGGACAACTGGGTGTGGGCGCTCTCGACATCGCGATGTGGGACTTGCTGGGAAAGTCACTCAATACGTCAATCTCGGACATGATTGGCCTGTGGCGGGCCAAACTGCCGACCTATGCAAGTCTTATCCATGGTCATCGCCAAGGAGATATCGCATCGCATGAAGCCCTGAAAGATGCGGCCGATCATTGCGTCGAAGTCGGCTTTCGCGGCGTGAAGTTCCGTGGGTGGCCGGGCGACGACGCGAAAGGTTACTCGCAGGCAATCGAGGCGCTCGCCATGCATCTACCGGATCGAAAAGCACTGAACTTGTTTCTGGACCCTGGATGCGATCTGACCACCTTTGGAGAAGCAATCCAAGTGGGGTATGCAGCGGACGAGGCCGGTCTGTATTGGCTCGAGGACGTGTTTCGCGACAGCGGCCATTCGCGGGCTGCGCATCAACGCTTGCGCCAACAAATCAAGACCCCTTTGCTCTGCGGTGAACATGTGCGCGGACTAGAGGCAAAGGCCGACTGGGTGTCCTCAGGAGCGACCGACTTCATTCGAGCCGACCCGGAGCTGGATGGCGGAATTTCTGGGTGCTTGAAGATCGCTCACCTGGCTGAGGCCTTCGGGATGGACATGGAAGTGCACGGCAGCGGACCAGCGCATCGTCTGACCATGGCGGCAATCCGCAACACGAACTTTTACGAGTTCGGACTGGTCATGCCAGATGGGACCAATATCCATGCACCGCCGGTCTACAAATGTGGATATTCGGACAATTTCGAAGGTTTAGGCAAAGACGGCACCGTTTGTGTTCCGTCGGGCCCCGGTCTGGGTGTGCGCTACGACTGGGCGAAAATCCGCAAAATGGCAACCGATCAGATCGAGTTCACATGATGTCGTTTACAAAGAACTATGACAGGATTGTCGGGATCGTGCTGCTGATCGTTATCGCAATCCTGTTTGCGAACACATTTACCTTCAAAACACGGCCTTTCGTCCCCCTTAACACCACTTTCTGGCCGAGGGTGATCCTCGCTTTGATCGGGGGGGTTGCTGTGTATCTCGTCATTCGTGGTCGCGCCACAGATGAGGCGCCTGAGAAGTTCTCTCCGCGTGCGGGCCTCGTTTTTCTTGGTGCGGCAGGCTACGTGCTTTTGATGCCGATAGGAGGTTTTCTTATAGTATCGACCCTTGTAGGCGCCATTGGCTATTATTGGTTGAGCGAGCAAAAAGACGTTCGGACCTTGTTGTTCGCTGCGGTTTACGGCGCCCTCACATCCGGCCTGATTTATATCGTTTTCAAAGAGCTGCTTCACGTTCAACTCCCCTTCGCAGGAGGGTTCTGAAAGTGCTCGACATTGAAGGCATCACTGCTGGCCTGGCGGTTGTACTGCAACTGCAAACACTCACCTTGATCGTTGTCGGGGTCCTGGTCGGAATAATGGTTGGGGTTATTCCCGGTCTTAGCGCGACAATGGCAGTCGTTCTGCTAATCCCATTCACCTTTCAAATGGATCCGGTCACGGCGATGGCCTTGCTCGTCGTGGTTTATGTTGGTGGTCTGTCTGGCGGCGCTCTGACTGCCATTCTTATCCGAATGCCGGGCACTCCGGCGTCTGTCGCCACAACGCTTGATGGATACCCTATGGCGCAGCAAGGGCGAGCCGGACAGGCAATCGGCAATGCGGTGGTCGCCTCGTTTGTCGGCACCGTCATCAGCGCGGTTTTCTTGATCTCCTTTGCGCCCTGGCTGGCCGAATTCGCGATTAAGTTCTTCTATCCAGAATACGTCGCAGTTTGTCTCTTTGCGATCGTCGCTGTAATTTCCGTGTCAGGAAAGTCGCTTGTACGGGGGGCTCTCACCGGCCTGCTTGGCCTTCTGACTGCAACGTTCGGGCTCTCAGAGGTTGATGGCTTGCAGCGTTTCACATTTGGCTTTCGCGAAATGTCAGGCGGGTTCGGACTGATCCCGACCCTGATCGGGCTGTTCGCTGTATCGCAGATCATGATCGAAGCCTCCCGCACAGGGCAACGAGGAGGGGAACGGCATTCATTCGAAGGTAGCATCTTCCCAAGGTTGCGAGATATGCGACGTAATGCTGTCAACTATTTGAGATCAGGGGTCATCGGAACCGCGATCGGTGTATTGCCCGCGGTTGGCGGAGCGCCAGCGGGACTAATCGCCTATGCCCAATGCCGCAATGCATCAAAGCACCCGGAAAGGTTTGGCAAAGGCGAAGTCGATGGAGTGGTAGCGGCCGAAACCGCCAACAACGCAACAATAGGTGGCGCGCTCATTATAGCTTTAACACTGGGCATACCGGGTGATCCGCCCACAGCGATCCTGATTGGTGGCTTGATGATCCACGGTCTGCAGCCGGGACCGCTCTTGTTTTCGCAGTCTCCGGACGTAATCTTCGCGATATATTTCGCCGTTCTGTTTGGAGCATTTGTGATGATGATCGCTATGCTCCTGTTGGCCAAACACTTGGCCCGCCTTACCCAAATTCCAAACCGCATGATGCTCCCATTTCTGCTGATCATCGCAGCGGCTGGCGTGTTCTCGATCAACAATCGTGTGTTTGACGTGGGTGTAATGGTTGCTTTTGGCACGCTCGGCTATGTGCTGGAGCGGTTGCGCTATCCACTCGCGCCTTTTGTGCTTGGCATGCTCTTGGGGCCAATCATCGAGGACAACTTTCGTCGCCTCGTAGAGATCGAAGGCACTGCACTCAGCATTTTCACGCGTCCGATCTCAGCAAGTTTTGTGGTCCTGACGATTCTTTTCTTGGTCTACTCGCTGATGCGGCACCGAGCAGTAGCACGTTCTGAGCATCAAAGTGATACAGAGCCGGACACACAGGCGTAGTTTGGAGTTGTTGAGATTTGCTTTCGCCTTCTTCGGCGTGTGCCTGACCCTTCTAGGAGCACTGACGGACTACGAGACAGACGCCTACGCGGCGGCGATCTTCGCCATCCTGGTCGGACTCAGTTTCACATCCCTGAACCGCACAGCGCGGGTGTTTGCTGTGCCTTGCGCCCTTCTGACCGGCTATTCAATCGCAGTCGAAAGAGTCGCTGTCGATTTTTCTGCCGGCGCCTTCCTGTTCGCTTTCCTGACGGTAAGTGGCAGCCTACGGGTCGCAGCAGCCAATGAGCGTTCTATCCTGGCTCTTGGGGAGCGGCTGTCGAAAACTGCGACCAACAGGCAGTTCATTCTGGTTTCTCTGTCCACTGCAGTGTTTGCGCTGGTGCTTTTGAACGGGGCGCTGAATTTCGTGTCGGGCATATTTGCCTCAAAAGCAGGTGCGCCTCTGGCCGACCGGCTGCGTATTACAAGAACCTTCATCTCCGGGTTTGCTCTGAACCCAATCCTGTCTCCGATGGCCATCCCTTTTGTTGTGGTTTCCAGCACGCTCCCTGCAATCAGCTGGCCGTCAATCCTCCCATATCTTCTGATTTGTGGCGGGTTGGTGTGGCTTTCCGGGCGCGTCCAGAACGCCGCCTTACCAAATGCAGTTGAAGAAGATCCTATCAATGAAATCAAACCAAAGACTCTAGGACCGCAGACAGCCGCAGGGTCCCAGGTCACGGCGATAGCTTTGATTCTAACCCCTATCATCACAACAATTGCACTCGTTGTATTTGCTTCTTTGAAACCCAGTGTCGCGGCCTTCGTCAGCGTTTTTCTTGCATCATTGCTGTGGCCCGGACTGCGCTTGAAACGACCCAAGTTGATTTTGAGCGGCTATACCATTGCCATAAACGAGGCGACTATCATCAGTTCTTCGCTTCTGCTCGGAACTCTTTTTCTTATCTACTTCCCCACTGAGTGGGAGCGAGCCGCCGCGGCTCTCCTTTTTGCTGCGGGTCCCTTCGCCGCCGCCCTTATTATCGTTTTCTTCGTTGGTGCTGGACTAATCGGTCTTCAACCATCGATTAGCTTCTTAATCAGCTACACAGCAGTTTTTCCATTTGTTGCCGCGTATGGCGAAGCTACCGCGCCTGTCTACGCGGCTCTGATTGTGGGGTGGGCCTTGAATTCTCTCGTTTCACCTGTCGGACTCCCTGTGATGGTTGTCAGCCAAGCTTTCAACATTCCATCGTTCGATTTCGCGCTGAAGCACGGCAAGGTCTTTCTATGTCTGAGTACGGTGCTCACTTCGCTCGTGCTGACATTCGTCATGATGTGAACACCAGGTTGGTCATGTTTCGAAGTCGTTTGGGTTTCGCACTGTGCAGCGCTTTTTTAGACACAAGCGATTAACTGAGCACGCGCCGATACGCGATTGCGGCACAGGCTTCAGGCGCGACGGCGATGCTGCAAGAGCGTGTTCACGCGCAATCGAATTTGGGCCGGTTTGGAAGAACGTGCCGCTGCCTGAGTGGTTGGCCTTCCACTCGATCGGCGGACGGCGGCTGCCATTCCTTGGAAACCAACACATTCACTGCGCGGAAATCGTCCGCTTGCATAGTCGAATGAAGGCGACCGCGACACAGCAGCGATCTGGCATTCGCACCGCCCCCATTCCCAGAATATGGGAAGAAGCAGTCCCTGACCCATGCCAGTGGTAAGACACCCAAACTGTGCTTCTTATCGACGCGACGACAGGTCAGTTTCTGTATCTTCGGAATTTAAACTAGAGCGCCTGGGGCCGCAGTCGGACATGGTGCGCATAATATTGATCGCAGCTTGCGTGCCATCGATAACTGGCACCGCTGCGGCGCCAACGAGCCTAGTTGCCATACCAGCGAGTGGGCCCCCGCCTAAAACAATGGCGCGCGCACCTTGCGTCTCCATCTGTCGGCAAAGGACAGCGATCTGATCAAAGTAACGCTCCTGCACCATTCCCGGATCCCCAAAGTCCTGTCCGGTCGCCGCCACAACGCCAACCAGTCTGGAGCCGACGCCCAGTTCTTCCGCCTTGGCGCGTAAGCCTGGAACCAAACCCTCGCCAAATGTTACGATCCCGAACGGTGTTTCCAGTGCTCTAATCGAAAGAAAAGCTGCGCTCGCTATGCCGACCACAGGTACGCTCGGCCGCAGTGCGCGCACTTCGCGCGCGCCGGTATCGCCGAAGGACGCCAGTATGATGCCGTCAACCGGTTCGGCGTAAGTCCTGACCGTCTCGAGCACACCTTGAGCTGCCAGCTCGGCATCCTGCGTATCAACGATTAGTTCTGGGCCGAACGCAGAACAGGTCGTAACGAAGTGATCGCTTTCAGCGGCGCACGCCTCCGCCGCGCTCCGAATGCGGTTTGTGACACCTGCAGATGTGTTGGGATTTACGATCAGAAGGCGCATTACAGGATTACCGAAGGAAGCCAGAGTGACAGCGCTGGAATGGTGTTGATCAGAAACAGCGCCACGAGCATCGCGCCAATGAACCACAACATGGACGGAATGATTTTCGCGATGGAGATTTTGGCGATGGCGCACGTAATCAAGACCACAGATGCCACAGGTGGCGTTTGCTGCCCGATCCCCAGGTTGATTGTCAGGATCAGCCCGAAATGTACTCTGTCGATGCCCAACTGGTCGGCAAGTGGCAGGAAGATCGGAACGAGCATCAAAATGGCGGGCGTGCCATGGATGATGGTCCCTGCCAGAAGGAAGAATACGTTGATGGCCAGCAAGACCACCCAGTAATTGTCAGAAATCCCGAGGATCGCATTGGCAATATCCTGTGGAATGCGCTGGTTGGTCAGGTACCACCCAAGCAGGGTTGATGTAGCCACGATGAACATCAGCATCGCCGATCTTTTCCCTGCGATCCGAAGTGTATCCACGAGAGTACCCAGCCGCACGGTACGGTAGACGACCGCTGCCAAGACGATGGACCAAAATGCAGCAATCGCGCCGGCCTCAGTTGCTGTAAAAATCCCGCCGAGGATTCCAACGAGAACCAGAATTGGCAGGGTTAAGGGGATTGCCGCGTCTTTTCCCGTCGACACAAGCCGCGCAAAAGAGAACGCACCTTCAGTCGGGTAGCCTCGCCGCACGGAGATGATATACGCCGTGCCCATCAGCAATACGCAGACCAGCACACCCGGCAAGATACCGGCGGCGAACAGCTCGGCGATCGACGCATTGGCCACATAAGCGTAGAGGATAAGGTTGAGGCTCGGCGGCACGATTATGGCCATCGTTGCAGAGGTGGAGGTGACCGCAGCCGCGAATGCCGCCGGATATCCGCGTTTGCGCATCTGCGGGATCATTACAGACCCGATAGCCGCGGCATCAGATGTTGCTGTGCCGGAAATCTCTGAGAAGAAGAGCGATGTCAGGATGTTCACATGCGCAAGACCCCCACGGATGTGCCCCACAATCGAAGACGCGAATGCGATTAGTTTCTCTGCGATCTTGCCTTGGTTCATGATCTCTCCGGCGATCATGAACAGCAGCGCCGCCACAAGAAGGTAGTTGTTGGCACCACCAAACGGGATAAGACCGATGATCTGCGGCATGACCGCTGGGTCAAGGATAATCAGGGTGGCCGCCGTGACGCCCAACACAAAGGCAATCGGTAGTCCTGTAATCAGAAGCGTGATCAGCAGGATCAGGATCAGCCAGCCAGGCTCAACGAACATCAGGCGTCACTCTCTGGGAAAAGATCCATGGGTTTAATCTGACCCGTCAGGATCCCAATCACGCGAACCGAGCAGATGATGGCGATGAATGCGCCTCCGATCGGCATTGCGGTGCGGAAAACAACCATCGGCGCGTCCACGGAAATCAGAGAGCGACCAGCAAATCGGGCGGCAGCTATACCGCCATACCAGGCAAGCAGGCATCCAAAGCCGGCCATAAGCGAAAGGTTTATCACTGTAATGATGCGTTGCGTGCGAGGCGACATGATCCGCAATACTGCATCAAAGCCCAGATGTTCATTCGTGCGCGTCAGATAGGCTGCACCAATAAATGTCAGTGTCGCTAAAAGGTAGGCAGGCAGTTCCTCGCCCCAGGATACGCTGTCATTCAGGATAAACCGGGCGAAGACCGCCCAGTTCAAAAGTAAAAGCAAAGCGCCTGCCAAGCCGATCACCAGAGCATCGAGCGCTCGTAGGACCCAACGATCTAGCACTGCGATGATTTCAGACAGACGGGTCATGGCGGGACTCTGGCTTCGGTTTTACTCGATGCCGAGCGCGACCTTAGTGGCCTCAATCATATCCGCACCAATCACGTCAACAAAGGTCGGGCTTTCATAAAGTGGCGCCGCGGCTGACTGAAACGCAGCAAAGTCGATCTCGTTGACTTCCATTTTACCCGACAGCGCGGCAATGGTCTCGGTGTCTGTCGTTGCACCCCACTCAAAGGTCCAAGGTGCTACATCCTTGGCAACCGCTATGACAGTTGCGCGCAGATCCTCATCAAGAGACGCAAGGAACGGCTCGCCGATCACCAGGAAGGTCGGCAAGTAGACATGATTAGACAAAGACATATAGCCCTGCACTTCGAAAAGTTTGGCTGTATCCACCACGTTCGCCGGGTTCTCCTGTCCGTCGATCGTGCCCTGATCCAGGGCCGAGTAGACCTCCCCGAAAGACAACGGAGTGGCGTTTGCGCCAAGGGTGTTGAACATTTCAACCCGCTGGCGGTTCGTAGGTGTCCGGATCTTGAGCCCGTCCAGATCGGCCGGTGTCACAATTGGCCGGACATTGTTTGTGATCTGGCGAAAGCCATTGTCCCACATGGCGGCCAAGACCATGCCGGTGCCTTCAAATCCATCCGCAAGCATTGCACCTGCCGGACTGTCAATAAACGCCTGCACGGCGCTGCGATCCTCAAAAAGATAAGGCAGATCGAAAATCGACGTGCGATTGTTGATCTGAGCCACTGCCGACGCCGACAAAGACGCCTGGTGCGTCCCGAAGCCCAGTCCCGCCAGGACGTCCTCTTCTTTACCAAGCGTGTTTGACATGAAAATTTGCACGTCAATTTCGCCCGCAGCCGCAGCTTCCAACTGTTTTTCGTATTCCTGCAAGAAAACATGCGCGAAGGATCCCTCCGGCAATGACGAGTTTATTTGCATCACCGCCTCAGCAGAGGCGAGAGTGGGCAGCCCGACCGAGGTTACGGCGGTAAAAAGCGCTAAGTCTCTCAGTTTCATACCAATGTCCTTTCCAAGGTTCCGACAAGAAACAACTCGCCGAGATGATGAAAAATTCTTTTCTTATAATTAAACTTGAGAAAAGTAGTTTTCTTGCAAATGATGCACTGTTCTCGGGGAACTGCGAAAAAAAGGAGCTCTGAGCACCAGAAGACCGGCGTTGCGCACACAAATTAATCGCTGAAAGAACTGCTGCGGAGTCGGGAAAAACAGAAAGCTACATCTCGTCCAGGTGACGGTGGCTCTTCTCGATGGCGGCCATGCGGCGACGGCCATCGGCGCCAGAAAGCTCGATTGTCCTGCTCGCAATAAGGTTGCAGAGCGCTATCGTGGCCACGTGGTTCATAAGCGGCCCGTTTGTGGAGGTCACACAGGAAAACCGCCACGTGGCTTCCGGCATGCCTGCCAGTGGGCGATCCTCAATCACAGCAAGACGCGCTCCATTGCCTTTCACGGACTGCGCAACGGGTACCGCCAGTTTCACGTTTCGTCTGAGTGCGACCAAAATAACGATATCGTTTTTTGACACCGAAGAGACGCTTTCCGCCAGCGTTTCGCCTGCGCGCGGCAAAAGCGAAACAGAACTCAGCACCTGCGAAACCTGCCATCCAAGGTACTGGGCATGGGATTGACCTGCACGGAAACCGACAACCCAGATCTTTGGTGCATCGATCATGGCGCTGCACAGGCTGTCGACTACGCCCTCATCGATGAGCTCGTATGTCCGTTCCAGATTTTGAAAGGACTGGTTGCGATGCGCATCAACGACGCCGTCGGCTGGGGCTTTTCCAGACGCCAGTCTGAGAAGGGCTGAGCCGTTTCTTTGCTCATCCCTAACAGCGCGCCTAGCTTCGTCGAACGAGGCGTAGCCGATGCGCCGGATAAAGCGGGTAACCGTGGCATTTGAAACCTCGGCGAGTTCCGCCAGCTCGGTTGCCGTGTAACCGGCCATGTCGCCCGGGAAATCCAGAACCAAGTCAGCCAATTTCCTTTCGCTCGGATGCAATTCCGACAAAGCCTCTGTGACGCGTGTAAGAAATGGTTGGCTGAGTCTTTCCTTCATACACGAAGGATGGGCGCAATTCGACCGGGCGTAAACCGCATTCGTGCCCCAGCGGCATGCCTCAACGTCCAGCTCAGGGCGAAGAGAAGCTGGTTAGTATCGGACCAAAGAGAGCTTTGGGCTGTGTTTTCCGAGGCTACTACGAATGCCTGCAGTCCCTATGTGAATGGATATCAATTCTTGGAGCGGCTACCTCGTCGGCCTTATGCAAAGTTACGAGACAGTGTGAAGCACTTTGCGGCGCTCAAAGAACAAGTTCTGAAACTATGGCAATGCTTCAGTATTGACCGTTCGCGATGCTCCCATTGGTTTTAGACGATCTCTGAGACATCCCAGGGCTTTTGGGATTGGAGCGGTTGTTTACGCGAGAACCGCGTTTCAACACTTAATTATCAAGAGCTTTGACCCTACTTCGCTCGGATCGTTGGGCACCATGCAGGTCATTGGCTGACTTCACTGGTACGACACCAGACAGTTCCAAATGGAGCTGAGATCAGAACAGAACAGAACAGAACAGAACACTGAAGGATCAGTTTCGACGTTGACTGTGAAGCAGAGGCCGATTGACTCGGAGCTCGCGAGGCTTGCTGAAATCAAAGGCGCCTTTGCGCATCTTTTCCGTTGGAGAGGTTTCTAATCCCTTCCTGGACGGTACGACGGAACTCTGAAGGGCTGGAGCCAGTTACCCTTCGGAAGGCCCGGCGGAAGGCGCGATCATCGGCAAAGCCCAAGACCAGCGCGACACTCTCGATCGTGTTTTCGCGTCGCGCCAAGAGTTCGCGCGCTAGCGAAAACCGGTTGGCTTCAATCAAGGCTCCCAAAGTGGTTCCGTTCCGGGCAGCCAGTCTTTGTGCCTGCCGGTAGCCCATATTTGCCCCGCGCGCGACGGCCTCTGGAGCAAACTCGCCGCGTTGGCTGGCTAGGGTGACTGCGGCTTTGAGGGATGCGAGGGCGTCGACTGCATTGGCCGCTCTTTGACGCTCCTCTTGGGCGGCGAGATGCTGCTTCACAAAAGAAAACAGTTCAGCGCTTGCGTGTTGGATTGGAACATCAAGCACGGCCGCCGGAACAACGATTGCAGTTCGCGAGGCGTTGAAATGAGGCGTAACGCCAAAAAGAGCTGCATAGCCGTCCAAGCTGCCGGTGGGCGCATGGGCAAACTCGACGCGCAGCGGGCTAATGTCCTCGACAGCCAAATGGGTCAGCAGCCGCCATGCGAAAGCCTTGGTCATCTCGCAGGTCCGACCCGCATCCATTTTGTTCAGAGGATGCTCCGACAACAACGAGGCTTCTTCACCAATTACGACCAGCTCACTTTGGATCCTATCAGAGAGCACGCGCTGATGCTCAACGAGAAGCGTGATGGCTTCACCTACCGTCTCGGCAAACTGCATACCATGGGCGAGGTCAGCAAAAAGCGAGAACGGAACGCCACGCGCCATCTCCATCGTCAAGGGCGTTTTCGAAGGGACTTCGGCGGCAAGAAGCCGCCAAAGCTGAGGTAGGATTTCCTCGGGCGGTCGCGACGTACCAGCGGCCAAGTCGTTTCCGCGAAGGCCGGTTGCGACAGTGATCTGATCCATCGTCACGCCGCGGCTCAAGGCAAAGGCTACGGTGCTCGCAGCAATCGCCGGGTGGACACCGGGTCGCAGGGGGCTGTCGCTGAATGTCCGGTTTCCGGCGTTCACGGTCCTTACCTCACGGCCTATTTCTCTTCCACGATATCGGAAGCTATGGCGAACAAGATACAATTCTTAGTGTGCACAAGGCATGTGCACCACGCGCGCTGGGCGACCACCCTTTTGGCTGCACTTTTTCTGGCGGCTTGTTTGCCGGAGAGCGACGAACCAGCAGCCCCAGAACCAGTTCGTGGTCTCGTCAGTGTTACTGTCAGTTCTGCCGACGACAGCATCATACGTCGCTATCCTGGTGTACTTGAGCCAAGCGAACTGAATATTCTCTCCTTCGAAGTGGGCGGGCGCCTGGGACGTATTAGTCTCTCGGTCGGCCAAAGGGTGCAAAACGGAGAACTTCTCGCGCAACTCGACAGCAGTTCGTTTGTTGTAAACATCGAAAACCGCCAAGCGAGTGTTGACGAGGTCAATGTGCGGCTGGCGCAATTGCGCGATGATCTGGCCCGTTCGGAGCAGTTGCTTGCGCGGGGCGCTGGCACACGGGTGGCACGCGATCAGGACGCCACCGAGGTACGCGAGGCCGAAGCGCAGCTTGTGCAGGCGCAAAAGGACCTCGCGTCGGCCGAGGAGGATCTTTCGGATACCAGTCTTTTTGCGCCTTTGGATGGCGTCATCAGCAGCGTCAATATCGACAGCTTTCAAACCGTCTCATCGGGGGAAACCATAGCGACGATCTATGAGCAGTCGGCGTATGAAGTATCGTTTTCCGTAAATTTCGAAACCGTTGCGCAGCTCGGTGTTGGCAAGACAGCAACTATCCGGCTGGCTGACGACCCAAATATTGCCCTAAGCGCGGAAGTCAGCGAAATCGGCGATCGCGCCGACACGGTGTCCTCTTTTCCAGTTGTGGTGCGACTGACCGAAGAACACCCACTGATCCGCGCCGGTATGGCAGTCGAAGTCGAGTTCGAGCTTGAGATCCCAGCGGAGGAAGGTTTCCTGATTCCAATCGCTTCAGCGATCCCGGAGGGCCAGATACCCGAGAATGCCGGAATGACCAGTGTCATGCCCCTGCAGGTCTATGTTTTCGACCCAGACACCAGCACGGTCCGGCGCCGCGATGTCAGCATGGCAGGTATCAGGGATAACCGTTTTCTGATCGTTGATGGCTTGGCAGAAGGCGAACGGGTGGCCAGCGCTGGCGTGAGTTTTTTGCGGGACGGAATGGAGGTAAAGTTACTCGAGAGCGAGGACTGAACGATGGACGCCCTGACACGGTTCGGACTGCAGAACTCACGCTTCACATGGTTGGCAATGGCTCTGATCCTGCTGCTCGGAGTGATGTCCTATCTTGGTATTCCGAAACGCGAAGACCCGGCGATCACCATTCGAACGGCTGTGGTGAATTTCGAGTTCGCAGGTATGTCCCCGGAACGGGTAGAGAACCTGATCGCAGTTCCTGTTGAACGCAAACTTCGCGAAATCGGCGAGATCGAGGATATCGAAACCATCATCTCCACCGGAGAGGTGCTGATTTACACCACCCTTTACGACACAATCTATGGCGAAACCATCGAGAGCGCATGGGAAGACCTGCGCAACAAGATGGATGACATTGTCGCTGAACTGCCCGAAGGCACCGCTGGCCCGTTCATAAACACAGACTACGGTGACGTGTCCATCGCCACCATCGCGGTCACAGGGGACGGCTTCGATCTTGCCTTTATTGAGGATGTCGCTGAAGACCTCCAGCGTCAGCTGTACACACTGGACGGCATCACCAAGGTCTCTCTTTATGGCGAACAGGACGAGCGGATCTGGCTGGAGCTCGACACCCGTGAGCTTGCATCTGTAGGCGTTCAGCTTTCCGAACTTTTCGAAGACTTGAGGGCCCAGAATGTCATCCTACCGGCAGGAGAGATCGATGCCGGCGGTACGAACGTCGTTCTTGAAGCCAATGGCGATCTGGGAAGTGTCGACGAAATCCGGAATGTTTTGACGCAGGTCGAGGGTCTGGAAGGCTACGTCCGTCTGGTGGATCTGGTTGATGTGCGCCGCGGGTATGTCGATCCTGCAGAGCAGCCGGTCTTTTTCAACGGCGAGCCGGCCATCGTGCTCGCCGTCGAGATGTCCGACGACACCGATATCCAGGACCTCGGCGTCCGATTGGGTCAGAAAATTACCGAGGTCGAAGCCACGCAGCCGATCGGCATTGCCTTCAACATCTCGACCTTCCAGGAAACCAACGTCACGGACTCCGTAAACGGCGCACTGAGTAATCTTGCGCAAACCTTTGTTATCGTCTTTTTGGTGATGCTGGTCTTTCTCGGGTTCCGCCCTGCGGTCGTGATTGCCTGTATCGTTCCTTTCACGGTCTGTTTCGCGCTGACGCTGATGGGGCCTATTGGGGTAGATGTAGAGCAGGTATCAATCTCGGCAGTGATCGTATCTTTGGGTTTGCTGGTTGATAACGGGCTTGTTGTGGTCGAAGACATCGATGGTCGCACCGACCGCGGCGTGCCACCGACAGAGGCCGCGATCGAAGCTGGACGGCAGTACGCCATCCCCCTCGCGGTGGCTTCGATTACCACGATCTCGGCCTTCGTACCGATGCTTCTGGTGGACGGCAGCGAAGGTGAGTTCAGCTACTCCATGGGCGCAGTGGTCGCCTCGATGCTCGCAGGCTCCTGGTTGACTGCGCTCTACATCCTGCCGTTTCTGTCTGCCCGGATCCTGAAGTCAAACCCCGAAAACGCGCCAGCTCAGGCCATCAAAACAACCGGCTTGATGGGCGCTTATGGGAAGACCATCCGCTGGCTTATGCCCTGGGGTATTCCGATTGTCTTGGTGATTTATGGTTTTGTGGCGTTCAGCGGTTTCCAGATGGGTCAGGTCCGCGCGCAGTTTTTCCCGCTTAGCGAACGGGCAGATTTCCTGATTTACATGGACATGCCTAAAGGCACCGCGATCTCGGAAACCGAGCGCATGGCCAATCGCGTAGCCGAATGGATCACCGACGAAAGTGTAAACCCGAACGTGGTGAGCGTGACCGCGTATGTCGGGAGCGGGGGTCCACGGTTCAACCTTGGGCTGGACCCGGCCGATCCCGACGATGCCAGCGCGTTTCTGCAAGTAAACACCACCGATCTTGCCGCTGCCATCGAGACCGCCAACCGCGCGCGCCATGCATTCATCGAGGCATTTCCCGAAGCCCGTTTCCGGGTGACCCGCCTTGCAACGGGTGGAAGCGAGTCCGGCATCATCGAGGTCCAGATCAAAGGCCCGGATGCCGAAGTGCTCATGGCGGCCGGCGACCGGGTGCAGGAGGTATTCGCAACCTTGCCGGAACTTGTGATGAACGAAACAGACTGGGGCAACAAAGTGGTCAAGGTTGTTCTGGAGGTCGCCCAGGACAAAGCGCGCGAATTCAACGTCACATCGGAAGATATCTCACAGGTCATGGAGACTTATTTCTCCGGGACCGTTTACTCAACCTTTCGAGAGCTTGATGAGCAGATCCCGATCACCTTGCGCGCCAATGAGGCCAGCCGGAACAGTATAGAAGATCTCGGAAACCTGAGTGTGGCGGCGAATGATCAACTCATCTCCGTCGACCAGGTAGCGGGGTTTCAGCCAAAACTGGAGTATTCAAAACTTCGCCGGGAGAACCAGGTTCGCCAGATCATCATTTCCGGCAAAAGTGATGCGATGACGGCCAGTGAAACGCTTGAGCTTGTTCAGCCCGTTTTGGACGATCTCGATCTCGGACCAGACTATAGCATTCATATCGGCGGAGAGTTGGAAGACAGTGCGGATGTCCAGTCAGAACTTGGCGGCAACCTGCCCTACGCCCTCGGTATCATGCTGGCAGCGCTGGTTTTCCAGTTCAACTCGATGCGCAGGTCATTAATCACCTTCATGACCATTCCGCTTATCGTGATCGGCGCGCCCTACGCTCTGCTGATCAACGACCAGCCGTTCTCCTTTTTTGCGATGCTGGGAATGATGTCGCTGATGGGGATCATCATCAACAACGCAATTGTGCTTATCAATCAGATCGACATCGACCGCGAAACCATGACGTTTTCAGATGCAATCATCCACGCCAGCCAGCAGCGCTTCCGGCCAATTCTTTTGACCTCGCTGACAACGATCTGTGGTCTGATGCCAATGGCGATCTCCGGCGGCGCTTTGTTCGAGCCGATGGCAACCGTGATGATTGGCGGTCTGCTGGTTGCGTCGCCTCTCACACTGATCCTTGTGCCGAGTCTCTGCTACGTGATGCTGAAACCTCGCGACGCACAAGCCAGTGCGACACCAGCGTGAAACCGGTCGCTGCGTTCTTCCTAACCCTGCTTCTCCTGGGCTGTGGACCGCGCGGCACGATTGAAATGGGCGCACCTGTGCCCGAGGCGAGCGTCCAGGATGTGTATGTCGCACGCTTTCGACAGGAAACAGGACAGGTCCGTAATTTTGGGGAGAGGCGCGCCGGGGATATAGTCTTCGAACGGGCGTCCGTCTCCATTCCGCCGACACATGAGATAGGCCAGGTCGAATGGCCCAGTGGCACGCCCGATGCACGCACCGATTTCGTCACCGTTGGTGGAGAGATCTATCCCGACCTGGCCAGTTTCACTCGGGCCATAGCCGCCGCGGACCGCTCTGGCGAAGGTGAGACGGTGCTTCATATTCATGGTTACAACACCACGCATGGCGAAGCTGTCTATGGAACTGCGCAGGTGGCGCACGATCTATCGGTACCTGTTCCGATGGTCGTCTTTTCTTGGCCCTCGGCCGCGCAAACCAAGGGCTATGTCTATGATCGCGACAGCGCGCTGATCTCCCGCGATCGGCTGGAAGAGTTGATCGTCACACTCGCGCGGTACCCCGGGCGGGATTTGTTTTTGACGGCCCATTCGATGGGCGGCTACTTGTTGATGGAGACGCTGCGCCAGATAGAGTTGTCCGGTCGGCTGGATCTCCACCGCGAGATCAGCGGCGTAACGCTTCTTGCCCCAGATATCGACACGGAACTCTTTCGCAAGCAGGCCGAGCGTATTGGACGCCTGCCTGAACCGTTCGTCGTCATCGTTGCGAAACAAGACCGGGCCTTGCGGTTCTCCGGCGGACTGACTGGGCGAGGCGTTAGGCTGGGATCGCTCACAGAGACAGAAGAGCTCGCCGGGCTCGGCGTGACCCTTGTCGACGTTGGGACGCTCTCCGACGGACGCCGGTTTGATCACAATATCGCCAATACGTCGCCAGCCGCCATCGCGATTTTCCGCAAGGTGAATGAAATTTCACCTCCCGGCGAACTGCCCACGTTGGAGACAATTATCCGCCCTGATCAAGTCGAGAGGTTCCTTGCGCGGATCACCAACGCGCTGTGAAAGGCCATCTAGATATATCGGCCTCGCGTGACTTGCCTGTCTGCTGCTTCTCCCCAGACTCACGCCAGCGTGGAACGCCGTATCTGGGCGCATCTGCCTAAGTTTTTCGGCGTTGCACCGCTTGTCGCACGGACAAACATGCTGGGAACGATAGTTGAGCTCTTTATGGTCGAAGACACGCAAACCTTCAGTCTTCTTGCCAAAGACCCGCCGGTCGATCGTCGGGATATTTCCTTCCGCCTATTCTGAAACGCGCGCCCTTCGCAGGACCTGGGCGGCAAGTGGCCGGGCCAGACTGGAAACGAAAAGGTTCGGTGCGCCGGGCGCATACCGAAGCGCTCAGCTTCGGTGTTGCGCAATCAAGTCCACGGCTCTCTTTGCAAACCTTCCTGCAAGATGGGCGTAGCCGGCCGCTTGCGGGTCAGCCGCTGTTCCCGCCTTTGCGCGATCTGAGATGCCGACAAAGATCACGGCAAAGCGAAACAGTGCGAAAATCTTGTGAAATGAGAGCAGGACAACGGGTCGATCGATCTTCTCAATATAGCGAGCCACAAACTCAGCCTCGTCTGGAAGGTTCATGGCATCCAAATCCGCGCCCAGAAGACCACCGTATTCATCGGGCGCTGTATGCCAGGGCATGCAGCAGAACCCAAGATCGGCCATTGGGTGGCCGAGCGTGGATAGCTCCCAGTCCAGGATTGCAACCACCTTTGGTTCGGTGGGATGGAACATCAGGTTGCCCAAGCGAAAATCGCCATGGCACAAACACACTTCGCCATCATCGACAGGCAGGTTTTTGGGAAGCCAGTCGTAGACGACATCCAGATCCGGAATGCGGTCTGAGGGGGACTGTAGGTACTGCTTTCCCCAGCGCCCGATCTGACGTTCAAAGTAATTGCCAGGTCGCCCGAAATCCTCCAACCCGACGTCATTCGGTTCAACTCGGTGCATAGCTGCCAGTGCATCGGCAACCGCCATCCAGATGTCGCGGCGCTTTTCGGACGACAATTCTGCAAGTGTTGTGTCCGTGAAAATCCGCCCGTCGACGCGCTGCATAATGTAGAACGGCGTGCCCAATACATCGGGTTGATCGCAATAGAGAACAGGGTACGGAACCGGTACATCCGTTGGACGCAGCGCCTCCAAAACACGATACTCCCGATCGATGGCATGGGCACCTTTCAGGATCGGACCGTTGGGCTGCTTGCGCAGAACAAGACGGCGTTGCCCAAAGTCAACGAAGTAGGTTGGGTTGGACTGGCCACCGCTGATCCGAGACACATGCATAGGATCCTTGGTTTGAAAATGCGCCCTCAGATATCCCAGAAGATCCTGTGGATCGAAGTCCGTTTTCCCCTTTGTTTGAAGTGTCACACCCCTTGCTCCGCAGTTTCGGCGTCCCACATCCAGAAGCCGCGTTCCTCACTGGACAGAAGCCGGTGCAATACCATCTTGTGCACTTCATCAGCGCCATCGACCAAGCGTGCCTGACGGGCGTAACGATAGACCCACTCAAGCGGTGTGTCTCTGCTGTAGCCGCGGGCGCCGTTGACCTGAATCGCCACATCAGCCGCTTTGTGGAGGAGGTTGGCGACATGGATTTTGGCCATAGACACTTCTTTGCGGGCAAAGCCTCCGCGGTCAATCTCCCATGCCGCCTTCATCACCAGCATGCGCCCAATCTCGATCTGCATAGCCAGATCGCCCAGCATAATCTGAACGCTTTCACGGTCTGCGAGACGCACGCCAAATCCTTGACGCGTTGACGCATAGGCGCTGGCAATCTCTACACACCGCTTTGAAAGACCAAGCCAGCGCATGCAATGGGTCAACCGCGCCGGACCCAGCCGCACCTGTGTGGCCTTAAGCCCGCGACCTTCGCCGATAACGACATTCTCCTCACGAATTTCCAGCCCTTCGAAGATCAGCTCGCAGTGACCGCCATGCTCTTCAGGCCCCATGATCGGGATCCGGCGTTCGATACGCCATCCCGGCTGATCAGCATCGAAGAGAAACGCCGTCAAACCTGATCGGGGATCATTCGAAGTACGAGCCACCAGGATGAAGTGTTGTGCCCCTTCTGCGCCAGTAATGAACCATTTGCGACCGTTGACCACGTATGTGTCACCGCGCTTCTCCGCGACGGTTTGGATCATGCCAGGGTCCGAACCGCCGCCGGGGTGCGGCTCGGTCATAGCAAAAGCCGACCGGACCTCTCCATTTACGATGGGCTTTAACCAGCGCTCCTTCTGCGCCTCTGTCCCGACCGCCTCTAGAAGCATCATATTTCCGTCGTCCGGCGCGGCCGAGTTAAAGACTACCGGACCAAAAATGGAGCGATTCATCTCTTCATAGCAGACAGCCATGCCGGTCTTGCTCAGCCCCTGCCCCCCGTTTTCCGGGCTGAGCTGTAAGCACCAAAGGCCTTCACTCCGTGCCAGCGTGCGTAGTCGTTTGAGGTGCACTGGGGCAATGTTGTCATGTTCATAGGCCGCAGGATCGCTTTCCAACGGGATCACATGGGTCTCGATAAACCGACCAATCCGTTGACGGAAGTCTTCCACTCTAGGTGATATTGTGAAGTCCATCGCACCCCACTCCGCTATGGCTCACGGTTCAACAAACCGGGCTGTTCCCGCGCATTAGATGTTTTCAAAATCACCGTGTCTACCGGCTCCACCTGCGAAACGTCCGGCGCCGCGGATACCGTCCTGGCGGAGCGTATCGACTGCATTTGCCCATTCGCGCACCAAGGCATCACGCACCGGAAGTCCATGGCCTTCTATCGCGCTGCGGCGATCGGCCAGCATCGTAGACTGTGGGAACTTCGCGATCTCATGTGCCAGAGCTTCGGCTTTGGCACGGGTTTCGCCATCGGGCACGACGTATTCACACAGACCGATCTGATAGCATTCCTGCGCATCGACCTTGCGCCCTGTAAGGATCAGGTCCAGCGCTTTGCCCTGTCCGACCAGGCGCGGCAGGCGCACGGTACCGCCGTCAATCAGTGGCACGCCCCAGCGGCGGCAGTAGACACCCATATACGCATTTCCGCCCATAACGCGTATGTCGCACAGCATGGCAAGTTCCATGCCGCCAGCCACGGCGGGCCCTTCAACTGCTGCGATTACTGGTTTGGTGAATTCAAAGCGCGAGGGCCCCATGGGCCCACGGGGCGCGGCGTTGGCCCCCTGCGGGAATGCCATCTTGCCGACGACATCGCGCTGAAAATCCTCGTTGGAGAGGCTGCCTGCATATTTCAGGTCCCAGCCGGCGCAGAATGCGCCACCTTCACCGTAAAATACTGCAACTTTCGCATCACTGGCCTCAAACTCTGCGAAAGCGGCCTCCAACGCGTCCGCCGTCTCTGGCGTTACTGCGTTTCTTGCTTCGGGTCGGGCGTGCACCACAGTCCAGACGGGTCCACTTTTTTCAATACGTACAGTCATTTTTCTCTTTCCCTGTCCGAATTTGAAACTGGAGACGGCGCGCGCCGCAACGGTCCCAGCACTAAGCGGCCGGAGTTCGTATCGCGCGGGTCCTGGCATGCAGGGCGTTGTTTGACACACACCCCTGCCCAACGGACTTCTCTCCGGTTTCGCGTTAGCATCCTCGTATTTGCCTGCCAGTAGTATATGTCAAACGCTCTGCTCATTTCAAGAACAATGTTTTTTAAATTGATGCTTGATATGTTTTTGGATATTTGTTTTAAGTGTGCAATGCAACGAATGGCGCGCTTGCAGCACCGGGAGGGGGCGTGATGTACCAATACCAAGCACCCATCGAAGATATGATGTTCTTGCTGCGCGACGTGTTCGACGCGGAAGAGCACTGGGCGGCCCTTAGGGGAGACGAGGCACCTACGCTGGAGGACGCAGAGGCGATCTTCGATCAGATGGGGTCAATCGCATCAGAGGTCTTGCATCCGGTCAGCGGAACCGGCGACGCCGAGGGTGGCTGCACATGGGAAAACGGGGATGTGCGGACGCCCAAGGGGTATGATGCTGCCTGGCAGGCATTGACCGAAGGAGGATGGGTCGGCCTGTCGGGCAGCGCAGAATTTGGCGGCATGGAGATGCCGAAGTCTTTGGCGTGCTTCGCAGAAGAGATGCAATGGGCGGTGAACCCGGCGCTTCGGCTCTACGGGGCGGCGACATCCGGTGCAGCACTTTGCATTGAGGACCATGGTCCTGAAGAGCTCAAGCAGTTGTATCTGCCGCGAATGATGACCGGTCAGTGGACGGGCACAATGGCGCTTACCGAACCCCAAGCCGGGACAGACCTGGGACAATTGCGCACCAAAGCCGTCCCGCAAGACGATGGAAGCTACGAAATCACCGGCGGCAAAATCTACACTTCGGGCGGGGAACATGACCTGGCCGAAAACATCGTGCATCTCGTGCTGGCGCGTCTGCCGGACGCGCCAGCTGGGACGCGAGGTATCTCGCTTTTCCTGACACCAAAGTTCCTTGCTGATGGCGAAGATGGGCTAGGCGCGCGCAATGCAGTCCATTGCGACGGGATCGAGCATAAGATGGGCATCCGCGGATCCGCCACATGCACGATGCGGTTCGACGGGGCTACCGGGTACATGGTCGGTCAGCCACATCGGGGTCTGCAGGCCATGTTTACTATGATGAATTATGAACGCATTGCCGTCGGACTGCAGGGGTTGGGCGCGGGCGAACTCGGATACCAGTATGCCGCCGCTCATGCATCGGAAAGGCGGCAGGGGCGTGCGCTGGACGGCGCAGTGGATCCCGACGCCCCCGCAGACACCCTTCTCGTACATCCCGATGTCCGCAGGATGCTGCTGACCCAACGCGCTTATAACGAGGCAGGGCGCGCGTTCGTCACTTATCTTTCGATGCAGGCAGACACCGCGAAGGACGAAGGGGACAAGAACATAGCTCGCAAGGCCCACCAACTGCTGAGCCTGCTGACCCCGGTATCCAAAGCGTTCATGTCGGACCTTGGCTTTGAGGGATGCGTGGCGGCGCAGCAGATCTTCGGGGGCGCGGGCTATGTTGACTCGTCCGGGATCGAACAGATCGTGCGAGATGCGCGGATCGCCCAGATTTATGAGGGCGCAAACGGTGTGATCGCTATGGATCTTCTGGGCCGCCGCGTGATGCCTGATGGCGGTGCAATGGTCGGTGAATTGCTCGATGAAATCGAGAGCTTTTGTGACGGCACTTCCGACGATCCGTGGACTAAAGCACAAGTTGCGGCGTTAAGACCGGCTGCGGCCCGGATGCGCAAGGTGACAAGAACCGTCGTTAGCCTCGCGCAGCAGCCGTTCAATGGAGCCGACGAGATAGGCGCAGCAGCCTATCCCTATCTCCAAGCGCTCGGTCATGTTGCGTATGCCTACATGTGGGCTCGCATGACGGATGCTGTAAGCGGAAAGAACACGGATTTTGCCGAGGCCAAACGCCAAACGGGGCGTTTCTTTATCACGCATCTTTTGCCGCGCTTTGATGCAGCGTGCGCAAGCGCCGAAGCCGGGGCGCAACCAATTATGGGACTGTCCGCAGAGGCATTCTGAGACACTACTCCGTGGTCGCGGGTTCAGGAGGACCATTATGGAACTGGAAACACTTCTCTTCAGCGAAGCGGACGGCGTTGCCGAGATTACTTTGAACCGGCCGAATGCGCGAAATGCGGTTAACCTTGACCTGGCCAAAGAGCTGAAATCCGTAGCCGAGCTTTGCGCGGCCTCTGACAGCATCCGTGCCGTTCTTTTGACGGGCGCGGGCCCTGTGTTTTGCGCAGGCGGCGACTTGATGCATTTCGCTGCAGCCGGTGACAAACTGACTGAAGCGCTGGACGAGATGATGTCCTTCTATCATCCCGCACTGGAAGCTCTGGCAAACATGGATGCACCAGTGATCGCGGCGATCAACGGACCGGTCGCAGGGGCCGGTGTCGGGCTTGTGGCCTCATGCAGCATGGCAATTGCGTCCGATGCGAGCAGCTTCACGTTGGCCTACGGCATGGCCGGCCTTAACCCGGATGGCAGCACGACCTTTCACCTGCCGCGCCTGATAGGTATGCGCCGTGCCGAAGAGATGATGCTGACCAACAGAACGTTGACGGCCCAAGATGCGTTGGATTGGGGACTGATCAGCCAAGTTGCCGCCGAAACCGAAGTGCTTGAAAAATCACGCACAACAGCAGCACGCCTTGCAAATGGCCCGACCGCCGCATTCGGTCGCACGCGACGACTGTTGCTGGCAAGCGCCTCCAATACACTGGAAGACCAGCTTGAACTGGAACGCCAGAACGTCTTGGCCAGCACTCAGACGCATGACTTCAAAGAAGGTGCACAGGCGTTCGTCGAACGCCGTCCCGCCAATTTCTTAGGAAAGTAACCGGCGAGCAAATGAAACAAAGGCGTATGACATGAACGTTCTTGTCGAGAAACAAGATGACATTACGATCGTCACCATCAACCGCCCCGAACGGCGCAACGCGCTGGATCGCGCAACAGCCACCGCGTTGGCAGATGCATTTCGTGCGTTCGACGAGGACCCGGACGCGAAGGTTGCAATCCTAACCGGCGCAGGAGGGCAGTTCAGCTCCGGCGCTGACATGAAGGCCATTGCCGAAGGAAATATGATCCGGATGGAAGAGACCGGAGATAGCCCCATCGGCCCGGTGCGGATGCGGCTGGGCAAACCTGTGATTGCTGCCGTGTCCGGTTACGCGGTTGCGGGGGGCATGGCGCTGACACTTTGGTGTGACATGCGCGTGGTCGATTCCACTGCAAAGTTCGGCATGTTCGACCGCCGCTTCGGCGTTCCAATGGTGGGCGCGGTGACCGTGAACCTTCCGCGCCTTCTGGGATTATCGCGGGCAATGGACTTGATCCTCACTGGCCGCCAGGTGGATGCGGATGAGGCAATGCACATTGGTCTTGCAAACCGCATCGCACCTGAGGGCAGCACGGCCATGGACGAGGCGATGAAGCTGGCGCGTCAGCTGACCTCTTTCCCGTGGCTCTGTCTGGTGAATGACCGCAAGGCCACTTTGGAAGGGATGGATATGTCGACCGAGATGGCGCACCTCAACGAGTTCAGGCTTGGCCTGGCAACTATGAACAGTGGTGAGACGGTCGAAGGGGCCACAAAGTTCTCCAAAGGCTCGGGGCGCGGCGGTTCCTACGGAGAGTTCAACGGCTAGGAGGGTGCAAGACCAATGCCCTATACAACTGATTTTGCCAAAAAAAATGTTGTTGTTATTGGCGGGACAAGCGGGATCAACCGCGGGGTCGCCTTGGCCTTTGCGAGCCACGGCGCCAAAGTAGCTGTCGCTAGCCGGAAACAGGAAAAGGTAGATGACACAGTGGCCGCGCTTAAGGCAGCGGGGGCCGCAGACGCGATGGGATGCGCCTTTGACGTGCGCGACTTTGCGGCGACAACCGCGGGCATCGAGCAGTTTGCTGAGGCTTTTGGCCAGATCGATATTTTGGTTTCCGGCGCTGCAGGTAACTTTCCGGCCTTCGCGGCAGACATGTCAGCCAATGCCTTCAAGAGCGTTGTCGACATCGATCTTCTGGGCACCATCCATGTTATGAAGGCCGCCTATCCGCACCTGAACAAGCCGGGCGCGAGCATCATCAACATCTCAGCGCCGCAGGCGTACATGGTTTACGAGGCGCAGGCTCATGTGTGCGCCGCAAAGGCGGGTGTCGATCAGATCACCCGTTGTCTGGCGCTCGAATGGGGGCCAGAGGGTGTGCGGGTCAACTCTGTCGTGCCCGGCATGATTGGAGAGACCGAAGGCTACAAGAGACTGGCCGAAGACCTTGGCCTCACGGACAGTATCGTGAAATCCACTCCGCTTCAGCGTTTGGGTTCGGTCCAAGACGTGGCGAACTGCTGTATGATGTTGTGTTCGGCACAGGCTGGGTTTTTGACCGGCTCGGTGATCCCCGTTGACGGTGGATTCTACCTGCGTGGCTCGGGCGCATTTGCCGAGCAAATGGGTGATGCCGTCCGGGCAGCAATGCAACGTTGACACCTGGGCGTGAGACACCGATTTTGGCGGCGTCTCGCACGCAAGGCAAAACGAGCAGGTCTTTAGTCGCAGCGAAACAAAGAGCAAGGACGGCGCGCTTGGCTATATGAAAAACGTCAAAACGAACAAGCTTTCGCAGATCAAACGGCAGATCATCTTGGACAGTGCGATGAATGTGTTCTCCCAAGCTGGCCTGGAGGGCGCAACAATCCGCGCCATCGCAAGCGATGCCGAGATGTCGACTGGCGCTGTTTACTCAATGTTCGAAGGCAAGGAAGACATCTACGCTGAGCTGCTCAAGGACTCTCTGGATGCGCTCTTGACGCGCCTGAACGAGGCACAGGCAACCGCGCAGTCCCCAAAAGAGGCCGTGTCGAACGCTATATGGGCGTTCTTTGATTTTTACACTGAGAACCCTCACGCATTTCAGATGGGCCTTTATTCGTTCTCCGGGCTGCGCCGCACGGGTGTTGGACGCCAGCGGGGGGAAAAGCTTGACGCGCGACTGGTAGATGCGCTTGCCCCCATGCGACAGGCATTTGCTGAGGCAATCCGGGATGCAAGTCCTGGCGCCATTTCTGGTATGCAGGCCCGCGTCTTCGCGTTTTTACTGGGCGCCTTGTCCATGCAGATGACCGGGCGGGACAAGTCCCTTGGGTCGGTCGCACGCGAGATCGTCGCGGATTTCGTAGACGACATCGTTGCGGACCTGGCCTGATCGCTATTGCCACCGCGGGGTCAACTGCGCGCCTTCGGATGCCACTCCAGAACTGCCTCACCAAAAGATGGGCGCGCCATACCGGTCTTGATATAATCGGACACCATCGGCCGTTCTGTGCCGCCCGCCCACAACGTTTGCAGCCCGAGAAGGCGGAGCCGAAACAAGCTGGTAGTCCACATGATATCGGCCAATGTGTAGCGTTCGCCGAACACCCAAGGCCCTCCAGATGCCTTAAGCTGCGCCTCCAAGGCGGCGACGTGACTATCGAACTCAGCATGGACGTCGCGCAGTTTCGCACCGTCGGCAACAAAGCTCGCAGCAGCGCTTTCCTTCGCGATTTTGTGGGCATAGGCCCGCACGAGTGCGGGTTCGTCCGCAACATCCTTGAGCACTTCCGCAAGACCCGCGATTTTGCGCGCGTGGATCCCGGTGATCGTGTCGATTAATGGTTGTGGTCGTGTGTCGTTGTCAGGATGCGCGCCATAAAGCAGCGCGACGTGCGGCGCGCGGTCGATCAGGTCGATCTGTGCGGATATATCGCCTGCGATATCAGGCGGATTTAGCCGGGGCCCCTCGCCATCCTCCTGATCCAGGTAGAGGCAGATCGCACGGGAATCCACGACGACACGCTCTTTCGCGTGGTCGATGAGCGTCGGAACAACCGCCGGGTCAAACCCTTCGGTCGCCATGGACGATGCCCCTGAATAGCCACCAACGTAGCTTGCGTCCGGTTGACCTAGCATCCTGAGGCGCAAGTACTCTGGCAGATAGTTATCCTGAATTCTCCCCTCTACTGGCCCGATCTGCATCGCATGGCTTGTGAACGGGATACGCTTCTCTGTCAGGACGCAGCGCACCTTGTTCGAGCAAATCGAAAAACCTGCGTGGTAGAGCTCAAATCGCGGCGCAACGGTTGAGGCACCTATGAGCTGTCCTCTCGCATCTTCTGTCAGGCGCATGTTCAGGGCGGATACAAGCGCGGGAATATTTTTGGCTCCAAACGTTGGATCCGTCATCGGTCGACCCTCTATTCCGCGGGAACTTTCTCAAGCACGGGCCCGCTCAGAGCATCCAAAAGTGCACGCTCCCGTTCCCAGTACTTTTCGAGATTGGCCTCTTTCACGTGCCCGTAGCCGCGGACCATGTCTGCGAGTTCCGCCAATTCGACCGACTGCGCGTAGGTCAGCTCAGTCAAGTCCGAGCTCAACCTCTTGACCAGTTCTTCATAGTGATTGATCAGCGCACGCTCAGCACGTCGCTCGACCGTATGGCCGAAGGGATCGAGCCACTTACCGCGCAATCCCTTGAATTTGGCCAGACCGCGAAACACCGGCAGGATCCAGGGCCCGAACTGACGCTTCTTCATCTTGCCCGTTATCGGATCCGGTCGAGAAAGAAGCGGTGGCGCGAGATTGAAACGCAAAGAGTAGTCGCCTTCGAACTGCGCTTCGATCTCTCGCATGAAGTCGGGTTGCGCATGTAACCGCGCCACCTCGTACTCATCTTTGTAGGCCATCAGTCGATAGGCGGTTCGGGCAACGGCTTTTGCAAAGGCGCCACCGGCCGCCTCGGCACCGAGTGCAGATTCCGCGTCCACCGCGCGCTGGACCAATTCGCGATATCTGCGCGTGTATGCTTTGTTTTGGTAGTCTGTCAGCCGCGCGGCGTTGGCTTCGATCAACTGAGCTGTCGTCTGCGGTCCGTCTTCGGCACCTTCTGGCGTAGGCGCAAGGCTATGCGGATCCGCAGCCAGTTGGCGGCCAATCCGGAAAGCTTTTTTATTCATCGGAACGGCCACGCCATTGAGTTCAATAGCTTCTTGGATAGCCTCTGCCGTGAGCGGCAACCAACCCGCCTGATAAGCAAAGCCAACCGCCATAAGATTACCCGCGATGGCATCGCCGCAGGTGCGAACGGCGACATCGGCAAAATGCGCGCTTAACAAACGATCCGTCCCAACAAGGCTTTGTACCTGGGAGATGGGTTCATCCGCATCAAATACCAGCGTTTGGTCCTTTTGGAATGCGGCCGTCGGAGCCACTTCGCGGTTTGCCAGAAACTTCGTTCGCCCCTTGTCAATTGAAGTCAGCGCATCACCGGCCAGCCCGGCAAGAACGTCAAAGCCTAGAACAAGATCGGCTTCCGCGGGACCGATCCGTTGACTTCCGATCACATCGGCAGAGGCAGCAATCCGCAGGTGGCTATAGACCGCCCCGCCCTTCTGCGCCAAGCCCGTCATGTCGTAGACCGAAGCATGCTTCTTTTCGATATGCGCGGCCATTGCCAAAATGGACCCCACGCTGATCACCCCGGTTCCGCCAATGCCTGCGATCATTATCGAGTAGGCTGGCGACAAGGCTGGTTTGTCAGGTTCAGGCAGGTTGGCGCCTTGCAGTGTTTCAGAGCCTTTTGGCTTGCGTAGCTTCCCGCCGACAACCGAAACGAAAGACGGGCAGAACCCGTTAACGCAGCTCATGTCTTGATTGCACGTGAACTGGTCGACCTTGCGCTTACGACCCAAATCAGTTTCGCGCGGTTGAATGCTAAGGCAATTGGACTGCATCGAGCAATCGCCACAGCCCTCACAAACCTCTGAATTAATCACGACTCGCGCAGGAGCCGCGGGCATGAGGTTGCGCTTGCGACGCCGACGTTTTTCGGTGGCGCAGGTCTGTTCGTAGATCAGGACCGTGCACCCCGGCACCTCTCGAAGGGTTTTCTGCACATGTTCCAGATGATCCCGATGATGCACGGATACGCCAGGCGGTAGCGCTGTGTCTCGGTAGGCGCCCGGGTTGTCGCTGACAACGACGCAACGAGCGGTCCCTTCGTCGAGCACTTGCTTAGCCATCACAGGCACAGAGATTGGGCCATCAATGGGTTGGCCACCAGTCATCGCAACTGCATCGTTGAACAGTATCTTGTAGGTAATGTTGGCCTTAGCCGCGACGGCCGCGCGGATCGCCATGATGCCCGAATGAAAATAGGTCCCGTCGCCGAGGTTCTGGAAAACGTGATTTGTTTCTGTGAAAGGCGTCATGCCCAGCCAGGTGGCGCCTTCGCCGCCCATTTGACTGAACGGCAACATATCCGTCCGGCTGAAGTAGGACATGCCGTGGCAGCCAATTCCCGCACCCGCGACGCTGCCCTCTGGAACGCGGGTTGAGGTGTTGTGGGGGCAGCCAGAGCAAAAATACGGTGTGCGCGCCAAGCCGCCCAACTTGGGCACCGGGATATCTGAGCGTTTCTGTTTTAGGCTGGCAGCGACCGCACTTAGTGCTTCGTCAGATTGTCCATTGGCCTCTAGCCGAGAGGCAATGGCAGAGGCAACCGTCAGGGCCTGAAGCTGCACATCCCCTGGTAGAAGAGGCTCGCCCGCTGGGTCGAACTTGCCCGTCAGTACGGGACGGTCCGCGAGCGGATACAGGATCTCGGCTGCCTGACTCTGGACGAAGGGCTTCTTCTCTTCCACAAACAGGAGCTCTTTTCGACCGCGCGCGAAGTCGATCAAACGCTGCGGCTCCAGCGGCCATATGCAAGCGACCTTGTAGATCGAAATCCCAAGCTCCTGCGCACGCTGGCCGTTTATTCCAAGAAGGGTCAGGGCTTGGCAAACGTCACCGTAGGCCTTGCCACTTGTCACAATGCCAAGGCCGCCGGCACCACCGTCCAGTTTTACGCGGTCCAAGCCACTGGCGTAGAGGAACTTTTTGGCCAGGGGCAGTCGGTGACGGGTCAGCATCACCTCGTCACCCTGTGGATTGTAGCTATGTTGATATGCCGCTTTCGGGAGACCCGGACCCGCAGGGAGCGGGAACCGCTGGCGCAACGCGGAGAAATCCACTGTCGCGGTCTGCTCCACCGTTTCGTTGACAGTCTTCAATCCAACCCAGAGCCCCGAGTATCGCGACAAGGCCCATCCGGCTAATCCGTATTCCAGAATCTCCGACACGTTCGCGGGGTAAAAAGTAGGGATGGAATTAGCCGCAAGTGCCTGTTCGCTCTGATGCGCGACCGTCGAGGATTTGCCCGGATGGTCGTCGCCATAGACCACCAGCACACCACCGTGTCGATGTGCGCCAAAGAGATTTCCGTGTTTCATCGGATCGCCGCTGCGATCAACGCCGGGACCTTTCCCGTACCACATCGCAAACACGCCATCGACGGTTGGGTTGTCGACGAGGTCAAACTGCTGGCTGCCCCAAACGGCGGTCGCAGCCAGATCTTCGTTCACGGCTGGTTGGAACACGATTCCCGAGGACTTCAGCCGCGCGCTTTCTTTCCACAGTGTGGAGTCGAGGCCGCCCAAAGGGGACCCGCGATAGCCTGAAATGAATGCGCCGGTTTTAAGCCCATCTTCCGCATCCAGCTTGTGCTGTAGCGTACTGAGCCGCACGAGCGCTTGGGTTCCGGAGATCAGCGCGCAATCGGCATTGAGGTCGAACTTGTCCTCAAGCGTGACCACATTCATCGTTGAACATCCCCTGACTGGGTCGTGCGCGAGGCACCGACCTTGGTAAGATGCAAAGCACGCGCGTATCGCGTGAACCTTGTTTGATGCGCTACCCCAATTCGCGGCCGTTCACTCCGCGGCCCTTTTTCTTGTGCCCGAAACAAGACTGGCGCTTGCTGACGCAGCGCTTCGCCGTGACCGAAGCTGAAGACGGAAATGTGCCAGACCTTCGAAGCCGCGCTGCTTTGACAGTGTTTGTGTCAAACTTGGCAGCACGGCCTTCGTTCCCGCATAGATCTTGGCACTCAGATACCGGGTCGCACTTGGCACGGACTCCAGCTCTTTTTCCTACGTACGCGGAACCGTCGGAAGTTGTGCCGGAATCTCACTGGGATCGATTGTCGGTCGAAAGAGAAGGTCTTTCTCGTCTTCACCCGCTTTGAAGCGCGCGAGCATATCGTCAGGATCGACCTTCACACCTACCGGATTGGTGTGGAAGTCACCTTCGTCAAACCACTTGTTCAACTCTTCAACGCTGTCAAAGACGTCGATCTGGAGCTCGAGTTGGTTCCGGTCGGGATCGAAGTAGTAGTAGGACAGTGTACCGCCATGGTTGACGCACCAGTACGGCTCAATACCTTCGCCTTTCAGGCGCTCATAAGTCGCCATCAGGTCGCCCAGGGTCTCATAAGTATATGCGGTGTGCTCGCACCCTGCGACTTGCAGCGACTGTTCGGCAAGTTCGGGGAAATGACCAATGGCGACGCGGTGGTGTTCGTCATCATAGGTCAGGAATGTAAGCATGGGCGTCGACATGGTGATCTTGGCGTTAAGCACTTTGCAGTGCCAATTGATCATCTCTTCGTAGTTCGACGTACGGTAATTGACGTGTGCCAGTTTGTAGGGCGCAACGACACCACGCTTTTTGGCCGTCTCCGGCATATTTGGCTGGATTTCACCGATAACAGACATGGGGATCCTCCTCCTCAGGTTCTCAAATTTGTCAGTTGTCAAGTTTTATAAAAAAATATATGTTTGCTGTCAAATATATTTTTGGTAAAAAAAATCATGCTTCACGAAACCAACCTTCGCCCTGCAAATTCAGGAACCAGTAGAAAAGACCGAACACGTGATGCGCTTATCGCATCGGGCAGCTCTCTGTTCTCAAACCAAGGGTATGAGGCGACGAGTACGCGCCAAATCGAAGCCCATGCCAAGGTTCAGCGCAATCTGATGACCTATCATTTTGGGTCTAAGGAGAATTTCTGGAAAGTCTGCATGCAATCGCTAAATCGGCGAATGGCCGATCGAATTGCTCCGGCTATTGCACGCTCCAAGGACATAGAGCCGCGCGAAAGGATCGGATACCTCATAGAGTGCTTCGTGCATGCCAGCGCAAGCGAACCCGAAGTGAGCCGGATCATGTTCGACGAAGGCCGAAACCCAAGCTGGCGGCTAGAGTGGTTGGTAAATAACTATGCGCTTGGCTTCTACGGGGCCGTCGGAAAGCTATTTGATGCCGGTCGCGAAAGCGGTGTCATCGCAGATATCCCACGCGTGAACTTTTACTACATGCTCGTCGGCAGTGCCGCGATGTTTTCAATGGCGGCCGAGTGCGAAATCCTGACGGGAAAGAACGCGCTCGACGCGGACATGGTCAAAGATCACGCCGCAGCAGTCGCAAAGATGATCGTCCGGACAAACGACGTCGATTAGAGACAAAAACTAAGGGAGCGACACGTCATGAAACTCGCAAGCTACAAGATTGACGGCAAGTCGTCCTATGGCATCGTAACCGATGCCGGCATCGTTGACTTGGCGTCGCGGCTTGGAGACGCGGCACCCACGTTGAAAGACTTGATCGCCAATGGTCTCGAACCAGCTCGGCAGATCGCAGAGACCGAAAAGCCGGACCATCAAATCCGCGATGTCGAACTGGCCCCCGTTATCCCAAATCCCGGTGCGGTTTGGTGCACCGGTTTAAACACCCACAGCCATTTTCACGAGGCGGCGGCCCTAATGGGGGTGCGCGAGTTGCCGAAAGTTCCGATGTTTTTCCTCCGTTCAGTCTACACGCTGGTCGGCTCGGGACAGGCGATTGAAAAGCCTAAACTTGAAACTGACTTCGACTACGAGGGTGAAATCGCGCTGGTCATCGGTAAGTCCTGTCGCAATGTCTCGGTCGACGAGGCGATGAGCTATGTGGCAGGTTACACCTGTTTCAACGATGGCTCTGCCCGCCAGTATCAAATTCGCAGCCATCAGGTGACGACCGGCAAGAACGCTTACCGTAGCGGCGGGTTTGGTCCCTGGCTTCTTACAGCCGATGCCATCAAGATGGACGACCTGTCGCTTGAGACGCGCGTGAATGGAGAGGTTCGGCAGTCGATGAAGATCGACGATCTGATCTTTTCGATGCCGGAGCTGATCTCTCATATCTCCGAAGTGACATGGCTGGAGCCTGGCGATGTCATCGTAACCGGATCTGCGGAAGGCGCCGGAGCGCTCAGAAAACCGCAAGTATTCCTTCAAGAAGGCGATGTGGTCGAAGTTGAAGTTGAAGGTCTGGGCACCCTGTCTAACCCAGTTGTCGAACAGGTTTTGTAGAGAACCACTGGAGCTTACGACCGGGTAAGAGATCTATCGGTGTCGCCCGCTAAACCCCACGCATAGAGGGAAACTTCCCGGCTTGATAGGCCTGTGCCCACCGATTGATTTTCTCTGGCGAAGAGGCAACGAAACTTCCGGCAATATAGCGGCGGGACGGGAACGGTGCGCCACCAAAAATCAACAGTCGCGCACCACCCGTGCTCGAAATCACCGGATTAGACTGCTCTTCCAAAAGCGCAAGATGGTGCCGCTTCAGCGAAGTCTCACCCACTGCTGCATCGCCCTCTAGCAAGAACAATGCGCGCTCTCCGCTCGAAACGTCCAATGGAAGCGATCCACCGGCCTTGACGGTGATATCCGCCAAAACAGCCTCGGCGTATTGCGTGGTTGGCGCTGTGGTACCCCAGCCATCCCCCATCAAGAGACGAACCTCGCCTCCCGCGAGCGCAACGAGGGGCAAGTCGTCGCGTGCGTGATGTTCAAAGGTCGGCGCAATGTCCTCGACGTCGTCCGGTAGGGCCAGCCAGAACTGCGCAAAATATACCATGCGCATGGGAGAGCTGTCTTCTGGGTTGGGACGCTCTTCGTGGGTGATACCGCTGCCCGCTGTCATTAGCGCGACATCGCCGGCCCCGATCGCAGCTGCGTGGCCTGCACTATCGCGATGCATCCCGTTGCCGGCCAAAAGGTACGTGAGCGTAGACAACCCCGCATGCGGGTGCTCGCCGACGCCTTGCATGATGTGCGCCGGCACCTCTAGAGGTCCGCCTTGATCGAGGAAAATAAATGGCCCGACCATCTGTTGTTCGGGCGCGGGGAGAACACGCCGGACCTGGATGGGGCCCAGCTGTTCCACCATTGGTTCTATGCTGCGAATAACCGCCACTGACGGCACCTCCTCAGGTGACCTTGAAGGCCTCCACGGCTGCAACCGCGGGGCTCAGGCCGTCGACAATTGGCGACGGGAGGCCGCCCGCCGCGCCATGGCAAACATCACCACTGCGAAGATCGAAACGCCAGCCGCGACAGTGCCTAATGCCGGGTACCCGCCAACTTGCACCAGCACCCCGCCAAGGAATGGTGCCGATGCCGAGCCCGTCATGATCATCGCAGGCGTCGCCGCCGCCGCCCGCCCAGTGGTTTCGTTCCGCGCCAGGAACCCAAACACAAACACGTGGGTAAACAGTATTACGAACGGCATAAAGAGGACGGGCAACACGTAGTGGGTGAGCCCTGCCGCATTTGTCACGACATAGGCTAGGACCGCCTGAACAAATGCGCCGCCGATGCCCACTACCAATGGGACCATTCTGTTTTCCAGCAGACCCGCCAGGATCGGTGGAATTATGTTCATCAATCCGACAAACACGAAGATTGTGGCGAGTTGCGCCGTAGGAATGGCCAGGTCATCACCGATACGTTCAACAAAGCTGAACACCATCGCCTGAACCAGCGCCATGCACATAATGCCCAGAATGGCAAACCAGATCGCAGGTTCGAACTTGGGCACTTCGAGGTGATGCTCGTCTTGACGCGCTGATGGAAAAGCCAGCGTGCCGATCACCGCAGCGATCGCCATTACAACCGACAAGGCCAGGAAGACAGCAGAGGCATCGGTTCTTTCGATCAGGCCGGGTGTCACACCAAGAAACACCGCCATCCCGATACCCAGCATCGTGCCGCCCATGGCGAACACGCGGTGCGGATTCTGTGTCTTGCCCATCGTGCCATGGACGCAAGAGATCGCAACACCGGTACCCAATCCGGCCACCGCATGCAGGATGGCCAGATACATGACGTCGTCACGCAACGTCATTGCATAGAAGGCCGCTGCGCTTACCCAGAACCCCAGGGGTGCCAGCCAACGCACGTTCAACTTGTGGAACAAGGGCGCCATAAACACGCTGACAATGACGACCGCCACCAAGAACAACGACACCAGCCCACCCGCCAGAGACGGCGCGAAACCATAACCGCTGATCATCGCGCCGACCCAGATCGGAAGCGCGCCCAGATCGATCATTCCCGCCATATGGCCGACGACGAGCGCGAGAGTTCCACCTTTTGAATTGACGTTGGACATCGTCTCCCCCCCTGGGTCAGCTGCATGGTCAAAGCAGCGAGGCCAAACAAACTTCTGAGGATGGCGCGCCCGAAACATCAGGCGCGCCACTTTGTATGTGTTCGATTAGTTTGGTGGTGGTCCGCCCGGCGGCGGCCCCCCCAACGGGAGGGTCAGGCGCAAGCCAAACAAGGTATTTTCGACCTCATTTCGCGCATACAAGGATTGTGTCACGTTAAAGTTGATGAGCATGGGCCCGATCTGCTTGCGAACGCCAATGCCGACACCGTAGTTCTTGTACTTGTCGAATTCCTGCGGAATGTTCGTGAAAGGCACGTTGTAGGACGTGCCATTGTTTTCATCGCCCGAGATCTGTGCCTGATAGTAGGCCAAAGGACCGACCGCCCAGTTGTTCTCAAGCTTGCGCAAAGCGGTAAAGTTGACCGACAATTCGCTCCCCGATTTGTAGTCGGTTGTACTGTTCTCGGTGTTGTACATGTAGTTCGCATGCAGTGTGGTTTCCCAACTGGGCGTCATCCACGTGAACGCGATATCTGGGATAATCGTCCAGAAATCACCCGAGATCTGAACAGAGTCGGTCACATCAAAATCAGCGTGTGGTATCTTGACGCCAAGGCCGGAGGACACAAAGCGTCCGCCGCCCAGATCCCACGAAAGTCGGATCGGCTGCACAGTGATGCGCCCAAACGCCGAACGATCGTTTACCGTTCCCGCCTGAAATGGATTGGGAAAGCCCGGGCCGCGATCAATCTCGCGATTGATATAGGGAACCTCGAACCCGAACGAGTACTGGCCTCCGAACAGTTCAAAGCCCGGAACCCAGCCAACGCGGGCAAAGAAAACAAGGTCCTCTACGGACTGATCAATCTCGTTGCCATCGTCATCAATGACATCCCCCGTGATGTAGTCGCTGCCCAACGTCGCGTAAACGCCTGGCGGCAAGGGTGTCCCAACCGGAAATCCGAGGGAGTGTCCCGGCGGCAATGAGGGTGGAATACCAAGCTCGCGCGCCTCGCCGCTCTTTCCCATACCAAGAACGAATGTCGTCGCGATCAGCGCACTGGATAACAGTCTTCTTCTGGAATCCACGTTGTCCTCCCTCGTAGTTTCCTTTTTTCACATCTACGAGATTAGCCTAAAAAATATTTTTTTTGATATACTATATGATTATAACAATGATAATGAACGGCTGACGCAAAATTCTATGACAGCAACGCTGCCGCACACTCCAAGCCGGGTCGCGGCAGGGCTTGGCCAAAGCTCTACCGACCAGAAAACGCCCAGATACCGCCTTACCTCCAAGCGGAGCCTGCAGGAGTGGAGCACTTCTGGAGGGAGCTCTGGCCGCAGACAGGTCTGAGGCGATGTTTCTTATTGGTAAAGCAAGACCTTAGAGTGGCCCACCTGAGTGTCAGGCGACGTGCCGCGCCATGATTTTGCGCATGATTTCCGGCGTTCCGCCTCCGACCATCGGGAAGTAGCTGTCCCGAAGAAAGCGCTGCACAGGGTACTCGTTCATCAGACCATAGCCACCAAAGATGGTTACGGCGGCATGGCAGACTTCGTGCCCCAGTTCACTGGCCACCATTTTGGCCAACGCGGCTTCGACTTGAATGTCTTTGCTCTGATCCGCCAACTGCGCAGCGCGGTAAGTGTGCATGGCAGCTGTCTCCACCTTGGCAAACATATCCACTAGCCGAAACTCGATGGCCTGGAATTTGGCGATCGCCTGACCGAATTGCTCGCGTTCGTGGGCGTATTGCCGCGCCGCATCGTAGGCGGCGCGCGCATTTCCTACGGCCAGCGCTGCGGTGAAGATGCGATCTACGGTCAAAGACCGATATGCATTGCGAAAGCCGTTGCCACTTTCACTGGACAGCATGCAGTGGTCGGGCACGAACATGTCGTCAAAGGACAAAGCCGCGGTATCAGAGGATCGTACCGACATTTTGTCCAGTTTGCCGCTAACCGAGAAACCCTTGGTGGAGGTGTCCACCACAAACAGCTCAAGACCTTTCGCGCCCAGCGACAGATCCGTTGATGCCACCACGGTAATGAAATCGGCCACTGTTCCGTTCGAGGTGTAGATCTTGGATCCGTTGATCACCCATCCGCCATCAACCTTGGTGGCCTTTGTTCGAAGCGACGAGGCATCCGATCCTGCGTTGGGTTCCGTGATCGCAAAAGCGCAGATCTTTTCACCGGCCAGAGCGGGCTCGAAAAACTCTTTGCGCAACTCATCGTTGCCCCATTCGTAAATCGTGTGTGTGGCGGTTGAGCCCTGCATGCAGATCCAGGCCGCAAACCCAACCGAGCCGCGCGCCAGCTCTTCGCACAGGATCGCAAAACACAGATTGGGGTTTTCCAAACCGCTGCCGCCAGCGGATTCGGGGTACATCGTTCCGATGTAGCCAAGTTCTCCCAGCTCAGTTGCAAGCTCGTGCGGAAACTCTCCAGCCTCGTCGATTTCCGTGGCTTGGGGGATCAGGCGTTCATCAACCCAACGCGCAATATAGTTGCGAAACTCTTCGGCTTCTTCGATCTGTGTTTGCATGGGACCCTCCCCGGCGATGCGCCTGCGATCAAGACGCTTTCACCTTGTTCATTTTCAAATCCAGAAACTCTCGGAGGCGGCGCTTTGCCTCGTCGGACTCGGCTGCGACGCCCGCCATCAGCAACTCCGTAAAAAGGCCGGTCTGCGGGTCACTTTCGACGATGCGCGGCAGAGCCTGAACAACAGCGTAGTTTGACAGCTTGGAATTCGCCGCAACTTTGGACGCAATCTCAAGCGCGGTTTCCAGCCCTTCGCCATCCTCGACCAGGTACTGCGAGATATGCAGGTGGCTGTATCCGTCCTTGGCGTTGTAGACGCGCCCGGACAGCATCATGTCCATCACGGCGTCGGCGCCGATCAAGCGCGGAAGCCGCACTGACCCGCCGGAGCCAAGGAAAATCCCGCGCGTGCCTTCGGGCAACGCATAAAACGTGCTTTCTTCCGCAACCCGGATGTGTGTTGAGGCAGCGATTTCCAGACCGCCGCCGACCACTGCACCGTGCAAAACCGAAATCACTGGAACCCGGCAGTACTGGATCAGGTTATTGAGCCCTTGCCCGATCACAGAGGTCTCGAAGCTTTCGAGGATGTCGGTTTCTTTCAGTTCGTTGAGATCAAGCCCCGCACAAAAATGTTTGCCTTTGCCCGCAACGACGATGGCGCGAACGTCATCGGGAACAGAGGAGAAGAAGGCCTGCATGCCCATGACCAGTTCGTCGGAGAGGGCGTTGCGTTTCTCCGGCCGGTTCAACCAAAGGATCGCAACCGGATCGCGGCGCTCAACGGTCAGACAGTCCGGCAGCTTAACCGGCCAAAGTCCTTGGTCCTGGCTCATTGCGGCCTCCATTGCTTGTCGCGCCCCGGACGGGTTCCATCGGCCTGCGCCTGAAACGTAAACATCTCGACCAATTGGGCATCCCGCCATGCCGCCCAATCCTCGAACTCCTTGCCTTTGCTCAGGTCTAGCGCCGCTTCAGCGAGTTTCTTGCGAACGTCTTCTGTTAATGTGAGGTGCTTGCGGGGCGTCCACCATTCTTCCATCGCCGCACCGGCATGGTTCAGAATGCTGCCCATACCTCCGGGACCGCCGGCCATGGCAACGGTCTGCAATCCGCCCTGCAAAAGCCAGCGCGGCGCCAGCCCGTAGCGGACCGCTGTATCGATATCTTCTGCCGTGGCGATGCCATCGACAAGGCAACTCATCGCTTCGCGTACCAAGGCGAACTGCAACCGGTTCACCATGTGGCCCGGCATTTCGCCGGTCACGACGACAGGCTTCTTGCCCAGCAACAAGGCGAAGTCGCGGGCCCAATCCACGGTTTCAGGCGCGGTGTCTTCGCCGCCGACGATCTCCACCAACGGAATAAGGTGCGATGGGTTGAACGGGTGCATTACGGCCACGCGCTGTGGATGGGTACACACACGTTGCAAGTCACTGGGGGCAATACCACCAGCGCTGGACAAGACCGGAACATCTGGCCCGGTCACACGATCAACCGCTTTTAGCAGTTCTTGTTTCAGCGGAAGCTTTTCCGGCGCGTTTTCGATAACAACGTCAGCGTCCCGTGCTGCGTCCTCTATCGCATCGCAGAAGGTAATCTGATCAAGTGGCGGTTCGCTCTGGGTAGTCAGCTTGAGTTTAACCAGAGAGGGCCAAGCCCCCGAAATTAGTTTCTCGGCGATCACCCGCGCCTTTTCGCCAGGGTCGTACGCCCGCAGTTTGATGCCTTTGGCCAAGAGAAGAGTGGCCCAGCCTGACCCTACCGAGCCCATGCCCAAAAGAGCCGCTGTTCGGACCAAACTCGGATCGTGTAAAGTCACGTGTGTTCCCCTCCTGTTCACCGAGTTGAGTCCGCGCATATCCAACCTAGTGAAAACGCCCTTATTCGAGTTATGCTGATCGCATGCAGTGATTATTCGGTTTTCCGATAAATCGAAAACAATAAATTGTAGGGGGGACATGAACTCAAAGTATCTTGAGCAGTTTCTGCGTGTGGCCGAGATGGGCAGCATCAACAAGGCTGCAGTCGAGCTGAAGATTTCGCAACCATCGCTGTCGCGAAACGTATCACTTCTGGAATATGAAATGGGCACAGAGCTTTTTGTGCGCAGCCGAAGCGGAGTGCGTCTGACCGAGGCGGGCAAGCTATTGTTTAACCAGGCCAGGCCTCTCTTGAGGCAATTCACAGTACTACGCGAGCAGATCGGGAAGATGGCTCACGGACAGGTTGCCGTGGGCATTCCACCGTCCTGGCGTGCCGTTCTCACGACTGAGTTCGCCGAAGAAGTCGTACGCGAAGACGATGATATTCAGATCAGGGTGAACGAAAATGTCAGCCACGCTCTGAGAGAACAATTGACAGTAGGCGTCGTCGATATGTGTATTGCGCCAGTTGAAAGAAACTCCAATCCCGATTTCAAACAAACGCCCATCGTCAAAGAACCGCTGGCGCTGGTCGGGAATGCGGACGCTGGCCTGGATGAGACAAAGCCAGTGCCGCTACAGGAGCTTGATGGTCTGCCTCTGGTCATTCCGCCAAGGCCAAACGCCATCCGCAATATGGTTGAGCAAGACTTGGCAAAGCGCGGAATCGATCTCAATGTTGCAATGGAAACGGACACGCTTAGCCTGTGTCTGACGATGTGCGAACGAAACGCTGGCTATACCGTAACACCGCGATGCGCGCTTTTGAGTAATGCTCACATCCAAGGGATCACATGGGCCCCGATCGAAGGCGAAGATGTGACTTGGGCTCTCTTTGAGAACCGCAAACGCACACACAGTCAGGCGGTGCGAAAATGCCGAAAGATGCTGTTGGCGCGGGTATCTGAGAAGCTGGCGCAAGGCGAATGGAGCGGAGCACGAAAACCCTAAGGACTTATGGGCGCTACTTCAGATTAATCGCATACTCAAAGGCCGGACGTGCGCTGATCCGATCGATGTAGCCGCGCAGGTTTGGCATGTCGTCGCGCACAGGAACCGAGAGGCTTGCCATGTAGCAGGCGTGGCCAAGCATGATGTCGGCCCCAGTGAATTCGCCAACGATATACTCGCGACCTGCCAGGGCCTGTTCAATTGGCATGAGGGCCTTGCCCAGCAGCCGGAGCGCCTTTTCAAGGGCCGCCTCGCTGCGACGTTCTGGTGGCAGCAAAACGGTCTGAACCACAATCTCGTTGATTGGCGGCATGACCATGCCTTCGACATAGTGGAACCACTGCAAATACTCGGGAAACTCCGGTGCATCCACCGCAGGCTTCAACGTCCCGGGCGCGTGGCGCTCAAGCAAGTAGTCAATAATCGCGCCGGACTCAAAAATCGAAACGTCACCGTCCTCAAGCACAGGAACGCGGCCCAAAGGATGACGCTTGCGATGCTCGGCTGATTTCAGACCTTCTTTGCTGAAATCGAGTTTGACCACTTCATATGGCAAACCGAGTTCTTCCAAGAGCCAAACGACCCGGCCACTGCGCGTTTTGTGTGCGAAGTAGAGTTTGAGCACGCGAGAGCGCCCCCTTTTGGATCAATCAAACCGGCCGCGGTAGCCCCAGCAAGCTGCGCGCTTCAGAGGTTGTCGCGGGTTCATATCCCATTTCGTCGACCTGACGGACCAACCTTTCAACCAGTTGAAGGTTCGTCGCCAACTGACCGCGGGAATAGTACATATTGTCTTCTAACCCGACGCGAACATGTCCACCACACAACAGCGCCCCCATCGCTGCGGGGAGCTGGGCGGGCCCAATTCCACTGACCGTGAAGATTGCGTCCTTGGGCAGCATCTCGACCATCGTTTGCAACGTTTTCAGGGAAAACGGCATGGCCCCCTGGATGCCGTTCTGCACGCCGAGGACAAAGTTGAAGATGTAGGGCGGTTCGTCGAGCCCTTCTTTTATCAATGTGATCGGGTCGAGCATATTGTGGGGACCGAAGCACTCCCATTCAGGCTTAATGGCGTTCTCTTTCATACGCTCGGCAAGCTCGCGGCTCTTGGATAGAGGGGTCAGCATGTAGATCGTTTGGCCAAAAGCGTAAGTCGCAGCCGTTACGGCGTCATGGGTACAGATCTCGGCCCCGGCCTCAACACCCCGCATCCGCTCTTTCCAGACCATCGCCATATCGCCGCCTGGTATGTCCTCTACCATCTCCCCGGTAGGACCACCGCCGGTCGAGTTATTGATGATGATGTCGCATTTTTCGCGGATTCGGGTGTTGATGTCGCGATAGATGGTCTCATCGCAGGTCGCGGTGTCGTCCTCTTTGCTGCGCGCATGGACCGCCACAACGCTGGCACCGGCCTCGTAGCACTTGAAGACGTCATCTGCAATTTCCTGCGGCTGCGTCGGCAGGGCCGGATTGATCTCTTTGGATCCAAGCCCACCGGTTGGCGCGATTGTTATGATAACTTTTTCTCTCGACATGGTCGCGGTCCTTTCGACTTAAGCGGCTTTTGTACGAGGCACGCCAAGCAATTCGCGCGCCTCCTCAGCAGTGGCGGGTTCCAGTCCCATTTCGCGCACCTGTCGAACCAACCGTTCAACGAGCTGCAGGTTTGTCGCTAGCTGACCGCGCCCGTAGTACATGTTGTCTTCAAGACCGACGCGGACATGCCCGCCGGTGATCAAAGCCCCCATGGCTGCGGGAAGTTGCGCCGGACCAATGCCACTGACCGTGAAGATCGACCCTTTGGGCAATTCATCGATCATGGCATTCAGCGTCTTGGGCGAGAATGGCATCGCGCCTTGGAAACCTTTTTGCGCCCCAAGTACGAAGTTGAAATTGTAAGGTGGCTCGTCCAACCCCTCTTCAATAAGGGTCAGCGGATCAAGCATATGGGCGACGTTAAAGCACTCCCATTCCGGTTTGATGCCGCGCTCCTTCATCATGATCGCAAGATCGCGGCTCTTGTCCAGCTCAGTCCGGACCATGACCTTCTTCTTGCCGAGGTTGGCAACGATCGTATGGGCGTCATGGGTGCAGACATCCGCCCCCGCCTCGACTCCTTTGATGCGTTGCTCCCAAAGAATCTGCAGGTCTCCAGTGGGATCTTCTCCGACCATCTCGCCGGTGACACCGCCTCCGGTGGAGTTGTTGATCACCATGCCCGGGCAAAGTGCGCGGATGCGGGTGTTGATGTCGCCGTAAATCTCTGGATCGCAGGTCGCCGTGTGATCGGGGCGCCTTGCGTGTACGGCCACAACACTGGCCCCCGCATCGTAGCACCGTTTCACATCTTCCGCGATTTCCTCCGGCTGCGTCGGAAGCGCCGGGTTCATCTCTTTGGTGCCCATTCCGCCCGTAGGTGCGATGGTCACAATAACCTTGCCGTTTGGCACCGATTCACCTCCCATGCTATGAGGTTCCAAACCTCTGTCGTTTTTGGTTCAAACACTCATCGCCGCACGCAGATCCACAATGTTGCCCATGCGAAGACGCCCGTCTCGAAAGACAAAAACCGCCCTGGTTTCGGTACCTTCGAATGCTACGTCTTCGCGGACTCGGCCTGTGTAGGTCAGACGCACAACGCGCTCTTCCCAAGAAATGTTCGAAACCTCGACCGTGAAATCGCTGCCTTCAGGCACCGGTGCCCGAAAGCGACATTGCGCCTCGGTCAACCCGATCCCGCGCGCACCCAACCGTTCGCACAATGCAGCATGTCCACCGCCGTGTTTATCCAAGAACAGATGAAACGTGCGGTCGAGCCAAGCAAAAATATTTGGGTAGAAAACGATACCAGCGGGATCGCAGTCTCCAAAACTGACACGGTATTGAGCCGAAAATACTGACACAGCAGCTGTCCTTTAGGTTTCACTATCGGGCTGTTTACTGGGGGCGGCATCGGCAAAGGCCGGAAGGTTTTGGCACGCTGAGTAGACCGCGTTGAGCCGCGGCATTTTGCTTGTGTCAACGCCAAAACGCGCCGCCGAGAACATCTGCGGAACCAGGCAAATATCCGCCAAACCCGGGGCGTTGCCAAAGCAGAACTCGCTGGGGTCCTTCTGGCGCGCCAACACGCTTTCACAGGCCGCCAAGCCATCACCGATCCATTGCTGGCACCAGGCGTCTTTTGCCGATTGGTCGGCGTCGAATTCATTGCCCAGATATTGCAGCACCCGCAGGTTCTGAAGCGGGTGAATGTCACAGGCAATCATTTGGGCGAAGGCGCGCACTTGCGCCTTCGCCGCCGGGTCCGGAGGGAGAAAAGCAAGACCCGGCTGCGTTTCATCCAGCCATTCGATGATGGCCAACGACTGATTCAAAAGCAGCGCGCCATCCCGCAGTGCCGGAACCAGCCCCTGCGGGTTCACCCTAAGGAACGCCTCGGACTTATGCTCGCCTCCATTCCGGCGCAGGTGCACTGAGTGGAAACTGTGGGGCACATCTTTTAGGTTTAAGGCGATCCTGCAGCGATACGCGCAAGAACTTCTGAAGTAGCCGTAGAACTCGATCATTCCGCGGGTCCGATTGTCAGCTCAATCGAGCCCATTCCATCGATACCGCCCGTGATCACGTCACCCGGACCAACTGCGCCGACGCCGGCTGGCGTTCCTGTCATGATGACGTCGCCCGGCACTAAGTGATAGTAATGGCTTAAATCACTGACGATTTCGTCCAGATTCCAGATCAAGTCTGAAAGATGCGCATCCTGTTTGGTCTCGCCATTCACCTCAAGATGAATGCGCTGAGGTCCAATGCCGGGTGCAGCGTCGGACTTTACCAAGGGCGCAAAAACCGCAGATTGTTCGACGTCTTTGCCGACGTCCCAGGGACGGCCCTTTGCGCGCGCATCGAGCTGCTTGTCGCGACGGGTCATGTCCAAGCCACAGCCAAAGGCGTAGATGGCGGTGCTGGCAGTTTCGACCGGCTCCTTGAACACGGGTTTGCCGATCGCGATGACCAATTCCATCTCGTAATGGTAGTTTGCCGTGCCCGGAGGATATGGGATGGTGGTCCCAGATGCCTGCGCATGCAGGGCTGCTTTGGAAAAATAGAATGGGGCTTCCCGATCGACCTCCACATTCATTTCTGCAGCGTGCGCCGCATAGTTTCGCCCAACGCAAAAGATCCTGTGGATAGGATAGGCGGCGCTTTCGCCCTCAACGGGTATTGACTTCACCTCCGGCGCATCGAAGAGCAGCGCGTTCATCGCTCACGTTCCTCGTAGTAGCCAAGCTTTTCCTGAAGCGGACGGTCATGGACGCGGACCAAAAATGCCTCTTCGTCTGCCTCGTGGGTCACTTCGGAGAATACCGGGATCGAGATTGTATCCTTTGGCCCCCATTCGAATACGTTGCCATTGATAGTTGTTTTGCCATGGCCTTTGACAACGTGGATGGCTGACGAGGACGAGCGCAGTGGTGGTTTGTCGACCTTTCCTTTGGTCAGCATAGAGGCTGTAAACCCAAGTGTGGGCAGGACATCCGCACCTGTTTCCGGATTGATGTAATCCAGCTCAGCGACGTCATCGCTATACTCCGCAAGCTCGCGCAAGGCGGCTTCGGTTCGTGACCAGGGGAAGCGCATCATAGGATAGCGCCGCGCGCCTTGCCCGCGGCTGCGAGACGGCGCCAGGCCGGAAGCCAGATATTCGACCTGGCTCGAATCCGGTCTGTTGCGTTGCGACTGCAGCGGTCCTTCCACTGCGTACGAGCCTTCAAGGTAATAAAACAACGGTAGGTCGAGCGCGTCCAGCCATACAACGGGCTCGCTGCCTTCGTGTCCATGATCGTGCCATTCGCCACCGGGCGTCAGAACAAGATCGCCTTCTTCCATGGGCAGCTTTTCACCATCAACAACGGTGAACCCGCCTGTACCCTCCACGATAATGCGAACGGCAGAAGGGGTGTGCACGTGGGCAGGGGCAGTTTCACCCGGAAGCAAAAGCTGCATCCCGAGATAGATCGATGCCGTGGCCTGCATGGCGCCCTCTCCGCGCCCCGGATCGGACAAAACCAGCACCCGTCGTTCGGCTTTTTCTACAGGGGTCAGTTCCCCGGCCTGGATCAAGAGCGGCCTGAGTGCTTCGTAGGTCCAGTGGCCCGAGCGGGACACTGGATTGGGTGCGCCGTGCGGCAACACGTTGCGCATCATCGGCCAAAGAGGAGCAACGCCAGCTTCCGCCATTGCCTTACGGTACTCTTGCGGCAGTTCTTCCAGAGTGCCTAGTTGTTCAGACATGTTCGTCTCCACGATTTTGTGGCTGCGTCGGGCCCCACCCGAGCCGGCTTAGGCAGCCGGCGCGAAGTGAATTCCTCCGTTGATGAAAGCTTCGGGCAACGGAGCGCCCCATTTGTTGATCCAGCTCGCTTCAAGCCCTTCTGAAACGTCCCAGATGCCGGGCTCGTATGTTGCGTCGTTATCGATATGGCGCATCTCAACCGAGTTCTCGACCACGCAGCCCATGGGATCGAGGTAGTAGGTAAAGATGTTGTCGCCTGCCCCGTGGCGCCCAGGCCCATAAATCAAGGAGGCGCCAAGCGTGTCGAGGTTATCGGCCAAGCGCTGAAGATCGTAGAGACTGTGGTGGTCAAACGCATAGTGATGCATTCGCAAGCCGTCGCTCGCGACCAGCGCGACGGTATGATGGAAGCCATCTTCTGCACGAAACCACCGTCCCCCGTTGTCAGCTGTGCGATCAGAAAGTCTCATCTCAAGCAGCCCTGACAAAAAGTCTGCGTCGCCATCGGCATCAGGACTCAGAAAGTTCACATGCTCGATCCGACGGGGGCGCGCACCTCCACCACCCAGAAACCGCCTTGAGTGGTCCCGGACTATTGGGGAGTGGATCTCAAAAACTGCGCCGCCCGGCGCCACAAGACGCACGGCACGATCGTAACCAGGCCCCATCGGCTGATCATCTAGAACTGTCAGGCCGTCCTTGATCGCACGAGACTTAACCTCGTCGATTGCAGCGTCGCTTGTGGCTTCAAGACCCAAAGCAACCGCTTCGCCGTTGCCTGGGACGTATGTAACCTCATGGTGGCGGTCGTTGCTCGACAGATAGACTGCGCCCCCTTCCCTGCCTGTAATCCGAAGCCCGGTTACATCGCAAAGGTTCTGTGCAGCGCCTTCTGGGTCGGACGACGAGATGACCACATGGCCCATCTGCCGAATGAGGTAATCCAATTCGCAATCCTCCCCAGGATATGCCCAGCTTGCGCGCAACGAACGACCAAAGTGGACTGACTAGACCGGGCGGAATTGACTGGCTGCTCCCTCAGCCCGAACACCGCTCGAAACGCCCTTAACATTGGATAAAAAATATTTTTTGTAAAGAAGAAATTTTTTTTGCAACCCTGCTGCACATTTCCGAAATCGATGCTATTTTTACAATTCAGAGGCCAACGCGAGGTTAGTTATGCGGAGCCAAACGGCTGCAACATATGAGACTTTGAAGAACCAACTGCTCGACGGCCATTTCGAACCCGGCGCCAAACTTAAGATCGATCGCGTGTCTTCCATGTGCGACGCCAGTCCCGGGGCCGTTCGAGAAGCACTGTCGCGCTTAACAAGCGAAGGTTTGGTGGTGTCGGTCCCGCAACGTGGCTTCATGGTCGCGCAAATGTCGACCGAAGATCTACTGGACCTGACCGAAGTTCGGATCGACATCGAAATCAAGTGCCTACGCCGGTCGATTGAATATGGAGACCTGGCATGGGAAGCCCGCATTCAATCGGCGCGGCACCAGTTGCGGCATACACCGGTTTTGGTCGACAACGCCAAGGGTGTGAATCCCGAATGGTCGCGCGCGCATATCGAATTTCACGATACCCTGATCAGCGCCTGCAACAGCGAGTGGTGGTTGAAGCTCCGCAACCAGATGTTCATGCAGGCAGAGCGGTACCGCCGTATGCTCTACACCTATGCAAAGATGACGCGTGACATTGATGCCGAGCACGAGGCCATAGTGGACGCGACATTGGCGCGCGACGCCGACTTGGCCTGCAAACTGCTCGCGGCGCATGCACAGGAAACGGCCAATGATCTTGTGGCGTCGGTCGCGCCACTTGACGCGCAGCATAAAGTCGAAACGGCAGCGAGCTAATCAGCCGCGACTACTGCCACGCTTCACCATAAAGGTAGCGCCGGGCGCTCGCACATCTAAGCATGCGCGCACCACAGATTTGTTGACAGAATCTATAAAATATATTTTTCTTCAATAAGACTATTTTGCTGCCGTTGGCGAAGCTGCGCCTGAAATCGCGCGCACGAGGACGAGATCCGCACCGCCGATAGCGTCAGCGAGCGTGGGGAGGATCAATGAGCGTTTCCGAGCAACTGACGCCGCAGGAACTGGATGCCCTCGTGGGCGAGGTAAACCAGTATCTAAGGAACAAGAGGGCCAATAAAATAGTTGGAGTTGCACACTCTGAAAAACCTCGGTTTGAGTTGTATCACGGCTCCTTGTCGCTGTGTTCTCACAAGGTACGCACCGTTCTCGCGGAAAAGGGCCAGACGTACATCTCTCACGCATTGAACATTATGCCCGCCGGCAAAGCGGTACCCCAGAATTACCGGCCACCCTACGTTCGGTTACGTCTGACAGCCGCCGGTCAAAGTGGGTATGCGACCTCCTACTCCGGCGCATCGGCCGTTCGAGTCGAAGGGGTAGATCCCTGTGTAGTGCCAACACTGGTCGATCACGAAGAACGCCGAGTCGTCATCGATTCCCGGCAAATCTGCGATTACATCGCGGAAAACGTTGCGTCTGGTACCGATCTTATTCCTGAAGATCTTTCGCATGCCATCGCCTTGCAAACTGATCTGGTCGACCAGGCGCCTCATGTGGCTCTGCTCTACGGGTCCTTCCCTGATGACGATCCCCGACCCAAAGAGCTTGCTTCAGCCATGAAGGGTGTGCACCAGAAGAAAATTACGGCACTACGGACCGTCCTTGACCACATTGGTCCCAACTCTGATCTTCGTCCGGCCTTTGAAAGCAAAATCAACAAGGAACTGGCCGCGGGCGCGTTTGTCATTGAGCCCGAAAAGATGCGCGACGCGCATGCGCGGGGTCGGGCCCATGTAGCAGCGCTGGAGCAACAGCTGAAACTGTCAGATGGGCCTTGGATTTTTGGCGACAGATACACAATGGCAGACGTGCTCTGGACCATCAGCCTCTATCGTCTGAATTGGCTGGGTTTTGCCAAATGGTGGGGCTCAGATACCGACAACGATCGCGTCCCGGATTACTACGCTCGCGCGGTACACCGCCCCGCCTTCCGAAGCGCCGTCGCGGACTGGAAGTACGCGCACGGCCCATCGCCACATATCGAGGAACTGTCGCACCCCAGCGTAAAACCCAAGTTTCTGTTCAACACGCTGCGCGAAATGGACGTCAAAGAGCTTTTGCTGGGCACCGATCTCGGAACGCGCTGAAGCCAGACGTGACGATACACGTCGCACATCTAAAAACCGCAAGAAACTTCACCGAGGATCCCGTCTTGGCTGACATCAAACTGTATTTTTTCCCGCGCGCCTGTTCTGGGGTTGCGCTGGCCGGTCTCATTCAATCCGGCATGCCCTTCAACACGCAGCTCATCAATATTTTCAAGCGCGAACAGTACGCGCCCGAATACATGAAAAACGTCCACCGCGGCGGCAAAGTTCCCGCGCTGGTAGTGGACGGCGTGCCCGTGACAGAAAATGCCTCAATCCAGATGCTGTTAAATGAAATGGCGCCGGATGCTGGCTTGATGCCGAAGACAGATGATCTGCTTGAAAAGGCGCGACAACGCTCAGATCTGATTTGGTGCTCGTCGACACTGCATCCTTTTGCGCGCATGGTTCGCCTTCCGATGCGATTCTCCGAGAAAGATGCCAAAGGCGTCTACGAGTTCGGTACAAAAGTCCTTCTTCAAAACATGGTGGAGATCGAGGCCCGCATTAAGGATGGCGGCTGGTGGTACGGAGAGCATTGGTCTTTGGTGGATGTCTATGTGAATTGGTGCCTGATAACGGCGGCGAGCAACGGTTTGCCGCTCGACGACTTCCCCGGGATCAGGGACCACATGCGCCGCGTTCAGGAGATCCCGGCTGTCAAGGAAGCCCGTAAAATCGAGCACCAGGCAATCGAAGAGCACGGGATCGAGTATCCCGCCTAAACGCAGACGTTGGCAACGGGCCTGCCCGTTATGTGCTCCGCCCTTCGGCGGAGGCGAAGTCAGGGCGCCGTTTCTCTAGAAATGCAGAGACACCTTCGCGCGCAGCAGGTCCGCCCAGCGCATCGACCAAAGTTTCCTTCTCAAGCGCCAGTTGCTCGGACAAAGAGTTACGAGAAGACGCATTCAAAAGTGCCTTGAGTTTGGCCTGCGTACCCACTGGGCCGCGCGCCAGCTTCTCCGCCAGTTTCACCGCGGTCGCCTCGGCTGTGCCTTCCGGTACAATGGTGGTTATCAGACCGTGTTGATGCAGGTCCTCGCCGGTAACCACCGAGCCAAACAAGCACAAGTCCATGGCGAGTGCGCGCGGCAATTGCTGCCCCAGAAACCACGTCAGTCCACCATCGATCGTCGCGCCAATTTTGACATGCGCCGCAAGGAAGGTCGCGCCTTCGTCCGCCACGATCAGATCACACGCCAACATGGTTGAGAGCCCCCCGCCTGCCGCACCGCCGTGGACCGCGGCAATGACGGGTTTGGGGCAAGATCGGATGGCGTCGATGGTTTTGTGAAAGAGTGCAACCGGTGCTTCCCTTTCTGCCGGACCGCCATCCAATGCTTCGCGCAGCAGACCAAGTTCGCCACCCGCGCTGAAATATCCACTACGTCCGACAAAGATCACCGCCGCGATGCGCTCGTCTTCACCCGCCCGTTTCAGTGCCTCAAGCTGCAGGGCATGGTATTCAAGCGTCAGTACATTCTTCTGCGCGGGGTTGTCGCTAACCACGACCAGGTAGTTACCCTTGTCCTCAATCCATATATTTGCATCTGACACTGTCCATATCCTTTTTTTGGTGCTGCGCAGACAAGACGGCGGCATGCGCGCTTGCTTGAATTTTCATCGCAGAAAATCACACATTTTTCAAAAAAATATTTTTTATAGATAAAAGATAGTTTATAAGACGCTGACCCGGCGGCCAGGTGACAACGTGTTTTTGCCGAGAACCACTGTGCCGCGGCGCCGAAATTCAGGGAGGACCCATACCATGCGCGATGCAGTCATCGTTTCCACGGCACGAACACCTATTGGAAAAGCCTATCGCGGCGCGCTCAATGCGACCTCCCCCCAAACCTTGGGTGGCCACGCGATCAAACATGCGGTCGAGCGTGCCGGCATTGCGCCGGATGAAGTACAAGACGTCGTTTACGGAACGGCATTCCAGGAGCGATCAGCAGGGTACAATCAGGGCCGGCAGGTGGCCTTGAAGGCGGGCCTGTCCCAATCAGTCGCGGGACAAACCATTGATCGGCTCTGCTCCAGCGGCCTCATGGCCATCTCCATAGCGGCCAAGGAGGTGATCGTAGATGGGATGGATGTTGTGGTGGGAGCCGGCGGAGAGAGCATCAGCCTCGTGCAAAATCACGAGTGGAAGATCGTCCCGGACCAAGGGTTGGCCGAGCAAACCCCTGCTCTCTACATGTCGATGCTGGAAACGGCAGAGGTCGTGGCCGAGCGCTACGGCATTTCGCGCGAAAGACAGGATGCGTTCTCGCTGCGCTCACAGCAGCTGACAGCTGCCGCGCAAGAGGCCGGCAAGTTCGACGCCGAGATTGTGCCGCTTTCGACCACCATGAAATTGAAGAACCGCGAAACCGGGGAGGTTTCCGAAGAAGACATCACACTTGAGAAAGACGAGTGCAACCGTCCGGGCACCACGCTCGAAAACCTTTCGGGCCTAAATCCAGTGTTTGCCGACGGCATGCAGATCAAAACCGGCCACCACATCACGGCGGGCAATTCCAGCCAATTGTCGGACGGCGCGTCAGCCACAGTCGTGATGGAGTCGAAGCTGGCAGAAAAGCGGGGTCTGGAACCGCTGGGCCGCTATGTCGGTATTGCCGTAGCCGGATGCGCGCCCGACGAAATGGGCATTGGTCCAATCTACGCGGTGCCAAAGTTGCTTGAAGCCCATAAGCTGACCGTGGACGACATCGGTCTTTGGGAATTGAATGAAGCCTTCGCCGTCCAAGCGCTTTATTGCCAGGACAAATTGGGCATTCCAGATGAGCGGTTGAATGTAAATGGCGGTGCCATCGCAATCGGCCACCCATACGGCATGTCTGGCGCGCGTATGACGGGCCACGCGCTGATCGAAGGCAAGCGTCGCGGCGCAAAGCACGTGGTTGTGACCATGTGCGTCGGCGGCGGCATGGGGGCCGCTGGCCTGTTTGAAGTCCTGTAATCCATCGGGAAGGTGAGCCATCATGCCGGTTATCGACATTGAGGTCAGCGAAGACGTCGCGCTTGTCGCGTTGAACAACCCTCCCGTAAACGCGATGAGCGGGGCGTTGAGAACAGAGCTGGTCGACGCTCTGGCATCCTTGGATGCAGATCCCAACATTCAAGTTATCGCGCTTTTCGGCAAGGGTAAGGGGTTCAGCGCCGGTGCCGACATCTCCGAATTCGGTGGCACGTTATCATCTCCGCTGCCACCCGACGTCACGAAGGCTATCGAAGCTTGCAACACACCGCTGGTTGCGGTGTTGCACGGCTCGGCCCTTGGCGGAGGGTTGGAAATAGGGCTGGCCGCGCACGCCCGGGTCGCGACACCGACAGCCCGCGTGGGGTTGCCCGAGGTCACGATAGGCCTGCTCCCCGGCGCAGGCGGCTGCACGCGCCTTCCGCACGTGGCAGGATGGAACGCTGCCTGCGACTTCATCACGTCCGGTCGCCACCTATCGGCCGAGGACGCACTTTCTTTAGGAATCGTGGACAAGGTTCAGGATGGCGAACCCAAAGATCTCGCACGTGCGGCGGCCCAAGAGGTGCTGGACGGAAAGTTGCACACCCGAAAGTCCAGTGAGATCCCGCTGGCACCCGATGATGGAACCGTAGATGCCTGGTCGAAAAAGATCGCCCAGCGCGCGCCTCAGCTTCTGGCCCCGCAAAAGGCACTGGAAGCAATCTCAAATGCGACGCTCCCTGTTGATGAGGCGCTGGAAAAAGAACAGCGGCTCTTTATGGACTGTCTCAAGAGCCCGCAAAGCGCGGCGCTAATCCACGCGTTCTTTGCCGAACGTGCGGTCTGGAAAATTCCCGAAGCCGGTGCAACACCACGAAACGTCCGCGAGATCGGTGTGATTGGCGGTGGTACCATGGGTTCGGGGATTGCGACGTCGGCGCTCTTGTCTGGCTACCACGTGACGCTCGTCGAAATGAACGATGACGCTGCCGAGCGCGCTAAACAGACCATCGCCAAGAACCTGCGTGGCGCGGTGAAGCGCGGCAAGATCTCGGAAGAGAAGAAGACTGCGCTTCTGGAAAACGCGCTCTCCACCGCCGTCGGATATGCGATGCTTTCTTCAGCCGATGTGATCATCGAGGCTGTCTTCGAGAATATGGATCTCAAAAAGAAGATCTTTGGCGAGTTGGATCAGTTGGCCAAACCCGGCGCGATCCTTGCCAGCAACACATCCGGTCTGGATATCGATGAGATCGCAGCAGTTACTTCGCGACCCAGCGACGTGATTGGCCTCCATTTCTTCTCACCTGCGCACGTCATGCGGCTCCTAGAGGTTGTCGTCGGAGCAAAGACCGCGCCAGAAGTGGTCGCCACCGGATTTGATATGGCAAAATCTATGCGGAAAGTCCCCGTGCGTGCCGGGGTTTGTGACGGGTTCATCGGCAACCGCATTCTATTCCACTACCTTGATGCCGCGGACAAACTGGTGCTGGAAGGCGCAACTCCCGCAGCTGTCGATCAGGCGATGCAGGATTTCGGATTTGCGCTCGGGCCCTTTGCCGTAAACGATCTTGCTGGCCTCGACATTGGCGTTGCAACCCGCACCAACTCCGGGAAAGAGCGCGTGTCCGGCGTCGAACAGCGCATGGTCGACAATGGCTGGCTTGGCCGCAAAACGGGCAAGGGCCACTATGTCTATGGCGACGGCGCCCCCGTGCCAAATCCGGACATTGCCAAAGTGATCGCCGAGGAGCAGGCGGCCAGAGGGATCACACCGCGTCACATCGAAGCTGATGAGATTGTTGATCGGATTCTCATGGCGATGATCAGCGAGGCCACGCGTGTTTTGGAGGAAGGCATCGCCAGCAAACCGGTCGATATCGATGCGGTTTATCTTTTTGGCTATGGGTTCCCTCGGTTTCAAGGCGGGCCCATGCATTATGCGGATTCCATCGGGCTCCCAGCGGTGCTGGACAAGCTTAATGCCTTTGCTGCGGCTGATCCGGAGTATTGGCGCGTACCGGACCTGCTCATGAAGCTCGCATCAGACGGTGCCAATTTCGCCAGTCTGAACAAAGCGAAGTAGCAACATGCCCCTTTGAAGGGCACCCAAGATACGGAAAGGGAAGACGTGAACAAGGTCTTCATTGCAGGAGGCACCGGCATGCTCGGGGCCAACACAGCCCTTGCCTTTGCCAAAGCAGGTATTGAGGTCGTCGTTTCAACCCGCAAGAAAAACGATGTCGTTGGGGCATGGCTGACCGGGCGAAGCGATTTGATCAGTGTCGAAACCGTGGAGCTGGGCGAAGCGGCGGCAGTGAAGGATGTCTTTGAACGCCACGACTTCGGCGGGATGGTTTTGGTGGTCCACACGCACCAATACGCAAGGACCCGCGACAAGAATAATGAAATCTACCCGATCATGCTGAACTGCCTCGAAACCGCCCGCAAAAATGGCGTCAAGCGGACGATCTTTGGTGGGTCGATGGCAGTCTATGGCGAGTTGATGCCTCCGTTTAACGAAACTGTACGCTTCCCTCCCGAAGTGGGCGACTCGCCCATGGGTGACGGTCTCGTTCTCAAGTTTGAAGTCGCGACCAAGCGCGCGCTCGAGATTATCGCTTTGGACTATGGCACGCCGTTCCAGATGGGTCTCTCTGTCCCACCAGGCACTGAAAATCCCGAACCGCACACGATGGAAGTTGCCGTTTTGCGTTCTCCCATGATGTTTGGTCCCTTCTATCAAGCAATGGGAAGCCCTATGGGCATCGCCGCTCATTTTGCAGCCGGGAAACTGGAGCGATTTGCGGGTCTCCCAGGCTATGGAGGTATGCCGATCGAAAAGTTCTGGGCGGCACTGGCTTCGGTACCTATCAACTATGTCAAAGACAATGCTGAGTGCATTCGCATCGCCATGACGGCTGAGCGGTTACCGCACCGTGTCTACAACGTCTCAAGCGGTTTCCCTACTGCGCCTCGTGCTCAACTGGAGGCCCTGATAGCCGCGGCGCCGGAGTGCGCCGAACGGATGGGCGTGACGCCCGACGATCTTCCCGGCGAAGCGATGGATGTTGGGTTTGACGGTGATCTGTTCGCGCAGGACTTCGGATGGCGGTCGCCCTATACGCTCGAGAGCGCGTTGTCCGAATACATCGAATGGTTGACGAGTCACGACCACTGAGTGTTCGCCGAAATCGGCGGCGCTTGCCTCCTTTCGGGACTGGAACCGGACAAGCGGCCTAGGCCACCGTAACTTCGATCGTACCCAAGTATGCGCTGGTCGTGAGGGTAAACTCGCGTGTCAGCTGATCTCCGATTTCAAGCACGTACGTTTCACCGTCGCCATCAAGTCCGTCGAAGCGGAACTCGCCGAACTCGTCGCTCTCGGCTTCGGCAATCACAGTTCCGTCCCGTTTCAAAACAAGCTTCATGCCGCTTGCACAATCCTCAACACCATCCTCGACGGTATAAAGGCTCGCCCCGACAAAACACTTGTAGACGCGATCCGCGTTCTTGTCATAAAGGCGCGAGCCACGTTTGGCATCACGCATGGATAACTCGCCCGAGGCCACCCGTGCGTCCATCTCTGCATCGGTTGCCTTGACAGCAACAAGACCGCCCGTCGGGCAGACCGATGCTGCGCGCGGTTGCTTCCAGCCCGCATCCAGGAGATGGGCATCCCAAGTCCACTTTTGCGGAAGCTCAAGCTCTTCATTCCAATGAATTTGCCCATGCGGGCACATTCCGACAATATCCTTGCGGCCCTTGGCTTTGTCAGGATCAATAATGACAATACCATCGTCACGCTGGTAGACGACACCTTCGGTTTTTTGGTTAACGCAAGCGGGCTCGCGGCAATTCATGCAGGTGTCAATGTAGTGCGCCACATCGATCATCGTGTCGTTGCCCCGCTCCACCCGCTTCTTCTCCATCCAGGGCGACCCCGTGACGGGCTTGGGCGCGGAATAGCCGGGGAAATCGTTTCCGACATATTCGTCGTTGGTGACGAGCACGCAGTTGTTGCAGTTACTGCAAGCATTGCAGTTCGAAATCAGATGCCATTTTTCGGTCATTCCGCCGCCTCCGCGTGATACGCTGCTTTGTCCCATTTCTCGATTTCGACGTGGACGAGCGAGCCTGCCGAGGCCACGGTCTTGCCGGACTGCAGGCGGTTCGTGGAAAGGGTATTCATGCAACCGCCAATGTCCGGGCTTTCGCCGGGCTTGCCGAGAGGTTGATACTGCGCGGAACTTTCGTAGGAATGCGCGACACCCGGGGTCATCCGCGTTGTTACCTCGGCCGCACAAATCACCGCGCCCCGCTCATTGTGCACCTTCACCAGCTCGTGGTGTTTGATGCCCCGCGCTTCCGCATCCTTGGGATTGATCCGCACGATCCAATAATAGTGACCGTCCACAAGGACGCGGTGGTCCTTGATATCACTGAGTGAATTGCCCTTTGCATCTTGTGCGGTGTGGAAGCTGAACCGCGAGTGCGGAATGATGAGCTGCAACGGAAAGTCTTTGATGAGCTCCGGTGCTCCGTCGATTTCGAACGGAGCCACATACTGCATAACCGCGGGGCGCTCGGGATCTCCTATTCGGCGCAACGAATTTGGGACAAACTCAAACTTGCCGCTTTGCGTGGGCAAACCATGAAGGTTTTCGTGCGTATAAGACCCGGGTAGCGGGAAAGGTTCCGGCAGATCCTTCGGGCGTCCCTCATAGAACCAGCGCATGTCCACGGGCGGCTTGCGCGACGGCAGCTCTGGCGGAATGACGTAGTAGCCCTTTTTAAGAAACTTCTTCCAGCTGATCTTGCCGTTCAGATCACTGGACTCAAAAACGCGTTTGGCCCAGGCAAGCTCGTCGCAACCTTCTGAAAAGTAAGCGCCCATACCGAGCCGCTTACAAATATCCCAGAAGATTTGGTAGTCGGACTTCGATTCACCAAGCGGCTCTATGCACTTGTGCAGCATGGCGATGATGCGGTGGTTGGTCTGCGACGTCCAATGGTGGCCAAGACCGCCCGCATTATTCCATTCGCCAATGTCCCAGCGCTCAAACTGGGTGCAGGCTGGCAGGATAATGTCGGCAAATTGCGACTCGCCTTCGACCCAGACGGTCTGGTTGACGACAAACTCAACCTCGGGCGAGCGGTACATGTCCGGGAAGCGGTTTGACCCATTGGTCGTGCTCATCGCCGAGCTGCCATATCGATAGAGCATGTGAACCTTGGAGTAGCCCGGCGCGGGGTACTTGAAGCCCTGGAACTGACCCTCCATGCTTTTGGGCGCCATCTCGTAGCCTTCGCATTCGCCGTCCAGGATGGCCTCGGGCAGGCGCTGGCGCGGAATGCGCTGTTCCACAGGGTTCATCGAGATGAGGTGCGGCATACGGCAATAGTTGTTGCCAGCAGAGCCGGTGTTATTCAGCTCCCCAGAGATTCCGCCCTCGGCATAGCCCGGAAAGTAAAACTCCAGATTGTTGGGTGCCCCGAATGAGAGGTTGCCAAAGTTCACGCCTGGGCGGCCCCAACCCTGCATGGCGTTCAGCATCAACATACAACGCGCCCACTGCATACCGGTGGCGTTCCGGCAGGCACCACCCATGCCGCAACCGCTGACACCTGCGCCGAGATAGGTTTTCTTTTTGGCCCAGCTCCGGGCCAACGCACGGGCCTCGCGCGCGGGCACGCCAGTTTCCCCTTCTTGCCACTCTGGGGTCTTTGGGATGCCATCGGTTTCGCCCATCACATAGGCTTTCCATTCGTCGAATCCATCGGTGCGGTTTTCGACGAAGTGTTTGTCGTAGCTGTCTTCTTTGATCCAAATATACATCAACGACAGCGCAAGGGCTGCGTCAGTACCTGGCTTGATCTGGATCCATTTTCCCCCGGTGAACGCGGCGGTGGGAGAGTAGTGTGGATTGATATGGATCGACTTAATTCCGAGCTTTTTCGCCCAAAGCCGCCGAGCCGTAGTCTCTGTCCCGCCGTAGGCACCGAACTGGCTCTCGGGGTCGCTGGCCCAGTAGACGATCTGGTCCGCGTGTTCGAGTGCGTCTTCCAGAGTGCCATAGCCCGTGGGCAGACCCAGACGCATGGATGAGCCATGGTGATGCATCGCACCCCAGTACCAGCCTTCCCAACTGTCGGGGTTAAGTGTCACCCGTGTGACGCCGACCGCATTCCCAAAGCGCATTAACGCGCTGAGGTAATAGTTGATGTTGCCCCATTGGTGATGACTGGGGCTAGAGAGCGCGATCGAGCCCGGTCCATGCACGCGCTTCTGGCGCATGATCTCCTTAGAGACGATGTCGAGCGCCTCATCCCAGCTGATCCGCTCATAGCCTGATGTGCCGCGGTTCTGAGGATTGCGCTCGCCGTCCGGGTCGAAATCCACACGCTTCATGGGATAGAGCGCGCGGTTTTCGGCGTAAACATTGGCCTTCATGGCAAGGGCATGGGGCGCGACCAGTCCTTTGCGTTTTGGCGAGAACTTCTGGCCTCGCGCCTCAATCGTCCAGGTCTCGGGGTCGTCATCATCAAATTCGATTATGTGCGTCCGAAGGATTTTGCCGTCTTTAACATAAACGTGCAGAGGCCCGCCGTTGGTGATCTGGGTATAGCGCATAGAGCCATCGGTCTGCTTCTCACCATACTCCCAGCCGTCACTCTCAAGCTTGCCTGCGAGCTGCGTGAACCAGGCCACAGCCTCTTCATCACCTGTCAGCTTCACCCGAAAGTTTTTCCCGGCGTGGATTACCTCGCCGTAGTCGGTTGGTGGGGTCATGACGGTCAGCGCCGCGTCAATATCCTTGAAGTAGATATGCACATCTGGAGACGCATGGAGTCCGTTCCGCAGACGCGTTTTCCCCGACTGAAAGACCAGATGCTTTATGATTGAGTTGTCGCCGAGTTGAATCTGCACGACAGCATCGCGCGACGAGATGTACTTACGAAACGTCTCGCTCTTTTTTGCTTTTAAGCCGAACATGATCGGCAAGGCAGTGAGGATCGTTCTGAATTTGGTTTCTTTCAGACCCATGAATGCATTCCTCCCAGAAAATCTGCCCCTCCGCGACACAAAGTAATCTCTCACATGGGTCAAATATCCGCAACAAAAAATATATTTTTTTAGAAAATCTTGTATTTTCTTGCGCAGTATTGAAGCCAGCACACGGCTCCAACAAACAAAGCTCGCTATCACGCTTGCTGCCGGGACATCTCGCGAGACCAGTCCACAATTTGCAAGAACACCAATTCTCCAAAGTCGCTTTAGTGGTTATTCAATATTTTAATAAAGCCACCCAAGGTGTTTTTGGACTTCAAGAGGCGGGAAGACCTTGTGGGCGGTGAACTCTAAGATTGGCTATCATTTGATATCATTTAGAAATTTTGTTTGGCGCACGAGACTTAGACTTGTCATGGCTGCTTTTGTCGCAGAACGACAAAGCCAATACACCCATCGCATGGACCCATATTCCGGCGTACAGACCCCATCCTTGAAGATATTTTTGATATAAAAATACATAAAAACGGATAAAAGAGGTTCAGGGGGAGCCACGATACAAGGCGCGTTCAAGCCACTTGATCGGGCGCGATGGCGTCAAAATTTCTGGCCTGCCCCCTTCTTGGGTCGCCAGATCCAAAAAAATACAAATTCAGTGACGGTCATGCCTGTCACGTAGTGCTCACCGCCAGGGGTTCGCTCGCCGGTGTGGCCTACGCGCGGAGATCGCACGCCCGCGAGGGAAAAAGTCAAAAAGGTAGATCGCCATGAATGCAAAAGCTCTTGGACTTGCAATCGCAACCTTCTTGGCCGCAACGCCAGTTGCCGCCAGCGAAACCGTTTTGCGGGGCGTCAGTTGTTTTCCGATCGGCAGTCCGCCCAGCGTGCCCTTCGAGAAGATGATAGAAGACGTCAACGCCAAAGGAGCCGGCATTGTAAAGATCGATCTGCTCGGCGGCGCACCCGCTATTGGAAGCCCATTCCAAGTGGCAGAACGCATGGCATTGGGCGCCTATGACATCGCGGCGTGCCCGGAGTCTTACTTCGGCAGCCTGGTTCCCGAAGCCCCCGCCCTGCGCTTGCATGAGTTGCCCTATTCGGAGCTGCGTCAGAATGGTGCAATCGATGCATTTCAAGAACGGATGAATGCAAAAGGGGCCTATTACATTGGCCGCCACCATAGCGATGGCAAGTTTCACCTTTTCTTGCGCGACCCGATCGATGCGCCGGATCTGTCGGGTCTAAACCTGCGTGTTTCACCCAACTACACGGCGTTCTTCAAGAGTATGGGCGCGACGGTCCAGCGATCTTCCATGCCCGAAGTCTACACTCTGATGGAAAACGGCACAGTTGATGGGTTTGGATGGGCACTGCGAGGGATCGCTCCATCATGGTACAAAGTTACCGGGTACCGGGTTGATCCCGGGTTTTACAATGCACCGCTGCACACAATTGCCAACCTGAACCGCTGGAACAGCCTCAGCGACGAAGCGCGCGACCTGATAACCGAGATTGTTCTGGAGGCCGAAGCGCGCACCGAGGCCGACAGCGACTGGACCCGATCCTCGGACGAAGCGATGAAAGAAACCATGGCCGAGAATGGCATGGAAACCCTGGCCTTTGAGGGCGCGGATGCAGAGCTTTGGGTGAGCGCAGCCAACGAGGCCGCATGGGCAGAGTTCCTCGAAAACAATCCCGAGTCTGGACCGGCCATGAAGGCACTATTCACAGGCAAGAACTGACCCAGTCGGTGGTTAACATGCGCTTTCGGTCGTCCGCGATCGAACGCGTCGTTTGAGGGAAGACCGGCGTTGGGCCACGCAATCGACAGATTCGATCACCTGTTCTCGCGATTAAACGAGCTGATCGCAGCCTTGGTTGCTCTCTCGATTGGCGTCTTTGCGCTGTTGCTGCCATCCGACTTCTTGCTGCGCAAACTTAGGCTAGGTGGATTTGAATGGCTGAACGAAGGCGCAGAGTATTTCTTGTATTTCGGCGTCTTTCTCTCTGCGACGTGGGTCTTGCAAAAAGGGGCCCATGTCCGCGTCGACATCGTGATCGCCGCCCTGCCCCACCGCGGCGCAGTCGCCCTTGAACGCGCCATGGATCTCTTTGGCGCCGCATTGTGCCTTGTAATGTCGTATTACGGCACACGCGGCGGGTACTTTGCTTACGTACTCGGGACCCTACCGGATAAAGACCTGCGCATTCCCAATTGGTTCATTCTGGGGGTGTTCAGCGTTTCCTTCGCTTTGCTTGCCATCGAGTTCTTGCTGCGGTTCTACCGCGCCGGGCGCGACGGTCGGCTTCAAGATACCGAGGTAGGTCTTTAGGCCATGGAATGGTATCTTGCACTGCTTGTTCTTCTCGGCACCGTCTGCTTTTTTCTGTTTCTTGGCTTGCCTGTAGCCTTTGCCTTTATGGCAGCAAATATCGTGGGAACAGCGCTGTTTATCGGCGGGCTACTGACTATTGGCGATTGGTATCTGGTCACAATCTCACTTCAAAGTATGCCGATCGAGTTTCACGAAGCGGTCAGTTATTCGCTCACAACAATCGCGCTATTCTTGCTCATGGGCGAGATCCTTTTGGAGACCGGGGTCGCCTTCAAGGCAATCGGCGCAATCGAGCGGCTAATCGCGCGGGTCCCAGGACGCTTGTCAATTGTCGCCATCGTAGGAGGCACGGTGTTTTCCTCGCTCTCGGGCTCAACCGTGGCAAACACCGCCATCCTGGGGAACGTGCTGCTTCCGGACATGATCAAACGCGGATACAAACCGGCAATCGCGATGGGACCAATCATGGCCGTTGGCGGCATCGCCATGCTGATTCCGCCATCTGCGCTTGCGGTGCTATTGGCCAGTATCGCTCAGCAATCCGTTGCACTGCTTTTGGTCGCGGGGATCGTGCCCGGCGTGCTGATGGCTATGTCGTTTTTTGCCTATGTTGTCATCCGCTGCATTATTAACCCCGACCTTGCGCCGGCCTATGAGCAAGACAATAGTCACCTCGATGCCCCTTTCGTCGTGTCGGTTCACGGGCGCGGCGAACGGTTGCTGCTGCGCTGGGCTTATGGCGGTCGTTGGACGCGGACACTGAACCGCACCGTCCCGTTCTGCTTATACATCATGCCGCTCTTGTCGATTTTCGTTGTTGTGGTCGGGAGCATACTGACCAAGTTTGCCTCACCCACGGAGGCGGCGGCCATGGGCTGTCTCGCGGCACTGGCGGCCTGCTACTTTTTCCGTCTGTTCAACTCCACCATCCGCATCAGCGGCATTGAGGGTGCAGACTTTGACTGGCGGGCCGTTGCGAAGGCGCTGACAGAGACGGTCAAGATCAACACAATGATCATCTTCATTATCGCGGGCTCGCTCGTCTTCACCCAAGCGCTCGCGGTATCGGGCGCGACGGACGGACTGCTGAATGCGCTTGTATCGCTGAACCTGAGTCAGTTGGGAGTTGTCATCATGATGATGGTGATCCTGCTGTTTCTCGGCGCATTCATGGATCAGGTCAGCATGCTTTTGTTGACGCTGCCCTTTTTCCTCTTGGGGTCGTCCTCGCTGCAGGTGGTCTATGATCTGGATCCGATCTGGTTGATGGTGCTGATCCTGATCACGATGGAGATCGGACTACTGACGCCACCCTTCGGTTTATTGCTCTACGTGATGAAAGGCGTTGCCCCACAAGGCATATCCATTGTTCAGATCATTGGCTCAGCGATCCCGTTCATTCTGATTGAGATCGCTGTCCTGGCCCTTTTGGTGATGGTGCCTGAAATTGCGACTTGGCTGCCGACAATGCTGCGATGAAGACGCGAGGAAACGACCAAGAAACCCTTGGGGCGGTCTTTGCACACCTGGCCAGGACCTATCCTGAAAAACCGGCGCTGCGCACACCCGGTGGACAAAGCGTGACGTTCGATGGGTTGAATACACGCATCAATGCCCTGAATGCGTCTTTGGTTGAGCGCGGTCTTTGCCCGGGCGACAGGGTGGCAGTCCTGGCCAAGAACTCCATCGCCCATGTTGAGATTTTTGGTCTCACAAAGTCCGGCATCGTCGTGGTTCCGCTGAATTGGCGGCTCTACGAGGACGCCCTGGTAGAGCTCCTGCGAACGTCGCGGCCTAAAGCGATCTTCGCCGACGATACGTTTCTGGACACAGCACGGTCTCTGGTTAAAACACATGGAGCCGGGATTGAGGTGATCAGCCTCGTTCGATCGCACCCGCACGCCATTCCCTACGCGTCGCTCATTCAATCTGCCGATGTTAGGGAACCGGATCACATCGCGCACCCGGACGACCCGCTGTGTATCCTGTTCACCAGCGGAACGACTGGGCAGCCCAAAGGTGTCGTCCACTCCCACCGTTCAATTCTGAACAACCTTCGAGTGTCGTCCGAGTTCGTTCTGGGCCTGGAACCCGGTGATTCAGTGATGGCCGCAATGCCGTTTTTCCATGTGGGCGGGCTGTTTTTGCATTTCTTCGCGGCATTCTACAGGGGCTGTACCACGACGATTCTGCCGGAGTACTCGGCAAGCCAGGTTCTTGATGTTGTTGCCCGGCACAAGATCAACAATGTCCATCTGGTGCCCACAATGATTGGTTCGGTGCTCGATGCGCTGGAGACAGATCCCGCCGACCTCTCAAGCCTCAACTCCATACTCTATGCCGCCTCACCCATTCCAACGACACTTCTTCTTCGAGCGCTGGATGCGCTTCCGAACTGCAAGTTCGTCCAATCGTACGGCGCCACGGAAAGCGGGATGGTCACGGCACTTTCGCCGGCCGACCACATCGCAGCAAGCCATGGAAACGACCATGAAATCCTTTTGTCCTGCGGCAAAGCGGTGGCCGAGCGCGCGGTCAGAGTAGTCGCCAACGACAAGGCATGCATCCGCGGCGAGATCGGTGAGATCGAAATCAGAAGCCCCGGCATGATGGACGGCTATTGGGAAGACCCTGCCGCCTCACAGGCCGCGATCATTGAGGGCTGGCTAAAGACCGGAGATCTGGGTTTTCTGGATGAAAACGGCTTTGTCTATATCGTCGACCGCAAAAACGACATGATCGTCACCGGCGGTGAGAACGTGTACCCCACCGAAGTCGAAGAACATCTCTCTCGCCTACAAGATATTGCAGCGGCATCGGTCTTCGGCGTGCCGGATCCACGTTGGGTGGAGAAGGTGGTTGCTGCCGTTGTTCTGAAACCGGGCGCAGAGGTGACCGACAGGCATCTCATCGCTGAACTGAAGCGCGAGCTGGCGGCGTACAAATGCCCGAAGGAGATACACTTTCTGAACGAATTGCCAAAGAACGCCGCGGGAAAGGTACTTCGCAAAGAACTGCAGGCACGTTTTAGCGGCTAACGATACACTCGGAAATCGACCTTATATGCACCATGCCTTCGCCGCCTTCAGAAGACTGTATAGCCCCTTGTTTGTGGGTCACTGATTTGGGCTTTCTTTGGTACGGTTTCTGGAACGGGCGGTCGCGTGCCAGGCGCCTGATGCGGGCGGATGAGGTTGTGCCAACTGAGCCAATGATTGATGATGGTTTGCGCCTGGTGGGTTGTCGTGAATCACTCTGTATTGAGAACCTTTCGGCGCAGTGTGCCATGTAACCGTTCATAGCGGACACAATGCGGAATTGGTCGGGCTAAAACCGCGCGAGCGTCAGCTCTGCGGACCGAGCTGCTGTTCGCTGTGGCGTTTGGGTGCAGAACTCATAGGCAGATTTGAGTGGAACATGGCTTTTCAGCCGCCAGCGCCACCCCGCCCCAGTTCGGCCCGCAAGCGTTGTGCCAGGGCAGAGCGCGGTATCCAAACCCAGTTCCTTGAGCCAATTAAACGCTGTCAGCCGAAGCTCACAGAACGCCTTGAACCAATGTCGAAACCCTACGTTGTTCAGACTGATCAGACGATGTCGATTTTTTGATGTCTTTGTCGGTAGCTGCGGGGCGTCGTGCCATACTGCTGGCGAAACAGGCGATGAAAGTAGCTGAGGTTTTCGAAACCACAATACAATGCCAACTCCGTCATCGACCGGTCCGTGCCCGCCAGCAACATGGCCGCGTGCTGCACCCGGATACGGTTCACATACTGGGTCGGGCTGAGACCCAGATATTTCCGCGTCTGTCTGCAGACATGCTCATGGCTCCGTCCTGCCTCGGCCAGAAAGCCGCTCGCGCCTTGTCGAAAGACCCTCGGCTCACGCGCTGCGCGACACGCTGCAAGAAGCCAGGCGGGAGCCCGATCATCCGTTCCCTCCCCGGCATCCAGAACATGCGTGATGACCGACAGGAGGTAGTTTTCTATCCTTGCGAGGCTGCGATGGGAGGTTTGCAGCATTTGTAGCGAGTTCACTGCGCGTTCAAGTTGCGGACCGTGGAGCCGCAATGCAGCCGGTAACAGACCGCCCTGCCAAAAAAACTTCGCTTTCAGTTCTTCTTGGTACCGTTCCACCAGATGCGCGGCGGTCTCCTCACGGAACATGACGTTCAGAATGCGTGCTCCAGTACCCGGTACGCTTTGCAATGCATGAGTGTCTGAAGGTCTCAGAAAAACCAGGTGTCCGCGACCGAGCAGTTCTTCGACACCATTAATCCAGTGGTGAACCTGGCCTTGTTCTACCAGCATCAGCTCGAAGTAATCATGATTATGCTCAAGCAGAGGCAGCGCTTCCGGAAGATCTTTACGCACGAAATGAAACGCCTCGGACTTGCCGATATACGTATCAATTCTGAACATCTTCTGTGGTCGTCTCATGTTTTTCTGACATTTTGCAGCTGCAGAAACCTTCGACAAAGATCAATTTAGTACATATTTTTGTCAAGTGAGGGTCTGCGAAAACCAAAATCTCCATCGTATCTTTTCAAAGCGCGATGTTGCGGGGAGGGCAGCATAGTATGGAACTCTCGATGGACCTCGATCTGAGCTTTCGCTCGGTACCCTCTCCCGCCGCCCGATTTTTGTCTGCATCTCAGATCGCACAGTACAATCAACTGGGCTTCGTTCAGCCATTTGATGTTTTTAGCCCGGAAGAAATTGCGGATATCCGGACCTACTTCGACAGATTGATGTCTGATCTCGGAGACGCAGGCGCCTACGGGATCAACTGCTACCAGGCGCGGATGGCCGGTATTTGGGACATCGCAACCGAACCACGCATTCTCGATCTCGTCCAGGACATTATTGGCGAGAACATCATCTGCTGGGCCAGCGCAATTCTGTCAAAGAAAGCCCACGATCCGAAGCAAGTGCCATGGCATCAGGACGCATCCTTTTGGAAGCTCACCCCGGCGCGGACTGTCACGGTGTGGCTGGCCATTGATGATGCCGACGAGGGAAACGCCGCGATGCTTTTCATCCCCGGCACGCATGACAAAGGCGCAATCAGGACTTCGGCCGTGGGCGAAGACTCCATTTTTCACAAAGGGATAGCGGACGCGGAAAGCTATGGTGCACCCTTTTCCAACGCCCTGAAAGCCGGGCAAATATCACTTCATGCTGACATGCTGGTGCACGGGTCACGGGCAAACCTGTCCGACCGGCGACGCTGCGGTCTTACGCTACGGTATTGCCCGCCAGAAGTTCGCATAGCAGACCCGGAATGGGCACAAGGCGTCGAGGCAATTATCGCCCGCGGCAATGATGCCAGCGGACACTGGCGTCACCATAAGCGTCCGACAAACGACGATATACTCCAAACGACAAGCCCACACGTTGTGGGCAACAACTGATCAACCGGGGGTATAGCTTTTGAAGATTACCTGGCTCGGCCACGCGGCATTCAAGCTGACCGATACCGCGGGGTTTTCCGTGATCACCGACCCCTACACACCTGAAGGCGTGGGGTATCCGCCGATCCGTGAGACCGCCGAACTTGTTATCATCTCCTCGGACGACGACAGCGCCCATTGCCGTGCGGATCTCATCGAGGGCACACCGGCTGTGATCAACGCCCTTACGGCAGCGCAAAATGGAGGCTATGACGAAGCGGCGGGGCTACGCGTGCAGGCCACCGAGGCTGCAGAATGGGACCATCACCCGGAGCACGAGGTCCCCGGCCAGAATGGTATGTATCGTTTTGAGCTCGACGGCATCAAAATCGCGCATATGGGGGACGTTGGAAATCCTCTGACTGACGCGCAGATCGCGTTCTATGAAGATGTCGACGTGCTACTGGCACTTGCTGGGGGCTATCTGACAATTGAGCTTCCGGATCTGATGAAAATGATCCATCGCGTGCGGCCAAAGCTGGTTATTCCGATGCATTTCCGCACGCTGACCTACAAACCAAGAAACACTATGTGGATTGAGAGTTTCCTTAGCCATTTTAAGAACGAAGATGTCGATTTCGCATGCGATCATACAATAGAGATCCGGCATCAAGACTTGCCCGAAGACACGCGCGTCTGTGTGCTAGATTACCTGAGATGACCCCGGCCGTCTGAGGGCGGTTGGAGGTACCAAGTTCGTGGGACGCCACGACATTTGAGTAAGACCCTAGGGAGGAAAGACATGAGAATGAACAGGATGCTGCTGGCGACATCGGCCATGGTGATAGCCATGGCCGGCATGGCGTCGGCCCAGGATATTGCGCGAGAAGATACGGTCATTTTCGACCTGGACCGGACGATACAGGATCCGGAGAACTTCAACTGGATGACCGACGGAACCGGCATTCGCCGGATGCACGGCGCGCATCAGACCATGTGGGAGCCACTGTTCATTCTGAATTACGGCACCGGCGACCTCGACCCGTGGCTTGCAACAGGATTTGAAGCAAATGTGGACTCAACCGAGTTCACGATCGCCCTGCGCGAAGGCGTGACCTGGTCCGATGGCGAGGCATTCAACGCAGATGATGTGGTGTTCTCGACAGAAATGGCGATGGCGAACGAAGAACTGACAGCCCGCGAAGTCGCAACGCTACGGGGCCAAGTGGCCAGCGTCGAAAAGGTTGATGACCTGACTGTCCGTTTCACTTTGAACGCCGCGAACCCGCGCTTTGTTGTGGAGAATTTCGGTGTGCGGATTTTCGGGTCATTCCTCGTCATGCCAGAGCATATCTGGAGCCAAGCAGAAAACCCGGCCACGTTTACCTTTAATCCACCGATCGGCACTGGGCCCTACACCTTCACAAGCGCAGCGTCCAACCGGGCGATCTGGGACCGCAACGACGACTGGTGGGGGGCACAAACTGGCTTTCAGGACCTGCCTGACCCGCTCCGCGTCGTGTTTCTTGAGTCCGGTGGCGAAGAAAGCCGCGCGCAGTTAATGGCGACAAACCAGATGGACGCGGCGCAGAACCTGTCCGTCGGCACATTCGAAGCGATCCAGGCCCAGAACGCCAATGCGATGGCCTGGTATTCCGATTACCCGTTTGCAGTGGCGGACCCCTGTGCACGTCAGCTTGAGATCAACACCACCGTGGCACCATGGGACAACGCCAACATGCGAAAAGCGGTGGGGATGATCATTGACCGGACCCAAATCGTGAATATCGCAGCAGAAGGCGCGACGGAAGCGAGTCGGACGATGTTCGCTCAATACGGCTCGATGGGTCCATTCATCGATGCAGTTGTCGCAGCTGGATATGGACTGCCGGAGCGCGCTGATGTGGAAGGGGGGCAGGCACTTCTTGAAGCGGAAGGCTGGACCCGTGACGGTGACTATTACGCAAAGGACGGCGAAACGCTCGCGGTCGAAATCCACGTAAACTCGGCGTCGACCGAGTATACGCGCACCATCGATATGGTGGTCGAGCAGCTCCAGCGCGCGGGGATCGATGCGCGCTCTGTCCCAGTAGAGAATTCCGTCTTCTGGGGCGAGGTCCTGCCTTTCGGCGGGTTCGAAATGAGCTACTCATGGCTGTCCTGCGGATCGGTCAACGAGCCGTGGGCATCGATGGGACGCTACACCGTCGCCGACGTTGTTCCGGTGGGCGAACGTTCACCCGGTTTCAACAATACACCGCGCTGGAACACGCCGGCCGCCGAGGCCTATTCGGAGGTGGTCAATGCGATGGCCTCGATGCCACTCGGAGCGCCGGAAATCCCGGGCATGGTAGCTGACGCCTATCAGCATCTGGATGCGGAGCTCCCGTTCATCCCGCTGGTGCAGGCGTATAAACTGATGCCATTTAACACGACCTACTGGACCGGATGGCCGTCGAACGACAACTACTACAACCATCCGTTTTTCCATTGGAATTCAGGTCACCAGATCATTCACAACCTGACAAAGGCCGAATGATCGCCGCCTCAGCTGACGTGCTTAGGCAAAAAGACAGGAGGGCCGCAATCGCGAGCGGCCCTTCACAACGACCCAATCAGATCGTGAGGAGGAACTGATGGGACGCATCCCAACCAGTTACCTGATGAACCGTCTCAGCACCCTGGCTCTGACCGTTCTGATCGCTGCAACCCTGATCTGGATTATACCGCGCCTGTCGGGTCTGGATCCGGCCTCTGCCGCGCTTGGGCGGATGGCTGCAGGGGGCGGATCGGTTGCGAATGCAGATGAGATCCTTGCGCAGCTCAGATCCACCTTCGGGCTCGATCAGCCGCTGATCGTGCAATACCTGCTCTACGTCAAGAACACTCTGACCTTTGATTTCGGCCTGTCGACAGCCAGCTTCCCGACACCCGTAGCGACAATGATCGCGAACGCCCTGCCCTGGACTCTTGGCTTGATGATGATCTCGCTCATCATCACTTTTTTCATAGGCAATCTGCTTGGTGCGTTGATGGTGTGGGAACATACCCCGCGCCTTTGGAAAGCTCTGATTCCGGCGGCAATGGTCTTTACCTCGATCCCCCCAATCCTGTCGGGCTTGTTGCTGATGTACATTTTTTCTACGCAGCTTCGCTGGTTTCCGCTGAGCGGCCCCTATGGCCTGAACGTAGAGCCCGGTTGGACCTTGGATTTTGTAAGTTCCGTTCTTTATCACGGGTTCCTTCCAGCGCTGTCGATCGTGGTCGTGACTTTTGGTTTCTGGGCGCTCGGGATGCGCGGCCTGATGATCACGGTGCAGGGAGAGGATTACACGACGCTCGCCAAGGCGAAGGGCCTGCGCCCGCGGTACATCCTCTACCGTTACATGATCCGCAACGCGATCCTGCCACAGATCACCGCCTTTGCGCTCAAGATCGGGCTGCTGGTTGCAGGGCAGGTTCTGGTGGAACGCATTTTCGCTTACCCGGGGATGGGCAAACTTCTCTACGACGCGATCCTCACGCAGGACTACCCTGTCATCCAGGGAGTCTCCTTCGTCATCATCCTCATGACGGCACTCGCTGTTTTCATTGTCGATCTGGTCTATCCCTTTATCGACCCCCGCATCCGACACGGAGGGTAGGCACATGACTGATCAAAACGCCGCCGCTCCAGAGACCGCCGCTCCCGATGCCTTGGGTCTGACCAAACGACAGATCAAGCGGATGAAGCGCTTCGACAATCCGTGGCGCAATCCGAAACTCATCTGGGGCGTCGGGCTTTTATTGAGTATCATCGCTCTTGGAATTCTAGGGCGCATTTTCTGGGACACGGACATGGTCTTCACTGGCTCTGGCCTGCCACGTCAGGCCCCAGTGGGGATCGAAAACATGCGCGGGCAGATGGGCTCTTGGGCCCATCCGTTGGGCACCGATGTCACCGGTAAAGACATTCTTGCGCTTCTTATCGTGGGGGCGCCAAACTCGCTTTATGTAGGCGTGCTGGCCTCGCTGATCGGGATGTCCATCGGCATCTTTCTGGGCTTTTCCGCCGGGTTTATCGGCGGGCGCGTAGATGATGTCATCCGTGTCGGGTCGGATGTTATGATCACCATTCCGCCCCTGCTGATCCTTGTGGTGTTTCAGGCGGCTTACGGGGACATCTCGCTGACCATCATGGCAATCCTGATTGCCTGTTTCGTCTGGCAGTCCCCGACCCGGCTGATCCGCGCGCAAGTCCTGTCGATGCGCGAGTCCGGCTACGTGCAGATGGCGCGCCTCTCCGGCGCCTCAACCGGCCACATCATGTTCCGGGAGATGCTGCCAAACCTTGTTCCGTATCTTTTTGGCTCCTTTATAGCGAACGTGACGACGTCAATCGTTACAGCTGTCGGGCTTGAGGTTCTGGGCCTGGGTCCGCAACGTGTCCCGACGCTTGGACGCGTGATCTACGACGCAATCAATTCCGGCGCACTGATCCAGAACCTGTGGTGGTGGTGGGGCATCCCAACGATCCTGCTCGCCGTTATGTTCATAGGTTTGTTACTGATCAATCTTGGGCTCGACGAGGTGTCAAACCCCCGTCTGAGACGCTTGTGAGGGGGATCGGCAAAATGCGGTTTATACTTGTTTTACCTCTTCTTTGCACCCCGCTACCGGCCGCGGCGCTGGAGGAAGCGGAGTGTGCGGCCATAGAAAGTGCAATCATCGTTGTCACCGCCAAGTTCGCAGACATGCGCCAGGCCCAATCGGAGATCGAAAGGCTGAAGCGTGCCAACACCTCCCTCGACCGCGACGCGTGGCTGAGCCTGGAGGCTGCCTCCGGGCGTCTGGGACTGCCCAACGACGAGGGTCTGAAAGCAATCGAAGACTCCACCAGGGCAATTATCCGGGAGTGCGCGCCGTGACCATTCTCGACTTCAAAAACGTCTCTATCGATTTCCCGACCTCCAAAGGTGTAGTGCACGCGGTCACCGACATCTCGCTGTCGGTCCCGCAAGGCCGCCGCATTGGTTTTATTGGCGAATCTGGATCCGGCAAGACGACGACCGCGCTTGCCGCTATGCGAATGCTGGCAAAGCCCGGTTTCGTTTCTGAGGGTGAGATTCATCTGAACTCGCTCGGCAAAACAGACATCCTCAACCTGAGCGAAGAGGAAATGCGCCGCGTCCGCTTGCGCAAGATAAGCTATATCCCACAAGGCGCGATGAATTCGCTGAACCCCGTGATGCGGATTGAAGACCAGATCTGGGACGGGATCATCGCCCATGAAGGCGCGGTCACGGATGTGGAGCTGAAACGCCGCTCTGATGCGGCGCTAAATGGTGTTGGCCTTGATCCCGAGATCGTTGGTCCGCTTTACCCGCATGAGCTTTCCGGAGGCATGAAACAACGGGTGTGCATCGCAATCGGCGTGTGCCTGGATCCGGACCTGATCATCGCTGATGAGCCTACTTCTGCGCTCGACGTGATAACCCAGCGCCATGTCATGCAGACCTTGCGCGATGTGCAGGCGAAAATCGGGGCCGGTCTGATCCTGATCGGGCATGACATGGGCTTGATGGCGCAGTCCGTCGATGACATCGCCGTACTAAAAAAAGGTGAACTGGTGGAGTTCGGCCCCGTCCGTCAGATCATCGAAACACCCCAACACCCCTACACGCAGGAGCTGATTTCGTCCGTCCCACTGGTCGGGGGCGAAAGCTTCCTCGATCCGGCTCCAGCCAAGTCGGCTGAAGGGTTCAAGACCGAAGACGGCACGCCTCTTTTGGAGCTGCGCAACGTCACCAAGCAATATGGCAGCGTCACAGCTCTGCATCCGATGAGTTTCACGCTCGATGGCGAGGTGCCCAAGATCATCTCCATCGTGGGGCAGTCCGGCTCCGGTAAATCGACCATGGGCAGCCTGATGCTCGGCTTCAATGCGCCCACCGAAGGCGAGGTTCTGTTCAAGGGGCGCGACATCAACCGGCAGTCGGCAGACGAAGCGCTGACCTTCCGAAAGGAAGTGCAGGCTGTGTTTCAGGACCCCTACGCTTGCTTCAACCCGTTCTACCGGGTGAATCACACGCTCAAGTTCCCGTTCGAGCGGTTCGGTCTGTCAAAAGGCGCAGACCACACGACCGAGGCGATGGAGGAGGCCTGCCGCGCTGTAGGACTTGCGCCAGAAACCGTGCTGGGCCGGTACCCGCACCAATTGTCCGGTGGCCAGCGGCAGCGGTTAATCGTGGCCCGTGCACTGATGCTCAGCCCGAAGCTGCTGATTGCAGATGAGCCTGTGTCTATGGTCGATGCCTCGCTCCGAGCGACGATCCTCAAGAACATTCACGACTTGAAGGACCGCCACGGTATCTCGATCATTTATATCACGCATGATCTGGCGACGGCCTATCACGTCTCGGACTATGTCATGGTACTTTACAAGGGCCACGTGGTTGAGGCCGGGCCGCCGCATGACGTGATCGGCGATCCGCAGCACGCCTACACTCAGCTTCTGATCTCCTCAATTCCATGGCCGGACCTAGACCGCGATTGGGGATCGTCTGACGACGCCCGAGAAGCGCTTAGTGGTTTGTCGAAACTTGACGGCGAGCAGGAAACGATCCTGCGCGGCACGATTCCGGGCTTTGCGCTCGCATAGGGGAAGCGCCGCATGTCTCACCGCCAGCGGCTGACCGCCGAGAAGATCGCCCAACGGCTGCGCCTTATCGGACCTCATATCGCAAGGGCGAGCCGCGCAATTGAGCCCTTTACGCTGGAGACCCTTCCAGATGCCGCTGCGGCACCTGACCCGTCAGTTTCATCTGGCCAAAGCAACGGACAGAGACTGGAATGGAACACCTATTGGGGAGGGCAGAACTTGCATTTCGTTCTGCGCTCCAGCTTTGTGTCCCCTAAAGGCTGGCACAACCCCGCGCTCGATCTGCCGTTGGGGGTCGCAGGAGACATTTTCACCCACCCTGAAGCGCTGCTTTACATTGATGGCACGCCTTATGCCTCCGCCGACCGCTACCACCATACGATCGATCTGCCAAAATCTGACGGGTTGCCGCATGAACTGATGCTGCATGGCTGGACAGGCCTAACCGGCTGGCCGCCTGACGACAGCGACCGCTCGCAGCTCTTTCTACGCGAATGCGCCGTGATCGACATCGACCGAGGGCTGCAAGATTTTATAACGCTTGCCGAAACAGCGCTCGATCTGTCGACCGAGATGAACGAGAACCGACCGGAAAAGCATGCGATTCTGAACGCGCTCGATGCAGCCTTCCTGGTTCTCGACACCCGCGACCCTATGGCCAGCGACTTCCGGGCCTCGGTCGCTCCCGCCACCGAACGACTACGCGAAGGGCTGAAAAAAGCCGGCCCGCCTCTCGACATTAAACTGCACGCGGCGGGGCATGCGCATATGGATATCGCCTATCTTTGGCCGATCGCGCAGATCCGGCAGAAGAACGCACGCACCTATTCGAACGTTCTGCGCCTGATGGAGAAACACGAGGCGTTCCATTTCTCGCACTCTCAGCCTCAGCTCTATTCATGGACCCAGGAAGACTATCCCGACATCTTCGAGAGCATCAAAACCCGCGTCGCCGAGGGACGTTGGGAAATCCTGGGTGGCATGTGGGTAGAGCCCGACGCGAATATGCCTGGGTCAGAGGCCTTGGTTCGTCAGCTTTTGCTGGCTCGACAGTATTGCGACACCACGTTTGGCGAAGGCTCGGAATGCCCCGTGCTTTGGCTGCCAGACACATTCGGGTTTCCGGCCTGTCTGCCACAGCTGATGAAACAGGCAGGTCTGCGATGGTTCGTGACGAACAAGGTGAACTGGAACCAATACAACCAGATGCCCGCCTCAACCACGTGGTGGGAAGGGATCGATGGATCCCGCGTGATGGCGCAATTTCTGACGACGCCGCGCACCGTGCAGCACCTGCCTTTCCCGACCAACTACAAATCAGACCTGACGGCGGCTGAGGTCGTCGGCACCTGGACCCGCAACAAGATGAAAGACCGTGTGCATGAGCTTCTGATCGCATTTGGCTATGGTGATGGCGGCGGCGGCCCCACAGACGAGCTGATCCGAAAGGCGGAGGTCTACAAAGCCCTCCCTGGCGCACCGCAACTCAAGCAATCCACCGTGCGGGCCTTTTTCGAAAGCCTGGAGGCGAAATCCCCAAACCTGCCGACATGGCTGGGTGAGTTTTACCTTGAAGGCCACCGGGGCGTGCTGACCGGCAACGGATCGATCAAGCGCGCCAACCGCAAGGCAGAAGCGCTGCTCCATGACTCAGAGCTTGCAATGTCGCTGGCCATGGTGGCGGGCCAGGCGTCCGATGACCTGACCGAAGCGTGGCGCAAACTCTGCACGCTGCAATTCCATGACATCCTGACCGGCACTTCCATCCCTGCCGTGTTCGAAGATGCCAAACGCGACTTTGCAGAGATCACGGAAACGGCTGAGGCGGCACTTGCCCGCGCCGCAGCCGCACTTCTTCCAAAAGACGCAGCTTTCCTTGTGCTCGATGGCTGTCCTTTGCCGCGTCCCCGGCAAGCTTTGCTGCCCCCCGGATCAGGCCCTGTTGCGGAAATGGGGCGGGCTTTGCCGCAACAACAGGTGTCCGAAGGGGTGTTGATCGAGCTGCCCGAGGCCGCACCCCTGTCAGCACGCATTCTGGAAGCGACCGGGGACCCCGCACCAGAGGTATCGGGCGCTCACGCCGCGCCCACAGAAGACGGCGGGGCAGTTCTGGAAAACGAAACCCTGCGCGTCACGATCAATGGCGATGGCATGCTGAGCTCGATCTGGGACAAGCGCGCCGCGCGCGAAGTTCTGAAAGCCGGCGCCCTGGGCAACAAGCTTGAGCTCTTCGAGGATCGCCCAATCAGCTGGGATGCCTGGGATATCGATATCTTCTTCGAAGACCGGGGGGAGATTATCACCGCGCTCAACAGCTTTGAGATCACTGAAACGGGCCCGCTGCGCGCAACTGTTGAACTCACGCGCATCTTTCGCCGCTCGCGCCTCACCCAGCGGATAAGCCTGTGCCGCCATTCCGCCCGCCTTGATTTCGATACAGAGGTTGACTGGCATGAGACGCATTTGCTGCTGAAGGCTGCGTTCCCGGTCTCGGTCCGCGCCATGCGCGCGGAGTTTGATATTCAATGGGGCCAGATCGACCGCCCCACGCACCGCAACACCAGTTGGGATGCGGCACAGTTCGAAGTTCCCGCGCACAAATGGGCCGATCTCAGCGATGGCAACTACGGCGTCGCGCTCCTCAATGACTGCAAATATGGCTACGACGTGCGGGACGATGTTTTGCGACTCTCGTTGATTAAGTCCGCGACTATGCCGGACAAGACCGCCGACCAGGGTTACCACCGCTTCACCTATGCTTTGCTGCCTCACGAAGGTGACACTCGGGTGGATGTCCGACGCGAAGCCTACGCGCTTAACTTGCCTCCCCGGGTCGTCTCCGGACCGGGAAAGGGCGCGCGGGACCAGACGCCACTGGTCCGTTGCTCCAGTGAGCGTGTCGTGATCGAAACGGTCAAGCCCGCCGAGGATGGCGATGGGATCGTTATCCGCCTGTACGAAGCTCACAACACCCGCGGCGATGTCACGCTATCACTGCACCCTTTGGTCTCAGCTGTGGAGCGCTGCGGATTGCTCGAAGATGTCGCCGAGCCGCTCGTGGTCGATGGCAATGCCCTATCACTCCCGATCGCCAACTATGAGATCGTGACACTGCGCTTGCGATTGTCTTCTGCGCCCCTCAAGTAGCAGCGGATTATTTCCTCCGCCGCGGTCGATTTTACCGAATTGCTTTAACCGATGCTTTTGCCCCGGCAGCGGCGCCCAAAAAGGTTGACCGCTCTCATAGCCGACGGTTCATAATTGGTTGCGAAACACCGGAGCACTGAGTGCTCCGTAAACCTGGAACCACGTGTAAATACAAAGTCCGCAGAGAGTTTAAAGGACGTTCTCCGCCATTCCCGGGCTCGCGTTTCACTCTCGCGGAACTTGCAACGCTGCAGGTAGCTCTAATGGAGGCGAAGTTTCCAATGATTGGGAGCCGGAGGCTTCACTCTTAGCGACCTCTCTTTCCGTCAAGCCTGCGAGTATGGCGAGTTTGGGTCGGCCAACTTTACCTGCTCTTCGGAGCATTTTCCGCCGATTGGCATCTATGCCGAGTGCCCCGATATAGAAGTGATCAGCGGCATGGTCCATTGCATTAAGAGATGAACAGTTTTAGCAAACGCTGCTTCAACACTTCTAAGTCCGTATTGGTATGAACCTTGGATTCCTCAATTAGCGCATAAACGGTAATTTATTCGCCGGGACAGCCACAACTTGGTCCACACGCGCAGTCTTCGCAGGTGCAGCTTTCACCGCAGCAGCACTGTCCTTCAGCTGTCTTCTCTTTTGTGCATCCACACTGCGGCGGGCATTGATCGCAAGCGCATTCATCAAGTTCGGTCATTACTTACTCCTCAGAATACTCAGTCCGGGGCGTTTTTTTCAGGGTCACCCGCCTATCAAAGGTATGACTGAGCTTCGGAAAAAGAAAGTGTTTTTAAGCTTTTGCCGCGTGTGCGATTTTCCAACAGAGAATGCGGTTCATGCAGAACTGTGGGAAAAAGAAGGATATGCTGTTCGGCAGACCAAGCTAGATCGCATCCCTTATGGACCGCTTTGGCCTTATAGCCGAGCATAGAGGAAACGCGACGGTCCTGCGCTTCGGGCCGCCTCGAGCTGGAGTTTCGTCCCAAAACCGCCGTCGCTTCGGCCATGTGCATACAGCGTTGCGGCCCGCCAGAGGTGGCAATCGCTACATTTTAGAGGATCATTGACGGTCCAAGGCACACTCTGCGCGGCAAACCAACCATTTTTGGTTTTGAGCCAAGTGTCCGCTTTGCTGCAGTAACCATCGGAGCCAGTGACATGTGAATGTGTCAGTTGGCTTTGAGGCTTAAATGTTTCGCTCAAGTGGTCCGCATTTTGCTTGCGTGTGTCAGCCCGTTGGCGCGTGCCGAACTCCGACGTTTACAAATTGCATTTGAGGGTGAGGTTTGCCAGAGTTGCTCTATTGCAGGGCTGAACGAAAGGCTGGAAAGTTGGATAAAACGAATTCTCACAAGATCAAAGTTCTGGCAGAGGACAAAGTGAGGAAACCTCGGATTGTACTCATTGGGCAGATCGATGAACTGACGGGGTTCGATCCTACTGGAGATGACGATGACGGCGCTAAGTACGCGTATCGCTTCAGAGACCTTAGCCGCGGCGCAAGCGAGTAGACATCAAGAGCTTGAACACCTCAGATGGCGCTTTGATAACGATGCTCTAATTATCCTCGACCTTGAAGCAGGCCAGTACCACGCCCTTGATAGAGAAGGAGGGCAACGGTTTGTCGAATACGCTGGAGGCACCTCAGACACGGAATTGGAAGCGTCACTCTTTGAGGCCGGTCTTGTTGGGCGGCATCGACAAAAGGCAAACGTGGTCCGGCCTTTAATCTTGCCTGGGGCAGTCCCCATGGCCTTTAAAACTCTGCTTGTCGCACGCCGTAAACTGGCCAACAGTACGTTCCGCACATCGCTTGATTGGGCACTGGCACATAGACCGCGCAGACCCGTACCGAACGCGATCAATGCGTTTCGAAAAGCGGAAGCCGTTTTCCCAAGTCGCCTTGGCGACTTCGATTGCCTACCGCGCGCGATTGGTCTTTTTGCCTTTTTACGGCACTCGGCATTGCAACCGGAACTCATCATAGGTTTCAAACGACATCCGTTTACAGCCCACGCTTGGGTTGAAACCAATGGTGAGCCAGTGTTGGAGAGCCAAACCGGAAAAAACCGTGTCGCGTTATTTCGCGAAATTCTGCGTGTTTGCTAGTCGCACAAAATGGGTTTTCTGGTCACAGTGGATGCTTCTGGAGACGTTCTCGAAGCCCATGGAAACACTGCGCAAGACGCAGGCCGGCTCTTTGGTCTCAGCGGAGTAGGCCCCGGCGGTCTCGATGGACTGGTCAGGGCATATCGCGAGAACCATGCTGGATTCTCCCGCTCTTGGATAGGTCAGTACTCGGCAACAGTCGTCGAAGATCAGCTGTTGGTCTTGGTGCAAAGCAGCCTGGGTCTCGGCCGGGCATTCTATGCGCAGGCCAAGGATAGGCTCGTCGTTGGCACTGAGCTGGCAGCAGTGGCGCAGCGCGTTGGATGCAAGGAATTAGACCCGGTTTTCTTCGCCCGCTTTATGGCTATGCGCCCAGTCCTTGACCGGACCCCCTACGCCAAGGTCAGGCGGCTCCACGGCGGTGAAACGATCATTTTTGGAGATAAGGGCAAGCATAGCTCTCGTCCCTGGCAGCCGACAAACCAAGAATTTAAAGGGAATGCGCTTGATCGTCTGCATTGCCTGTTGAATGAAGCAATAGACCTCTATGCAGCCGCTGATCGCACGACGATAATTGACCTCAGTGGCGGAACCGACTCCTCACTCGTCGCTGCGATCGCGTCCGATATGGGGCGAAAAATTCAGGCAATCAGTTACATCCCCGAAAAGGGAGCCTTGGGCAACGATCGCCACTTCGCAAAGTTGGTTGCCAATCGGCTCGGTGTGCCGCTCACCGAAATCGGACTTGATCAGGACAGTCTCACCACCACGCTGCCGGACTTGCCGGATCAACCGGGCGGTTGCAGCTACCGCGACATGATCCGCAGTATCGGGGATCACTTTCGACTGCACGATGCGCCACGTCACTTGACGGGGGTTGGTGGTGACATCGTTTTTGACTTTGGTGGTCTTGCGCCTGCATTTTTAGCTGACCCTTTGGTGAAGGGGCGCTTTGTTGCGGCCTGGCGGCAAGCCGCAGCCTACGCGCAGGAACGCGGCGGGCATCGCAGCGCTACGCACTTCATACGCTACGTTGCGTTACCCATAGCTGCTCGTCATCTCCGGGGACAAAACACAGGCGCGCAACCTAACCTGACTCCTGCGGATTGGCTTGCCGCTTCGCTCTTACGACAAGCGGGTTCAGAGCGCGCGCCACTTGCGCACGCTGTCACCCACCCCTCATCACGATTTCTTTGGGAATTGATCTTTGACATGACCGCAGCCGAAAACCTTGCTCAACCTTGGTCGCCGACGACAGAAACAGTACATCCCTTATTGCACCGACCGCTTGTGGAGTACTGTTTGAGTATAGCACCAAATGTGCGACGAGGTATTGGTGGTGATCGTGCCCTGCAGCGTGAGTTGCTCAGGCAGCTGGGCCTTCAAGACGTCGCGGAGCGAACAGACAAGGGGTCAACTCAGCCCTCGCGGGAAAAGGACCTTCAAAACGAGCCCGCCTTTCTTGAGTCGCTGATAAACGGCGAGCTCGCGTTGCGCGGCTGGATCAAACCGACGGCTTGGCGTCGCGCAATCGACCAGATCCGATTAGGTGTCAGTCCAAACTCTACACACTTCGCCGCTGCAATCGAATGCGAACTCTGGTTGCGACGTGCGGTAACGGATGGAAACATCAGCGCCGCAGTTCGACACGCACCAAGGGCCCGTTTTTCTTGAAGCCGCGGTGCGGCCCGTCAGAGGAGACCTTCACTGCGACAGCAAATCCTAAGCCTTGGTTAACTCAGAGACCGCAGACACAGCGGGCGCTCTGAGTCACCCAAAGAACGACCACTTCTTTTATCAGCGCTTAAGGTCCAAGCGCAGGCGCTGTTTTGTCAAAGGCTTCGACTCACAGTGAGATGCGGAAACGGGTAAAGCCGTCCGGGCCATCGCCGGCTTCTTCAATGTCGACATCTACCTGATCTATGTAAGCGGCGGCTGCGGGCCCTGTGTCAAATAGCACTGTCGTGCCCTCCATTGGAGCGAACGACCAGTTGCTGTCCGCGCGCGGGCTGATCGTTCCTTTTTCCACGATGTAGCGTACGATCACATCTCGGTTTGTATCAGGCCCTTCAAAGACTGTCGTCTCGCCAGTCGCGCCGGGGAAGTTGCCGCCGCCACCTGCCCGGTAGTTGTTTGTCGCAATGATGAACTCGGCTTCCATATCCAGTGGCGCACCGTTGTATGTCAGATTAACGATGCGGCTTGCATTCTCGTCCAACAACACTCCCTTCGGATCATACTTGGAAGGCTGCGACAGATCGATCTGGTACTCCACGCCGTCGATCACATCGAAGTTGTAGCTTGGAAAGGCAGGGTTCAGCAGAACTACGTCCTGCGCCCCAGGCGTCACCTGATTGAAGATGCCGGCCGAGCGTTCCAACCAATCCTTAACCTGCTGTCCTGTCACCCGCACTGCACGTGCTGTGTTCGGATAGAGATAAAGGTCAGACACGTTCTTGATCGCCACGTCGCCCTTTGGAACATCTGTAAAGTACTCTGGCCCACCCCGGCCGCCTGCTTTAAAGGGCGCGGCCGCCGAGAGAATGGGCAGGCCTTCGTGCTCTGTCCCCTGCATCATTTGTTCAATGTACCAAAGCTGCGCAATTGAGACGATCTGAACCGAAGGGTCGTCTGCGACCAGAGCGAAGTAACTGTGCAGCGGTGCGTCCGTTTTACCTACGGCCCGGCGCACGTAGGCTAACGTCTCGTCGTGCTCGGTCTGTACCGAAGCCAGGACCTTATCGTCACTTTCAACCAGAGCCGTGATGGACCGGTCCTCGTTACGTTTCGAGATTGGCCTTGCTTCGGATACAGCAGACACAACACGCCATTCGTTTCCGTCCTTCTCAATCAGCAGGTCAATCAGGCCCATATGGCTGCCCCAGAATCCTCCCATCGTCGCGGGTGTGCCCATGAGCGTACCCGTATCCACGTCTGCGCCCGCAAATTCTGCATAACCGGGCGACGGGAAGACAAGATGGCTGTGGCCCGTCAGAATAGCGTCCACACCGTCCAGGCCGGCCAGAGGCACAGACGCGTTTTCCATCCCGTCGCTGGCATCGGCAGCACCGATGCCGGAATGCGACAGCACGACAATGATATCCGCGCCTTGCTCCTTCATCTGAGGGATGTAGGCCTTGGCAGTTTCGATTATATCACGCGCCTGCACTTTGCCTTCCAGGTGCCGGCGGTCCCAGTTCATGACTTGTGGGGGCGTAAAACCGATCAGTCCGACTTTGACGGACTGTTCGGTGCCCGACCCATCTGTGACTGTGTGATCGAGAATGACATAAGGTGGGATGAGGGTTTTGTCCTTGGTCGGATCGCTGCCGAGTTCCAAAGCGACGTTGGCATTGACGACAGGGAAATCGGCACCCGCTAGCGATTTCATCAGAAAATCGAGGCCATAGTTGAATTCGTGATTGCCCAAGGTCGACGCATCAAAGCCAAGCGTGTTCATGGCCTCAATAATGGGATGCATATCACCCTCTTTCATGCCGCGTTCATACGCGATGTAATCGCCCATCGGGTTGCCCTGCAAAAAGTCGCCGTTGTCGATCAACAAAGAATTCGACGCCTCTGCTCTGATGGCCTGAATCAGCGAAGCGGTACGCGCAAGCCCGACAGTGTCCCGGGGCTTGTCGGCATAATAGTCGTAAGGGAAGACATGGACATGCAAATCCGTTGTTTCCATGATGCGCAAATGAGCTTGATTGGTGGCTGCGTTTGCGGAAAACGGGTGCAGAGCAATAAACCCTGCGGTGCTGGCGAGAAAGCCGCGACGGTCGAGCGTAATGGACATTTTCATGATTCCCCATTGCTGATGTATTTCTTCAGCATGCGTGTGCGACCGGTGTGTGTCACCCCTAACACCAAGCATTTGCGTCTTGTCGCGAGTTCGTACACTCCATCGTGCGATTTTTCGCCGTGATCACTGCACGTGGATTTCAACGTCAAAGGCAACAACGCGACCAAATCAGAAGATATTCAAAAAAGTCACGTTGGTGCTCAGTCTGGCTTGATGGTGCAACCAGACGCTCTAATCAGTCTAGACGACCGCTTTCCGCTCGAAGCGGTCACCTTACGAAAACGCTCAGGTCCCGACCGCGATTTAGCGGACCTAACGACAGCTTTGCGCACTCAGCCGCCGTTCGGTGCAACCCCATCGGATGTCTGAGGTTCGGACTACGAAGGCACTTGCCATAGTTCAGCCAAACAACCGAATAACCGACGAAGACGCTCCGTCCTTTTGTTGCGCTAGTTGCGTTAATTCGCGCCCTCGCCCTCAGGCGTTGTCTCATGCAAATATACAGTCTGTTTGGTATTCCTTTCCCGGGGTTGTAAGGTGTCTGCAAATCGACTTGAACTTGCAACTGCGCCCACTGCGCACCTAAAGTTGGAGCTCAAGAATGGCTGATGGCCAAGGCGACTTGCCTGTATCTCTTTCCAAGTCAGCGCTTGAAGCTCTGCTTGCCTCGGGCAATCAGAGCGGAACTGCGGGGCGCGTTCAGGCCTTTGATACCGCCACCTTCAATCAGTTTGTGTTGCCGGCGGGCGCGCAGGCAAGCCGGCCACTGCGGCTTGGAAATCATCTGCTTCTCGTACAAGCTGACGGGTCCGTTATTGTTCTCGAGAATGCCGCAACGAAAGACTTCCTCATCCGCGTAGGAGACGTGGTGGTCTCAAGCGTTGAACTGTTATCACTGGCCCTCTCCGAACAAGGCTGGACTGAACTGGAAGACGCGGCCGTGGTCGACCTGACCCCCTTTCTTGCAGGGGACCAGATCTGGCCCAGCAGTTCAGTTGATACGACAGATTTTATCGTGAATGCGCCCCTCGAGGGTCTTGCGATCAACCCGTTATTGCCACCCACCGAATTCTCGTTTCCGGAATTTGTGGACGACCAAGCTGCAGGCGGGGCCGAAGCCCAAGTGGGTATCGATGTCTTGTCCGGAGATGCGGTTCGCATCGAAACGGACGCACCGGTGACCCTGTCATTTTCATCGTTTATCGACGTTTCCGCAGGTCAGCCCGAATTTGGAGAGGTTATCACCGAAATCGGGATCACGGTTTCAAACGTCCCTGTTGGCACAATCGCCTCGGGCGGTTCCATCTCCGGCACGACCTTCACGTTTCTCGGGTCCCCCGCCGAGTTTGAAACGCTTACTCTGACATTTCCGAGAGATTTCTCGACTGAAAGCCGGATCGATGCACCGGAGGGACCTCTCGAAGGGCAGATATTTGCCAATTCCAACTTCGGCGCTGGTCCGACCCAGAGCTTTCCCTTGACGATCTTCCAGGAGGAAGATTTGCAACTAGTGGGGCCCGGCACACTTGCGCTGACCGAGACGGACGCTCCGACCCTTTTCCGGCCCGCCGACGCGGTTTTGCCTGAGGCGACAGATATCGACGGATCAGAACGTGTGGACGGGGTTCAGTTCACACTCTCGGGCCTGCCGTCAAACGCCGAAGTTTCGTTTGACGGCGGAAGCAGTTTCGTTGCGAACCCGTTTTCGATCGACTTCACTGGCAGCCTTTCAGACTACGAGCTTATTGTCGTGCGACTGCCTGCAGATTTTTCGACGACGAACCCGGTCTCGACGATTTCGGGCGTGGTGGCGGCAACGACCAACGAAGGCGGAGCTGACTCACGCGCATTCGTTGTGACGGTGCAAGCCACTCCGGACATCACAGTAACAGCGCCTCCGATTGTGACCGGGGTGGAGGATGGCAATGGCGCCGACGGGTCGGGCATAACCCTCGACCTTGGCCTCGACATCGCAGTGACCGATATCGACGGGTCCGAAGACGGGACGCAAGTTGTCCTGAGCTTCTCGGGGTTGCCAAATGGGACACTTGCTAACGTTGGGGCAATCGCAGGGCAAAGCTGGGTTGGCTCCGTGGCGCAGGCAAATGCCCTGACATTGACTTTTCCCGGAGACTTCTCGGGAACAATCCCTGTGTCGATCGTTGCGTCCAATCCAGAGGGTACGGCCAGTACATCGCAGGTCATCGAAATTGCACCAACCGGAGATGTGGACCTGATCATTTCAGCGCTGGTCGTGGCTGAGACCGACGCACCGGTTCAGATTGCGCCGGCCACTGTGTGGCAGGCGCAGGTCAGCGATGTAGACCTGTCAGAGGCGCTTAGCTTGGTGACATTGGAGCTCGGCAGCCTGCCGCCCGGCGTCGTGGTATCCGGTATTGCCGGCACGTCGTTCTCGTATGACACGGTCTTAGGAGGCAGCTTCAGTTTTTCCGGAAGCGCCGCAGAGTATCAAGCGCTGCGCCTCGCCTTTCCGGCTGATTATTCCACCAAATCCACACCCGGAGGTACGGTCGGCACCTTGACGGGGACGCTATCCGCAACTTCAAACGAAGGAGCCAACGGCCCGGTCGGTGTGGAATTGACGATAACCCCCGAAGGCGATGCAGAAATTGACGGGTCCGGCCCTGACACGGTGCCGGACGAGACAGACGCGCCAACGGTCGTAACCCCCGCCGATTTGCTGGCCCCACTGGTCACCGATCCGGACGGGTCCGAGGCTTTGGAAACGCTTGTTCTGGTCGTCGACGGCTTGCCAGGAGATGGCAGTTTCGTCTTAACAGATGTAACCGGCTTGCCCGCAGGCGGCGTTGCCAGCCTCGCACCAAACCCGACCGATGACAGCGCAACGCTGACGATCACGCTTCAGGCGAGTGTTCTCGGCTTCGGGACACTGCAGACAGCATATGCCGGGTTAAGCTTTGAACTGCCCGCGGATTTTTCAACCGCGAACCGTAGCGATCTTGATCCGGCAGCCGGAACCAGTCGACCGCTGGATCTCACGCTGCGGATTGATACGGACGAAGATCAGAATCCGGGCGTGGACGGGCCTTCGGATGGCACGGCGGTTTTGTCGCGTCAGGTCGACATAGTGTTTGAGCCGGACATCGAACTGAATGCGCCTTTGCTTCTGGCCGCTGAGGAAGATGGCGGCGTCATCGGCGCGCCGGCACCGGGTGTGCTGGTCGATCTGCAATTGGACATTTCTATAACGGATATCGACGGGTCCGAAACGGCAGACCCGACCGATCCGAGATTTGCAGCGGTTGTGGACATCGCTTTCGGGGGGTTGCCGGCCACTGCAGATGTGAACGGGGGGACACTCGATCCGTCGGGCACCAGTTGGCGCGGGACGGTCCAGGAAGCCAACGACCTGATCCTGGATCTTCCTGGCGACTTCTCCGGAACGGTTCTCAACGTCATTACCGTGACAACACCCGAAGGCTCCGAAACGCTTCTTCAGACCCTCGTGGTGACCCCGACGCCAGACATCATTATCGTCGGAGATGTCACCACCGTTGAAACCGATGACGTCGTCACTGTTTTGCTGTCCGACTTCATCGACGTGATCATTACAGACCCAAATGAGACGATCACACAGCTGACATTCTCGCTCCCGGATCTTCCGGTTGGCACAGCGTCAAATGCCGGATCCTTCACTTCCACAGGCCCCGACTCTGTGCGGTTTGACTATACCTTTATTGCCGGGTCCGGGGCGCCGGATCCGACGACGGTCACGCTGACCTTTCCCAAGGACTATTCCACCACGAGTCCGGCCCAGACGCTCGAGGGTGAATTGTCGGTGACGACAGATGCGGGCGGACCGATTGTTGGGACTATCCCGGTCACCGTCGACTTTGAACCCGACGTGGTTTTTGCAGACGGTACAATTAATCTCGCTGAAACCGACGATGTCGTGACGTTCAAACCCTCCGACGCTGTGACGCCAGCTGCGATCGACGAGGATATGTCGGAGACTATCGAGCAGGTTGCCGTCATTTTCGATACGCTGCCACCGGGAACACGGGTGTCACTGGACGACGGAGGGACATTTGCACCGGCGACACCTGCTTTGGGTTTTGTCGGATCGCTCGCCCAGTACAATCAGCTGGTCATCGAGTTGCCTGCCGATTTCTCAACCCAGAACCCGGCGACATCGCTCACCGCGCAAGTGCTGGCGGTTTCAAATGAATCTACGGTAGCCGAGCCGTTTGGCAGTGCCACTTTGACCGTGGCTGTCGCGGCTGAAGGCGATCTGGAGGTGACCAATTCCGGATCCCTTGTGTTGTCAGAGAATGACGCTGTCGGCGATACCGACGAGGACAACACCACGCAAGCGCCGCTCCTGTTCAAGCCTTCTGACGTCGCGTCCGCAACTGCCGCCAGCGCGGGAGGAGGCCTGCTGATAGACGATGACGGATCTGAGTCAGTCGCTGAAGTCCGGGTTGTCTTCGGTTCGGCGTTGCCGAACGGCGCGCTCTTTTCGACGGGTGGTGCTTTCGTGAACATACCCGCAAGTGGTATTCTGCCAACGCTGACCGGGGCTGAGTATACTGCACTTGAAATCAGATTGCCGGATGATTTTTCGAACGAAACGCCGCTCGATCCCATCAACGTTCAGGTGACGTTCCGCACAGACGAAGCGTTGCTGGCAAGTGAGACAGACAGTGGTCCCACAGACGGTATCGAAACTGTCAATTTTTCAGTCTCGGTCAACGATGAAGCGGATATAGACATTCGTGTCGCCGATATCTCCGTTTTCGAAGACGTCATTAACACCGACCCATCTGTGGATGACATTCCTCTGAATATAGATGCGGTTGTGACAGACATCGATGGATCGGAGACCATCATCGGTGCTTCAGTCTTTTTCGAAGGACTGCCGACAATAGGCTCTACCGTTCTGAGCGACGGTACAGTTTTAAACGGTCCAACCGACACATGGATGGGCAGTTTTGCGGTCCTGCAAACCCTTGCGATCACCAGCTTTCCAGAGCATTTCTCGGGTGTTGTGACCATTACGCCAACGGTCGTGACCAACGAGGGCGATCAAGCTGGCACGTCGGCCTCATTCCTTCTGAACGTGCTACCGGTTGCGGAACCTGAGGTCGTCTTGTCCGTCGAGGCGGCAGAACCTCAAGTCACCGAAACCTCTCCCAATGTCTTCTCGGTAAAGGAAGATACAGATTTCCTGTTGCTGATCGATGCAAACACCCCCGATAGGGATAACAGCGAACAGCTTACTCAGATCACGATAGATACCATCCCTCCCGGCTGGCTCCCCGATGGCGCCGTCCCGTCCGGTCTGATCGAAGCAGGCGCGGCAGATATCGCGTCTGCCGTAGTCTCCGGGGGACGGCTGACCATCATCCTCAACCCCGGCCTGACGAGCTTTTCGGCCGGCATCAGGGTTACGCCGGGAACCAACGACGACCGCGATATTGAAACCATAGTGGGGTCTGATCTGGTAGCCACGGTCAGCTCAGAAGATACTGCCACCGGGCTGCCGACGGACACGTCCACCGGTGTCGGTGGCACCGATGTGAATATCGACGCGGTTGTCGATCCCGCGGACATTACGGTCGCAAACCAGAGTGCAAACGAAAATGTCGATGGGCGCCGGGGCCGCCCTCTCGGGATTACAGGCGTTGCGTTGCAGGACAACGACGGATCCGAGCGTTTCGACAAGCTCGAGGTCACGCTGACTGTGACAACTGCAAGCGACGCGTTCGACCCGAGCGACACCAGCCTGCTGGAGCTTCGTGTTGCCGACAGCGCGCTGCGCAGTGTTTTAACGATCACGCAAGTGAGCTCCACCACGGACAGTGTCACCTACGAAGTCGTGCCGCTGGCCGCGGCAAGCACCGCGGATGTGATTGCGGCGTTCCAGTCGCTTCAGGTGCGCGTCGCCCAGCATTTCAGCGGCATAATCGAGAATGATACAACATTCTTCTGGTCCGAGACGCAAACGGGAGATGCGGAAGACGACTTGTCGGACAATGCGGCCACGCAGGACGTTCAGACAACGATAACCTTCCAGCCTGTGGCCGAAGCAGATCTCGCGCTCTCGGTCTTTGTACGCGATGACGATATAACCAATAACGATACCATTGGCACGTCCGCCACTTCGATCTCCGGCGCGGCAACAGATGGCCAGAGCGTTACACTTGCAGACATTCTGACCTTGCGCGAGTCGACGCTGGACGGATCCGGCCCCGGCACAACGGCGCCATCGGTATCCGGTGCGTCCAATCCGGATGGAAGCCCGGTGATCAATGATCAGGTGCAGGTCTATCTTGGGCTGGCTGCCTCAACCCCTGACCGCGACGGCTCCGAAGAGCTTGAACGTCTAGTCATTTCCAACATCCCAACCGATTGGGTCCCTGACAGTTGGCAGATCACTGGAGATATCCCAAAAAGCGATTGGGAGACCTATCTGACCTCGCTCGATGGCAGTACGCAGCTCGCCGCAACCGAGCTCGCAAAGATTGACAGCATTGCATTTGACCTTTCGTCCGGCACGCTGACCGTAACGTTTGCACCCGACGTTGAGGATTTCAGCGGTTCGGTTGCTTTGACACCCACCCCCTACGAAGACTGGGATCCTGATCAGGTCGCGCCATTCGGGGTTGTGCGCCCAGGGCCCGCGGGCGCCGGCGATCGATTTGGGTCTTCTGAAGGCACGTTCTTTGGCAACGACATTGTGGCGCGGGTGGAAACACGCGACACCAACACGGTTACGGATGCAACGCAATTCGCGGAAGTCGAAGCCGATATCGACGTGGCGCCCGTCAACAACAATGCCTACATCGTAACGCTTTCTACAGGGAATGAAGCGGAGATCGACAACCCAGCCAGCCTGCCCAGCGGCACGTGGGAATTCAGCGCCTTTCTGGAGACGATCGATCAGGACGTTTCGGAGATACTCGCCTCTGTCGTGTTGCGTGCGGTACCCCTTGGGGTCTCCGTCTATGTTCCGGTGAATCCCAGCAATCCAAGTGGACCATATGAGCCTGCGCTTATTACAAAAATCAACCCGGATGGATCAGCGGATTGGAGCCTTACCAGCAGCACATGGGAGAACCTTCAGTTCCGAGGAATTCCCCTGCATTTTGCTGGCGACTTCGATATTCAGATAGATCTCGTTACTGAAGAGTTTGATGGCGGTGGTACCGGAGTTACCCAGATTGATACGGTCATTCGTGTCGAGCCGGTCGCAGATGGCGGCTCTCCGAGAGGCTCGGTCACGTTGGATGAAGATACCAGCAAAGCAGTCAATATTTCCGCCAATATCATTGACAATGCCGCTCTTCTCGCGGGCCGCCCCAATGACGTCTCGTTCGAATTCGCGAACCGGTTCCGGCTGGTCGACGGCGATTTCCCGAAAGACTCCTTTAACCGCCCCTTTCTGCTGTTCGACGGTCCGCCTCAGATAGACACGGCCAATCCGCCGGACCCAGCCGACCCGTTCAACACGTCCGGCTACCTGAACCTGATCGACCCGACCGCCTGGCTTGATTGGAGCGTGGCGGAAAACCTCCATATCCTGACTGGCCTCGACAGCAACGAAGAACTCTCTTTTCAGATCGAAGTTGAGTTTGTCGAGGACATTGACCGGACGGAGACGACGACCAACATCGGAACGGTTACAATCGTCACAGAGGGCGTTGCAGACAAAGCAGATGTCACGGCACAGCAGGAAGATCCGGACCAGACCCCGGGCAGTACGCTGACGCTCGCCGAGGTTGACGCGGTTTACCGCGCGGCGAGTGGTGATACAGACCCGACTGATAGCGCGCCAGACAGTACCACGCCCAATTTCAACAGGCTCTATGGCTATGCCGGTGACGATTCACGGCCCTTCCTGCTGAACCAGCGTCTCACAGATCTTGCCCTGAGGGATGGCTTTGACGGGCTGGATCCGGCTGATGTCTTCCAAGCCGCTACACCCTTGTCCGCAACGATGACCGAGACGACCGCGATTTCCGGCGGAACGCCTTTTGACGGGTCAGAAACTCTCTACTACCTGATCAGCGGCATCCCTCCGGGCGCAGGGTTTCTTGGGGTGACGCCGGTCGATCCAACCGGCCAGACGGTGCTGGTCACGGAACTGCAACTGGCCAACCTGACTTTTGTCCCACCGTCTGTAGACGAAGTTACCTATTACGATCTTCAGTTCAACGCGCTGGTCTTCGAGGACGACGTCGATCAGGCAGCTCTGTCCTCCGCCCGCGCCTCCTTTACCGATCCGACGTCCGGGCTCCTCACCAATGTCGGCGCCTTCCTGAGCGCGGCCGACAATCTTAGAGGCGGCGCGGTGACCACAGAGCAGATCTCGATTGTTGTTCTGCCTGATCCTGTCGGTGGCGGCGGCGACTGCCCGACGGAAGACCTGTTGCCGCCGGTCATTTCATTGGTTGGCGAAGGAGATGAAGACGCGGCAGATGGCATCGAGGTCAAACTGGTTCTCACGCCTAATTCCCAATACGACGATCTTTTCGACCTGATCAATTTGCCGAACCCGGATGATCCGACGCTGACCTTGCAAGGGGATCTGGGTATCCTGATCGAACTTCCTCCGGGGGCGAGCATTGGAAGTAATCCCCCGGGCGCTGTTATTTATGACCCGGTGTCGGACGGCTGGGCCATTGATCTTGCCAAGCTGCTTGCCGGCAACGGACCCAGTGACACAGTCTCAGCCGGATCCATTATTTACTTCCCGCCAGAGCATGAATCCTCGCCGGTCAACCCGTTCGACCCAGCCGATACATTTGGCAATGCGGATCCGTACGACAATCTGCCAGATCTCGAAGTTAGCATGGTGCTCAACAACATCACCTGCGGCACCTCGACGACAGGCACGGGCACAGCAAATGTTATCGTAAATCCAGTTGTGGATGGCCCTTCAATCTCGGTGGCGCTTTCCAGCCTCGCTACCCCGGGGGCGTTCCCTTATCCCGTGCCGGAGGATGAGCGGATTGCGCTGGACATCACGATCTCTGGCGTCGACGGTGGGGAGCGCGTGCTGCCAGGCAGCGATGTGATCGTGACCATCAACGGGACGCATATCGGTGGACCGCTGAGTTCAAACGACCAGATTCTCGGGCTGGAGCAAAGCGGGCTCTACGACAGCGATGGCAACATTATCGATGACGGGCGTCTGCAGATTATTGGCGGAAACTATGTTTACACGCTGACCCCAGCGGACCTTGCCGGGCTCTTTATCGTGCCCAAGAACCATATTCACGGCGAGCTAACAGTATCGGTGCAAGCGACCGCCGAGGATATTGACGGCAGCACGGCAACAGGTACCGGGAACGGGCGCATTGAAATCGATGCGATCGCGGACGAGGTGATCATCGATGTAGACGAGACAATCCTGGACCCGGAAACGGGCCTTCCCGTTTCAGAGATCAACGACAACGGAACACCTTTAAACCCTTTTGACGACACCATCATATTTACGGTCATCGAGGATCAGCGTGTCTTTTTCGATCAATTGGCCCCTGTCTCTTCCGCTGATCAGGATGGCTCTGAAGTTGTGTCGGTCGTATTTGAACTTCTTCCGTTCGTGGAGATCGGCTCAACCGGACCGCTCACCACCCTAATCGACAATGGTGACGGAACCTTCACAGTTGGTCAGGCGGATTTCGACAAAATTTTTGTCACTCTGGAGACCGAACACGCGCGCACACCCGACAATCTCGACCCAACCATCCCGAATGAGATCCCGATCACCTTGAGGTTCATCACATTCGAACTTCCAAACGGTGACGAGAAGGAAGTCGACGAGACCTTCCTCCTGCGTGTCAGACCAGACGCTGACAAGCCAGATGTGATTGCGGAAATCGCGCCGACTGCCGGCACGGAAGATCAGCCACAGCCCTATGCCCTTACGATAAGTGGCACGACGCCAGACCCGCATGAAACGATGGAGTTCGAGATTTCCGGCATTCCGGCTGGCGGTCTTATCTTTGTCGGTGGGACGCAGGTGCCTGTGGATGCTGCTGGAACAGCGTTGCTGCCCGGTGTGGCTTCAGCGTCGGCCAGCGGCATACCGACCTTCTTACCGGATGGACAGGTCACCTTCATCCCACCCGCCGATTTTGCCGACTCGGTATCGCTTACCGTGCGTTCCATCACCACCGACGACAATCCAGCCCCCTGGAACACGGATGGGTACGTTGATCAGGAGCCGTCCGACCCGGTCGTTCTGGACCTTGACATCACGGTCGCGCCCGATCTGCAGATTACCCAGACTGACGACACCATTGTTATCGGCGAGGGTGACGCGCCGACACAACCGAGTTTCAGGCCTGCCGATAACTTGGCACTCACCGTGACGGATACCGATGGGTCCGAAGCGATCGACGGGATAACATACACACTCGCCAGCGTGCCCGCAGGCACCACATATACTCTGGGCGGGGCGACGATCCCGGTTGCAACGGCCGATCTGTCGCTGTCTCTGACAGAGGCGGAGTTCGCGCTTCTGGAGATTCAGTTCCCGGTCAACTATTCCACAAACGGATCGCCGCTGGCCGGAAGCCTTAACGCGACGACCAATGAAGGTGGCGACGAGACAGTCAGCTTCACGGTCGAGGTGACAGGCGAGCTTGACCTTGTTGTAACGGTGACCCCGACAGATCAGGCCCAGACCGGTTCGAGTGTCGATGTTCCCCTGGGCATAGATGCGAGCCTTGAACTCCCGCAAAGCACAAGCTCGGAAACCCTTGATGAAGTTGTCGTTGCCTTCAGCGCGCCTTTGCCAACCGGCTCGGTGGCGTCCGGCGGAACCCTGTCTCCGGACCGTTCGACGCTAACCCTGACCCGCGGCGCTATGAGCCCGACTGACTTTGCGGCTATGGTCGCGGCCTTGACGATTACGCTGCCGGGCGACTTCTCCGGCGCCTTGGCGGGAACGGTTGTGGGGACTACGAACCACGGCGTTACGGCGCCGGTGGCCTTTTCCGCGAATGTGAACGATCAGCCGGACATTACAGGCCCGGTGGATCTGGGCGACACCGACACCACTTCGACGGTCATTCCATTGGCAGACTTTCTTGCAAATGCCAGCGATCCGGACGGGCTCGCCGGGATCGACGCGCTGGTCAGCGACACATCCGATGTCACTGCGGTTGTCAACGGCACCAATGTCGAGATTACGACCTTGAACGGTTTCTCTGGTCTCGTGACGTTCACCTATAATGTGCTCGACAGCGGCACTCCAACCGCCTCGATCTCCACAAGTGCGACCCTGGACGTCGAAAGGACTTTCCAACTTGTACAGACCACAACCACCACGATCGGTCCGGATGGGGTGACACAAATCCCGATCGCCGATGACATTGATGGTGGCAGCGGCGGCAAAGATACAGCGCTGGGAACAAACAGCGCAGAGGCGGTCGTCTTCGACCCTGCGGCCCGTGACTATTCAGGCATCGAAGGGTTCTCGATGTTGGATGGCGGCGATCTTGTGGACTTGTCGCTTGCCACCATCGGCTTCAACGTAGACCTGGGCGCCGGAGACGATGCCGTTCTGGACAGTGCGGGTGCCGACACTCTGACCGGCGGAACAGGGGCAGATGTTTTCGGACTGGGACGTGATCTGACCGTCGCAGATGTGATCACTGACTACGAAGAAAGCGTTGATCAGATCGATCTCAGCAGCGTTCTCACTGGCAGCGATACACTGGACGGTCGGGCGAGCTATGCCGCGGGCGAGCTGACAGTGTTGGGAGAGGTCGCGGCCCAGATCACAGGCTCAGGCGGGACTATCCCCTCAAGCGTAGAGGTGATTTTTGAAACAGCCAGCGGCGGCAAGGATGTGGTTGTGATCTGAGGGTTAGCGCTCGCGAAGGGCCTCGGCCTGCGCTTTGCGAAATGGCTTCAAGAGGTAATCGAGCACTGTGCGCTCGCCGGTCAGAATGTCGACACTTGCGACCATTCCGAAGCGGATATCTAGGGTCTCTTCCCCGCGAACGAGTTGCGTTTCGTCGGTCTGGACGATTATTGGGAAGTAGGTTTCTCCTGTCGCCTCGTCCTGCGCAGCATCGGCGCCGACACGCACAACCCGACCGGGCAGCGAGCCATAGATCGTGAAATCGAACGCGGTCAGTTTGACCTTGGCGGGCAGGTCCGGCCGCACGAAAGCAATGTCTTCAGGCCGCAGGCGGGCTTCGATCTCCAAGCCTTCGCCCTCCGGGACGATCTTGAGCACTTCCTCACCAGGCGCGATAACTTCACCTATCGTGTTGACGTTCAGGACGGAAATAATCCCGGGCACGGGCGCCCGAAGGGCCGTGCGGGTCACGACGTCCTCGGCCCGACGTATGGACTCGTTAAGAATGGCAAGATCGTTGAGCGTTTGGCTGCGTTCGGCGTTAATTTCCGCACGACGAAGAAGGTCCAGTTCGGTCAGACGGGCCTCTGCTTCAACCAGCGCTGCCTCCGCCTGCGCGCGGCGGCTTTCCTGCCGGTCACGTTCGGCGCGCATGGCGGTTTGTTCGCGCTCGATGGGGATAATCTGGGCCCGAGGGACGACACCAGACGCCTCGCGAAGCGCGATCTCTTCGTCAAGCAGGGACAGGCTTTCGCTGCTGCGTGCGATACCGTTGGTCAGCTCCGAAATTTCTTGCGCACGTTGGAGCACTTGTGCCTCCAGCACGGCCCGTTGACTGACGTAGGAAGCGCGCCGGCTGTCGAAGAGCGCGCGCTCCCTGAGGGCGAGCGGATCGTCCTCGGCAAGCAAAATCTCTTCGAACTGCACGGCATCCACTGCGGTCAACTCGGTCTGTAGTCTGTGAGCGCGCGCTTGCAGCGCGCGTCGTTGCGCAGACAATTCTCCCAGCTGCGCTGAAGCCCCCGTGTCGTCGATCCGCACCAGCTCTTCGCCCGAGACCACACGATCTCCTTCGCCAACCAGGATTTCCGCGACCAATCCTCCTTCAAGGGACTCAACGCCCCTCGCGCTCCCCGAAGGCACAACACGACCCTCGGCGCGTGAGACCTCTTCAATCGTCGCCCATGCCGCCCAGGACATCCCGGCAAGCGCAATCGCGATGATCAATATCAGAACGAGCGTCAGACCATATCGGGGCCGCGCGAGTCTCGAGGCATCAGCCCCCTTTGCAAACTCTTCCAAGTGCCAGTCTGCATTTGTCATGGCGCCCCGCCCTTCAACGATGCAAGAACGCTTTCCCTTTTGCCTTGCGTCTGGATCTTTCCGCTATTCAGCAAAACCACCCGCTCCGTCAGGTCAAGAAGGCCCATGCGATGTGTGGCCACCAACAGGGTCATTGGCCGCTGAGACAGGGCAACGCGCAAACGCTCAACAAACAGGACTTCTGCCTGCTGATCCATCGACGAGGTTGGTTCGTCCAGAAGAAGAACCTTCGGGTTTGGCAACAGCGCTCGTGCCAAGGCAACCATCTGTCGTTGCCCGCCCGATAGGTTTCGACCGCGTTCGTTGATCGGCATGGCAAAGCCATCGGGATGCGCGCTTGCGATTTTGTCCACGCCGGCAAGTCGGGCCGCGCGCAGCACCTCGGCGTCGCTGGCGCCGCGCTTCCCAAAGGCGATGTTTTCAGCCAGCGTGCCCGAAAAGAGCACCGGATCCTGCGGTACAAGCTGAACCTGCGCGCGGAGGTGCGCCGGGTGTAACTGGGCAACGTTGATCCCATCTACAAGCACCAGTCCCTCCGTAGGAGGGTAGAGACCTGCAAGAAGCCGCACGAGGGTCGACTTTCCCGCGCCAATCGGCCCGATAAGCGCCACGCGCTCTCCGCCCGCGATGCTCAGAGATATCTCGCTGAGCGCCGGCAGCGGTGCTTCCGGATAAGTCAGACTTGTCCCACGGAGCTCGAAAGCGCCGTCAGTGATTTCGGCATTGAGCAGCCGCTTGCCAGGTGTACCGTCGGAAGGAAGCGCCATAAGCGCGTCGATGCTGCGCAGGGTGGAGAGTGCAAAACTCGATCGGACAAAAAGCCCCGCGAGGGCTGCCGTTGGGGCCAACGCCCGCCCCGAAAGGATCATCGCGGCGATGACGGCACCCATGGTGATTTGTCCTTGAAGCGCCAGATAGACGCCAATCACAACAATCCCCACAGAGGACAGCTGGCCTGCGAGCCCGGTGAGGGTCATGGCCGCTGTAGAGAGGCGGCGCGCCCGTTCTTCGGCGCGCGCGCTTTCGACGACCTGATGCTCCCATCGGTCCTGCATTCGGCCCTGCCCGCCAACCGCCTTCAGCGTTTCCATCTCATTTAGCGCTTCACTTGAGACCGCCGATTTGGCACCCCCCGCGACCCGTACATCGCCTGTTGCGCGGCGCAGAGGGAAGAGCACCAGCAAGCCCAAAAGGATCACAAGGGTCAATGCAATCGCAGGAGGCCAAGCAAGCGGTCCACCGATGTAGGCGATCACCGCAATAAAAAGGACTGTGAATGCGAGGTCCGTCAGTGTGGCCACTGTCTGAGAGGAAAACACGTCGCGGACCTGCTCGAAATCCTTGAGTGTATTCATAAGCAAACCAGCAGGCGCCGACCGAGCAGACAGTTTCATATCCGCAAGATGCCGGAAGAGGGTAGACGAGACTGCCAGATCGACCCGACGGCCGACAGCATCGATCAGGGTTGCCCGCAGCCCCTTGAGAACCGCATCGATGCAGAGCGCAAGGGCCACCCCCACGACCAGAGACCATAAGGTAATCAGGGCCGCGTTCGGGAAGACACGGTCATAGACATTCATCGTGAAAATCGGGACCGCGAGCGCCAGTAAATTGATAACAACTGAGGCGAGAATGACCTGAAGATAATCCGGCCAGAATCGCCGCGCCGTGCCCCAGAACCAATGCCCTTGCACCTCAGCATCCTGTCGCAACTCCGGCTGGCTCTCGCGCTGTCCCGGTGCGACAAGGAGGGCATGGCCGACAGACAGGCTGTCGAGTTCGGCAAGCGTGATACTTAGCGGCTCAGGCCCCCGCGACGGCCAGTATATGCGCGCATTCTCCTCGTCTTTTCCCAGCAAAACACAGGCATCCCGGCTCTTTAAGAACAGTATGGCGGGAAGTACGGCCTCGGAAATCTGCCTTGGGGTCTGGCTGACCAGTTGCGCCATATGCCCTTGTACCAGCGCCGCTTTGACAGCGCTGTCCGGCGACAGACGTCCATCTGCACTTAGAGCGATACCGGCCACGAGTGGGGCTGGTCCGATATCGTGGCCCCGCTCGCGAAGCGTGAATGCCAGCGCTTCCGCCAGCGGGTCGGGCACCGTTTGCGCGATGTCCCATTCCGGCACTTTTCCGCTTTCCTTGGCTGCACGGCCTACCTGCAAGCGGGATGTGTTGGTGCTCTTAACAGGCATCTTGGCTTGAACCCGAACCCGTCATACCGCTACTGTTCCAGGCTTTTGCGCCATTCCCGGAAGCTTTGAGAGTCAATTGCCTCTGCGGTCGGGGCTGCACCGATCTCGGGCGCGCCCCTCTGGTCCTTGGCATACACTGCGGCGTCCTCAGGCGGTTCAATGCCGAGCGTGGGCAGAAGCACGCCCATCGACGCCAGGATGCGATAGTCGATGAAGTCTTTCAGCGAAGTCAGGTTTGCCTGATTAATTTGCGTTTCGAAAAGCGATATCTGCGTGTTCAGTACATCCAGCAGCGATCTGGCGCCGATCTGAAACTCTTCCTCGTAGGAGGCCAAAACATCACGAGACAGGGCAACCTGCCTGTCGAGCAAATTCACCCGCCGGGCGGCCGCATTGCGATTGGCCCAACTCTGACGCACTTCTCGCTCAACGAGCCGCACCTGGGTCAGCAAATTGGACCGCGCTTCATTGACACGGCGCACTTGCTCCTGCCGCAAGGCCCGGTTCTGGCTTCCTTGGATTTCGTACCGCAGAAAGAGGCCAATCCCGTAGTCTTCGACGGTGCCCTCAAAGCCATCGAGATCCTCGCCGTACCGCGCGAAGGCTTCGAGATCTAGGGTCGGGTAGCGGTTCCCGTCCGTCTTCCGCGACAGGGCTTCGGCACTTCCGACATCGGCCTGCAGGAAGAGGATCGTGGGATTGGTCCTCCGCGCCACGCCAAGTGCTGCATCCAGAGTGCTGGGCACGGCTCCGGAAATGCGTGGCACCTGTCCGAGACCCTTTGCATCCACGCCAATTACCTCCTGAAACAGAGCTTCGGCTTCAGCTGTATCAAGGCGAAAGACCGCAAGTGTATCTTCTGCGAGGAACACACGTTCTTCGATTTGTTGCAGATCGGAGATACCAACGACGCCGTTCTCAAAGGCTCTCTCGATGCGCTGCAGGATGTCCCGGTGGTAGGCGAGATTTTGTTCTGCCAGCCGAACCAGCGCCCGATTGCGCAGGACCTCGGCATAGACGCGCACGGCCTCAAGTGACAAAAACTCCGAGCGTTCGAGAACGCGTAGTGCAGCGCCGTCCACGCGATAGGCTTGTCGTTCAATTTCGGATCGCGTCGAAAACCCATCGAAGAGATTTTGCGTGATGCGGGCTCCAACTCCGTATCCGGTAATTGCATCGTCAGACGCGGGCAGCGATGGGGTTGTTGTGCCGCGGTTCTGGCTGATGCCGGTTTCGGCCTCCAGCGAAAAGCGTGGCACACGGAATGTTCGCGCCTGATCCAGCTCAAACTCAATTGCTTGCTTGTTTGCCGCGGCCGCACTGATTTCAGGATTAGCCTCTAAAACATAGAGTATCGCCTCTTCGACAGAGAGAGCCGAGGCCGGCTTCGTGAGGCATAGCGCGATGAGCGTCGCCAAATAGGTCAGGCACTTTGACACCATGATAGTACGTAGGATCCGCTCACCTTTGAAATTCGTCTTTATCTTGTGTTTACCGTTGCAAACAGATTGAAATCATTCAACCTGTAATGCATGGGGCCTCAGTTGTCCCCACAGCTTTATCAAGGACTAAGGGCATGAGATTGCCAATGTTGCCAAGAAGCCTCCTTGCGCTCCTGCTGCTCGTGTCGACCGGCCTTGAAGCGCGTGCACAGGAGCTTGGAACTGTGCTCTTTGACTTTGACAGCGCCACCCTGGATGCAACGGCGAACGCGCAGGTGACATCGATTGCTCAAGCCTTGCAGGATGCGCCAAGCTACAAGCCGAATGTCGTGGTTGGGCACACCGATGCTGTGGGCTCTTCAGCCTATAATCAGTCTTTGGGGCAAAGAAGGGCGCAGGCAGTGGCCGATGCGCTGGTCCTCCAGGGGGTGCCCGTTAGCCGGATTGGCACGGTTGAGAGCCGGGGCGAAGGGGATTTGTTGATTTCCGTTGCGACACCTGAGCGACGCAATCGTCGGGTCGTAGTTGGCCTCGACGATCTTTTGTCCGCTTGCAGAAGTTACCGTGATGTCGACCTTAACCCAGCCGGCTTTGGCGATGCCTTCGAGATGGATTTGCAGGCGCGGTTGGCCGAGGCGGTGAACGCTTACCAAAGGTTCTCATCGGCCGGAACCAACGGACCTGCTTTTCAAATGGCAGGCGCCGCAAAGTACGACTGTGGGGTCGCGGCCGGGCTGGGCCAGAATGAAACACGTAAGCTTGAGTACGGCCAGAAGTGCTTTTGCAACTCCGCTCGCCTAAGAGTTGCTCTGGCAGAATAGAATTGAGCCGACTTCGAAATCCGCGAATTTTTTATCCAAGAGAAGGTGTTTTGCTTTTCGTTGAAGAATAGTCAATTTGAGACTGTGCACTTTCTGCAGCAGCTCAAGCCCATGCCTTCGCTGGTCTCATTCCTAAGACCGTCGGTCCCCCTTAAACAGCAACTCGATTGGTCGCGAGGCTGCTCCGGGATATCCAAAACGACCGCACTCATCAGGTTCAAAAGCTACTCAGACAAATTGAGCGGCGGCTACGCGAACTAAGTCGAATCTGGGTACATCACTTGTTCGCCAATACTTGCTCTCTTTTGGGCTTCGCGCGGCTGGCAATCCAAACCAGTTTAAACACCCGTACGAAATGCTCGCGCACCCACCAAAATCTGACAAATCTGTAGCGAACGCTGAGTTCAGAGCTCTTTTCAGGTAGAAGACGGTACCCGCTTTTCTTCGGGCAACTTATCGTAGGGCCAGGTCTGGAATTACATCGGCGACCTTCGGTTCCGGCGTGTTTCGATAAGGGTTCGCAAAGCGCTCTCCGGTTCGCAGGAACGCAAAGCCGTGAACCAACGACCATATCATAGTCTCTGTAGAGTCGGGTTCAGTCCCTATGGGAGCAAAGGGCGCGCATCCCTCACGCAGAACCGTATAAGCCCGTTCCGCGGCAGGTCTGAGGGGAACATCATCAACAACGCCCCTTCTGTTGCTGAACATTAGCTGAATGAGGCCGCGGTTGGCCTCTGCAAACGCAACATAACCTTCACAAATCGCGACCAACCGCCCGCGCGGCGTCTGTGGAGCGTTTTCCCGAGCATGTTCCATCGTTTTGACGAGGTCTTCGAAACCGACTGCGCAGATGCAACCGAGCAGTTCAGGAAGTCCTTTGAAATGGTATGCCGGCGCTGCGTGCGAAACACCGGAGCGGGATGCGACACGTCGCAGAGTGAGTTTCTCAAGGCCCTCCTCCGCCAGAATTTTCAGTCCGGTTTCGATAAGAAGCTGCCTCAGATCTTTTGGCTGTCTATCCGCCAAATCCTGATCCGCAGAAACAGACACTGCCCCACTTGACACTGTAAAGCCCCCTTCTACTTACCAGTGTCAAGTAGCGGATGAGATCCGTTTTTACAAACAAAAACGCGGCTAGCTGGCTTGGAAAGATAGCAGAACAGACATGCCTTTCTTGAACTCTCCGCCAGCGAAGTCTTGCGCATAAAGCGGTCGTACCGGCCGAACGAGAACCAACAATGCCAATCCAAGGGGAACTAACGTGGTGAAGATTTCAACAAACGGACCCATTGAAAACCACTCTGAACCAGACGTGATGCTTACCCGTCGAAGCGCACTGAAAAGCCTTGTAGGCGCACCTTTGTCTTTTGGGGTGATTGCCTCCGTTTTGGCGCCCGGACAGGTCAATGCCCAAGATGCAGCAGTGCCTGTGGCGCTTATCACGGGGTCTTCTTCCGGCTTCGGGAATGCCAGTGCGAAAACTCTGGCTCGGAACGGTTTCCATGTCATAGCCTCTATGCGGAATATCGCCGGAGAGAATTCGGGCGCTGCTCAAAGCCTTCTGGACTTAGCCAAAGAAGAAACCCTGAAAATCGATGTCGTTGAGATCGACATTGATTCAGACGCATCGGTTGCGGCCGGAATGGCAGACGTGATGTCACGGACTGATCGTATTGACGTGCTGTTCAACAACGCAGGCATCAGCATTCCAGGGCCCGTTGAATTATCCATGGCAGCAGCGCGGCAGAGCTTTGAGACCAACCTTTTTGGTCAGCTTCGTATGTTGCGAGCGGTCGCCCCGGGAATGCGTGAAAACCGGAATGGTCTCATCATCCAGATGTCTTCAGGGCTTGGACGGTTTGTGATCCCGACCAGTGGTATCTATTGCGCAACTAAGTTCGCCCAGGAAGCTCTGTTTGAGAGTGCAGCTTATGAGCTCCATCCGTTTGGCGTCGAGGTCGCAATCGTTCAGCCGAGTGACTACGCGACGGATATCAAAGCAAACAGCCGGCGCTACTTCGGTGAGCTGTTGGAAAGCTTGAGTTCCGAAGATACTGAGCGCGCAAATGCCTACGCGGAACATCTTGAGATCACAAAACGAGAGCTGCGCGACACTGCGACTCCGCCGGTTCAAGAGGTCGCTGATGTTGTACTGGAACTCGCCACGACGCCGGCAGGGCAGCGACCGCTGCGCCAGGTTTCAATGCCCCCTGAGATGGCCAGCGGGGTTAACCAACTCAATGCCAACCTGGAAGGCGTTCAAACCGCGATTTTAGAAGGTAGCGGCATGGGAGACTGGCTGACCCTCGCAAGTGGTTAGGGATGCGCGTCTTCGCGCCAAACCAACGGAAGCGAACAACAGAGCCCAGAAGAAAGAACATCGGTTTCTGCGCCCTGACCGGGACCCAGAAACCGATTCACCGCCAATCGAGGAAAACTCAACTTGATCACCAAGACAAACGCGACCGTTATTCTAGCCGCAGCCGGTCTTGCCGCAGAAGTAGGGTCCGCACGCGCACAAAGCTTCGAAGCCGGCTTTTCGAGCAACGCAACACTTGCTGCCATCGGGTCTGGAGAATCCGATTTGGGATCAGATGATACGATACAATTCTCCCGCGCGGTGATCGGCGCCAGCACAACCTGGACTTCAACACCTCAGCTTAGTTTCGGGGCTGAGGTGCTTTTGGGGCGGACATCATATGAGTTCGATACGCTGTTCCTTGGGGATCAGACTGTCGATGTTGACGAGTTTTCCATCGGTTTGCCGATCAGCTTCGATGTGGGCGGAGGCGCCCGTGCGTTCTTTACACCAAGCCTTACCTTTCAAGGCGAAGATAGTGTCAGCTTTGGTGATGGAGCCAGCTTCTCCTTGCTTGGTGGCGTGGGCTGGCAAGTGTCGCCAAACTTGTTCATCGGACCCGGTCTCGGGATTGCCGAAACGCTTGTGACTGACGACGATCCATCAATCTTTCCCTTCTTAATCATCGATTGGCAGTTCACAGAGGAATGGTCCATTTCAACCGGGCCGGGCTTTGCGGCGTCGCGCGGACCGGGTCTTCGGCTATCCTACGAACCCAATAATAACTGGGAGTTTGGGCTCGAAGCGCGACTGGAGGAGTTCGAGTTCCAACTGGACGATAGAAGTCCGATCACAAATGGGGTTGGACGTGACTCCAGCATACCCGTTATTTTTCTTGCGCAGTACAAACCCAATGAACGGGTCACTCTTTCGGGTTTCGCTGGCGCTGCGACAGGTGGCTCCTTAGAGCTCTTTGACCAAGCGGGAACGAAAGTGTTCGATGAAGACTACGACACGGCACCGTTGTTTGGGCTGGCTGCTTCAATTGCGTTCTAGTCCAAGGCGTAAACGTCCAAACCAAACCCCCTCAACCTGTCGCAGCAAGCGCAAAACCCGTCTCGCAAGGAGCGCGCCAACAAAATGACGTTAGACCAAGTATTTTCGGCTACAGGTACGATTGCCATGATAGGGTGGGTCATTCTGGCAGTCGCTCCAAGGCGTTGGCCGTTCCTTAATGCTCTGCCAAGACTTATCATTCCAGCAACATTGGGCCTGGTTTACTCGGCCTATATCTTTGCTTTTTTCACCTTGTCCGGAGGAGGCTACGGGAGCCTGTCTGAAGTGCGCCAGCTCTTCACAGTCGACGAACTGCTGCTCGCCGGTTGGATCCACTATCTCGCATTCGACCTTATGATCGGCGCTTACTTGGCGGACCGGCTTGACCGCGTTGGCATCAGTCGCTGGCTGCAACTTCCGGTCCTCTTCACCACACTTATGTTTGGCCCGGCCGGTGTCATTCTGGCTCTTGGCATGGAGGGTGCTGCACGTGGCGCGCCGCTCAGTTTGAGAGGGTCTCGTCGTGTCAGCGCCTAATCTTAGCAACTCCAAGATACCGCGTCCTGCGCCACCGTTATCAGTCGTACTCCTTGGGTTCTCTCTTGCGCTTCTGGCACTTTCCTTGGCCGCCGGAACTGTCGAACAGCGACTTCTAAACGGCCTGCCATTGTGGGCAAAACCAGCTAAGTTTTCCGCGTCATTCGCTTTGCTTTTTGCAACGATCGCCTGGCTGGAAACAAGGCTGTCAGACGACTGGAGATCGCACCGGCTGCTTAAAATAACCTTGGTTGTCATGGCAGCGTGTTTTCTTGCGGAAATGGCGTACATCTTCATGCAGGCGGGCTTAGGCGAAGCTTCGCATTTCAACCTGTCCACCCCTTTCAATGAGTTCATGTACACAATCGTTATGGCGTATGGAGCAGTGTTGCTTGTCGCCGGAATTGGCGTCTTTGGCTATGCAGCCTGGGCCGATCACGATGCCAATCTCTCCCCTGCTTTGCGGTTGGGAACTGTGCTCGGTTTTGGGTTGTCTTTTCTGCTTACTCTTCTTGTGGCTGGCTACATCGGTGGAAACGGCTCCTCACTGGTCGGGACGCCCAGCGCGGACCACAGTTCTCTACAGGTCTTTGGATGGTCAATGGAGGTCGGAGATTTGCGTCCCGCGCACTTTCTTGCGCTACACGCGATGCAGGCCCTGCCACTGTTTGGAGCATTTTTAGATCATTTCGCGGCGCCTAAGCGACTTGCGCTGGTTTGGTTCGGAGCCACTGCATATGCGCTCGCAACTGCTGGTCTCTTTTTCCAAGCCCTGTCCGGCCGGCCGTTCATTGCAGTCTGACAGTTACATACGTCGTTGGCGGGATATAGGAGCTGATTTCGCTCATAGGAGACATATGATGCTTTCGGCCGGCTTCTGGGACGCGGTGGAAAGTGTGGATGACCGCTACGCGGACGAAGCAGCAAACCACGAGAGTACTCACTAGCATATACTTGCGTTCTTTCCGTCGGGAGCCCGCGTATGATGAAGACGTGCTTTTTACAGTATCATAGACTGTTCTAATGAGCGTTTATGAAGCGGCTTGACTCAGTGTCTTAAATTTTCGATAATTCTGTCATGACAGAAATAAATGACAAGACATCTTCTTCTTCGACCAGTAGTTTCATCCTCTACTGGGGCGATATGGGTAACCAGTGGGGCGTAAACCGCTCAGTCGCGCAGATCCATGCCTTACTGTACTTGAGCGTGAAGCCGCTAAATGCCGAAGAGATCTCCGAAAGTCTGGGGATCGCGCGATCCAATGTTTCAAACTCTTTGAAAGAGTTGGTGAGCTGGCGATTGATCCGACGCGTTCCAATCCCCGGTGAACGCAGGGAACATTTCGAAGCCGAAACTGATGTCTGGGAAATGGTCATTCGAATTGCTCAAGGTCGCAAGGAACGTGAAATAGATCCAGCGGCTGCGGCTTTGAGTGCCTGTGTCGATCAAGCAGAAGGCGAGAGCGAGCTTAATCCTGTTGTTCTTGAACGGATGCGTGCGATGCACGATTTTCTTAAGACTGCTGATACCTGGTATAATGACATACTCACCGTGCCCAGACCGGCTCTCTTGAGACTCATGAACATGGGCAGTCGGGTGGTATCTCTTCTCAAGTTTGCGGGTGGCAAATAAAGCAAAAAAAAATTTGACAGCCAATTTCCCTTAAAACAGAAAGAACAGAATGTACGATAATCAGAAAACCAGTCATGTGGCGGCTCTTAGCCTTGCCGGCGCAAGCAATCGGTCTGAGCCCACCAATAAATGCATAAGCGACGACCGTTTTCGTAGGTTGATGGGGGAAGCAGCGTGGGCCCGTTTGCCTCATTCAATTCGCTGTAGATTTGGCAAGCGCCTTTCGAGCGGAGCAAGCGTCGCCTACCAGGGCGAAGTCACTGACATGAAAATGAACCGTGCCGGCCGGTTGCTTGCCTTTCTGGCCCGCGCGATTGGTGCACCTCTTCCTTACGACTCGAGTTCGGTTGGCCGCGCGGCAGTTGTTGTCGTAACCGAAGACGCAGCGACAAACGGACAATTCTGGATCCGCCAATATGGTAAGGAGAAGGGTTTTCCTCAGACTGTTTGTAGCTCAAAGCGATTTGCAGGGCCGACGGGATTGGAAGAGTACATTGGATATGGGATCGGCATGGCTCTGCGATTGGAAGCCACCCCACATGCGCTTTGGTTCATAAGTGCCGGTTACTTCATCAACATCGGGCGCCTGCGTCTCGCACTGCCACGCTTATTTTCACCCGGGGAACTTGTGGTCGGTCACGAAGAGCTAGGCGAAGGTAAGTTTCGATTTTCGCTAGATTTGAGGCACCCCTTCTTTGGAACCATGATTTCTCAATCGGCACGCTTCAGAGACGCCGACATTGTTAGAGGGTCGCATGAAAGACTGCATTGACCAAAGAGCATTCTCCTACCGCAGTGATCCCGCTGTACCAGAATTCGACGACAGCACACCGATTGCCTTCATGGATGGTGAATGCGTGCTTTGCTGCTTTGGCGCGCGCGCGATCTCAAAACTGGATCGAAGCGGTGATATAAGAATTTGCCCTGTACAAAGCTCCTTAGGGCAAGCCGTTTTGTGCCATTTCGAGATGGCTCCCGACGATCCGGAAAGTTGGCTCTACCTGGAGCAAGGCAAGGCATACACGGGTTTTGATGCTATGATCCGCATTGCTCTTTATGCAGACTGCGCCCGATTCTTGGCACTTGCGGTAGCACGGTTACCTCAAAGCTCGCGCGCATGGCTATACCGGAGGATTGCACGCAATCGCTTCTGGTTTGGGCGCACAGACATCTGTAAAAGACCCAGTCCCGACTTGCTCGCAAGGCTCATCAGATGAATGTCGTAATCGTTGGCGGGTATGGCGTTTTCGGTTCTTTGATTGCGCGTCTGCTGATGCGCGACGGACACAATGTCTGGTTGGCCGGTCGTACCCCACATAAAGCACTTTCGGTGGCCAAAGATCTTGGGGCACTCGCGATTGAACGCAATGTCGATGCGTCTCCGAACGCCCTATTTGATCCAAAACCCGATATCTTGGTTGATGCGGCCGGCCCCTTTCAGCAATACGGAGCAGACTGCTACCGTATTCCCAAAATGTGTATCGAAGCGCAATGTCATTATCTCGACTTGTCTGATGCGTCAGAGTTTACAAAAGGCATCTCCCAGTTGGATGCAGCGGCGCGAGCCGCCGGGGTTTTTGTTTTATCTGGTGCGTCCAGCGTACCGGGAGTGTCCTCCAGTGTAGCGACCGACCTTGCTGTGGGCTTCGACTCTGTCGACCTCATCGACACGGTCATCCTTCCGGGCAACAAAGCACCGCGGGGCCGATCTGTTATCGAGAGCATCACCGGTGGCGTCGGTCATGAGTTTAAGGTTCTGCGCGGCGGCAAGTGGAGGCCGATTGCTGGTTGGACAGACAAGCGCTTCTATCGCCTTTCACGCAACCTGAAGCGGCCCGCATATGCTATAGACGTACCCGATTTGAAACTACTCCTCGAAAAGATCGCAGCGCAAAGCGTGACCTTCCGGGCTGGCCTTGAGTTGGGGATCATGAATGCAGCCCTTTCTCTTTTGGCGCGCGCCAGGCGTTTTGCACCGTTCAAATTACCGAGCAATGCCATATCTCTGCTACACGCAATTTCGAAGGCACTCTTCCCATTCGGATCTGATCGCGGCGGCATGCAAGTCTCGGTAGTTGGCACGGTCAATGGTTCTCCTGTTTTACGCCAATGGACATTGATCGCCGAAAAGGGCGACGGCCCTTTTGTTCCGGCCCTGATCTGTCGTGCGGTCGCAAGACAACCGGACCTGGTCAAGCCTGGCGCACGCGCCTGCCTCGCGGAACTGCCTCGCGATGCAATTGAATGTGCCATGTCTGGTCTGGCGATAACTACACAGGTAACCATGCAAGATCACCCGACGCTCTTTGCGGCGGCTCTCAGAGACAGGTGGGACAAGCTTCCGAATGAAGTACGAGCCTTGCATTCCGTTCAGGACCTCAGCAGTTTTTCTGGCACCGCAGCCGTCACCCGAGGCTCATCCTTGATTGCACGCGTTGCAGCCTGGTGCTTCGGGTTTCCGCAAGAAAGCCCAAACGCGAAAATCACAATAACCAAAACACGCGTCGGCAAATCAGAAATCTGGGAACGGAACTTCGATGGGAAACTCTTTCGATCCCACTGTTCGCCCTCACCATCCGCCTATCGGTATCGCGAGCGCTTTGGTCCATTTAAGTTCGAACAGGATCTACCCGTAGCCGACGACAGTCTGCATCTGCCTGTTCGGCGCGGATGGTTTCTTGGTGTTCCCTTACCGAGCTTTCTTTTGCCAAGAAGCGAAAGCCGTGAGTACGGCAAGAACGGCAAGTTCCATTTCGATGTGAGCCTGAGTGCGCCACTCGGCGGCGGACTCATCGTTCGATATAGGGGGTCCCTTTCGCCGGACGGGCAATCAAGCTCTGAGGCACAAGGCGAGCTGACTTGATCGACCAAGAGGGTGGCGGTTGGCTGCTCAATCGCCTAGTCGGCTATCCGCTCTTTGCGGTCGTATCATCGATTTGGCCAGGTTCCGCTGGGAGGCCTGCTTGGAGATCAGTCAGGAGTCCTTCCTGGCGAACCCTGCGAAGGGGGTAATTTGTACCACTCTGCCTTCAACTGAAACACTATTCAGAAAGCATACGGTAGGGGTTGCTAGTGTTGTTTTCGGGTTGCAAAAAGCGAAGCGTGAATGCGGCTAACGGCCACGCCTCTCCTCTGTTCTTAGCGCTATGGTTCGACCAGCAGTCGGGCCTGCTGGCGAGAGACACTTGGTCGACGTCTGGCTTACAGGATGCAGGCGCTTGTGGGCCACGGTATTCCTCCGTTTTCCCGAAAATAGCGGACGACCACTTCAGTGGGGAAAACCAAAAGAACTGGCCTCGGCGAGCCCCGTCGATGCTGCGGCGGAATCCCCCAAACTGCCGTTGGCAAGTTACATGCCGTCATCCCGACCCTTCAACAGATAGCGGCGCAGTGCATCGCTCCTTTGCTTTCAAAGTACCTGCGGGTGGTTTGAACGAATTGTTCAACGATGCGCCTCGGTCGTGAATGGTCATAAGCAATTGACAAGGTCAGCGGACGCAACGGATCAGAGATTGGTCGGATTGCGAGGGTGTCTCCGGTATAGGAAACCTCGGTCAGTGGTTTCATGTTGAGGACAGCGCAGCCGAGCCCCTGGCTGACAAGGCTTCGGACCATCTCGGTCGAATTGGCGAAGGCGGCAATCTTTGGCGTCGCAACGAAGTTCTGAAAGAGCTTCTGGTAATAGGACGCCGCGACAGGACGATCGAGCACCACAAGATTTTGCTCCGCGATTTCGGCCATGCTGACGCTCCCCTGTCCGGTCAATGGATGTGACGCGGGAAGCAGGCAATAGGGTGCAGCCTCGATCAGAACGTCAAAGTCGATGGACAACCTGGCCCCATCGCTGACAAAGAGGATGACATCGAAGTCTCCGTTTAGCAGCCCGTCCTGCGCCTGGTCGTTGTCACATTCCTGCAGATGCAGCACTGCGTTTCCATCCTTGGGCAAAATCGTGGCGAAGATGTCTGGCAAAAAAGCCGGGGCAACGGGCGCATAGTAGCCAACGCGCAAGACGCCACTGAGGGACTGTTTTAACTCCGCCCCTTCCACGAGGATGGACTGATAGTCCTCCAGCAGCCGCTCGAATTTCTGTGCGACCAGACGGCCACTCGCATTCGCGGTGATCCCCCGGGACCGTTGCCGCGTTACAAGGGTCAGCTCAAACGTTTCCTCCACCTGATCAATGGCCGCGGACACGGCTGAGGCTGCGATGTTCAGGTGCTCGGCTGCCCTTGCGATACTGCCGTAGGCCAGCGCGGTATTGAAATACCGCATGGATTTCAGGGAAAGGCTCATCTTAAATCAGATTTTCCGAGTTAGTTCATCATTTCATTCTGTTTGTTGCAGGAAATCAGGTGTGTCAACATCGTTGCGCCGGACAGGAGGGCTAAGGCATGTCTGAAGAGCAACTTAAAGGCTGGAACCATTTGCCGGATGTGCCGCTCAGGACATCCCCCTTTTTCATTTGGCCGCTCAATCCCGTCGAGATGGCCAAATGGGTTTGGAATTCGTGGTTTCTAATCACAGAAAAGCTGATCATCGTCGGGATCGCTTTTATCTGTTACATCTGGTTTCAGCCGCCCCTGGAGGCAGTCAGGACTTTCGAGGTCGGCTGGATCGCGCAGATGTATCTGCGCAATATCGTGCTGACCCTGCTGGTCGCCGGATCACTTCATCTGTGGTTCTACACCTATTCCGCCCAAGGCAAGAAGCTGAAGTTCGACCCGCGTCCGCTGATGGTCAACGGTCGCCAATTCACCCTTGGCGGTCAGGTTCGGGACAACATGTTCTGGACGCTTGGCACTGGCGTGCTCATCTGGACCGCCTTTGAAGCGGTGCTTTTCTGGGCGCTCGCCAATGGCCACATGCGCCTGATCACGTTTGAGGCCAATCCGATCTGGTTTGTTGCGATCTTCTTTCTGATCCCGATCTGGGAAAGCTTCTATTTCTACATCATCCACCGGGCGCTGCACATTCCGTTCCTCTACAAGCATGTGCATTCGCTGCACCACCGCAATATCAACGTTGGGCCGTGGTCCGGCATGTCGATGCACCCGGTCGAGCAGTTCATCTTCCTGGGGTCGGTTTTCGTGCATCTCATCATAGGCGCGCACCCGGTGCATATTCTGTTCCACCTGCAGTATTACTTCCTGACCGCGATCACGACCCACACCGGCTTTCAGGGGCTGCTTCTTGGCGACAAAAACCGCCTTTCTCTGGGCACGTTCCACCACCAGATGCACCACCGGTACTTCGAGTGCAACTACGGCAGTCTTGAGATCCCGTGGGACAAGTGGTTCGGCTCGTTCCATGATGGCACCGCAGCTGCCAATGAAAAGATGCAAGAGCGGCGCAAGAGAATCATGGGGCAATGAGGGGGTCTCTCACCGTCATGGATCTTCTGGCCCTCAAGGGTGTGCGCAAGATCGCCTACGTCCAGGTCGCGCGCGAAGAAGAGGCGCTTGCTGCGTCCGAGGCTGGCATGGATATGATCGGCACCGCTTTCATCCCCGAGCGGGCGCATTTCGCGCAAACTGTACCGAATACACATTTCCAGTTTGGTCTGCCCTGGGGCAAACATGCAAATGCGACTGAGGCTCTGCGGGACGCCATGGCTGCGATGCAGATTGGCGCGCAATCGGTCTACTGCGGCTATAGCCCTTCCATCGTTGAGGATTTGTCGCGCGAAGGCGTGCCCGTAATTTGCCATGTCGGGTTGGTGCCGCCGAAAGCCACCTGGACGGGTGGCTATCGTGCGGTGGGCAAGACACTGGAACAGGCAAAGATGGTCTGGCAGCAGGTGCAAGACTATGAGCAGGCCGGAGCCTTTGCTGTTGAGATGGAAGTGGTGGCGGCCCCGCTCGCGACTGAGATCACAAAGCGCACGTCGATGTTAACAATCTCGCTCGGCTCCGGCGCCGGATGTGACGCACAGTATCTTTTTTCGGCGGATATTCTGGGTGAGACCCGCGGGCATTTTCCCCGCCATGCCAAGAAATACAGAGACTTCGCGGCCGAGAGAGACCGGCTGCAAGCGGAGCGTATCGCTGCTTACAAGGAATACATTGCTGATGTCGGGTCTGGCTCGTTTCCGGAAGCTACACATATGGTAGACGCGGAAGAGAGTATTCTGCGGCAAGTATGGGGAGATTGACGGCCCATTCTACTTCGCCCAACCTAACGAGGCTGCGACACAGCCCATAAGACCGGTCATTCGCTGCAATTGAAACTTAGAGAATGAGCGAGCTTGGTCTTCGCAGGACGCAGCCCTCATTCCGACGTCGGCAAGCTGTGTGCGGTTTATATGTGTGGGACTTTCTGACAGCCCCACGCTTTCCTCAAAGGTCACCCTGGTTTAACGGTATAGTCTAGGTCAACCGCCTCTGGTCCTGTTGCGGGTCCGATCAGCTGGCGCATCTGATCCCGGAACCGTTCAACCATTGGACGCTTCAGCATCCAACGATGGAAGTCCCCCGGTGAAGTGTTGTGTTGCTGAACAGATCCGTAGTCGCCTGGCGCTTCGATATCCATCCGTACCGGAAACTGAAGCCACGTTCCTTGGAACTCTTCGGACAGCATCCAGTTCAGGTAGAGTTTCGCAGCCGCTTTGTTTTTGGCTTGCGCCGGTATCCCTGCGGTTTGGAACCAGGTCAGAAAATAGTCTTCCTCCGGGAGCATGAACTCGGTGTTCAGCCCAGGAAAGTTCTCGAACGCCCAGAAGGTTGTGAAGCTAGCGGCGTACCAACCGTTGTTGACGGCGTGATAGGGCATTGCGGTTCCGCGCGTCCAAACAGGTTCCTGCGCAACCAGCTTTTCCAGATAGTCCCATCCATAGGCTTCTTTCAGGTTCCAAAACTGGTAAAGTACCGCGTCATCATCGTGAGGATAGGTCAGGATGATCTGCCCTTTGAGGCCTGGGTCAAGGTAGTCCAAGGCATCGCGAGGAGGATTTTCGGGGTCCACCAAATCCAAGTTCACGTAATTGCTGAATGTCACGCCATAGAGGCCAGTCCAGCGGCCATGTGGATCTTTGTGATCTGGGAACACTTTGTCCCAGTTCGCCGGTTTGTAAGCGTCCAAAAGCCCACGTTCCATGTAGTAATTGAAATCATGCAGTGTCTGGAACTGGATAACATCCGGGATGTTCTCTGCGCCCCCAGCCGCACGCGCGTTGTCGAACCGAGGTGCGTGGTTGATGCTGACATCTACACTGTGCGTCACTTTGAGGTCTGGGAACCGCTCTTTGAAACGATCCAGGTAATAATCAATTTGCGTTGGCTCGTCGCCACCTGCGCGCAAAATGAACGCGCCGCCTTCGGCAAGAGCGTCCGCATAGAGCTCATCGATCGTTTTGGTCTCAATTTCCAAAGCCTGTGCTGTGCCGGCGAATAGGCCAAGGCTCAGCAGCAGTGCTGTCCTGACAATAGGCATTGATGTCCTCCTTCTTGGTTGCTGCCAAGAAGGTGGGGTGCAGGCAGGCACAGAGAATTGCCAAAGCTCGCAAGCCAGATTTGCAAAATGGCACAGACGGCAAGGCTACCTTTATAGTGCGCCCAAAACCTCATCCGTGATGTGCTTGGTCGCGAAGTCATAGAACGCGTTCACCCGCGCACTACGCCGCACATCAGGATGGGCCAAAAGCCAGAGACGCCAGCCCGCGCTCGCATCTGGGTCATGCACGCGAATAAGGGTTTCATGTTTCTCACCGAGATAGCAGGGCATGGCGGCCATACCGAAGCCAGAATTCACGATGTCAAACACGCTCATCATAGAATTGAGCACAGTTGATTTGGCCCGTTTATGTTTGCAGCGAAGCGTAATTTTGCTCATTGGGCTTTGGTTCAGATCGTCCCCCAGCATGATCCAATGATAGCTCTCTGGATCTTTAACTTTGGCGTCATGCCAATAGTCGCGATGTGCATAGGTGGCAAAAGACAAACTGCATAGGTCCCGTCCAATCCAGTGTTCAGGAGGTGTCTTGGTTGGCCTAAGCGCGATGTCTGCGTCTCTTTGCATTAGATCCAACGCCTGCACATCGGATAGCAGCCGCAGCTCGACATCCGGGTGTGCTTGCTGGAACTGCGCAAAAACTGGCGCAAGGCAGTGCAGAAGTGAGTCCGTTGTTGTGACCGTAAGCGGACCTTCTAATCTCAAGTCCTGTCCGCCCAGCTCCCGCTCAATCTCGTCCATCCCCTGGCAAAGCACGATGGCACGCTCGTAGAAGCATTCTCCAGCAGGGGTCATAACGTATCCGCGTGCGAGGCGCTCAAACAGACGAACGCCCAAGCGGGCCTCCACAGCCTCGATACGCCGGAAAACCGTTGAATGATTCACGCCAAGCATGCGTGCAGCGCCTGCAAGGCTGCCTGCCTCGCAGACCGACAAAAGGTACGGCATGTCAGCCCATTCCAGGTTTTGGTCCGCACGAGATCTCTGTGCTTTCATGCAAAGCTCACTTGCAAAAATCCGAATTTCCTTTGCCAGGATACACATCTACGTATACCACAGGCAACAGTACGGAGCAGACGATGCAATCCTCACTCAACCTCCCGGCCCGCCAAGGGCCAGCGCCAAAGACACAAGGACAACTCCCTCATTCTCAGCTGACCCAGCATGGGCCGGATGATATCGTTGACGCGCTGCATGCCTGGTGCTTTGCATTGCCTAACATCAACAACGAACACAGCGGGATATCTGTTCCAGGATCGCGCGCCTTGATCTTGCGCGATGGCGTGGCAGGGAACCAAGCCGCCTTCATGATTGGACGCGAATTCGCCCACATCCATCCAAAACCTGACAACGGAAGTATGCACCTCGTTCTCCCGGTCGAAGATGTGGCTGAGGTCAAAAGGGCTGGCTGGGGTGAAGACCACTACTTAGTGACGCAAGGACAATGGCCCACCGGACTGGTGATGATATTTTCTCCCCGAGATGACAATGAGCTGACCGCTGTGAAACACATCGTCGCCCGATCTTACGAGTTTGCAACAGGTAAACAGATCATGGTTTAAACAGCCGAGATTGGTCAATTGAGCAGTGTCCCAGGAAGGGCTCGCTCTTGCCTAGATTGGAATGGCCCGAGACTGCTGTTGCGCAAGATGGAAGGATGCTGCAGTTGGAGCCTGAATTCTCGACATTCGCTTTTCCACAAACGTTCGCCTACCGGCAATAGGTTTGATGGGTCGCTTTTGTATTTTGACTGCGAAGCAGAACGGTGCCGCGCGGGTTTAGAACCTCTACTCGTCTTCCACCTTGGCTGACTTTAGAAACGAAATTAAGCCAAAGCTCCGGCGAAGTACCGTGACCGCCGAACCCAGCAGAATTATCCACAAGGCGATGTTCAGAACGGACCACCCTTGTATCACAGGGACGAGGATCGAAAGGACTGCGGCCAAGGTCGCGACAGCCATTCTCTGTGGCTTGGCCATTGGACCCCGAAAATCAGCGGTTTGTCCAAGAGAGCTGCCCAGTTCGCGGACATAAGCCGTACCGATCGCTAGTGTCGCAGCGGCCCAGCCGAGACTGGGATGCCCCGCTCCCAAGCCAAGTCCGACCAGAATCAATGCATCAGCAACCCGGTCAGGTACCTCGTTCCAGAATGGGCCGTCAGTCGTGCCGCGCCCGCCTTCAACGGCAACCATTCCGTCAAAGAGATTGCAAAGAAGCCGAAATTGACACCCAAGCGCTGCGGCAAGAAGGCAGGCTACTGTGGTGAAACCGTCTGTCAAAGCGGACAGCCAGAACGCCAGACCTGCCAAAGCTGCAAACACGATGGAAAACTGTGAGATAAGATTGGGGGACACGCCTCGGTCCGCCAGCACCCGGGCAACGCGCGCGGCGAGTTTTGTATTGCGGCTAGCAAGCGGGCGTCGTTCAGGCATTGCGGCTCAGGGTAAGTGCTTAGCAGGACGCATAAAGTGTCGAAACCGTGAGGGGAACCAGGATCGTCAATATCAAGGCGGGTGTGCCGGCGAAGGTGTGGACTGTCGTGAGAAAAACAAACGAGACAAAAGAAGCTACAAGAGGTAGCAAAAGCAACCGAAAAACTCCGATTGGGCGATGAAAGATGGTCTCAGCGGAAAGCTTCAGAAAACGAGTGATGGTAGCGGTCAAAATCCCCTGCACAAGACCGGCCATCAGTGACGCAGGCATATCGTGCTCGCGATTGGCAAAAATGGCCCATCCCCCCATCAACAAAATCCTCCAAGCCTATGAACCGCCTTTCTTTTTAGAAGACTCATGCGGTCGACCAGAAGTAACGCAAGACATGAAAGAAGATCGGGGCCGAGAATACCACTGAGTCGAGCCGGTCGATAATACCGCCATGCCCGGCAATCAGATGCCCCCAGTCTTTGACCCCTTTGTCGCGTTTGATAGCCGACATCACAAGGCCTCCAAAGAACCCCATAACGGCAATCAGCAAAGAGACCAGAAAAGCCTGCCAAACCGTAAACGGCGTCATCCAAAAAAGAAGAGCACCCAGCAAGCTGGCAGATAAAACCCCGCCAATAAACCCCTCCCAAGTCTTTGATGGCGACAAGACCGGAGCGATCTTGTGGCGCCCAAAAAGTTTGCCGAAAACATATTGTAGAACGTCCGACCCCTGGACGACCACCACGAGGAACGCGATCAAGAGTATCGATTTACCCTCATAGCCTGGGATTCGAAGGGTCAGCAGAGCCGGGACATGGCTGGCCGCGAAAACGCAGATCATCAGACCCCATTGGGTTTCTGAAACACGGGTCAGGAAATTCTCAGTCTCACCTCGGAGCGCGGAAATGATTGGAAGAAATAAGAAAGCATAAACCGGTATGAAAACCGAGTAGAGACCGTACCAATCGATCCAAATAAGATAGTATTGAAAAGGAAGAACAACAAAAAATGCGGCCGCCAGAGAATAGTGATCGGCACGTGATTTAGAAATGAGTGTCAGAAATTCACGCATTGCCGCAAAGGACAGAAACCCGAATAAAATTATAGCCCCTGTGCGCCCAAATAACATTGCAATTGCCAAGAGCGCTACCATGACCCACCAGGAATTAATCCGTGCCACAAGATTCTCGATCACGGGATTTACTTCATCTGGCCCGACGCGTTTCTGCAGGATGGAGGCAACAAAAGATGCAAAGGCCAAGATGCAAAGCACGCCGCCCAAAAGCAGGAAAAACTCATAAGGAATACTCATGCTGGGTCTCTGCTCTCTTTCAGTGCGACGAGCGCAGCATGGCTTCGTGCAAGAAACAAGTCCTTGCTCTCCTCCGCTTGCAACCGCAGCGCTCCACCAAAACGCACGGTACAAATCAAGGGAATCGGGAAAACCTCCCCTTTGGGCATCACGTGGTTGAGGTTTTCGATCCAGACCGGAACCAAGTCGATATCGGGGCGTTGCGTAGCCAGATGGAACAGACCGGTTTTAAATGGCAAGAGCGGCTCGTCACTAGTGTTACGCGTGCCTTCCGGGAACAGTATCAATGAGCTGCCGTCATCCAATGCCTTGGCCATTTGCGCAATCGGATCATCCGTGCGGGTTTCGGGATTACGGTCGATCAGCACCGCATTGAACACGTTGCGGCCAATGAAGGATTTCAGTTTCGACGTCAGCCAATAGTCACTTCCCGCCACAGGACGGGTTCGGCGACGGATATGCGGAGGCAGGACAGCCCAGATCAAAACGAAGTCGCCATTGCTGGTGTGGTTGGCAAAGTACACGCGTTTCGATTGCACAGGCTCTACACCGTCCCATATCGCCCGAACCGCTGTAACCAATCGTGCAAATAACACAATTGCATTGGCCGTTATGTTGGAGAAAATCAAGCCGATGTTCATACTGTAACCCATAGATGCTGGCGCGTGCTCAAAGACTGTCAAATTCGCGTAAGAAGTGAAACGAATGTGGCCTAGCACTGTTATTTCCGGGACCACAGCCCGAATCTGACGTTGAGCGCGATGCAAAGATGCTGCAGTTCCCGCCCGCATGCCAGCCATTCGACCCGAGAGATTTATAAGAGAGTTCTCGAAAGTCTGTATTGCGGACTTTCCCTGAGCTCGGTTTTCTCATTCGCCTGCGTAGAACCAGTTCGCGTCCGAAACTGGAGCTTTTTGGGGCCACTGGAATAGCGACTATCAAACCTAACGCGCAAGAAGGGTCTTCAAGTGGGCCGGGGCCAATATGTCGACTCTAAGAGAGCCTTAATTGATGGCACCTGCAGCGACGAGTTGTCTTGGCGCTCCCGAAGTCCCGGCATGCAAAGTGCTTGCGGTGCCCGCAACGTGCTGTTTCGTGGCGTCATGTGACTTAGCCCCGGAGCCCTTTGACTGCCCCACGTGCACTTTAAAAGCGCGGGAGAATGGCTGCGATACATATTTTGGCAGGGCATAGCTTCAGAGTGTCGCCGAGCAGTGTTCCAAGAACAGCGTAGCTCCGCCTGCCTGCGCGACGCGCGTGGTGTCGGGGAACTTCAACCGGCAATGGCAAGCTCCACAACGGTATCGACATGTGCACTACACTGGACAACGCCTTTGCGTACATCTTCGACCGACCACCACCGCGCCTCACTGACGTCGTCCCGTGCAGAGGGCTCTCCAGAAGCGTAGTCACACAGCACGGCGGCGAGCAGGAAGTGGAACCGGATGGACCCGGTGTCGTCTCGCTCGATCACATCAACATTCGTCAGGTACCGGATCGGCCGTCCAGTAATGGTTGTTTCCTCCCTAAGCTCACGCACTGCCGCATCCATCGCCGTCTCCCCGAAGTCGACATGACCGCCCGGAAATCCCCAGCGGCCGGCATCCGGTTCATTGCGGCGTCTGACAAGAAGAACCATGTCGTCGCGGATCAAGACGGCAAGAGCTGCGAGCTTTGGACGATCAGTCATCTCGCCTTCTTCTCCGGTCTCGGCAGAGAGAGCAACCCCGCGAGCGCGATGAGCGTAGTGCCCGTCAAAGACAGCGCCCCTGGCAAGTCCCCGAAAAAGAGCAGCCCCCAGATCAGACTGAAAAAGAGATAGCTGTAGTCGAAGGCTGCGATCGTTGCGGGCGGTCCCTTCTGGTAAGCGATTGCTGCGCCAACACTACCGATAAGGATCACCGCCGAAAGCGCTGCCACGACCCCGATAAGCGCAAGATCGACGCTTTGCCACGGACCAAAGAGGGACGATCCCTGCCGCCCGGAGAAGACACCGAGGCCTGCGCCCGTGCCGAAAAAGGCGATATTGAGGACCAGCGCAAGTGCAAAGGGGTCGTCGCGGCGGCACTTGTGTGCCGTCAGCAACATCGCACAGGCATAAAGAAACGCAGCCAGAAGTGGCAGCAGGGTCGCCAGATCGAAACCGGACGCATCCGGGCGCAAGATAACGACAACACCGGCAAAACCTGTAACGACAGCGAGCAAAACCCGCGGCGCCGGCCATTGGCGTGCAAGCCCTGACGCGATCACCGTGATCAGAATGGGAGCCGTGTAGTAGGTCGCCGCTGCCAGCGACAGCGGCATCATAGGCAGTGCTGCGTAGTAGCTAAGCCACATCGCGATCAGCAATATGCTGCGAACAAGTACCCATCCCAAGTTCGATACATTCATGCCCCCGTGCCGCCTTGCAAGCCACCAAAGGGCCGGCACCACGACACACGACCGCAGAATGAACATTTGCCAAAGCGGAAGCGCAAGCCCCGTTGCCTTGATAATCGCGTCACCGAGAGACAGGGCGGCGACCGACACGAGAATGGCTATGATAGCGATACGGGTCTGGGGCTGTTCTGGTGTAGGTATCATGTATATTGGCTGATCTCGACCACTCGATACATCCGAGAAATCATGTATGACTTGATATGAAAAAGGAGTTTTCAGCTAATTTTCATGACTTTTTGGAATGGATAATCACATGACATCCCTGCCGCCACTGTCCCGGCTGCGGCCGTTCAATGCAGCGGCGCGGCATGAGAGCTTTTCACTAGCTGCAGATGAACTGGGCATGACCCAGACGGCTGTGAGCAAGCAGATCGCGGCACTTGAGAGGGAGCTGGGGACCCTGCTCTTTGAGAGGCGTAACCGCGCGGTCTTTCTAACCGAAGCGGGGCGGCGGCTTGGGCGCGTGGTGGAGACTGCGCTTGCCGATATCTCAACCGAAATCGCGGCGCTGAAGGGACAAAGACGCTCAGGCGAACTTGTTCTGCATTGCCAGCTGTGCGAGGCCTTTTACTGGTTGATGCCCCGGCTTGCCGGGTTCCACGAGCGCCATCCCGGCGTGGAGCTGCGGGTGATCAGTAGCCTCAGCCCGCTGACAGAGACCCTGGAGCATTTCGATGTGGCAATGCAAACCTCCGGTCGCGCCGCAGGCGCAGCACGCCTCGCGTTCACCGCCTCCGATGATATCTTCCCGGTGTGCGCACCCGCCCTGCTGCCTGGGGACGACCTGACCCTGGCCCCACAAGATCTGATCGCGTATCCCCTTTTGGCCCATGCCGTCGCGCCGCAAGACTGGCTGGAATGGGCCGGCTGGTTTGCCAGCGTTGGCGTCACAGAGTGGCAACGGCCCGGGCTCGTTTCCTTCGACAGTTACCCGCTCGCGTTGCAGGCTGCGGTGGCGGGTCGGGGTATCGCGCTTGGGTGGCGCAGAACCACGGAAGGCATGATTGCCGAAGGTAAACTGATGCGTCCGTGCCGGGAGTATGTGGCACGACCGACTGAAATCTCAGTATTCCGAGGCACCACGCGCAACGTGCATCCCAACACTGACCAGCTTCTCGATTGGCTTGCCACAGAGTTAGCGGACTAGCAGCTCTATCCTCCGCTCTGGAACGGCGAAGACGGCGCCAGTTAGGGAGCACGAAGACTTCGAAGCCGCCCGGTTTTTTTGCTCCTACCGGAGGCTACCAAGCTGGTTGCTGCGATGCTGGACAGAAAAGCAGACCTTGAAGTCGTCTCAGCTTTAAGGCGTTTGGTTGAGACTTTCGGAGGCGCGCATCCAAGGATTGTCATTCGTTAAGAAGTGGACGTTCAATCTCACCCAACCATGCCATTTCAAATTCAACGGGGCATCAAAGCCGCACCCTGCGTGAATTGGTCCTTTGACCTCGGACCAAAACTCATAGTTTTTCCAGATTTTCCCCACACATCCCCCAAGCATTGATCAGTCCGCACCCGTAAACCTGTCACTACGAACTGAAGCACGGTGTTTCAGGACAAATGCAATGCAAAGGAAAAACAAATGCCTCTGGTGGATATTCAAGTCATCGACGGTGTCTTCAACGAAGATCAGAAGAAAGAGATGATCGAAAAAGTCACAAACACAATGGTCGCAATCGAAGGTGAAGCCCTGCGCTCCGTCACCTGGGTGCGCATCATTGATGTGCCCGGTGGACAATGGGGTATCGGCGGCCAGCCTCTTGGAGCATCTGATGTGAAAGCGCTGCAAGAAAACGCGGCATGACACGCATCAGCCAGGTCCGGAGCTGGGTCTTCGTCCAGCTCCAGGCCACCGTTCTCCCGGCAAAACACTGTTGTGACGGCTTTAAAAAGCCCCTTGCTCTGAAAGCCCAGTTCAGGGAGCAAAGATCGTGAAAGATACTTTGTTTGGACATTCCACAGACGCACTTCTTGATGATCCCGTACAGGCAGCCTGCGATAGTGGGTGGAGCCAATGGGTCCAATCGCAAGGTGCTGCGCAGGCACTTCCAGCCTTCATCGGTCACTTCGCCACGCTTTGTGAAGAAGACCCAAAAGGTGGCGAGGACTTGGCTGCGTTGATCGCAAAGCGCAAAGCGCCCGTTTTATTTCTAAAGAAAGCTGAAATCACTGTGCCAGCACCGGTGGAGTGCCTAAAGGAATTCGGTGCACTTCAGATGGTGCTGTCCAAGCCTCCGGACCTCCCAGATATGGACGAAATTACACTGCTGGAGATGCGCGATGCGGAAGACATGCTAGCCTTGGCGCAGATCAGCAAGCCAGGGCCTTTCGCCATTGGCACCCCGCTTTTGGGCAAGTTCCTGGGTATCCGTCAAAACGGTCACCTGATTGCGATGGCAGGTCAGCGCATCAATCTGCCTGGCTGGGTAGAGATCAGCGGCGTTTGCGTGCATCCTGATTTCCATGGGCGTGGGCTCGGTGCAGACCTGACCTGTGCCATGGTGCATCTCATCCTCTCGGGGGCGGCAATGCCCTTTCTGCACACCTACAGAGAAAACCATCGTGCCATCTCGTTATATGAGCGCTTGGGATTTCAAGTACGTACAGAGATGCACTTGGCCTCGGTCGGCTTGCCGCGGGAGCAGGCTCAATGACCCACCCTCCTGCCAAGCCACGGGGCAGGTTGTTCCGCCGAATATCCGGCGCACGTGTGCTTTGTTTCTCCGTTCCGGAAGACTAGGATGACGCTATGAGGTGGAAGATTGCTGAATTCACGCTGGACACAGATGCTGCCGAACTCGTCTCCCCCGACGGGCTCGTACATATGGAGCGTCAGCCTTACTCCGCACTTGTTTACCTGATCGAAAACGCGGATCGCGTGGTGTCCCGCGAAGAGCTGATCGAGGCCGTCTGGAATGGCCGCTTTATCAGCGATTCCGCCGTATCAACCGTGATCAAACAGGTGCGCAAAGCCCTGGGCGATAATGGCACCGACCAAGCATTTCTGCGCACCGTCCACGGCGTCGGCTTTCGCTTCGTGGGCAGGGCCACGCAAATAGCACCAAGCATCGACGCTTCTGCGAAGACACAGCCCGAGCCACAGTCGCAGCCCGCTACCGGGACCGGCCGCCCATCGATTGGCGTTTTGCGCTTTCTCGAAGTTGGGGATCCGCAAACACTGGCGAGCATGGCCACGGCGTTGCCTGCTGAGATCATCTCAGGATTGTCACGGCTGCACTGGCTACACATTATCTCCCGGGGGTCCTCGTTCCAATTTGACCCCAAAGACGATTGCCCGGACAAAATCGGGTCTCAGCTTGGGGTCCGTTATCTGGTGACAGGTTTTGTCGAGCATTTGCCAAACGCACTCAACGTGCATGTCGAATTGCTCTCGACCCAAGATGGCGCGTTGATTTGGTCCGACCGCTACTCCATGGGGCATTTCGAGATTGAGATGGGGCGCAACGACATCGTCTCTTCCATCGTATCGGCCTTGGATCTCGAAATTCCGCGACATGAGGCCGATGCGACGCGTCTGCTGTCTGATGCCCAGTTTGATGCCTGGTCGCATTTCCATCTGGGTTTGGCGCACATCTATCGCTTTGACCAGCATCACAATCATTTGGCCTCAGAGCATTTCGACGCGGCGCTAGCACTTGAACCTGGATTTTCTCGCGCCCATTCGGGCAAGTCCTTCGTGCATTGGCAGAACGCGTTCATGCGATTTGGCTCCGGCCGCTCAGGGTTCATTCGAGCGGCGGCCAAAGCGGCAGAGACGGCGATGCAATTGGACCCCTTAGACCCATTTGCGGCCTTCAACTTAGGGCGCGCCCAATGGCTTGAAGGAAACATCCAAGCAGGTCTCGACTGGCTTGATCGCGCGTTAAAGATCAACCCGAATTCTGCTCAGTCACACTATAACCGAGGGCTCCTTCAGGTCCTCAATGGGGCACCGTCCGAAGGCGTTTCGGCATCGGACATCGCGCTCTCACTCAGCCCGCTCGATCCGTTGAGCTATGCAATGCTCAGCACACAATCCATGGCCGCTTTAGAACAAGAAGACTTCGAAAAAGCCGCAGCTCTTGCTGCTCGTGCTGTTCAATCGCCCAGTGCGCATTTCTATATTCGTATGATCGCCGCAGCGGCCAATGAGCTCAACGGCGACAGAGAAGTCGCTGCAACACTGCTTGAAACGGCCAAGGCGCAGCGGCCGAAGCTCTCTCAAGAGTTATTCTTCAACGCCTTCCCCTTCGCAAAAGAGCGCGATCGAAACCGACTGCGTCAAGCTTTCGTAGCTCTCGGGGTCGAATAGACTGGTGTTTAGGCGCAGTTGCTTCAAACGCAGTGCACATAGGTAGTACGCTGAAACAAAACATGCGTGAACCGGCCCAAACCGGACGTTCCTCTACCACCAGATTTGCCGCATTCGCAGCCCGCTTTGCGGTCCTTCGTTGCAAGCGCCAACTCGGGGCTTAGTCGAACGCACCAACCGCGGGACTCTACTTCCACTTGTCCTGACATATGTTAACCCTGCGGCATGAAAGTTCGAACCGGCAGAACCGAAGGCGAGATCGACGCGGCGATAAAGACTGTCTCAAACGTGACTGGAACGCATGAAAAAGCCTGTTACGTTAGAAAAGTAGCTGAACGCGGCGAGCTGAGAGTGGCCCTTAGTGAAGACCAAATTTTGGGTTCTGCTGCGTTGATGATCATTACTTCTTTGAACAAACATTCATCTCTCTTCTCATCGTAGACCGAGGTTCACGTCGGTACGGTATCGGACAAGTACTGCTCGAGGTGACCGCTTCGGAGGGACCTAAAACTTGGACATCGTCCAATCGGTCAAACGCTGAAATGCGCGGGCTATTGGTCAAGTCAGGCTGGACGTTCTGCGGAGAGATCGAATGTTAGGATGCTGGTGATCCGGATTTTTTCAAGAAAGCCCGATTGAACCCGGTGATTTGAGCTTCAGGCCGCTATTCGTCGGGACACACCACGATGAACCTTCCAACGTATAATTGCTTCCCCGTGGTCACTGCAGCCGGATTTCAGTATCAAAGCTAATAACGCGACCTAATCAGCAGAAATTCGACAAAGTCGCGGTGGCGCTAAGTCTGGGCTTGAAGCTGCCATCGGACGCTTTCCAACCTACCCATGGCTGTTTTCATGAGCCGGTGCCGATCACAGCCCAGCGCTGGCACTGGCTATGATGTTGTATCAACGCGCAATCGGTGCTGACTTCAGCACCTAGCGCCCCTTCATGTGAAGTCGTATCTACTACCCATTACCTGGAAATTTGGATCTCGGAAAAGGATCACAAAGTCGTTCGTTCACAGGGAGCGGCCTCCATGTTTGCTGCGGAATGAAAGAAAAGACTCCTGTCCATTGGTTTCACAGCGCATTTATTTTTAACCACCATTGTCGAGAGTAACTTTATACTCAGAGTGATAATGATCAAATGACGAGCCAAGTCAGGAGAGGAAATAAAGTTCCCGCTTCGAACAACATGCCGAACTCTTTGAGAAACAGAGTCAAACCGTATGACGAAGCGCCACCTACAACAGGAGAAGAAATATGAGGCCAATGCCAGCATCGCTTTCAATAGTGTTGGTGCTGCTTGTTTGCTTACGGGGAAATGCCGAAGCAGATACAAATGATTTGGTGTCTACCACTAAAGAGTTTTTTGTCGGTTTCAAAGATGTGGAGGTTTTCGTGGATGGCGTAAGGATTCACGCAGTGGTTGGCGGCACTGGTGAACCACTCCTTCTTCTGCACGGCGCACCACAATCTCATGTCATGTGGCGGAAGCTCGCACCTCAGTTAGCGAAGGAATTCACAGTAATCGCACCCGATCTACGTGGGTACGGGAGAAGCGACAAACCTAGGCAAGGTGACTACTCCAAAAGGCAGATGGCTCGAGACCAAATACACTTGATGGCCGAGCTAGGCTTCGACCGTTTCTTCATCGCCTCACACGACCGAGGATCGCATGTCGCCAGAAGGCTGGCCAAAGATCATCCTCAAGCAGTCAAAAAAATGGTTGTAATGGACATAATCCCAGCGACTTACGTTTGGGAGAATATGAACAGGCAGGTCGCAAACCGGTTCTGGGCCTGGACGTTTTGGTCACAGCCTTATCCTTTGCCAGAAACGCTTATGGGACCTCAAGCTGGGGAGTTCGCCCGGATGTCAGCCGGAGAAGACATCCGCGCCGGGGAAGACTACCAAGCGACCAACGGCTCTGCAGACGCATTTCACGCAATGAGCGAGGATTATCGCGCAAGTGCCGGTATCGACATTGAACACGACAAGGCAGATGCCAGCCAGAGAATTGGAGTTCCCATACTGGTCATCTGGGGAACACACTCAAACACAGGAGAGTTCGACTATCCTGCAATCTGGAAAGAAGAAGCAGAAAACGTATTTTTTCTGGAGTTAGATGCTGGACACTTTCTTGTTGAAGAGAAACCTGCAGAAGTGTTTCAAGCGATCGTTCAATTCCTCTCAAGAGAATAGTTTCAATCGCCTTCGGATGCCACCGGCCACGTATGCTATAGCGTTTTTGTTGCTGTTTAAGGACACCGCAAGGGATGACAGTGGTTTTGGCGGATCGCACTTCAATCTGCAGCAGGAAACAACTCTTCGGCCAAGTGCTATTTACTTAGTTCGATCACCTTGGAAAACCGAAAGCCCAACCTTCTGTTGTCGAGGTTTTCGTCTCGGTTCAATTCATGGGCTACGGCCAGCGAGAAGCCGTTTCCTAAGTCGTACTCTAGCGACGTCTGAATCGAATAGTCATCAAATTTTCCTCCATCGGCAAGATACCTTGGACGCAGTGTTCCTGACAGGACCGCCATCCAAGGGCTCGTGCGATAGACGATGCCGCCACTGGCATATATGATGTCATCGTTAGTCCCCTCGAAGTTCTCGAAGGCTGCGAACTCTCCTATGAAGCTCCACTCCTCACTGTTCGAGTTTTCAAGCGTCTGCATGACAGTTGCGGAAAATCCGTTCTCGTCGGCAACGCCATCTACACCTCGCTTTTGATGCAGCAAACCCAATTTGTATGTCAGGCCGGGGAAACGATGCATGTCTCGCCCCTCCAAAGACAAGGCGAAAGAGTTTAAACTTTCCGTGTTGCTGGCCCCGCCGTCATCAATGGAAGTTCTTCCTCGATTGGTTCCGAGGGACTCAGAGAAAACGCTCGTATCTTCAAAGAAGGCGTTGAACGAGAGAGTGTGCGTGCCACTTTGGCCACCGCCGAAATCGTAGTCAGCGCCCAGTCCTACACGGTCGATAAGCTCAATCTCTTTATTGTAGCTGTTGCCATACATGCCTGGAATTATAAAGGAGGCCAGTGCGAATGATGGGGTCATCTTACCAGCATGAATCGACAAGCGATCGGTGACATCATACTCCAACTGCAGAATGCGTGCGAACAACCCTTGATCCTCAAACACACGATCCTCGGTTGGCGGCGTAACAGTCTCAACCCGCAGCTCTGTATTAAACCGAAGCTTGTCGGAAAAATGTATAATAGGACTGGCAATAATCTGTATGAAAACGTCGTCCGCTTCAATTAGCGGAGCATCCGATCGATAATCACCATTGTACCCCAATCTCGAGATGATGTTGCCGCCAATTTGCGGAGAAGATTGAGTGATTTCCTCCTGGGCCGAAGCACTATGCACATCTAGACTGATGGCGGCATAGATCCCGATCAAACATGGCAGGCCGATCGATAACCTTCTCACCAGTTTACCTTTCAAGTCGGAACATGAGATGTGCTTCGAACCATGCAAGTATGGAAATTGAACGAGAGGGGTGACACTGCATCTCCAGCAGCCTCGTAGCGGAGCAGAAATGCTGCGGCATCAGCTGCCAGGCACTTAGTAATTATTGGGGTCCAATGGATTGGTGCCTGCAGAACGCTCTTCAGCATCCACGATCCCGTCTCCATCTGAATCCGCTTTATATGGGAACGTGCCCGAAGCTAGCTCCAAGTCGTTGTCCAGCCCGTCGCCATCGATGTCCCCGTCAAAGCGGTCCTCAATGCCGTCCCGATCCGTATCCGCCCATCGGCTGGCATCTGTCGGAAAACCGTCGAAGGCATCTTCCACGCCGTCACCGTCCTGATCCGTGGCCAACGGAATAACCAACCCGGTCCAATCAGAAGCCGCGTCTGGCACTTTACCGCTGGCCATGTCAGCGACGAGTTTGTCGAAGAACTGGCTCATGTGGTACGGGCGTTGCTCACTTGGTAAACCGGTGTGCACGCCTGGTTTCCAACCTTTCGGCCCCAGATGTCGAATAGCCCATGACATACTGAGCTGATCTGTGACCGTGGCCATGGATTGCATGCTGCTTGAAAGCCACGCATTGACCACGATAACCGCCATGATTTCCTGAATCTCACGGTCCGTGAAGTGCCGACGAAGTTCTTCGATGTGCGCGGCAGTCACTCGTGATGGCAGGCGTGCCGCGTCGCG